>NZ_CP040792.1:1200000-2400000 GCF_021952865.1 Clavibacter californiensis | reverse complement strand
GGCGAGGACGCGGACGAGGCCGTGACCGCGTTGGTCGAGCTGATCGAGTCGGGGTTCGGGGAGGCCTGACCCGGGGCCTCCCGCCGCGCCGCGGTCAGAGGGCGTCGAGGTAGACCCAGGATCCCGCGTGCCGCACGAAGCGGCTCGCCTCGCGCTGGCTGCCGCGCTCCCCGTGGTGCCGGAACGACGCCTCGAAGTCGACGACGCCCGTCGCGTCGTCGGGACCGCCGAGCGACCTGCGGTGGATGGTGAGCCGGAACCAGCGGACGGACGGGTCGAGGACGATCTCCTCGGGTCGCGAGGACGGGTGCCAGCTGCGGGCGAGGTAGGCCGCATCGCCGCGCGCGTAGGCGGCGAAGCGGGAGCGCATCAGCCGCTCGGCGGTCGGCGCGGCCGTTCCGCCCCGGTGCAGCGGGCCGCAGCACGCGCCGTACGCATCGCCGCTCGTGCACGGGCACCAGGCGTCGTCGTCCGGCGTCGACCACGGGGCGTCGGGGGAGAGGCGCGTCATCCTCCGAGCCTCCCACGCCGGCGACCCGGAGCAGGATGGGGGAGCGGCCGCCCCCGCGGACCCGCTCGATCCACGACATGAGGAGCGCACCATGACCCCCGCCACCGACCTGCTCGTGGACGCCTACGGGCGCATCGCCGAGATCGTGCGCGATGCCGTCGACGGCCTCGACGCCGACGAGCTCGCCTTCCGCCCGGATCCCGAGGCCAACTCCATCGGCTGGCTCGTCTGGCACCTCGCCCGCGTGCAGGACGCCCAGGTCGCCGACGTCGCCGGCCACGACCAGACCTGGTCGACCGGCGGATGGGCGGGGCGCTTCGCCCTCCCGTTCGAGGAGTCGGCGACCGGATACGGCCAGTCGCCCCAGGACGTCGCGGCGCTGGAGGGCGTCACAGCGGAGCTCCTCGTCGGCTACCTCGACGCCGTGCAGTTCGCAACGCTCGCCTACCTCGCGGGACTCGATGACGCCGAGCTCGCCCGCGTGGTGGACCAGGACTGGACCCCGCCCGTGACGCTCGGCGCCCGCCTCGTCAGCGTGCTCTCGGACGACCTGCAGCACGCCGGGCAGGCGTCCTACCTCGCGGGTCTCCTCGCCCGTCGCCGCTGACGGCGGGGGCACCGGACGGGCGCGGATCCGAGCGAACCGGGTTCAGGCGGGCAGCTCGGCCTCGATCAGCGACACGATCTCGGGTGCGTCGGGCTCGACCGTGGGGCGGAAGCGGTGCACGGCCCCCGACGGCGTGACGACGAACTTCTCGAAGTTCCACTTCACGCGGCCGGCCTTCCCGTCCGCGTCGGGCGTCTTCGTCAGCTCCGCGTAGACGGGGTGGGCGGACCGGCCGTTGACCTTGACCTTCTCCATCATCGGGAAGGTGACGCCCCAGGTGGTGGAGCAGTACTCGTCGATGGCCTCCGCGGATCCGAGCTCCTGGAGGAACTGGTTGCTCGGGAATCCGATGACGGTGAAGCCCCGCTCGCCGTAGGTGCGCTGCAGCTGCTCGAGCTTCTCGTACTGCGGCGCGAGGCCGCAGCGCGAGGCGACGTTGACGACCAGCACGACCTTGTCGGCGTACGCGCCGAACGTGGTGGCCTCGCCCTGGAGGGTGGTGAGCGGGATCGGGTCGAGCCGGGGATTCGTCATGGCCCGAACGTAGTCCCGTCCCCTGACAGCGCCTCCCGGCATGGCGAGAGGCCGGTCGCCTCTCGACGACCGGCCTCCCGGGTGCGGATCGGATCCGCCGTGCGCGCTGCTAGTTCGCGAACTCCGTGACGGTCGCGTCGGCCGCGACCTTCGTGGCGCCGACGTCGACGCCGTGGTGCGTGCGCAGGGTGTCGACGGTGTCCTGGATCTCCGCGTCGCGCTCGTCGTCGCTCCAGCCGATGGCCTCCTGCAGGACGTCCGCGATCTCCGCGAGCATCTCGTGCGTCACGCCGCCGACGAACGCGAGGTTCGTGCGACGCAGGACGACGTCGGCGAGGTGCACCGCGTCCTCGTGCGTGGCGAAGTACGCGATCTCGGCTCGCGTCAGCTGCGGGTCGGTCGCGAGCGGCGTCGACGGCTGCCCGGAGAGGACGTCGATGACGCTCGTGGCGCGCGTGCCGTAGCGGTTGAGCAGGCGGTCGACCTGCTCCGTGCCGATGCCCTCGGCGCGAGCGGCCTGCGTCGCGATCCAGCGTGCGCGGGCGGTGCTGGAGGACGGGAAGTCCTTGCCGCCGCCGATGGGCATGCCCGTCGTGTCGACCGAGCGCTCCACGCCGAGGCGCGTGGTGGCCTCCGTGGAGAGGTGCGCGGACAGCGCGCGGAACGTCGTCCACTTGCCGCCGACGAGGCTCAGCACCTTGCTGTCGGCGAGGCCGTGGATCTCGGTCTCGACGATGCGGTAGTCGCGCGACACGAAGCCGGGCGCCGTGTCCTCATGGCGCGGCAGCGGGCGGATGCCCGAGTAGCGGTACACGATGTGGTCGCGGTTCAGCTCGATCTGCGGGAAGACGTGCTTGACGAGGTCGAAGAAGTAGTCGACCTCCTCCTCGGTGCAGACGGCGGGCTCGCTCGGGTCCGCGTCGATGTCCGTGGTGCCGATGAGGACGCGGCCCTTGAGCGGGTAGATGAGGACGATGCGGCCGTCGTTGTTCTCGAAGAAGATCTCCCGGCCCTTGGTGGCCTCGAGCAGCTCGGCGTTGTCGACGACGATGTGCGATCCCTTGGTGCCGCCCATGAACTTCGTGTCGCCGCCCATGGCCTCGTTGGTGAGATCGGTCCAGGGGCCGGACGCGTTGACGACGACGTCCGCCGTGACGACGAACTCGGTGCCGGAGACCACGTCGCGCAGCTTCACGCCGCCGTCCGCGACGCCCACGGCCTCGAGGTAGTTGGCGCTGCGCGCGTGGTCGCCCGCGGCCAGGCCGTCCTTCAGTACGTCGAGCGCCAGGCGCTCGGGCTCGTGGACGGAGGCGTCGTAGTAGGTGCCCGTGAACTTGACGTCCTTGTTGAGCGCGGGCATTTCTTCGCGGGCTGCCTTGCCGATGCGGAACCGGTGACGGGGGACCGAGCCGCCGTCACGGGAGAAGGAGTCGTACAGCGTCATGCCGACGCTGATGAGGAGCGCGCCGCGCTCCTTCGTGGAGCGCTGCTTGTGGGTGAGCATGCGCAGCGGCGCGTTGAGGATGCCGGAGAACGTGGAGAAGATCGGCATGGTCGTCTGCAGCGGCTTCACGTAGTGGGGAGCGATGCGGATGAGGCCGTTGCGCTCCTCGACGGACTCGCGCACGAGGCGGAACTCGCCGTTCTCGAGGTAGCGGATGCCGCCGTGGATCATGTGCGAGCTGGCGGCCGAGGCGCCCGAGCCGTAGTCGGCGCGCTCGACGAGCACGACGTCGACGCCCTGGAGCGCCAGGTCGCGGAAGGTCGCGATGCCGTTGATGCCGCCGCCGATGACGAGCACCTGCGCGCTCGGGCGGTCGTGGATGCGGGCGACGTTGTCCCGCAGGTCGGTCTTCTTCGACGTGGTCACGAGGAGGCTTCTCTCTGTTCGATGCGTGCGTGGTGCGCGTGCTGTGCGACCATCATCCGCCCGCGAACGGATCTCGCGAAGCCCGTGCACGGATGTGCAACCATGACCGGATGGTCGACGGCATCGCGCACGAGCGCACCCAGGACGCCCTGCGCGCGGCGCACCTCTACTACATGCAGGACCTGACGATGGAGGCCATCGCGCGCGAGCTCGGCACGAGCCGCTCGTCGGTCTCCCGGCTCCTCTCGTTCGCCAGGGAGACGGGCCTCGTGGACATCCAGATCCGTTCGCCGCTCGACCTCGCCACGGTGCTGGGGGAGCAGCTGCACGAGCGCTACGGCGTGGTCGCGCACGTCGTGCCCGTGCCGGACCAGACGAGCGACGTCGACCGCGTCGACCGGGTGGCGCTCTCGGCTGCACGGATGCTCACCCAGTACGTCGACTCGAACATGGTCGTCGGCGTCGCGTGGGGCTCCACGGTGAGCGCGGTGAGCCGCTACCTCGTGCCGAAGCCGACGCACAACACCCTCGTGGTGCAGCTCAACGGGGCCGGCAACGTGCGGACCACGGGGATCATGTACGCGAGCGAGATCCTCCGCCGGTTCGGGCAGGCGTACGGCGCCACGGTGCAGCAGTTCCCGGTGCCGGCGTTCTTCGACGACCCGGCCACCAAGCAGGCGCTGTGGCGCGAGCGGAGCACCAAGCGCGTTCTCGAGCTGCAGGAGCGGATGGACATGGTGCTGTTCGGCGTCGGATCGCCGGTCGCGCTCGTGCCCAGCCACGTCTACTCGGGCGGCTACCTCGAGCGGTCCGACCAGCGCGCGCTCGACGCGGACGGCGTGGTGGGCGACGTCTCCACGGTCTTCTTCCGGGAGGACGGGTCGTCGGCCGACATCGCGATCAACGCGCGGGCGAGCGGGCCGGACCTGGCCACGATCCGCAAGGCGCCGCGACGCGTGTGCGTGGTCGCGGGGGCGTCCAAGGGGCGCAGCGTGCGCGGCGCGCTGGCCGCCGGGCTCGTGACGGACATCGTGCTCGACGAGGGGACGGCGCGGGCGTTGCTCGCGTGATGCGACGGATCGACCTGTCGGGAGGGAGAGGGGACTGCTTCGGTGGGCGATACCGGACTCGAACCGATGACCTCTTCCGTGTGAAGGAAGCGCGCTACCAACTGCGCCAATCGCCCGTGCTCGCACCGCGGACGGTGCGCGTCAATGATGCCATACCGCGGAGGCGGTCGCGGTCACGGGGCGGTGTCGGCTGCACCGCGGGTTGAGCGTCGTCGCGACACGCCCGGGTCGTCGCCGTGTCCTCGTCCACCGGATCCGCGTGAACACGCGGAGAACGGTGGGCGAGCGCCGTGCAGGCCGCCTCCGAGTGGGCGTCGTTTTGCACCCGTGCCAGGAGATCGGCTAGAGTCATCGAGCACGCAGGGTTGCCGGGAAGCCGGGAGCGGCGCGCGAAATGCGGATGTGGCGCAGTGGTAGCGCATCACCTTGCCAAGGTGAGGGTCGCGAGTTCGAATCTCGTCATCCGCTCGAACAGGGGCCCTGAGAGGGGTCCCTTTCACAAGGTGGGAACCACCGGTGTGGAAGCACCCATGGTGGGGTGGCCGAGAGGCGAGGCAGCGGCCTGCAAAGCCGTCCACGCGGGTTCAAATCCCGTCCCCACCTCCAGCAAGTGCATGAGCGATTGGCGCAGCGGTAGCGCGCTTCCCTGACACGGAAGAGGTCGCTGGTTCGATCCCAGTATCGCTCACCACCAGAAGGCCCCGGGAGACCGGGGCCTTCTTCTTTGCCCCGACGCCCACGCCCGTGCGGTCCCGCCGACGACGCGATCGACGTCCCTCTCGTCGATGGCGCCCCGTCGGGCGCCGGTAGTCTGGATCGGTTCCCTCCCCGTCCCGCAAGGAGCCCGCAGTGGTAGACGCCGCCCAGCCCGAGATCCACGACGAGGCCGCGCCCGCGGAGACGACCGGGCAGCCGGTCGAGGTGACGGAGGCGGGCACCGGGTTCACGCTGTTCTCCGACCGCGCCGTGGTCGCCATGCGCATCGCCGGGGAGCTGAAGGACCTCGCGGCCGAGGTCGCACCTGGCGACGTCGTCGAGCCGGTCCGCATCGACTCGCCCGACGGACTCGCGATCCTCCGCCACTCGGCGGCTCACGTCATGGCGCAGGCCGTGCAGCAGATCAACCCGGAGGCGACGCTCGGCATCGGCCCGCCCGTCACCGACGGCTTCTACTTCGACTTCGACGTCGCCGAGCCCTTCACGCCCGAGGACCTCAAGGCCATCTCCAAGAACATGGAGCGCATCATCCGGCAGGGCCAGCGCTTCACGCGGCGCGTCGTCTCCGAGGAGGAGGCCCGCGAGCTGATGGCGGATGAGCCCTACAAGCTCGAGCTGATCGGACTCAAGGGCGGATCCGCCGAGGAGCTCGGCGAGGACGGCGAGTCCGTCGAGGTCGGCGGCGCCGAGCTCACGGTCTACGAGAACGTCGACGGGAAGTCCGGCGAGGTCTTCTGGCGCGACCTCTGCCGCGGCCCGCACCTGCCGAGCACCCGCATGGTCGGCAACGGCTGGGCGCTGTCGCGCGTCGCCGCCGCCTACTGGCGCGGCTCCGAGAAGAACCCGCAGCTGCAGCGCATCTACGGCACGGCCTGGCCGACCAAGGACGAGCTGCGCGCGTACCAGGGCCGCATCGAGGAGGCGCTCAAGCGCGACCACCGCCGCCTCGGCGCCGAGCTCGACCTCTTCTCCTTCCCCGACGAGATCGGATCCGGCCTCGCGGTCTTCCACCCCAAGGGCGGCATCATCCGCCGCGAGATGGAGGACTACTCGCGCCGCCGGCACGAGACGGCCGGCTACGAGTTCGTCTACTCGCCGCACATCACGAAGTCGAACCTGTTCGAGACGAGCGGCCACCTCGACTTCTACAAGGACGGCATGTTCCCCGCCATGCACCTCGACGAGGCGCGCAACGCGGAGGGCGAGATCACGCGACAGGGCGCGGACTACTACCTGAAGCCCATGAACTGCCCGATGCACGTGCTCATCTACCGGTCGCGCCAGCGCTCGTACCGCGAGCTGCCGCTGCGCCTGTTCGAGTTCGGCACGGTCTACCGCAACGAGAAGTCGGGCGTGATCCACGGCCTCACCCGCGTGCGCGGCATGACGCAGGACGACGCCCACATCTTCACGACCCGCGAGCGCATGGCGGACGAGCTGAAGGGCACGCTCGAGTTCGTGCTGTCGCTGCTGCGCGACTACGGCCTCGACGACTTCTACCTCGAGCTGTCCACCAAGGACCCGGAGAAGTTCGTCGGATCCGACGAGGTGTGGGAGGAGGCCACCGAGACGCTCCGCCAGGTCGCGGTCGACACGGGCCTCGAGCTCGTGCCGGATCCCGCGGGCGCTGCGTTCTACGGCCCCAAGATCTCGGTGCAGGCGCGCGACGCCATCGGGCGCACGTGGCAGATGTCCACCATCCAGCTCGACTTCAACCTGCCCGAGCGCTTCGGCCTCGAGTACACGGCGAACGACGGCACGCGCAAGCAGCCCGTCATGATCCACCGGGCGCTGTTCGGATCCATCGAGCGATTCTTCGGCGTGCTCACCGAGCACTACGCGGGCGCGTTCCCTGTGTGGCTGTCGCCTGTCCAGGTGGTCGGCATCCCCGTGGCCGAGGACTACGAGGAGTACCTCGGCGGCGTCCTCGACCGGCTCCGGGCCGAGGGCGTCCGCGTCCAGCTCGACACCTCGGACGACCGCATGCCCAAGAAGATCCGCACGCACACCAAGGCCCGCGTGCCGTACCAGCTCATCGCGGGCGAGGACGACCGGGCTGCCGGATCCGTGAGCTTCCGCTTCCGCGACGGCACGCAGGTCAACGGCGTGCCCGTGGCCGAGGCCGTCGAGCGGATCACGGGCGCTATCGCCCGGCGCGAGCAGGTGGTGACCGCGTGGCCCGTCTGACGATGTCGGACCACGAGCCCGCGGGAGACGACGAGCGGGGGGAGGTGCGCGTCGACGACCCCGGCCATCTCGCGGGCGTACCGGACGAGTTCCAGCGCCTGTGGACCCCGCACCGCATGGTCTACATCCAGAAGGGCCAGCAGCCGGACCGGGACGAGTGCCCGTTCTGCATCGCGCCGTCGATGTCGGACGAGGACGCGCTCATCGTCGCGCGGGGCGAGCACGCTTACGTCCTGCTCAATCTCTTCCCGTACAACAGCGGCCACCTGCTCGTCTGCCCGTATCGTCACATCGCGACCTACGACCTCGCGAGCCCCGATGAGGTCGCCGAGATCGGCTCCCTCACGCAGACCGCCATGCGGGTCGTGCGCGAGGTGTCGCGGAACGACGGCTACAACATCGGCATGAACCAGGGCCAGGTGGCGGGTGCCGGGATCGCCGAGCACCTGCACCAGCACATCGTGCCGAGGTGGGGGCAGGACGCGAACTTCCTGCCGATCATCGCGAAGACCAAGGCGCTGCCGCAGCTGCTGGGCGACGTGCGCGCATCCATCGCCGCAGCCTGGCCCGCACCCGCGGGCGAATAGGATAGGGACCACAATGACTGACACCAACACCACCGGACAGGTCGGCTCGAGCCGCGTCAAGCGCGGACTCGCGGAGATGCTCAAGGGCGGCGTCATCATGGACGTCGTCAACGCCGAGCAGGCGCGCATCGCGGAGGACGCGGGAGCGGTCGCCGTCATGGCGCTCGAGCGCGTGCCGGCCGACATCCGCTCGCAGGGCGGCGTCGCCCGCATGAGCGACCCCGACCTCATCGACCAGATCAAGGCCGAGGTGTCCATCCCCGTCATGGCGAAGGCCCGCATCGGCCACTTCGTCGAGGCGCAGGTCCTGCAGTCCCTCGAGGTCGACTACATCGACGAGTCCGAGGTGCTGAGCCCGGCCGACTACGTGAACCACATCGACAAGTGGGGCTTCACCGTGCCCTTCGTCTGCGGCGCCACCACGCTCGGCGAGGCGCTCCGCCGCATCACCGAGGGCGCGGCCATGATCCGCTCCAAGGGCGAGGCGGGCACGGGCGACGTCTCCGAGGCCACCAAGCACATCCGCACGATCAAGTCCGAGATCCGCGCGCTCAGCGCCCTCACGCACGACGAGATCTACGTCGCCGCGAAGGAGCTGCAGGCGCCGTACGACCTCGTGCTCGAGGTGTCCAAGACGGGCCAGCTGCCCGTCGTCCTCTTCACCGCGGGCGGCGTGGCCACCCCGGCCGACGCCGCGATGATGATGCAGCTCGGCGCCGACGGCGTGTTCGTCGGATCCGGCATCTTCAAGTCGGGCAACCCGGTCGCGCGCGCGAAGGCCGTCGTCACGGCCACGGCCCTGTTCAACGACCCCGACGCCATCGCCGAGGCGTCGCGCGGGCTGGGCGAGGCCATGGTCGGGATCAACGTCGCCGACGTCCCCGCCCCGCACCGCCTCGCCGAGCGTGGCTGGTAGCACCTCGGCTCCGCACGGCGACGGCCCTCTCGTGGGCGTCCTCGCGCTGCAGGGGGACGTCCGGGAGCACGTGCGCGTGCTCGAGGGCTTCGGCGCCCGGACGCAGCTGGTGCGCCAGCCGAAGGACCTGCCCGGCCTCTCCGGGCTCGTGATACCCGGCGGCGAGTCCACGGTGATGGACAAGCTGTCGCGGCAGTTCGGGATCGCGGAGCCGTTGCGCGCCGCCATCGACGACGGCCTGCCCGTCTACGGGACGTGCGCGGGGCTGATCATGCTGGCCGACGAGATCGTCGACGCGATCCACGACCAGCGCAGCATCGGCGGCCTCGACGTCTCCGTGCGGCGGAACGCGTTCGGATCCCAGACGGCGTCCTTCGAGGTCGACCTCGACGTGCCCGCGCTGGGGGACCCGCCCGTGCACGCCGTCTTCATCCGCGCACCCGTGGTCGCGTCGGTCGGGCCGGCGGCCTCGGCGCTCGCCTCGCTCGACGACGGCCGCGTCGTGGCCGTCCGGCAGGGCGCCCTCCTCGGCACCTCGTTCCACCCGGAGGTCACGGGCGACCTCCGGTTCCACCGCCTCTTCCTCGACATGGTCGAGGACGCGGGCCGCACCCTCTGACCACCCGCGTCCCTCGACGGGATGCGCTGATGGTCCATCATTGACAGCGAGCAGACGCCGCGTAAGGAGAACCACCCGTGTCCGGACATTCCAAGTGGGCGACCACGAAGCACAAGAAGGCGATCATCGACTCGCGGCGGGCCAAGTCGTTCGCGAAGCTGATCAAGAACATCGAGGTCGCGGCCAAGATCGGCGGCGCCGACATGTCCGGCAACCCGACCCTCGTCGACGCGGTGCAGAAGGCCAAGAAGACCAGCGTCCCGAACGACAACATCGACCGCGCCGTCAAGCGCGGGGCCGGGCTGCTCGGCGAGGTCGTCGACTACCAGACGATCATGTACGAGGGCTACGCCGCCAACGGCGTAGCGATGCTCGTCGAGTGCCTCACGGACAACAAGAACCGCGCGGCCGCCGAGGTCCGCACGGCCATGAGCCGCAACGGCGGCACGATGGCCGACCCGGGCAGCGTCGCCTACAACTTCCACCGCAAGGGCGTCATCGCGGTGCCGCACGTCGAGGCGCCGACCGAGGACGACGTGCTCGCGGCGGTCCTCGACGCGGGCGCCGAGGACGTGACCGACCACGGCGAGGTGTTCGAGATCCGCTGCGAGCCGTCCGACGTGGTCGCCGTGCGCCAGGCGCTGCAGGACGCGGGCATCGACTACGACTCCGCCGACGTGGAGTTCGTGCCGCAGGTCAAGGTCGAGGTCGACCTGGAGACCGCGCGCAAGGTGAACAAGCTCGTCGACGCCATGGAGGACCTGGACGACGTCCAGAACATCTACGTCAACAGCGACGTACCCGCCGACGTGCAGGCCGCGCTGGACGACGACGACGAGGAGTAGGACCCCATCGCCGGGGCGCGGGGGAGCGGCGCGGGTGGCAGCGGCCCGTCCGTGCGGATCCTCGGGATCGACCCCGGGCTGACGCGCTGCGGCGTCGGCGTGGTCGACGTCTACGCCGACCGCTCGGCCCGGCTCGTCGACGTGCAGGTCGTCCGCACCAGCCCGACGGCCGAGCTGCACCACCGGCTGCTCGCGGTCGGTGACGGCATCGAGGAGCTCGTCGACCGGCACCGGCCTTCCGTCGTCGCCATCGAGCGCGTGTTCGCGCAGGACAACCTCTCGACGGTGATGGGCGTCGCGCAGATCACGGGCGTGGCCCTCGTGGGCGCGGCCCGGCGCGGTCTCGACGTCGCGCTGCACACGCCGAGCGAGGTCAAGGCCGCCGTCACCGGGTACGGCCAGGCTGACAAGAGGCAGGTGGCGACGATGGTGGCGCGGATCCTCGGCCTTGACGAGCTGCCGACCCCCGCCGACGCGTCCGACGCCCTGGCCCTCGCGATCTGCGCCGGCTGGCGCGCGGGCATGTCCCGCGCCGGCATCGCCGGGACGCCGGCGCCGACGCCACGCGCGTCCGGCGCGGACGCGGCGTCGGGCGCGGGACCGACCGCGGCGCAGGCCGCGTGGCTCGCGGCCGAGCGTGCGCAGCGGGGTCGGCGCTAGCTCGTAGGGTTGGGGCGTGATCTCCTCCCTCCGTGGCACCGTGCTGTCCGTCTCCGGTCAGACCCTCCTGCTGGAGGTGCACGGGGTGGGCTACGGCGTCTCGGTGACGCCCCAGCACGCGCTCGAGCTGCGGCACGGATCCGAGGCCACCGTGCTCACCTCGCTGGTCGTCCGCGAGGACTCGCTCACGCTCTTCGGCTTCCCCGGGCCTGACGAGCTGCGGGCCTTCGAGCTGCTCTGCGGCGTCACGGGCGTCGGCCCCAAGTCGGCCCTCGCGGTGCTCGAGCACCTGGACCCGGAGGCCATGGCCCAGGCCGTCGCGGCCGAGGACGACGCCGCGTTCCGCCGCGTCTCCGGCATCGGACCGAAGACCGCCAAGCTCATCGTGCTGCAGCTCGCGGGGAAGCTGTTCGTCACGCAGCCGCGCAGCCGCTCGACGGGGTCCGCCGCCTCGACGGTCACGGCCGACGTCGTCACCGCCCTCATCGGCCTCGGCTGGTCCGAGCGCGTGGCTCGCACCGCGGTCGACGACGCCGCGGCCGCGGCTGCCGAGCAGGGCGCGCCGGCCGACATGCCCCGCCTGCTGCGCGTCGCGCTCGGCATGCTCGGGCCGCAGCAGCCCGCGGGCGCGACCCCGACCGGCCAGGCGGCCGACCGGTGAGCGGCCTCGAGCACGGCGACGCGTCCAGCCCCGTCCCGGAGTCCGACGCCGAGCTGGCGTTCGAGGGCGCGCTCCGCCCCCGATCGCTCTCCGAGTTCGTCGGCCAGGTCAAGGTGCGCGGCCAGCTGGAGCTGCTGCTCACGGCCGCGGCCATGCAGAACCGCTCGCCCGACCACATCCTGCTCGCGGGCCCTCCCGGGCTCGGCAAGACGACGCTCGCCATGATCGTCGCGGAGGAGAGCCGCCGACCCCTGCGGCTCACGAGCGGTCCCGCCATCCAGCACGCGGGCGATCTCGCGGCCGTGCTGTCCGCCTTGGTGCCGGGCGAGATCCTGTTCGTCGACGAGATCCACCGCATGGCGCGCTCGGCCGAGGAGATGCTGTACCTGGCGATGGAGGACTACCGCATCGACATCATGGTGGGCAAGGGCGCGGGGGCGACCTCAATCCCGCTCGAGCTGTCGCCGTTCACCCTGGTGGGCGCGACGACGCGCTCGGGGATGCTGCCGAGCCCCCTCCGCGACCGATTCGGCTTCACCGCGCACCTCGAGTTCTACGAGACGCACGAGCTCGAGCAGGTGATCGAGCGCGCCGCCCGCATGCTGCACCTGGAGATCGAGCACGAGGCGGTCACGGAGATCGCCGGTCGGTGCCGGGGGACTCCTCGCATCGCGAACCGCCTGCTCCGGCGGGTGCGCGACTACGCGCTCGTGCACGGCACGGAGGCGGGCCTCGAGTCCGTGCGTGCGGCGCTCGACCTCTACGACGTGGATCCGCTCGGCCTCGACCGCTTGGACCGCGCCGTCATGCGCGGCATCCTCACGCGCTTCGGCGGCGGGCCCGTCGGGCTCAACACCCTCGCCGTGTCGGTGGGGGAGGAGGCGGAGACGATCGAGTCGGTCGTCGAGCCGTTCCTCGTCCGCATCGGCCTGGTGACGCGGACGCCGAGGGGTCGCGTCGCGACGCCGGCCGCGTGGGAGCACTTCGGCCTCGAGGCCCCCGCGGCGCCGGGCGCTCCCGCCCGCGCATCGGGTGCGGCAGATGCCGCCGGGGCCCTCTTCGGCGATGAACTATGATTCAAGCTGGCCTCCCGCGGAACGTCGCCGGTTCGTCGTGTCCGTCACCTCCCAGCACCTGAAAGGCCCGTCCCGCATGGACCCGTTCACCCTCATCATGTTCGCCGTCCTGGCGCTGCTCATCTTCTTCATGTTCCGCAACAGCCGGAAGCGCCAGAAGGACCTCGCCGCGCTGCAGACGCAGATGGTCCCCGGTGCCGAGGTCATGACCGCGTCCGGCGTCTACGGCACGCTCGTCTCATTCGACGAGGAGAACAACCTCGCGTACCTCGAGGTCTCGCCCGGCACGGTGCTGAAGCTGCACCGCCAGACGATCGCCCGCGTCGTCGAGCCGACCGTCGCCGACGACGCGTCGGTCCTCGCGGATGACGCGCCCGCCGCCGACGTGGTCGACGAGACCGGCACGAGCGACGTCTCGCGCCGCGTCGATGACGGCGACGCCCCCACCGCGCGCTCCTGATCCCCCGGCGGGCGACCACCGGTCGCCCGCCCCTCCGGGCGGCACCCCGCCCGGACCCGAACACCCCTCCATCCGGAGCGCCGCGCGGATCCCGTCGGCCCACCGCGAAGAAAGTCGAGTGTCCAGGTGGCCAAGTCGCCCACACCGGTACGCAAGGCCAGGCGCAAGCTCATCTGGCTGCTGGTCATCATCGGCCTCCTGGCCGGAGGCAACGCCGCGAGCGTCGCGTTCAGCAACGGCTCATGGAGCCCGAAGCTCGCGCTCGACCTCGAGGGCGGCACGCAGATCATCCTCGCGCCGCAGCTCGACGGGGCCTCCTCCGGGCCCACGAGCGAGCAGCTCGCCCAGGCGGTCTCGATCATCCGCCAGCGCGTCGACGCGAGCGGCGTCTCCGAGGCGGAGATCACCACGCAGGGCGGCAGCAACATCGTCGTCAGCCTGCCCGGTGAGCCCGACGCGGCGACCATGCAGCGCCTGCAGTCCTCCGCCAAGCTCGAGCTGCGCCCCGTGCTCATCGGCGCGGCCGGCACGGCGTCGGTCGCCCCGACGCCCACGCCGACGCCCACCGATGGGTCGGCGCCCGCGGACGGCTCCACTCCCGCGGCCGAGACCCCGGCCGCAGAGGCCACCCCGGATCCCTCCACCCTCTCCGACGAGCCCACGGCCGAGCCCACGGGCCCGAGCGACGTCTCGTGGGTCACGCCGCGCCTCCAGGCGGAGTTCGCCGCCTACGACTGCGCGACCGCCCCCGAGAGCGACGGGCAGGCCGCCCCCGCCGACCGCGCGATCATCGCCTGCTCCGACGACGGTGCCGCGAAGTACGTCCTCGGCCCGGTCGAGGTCGACGGCAGCACCATCTCCGACGCGACGAGCGGCCTCCAGCAGTCGAGCCAGGGCGTCAGCACCGGCACGTGGTCGGTCAACCTGGTCTTCGACGGCGACGGCACGAAGCAGTTCGGCGACATGTCCACCCGCCTCATCACGCTCGAGTCGCCGCGCAACCAGTTCGCGTTCGTGCTCGACAACGAGGTCATCTCCGCCCCGGTCACGCAGGGCGTCGTCACCAACGGCAAGCCCTCCATCACGGGCAACTTCACGCAGGAGAGCGCCAAGGCGCTGGCGGACCAGCTCAAGTTCGGCGCCCTGCCGCTCAGCTTCACTCTGCAGAGCTCGGATGTCATCTCGGCCACGCTCGGATCCTCGCAGCTCACCAGCGGACTGATCGCGGGACTCATCGGCCTCGTGCTCGTGGTGCTCTACTCGCTCGTGCAGTACCGGGCGCTCGGCATGGTCACCATCGCCTCGCTCGTGATCGCCGCGGTGATCACCTACCTCCTCATCACGCTGCTCAGCTGGCGGGAGGGGTACCGGCTGTCGCTCGCCGGGGTGGCGGGGCTCATCGTGGCCATCGGCATCACAGCCGACTCGTTCATCGTCTACTTCGAGCGCATCAAGGACGAGCTGCGCGACGGCCGCGGCCTCGTCTCCTCGGTCGAGCAGGGATGGAAGCGCGCGTTGCGCACGATCATCGCGTCCGACACGGTCAACTTCCTCGCGGCGGCGGTGCTGTTCATCCTCGCCGTGGGCAACGTCAAGGGCTTCGCGCTCACGCTGGGGCTCACGACGATCATCGACCTCATCGTCGTCTCGCTCTTCACGCACCCGATCCTGCAGCTGCTCGCGAACCGGCGCTTCTTCGCGGAGGGCCACCGCATGAGCGGGCTCGACCCGCGGGCGCTCGGCGCGGTGTACCGGGGCCGCGCCACGTTCCGCACCCCCACGGCCACCACCGGACGCGGTGCCGCGGCGGCCAAGGAGGCGGCGCGCCGACAGACCATCGCCGAGCGCAAGGCCGCCCAGGGTCAGGCGACCGGATCCACGAAGACCGCGACGATCGACGCGCCGCGGGCCGACGACACGAGCAGGGACGACTGATGGCTGGCTTCTCCGAGTTCGGCAACGACCTCTACACGGGCAAGCGCTCGTTCGACATCGTCGGCCGCCGCCGTCTCTGGTACTCCATCGCGGCGATCTGCATCCTCATCTCCGTCCTGGGGCCGCTCGTGCGCGGCGGCTTCACGTTCGGCATCGAGTTCACGGGCGGATCCGAGTACACGGTGAGCGGGGTGCAGTCGCAGTCGCAGGACATCGCGAGCGACGCCGTCGCCACCGTGACCCCTGTGCCGGCGCGCGTGTCGTCGGTCGGGTCCGACGGCGTCCGCGTCCAGACCGACCAGCTCCAGCCCGCGGACAGCTCCGCCGTGCGGCAGGCGCTCGCGACGGCGTACGGCGTCGAGACGTCCAACGTGACCGAGTCCTTCATCGGGCCGTCCTGGGGACAGGACATCACCCGGCAGGCGCTCTGGGGCCTCGTGGTGTTCCTGGCGCTGGCCGCGGTCGTCATGTCGGTCTACTTCCGCACCTGGAAGATGTCCGTCGCGGCGATCATCGCGCTGCTGCACGACCTCGTCCTCACCGCCGGGATCTACGGCATCACGGGCTTCGAGGTCACCCCGGCCGCGGTCATCGGCTTCCTCACGATCCTCGGCTACTCCCTCTACGACACCGTCGTGGTGTTCGACAAGATCCGGGAGAACACCGCGGAGGACGGGCAGGAGTCGCGGCGCACGTTCGCGCAGTCGGTGAACCTCGCGGTCAACCAGACCCTGGTGCGGTCGATCAACACGTCGATCGTCGCCATCCTGCCCGTCGGGTCGATCCTCTTCATCGGCGCCGTCGTGCTCGGCGCCGGCACCCTGCGCGACATCGCGCTGTCGCTGTTCATCGGCATCATCGTCGGCACCTACTCGACGATCTTCATCGCGGCTCCCCTCTACGCGCACCTCCGTGAGGGCGAGCCGAAGGTGAAGCGCGGCGACGCTCTCGCGAAGTCGGCCGCGAGCCGCGCCCAGGCCGAGCGCGCCGCCGTGACGGTGGAGTCGTGACGAGCTCGCAGGGCGCGGGCGTCCCCGAGGACCTCGACGCCGCCACCGCCAAGGCCCGCACCACCACGGGTGAGTCCTGGCTCCTCGACGTGCGCGAGCCCGACGAGTGGGAGGCCGGCCACTCCGCCGTCGCCCACCACATCCCGATGGGCGAGCTCGAGGCGCGCGCGGGCGAGATCCCGACCGACCAGCACATCGCGGTCGTCTGCCGCTCCGGACACCGGTCGGCCATCGCGACCCAGGCCCTGCTGCGCGGCGGGTTCGCGGCCTCCAACATCACGGGCGGCATGCACGCATGGTCCGAGATGGGCGGCGACGTCGTCACCGACGACGGGCAGCCCGGCCGCATCGCCTGATCGGGGACGGCAAGTCGGGCGGCGTCGCTTGACGGAGACGGCCCCACGCCTACTTGGGTGACGTGCTCTTGGCCGCCCTCTGCGCGTCGCCGGACGCCCGTCCGTGGTCGGGAGCTCTCGGGCGCGGTGATAATTTGGTCACCAGCACACGCCTGGGAGGCTGAACGATGACGGAGACGACCTCGAGCACGGCTTCCCTCCGGCGCCTGGTGCCCCGCCTCTTCTCGCGGGCGCAGCCGGCCGGTGCCGTCGAGCAGCTCATCCGCACCGCGCGCCTGCACCACCCCAAGGCCGACATGAGCCTGATCGAGCGGGCCTACGCCGTCGCCGAGCGGGCGCACGAGGGCCAGAAGCGCAAGAGCGGCGAGCCGTACATCACCCACCCGGTCGCGGTCGCGCAGATCCTCGCGGACCTCGGCATCGGCCCCAAGACCCTCGCGGCTGCCCTCCTGCACGACACGGTCGAGGACACCGACTACACGCTCGACATGCTCCGCCACGACTTCGGCGACGAGATCGCGATGCTGGTCGACGGCGTGACCAAGCTCGACAAGCTGAAGTACGGCGACAGCGCGCAGGCCGAGACGGTGCGCAAGATGGTCGTCGCCATGTCCAAGGACATCCGGGTCCTCGTGGTCAAGCTGGCCGACCGCCTCCACAACGCGCGCACGTGGGGGTTCGTCGAATCCGCGTCCGCCGAGAGGAAGGCCAAGGAGACCCTCGAGATCTACGCGCCGCTCGCGCACCGCCTCGGCATATCGACCATCAAGTGGGAGCTCGAGGACCTCTCGT
This sequence comes from Clavibacter californiensis, assembly GCF_021952865.1. Classification (NCBI taxonomy): domain Bacteria; kingdom Bacillati; phylum Actinomycetota; class Actinomycetes; order Micrococcales; family Microbacteriaceae; genus Clavibacter; species Clavibacter californiensis. The sequence goes on along the minus strand of NZ_CP040792.1, from coordinate 2,382,587 downwards.
TCGCGGTGCTCTACCCGAAGATCTACGTCGAGATCGAGAACCTCGTCAAGCAGCGCACGCCGCAGCGCGAGGAGTTCGTCCAGCAGGTGATCGACAGCGTCAACGACGACCTCCGCGCCGCCAAGATCCGCGGCAAGGTGGCCGGCCGGCCCAAGCAGTACTACTCGATCTACCAGAAGATGGTCGTGCGCGGCCGCGAGTTCGACGAGATCTACGACCTCGTCGGGATCCGCGTGCTGGTCGACTCGCTGCGCGACTGCTACGCCGTGCTCGGCGCGATCCACGCCCGTTGGACCCCCGTGCCCGGGCGCTTCAAGGACTACATCGCCACACCCAAGTTCAACCTGTACCAGTCGCTGCACACGACGGTGATCGGGCCCAAGGGCCGCCCGGTCGAGATCCAGATCCGCACGCACGAGATGCACCAGCGCGCCGAGTTCGGCGTCGCGGCGCACTGGAAGTACAAGGAGCGCATGAACGGCGGGCGCACCCCCGAGGTGTCGCCGCAGGGGGACACCGACCTCGCCTGGCTCGCGCACATCTCCGACTGGCAGTCGGAGACCGCGGATCCGGGGGAGTTCCTCGACTCGCTGCGCTTCGAGATCGGCGCGAAGGAGGTCTACGTCTTCACCCCGCACGGCAAGGTGATCGGCCTGCCCGCCGGCGGGACGCCCGTGGACTTCGCCTACGCCGTGCACACGGACGTCGGCCACCGCACGATGGGCGCCAAGGTGAACGGGCGGCTCGTGCCGCTCGAGAACCCGCTCACCACGGGCGACGTGGTGGAGGTGTTCACGTCGAAGAACCCCGACAGCGGACCGAGCAAGGACTGGCTCGCGTTCGTGAAGAGCGCTCGCGCGCGCAACAAGATCAAGCAGTGGTTCACCAAGGAGCGCCGCGAGGAGGCGATCGAGCAGGGCAAGGACGCCATCGCCCGCGCCATGCGCAAGCAGAACCTCCCGCTGCAGAAGCTCATGAACCAGGACGCGTTCTCGGACGTGGCGCAGAGCATGAAGTACGACGACGTCGCGGCGCTCTACGCCGCCGTCGGCGAGGGTCACGTCTCGACCCAGTCGGTGATCGAGAAGGTGCTGTCGTCGATCCAGGGCGACAGCGGCGGCGAGGCCGAGGAGGTCTTCGCGGTCACGCAGCGTTCGCGGGTCTCGCGCAACAGCGACTCCGGGGTCCTCGTGCGTGGGGCGCCGGACATCCTGGTGAAGCTCGCGAAGTGCTGCACGCCCGTGCCCGGGGACGAGATCATCGGGTTCGTGACGCGCGGCGCGGGTGTCTCCGTCCACCAGGCCAACTGCCACAACGTGGACTCCCTGCGCGCGGAGCCCGATCGCATGATCGAGGTGGAGTGGGCGCCGTCGTCCAAGAGCCTGTTCCTGGTGCACATCCAGGTCGAGGCGCTCGACCGTTCCGGCCTCCTCAGCGACGTGACGCGCGTGCTGTCGGAGCACCACGTCAACATCCTGTCGGCGTCCGTCTCGACGTCGTCCAACCGGCTCGCGATCAGCCGCTTCGTGTTCGAGATGGGCGACGTCACGCATCTGGACCGCGTGCTCAACGCGGTGCGCCGCATCGACGCCGTGTACGACGTGTACCGGGTCAACGGGGGCTGACGGGACCCGCCCCCGGCCCGCGCTCCGCGTGGTCCGACGACGCCGCGCGCCGTGCCAGCGCATCGAGACGGACGAGCGCACGTCGCTTGTCGGGGAGTGCACCCGACGCGGCCAGGTGCTCCCTCGCCGCCGCGTCCGTCACACCGGGCAGCGCCAGCAGCCCGAGGCACGCGGCCTCGTGGGCCGGCGAGAAGTCGGCGACCGTGCGCGCGATGTCGCACAGCGTCCGCAGAGGCGTGGTGACGCGGAGGCCGGCCAGCACGACCGTGTCGCGCCCGTCGAGCACGACCTCGCGGATGCGCACGTTGCGCAGCGCCGGAGGATGGCAGCGCGCGACGCTGTCGACGCAGTACTCGTGCGTGCGCGGCGGGGTGCGGACGGTTCCGTGCACCCAGGCCGCCGTCGACCGCTCGGCGATGAGGCGCGAGGGGACCTGCGCAGCGAGCGCCGCGGCGCGGAGCCAGGGCGAGGCCAGCTCGTCGACGGGGGAGTAGCAGGCGTCGACCTCGTACACCTCGCCGTCGAGGCGGGCGGAGCAGAGCTCGGCGAGCGGGAGGTCGAGGACGGACAGGACGGGGGCGAGTCGGGGTGACATGGGCGCACCATGCCATCGGGGATGGGGCCACGGGCGACGGCCCGGGATCCTGTGGAGGATCCCGGGCCGTCGCCGCGCTGGAGGGGGCGGGCTAGGAGCCGAGGGCGTCCAGCCACACGCGGCGGGCGGCCAGGGCCTCCTCGGCGTCCTTGATGCGTCGCGCGTCCCCGTCGGCCTTGGCCGCGTCGAGCTCGCGCTGCAGCTTGTCGATGGCGGCGCCGAGCTGCGATGCGAGCCCCTCCGAGCGCGCCTTCGTCTCCGGGTTGTTCTTTCGCCAGAACTCCTCGTCCAGGGTGCGCACGTGCGTCTCGACCTTGCGCAGGCGGTCCTCGACGGTCTTGACGCTGTCCCGCGGCACGCGACCGATCGCGTCCCAGCGGAGCTGGACGGCGGTGAGCTTGTCACGAGCCGCCGTGCGCTCCGTGATCTGGAGGATGGGCTCGGCCTCGTCGAGGAGCGCGAGCTTGGCCTGGAGGTTGGCCTGCTGCTCCTCGTCGTCCGCCGCGTCGACCTCGGCCTTGGCGCCGTAGAGCACGTCGCCCGCCGCCTTGAACTGCGCCCACAGGGCGTCGTCGTAGCGCTTGCCCGCGCGTCCGGCGAGCTTCCACTCGTCGAGGAGACGGCGGTAGGCGGGGATGCCGGCGACGCCCTGCGGCTCGAGGGCGCGTGCCTGCTCGACGATCGCCTGCTTCTTCGAGCGGGCGTCCTTGTGCGCGTTGTCGAGCTCGGCGAAGAACGCCTTGCGCTCGGTGTCGATGGTCGAGCGCGCCGTGCGGAAGCGCTTCCAGAGCTCGTTGGCCTCGTTCTTGGGGAGGCGAGGCCCCGTCTGCTGATGCTGCTGCCACCGGCCGAAGAGCGCGTCGACCTCGGCCGTCAGCTGCTTCCACTGGACCTTCGAGAAGTCCTGGCTCGCGAGGCGCTCGGTCTCCTCGACGATGGCTGTGCGCTCGGCGATGGCGCCCTGCACCACCTGTCGCTGCTCCTCGCCCTGCTTCTCGGTGAGCTCGCCGACGGTGGCGGCGAGGACGTCGAGACGCGTGCGGAGCGCCGCGAGGTCGCCGACGGCGTTCGCGCCCTCCACGGCCTCGATGAGGTGCGCGACCGCCTTGGAGACGTCGGCGGCGGGAGCGCCGCGCTTGGCGCGCTGCTCCAGCAGCGTGACCTGCCCGGCGAGGTCCGTGAACTTGCGCTGGAAGTAGGCCAGCGCCTCCTCGGGGGTCCCGTCGGGGTACTGGCCGACGGCGCGTTCGCCGTCGCCCTCGCGCAGGAAGACGGTGCCCGTCTCGTCGACGCGGCCCCAGGGGGTCTGATCGTTGTCAGCCACGGATTCCACCTTGTTCGTAGGACCGGACGGACCGGTGCGGAGACGTGCACGTCAGCCTAGAGCACGGGCATCGAGCGGGTTCGCCGCGGGTGGCGGCGGGCTGACCTCTCGATCATGCCCCAGCGCACGTCGCGGTCGCTCGTGTGGCCGCGGATCGGACGCGGCTCGCAGGGGCCCGTGAGGACCGGCCGGCTCCTCGAGCCGTACCGGCCGTGCGCACGTGGGACAAGGCCTCGCGTCGGCGCTGCGGTCCGGGCTCAGGGCGTCGGCGTGGCGTCCGGCGTCGCAGGGGCGGGGGCGGGCGCGGTCGCGGGGGACGACGGCGATGACGAGGGAGCGGGTGCAGGCGCGGGGGCACCCGGCCCGGACTCGTAGGCGAGCTGCGCGCCGATCGCGAGCGCGGCGACGAGGACCACGGCGACGACCGCGCCCAGGTCGTCGCGACGGCGGCGTCGGACGGCGCGCGCGTGGAGCTCCTGGCGGGCCGCGTAGCGGCGGAGTCGGGCCTGCGCCTCACGGGCTGCGCGGTCGTTCTTCGGGGCCACGGCGTCCTCACGGTCGGTCCCGCCCGAGGCGGCGGTACGGGAACCATAGCCGGTCGCGCCTACCATCGAGATCATGACCGACACGCGACCGGGCCTCCGTTCGGGGGCGACGCCCCTGGCCGTCCGGATGCGTCCCCGCAGCCTCGACGAGGTCACCGGCCAGCGTCATCTCCTGACCCCCGGATCGCCCCTCGTGAGCCTCGCGTCGGACGTGGCGGGGGAGCAGGGCTCGGTCTCGATCATCCTGTGGGGCCCGCCCGGCACGGGCAAGACGACGCTCGCGCAGGCCATCGCGCACGGATCCAGCCGCCGCTTCGTCGAGCTGTCGGCCGTGACCGCCGGCGTCCGCGATGTGCGGCAGGTGATGGAGAAGGCGCTCAGCGACCGCGACCTCTTCGGCGTCTCGACCGTGCTCTTCCTCGACGAGATCCACCGCTTCACCAAGGCCCAGCAGGACGCGCTGCTGCCGGGCGTGGAGAACGGGTGGGTGATCCTCATCGCGGCCACCACCGAGAACCCGTCGTTCTCCGTCATCTCGCCGCTCCTCTCCCGGAGCCTCCTGCTGACGCTGGAGCAGCTCGACGACGACGACCTCGGCGTGCTCGTGGACCGCGCCGTGGCCGACGACCGGGGCCTCGGCGGCCGGTTCGCGCTCGACGACGACGCGCGGGCCATGATCATCCGGCTCGCCTCCGGCGACGCCCGGCGCGCGCTGACGGCGCTCGAGGCGGCGGCGGTGTCGGCGCAGGCGGACGCGTCGGGCAAGGCGCGCGCCGCGGCCGACGGGCAGGAGGACGAGGAGGACGACGAGGACGACGAGGACCAGGACGGCGTGGATCCCGAGCCCGCCGAGGATCCCGCGCCCATCCCCATCTCCACCGAGCAGGTCGCGCTGGCGGTCGACCGGGCCCTGCTGCGCTACGACCGCAACGGCGACGAGCACTACGACGTCATCAGCGCCTTCATCAAGTCGATCCGCGGGTCCGACGTCGACGCCGCGCTGCACTACCTCGCGCGGATGATCGAGGCGGGGGAGGACCCGCGCTTCATCGCCCGGCGGATCATCGTCTCGGCCTCGGAGGACATCGGGCTCGCCGACCCGCAGGCGCTCGTGGTCGCGGTCGCGGCCGCCGACGCGGTGCAGCTCATCGGCATGCCGGAGGGGCGGATCCCGCTGGCGCAGGCGGTCGTGCACCTCGCGACCGCGCCCAAGTCGAACGCCTCCTACCTCGGCATCGACCAGGCCATCGCGGACGTGCGCGCGGGCGCCTTCGGCCGCGTGCCCCTCCACCTCCGCGACGCGCACTACCCGGGCGCGAAGCGGCTCGGCCACGGCAAGGGCTACCGCTATCCCCATGACGCGGACATCGGCGTCGTGACGCAGCAGTACCTGCCGGACGAGCTCGTCGGACGCACCTACTACGCGCCCACGCAGCACGGGCACGAGCGGGACCTCTCGGCCCGGCTCGAGAAGCTGCGCCGCATCGTCCGCGGGGGCTGATCCCGGCGCGGCGCATCCCCGGGATCGCGCCGATCGCGTGCTACGCTTGCTGACGCCTAGATGGGGTGTCGCGTGCGGCTGCGTCGACATCCAGATCCAAGGGACACGTCCTGTAGCCGGACGACCCGTGGCGAATCCCTCTACTTCCGCAGGACCCGCATCAGCGGGATCGATCGTCGCGCGCCCATGCGTGTGCGCGGACGCCCTGCATCATCCGTAGTCAGAGACTTTCTCCCTGGAAGGAAAACGTGTCCACCAAGTCACGCACCCGCAGCAAGACCCGCCTCTCCCGCGCGCTGGGCATCCCGCTCACGCCGAAGGCGGCCAAGTACCTCGAGAAGCGCCCCTACGCGCCGGGCGAGCACGGCCGGTCCAAGCGCAAGCAGGACAGCGACTACGCCGTCCGCCTCCGCGAGAAGCAGCGTCTGCGCGCCCAGTACGGCATCCGCGAGGCCCAGCTCAAGATCGCCTTCCAGGAGGCGCGTCGCACCCAGGGCCTGACCGGTGAGAACCTCGTCGAGATCCTCGAGCAGCGCCTCGACGCGCTCGTCGTCCGCTCCGGCCTCGCGCGCACCACGGCGCAGGCCCGCCAGCTCGTCGTGCACCGCCACATCATGGTCGACGGCAAGATCGTCGACCGTCCCTCCTTCCGCGTGAAGGCCGGCCAGATGATCCACGTCAAGCCGCGCTCCGAGGGCACCGAGCCCTTCCAGGTCGCGGCCGCCGGCGGTCACGCCGACGTGCTGCCGAAGCTCCCCTCGTACCTCGAGGTCGAGCTCGACAAGCTGCAGGCCCGCCTCGTGCGCCTGCCGAAGCGCGCCGAGGTCCCCGTGACCTGCGAGGTCCAGCTGGTCGTCGAGTACTACGCGGCACGCTAGCCACACCGCTCCACCGTCCGCGAGGCGGGTCGCCCCATCACGGGGCGGCCCGCCTCGCGTCGTATCCGGCCGCGGTCGGCTCCGCGCCACCGCGGCCCGGGCGGCGCGGAGCCCGGCCGGTAGGATCGCCCTCGGCCCCGAAGGCCGCCAGCCCGTCGCGTCACCTCCCGGAAGGGGAGCAGCATGAAGAACCTCGTCCTCATCGTCGTGGGGGTCGTCATCGGCTTCGCGGTCGCCCACGTGGTCGACCGCACCCCCGCCGGGCACCGCCTGTTCCAGGACGTCGACGCCCGCGCCCGCCGGTTCGGCGAGTCCGTCGAGCACGGCTACCGTCGCCGCGAGGCCGAGCTGCGCTCCGCCGTGGGCGAGGCAGAGGACACCATCACCGAGCTCGGAAAGCAGTAGACCGCATGCAGACCGCAGACATCCGCAACGCCTGGCTGACGTACTTCGGCGACCGCGGGCACACCGTCGTGCCGTCCGCGTCGCTCGTGAGCGACGACCCGACCCTGCTGTTCACGGTGGCCGGCATGGTGCCGTTCGTGCCGTACCTCACGGGCGTCGTGCCCGCGCCGTTCCCGCGCGCGACGAGCGTGCAGAAGTGCATCCGCACCCTCGACATCGAGGAGGTCGGGCGCACGCCGCGCCACGGCACCTTCTTCCAGATGAACGGCAACTTCTCCTTCGGCGACTACTTCAAGGAGCAGGCGATCGCGTACGCGTGGGAGCTGCTCACGACGAGCGAGGCCGACGGCGGCCTCGGGTTCTCGCCCGACGACCTCTGGGTCACCGTCTACCACGAGGACGACGAGGCCAGGCAGGCGTGGAAGCGCATCGCGGGCCTGGCGGACGAGCGGATCCAGGGCCTCGGCCGCGACACGAACTACTGGCACACCGGCCAGCCCGGCCCGGCCGGACCCTGCTCCGAGATCTTCTTCGACCGCGGCCCGGCGTACGGCGCCGACGGCGGCCCGGCGACCGACGACGACCGCTACGTGGAGATCTGGAACCTCGTCTTCATGCAGTACCTGCGCGGGGCCGGCACGGGAAAGAGCGACTTCGAGATCCTCGGTGACCTGCCGAAGCGGAACATCGACACCGGCATGGGCCTCGAGCGCGTCGCGTTCCTCAAGCAGGGCGTCGAGAACATGTACGAGATCGACCAGGTGCGCCCCGTGCTCGACCGCGCCGCCGAGCTGTCAGGTCGTCGCTACGGCGCCGACCACGAGGACGACGTGCGCATGCGGATCGTCGCCGACCACGTGCGCTCCTCCCTCATGCTGATGTCGGACGGCGTCCGGCCGTCGAACGAGGGGCGCGGCTACATCCTGCGCCGCCTCATGCGCCGCACCGTGCGCGCGATGCGCCTGATGGGCGTGGACGCCGCGACCTTCGGCGAGCTGTTCCCCGCGTCGCGCGACGCGATGAAGGCCGCCTACCCCGAGGTGTCCGACGACTTCGACCGCATCTCGCGCCTGGCGTACGCGGAGGAGGAGACCTTCCTCCGCACGCTCTCCGGCGGCACGACGATCCTCGACGTCGCGGTCGGGGAGACCAAGGCGAAGGGCGGCGAGCGGATCGCGGGCGACACCGCATTCCTCCTGCACGACACCTTCGGCTTCCCCATCGACCTCACGCTCGAGATGGCGGAGGAGAACGGCCTCACGGTCGACCGCGAGGCGTTCGACCGGCTGATGCTGGAGCAGCGCACGCGCGCCAAGGCGGACGCCAAGAGCAAGAAGACGGCGCTGGCCGACCTCACCGTCTACAGCGAGTTCCGTGCGGCGGGCGAGACCCGCTTCACGGGCTACGACGAGCTGGAGACCGGGACCACGATCCTCGGCCTCATCGTCGGCGGCCACAGTGTCGACCACGCGGTCGCGGGCGACATCGCGGAGGTCATCCTCCCCGAGACGAGCCTGTACGCCGAGTCCGGCGGCCAGGAGGCCGACGCGGGCAGCATCGTCGGCCAGGGCTTCGACCTCGAGGTGCTCGACGTGCAGAAGCCCGTGAAGGGCCTCATCAGCCACCGCGTGCAGGTGCGCTCCGGCGAGGTGGGCGTGGGCGACGCCGCCACGACCGTCGTCGACGCCGACTGGCGCCGCGGCGCGACCCAGGCGCACTCGGGCACCCACCTCGTCCACGCCGCGCTCCGCCAGGTGCTCGGCCAGGACGCGCACCAGTCCGGGTCCTACAACCGGGCCGGCTACATGCGCCTCGACTTCGCGTGGAACCAGGCGCTCAGCCCCGAGACGCGCAGCGAGATCGAGGACATCGCGAACGGCGCGGTGCGCGACGACCTGCAGGTCGTGACGCGCGTCATGCCGATCGACGAGGCCAAGCAGCTGGGCGCCATGGCGCTGTTCGGCGAGAAGTACGGCGACACCGTGCGCGTGGTCGACATCGGCGGCCCGTGGTCGCGCGAGCTGTGCGCCGGCACGCACGTGTCCTCCAGCGCGCAGATCGGGCTCATCAACGTCGTGGGGGAGTCGTCGGTCGGATCCACGAACCGCCGCATCGAGTCGCTCGTCGGCCGCGAGGCGTTCCAGGACCTGGCCGTCGAGCGCGCCATCGTGTCGCAGCTCACCTCGAGCCTGAAGACGCCGCGCGAGCAGCTGCCCGACCGCATCGCCGACCTCATGCAGAACCTCAAGACCGCGGAGCGTCGCATCGCCGACTTCGAGGCGCAGGCGCTGCAGCAGCGCGTGCCGGCGCTCCTCGCGCAGGGATCGCGCGTCGGAGCCGTGACGCTCATCCAGGAGTCGCTCGGCAGCGTCCGCTCGGCCGACGAGGTGCGCCAGCTCGTGACGCTCGTGCGCGAGCGTGCGGGATCCGAGCCCGTCGTGGTCGCCCTCGCGGGCGACGCGGGCGGCAAGCCGACCGTCATCGTGGCCACCAACCAGGCCGCGCGCGACGCGGGTGCCAAGGCCGGGCAGCTCGCCCGGGCGGCGGCCGCGGTGCTCGGGGGCGGCGGAGGCGGCAAGGACGACCTCGCGCAGGGTGGCGGATCCGACGTCTCGGCCATCGGCGACGCGCTGACCGCGGTGCGTCAGGCGCTCGACTCCTGATGCGGATCGGATCCCGGCTCGCGGTCGACGTGGGGAAGGCCCGGATCGGCCTCGCCCGGTCGGATCCGCACGGGCTGATCGCGACGCCCGTCGAGACCGTGCCGCGCGACGCGGCCGGCTCGGCGGACGTGCGGAGGATCCTCGCGGTGGCGGCCGAGATCGACTGCGCGGAGCTCCTCGTGGGCCTCCCGCTCGCGCTTTCCGGCCGGGCGACGGCATCCACGGACGACGCGGAGGGATTCGCCCGGCGGCTCGCGGACGCGACGGAGATCCCCGTGCGGCTGGTCGACGAGCGCCTCTCGACGGTCTCCGCCCAGGGCGCCCTGCGCGCCTCGGGCAGAGGCTCCCGTAAGCAGAAGCCGGTGATCGACCAGGTGGCGGCCGTTATAATCCTTCAACACGCGCTCGAGACCGAGCGCGCCGCCGGCTCCCCACCCGGTGATCTCGTCCCGAGGAACCGAGTCGATCCTGACCGACACGCCTGAGAACGATCCCACCCGACGCGCCACGGCGGCCGCGGGCGGAGGCGGCGACCCCTTCGAGAGCCTGTTCGGCGAGAAGGCGGCGGCACCCGGACGTCCGTCGTCCCCCCTGGCGCCGCGCGGCGAGGGACCGGGCATCGGCACCGGCGCGCCCATGACGCGCCGGGAGCTCCGTGCCCTGCGCGAGGCGGCCGAGGCGCAGGCAGCGGCCCCCGTTCCCGCTCCGGACGGCGCGCCCTCATCCGCGGCGGCCGACGAGCGTCCCGCCGCGCGGGAGACGTCACCCCGGACCCCCGCGCCGCGTCCCGCCGTCGAGGAGCGCCCGCGCGCCGGCGTGGCAGCCGACGTGGCAGCCGCCGCGGCGACCTCCGCAGCGTCGGCCGCCGGCGACGTCTCCACGGCGTCCGCGTCCGCTGCCGGCATCGCAGCCACCACCACGCCCACCCGCACGACGCGGGGCGGTGCACGTCGGACTCCGCCGCCCGCGGCGGCTCCCGTCGCCCCGAAGCCCAAGCGGCGCCACCCCAGGTGGCCGTACGTCGTGCTCCTGCTCGTCGCGCTGTTCGGCGGCGCGGCCGTCATCGCGACGTCGCTGTTCGGCCCGGTCGTGTCGGCCCTGATGACGCCCGCCGAGCCGACCGACTACGACGGCGACGGATCCGGGGAGGTGCAGGTGGTCGTCAAGACGGGCGACACCGGCAGCACCATCGGGGACACGCTCGCCTCGCAGGACGTCGTGAAGACGTCGAAGGCGTTCTACCGGGCCGTCGTCGCGTCCGGAGGCGAGGTCGTGTTCCAGCCGGGCACGTACACGCTGCGGAAGCAGATGAGCGCGGCGTCCGCGCTCGCGATGCTGCAGGATCCCTCCAGCCAGGTCCAGGCCAAGGTCACCATCCCCGAGGGCCAGACCGCCGCGCAGGCGTTCGAGCTCATCGCGGAGGGCACGGGCACGCCCGTCGCCGACCTCGAGGCCGCCGCGTCGGATCGCGCCGCGCTCGGCATCCCCGCGGAGGCGCCGAACATCGAGGGCTACCTCTTCCCGGCCACGTACGACTTCCCGCCCGGCACCTCCGCGACGGACATGGTGAAGGCGATGGTGAGCCGCACCTTCCAGGCGCTCGACCAGGCCGGCGTCGCTCCCGCCGACCGGCACCGCGTGCTCACGCTCGCCGCGCTCATCCAGAAGGAGGCCCGCTTCGAGGGGGACTTCTACAAGGTGTCGCGGGTCTTCCAGAACCGCATCGCGATCGGCATGCCGCTGCAGTCGGACGCGACGGTCGCCTACGGCGCGAACTCGGTCGGCCGCGTGACGACCACCGACGCCGAGCGCGCCGACGACAACCCGTGGAACACCTACGTGCACCCGGGCCTGCCGATCGGCCCCATCTCCAACCCGGGTGACCTCGCGATCAAGGCCGCGCTGGCGCCCGCCGACGGCCCGTGGCTGTACTTCGTCACCGTCAACACCATCACGGGCGACACCGTCTTCTCGCAGACGTACGAGGAGCACGAGAAGGCCGTCGCGCAGTGGCAGCAGTTCATGAAGGACAACCCGGGCAATGGCTGATCCGCGGACGCCGGCCGTGCGGCTGGCGGTCCTCGGCAGCCCCATCGCGCACTCGCTGTCGCCGCGGCTGCACGCCGCGGCGTACGCGGTGCTCGGTCTCGACTGGGTGTACGAGGCGGTGGAGTGCACGGGGGCGGACCTCGGCGCGTTCGTTGCGGGTCTCGGATCCGACTGGCGCGGCCTCTCGCTCACCATGCCGCTCAAGCGCGACGTGCTGCCGCTCCTCGACCTGATCGACGACACGGCCCGGTTGGCGGGCGCGGCCAACACGCTGCTCCTCGAGCGCGACGCGGCGGGGGTCGTCGTCCGGCGGGGCGCGAACACGGACGTCGCGGGCATCGTGCGGGCGCTCGGGGCGGCCGGCGTCGAGCGCGCAGGGCGCGCCGTGGTGCTGGGCGCCGGATCCACCGCGCGCTCGTCCGTCGTCGCGCTGGCCCGCTTGGGCGCGCACGAGGTCGTCGTCGCGGCCCGCCGGCAGGAGCAGGGGCGGGAGCTCGCCCCGCTGGCCGACGAGCTGGGCGTCGCGCTCGTGACCACCCCGCTCGACGCGGCGGTGGACGCGCTCCGCGACGCCGACACCGTGGTCAGCACCCTGCCGGGCGATGCCGCCGCTGCCGTGCCGCTGCCCGGCAGGCTGTCCGGGGCGAGCGTGCTCCTCGACGTGACGTACGCGCCGTGGCCCACCGGGATCGCGTCGGCGTGGGAGCGGGCAGGCGGCCGCGTCGTGCCGGGGATCGACATGCTCGTGCACCAGGCGCTCGACCAGGTGCGGCTGTTCGTCGCGGGGGACGCGGGACGGCCGCTGCCTGGCGAGGAGCGCGTGCTGGCGGCGATGCTCGCGAGCGTCGGCCGCGATCCGCTGAGGCCCTGGACCGGCGCCTGACCCGCGGGTCGGCGGCTGCCGCTGTGGGAGGATGGGGACATGCTGCGTTGGCTCACCGCCGGGGAATCCCACGGCCCCGAACTCATCGCCGTCCTGGAGGGGCTGCCCGCGGGCGTGCCCGTCAGCCTCGACGGCATCCGCGCCGACCTCGCCCGTCGCAAGCTCGGCTACGGCCGCGGCGCGCGCATGGCGTTCGAGCAGGACGAGCTGAGCCTCTCCACCGGGGTGGTCCACGGGCGCACGCTCGGCAGCCCCATCGCGGTGCGGATCGGCAACACGGAGTGGCCCAAGTGGGTCGACGTCATGAGCCCCAAGCCGGTGGATCCGGAGAAGCTGCGGGGCGCGCGCGCCGCGGCCCTCACGCGTCCCCGCCCGGGCCACGCCGACCTCGTGGGCATGCAGAAGTACGACTTCGACGAGGCGCGTCCCATCCTCGAGCGGGCGAGCGCCCGCGAGACCGCGGCCCGCGTCGCGCTCGGCGCAGTGGCGCGCGCGTTCCTCGCCGAGCTCGGGATCACGCTCGTCAGCCACACGCTCGCCATCGGCCCCGTCCGCGTGCCCGAGGGCGCGCCGCTGCCGACGCCCGCCGACGTGGACGCGCTGGACGCGGATCCGCTGCGCTGCTTCCACCCCGAGACCAGCGCCCGCATGGTCGCCGAGGTCGACGACACGAAGTCCAGCGGCGACACGGTCGGCGGCGTCGTCGAGGTCCTCGCCTACGACCTGCCGCCCGGCCTCGGCTCGCATGTGCACTGGGACCGCCGCCTCGACTCCAAGCTCGCGGCCGCGCTCATGGGCATCCAGGCGATCAAGGGCGTCGAGGTCGGGGACGGCTTCCTCACCACCACGCGTCGCGGATCCGAGGCGCACGACGAGCTCTTCTCCACGGCCGCGGGCATCGGCCGGTCCACGGACCGCGCGGGCGGCACCGAGGGCGGCATGTCGACCGGCACGGTCCTGCGCGTCCGCGCCGGCATGAAGCCCATCGCGACCGTGCCGCGCGCGCTCCGCACCATCGACACGGCCACGGGTGGCGCGGCCCCCGCGAACCACCAGCGCTCCGACGTGTGCGCGGTGCCCGCAGCGGGCGTCGTCGCCGAGGCCATGGTCGCGCTCACGCTCGCCGACGCCGTGCTGGAGAAGTTCGGCGGCGACTCCGTGGGCGAGACCCTGCGCAACCTCCGCGGCTACCTCGACGCGATCCCCGAGGGCCGCCGCACCGGCGCCGACCTCGTGGACGAGGCGGACGCCGCGCCGCCGGCGGCACCCGAGGCCTGAGCGTGCCGGTCGTCCTGATCGGCCCGCCCGGCGCGGGCAAGACCACGGTCGGCCGGCGCGTGGCGAAGGCCCTGGGGCTGCCGTTCACCGACACGGACCGCGCGATCGTGCAGGCCCACGGATCCATCGCCGACATCTTCCGCGAGCACGGGGAGCCGCGGTTCCGCGAGCTCGAGCGCGCCCAGGTCGCCGCCGCGCTCGCGGAGGACGGCGTCGTCTCGCTCGGCGGGGGAGCCGTCCTCGACCCCGCGACGCGCGCCGATCTGGCGGCTTGCCGGGTCGTGCTCCTCACCGTGAGCGAGCACGCCGTGCGCTCCCGGATCCGCGGCAACGACCGCCCGCTCGTCGACGGCCTCGAGAGCTGGCGTCGAATCGTCGCCGACCGCGAGGAGCTGTACCGCTCGCTCGCCGACCTGACCATCGACACCTCCGACCGCCCGCTCCCGCGCATCGCCCGCGAGATCGAGCGCTTCGCCCGGGAGAGGCAGCAATGACCGAACCGACCCCCACCGACACCGACACCGACACCGACGCCACCGACGCCACCGCGCAGAGCGCCGCCGTCGAGCCCGACGCGCCCACCGTGATCCGCGTCTCCGGCACCCCCGGCTACGACGTCACCGTGGGCCGCGGCCTCGTCCAGGGCGTGGGCGCGCTGCTCGGCCCGCGCGTGCGCAAGGTGCTCATCGTGCACGCGCCAGCCCTCGCCGAGGAGGCGTCCCGGCTGCGCGAGCGCCTGCAGGGCGACGTCGAGGTGTACCTCGCGGAGGTGCCCGACGCCGAGGGCGCCAAGCGCGTGGAGGTCGCGGCGTTCTGCTGGAAGATCATGGGCACCACCGACTTCACGCGCTCGGACGCCGTCATCACGCTCGGCGGCGGCGCCACCACAGACCTCGGCGGCTTCGTCGCGGCGACGTGGCTGCGCGGCGTGATGCTCATCCAGATCCCCACGACCGTCCTCGCCATGGTCGACGCGGCCGTGGGCGGCAAGACCGGCATCAACACGTCCGAGGGCAAGAACCTCGTGGGTGCCTTCTACGCGCCGACCGCCGTGATCGTCGACCTCGACCTGCTCGCCACCCTGCCGCGGAACGAGCTCGTCACCGGTTTCGCGGAGATCGTGAAGGCCGGCTTCATCGCCGTGCCCGAGATCCTCGACATCATCGAGCGGGACGTGGCGCGCGTCACCGATCCCACGAGCCCGGAGTTCCGCCGGGTCGTGGAGCTGTCCATCGCGATGAAGGCCGAGGTCGTGGGGGAGGACTTCACCGAGAAGGGCCGCCGCGAGATCCTCAACTACGGTCACACGCTCGGCCACGCCATCGAGCACGCGGAGCGCTACCGCTGGCGGCACGGCGCGGCCGTCGCGGTCGGCATGGTCTTCGCGGCCGAGCTCTCTCGCCTCACCCGCTCGCTGTCCGACGAGGCCGTCGACCGGCACCGGCGGATCCTCGACTCGCTCGACCTGCCCACCAGCTACCCCGTCGGCCGCTGGCCCACGCTCGTCGCGAGCATGAAGCGCGACAAGAAGGCGCGCGGCGACATGATGCGGTTCATCGTGCTCGACGGCGTGGGCCGCGCGAGCGTGCTCAACGGGCCCGAGGAGGCGCTGCTGTTCGCGGCGTACCAGGAGATCGGCTCGTGACGGATCCCGCGCATCCCGACGCGCCCGTCCGGCCCGTCGCGCTGATCACGGGCGTCGGCCGGGTCGCGGGGCTCGGCGCGGCCATCGCCGAGGACCTCGCGCTCGGCGGCTGGGACGTCGCCTTCTCGTACTGGTCGGCGTACGACTCCCGCATGCCGTGGGGCCGCCAGCCGGAGGACCCCGCCCGCGTCGCCGAGGCGGTCGAGGGCGCCGGCGGCCGGGCGCACGCGATCGAGGCCGACCTCATGGACACCGGTGCCCCCGAGCGGATCCTCGACGAGGTCGAGCGCGAGCTGGGCCCGATCACGGGCCTGGTCCTCAGTCACGCCGAGTCGGTCGACAGCGGCCTCCTCGACACCACCGTCGAGAGCCTCGACCGCCACCTCGCCGTGAACGTGCGGGCCTCGCTGCAGCTCATCCAGGGCTTCGCGCGGCGGTACCGGGCCGAGCCCGGCGCCGGCCGCATCGTCGCGCTCACGAGCGACCACGTCGTCGGCAACGTGCCGTACGGCGCCAGCAAGGCGGCGCTCGACCGCATCGTCATCGCGGCCGCGCGGGAGCTCGAGCACGTGCGCGTCACCGCCAACCTCGTGGATCCCGGGCGCACCGACACGGGCTGGTTCACGCCCGAGCTGCGCGAGGGACTCCGGCAGGCCACGCCCCGCGGGCGCCTGGCCGAACCGCGCGACGCCGCGGCGCTCGTGTGCTTCCTGCTCTCGGCGGAGGGCGGCTGGATCAACGGCCAGCGCATCCGCTCCGACGGCGGCCAGAGCGTCGGCTGAGCGGGCCCGGGCCGCGCCCTAGGCTGGTGCGCATGTCACGCGTGCTCGTCCTCAACGGCCCCAACCTCGGAAGGCTCGGCAGCCGCGAGCCCGACGTGTACGGCACCGGGTCGCTCGACGACCTCCGCCGCGAGCTCGTCGCGTTCGCGCCCGACGATGTCGAGATCGACCTCAGGCAGACCGACGACGAGGCGACCCTCATCGGCTGGCTGCACGAGGCCGTCGACACGCGGACCCCCGTGATCATGAACCCCGCGGCGTTCACGCACTACTCGTACGCGCTCCGCGACGCCGCGGCGCTCGTCACGAAGGCCGGCATCACGCTTCTCGAGGTGCACATCTCGAACCCGCACGCGCGCGAGGAGTTCCGGCACACCAGCGTCATCTCGCCCGTCGCGACGGGCGTCATCGCGGGGCTCGGGCAGGGCTCGTACCTCCTGGCCCTCGCGCACGTCGTGACCGGCACCCGTTAGGCTGATCCCTCGGATCGCCACGCCGCCCGCACCGGGTCGGCCCCGGCATCCCCGTGCGGCCGCATCGACGCCGCACCTCCCGCTCGTCGAACAGGCAAGGACCCTCCCGCATGGCCTCTACCGCTGACATCAAGAACGGCGTCGTCCTCAACATGGACGGCCAGCTGTGGACCGTCATCGAGTTCCAGCACGTGAAGCCGGGCAAGGGCGGCGCGTTCGTGCGCACCAAGGTCAAGAACGTGATGAGCGGCAAGGTCGTCGACCGCACGTTCAACGCCGGCGCGAAGATCGAGACCGAGACGGTCGACCGCCGCGACTTCCAGTACCTCTACGCCGACGGCGAGAACTTCGTGTTCATGGACACGAGCGACTACGACCAGATCACGCTGTCCGCCGCGCAGGTCGGCGACGCGAAGAACTTCATGCTCGAGAACCAGGACGTCACCGTCGCGCTGCACAACGGCGAGGGCCTCTACGTCGAGCTGCCCGCGTCCGTCGTGCTCACCATCACGTACACGGAGCCGGGCCTGCAGGGCGACCGCTCGACGGGCGGCACCAAGCCCGCGACGGTCGAGACCGGGCACCAGATCCAGGTGCCGCTCTTCCTCGAGCAGGGCACGCGCGTCAAGGTGGACACCCGCACGGGCGACTACCTCGGCCGCGTCACCGACTGACCCGTGAGCGCACGCACCAAGGCGCGCAAGCGCGCCCTCGACGTCCTCTACGTCGCGGACATCCGCGGCGAGTCCATCCCCGCGACCCTCGCGGTCGAGCAGCAGCGCGCCGCGGCCGAGCCCGACCGGCAGGCGTCGTGGCAGTACGCGCGCGAGATCGCCGAGGGCTTCGTCGAGCACCAGGACGAGATCGACGAGCTCATCGAGACGTACTCGGTGAACTGGACCCTCGCCCGCATGCCCGCCGTCGATCGCGCGATCCTGCGCATCGGCATCTGGGAGATCCTCTTCAACGCCGACGTGCCCGACGGCGTCGCGATCTCGGAGAGCGTGGACCTCGCGTCGTCGCTCTCGACGGATGAGTCGGCCTCGTTCGTGAACGGCATGCTCGCGCGGATCGCGGCGACGCAGGCCTAGGCATCGCGGGGTGCGTCGCGCCACCCCGTTACCTCGCGTGACGCCACGCGACCGCGTGTGACGCGGGACGGTCCGCCGGTGCCCGGGCCGCCCTAGCGTCGGGTCATGCCCGTCACCGCATCCGCCCAGCGACCCGACCGGACGACCGCCGCGTCGCCCGCTCCCGCCCCGGATGCGACCGCGGCCTCCGCCGGCGCGGTCGAGCTCCGCGGGGTGGGGCGGTCGTTCGCCGGCGACGGATCCCGAGCCCGGCGCACGGTGCTGCGGGACGTGGACCTCGACCTCGCCGCGGGCGACGTCGTGGCCGTCCTCGGGCCGTCCGGCTGCGGGAAGTCCACGCTCCTGCGCCAGGTGAGCGGCCTCGACCGGCCCGACGCCGGATCCATCCGCATCGACGGCACTGCCGTGAGCGAGGTCGACCAGCGCTCCGCGGTCGCGTTCCAGGAGCCGCGCCTGCTGCCGTGGCGCACGATCCGCGCCAACGTCCGCCTCGGCCTGCCCCGCGACGTGCCGCGCGACGAGGGCGACGCCCGGGTGCGCGACCTGCTCGAGCTGACCGGCCTCGCCGAGGCCGCCGACCTCCGTCCCCGGCAGGTCTCCGGAGGCATGGCCCAGCGCGCCTCGCTCGCCCGCGCGCTCGCCCGGCGGCCCCGCGTCCTCGTGCTCGACGAGCCGTTCGGCGCGCTCGACGCCCTGACGCGCCTGCGCATGCAGGACCTGCTGCTCGACGTGCACGCCGCGATCCCGACCACGGTCCTCCTCGTCACGCACGACGTGGACGAGGCCCTGCACCTCGCCGACCGCGTGGTGCTGCTCGGCCCGGATCCCGCGGACGGAGCCGCGCCCGGCGCGACCGTCCGCCGCGTCCTCGAGGTGCCGGGCGCCCGCCCGCGGGACCGCGGCGACGCGACCCTCGCCGCCCTCCGCGCGGAGCTGCTCGAGGGGCTCGGCGTGCCGGGCCACCGGGCGCGCTGAGCCGGACCACCGCCACCGGCCGCACCCCCCCGGACCACCACCCGCACCACCACCCGCACCACCACCCCCGCACCACCACCCCCGCACCACCCGACACCGCACCGAGGACCCACCGTGACCCGTCTCCTGCCCCGCAGATCCCTCCCCGCCCTCGCGCTCGTGGGCGCCGCCGCGATGCTCCTCGCCGGCTGCGCCGCGGGGGAGGGCTCGTCCGTCGCGCCCGCCGCCGAGGCATCCGCGGATCCCGCCGGCTGGAGCGCCGACACGCTCACCCTCGACTGGGCGACCTACAACCCGCTCAGCCTCATCGTGAAGGACCAGGGCCTCGTGGAGAAGCGGCTCGGGTCGGACGTGAAGGTCGACTGGGTGCAGTCCGCAGGCTCGAACAAGGCCAACGAGCTGCTGCGCGCGGGAGCCGTCGACGTGGGATCCACCGCCGGATCCGCCGCGCTCCTCGCCCGGGCCAACGGCTCGCCCATCCGCACCATCGACGTGTACTCGCAGCCCGAGTGGACCGCGATCGTCGTGCCGAAGGGGTCGCCCATCACCAGCGTCGACCAGCTCCGCGGGGCCGACATCGCGGCGACGAAGGGCACGGACCCGTACTTCTTCCTGCTGCAGACGCTGGACGAGGCCGGCATCCCCGCGTCCGACGTCACCATCCAGAACCTCCAGCACGCCGACGGCCGGGCCGCGCTCGAGAACGGCTCGGTCGACGCGTGGGCCGGGCTCGACCCGCTCATGGCGGCGAGCGAGGCGGAGGCGGGATCCACTCTGCTGTACCGGAACGTCGACTTCGCGACCTACGGGTTCCTCAACGCCACGCAGTCGTTCCTCGACGCGTCGCCCGACCTCGCGCAGGCCGTCGTCGACTCCTACGAGGAGGCCCGCGCCTGGGCGGTCGACCACCCGGACGAGACCGCGGCGATCCTCGCGCAGGCCGCCGCGATCGACCCGGCCGTCGCCTCCACCGTCATCGACCGCACGAACCTCGGCGTCGACCCCGTGCCCGGCGACGCCCAGCGCGCCGTGCTGGAGCGCGTCGGCCCGATCCTCGTGGAGTCCGGCGACGTGGAGGACCAGGGGAAGGTCGACACGGCACTGGACGAGCTGTTCGAGCCGCGGTTCGCCGAGGCCGCGGACCCCGCCTCCGGATCCGCCGGATGACCGCGCTCCGGCCCGCGCGGGAGGACGTCGGCACGGGCGACCGCGCGGGCGTCGGGGCCCCGTACGACGACGGCCAGCGCGCCCGGCGCCCGGCGCCCGGCCGCGCGACCCGTGGGGTCCTCCTCCGGGTCGCCGTGGGCCTCGTCGTCCCCGTCCTGGTGGTCGGGCTCTGGGCGGTCGTGACCGCGACGGGCGCCGTGCCCGCCCACCTCCTGCCCGCGCCGCTCGACGTGGTGCGGGCCGGGGTGCAGCTGGCCGAGCAGGGGATCCTCGGGCAGTACGTCGCCATCTCGCTGCAGCGCGTGCTGCTCGGCTTCGCGCTGGGCGCCACGGTCGGCCTCGTGCTCGGCGCCGTGGTCGGCCTGTCGCGCATCGGCAGGCTCCTCCTCGCGCCCACAGCGGGCGCGTTCCGCACGGTGCCGTCGCTCGCGTGGGTGCCGCTGCTCCTGCTCTGGATGGGCATCAACGAGGACTCCAAGGTCACGCTCGTCGCCATCGGCGCGATGTTCCCGGTCTACACGACCGTCGCGGGCGCGCTCCGGCACGTGGACCCGCACCTCGTGGAGGCGGGACGCGCGTTCGGGCTGACGCGGATCCCGCTGCTCGTCACCGTGCAGCTCCCCGCCGTGCTGCCGGCCGTCGTCTCCGGCCTCCGGCTCGCGCTCGCGCAGTCGTGGCTGTTCCTCGTGGCGGCCGAGCTGCTCGCCGCGTCGATGGGGCTCGGCTACCTGCTCACGGAGTCGTCGTCCAACGGACGCGTCGACCGGGTGCTGCTGGCGATCGTGCTGCTCGCCGTGCTCGGCGCGATCACCGACGCGGTGGTCGGCCTCGTCGAGCGGGTGCTCGTGCGGCGCTGGGGCTGACCCGCCGCCTTCGTGTCGCCGCGTGACATCCCGGTTCCGGATCCCGGTCGCGCGGAACGTAGCGTCGGCGCATGACCTCCCCGCGCACCGAGCAGGCCGAGACCGCACCCGCACCCGCCGCCGACGCCCCGGGCGCCGTGGCGCACGAGCAGGCGCTCTTCCCGCCGCCCGCCGCGCTCGCCGCCGCCGCGAACGTCACGGCGGAGGCGTACGCGCGCGCCGACGCGGATCCCGTCGCCTTCTGGGAGGAGGCCGCCCGCCGCCTCGACTGGGAGACGCCGTGGGAGACGGCGCACACGTGGATCCCGCCCGTCGCCGCAGACGGCACCCCGCAGGTCCCCGCCGCCACGTGGTTCGCGGGCGGACGGCTCAACGTCGCCGCCAACTGCGTCGACCGGCACGTCGCCGCCGGCCGCGGGGAGAAGGTCGCGCTGCACTTCGAGGGCGAGCCGGGCGACCGCCGCACGGTCACCTACCGCGAGCTCCAGGACGAGGTGTCCCGCGCCGCCAACGCCCTCACGGCGCTCGGCGTCGGTCCCGGCGACCGCGTCGTGATCTACCTGCCCGTGCTCGTCGAGACGATCGTCGCGACCCTCGCGGTCGCGCGCATCGGCGCGGTGCACTCGCTCGTCTTCGGCGGCTTCTCCGCGGAGGCGCTGCGGTTCCGCGTCGAGGACACGGGCGCGAAGCTGCTCATCACGAGCGACGGGCAGAACCGTCGCGGCCAGGCGGTCGCCACCAAGCCGCAGGCCGACGAGGCCGTCGCGGGCGTCGCGTCGATCGAGCACGTGCTCGTCGTCCGCCGCACCGGGCAGGACGTGCCGTGGACCGCGGGCCGCGACGTCTGGTGGCACGACGCGGTCGGATCCGCGTCGCCCGAGCACGCACCGGAGGCCTTCGACGCCGAGCACCCGCTCTTCATCATCTACACATCCGGCACCACCGGCCGCCCCAAGGGCCTGGTGCACACGAGCGGCGGCTACCTCGCGCACGCGTCGTGGGCGCACTGGGCCCACTTCGACGCGAAGCCCGACGACGTGCACTGGTGCACGGCCGACCTCGCCTGGGTCACCGCCCACACCTACGAGATCTACGGGCCGCTCTCCAACGGGCTCACGCAGGTGATCTACGAGGGCACGCCCGACACGCCCCACCGCGGGCGGCACCTGGAGATCATCGAGCGCTACGGGGTGACGACGTACTACACCGCCCCCACGCTCATCCGCTCGCTCATGGGCTGGTTCCCCGACGGCGTCCCGGGGCACGACCTGTCGAGCATCCGGCTGCTGGGTTCCGTGGGGGAGGCCATCAACCCGGCCGCGTGGCGCTGGTTCCACCGCGAGATCGGCGGGGGATCCGCGCCCGTGGTCGACACGTGGTGGCAGTCCGAGACCGGGGCCGCCGTCATCGCCCCGCTGCCGGGCGTCTCGACCCTGAAGCCCGGCGCCGCCGGCCGCGCGCTGCCCGGGTTCCGCGTGGACGTGGTCGACGACGACGGCGAGCCCGCCGCGGACGGGGAGGGCGGCCTACTCGTGATCCAGCGCCCCTGGCCCGGCATGGCCCGCACTGTGTGGGGCGACCCGGCCCGCTACCGCAGCGCCTACTGGGAGCGGTTCGCCGACCGCGGCTGGTTCCTCGCGGGCGACGGCGCCCGGCGCGACGTCGACGGCGACGTGGCCCTGCAGGGCCGGATCGACGAGGTCGTCAACGTGTCCGGGCACCGCCTCTCCACCATCGAGATCGAGTCGGCGCTCGTAGCCCATCCGCGCGTGGGCGAGGCCGGCGTCACGGGCGTGGCCGACGAGCTCACCGGCCAGCGCGTGGTCGCGTTCGTCGTCCCGCGCGGCGACGACCGCCCCGCGGACGACGACGCCGACGGTTGGGCGGCGCTCGCCGCGGAGCTGGGGCCGGTCCTCACGACGCACGTCGCGCGCGCGATCGGGCCGGTGGCGAAGCCGCGCCGGATCGTCGCCGTGCCGGACGTGCCCAAGACGCGCTCGGGCAAGATCATGCGCCGCCTCCTCGCCGACCTCGTGGAGGGCCGACCCCTCGGCGACGCCACGAGCCTGCAGGACGCCGCCGTGCTCGGACGGATCCGCGCGGTGCTCGACGCCTCCCGCTGACGGACACCGCGGCCCGTCGAGCCGGGGACCGTGCTCCGAGGGGTGGTCCTGGCGTCGCCCGGGTGATGGGATGAGGACATGTCCATCGTCCTCACTTCCCCCGGTCCGGACGAGCTCGGTCCTGTCGTGGACGCGCTCCGGCGATGGCAGCGCGACGATGCGCCCGTTCAGCTCCACCCGGGCGACATCGGCTGGGCGGAGCGGCACGGGTCGCGTGCGGTCGCCGACGCGCTCCGCGTCTGGCGCGACGACGGCCGGATCGTGGCGATCGGGTTCCTCGACGGGCCTGGCCTCCTCCGGACGACGGTGGCGCCGCAACGGTGGTCGGACCCGGCGCTCGCCGACGTCGTGCGGGCGGACATCGCGGACCCCGAGGCCGGCGTGCTGCCCGTCGGTCGGGCATCCGTCGAGATCCCCGCGGGCACGGCACTCGACGCGGCCCTCGCCACCTCCGGCTGGTCGGCGGGCGAGGCGTGGACCCCCCTGGTGCTCGATCTCTCCGAGCCCGTTCGGATCCCGGGCGGGCTCCGCGTCGAGCGCGTCGTGCCCGGTGCCTCTTCCGCGTTCACGGCCGTCCACCGGTCCGCGTGGGCCAACGCGACCTTCACCGACGCGCAGTGGGCGACCATGGCGTCCGGCGTCACCGCCCGTCGCGCGACAGGTGCCGACACGGCGTCGATGGTGTGCCTCCTCGGCCGCGACCCCGACGGGGTGCCCGTGGCGGGAGTCACGGTCTGGTCGGCAGGGCAGGGGCGGCCTGGCCTCCTCGAGCCGATGGGCGTGCGCGCGGACCAGCGCGGGAAGGGCCACGGGAGAGCAGTCTGCCGCGCAGCAGCGGCAGCGTTGCGCGAGCTCGGCTCCTCGGCGGCCCTCGTGTGCACGCCGAGTGACCTCCGCGGCGCCGTCGCGACGTACCGCTCGGCGGGATTCGTGGCGCTGCCCGAGCGCCGGGACCGCACCCGCGCGGCGTGACGGTGACCGACGGGCCGACACCCGCTAGAGTGACCCGCGGAACAGACCACCTTTAACATCCGTCCCGAGAGGCGGGGAAGGAGGTCGGATTGCCTCAGCGCATCGTGCTGCAGCCCTCTGACATCACCCGTGCGCTCACGCGCATCGCCCACGAGATCCTCGAGTCGAACCGCGGCCCGCACGGCCTGCTGCTCCTCGGGATCCCCACCCGCGGCACCGTCCTCGCCGAGCGCATCGGCCGGATCATCGCCCGCCTCGAGCCCGAGGCCCCCGCCGACCTGGTGGGGTCGCTCGACGTCACGATGTACCGCGACGACCTGCAGCGGAACCCGACCCGCGCGCCCGCGCCCACGCGCCTGCCCTCAGGCGGCGTCGACGGCCGCACCGTCGTGCTCGTCGACGACGTGCTCTTCTCCGGCCGCACCGTGCGCGCCGCCCTCGACGCGATCGGCGACCTCGGCCGTCCCACGGCCGTGCGGCTCGCCGCGCTCGTCGACCGCGGCCACCGGGAGCTCCCCATCCGCGCCGACTTCGTGGGCAAGAACCTGCCCTCCAGCCTCGCCGAGCGGATCTTCGTCCGGCTCGAGGAGACCGACGGCGAGGAGTCGGTGAGCATCGCCGGCCCGGACGACGCGCCCGCGACGGGATCCGCCGCAGAGGGGGCGACCCCATGAGGCACCTGCTCTCCACCCGCGACCTGTCCCGCGACGAGGCGATCCACATCCTCGACGTCGCCGAGGACATGGCCGACGTCGGCACGCGCGAGATCAAGAAGACGCCCGCGCTCCGCGGGCGCACGGTCGTCAACCTCTTCTTCGAGGACTCCACCCGCACCCGCATCTCGTTCGAGGCCGCCGCCAAGCGCCTGTCGGCCGACGTCATCAACTTCAGCGCGAAGGGGTCGAGCGTCTCCAAGGGCGAGAGCCTCAAGGACACCGCGCAGACGCTGCAGGCGATGGGCGCCGACGGCGTGGTCGTCCGGCACCCGTCGTCGGGCGCGCCGCACACGCTCGCCGGCAGCGGCTGGATCGACGCCGGGATCGTCAACGCGGGCGACGGCACGCACGAGCACCCCACGCAGGCGCTGCTCGACGCGTTCACCATCCGCCGCAGGCTGCACGGATCCGCCGCGCGGGGCAAGGGGCTCGACGGCACGCGCGTCGTCATCGTCGGCGACGTGCTGCACTCCCGCGTCGCCCGCTCGAACGCGTGGCTGCTCACGACGCTCGGCGCCGAGGTCACGCTCGTCGCACCGCCCACGCTCGTGCCGGTGGGCGTCGGATCCTGGCCCGTCACGGTGCGGTACGACCTCGACGCGGCGCTCGTCGAGGGCGCGCCCGACGCCGTGATGATGCTCCGCATCCAGGCCGAGCGCATGCGCGCCGCCTTCTTCCCGAACCCGCGCGAGTACGCGCGCATCTGGGGCCTCGACGACGCGCGGCTCGCGCTCCTCGGGGCCGATACGATCGTCATGCACCCGGGGCCCATGAACCGCGGGCTCGAGATATCCGCCGCCGCCGCCGACTCGGAGAGGTCCACGGTGCGCGAGCAGGTCGCCAACGGCGTCTCGGTGCGCATGGCCGTCCTCTACCTCCTGCTGTCCGGCGACGGGAAGGCCGACCGATGACCCAGAACGACACGAACCCCGACGACACCCACCTGATCCGCGGCGCGACCCTGCCGTCGGGCGAGCGGGCCGACATCCTCGTCGCCGACGGGCTGATCCGCGAGATCGGCCCCGACCTCGAGACACCCGCCGGTGCCCACGTGATCGAGGCCGACGGCCTCGTCGCGCTGCCCGGACTCGTCGACCTGCACGTGCACCTGCGCGAGCCCGGCTACGAGCAGAGCGAGACCGTGCTCACGGGATCCCGCGCCGCGGCCCTCGGCGGCTTCACGGCGGTCTTCGCGATGGCCAACACGATGCCCGTGCAGGACACCGCGGGCGTGGTCGAGCAGGTCAAGGCGCTCGGCGACGCGGCCGGCTACGCGACCGTGCGCCCCATCGGCGCGGTGTCGGTGGGCCTGGCCGGCGAGTCGATGGCGGAGATCGGCGCGATGGCCTCCAGCCGCGCCGCCGTCCGCGTCTTCTCCGACGACGGCAAGTGCGTCTCCGACCCGCTGCTCATGCGCCGCGCCCTCGAGTACGTGAAGGCGTTCGACGGCGTCATCGCGCAGCACGCGCAGGACCCGCGGCTCACCGAGGGCGCCACCATGAACGAGGGCGCGCTGTCCGGCGAGCTCGGCATCACGGGCTGGCCCGCGGTCGCCGAGGAGTCGATCATCGCGCGCGACGTCCTGCTCGCCGAGCACGTGGGATCCCGCCTCCACGTCTGCCACGTCTCCACCGCCGGCTCCGTCGACGTGATCCGCTGGGCCAAGGCGCGCGGCGTCGACGTCACGGCCGAGGTCACGCCGCACCACCTCCTCCTCACCGAGGACCTGGTCGCGGGCTACGACGCGCGCTACAAGGTCAACCCGCCGCTGCGCCGCCGCGAGGACGTCGAGGCCCTCCGCGCCGCCCTCGCCGACGGCACGATCGACGTGGTCGCGACCGACCACGCGCCGCACCCGACGGAGGCTAAGGACTGCGAGTGGGACGCGGCCGCGTTCGGCATGGTCGGCCTCGAGTCGGCGCTCTCCGTGGTGCAGCTCGCCATGGTCGACACCGGCCTGATCGACTGGGCCGGCGTCGCGCGCGTCATGTCGCACGCGCCCGCGCGCATCGGCCGCCTCGCCGAGCACGGGCACGCCGTGGCCGGCGGATCCCCGGCCGACATCACGCTCTACGACCCGTCCGCGTCGCGCGTCTTCGGGCGCGACGACCTCGGCGGGCTCAGCGGCAACTCGCCCTACCTCGAGATGACGCTGCCCGGCCGCGTCGTCGCGACCTTCCACCGCGGATACCCGACCGTGCTCGACGGCGCGCTCGTCGACCGCGAGACCGTCGCCCGCGCCGCCGTCCTCCGCGACCGCGCGGACGCCGACGCACGCGACGCGGCGACCTCGGCCGGCGTCCCGGAGGCGCGCGCATGAGCGGCCGCCTCGTGCCCGCGATCACGGTGATCGCGCTCCTCGTCCTGCTGCTCGCGCTCATGGTGCTCGGCTGGCGCGCGCGCCGACGACGCCAGCGCGCGCTGCCCGAGCCGCCGCGCCCGCCCGCCGGGCTCGGCGCGCCGACGCTCGAGGTCGACGTGCTCTACGTCGCCACGACCACAGCGGGGGAGCCGCTCGACCGGCTGACCGTGGCGCCCCTCGGCTTCCGCGGTCGCGCGGCTGCGCGGGTGCACGACGCGGGCCTCGTGCTCGCGATCGACGGCGAGCGCGAGGTGCTCGTGCCCGCCGACCGCATCACGGGATCCGGGCTCGCGACCTATGCGATCGACCGCGTCGTGGAGGAGGGCGGCCTGGTGGCCGTCACCTGGATCCTCGACGCGGCGGCCGGGACCTCGGTCGACACGTACATCCGGGTGATCGACCCGCGCGAGAAGACCGCGCTCGTCGACGCCCTCCACCACATCACGCGCCCTGCGCACGACGACGACAACGAAGGGAAGTGACCGACATGGCCCGACACGAACCGGCGGTCCTGGTGCTCGAGGACGGACGGAGGTACGTCGGACGCGCGTACGGCGCCCGCGGCGTGACCCTCGGCGAGGCCGTCTTCGCGACCGGCATGACCGGCTACCAGGAGACCATCACCGACCCGTCCTACGCGGGCCAGATCGTCCTCCAGACGGCGCCGCACATCGGCAACACCGGCATGAACGACGACGACATGGAGTCCCGCCGCATCTGGGTCGCCGGCTACGTCGTCCGCGACCCCTCTCGCGTGGTCTCCAACTTCCGCGGGCAGCGCACGCTCGAGGACGACCTGGTCGCGCAGGGCGTGGTCGGCATCTCCGGCATCGACACGCGCGCGATCACCCGCCGGATCCGAGACGAGGGCGCCATGCGCGCCGGCGTCTTCTCCGGTGACGCCTTCGCGCTCGGCGACGAGGAGCAGCTCGCGCAGGTCCGGCAGGCGCCGGACATGGCGGGCCGCAACCTCTCCGCCGAGGTCTCCACGCAGGAGACGTACACGATCCCCGCGGAAGGGCCCCGCATCGGATCCGTCGCGGTGCTCGACCTCGGGATCAAGACCGCCACGGTGAAGCACCTCGCGGCCCGCGGCCTCGACGTGCACGTCGTGCCGCAGTCGATCACCACCCAGGAGCTCGAGGAGCTCGCGCCCACGGCGGTCTTCTACTCGAACGGCCCCGGCGACCCCGAGGCCTCCCAGTACCACGTGGAGCTCCTGCAGGACGTCCTCCGAAAGGGCATCCCGTTCTTCGGGATCTGCTTCGGCAACCAGCTCCTCGGCCGCGCCCTCGGGTTCGACACCTACAAGCTGCCGTTCGGCCACCGCGGGATCAACCAGCCCGTGCTCGACCGCCGCACCGGCCGCGTCGAGATCACGAGCCAGAACCACGGCTTCGCGGTCTCCGCGCCGCTCGACGGCCCCGTGGACAGCCCCGCCGGCTTCGGCCGCGCCGAGGTCAGCCACGTCTCGCTCAACGACCAGGTGGTCGAGGGGCTCAACTGCCTCGACATCCCCGCCTTCAGCGTGCAGTACCACCCGGAGGCGGCCGCGGGTCCCCACGACTCGTCCTACCTCTTCGACCGGTTCATCGAGCTGATCCACGACGCGTCGGGCACCGCCCCCGCCGCCGCGACCCCCCAGGAGACCGTGTAATGCCCAAGCGCGACGACATCAACAGCGTCCTCGTCATCGGCTCCGGGCCGATCGTCATCGGCCAGGCCGCCGAGTTCGACTACTCCGGCACCCAGGCCTGCCGGGTGCTGCGTGAGGAGGGCGTGCGCGTCATCCTCGTGAACTCGAACCCCGCCACGATCATGACCGACCCGGACTTCGCCGACGCGACCTACATCGAGCCGATCACGAGCGAGGTGCTCGAGAAGATCATCATCAAGGAGCGCCCCGACGCGGTGCTCCCGACGCTCGGCGGCCAGACGGCGCTGAACGCGGCCATCCGCCTCGACGAGCTCGGCATCCTCGCCAAGCACGGCGTCGAGCTCATCGGCGCGAAGGTCGAGGCGATCCAGAAGGGCGAGGACCGGCAGCTCTTCAAGGACCTCGTCATCGAGTCCGGTGCCGACGTCGCCCGCTCGCACGTCGCCAAGACGCTCGAGCAGGCCGTGGAGTTCGCCGAGGACCTCGGCTACCCGCTCGTGATCCGCCCGTCCTTCACCATGGGCGGCCTCGGCTCCGGCTTCGCGCACACACGCCAGGAGCTGGAGCGCATGGTCGCCGACGGCCTGCAGTCGAGCCCCACGACCGAGGTGCTCCTCGAGGAGTCGATCCTCGGCTGGAAGGAGTACGAGCTCGAGCTCATGCGCGACACCGCCGACAACACGGTCGTCGTCTGCTCCATCGAGAACGTCGACCCGGTCGGCGTGCACACGGGCGACTCGATCACGGTCGCGCCGGCCCTCACGCTCACCGACCGCGAGTACCAGCACATGCGCGACATCGGCATCGACATCATCCGCCGGGTGGGCGTCGACACGGGCGGCTGCAACATCCAGTTCGCGGTGGACCCCGCCGACGGCCGCCTCATCGTCATCGAGATGAACCCGCGCGTCTCCCGCTCCAGCGCCCTCGCGTCGAAGGCGACGGGCTTCCCCATCGCCAAGATCGCGGCGAAGCTCGCCATCGGCTACCGCCTCGACGAGATCCCCAACGACATCACCAAGGTCACGCCCGCGAGCTTCGAGCCCACGCTCGACTACGTGGTCGTGAAGGTGCCGCGCTTCGCGTTCGAGAAGTTCCCGGCCGCGGACGCCGAGCTCACCACGACCATGAAGTCGGTCGGCGAGGCCATGGCCATCGGCCGCAACTACTCCACCGCGCTGCAGAAGGCGCTGCGCTCGCTCGAGAAGCGCGGATCCTCCTTCCACTGGGGCCCCGAGACCCGCTCGGTCGACGAGCTGCTCGAGACGAGCCGCACGCCCACCGACGGCCGCATCGTCACGGTGCAGCAGGCGCTGCGCGCGGGCGCCACGGCGGAGCAGGTCTTCGACGCCACGAAGATCGACCCCTGGTTCATCGACCAGATCGTGCTCATCAACGAGGTCGCCGACGCCGTGCGCGACGCAGGCTCCCTCGACGCCGACACGCTCCGCGAGGCGAAGGACCACGGCTTCTCGGACGCGCAGATCGCCGAGATCCGCGGCCTCACCGAGCAGGAGGTGCGCGACGCGCGCCACGCGGCCGACATCCGCCCCGTCTACAAGACGGTCGACACGTGCGCGGGCGAGTTCCCCGCGCTCACGCCGTACCACTACTCCAGCTACGACTCCGAGACGGAGATCGTGCCGTCCGAGCGCCGCAAGGTGATCATCCTGGGCTCGGGCCCGAACCGCATCGGCCAGGGCATCGAGTTCGACTACTCGTGCGTGCACGCGTCCTTCGCGCTGGCGGACGCCGGGTTCGAGACCATCATGATCAACTGCAACCCGGAGACGGTCTCCACCGACTACGACACGAGCGACCGGCTCTACTTCGAGCCGCTCACGCTCGAGGACGTGCTCGAGATCGTGCACGTCGAGCAGCAGGCGGGCGAGCTCGTCGGCGTCGTCGTGCAGCTCGGCGGCCAGACCGCGCTCGGGCTCGCCAAGGGCCTCGAGGCCGCGGGCGTCCCGATCCTCGGCACGAGCCCGTCGGCCATCGACCTCGCGGAGGAGCGGGGCCTGTTCTCCGGGATCCTCGACGCCGCTGGCCTCGTCGCGCCGCGCAACGGCACCGCGGTCGCGATCGACGAGGCCGTGGTCGTCGCGGAGGGGATCGGCTACCCCGTCCTCGTCCGCCCGAGCTACGTGCTCGGCGGCCGCGGCATGGAGATCGTCTTCGACACCGCCACGCTGCACGACTACTTCCTGCGCATGGCCGACCAGGGGATCATCGGCGAGGGCAAGCCCCTCCTCATCGACCGGTTCCTCGACGACGCCATCGAGATCGACATCGACGCGATCTACGACGGCACCGAGCTGTACGTCGGCGGCGTCATGGAGCACATCGAGGAGGCCGGGATCCACTCGGGCGACTCGAGCTGCACGCTCCCGCCCGTGACCCTCGGCCGCGGCCAGATCCAGCAGGTCGTCGACGCGACGCGCGCCATCGCCGAGGGCGTGGGCGTGCGCGGCCTCCTCAACGTGCAGTTCGCGATCGGCGCGGGCGTGCTCTACGTCCTCGAGGCGAACCCGCGCGCGAGCCGCACGGTGCCGTTCGTCTCCAAGGCGCTCGGCATCCCGCTCGCGAAGGCCGCGTCGCTCGTCATGGTCGGCACGTCCATCGCCGAGCTGAAGTCGTCCGGGCTCCTGCCCGAGCGCGACGGATCCGACGTCCCGATGGACTCGCCCGTCGCCGTGAAGGAGGCCGTGCTGCCCTTCAAGCGGTTCCGCACGAAGGACGGCCTCATCGTCGACTCCGTGCTCGGCCCGGAGATGCGCTCCACCGGCGAGGTCATGGGCATCGACCGCGACTTCCCGCGCGCGTTCGCGAAGAGCCAGGAGGCGGCGTTCGGCGGCCTCCCGCTCTCGGGCACGGTGTTCGTCTCGGTCGCCGACCGCGACAAGCGCTCGATCGTGCTGCCGGTGCTCCGCCTCCAGCAGCTCGGCTTCGAGGTGCTGGCGACCGCGGGCACGGCGGAGATCCTCAGCCGCAACGGGATCCAGGCGCGCGTCGTCCGCAAGTACAGCGAGGAGCCCGCCGCGGGAGACTCGCCGTCGATCGTGGACCTGATCAACCGGGACGAGGTGGACGTCGTCATCAACACCCCGTCGGGCCGCACGGCGCGCGCGGACGGCTACGAGATCCGCGCGGCGGCCGTCGCGGCCGACAAGGCGCTGTTCACGACCATCGCGCAGCTCACCGCGGCGGTCGCGTCCTTCGACGCCATCCGCGCGGGCTTCGACGTGACGAGCCTGCAGGACTACGCGATCGCCCGCGAGGCCCGCAGGTGACGACCGCGGACGGCGGGGCGGTTCCCGACGCCCCGTCGTTCGGCGCGCGGCTGGCCTGCACGTTCCGCGCGCACGGGCACCTCTGCGTCGGCATAGACCCGCACCGTCCGCTGCTCGACGCCTGGGGCCTCGGCGACGACGCGCGCGGCCTCGAGGAGTTCGGCCTCCGCGTGGTCGAGGCGACCGCGGGGCGGGCCGGCATCGTCAAGCCGCAGGTCGCGTTCTTCGAGCGCCACGGATCCGCCGGCTACGTCGCCCTCGAGCGCGTGCTCGCCGCGGCGCGCGACGCCGGCCTCCTCGTCATCGCGGACGCCAAGCGCGGCGACATCGGCTCCACGGTCGACGCGTACGGCGCCGCCTGGCTCGCGCCCGACAGCCCGCTGCGCGCCGACGCCGTCACCCTCACGGCGTACACGGGCGTCGGATCCCTCGACGGCGTGCGCACCGCCGCGGACGGCTGGGGCGCGGGCGTCTTCGTGCTCGCCGCGACCTCCAACCCGGAGGCGCGCGACCTGCAGCGCGCCGTGCTCCCCGGCGACGGATCCGCGGCCGCCCGCACCGTCGCCCGCGGGATCCAGGACGCGGCCGTCGCCGCGAACGGCCCGCTCGACGACCCGTCGGCCGATCCCGGGTCCTTCGGGCTCGTCGTCGGAGCGACCGTCGACGCCGCCGACGCCGGGCTCGACCTCGCGCGGCTCCTCCGCACCCCGATCCTCGCGCCCGGCTTCGGCCACCAGGGCGCGCTGCTGGGCGACGTCCGGAAGCTGTTCGGCCCGGCCGCCGGCGTTGTGATCGCGGCCGCGTCGCGGAGTATCCTCACGGCAGGGCCACGGGGTGTCGCGGAGGCCGTCACCGACCACGCCGGACGACTCGAAGAGGTGCTGCCATGAGGCCCGAACCACCCGAGGTCGACCGGGTCGCCGCGTCGCAGGCCGCCGTCGCCGCCCGCCGCGCACGCGCGCAGGTGAAGCACGACATCGTCGCGGGGGAGCGCACCCCGCTCGGCGTCCTCGACGCGTCCGCGGATCCCGCGCACCGCGCCGAGGCCACGCTCCGCGTCACCGAGTTCCTCACGAGCATCCCGAACATCGGCCCCACCAAGCTCGAGCGGATCCTCGGCGACCTCGGCATCTCCACCGCCAAGCGCCTCGGCGGCCTCGGCGTCCACCAGCGCGTGCGCCTCACCCGCTTCCTCGAGGAGTGGCAGGCCGCGAAGCAGATCGTCGAGCCCAGCCGGCTCGTGGTGCTCGCGGGACCCACCGCGGTGGGCAAGGGCACCGTCTCCACCTTCATCCGCGAGAACGAGCCGGACGTGCTGCTCTCCGTCTCCGCCACCACGCGCGCGCCGCGTCCCGGCGAGGTCGAGGGCGTCAACTACTTCTTCGTGTCGGACGCCGAGTTCGACCGCATGGTCGAGCAGCACGAGCTCCTCGAGTGGGCCACGGTGCACAACGCGCACCGCTACGGCACGCCGCGCGCGCCCATCGACGCCGCGCTGGCCGAGGGCAGGAGCGTGCTGCTGGAGATCGACATCCAGGGCGCGCGCCAGGTGAAGGCCGCGATGCCCGAGGCGCGGCTCGTGTTCCTGCTGCCGCCCACCTGGGAGGAGCTCGTGCGCCGCCTGGTCGGTCGCGGCACCGAGGGACCCGAGGAGCAGCAGCGCAGGCTGGACACCGCGAAGGTCGAGCTGGCCGCCCAGGACGAGTTCGACCACCTCGTCGTCAACCGCGATGTCGCGGAGGCGGCGCGCGAGGTCGTAGACTTGATGATATCCCGGAAGGCCGTCGGTCCATGACACGGACCAGTGCGGCCTTCTTCCATGCAATGAGGAAGCGGCACATCCATGGTTGACAAGACCCAGGGCATCATCGACCCGCCCATCGACGAGCTCCTCTCGAAGGTCGACTCGAAGTACGCGCTCGTGATCTTCGCCTCCAAGCGGGCCCGCCAGATCAACGACTACTACGCCGACCTGCACGAGGGCAGCCTGTTCGACAACGTCGGACCGCTCGTCGACAGCACCATCGACGACAAGCCCCTCTCGGTCGCGATGCACGAGATCAACGAGGACAAGCTCGTCGCCACCCCCATCGTGGAGCCCGCGGCCTCCTAGCCGCCCGCTGTCCCGGATGCCCCGCGCCGACCGCACGCCGCACGCCCTCCCCGCCCTCGAGCCCCGGAGCGCCGCTGCGTGATGGTCGTCGTGGGGATCACGGGCGGCATCGCGGCCTACAAGGCCGTCGGCGTGGTCCGGGGCCTCGTGCTCCTCGGCCACGACGTGCACGTCGTGCCCACCGAGGCGGCGCTCCGGTTCGTCGGGAAGCCCACGCTCGAGGCCGTCAGCCGGAACCCGGTGACGAGCGACCTCTACGACGGGGTGTCCGAGGTCCGCCACGTGGCGCTCGGCCAGAAGGCCGACCTCATCGTCGTCGCCCCCGCCACCGCGCACACGCTCGCGACCATGGCCCTCGGCCTGTCGGACGACCTGCTCGGCACCACGATCCTCGCCAGCCGTGCGCCCCTCGTCGTCGCCCCCGCGATGCACACCGAGATGTGGCAGCACCCGGCGACGCAGGCCAACGCGGCCCTCCTGCGCTCCCGCGGCGCCACGCTCGTCGGCCCCACATCGGGCCGGCTCACCGGCACGGACTCCGGGCCCGGCCGCATGGCCGAGGTGGAGGACGTGCTCGCCGCGGCCCTCGCCGCCGTCCGTCCGGGGGGCCGCGACCTCGAGGGCCGCCGCGTCCTCGTGTCCGCGGGCGGCACGCGCGAGCCGCTGGATCCCGTGCGCTTCCTCGGCAACCGGTCCTCCGGTCGGCAGGGCGTCGCGCTGGCAGTCGCCGCGCGCGACCGCGGCGCCGACGTCGTGCTCGTCGCCGCGCACCTCGAGGTGCCCGCGCCCGCCGGCGTCCGCGTGGTGCCGGTCTCGACCGCGCTCGAGCTGTCCGACGCGATGCTCCGCGAGGCGGACGGCGCCGACGTCGTGATCATGGCCGCGGCCGTCGCCGACTACCGGCCCGTCGCCGTGTCCGCGGGCAAGATCACGAAGGAGGAGGCGGGCGACGCGCTGACCGTCGAGCTCGTGCGGAACCCCGACATCCTGCAGCGGCTCGCGTCCGACGCGGCCGTGCCGCGCGCCGACGGCACCCGCCGCCTGGTCGTGGGCTTCGCGGCGGAGACCGAGGAGGACCCAGCCGAGCGGCTCAGGATCGGCCGCGCGAAGCTCGCGCGGAAGGGCTGCGACCTCCTCGTCCTCAACAGGGTCGGGTGGTCCGAGGGGTTCGCCACGGAGGGCAACACGATCACGGTGCTCGACAGGTCCGGCGATACACTTGCCGAGGCCTCCGGCTCCAAGGAGCAGGTCGCCCATCGAATTCTCGACGTAGTGGGCTCGCCGGCGCCGCAGTAGCGAACGGCGCG
Source organism: Clavibacter californiensis (assembly GCF_021952865.1). NCBI lineage: Bacteria > Bacillati > Actinomycetota > Actinomycetes > Micrococcales > Microbacteriaceae > Clavibacter > Clavibacter californiensis. The sequence goes on along the minus strand of NZ_CP040792.1, from coordinate 2,347,305 downwards.
CGACCACGCGATCCCCCTGGAGCGACCCGTGACCGACCTGCGCCTGTTCACCTCCGAGTCCGTCACCGAGGGCCACCCGGACAAGATCTGCGACCAGATCTCGGACAGCATCCTCGACGCCCTCCTCACGCAGGACCCGACGAGCCGCGCGGCCGTCGAGACGCTCGTCACCACGGGCCTCGTGCACGTCGCGGGCGAGGTCACCACGAGCGGCTACGTCGACATCCCGCAGATCGTGCGCGACCGCATCCGGGACATCGGCTACGACTCCTCGGAGGTCGGCTTCGACGGCAGCAACTGCGGCGTCACGGTGTCCATCGGCGCGCAGTCGCCCGACATCGCGCAGGGCGTCGACCGCTCGTACGAGTCGCGCTCGGGATCCGCGTCCACCGACGCGCACGACCTCCAGGGCGCCGGCGACCAGGGCCTCATGTTCGGCTACGCGTCGCGCGACACCCCCGTGTTCATGCCGCTGCCCATCTACCTCGCGCACCGCCTCGCCGAGCGCCTCGCGGCCGTCCGCCACTCGGGCGAGCTCGCGTACCTGCGGCCCGACGGCAAGACGCAGGTCACCATCGGCTACGAGGGGCTCGTGCCGCGCACGGTCGACACGGTCGTGCTCTCGACGCAGCACGGCCCGCAGGTCTCCCAGGAGGACCTCCGCCGCGAAGTCGAGGAGCACGTGATCCGCCCGGTGCTCGCCGCCGCGGCCGAGATCGGCATCGAGCTCGACTCCCGCGACGCGACGCTGCTCATCAACCCCACAGGCAAGTTCGAGATCGGCGGGCCGAAGGGCGACGCGGGCCTCACCGGACGCAAGATCATCGTCGACACGTACGGCGGGTTCAGCCGGCACGGCGGCGGCGCGTTCAGCGGCAAGGACCCGTCGAAGGTCGACCGCAGCGCCGCGTACGCCATGCGCTGGGTCGCCAAGAACGCGGTCGCGGCGGGCCTCGCCGACCGCCTCGAGGTGCAGGTCGCGTACGCCATCGGCAAGGCCGCGCCCGTGGGCCTCTACGTCGAGACCTTCGGCACGGCGCACGTGCCCGAGGAGCGCATCGTGCGCGCCATCCGCGAGACCTTCGACCTGCGTCCCGCCGCCATCGTCGAGCGGCTCGACCTGCTCCGTCCCGTCTACGCGCAGACCGCCGCCTACGGGCACTTCGGTCGCGAGCTGCCGGACTTCACCTGGGAGGCGCTCGACCGTGTCGCCGACCTGCAGAGCGCCGCGGGCCTCTGACGCACCCCGCCGCCCGGGTCCCGGCATGACCGGGAGGGTCGGGTGACCGCGGGGGAGGCCGGGCGCGGATCCGCGACACCCGCCGCCGAGACGGGCACACGCCCGCCCGTCGTGCGGGTGATGGTCGACTCGCCGCTGCCGCAGCTCGACCGCCTCTTCGACTACGCGGTGCCCGAGGAGCTCCGCGCGACGTGCGTGCCCGGTGTCCGGGTGCGCGTGCCGCTCCGGTCCGCGGGCCGGGTGGCCGACGGCTACGTCATCGAGGTAGGCGACGGCGGGGGCTACGACGGCGCGCTCAGCGAGGTGGAGCAGGTCGTGTCGCCGCTGCCCGTGCTGCGCCCGGAGATCTGGACGCTCGCGCGGGAGGTCGCCGACCGGCAGGCCGGGACCGCGTCCGACGTGATCCGCCTGGCCGTGCCGCCGCGGCAGGTGCGCGTGGAGAAGGCGCACCTCCAGGCCGCGGCGGCGGCCGACGCGGATGCCGACGCCGCCGCGGTGTCGACCGCGCAGGCGGACGCCACCGCCGCGGACGCCCCGGCGGCGGAGACCTCCCCGGCGGAGACCTCCCCGGCGGAGACCCCGCCCGCGGACCACCCATCCATCGACGGCTACGCGCCCGACGGCCTCGCCGCCGCTGTCGACGGATCCGGTCGTGTGGCCGTCGACGCCATCCCCGAGGTCGTCGAGCTGCCCGGCGGCGTCTGGGCCGGCCGCTGGGCCGTCACGCTCGCGCAGGCCGCGGCGCGCGTGCTCGCGTCGGGACGCAGCAGCGTCCTCGTCGTGCCCGACTACCGCGACCAGGACCAGCTGGAGGCCGCCCTCGCCGCGCACGCGCCAGCGGGCTCCGTCCTCCGCACCGACGCGCGCCAGTCCGGCCCCGACCGCTACCGCTCCTTCCTCGCGGGCCTGGGCGACGCGCCCCGCATCGTCGTCGGCAACCGCTCGGCCGTCTACGCGCCCGCGCCGCACCTCGGCCTCGTCGCGATGTGGGACGAGGGCGACCCGCTGCACGCCGAGCCGCTCAGCCCCTACGCCCACGCACGCGACGTCGCCCTCCTCCGCAGCCGTCAGCAGGGGACGGCGCTCGTGCTGCTCGCGCACTCGCGGAGCACCGAGGTCGAGCGGCTCGTCGCGATCGGCTACCTCACGAGCGTCTCGCCCGCGGCCACCCGGACCCCGCGGGTGATCCCGACCACCTCGCAGACGGGCGACGAGGGCTTCGCCCGGCAGGCCAGGATCCCGTCGGGCGCGTGGCGCGCCGCCAAGGACGCCGTCGAGCACGGGCCGGTCCTCATCCAGGTCGCGCGACCCGGCTACGCGCCGCTCGTCGCGTGCCGCGCCTGCCGCCAGGCCGCCCGCTGCACCGTCTGCACGGGCCCGCTCGGCATGTCCACCGCCACGAGCACGCCGACGTGCGGCTGGTGCGGGCACCTCGCGGGCGACTGGCGCTGCGCCAACTGCGGATCCGACGAGCTGCGCCTCGTCACCATCGGCGCGGGCCGCACGGCGGAGGAGCTCGGCCGCGCGTTCCCCGGCGTGCAGGTGGTGCTGGCCGACGGCGAGCGCCACGTGCAGGAGGTCGACGCGGAGTCGCGGCTCGTCGTCGCCACGCGCGGGGCCGAGCCCGTCGCCGCGGGCGGATACCGCGCGATCCTGCTGCTCGACGGGGAGCGCATGCTCGCGCGCGAGAGCCTCCGGGTGGGGGAGGACGTGCTCCGCCAGTGGTCCAACGCCGCCGCCCTCGCGGCTCCGCGCGCGCCCGTGATGCTCGTGGGCGTCGGCGGCCAGGTCGCGCGCGCCCTCGCCACCTGGCAGCAGGCGAGGTACGCCCGCGAGGAGCTGCTCGAGCGACGCGCACTTCGCTTCCCGCCTGCCGTGCGCGCCGCGAGCGTCGAGGGGCTGCCGGATGCGGTCGGTCAGGCGGTCGAGCGGCTCGACGGGATCGAGGGGGTCGACGTGCTCGGCCCGGTGCCCACCGAGCAGGGCCGGGTCCGCGCCATCGTCCGCCTCGACTACGCCAGCGGCGCCGACGCGGCGCGCGAGCTCCGCGCCGCCGTCGTGAGGAACGCCTCCAGCCGCCGCAAGCCCGTCGCGGGCCGCACCGGGTTCCGGCCCACGGTCCCGCTCCGTGTACGGTTCGACGACACGGGGCTGTTCTGATGCGCGTCCGTCGAGCCGACCGCGCACCCGGCCCGACAGCCCGTCCTGCATCCACCGCTCGTCCCGCACGCCGTCCCCGGGAGGGAACCGCATGAGACTCGTCTTCGCCGGCACGCCCCGCGCGGCCGTCCCGTCGCTCGTCCGCCTGCACGCCTCGGGCCACGAGGTGGCGCTCGTCGTCACGCGGGCCGACGCGCCCACCGGCCGCAAGCGTCTGCTGACGCCGTCGCCCGTCGCCCGGGAGGCCGAGGGGCTCGGCATCCCCACGCTCCGCACCAACCGGCTGGACGAGGAGGCGACCGCCCGCATCGCCGCGGTCGGGGCCGACCTCGGGGTGATCGTCGCCTACGGCGGCCTCGTGCGGGAGCCGCTGCTGTCCACACCCGCGCACGGCTGGATCAACCTGCACTTCTCCCTCCTGCCCCGGTGGCGGGGAGCGGCGCCCGTGCAGCGCTCGATCATGGCGGGCGAGACCGTCACGGGCGCCAGCGTCTTCCGACTGGAGCGGGGCATGGACACCGGTCCCGTGTACGCCGTGGAGGAGCGGCCGACGGGCGCGCACGAGACCGCGGGGGACGTGCTGCACGCGCTCGCGATGCAGGGCGCCGACCTCCTCGTCCGCACGGTCGACGGGATCGCCGCGGGCCGCGCTGTCGCGCGTCCCCAGGAGGGCGAGCCCACGCTCGCGCCGAAGACCTCCATCGACGACGGCCGGATCGACTGGGCGCGCCCGGCGGATGCCGTGCTCGCGCAGATCCGGGGCGTGACGCCGGAGCCCGGCGCGTTCACCTCCGTGGACGATGTGCGCGTCAAGGTGCACCGTGCAGCCGAGCTGCGCGACGCCGCCCCGCTCGAACCCGGGCGCATCGAGTCCGTCGGCGGCGCCGTGATGGTCGGCACCACCAGCCATCCCGTCGAGCTCATCCAGGTGCAGCCCGCGGGGAAGAAGCCCATGCCCGCCGCCGACTGGTGGCGCGGCGTCACGACGAGGGACATCACCGCACGATGAGCGACAGCACCGGATCCCCCGCCCGTCGACCGGACGGCCGCCGCCCGGGTGGCGCGCGCCGCGCCGGCGACCGCGGGTCCCGCCCCGCCGACGACCGGGCGGCGGTCGGCGGCCCCGCCTCCGTCAGCCCGGCCCGCCGGGTCGCCTACGAGGTCGTGAGCGCGGTCCGCGAGTCGGACGCGTACGCGAACCTGCTGCTGCCGGTCAGGATCCGCCGCGCCGCCCTCAGCGCCCAGGACGCGGCGCTCGCCACCGAGCTCGCCTACGGCACCCTGCGCATGTCCGGCTACTACGACCGCGTGATCGAGCTGGCCGCCGGCCGTCCCGTCGCGGCGATCGACGCGCCGATCCTCGACGTGCTCCGCCTCTCGGTGCACCAGCTCCTCAGCATGCGCGTCGCGACCCACGCGGCCGTCAACGAGGGCGTCGACATGGCGCGCGCGGTCGGATCCCGCTCGGCCACGGGCTTCGTCAACGGCGTCCTCCGCACCATCACGCGCTCGGAGCCCGCCGAGTGGCGGCAGCGCGTGCTCGACAGCGCCGCGAGCGACGACGAGCGGCTCGCCCTCGAGCACTCCCACCCGCTCTGGGTGCTCCGCGCCCTCCGCCAGGCGCTCGCCCGCGAGGGCCGCGCCGACGAGCTCGAGGACCTGCTGCGCGCCGACAACGCGGCGCCCGCCGTCAGCCTCGTCGCGCTCCCGGGCCTCGCGACCGTCGAGGAGACCGGCGAGCAGCCGGCCGCCTTCTCTCCCGTCGGCGCCTATCTCGAGGGCGGCGACCCCATGGACGCGCCCGGCGTCGCCGAGGGCCGCGTCCGCGTGCAGGACGAGGGATCCCAGCTCGCCGCGCTCGCCCTCAGCCGCGCCCGACCCGTCGCCCCCGGCGAGCGCTGGCTCGACCTCTGCGCGGGTCCCGGCGGCAAGGCCGCGCTCCTCGCCGCCGAGGCCGGTCGCTCCGGCGCCCTGCTCACCGCGAACGAGCTCGTCCCCGCCCGCGCCGGGCTCGTCCGCGACGCGCTCCGCGCCGTCCCCGGCGACACCGAGGTGTGGGAGGCCGACGGCACGACCGTGGGGGAGGAGCACCCGGGCGCGTTCGACCGGATCCTCCTCGACGCGCCCTGCAGCGGCCTCGGCGCCCTCCGCCGCCGACCCGAGGCGCGCTGGCGGAAGACCCCGCGCGACGTCGCGGGCCTCGGCGCCCTGCAGACGGGGCTCATCGACTCGGCGATCGGCGCGCTGGCACCCGGCGGGATCCTCGCCTACGTCACGTGCTCGCCGCACCTCGCCGAGACCCGCGCCATCGTGCAGGCCGCGCTCCAGCGCCACCCCGACGTGACCGCGCTCGACACGCGCGCCGTGCTCCAGGACGTGGCCGACGGCGACCTCAAGCTGCCGGAGGGCGACCCCGACGCCGCGACCCGTGGATCCAGCGTGCAGCTCTGGCCGCACCGCCACGGCACCGACGCCATGTTCATCGCCCTGCTGACCCGCCGGTAGGGTCGGGACCATGCCCGTCCGCATCGAACCGAGCATCCTGTCCGCCGACTTCGCGAACCTGGAGCGCGAGATCCAGCGCCTCGCCACCGCCGACCTCGTGCACGTCGACATCATGGACAACCACTTCGTGCCGAACCTCACGTTCGGCCTGCCGATGGTGGAGCGACTCCAGCAGGTGACCCCGGTACCGCTCGACATCCACCTGATGATCGACGACGTCGACCGCTGGGCCCCCGGCTACGCGGAGGCGGGCGCGGCGAGCGTGACCTTCCACGCCGAGGCCACCCGGGAGCCGGTCGCGCTCGCGCGGCGCCTCCGGGAGATCGGCGCCCGTGCCGGCATCGCGCTGAAGCCCGGCACGCCCGTCGACGACTACCTCGAGCTCCTCGCCGAGTTCGACCAGGTGCTCGTGATGACGGTCGAGCCCGGCTTCGGCGGCCAGTCCTTCATGCCCGAGACCATGCCGAAGCTCCGCGCGCTCCGGTCGCGCCTCCGGGACTCCGGCCACGACGTGTGGCTCCAGGTCGACGGCGGCATCGACGTCGAGACCATCGGCCGCGCGGCCGAGGCCGGCGCGGACACGTTCGTCTCCGGATCCGGCGTCTTCCGCGGCGGCGACCCCGAGGCGGCCATCGCCGAGCTGCGCCGCGCGGCCGAGGCGCACACGCACGCGCACTGACGGACGCCCGGCGCGGATCTGCTTGACTGGATCCATGACCGACACCACCAAGCCCGAGGTCGAGCCCGTCGACGGCCCGGCCCCCGCAGAGCTGACCATCTCCGACATCACCGTGGGCGACGGCCCCGAGGCACAGCCCGGCGACACGGTCGACGTGCACTACCTCGGCGTCGACTTCGAGTCCGGCGAGGAGTTCGACTCCTCCTGGAGCCGCGGCCAGTCCGTGCGCTTCCCCCTCCGCAGCCTCATCGCCGGCTGGCAGCAGGGCATCCCCGGCATGAAGGTCGGCGGACGCCGCCAGCTCGTGGTCCCGCCCGAGCTCGCCTACGGCCCCGCGGGCGGCGGCCACCGCCTCTCCGGCCGCACGCTGATCTTCGTGATCGACCTGCAGGGCGTCGGCTAGCACCGCGACCACGCACGACCAGCACCATCACCGGGAGGCCGGGAGCATCGCGCTCCCGGCCTCCCGTCGTCGTGTCGGGCGCCCGTCGCGCGCCTGTACCCTGGACCACGTGAAGACCTTCGATGACCTGTTCGGCGAGCTGACCCGGATCGCCGCCGAGCGGCCCGAGGGGTCCGGCACCGTCCGCGAGCTCGACGGCGGCGTGCACGCGATCGGCAAGAAGGTCGTCGAGGAGGCCGCCGAGGTCTGGATGGCGTCGGAGTACGAGTCCGACGACCGCACGGCCGAGGAGATCTCCCAGCTGCTGTACCACGTCCAGGTCATGATGATCGCGCGCGGCCTCACCCTGGAGGACGTCGGCCGACATCTGTGACGCGCCCCGTCACCTGCGTCGTCCCCTCCATCGGAAGAAGTGATCCCCATGCTCCGTGTCGCCGTGCCCAACAAGGGCTCGCTCGCCGAGACCGCCGCCCAGATGCTCGCCGAGGCCGGGTACGCCGGTCGTCGTGACCCCAAGGAGCTCTACGTCCTCGACGCGCGCAACGACGTCGAGTTCTTCTACCTCCGCCCGCGCGACATCGCGACCTACGTGGGGTCCGGCGCGCTCGACGTCGGCATCACCGGCCGCGACCTCCTCATCGACTCCGCCTCGGACGCCTCCGAGACCGCGGAGCTCGGCTTCGCGGGATCCACGTTCCGCTTCGCGGGCCCCGTCGGCCGATTCGCCGACCTGGCCGACCTCGCCGGGGTCCGCATCGCCACGAGCTACCCCGTCCTCGTGGGCGGCTTCCTCCGCGAGCACGGCGTCGAGGCGCAGCTCATCCGCCTCGACGGCGCGGTCGAGTCCGCCATCCAGCTGGGCGTCGCCGACGCGATCGCCGACGTGGTCGAGACGGGCACCACTCTGCGGAAGGCCGGGCTCGAGATCTTCGGCCCCGTGATCCTCCGCTCCACCGCCGTCCTCATCTCCGGCGCCGAGGACAAGCCGGGCGCGTCCACGCTGCTCCGCCGCCTCGAGGGCGTGCTCGTCGCGCGCCGCTACGTGCTCATGGACTACGACGTGCCGCTGTCGCTCCTGGACGCCGCCACGGCCATCACGCCGGGCATCGAGTCGCCCACGATCTCGCCGCTGCAGGATCCCGCGTGGGTCGCCGTGCGCTCGATGGTGCCGCGCGACGACACGAACCAGATCATGGACCGCCTGCACGAGGTGGGCGCACGCGCCATCCTGGTCAGCCCGATCCACGCCGCCCGGATCTGAGCATGGCCGCCTCCGCCGCGCCCGGCCCGGCCGCGCAGCTCGCCGTCCGCGTGATCCCGTGCCTCGACGTGGCCGCCGGCCGCGTCGTCAAGGGCGTCAACTTCCTCGACCTGCAGGACGCGGGCGATCCCGTCGAGCTCGCGCGCCTCTACTACGAGCAGGGAGCCGACGAGCTCACGTTCCTCGACGTCACGGCCACGGTCGAGGACCGGTCGACGATGTACGACGTCGTGAGCGCCACCGCCGAGCAGGTCTTCATCCCGCTGACGGTCGGCGGGGGAGTGCGCAGCGCCGACGACGTGGCCCGGCTGCTCGCGAGCGGCGCCGACAAGATCGGCGTCAACAGCGCTGCCATCGCGCGTCCCGACCTCGTCGGCGAGATCGCCGACCGCTTCGGCGCGCAGGTGTGCGTCCTCTCGCTCGACGTGACGCGCGGCGACACGGAGTCCGGCTTCGTCGTCACCACGCACGGCGGCCGCACGCGCACGACGATCGACGCCGTCGCCTGGGCCCGCGAGGCCGTCGAGCGCGGCGCGGGCGAGCTGCTCGTCAACTCCATCGACGCCGACGGCACGCGCGACGGCTTCGACCTCGAGCTCGTGGCCGCGATGCGCGCCGCGAGCCGCGTGCCCGTCATCGCGTCGGGCGGCGCGGGCGAGCTCGACCACTTCGCGCCCGCGATCGAGGCCGGCGCCGACGCCGTGCTCGCCGCGAGCGTCTTCCACTCCCGCCGGTTCACGATCGGCGACGTCAAGGGCGCCCTCGCGGACGCCGGTCAGCTGGTCCGGCGGTGAGCACGGCAGCGTCCTCCCCCGACGTGGACGGCGTCCTCGCGCGCGCGTCGTTCGGCGACGACGGGCTGCTCCCCGCCGTGATCCAGCAGCACGACACGCGCGAGGTGCTCATGCTCGGCTACATGGACCGCGAGGCCCTGCGCCGCACGCTCACCACCGGCCGCGTCACCTTCTGGTCCCGGTCCCGCCGCGAGTACTGGCGGAAGGGCGACACCTCCGGGCACGGGCAGTACGTGCGCGACGCGGCCCTCGACTGCGACGGCGACACGGTCCTCATCCAGGTCGACCAGGTAGGAGTGGCCTGCCACACCGGCACGCGCACCTGCTTCGACGCCGACCACCTCCACCCCGTCACGGGCGCGCGCCCCGCCGCCGACGAAGGGCCCACCCCATGAGCGAGTCCCCGCGCCCCGCCGCGCCGTCCGTCCCCGCACCCGGCACCACCACGCGGGATGCGTTCCGCGCCCTCGCGGCCGACCACCGGGTCATCCCCGTGCTGCGGGAGGTCTTCGCCGACGGCGAGACGCCCGTGGGCGTCCACCGCAAGCTCACGGCGGGCCGCCCCGGCAGCTTCCTGCTCGAGTCGGCCGGCCAGGGCGGCATCTGGACCCGCTTCTCGTTCGTCGGCGTCTCGTCCTTCGGCGTCCTCACGCAGGAGGGCGACTCCGCCCGCTGGCTCGACTACGGCATGGACGCGCGCCGCGCCCTCGGCGACGACGCGCCCGACGGCCCACTCGCGGCCCTCGCCGCCCTCTACGCGCGCTGGGAGACGCCGCGGATCCCGGGCCTGCCGCCCCTCACCGGCGGCCTCGTCGGCTTCATCGGCTGGGAGGCCGTGCGCCAGATCGAGCGCCTGCCCGACCGCCCGCCGGCGGAGGTGCCCGTGCCCGGCCAGGCGCTCAGCTTCGTCTCGGAGCTCGCGGTGCTCGACCACCGCCGCGGCACCGTCACGCTCGTCGCCACCGCGCTCAACGACGGCGTGGATGACGAGGACTCCATGTGGGCCGACACGCAGGCGCGCCTCGACCGCATGCAGGCCGACCTCGCGCGCCCGTCGGAGACGTTCCTCGCCGAGGTCGACCTCCAGGCCCAGCCGTCGGCGACGCTCCGGACGGAGCCCGCGGACTTCCACGAGGCGATCGCGCGCAGCAAGCACCACATCCACGAGGGCGACGTCTTCCAGGTCGTCGTCTCGCAGCGCTTCGACCAGCCGACCACGGCCGACCCGATCGACGTCTACCGCATCCTGCGCGTGCTCAACCCGAGCCCGTACATGTACCTCCTCACGCTCGAGGACGCCGACGGCAAGCCGTACTCGATCGTCGGCTCCTCGCCCGAGGCCCTCGTCACGGTCACCGACGACCACGTGTACATGCACCCCATCGCCGGTTCCCGCCCGCGCGGCGCGACCGTCGAGGAGGACGTCGCCCACGAGGAGTCGCTCCTCGCCGACCCGAAGGAGCGCGCCGAGCACCTCATGCTGGTGGACCTCGCGCGCAACGACATGCTGAAGGCGTGCGCCCCGGGATCCGTCGAGGTCACCGAGTTCATGCGCGTCGAGCGGTTCAGCCACATCATGCACCTGGTGAGCTCGGTCGAGGGCACGCTCCGGCCCGGCGTTTCGAGCATCGACGTCTTCCGCGCCACGTTCCCGGCCGGCACGCTCTCGGGCGCGCCCAAGCCGCGCGCGCTGCAGATCATCGACGAGCTCGAGCCCGCCCAGCGCGGCGTGTACGGGGGAGTGGTGGGCTACTTCGACTTCGCGGGCGACGCAGACCTCGCCATCGCGATCCGCACCGCCACTATCGTCGACGGCATCGCCCACGTGCAGGCAGGCGGCGGCATGGTCGCCGACTCCGACCCGGACGCGGAGTACCTCGAGTCGCAGAACAAGGCCGCCGCACCGCTGCGCGCCGTCGCGGTCGCCGAGGCCATGCGGCGCGTGCGCTGATGCGCGTCACCCGCCGCACGAAGTCCCTCGCCCTCCTGCTCGTCCTCGCGACGAGCGCGGCCACGTTCCTGGGCTGGTCGCAGGACTGGTCCACGCTCCGCATCGGCGGCCAGGCGCCGACGCTCGTGCCCGTGGCGGGCAGCGTCGCCGCCCCCGCGCTCAGCGCCCTCGCGCTCTCCAGCCTCGCCCTCGCCGGCGCGCTCGCCATCGCGGGCCGCGTGCTCCGCGTGGTGCTCGGGATCCTGCAGGCGCTCATCGGCGCGACGGTCGCGCTCACGGCGTTCGCCGCGACCGCCGGGCCCGTCCAGGCGGGCGAGGCCGCGGTCACTACCGTCACGGGCGTCGCGGGCTCATCGGCCGTGGCGGAGCTCGTCGACGGGTGGACCACGACCCCCTGGGGTCCGGTCACGCTGGTCGCGGGCATCGCGTCGGCGCTGACGGGACTCCTCATCGCGGTCACCGGACCGCGCTGGCCCACCCGCCGGTCGCGGTACGACGCGCCCGACCAGTCGCCCGCCCGCCGGATCGTCCCGCGCGAGGATCCCGTGGCCGCGTGGGACAGCCTGAGCGGCGGCGCGGATCCCACCCGCCGCGAGTCAGGCGACCCCGACGACACCCCGGCCGGCGGGACCTCGTGAGGGTCGGCTGACGGCCCCATCCGACCCTCCCCAAGCCGACGGCCGCCCGGACGCCGCCGGGTAGACTCGACCCGTCCCCATCGCACGATCCCCGAGGAGCACGCATGTCCACAGAGTCCGCAGAACCCGGCCACGGCAACTCGCCGGCGGCCTGGACGGCTGTCGTCATCATGCTCGTCGCGTTCACCGTCGGCACCATCGCCTTCTGGTTCGCCATCGAGCCCGTCGTGTGGGCATCGGCCGTCCTCGCGATCCTCGGCTGGATCACCGGCGGCGTCATGAAGAAGATGGGCTTCGGCGTCGACGGGCACCGCACGGTCTCCAGCCACTCGAAGGCGCGCTCGTAGTGCTGGACGACCTCCTCGCCGGCGCCCTCGAGGACGCGGCCGCGCGCCGCGAGACCCGTCCGCTCGCCCAGGTCGAGGCCGAGGCGCTCGCGCGTCCCGCCGCCCTCGACGCGCTCAGCGCCCTCGCGCCCGCCGACCGCGTGAAGATCATCGCGGAGGTCAAGCGCTCGAGCCCCTCGCGCGGCGCCCTCGCCGAGATCCCGGATCCTGCGCTCCTCGCGTCCCGCTACGAGACCGGCGGCGCCAGCGCCATCAGCGTCCTCACCGAGGGCCGCAAGTTCGGCGGATCCCTCCAGGACCTCGAGCAGGTGCGCGACACCGTCTCCATCCCCGTGCTCCGCAAGGACTTCATCGGCGAGCCGTACCAGGTGCTCGAGGCCCGCGCGTCCGGCGCCGACCTCGTCCTCCTCATCGTCGCCGCGCTCGACCAGAAGACGCTCGTCGAGCTGCACGCGCTCGTGGGCGAGCTCGGCATGACCGCGCTCGTCGAGACCCACTCGGCCGAGGAGGTGTCCCGCGCGCTCGACCTCGGCGCGCAGGTCGTCGGCGTCAACGCCCGCGACCTCACCACGTTCGAGCTCGACCGCGACCTCTTCGGCCGCCTGGCCGACTCCATCCCCGCTGGCGTCGTCCGCATCGCCGAGTCCGCGGTGAAGACCGCGGACGACGTGGCGCACTACCGCCGCTCGGGCGCCGACGTCGTCCTGGTGGGCGAGGCGCTCGTCACGGGCGATCCCGTCCGCACGCTCGGCGAGTTCCTGGACATCCGCGCATGACGGACCTGCGCAGCACGACCGGTCCGTACTTCGGCGACTTCGGCGGGCGATACGTCCCCGAGTCCCTCGTCGCCGCCCTCGACGAGCTGTCCGAGGCGTGGGAGGAGCTCAAGGTCGACCCCGCGTTCATCGAGGAGCTGAAGGAGCTGCACCGCAGCTACACCGGACGCCCGTCGCTCATCACGGAGGTGCCGCGGTTCGCCGAGCACGCCGGCGGCGCCCGCATCATCCTCAAGCGCGAGGACCTGAACCACACCGGCTCGCACAAGATCAACAACGTGCTCGGGCAGGCGCTGCTCACCAAGAAGATCGGCAAGAAGCGCATAATCGCGGAGACGGGCGCGGGCCAGCACGGCGTCGCCACCGCCACCGCGGCCGCGCTCTTCGGCCTCGACTGCGTCATCTACATGGGCGAGGTCGACACCGAGCGTCAGGCGCTGAACGTGGCGCGGATGCGCCTGCTCGGCGCCGAGGTCATCCCGGTCCGCTCCGGCTCGCGCACGCTCAAGGACGCCATCAACGACGCCATGCGCGACTGGGTCACCAACGTCGAGACCACGAACTACGTCTTCGGCACGGTCGCCGGCCCGCACCCGTTCCCGGCCATGGTCCGCGACCTGCAGAAGGTCATCGGCGAGGAGGCCCGCGAGCAGGTGCTCGCGCTCACCGGGCGCCTGCCCGACGCCGTGGCCGCATGCGTCGGCGGCGGATCCAACGCCATCGGCATCTTCCACGCCTTCCTCGACGACGCCGACGTGGCGCTCTACGGCTTCGAGGCCGGCGGCGACGGCGCGGACACCCCGCGCACCGCCGCCACCATCACCAAGGGCCGCCCCGGCATGCTGCACGGCGCGCGCAGCTACCTCCTGCAGGACGAGGACGGCCAGACGATCGACTCGCACTCGATCTCCGCGGGCCTCGACTACCCGGGCGTCGGCCCGGAGCACTCCTGGCTCTCGGACCTCGGCCGCGCGTCGTACCGTCCCGTCACGGACGACCAGGCCATGAGCGCGCTGCGCCTGCTCAGCCGCACCGAGGGCATCATCCCCGCCATCGAGTCCGCGCACGCCCTCGCCGGTTCGCTCGAGCTCGGCAAGGAGCTCGGCCCGGAGTCGATCATCCTGATCAACCTCAGCGGCCGCGGCGACAAGGACATGGAGACCGCGGGCAAGTACTTCGACCTCATCGACGCAGGGGCGGAGCAGTCGTGACCGCTCACGCGGCACCGCCCGCGGTCAGCCCCGTCGAGCGGGCCATCGCGGTCCGCCGCGAGCAGGGATCGGGCGCCCTCGTCGGGTACCTCCCCGTCGGCTTCCCCGACCTCGCCACGAGCATCGAGGCCGCCGTCGCGCTCGTCGAGAACGGCGTCGACGTCATCGAGCTCGGCCTGCCGTACAGCGACCCCGTCATGGACGGCCCGGTCATCCAGCGCGCGACGCAGACGGCGCTCGCGCATGGCTTCCGCCTCCGCGACGGCTTCGACGCGCTGCACGCGATCACCCAGCGCGTCGACGCGCCCGTGCTCCTCATGACCTACTGGAACCCCGTCGTGCAATACGGCGTCGAGCGCTTCGCGGACGACATCGTCGCCGCGGGCGGCGCCGGCCTCATCACGCCCGACCTCATCCCGGACGAGGGTGCCGACTGGCTGGCCGCGTCCGAGCGCACGGGCCTCGACCGCGTCTTCCTCGCGGCCCCGTCGTCCAGCGAGGCGCGCCTGCACCAGGCGGTCGAGCGCAGCCGCGGCTTCGTCTACGCGGTCTCGACCATGGGCATCACGGGCGCGCGCCAGGACGTCGACCAGGCCGCGCGCGGACTCGTCTCGCGCCTGCGCGACGCCGGCTCCACGAGCGCCTGCGTGGGCATCGGCATCTCCACCGGCGACCAGGTGCGCGAGGTGCTCGACTACGCCGACGGCGCCATCGTCGGATCCGCCCTCGTCGCGGCCCTCGCCGACGGCGGCGTGCCCGGCGTCGCCCGCGCCGCGGCCGATCTCGCGCGGGGAACCGCGCTACAGTAGCCCCGGCCCGCGGTCCCGCCGCGCCCGCCGATCCCCCTCCGAAAGTGAGCGCCATCCGTTGTTCGACCCGATGAGCATCCCCAGCCCGGATCCGTCCGACACCCGGTTCGACGTCACGGCGTGGCTCCAGGGCCTCGGCATCGACCTGCCGCTCACCTTCGTCATCCACGCGTACGCGGTGTGCATCCTCATCGGCATCCTCATCGCCGCGTTCCTCACCAACCGCCGCCTCGTGGCGCGGGGCGTGGAGTCGGGCACGGTCATCGACTTCACGCTGTGCGCGCTCGTCCTGGGCATCGTCGGCGCCCGCGCGTTCCACGTGCTCACCCACCCCGGCGACTACTTCTACGAGGGTGCGAACCTCTGGCGCGTGCTCTACGTGTGGGAGGGCGGCATCGCCATCTTCGGCGCCCTCATCGGCGGCGCGGTGGGCGTGTGGCTCGGCTCCAAGTGGACGGGTGTCCGCTTCTGGACCTTCGCCGACGCGCTCGCCCCCGGTCTCCTCCTCGCGCAGGCCGCTGGCCGCATGGGCAACTACTTCAACCAGGAGCTGTTCGGCACGCCGACCACGCTGCCCTGGGGCCTCGAGGTCGACCCGACCAACGCCGCGTTCCCGGCCGGGCTGCCAGCTGGCACTCTCTTCCACCCCACGTTCCTCTACGAGATCGTGTGGAACGTCGCCGGCGCGCTCGTCATCATGGCGCTGGGTCGCGCCGTCCGCCTGCAGTGGGGACGCGGGCTCGCCGTCTACCTCATGTGGTACGGCCTCGGGCGCATGGTCTTCGAGTCGATCCGCATCGACCCAAGCGAGATCCTGTTCGGCATCCGCACCAACGTGTGGGCCGCCTTCCTCGCGGTCGCCTTCGGCCTCGTCCTCTTCATCGTGCAGACGAGGCGTCACGTCGGCAGCGAGCCCAGCCCGTACCTGCCGGGCCGCACCCCGGATGACGTAAGCGCCCGTGCGAAGGCGGGCCGCGACGGCGAGGTAGCATCGGTGTACACGGATTCGGATTTCGCCGACGTCGACGACGATCGGGCATCCACCGGTTCGGACTCCCACGCTCTCCCCGCCACAAGCGGACGCGGCGCCTAGTCCTCAGCGCGGGCACCCCCGCGGTCACCGCCTCCTCTCCCTCACGCGAGGCGGTCCCCACCACAGGGCCAGCGACGTCCCTCCGCAGTGCATCTAGGACGGTTCCCATGGCGTTCTCCTCCACCTCACCTCCCGGCGGCTCGTTCCCCGCGAAGCAGGGCCTCTACGACCCGGCGTTCGAGAAGGACGCGTGCGGCCTGGCCATGGTGGCCACCCTGCGCGGCACCCCCGGTCACGACATCATCGTGAACGCGCTGGACGCGCTCCGGAACCTGGAGCACCGCGGCGCGATCGGGTCCGACGCGGGCACCGGCGACGGCGCCGGCATCATGACGCAGATCCCGGACGTGTTCCTCCGCGGCGTCGTCGGCTTCGACCTCCCGGCCATGGGGGAGTACGCCGTGGGCATGGCCTTCCTGCCCACCGACGACGCCGAGCGCGAGGAGCTGCAGTCCGGCATCGAGCGCATCGCGGGCGACGAGCGCCTTCGGGTCCTCGGCTGGCGCGAGGTCCCGGTCGACGCGACGCACCTCGGCAACCTGGCGCGCAAGGCCATGCCCGCGTTCCGCCAGCTGTTCCTGACCTCCGACTCGGCGCGGCCGGAGGACCGGCCGTCGGGGCTCGCCCTCGACCGCCTCGCCTTCCGCCTGCGCAAGCGCGCGGAGCGGGAGCTCGGCGCCTACTTCATCTCGCTGTCATCGCGGACCCTCGTCTACAAGGGCATGGTCACCACGCTCCAGCTGGAGCCGTTCTACCCCGACCTCTCCGACGAGCGCTTCGCATCCAAGCTCGCGATCGTGCACTCGCGCTACTCCACCAACACGTTCCCGTCGTGGCCCCTCGCGCAGCCGCTGCGGATGATGGCGCACAACGGCGAGATCAACACGGTCGCGGGCAACCGCAACTGGATGCGCGCCCGCCAGTCCCAGCTCGAGTCGGAGCTGCTCGGCGACCTGTCGCCGCTCATGCCCATCGTCACGCCGGGCGCGAGCGACTCCGCGTCCTTCGACGAGGTGCTCGAGCTCCTCAGCCTCAGCGGCCGCAGCCTGCCGCACGCGATGATGATGATGGTCCCCGAGGCGTGGGAGAAGCAGACCGACATCGACCCCGTCCGCCGCGACTTCTACGAGTACCACTCCATGGTCATGGAGCCGTGGGACGGCCCGGCGGCGCTCACCTTCACCGACGGCACCCTCGTCGGCGCCACCCTCGACCGCAACGGCCTGCGTCCGGGCCGCTACCTCGTCACGCACGACGGGCTCGTGGTCCTGGGCAGCGAGATCGGCGTGCTCGAGATCGACCCCGCGCGCATCATGCGGAAGGGCCGCCTGCGCCCCGGCAAGATGTTCCTCGTCGACACCGAGGCCGGCCGCATCATCGAGGACGACGAGATCAAGTCCGAGCTCGCGGCCAGCGCGCCGTGGGGCGAGTGGCTCCGGAACCGGATCCACCTCGCCGACCTGCCGGAGCGCGAGCACGTCGTGCACACGCCCGCGTCCGTCGTCCGTCGCCAGCGCACCTTCGGCTACACGGAGGAGGAGGTGCGGATGCTCCTCATGCCCATGGCGAAGATCGGCGCGGAGCCCCTCGGCGCCATGGGCTCGGACACGCCCATCGCGGTCCTCTCGCAGCGCCCCCGCCTGCTGTTCGACTACTTCACGCAGCAGTTCGCGCAGGTCACGAACCCGCCGCTGGACTCCATCCGCGAGGAGGTCGTCACCAGCCTCCGACTCGGCCTCGGTCCGCAGCGCAACCTCCTCGACGCCGGCCCCGAGCACACGAAGCAGGTCGTGCTCGACTTCCCCGTCATCGACAACGACGAGCTCGCCAAGGTCATCCACATCGACCACCGTCCGGGCAGCCGCACCACCACCATCGTGAGCGGGCTCTACCGCGTCGACGACGGCCCGCTCGCCATGCAGAAGCGCATCGACGCCATGTGCGACGAGGTCGACCGCGCCATCGCGCACGGCGCGCAGTTCATCGTCCTGTCGGACCGTGACAGCAACCGCGACCTCGCCCCCATCCCGTCGCTCCTCATGATCGCCGCGGTGCACCACCACCTCATCCGCAAGCAGACCCGCATGAAGGTCGGCATCGTGGTCGAGGCCGGCGACGTGCGCGAGGTGCACCACATCGCGCTGCTCATCGGCTACGGCGCCTCGGCGGTCAACCCGTACCTGGCGATGGAGTCCTGCGAGGACCTGGTCCGCAGCGGCATGCTCACGGGCGTGACGCCGGAGAAGGCCACGCGGAACCTCATCAAGGGGCTCGGCAAGGGCGTGCTCAAGATCATGTCCAAGATGGGAATCTCGACGGTGTCCTCGTACGCGGGCGCGCAGTGCTTCGAGGCGGTCGGCCTCTCGCAGGGGCTGGTGGACCAGTACTTCTCGGGCACCACCACGCGCCTCGGCGGCGTCGGCATCGACGTCATCGCGGCCGAGAACGCCGCGCGCCACCGCAGCGCGTACCCGACGGACGGCGCCGTGCTGTCCCACGAGCGCCTGCAGACGGGCGGCGAGTACCAGTGGCGCCGCGACGGATCCCCGCACCTCTTCAACCCGGACACGATCTTCCGGCTGCAGCACGCCACCCGCACGCGCCGGTACGACATCTTCCGCGAGTACACGTCCATGGTCGACGCGCAGTCGAAGGACCTCATGACCCTCCGGGGCATGTTCCAGCTGCGCACGGGCACGCGGCCGCCGGTGCCGCTCGACGAGGTCGAGCCCATCAGCGACATCGTGAAGCGCTTCTCCACGGGTGCGATGAGCTACGGATCGATCTCCGAGGAGGCGCACGAGACGCTCGCCATCGCCATGAACCGGCTCGGCGCGAAGTCGAACACGGGCGAGGGCGGCGAGAACGTCGAGCGCCTGCTCGACCCCGAGCGCCGCAGCTCCATCAAGCAGGTCGCGTCCGGGCGCTTCGGCGTCACGAGCATGTACCTCACGCACGCCGACGACATCCAGATCAAGCTCGCGCAGGGCGCCAAGCCCGGCGAGGGCGGTCAGCTGCCGCCCGGCAAGGTGTACCCGTGGGTGGCGCGCACGCGCCACGCGACAGCGGGCGTCGGCCTCATCTCGCCGCCGCCGCACCACGACATCTACTCGATCGAGGACCTCAAGCAGCTGATCTTCGACCTGAAGCGCGCGAACCCGAGCGCCCGGATCCACACGAAGCTCGTCAGCCAGTCGGGCATCGGCGCGGTCGCGGCGGGCGTCGCGAAGGCGCTGAGCGACGTGATCCTCGTCTCGGGCCACGACGGCGGCACAGGTGCGAGCCCGGTCAACTCGCTCAAGCACGCGGGCACCCCGTGGGAGCTGGGTCTCGCCGAGACGCAGCAGACCCTCCGCCTCAACGGCATGCGCGACCGCGTGGTCGTGCAGGTCGACGGGCAGATGAAGTCCGGCCGCGACGTCATCGTCGGCGCGCTGCTCGGCGCCGAGGAGTTCGGCTTCGCCACCGCGCCGCTCGTCGTGTCCGGCTGCATCATGATGCGCGTCTGCCACCTCGACACCTGCCCCGTGGGCGTCGCCACGCAGAACCCGGAGCTGCGCAAGCGCTTCCCCGGCAAGGCGGACCACGTCGTCAACTTCTTCGAGTTCATCGCGCAGGAGGTGCGCGAGCACCTCGCCGCCCTCGGCTACCGATCGCTCGACGAGATCGTGGGTCGCAACGACCTGCTCGGCGTCGAGGACGCGGTCGACCACTGGAAGGCGTCCGGCCTCGACCTCACGCCGATCCTGGTCGGCCCGACCTTCGCGGACGACGAGCCGATGAAGCACGGCCGGTCGCAGGACCACGAGCTCGAGGACCACTTCGACAACGAGCTCATCCGGCTGAGCCGCGACGTGCTCGACCACGGCGGCCGCGTCGAGATCGACCTGCCCGTGCGCAACACGGCGCGCGCGGTCGGCACGATGCTCGGGCACCTCGTCACGAAGGCGCACGGCGAGGACGGGCTCCCGACGGGATCCATCGACGTCACGCTGCGCGGCTCGGCGGGCCAGTCCTTCGGCGCGTTCATGCCGTCGGGCATCACGCTGCGCCTCGTCGGCGACAGCAACGACTACCTCGGCAAGGGCCTCTCGGGCGGCGACATCGTCGTGCGGCCCGACGCGCGGGCCGGCTTCCCTGCGGAGGAGAACGTCATCGCGGGCAACGTCATCGGCTACGGCGCGACGCAGGGCACCATGTTCATCCGCGGGATGGTGGGGGAGCGGTTCCTCGTCCGCAACTCCGGCGCCACCGCGGTCGTCGAGGCGGTGGGCGACCACGCGCTCGAGTACATGACCGGCGGGCTCGCGCTCGTCCTGGGCGGCACCGGCCGGAACATCGGCGCCGGCATGTCGGGCGGCACGGCGTACATGATCGACCTGGACCGCGACCGCATCAACACCGACGCGCTCGCGTCGGGCGAGCTCGAGCTGCACCCGCTCGGGAGCGCCGACGTCGAGATCGTGCTCGACCTCCTCCGCCGGCACCTCGCCGAGACCGGATCCACCGTGGCCGAGCGCCTGCTCGCCGACCCGGAGACCTCCATGGAACGCTTCACCAAGATCCTGCCGCGGGACTACGCGGCCGTCCTCGCCACCCGCCAGACCGCGGTGGACGAGGGTCTCGACCCCGACGGCGACGTCGCCTGGAAGCGCATCCTGGAGGTGACCGGTGGCTGACCCCAAGGGCTTCCTCAAGGTGACGGAGCGCGAGCTCCCCAAGCGCCGACCCGTATCCGTCCGCCTCATGGACTGGAAGGAGGTCTACGAGCAGCAGGAGCGCGGCGAGCTCGTGCGCCAGGCCGGCCGGTGCATGGACTGCGGCATCCCGTTCTGCCACCAGGGCTGCCCGCTCGGCAACCTCATCCCGGAGTGGAACGACCTCACGTGGCGGGGCGAGGGCCGCCAGGCCATCGAGCGCCTGCATGCAACGAACAACTTCCCGGAGTTCACCGGCCGGCTGTGCCCCGCGCCCTGCGAGAGCTCGTGCGTGCTCGGCATCAACCAGCCGCCCGTGACGATCAAGCAGGTCGAGGTGTCGATCATCGACGACGCCTTCCAGAACGGCTGGGTCGAGCCGCACCCGCCCGAGCGGCTCACGGGCAAGACCGTCGCGGTCGTGGGATCCGGTCCCGCCGGCCTCGCCGCCGCCCAGCAGCTCACGCGCGCCGGCCACACGGTCGCCGTGTTCGAGCGCGACGACCGCATCGGCGGCCTGCTGCGCTACGGGATCCCCGACTTCAAGATGGAGAAGCGCCACCTCGAGGCGCGTCTCGCGCAGATGACCGCCGAGGGCACCCGCTTCCGCGCGGGCGTCGACATCGGGAAGGACATCACCTGGTCCGACCTGCGCCTGCGCTACGACGCGGTCGTGGTCTGCACGGGCGCGCTCGTGCCCCGCGACCTCGACATCCCCGGCCGCGACGTCGACGGCGTCCACTTCGCCATGGACTACCTGCGCCAGTCGAACCACGCGACCGCCGGCGACCAGGTGCCCGAGCAGATCCACGCGGAGGGCAAGCACGTCGTCGTCCTCGGCGGCGGCGACACGGGCGCGGACTGCATCGGCACCGCGCACCGGCAGAAGGCCGCGTCGGTGACCAACCTCGCCATCGGCCAGCAGCCGCCGACGGAGCGACGCCCCGACCAGCCGTGGCCGACGTACCCGGCCCTCTTCGAGGTGTCCAGCGCGCACGAGGAGGGCGGCGAGCGCCACTACCTCGCCACCACGGTGGAGTTCCTGAAGGACGACGACGGGCACGTCCGCGCCGTCCGCGTCGCCGAGACCGAGTTCCGCGACGGACGCCGCGTGCCGAAGTCGGGCACGGAGCGCGAGATCCCCGCCGACCTCGTGCTGCTCGCGCTCGGCTTCACCGGCCCCGAGAAGGCCGCCCTCGAGAGCCAGCTGGAGGTCCCCTTCGACGAGCGCGGCAACGTCGCGCGCGGCGAGGACTACCAGACCGACCAGGCCGGCGTCTTCGTCGCGGGCGACGCGGGCCGCGGCCAGTCGCTCATCGTGTGGGCCATCGCGGAGGGACGTTCAGCGGCCTCCGCCGTCGACCGGTACCTTGAGGGGGACACGGAGCTCCCGTTCCCGGTCCGTCCCACGGACCGCGCTCTCTCCATCTGACCCGGTCGTCGCGCCATGTGCGATGGCCGCGACCACTCACCCGAACCGCGTCCGTGTGCGACGCAGAAACGCGAGACAGACAGAGCATGACCAGACGAGCGAAGATCGTCGCGACCCTCGGGCCCGCGACCAGCTCCTATGAGAGCATCCGCGCCATCATCGACGCCGGCGTGGACGTGGCCCGCATGAACCTGAGCCACGGCACCTATGACGTCCACGAGGGCATCTACTCCACGATCCGGAAGGCCGCCGACGACGCGGGCCGCGCGGTCGCGGTCCTGGTCGACCTGCAGGGCCCGAAGATCCGGCTCGGCAAGTTCTCGGACGGTCCCCACGACCTGGCGTTCGGCGACACCTTCGTCATCACCGTCGAGGACATCCTGGGCACGAAGGACATCTGCTCCACCACGTACAAGGGCCTCCCCGGCGACGTGAAGCCGGGCGACCCGCTGCTCATCGACGACGGGAAGGTCACGCTCCGCGTGGTCTCCACCGACGGCACCCGCGTCACGACCACGGTCGAGGTGGGCGGCGCCGTCAGCAACAACAAGGGCATCAACCTCCCGGGCGTCGCGGTCAACGTGCCCGCGCTCTCCGGCAAGGACGAGGCCGACCTCCGCTGGGGCCTCCGCCTCGGCGCCGACCTCATCGCGCTGAGCTTCGTGCGCGACGCCTCGGACATCGTCCGCGTGCACGAGATCATGGACGAGGAGGGCCGTCGCGTCCCCGTCGTCGCCAAGGTCGAGAAGCCGCAGGCCGTCGACGCGCTCGAGGAGATCGTCGACGCGTTCGACGCGATCATGGTCGCCCGCGGCGACCTGGGCGTCGAGCTCCCGCTGGAGGCCGTGCCCATCGTGCAGAAGCGCGCGGTCGAGCTCGCCCGTCGCAAGGCCAAGCCCGTCATCGTGGCCACGCAGATGCTCGAGTCGATGATCACGAGCCCGCGTCCGACGCGCGCCGAGGCCTCCGACTGCGCGAACGCGGTGCTCGACGGCGCCGACGCGCTCATGCTGAGCGGCGAGACGAGCGTGGGCGAGTTCCCCGTCGTCACCGTGAAGACCATGGCGCGCATCATCGAGTCGACCGAGGAGCACGGGCTGGAGCGCATCCCGAAGCTCGGCACGCGCCCGTTCACGCAGGGCGGCGCGATCACTCTCGCGGCCGCCGAGGTGGCGGAGTTCGTCGAGGCCAAGTTCCTGTGCGTGTTCACCGAGTCCGGCGACTCCGTGCGCCGCATGACGCGGCTCCGCAACGGCATCCCGATCCTCGCCTTCACGCCGAACGAGGGCATCCGCCGTCGTCTCGCGCTGTCGTGGGGCGTCCAGTCCTACCTCGTGGAGTCGGTCACGCACACCGACCAGATGTTCCACCAGGTCGACGACGTGCTCCTGGCCGAGGGCCTCGCCGAGGTCGGCCAGAAGGTCGTCGTCATCGCCGGGTCCCCTCCCGGGATCGCGGGCTCGACCAACGAGCTGCGCGTCCACGTCGTCGGCGACGCCGTGAACGAGGCGGCTCCCGCGTACGAGAAGTAGCGCGCGGACGCGGGGGCACAGGCCCCCGCGGAGACGCCGAGAGGGCGGGCGACCTGCGTGGTCGCCCGCCCTCTCGCGTCCCCCTCGGGGGATGCGGTGCCGGATGTGGGACTCGAACCCACACGCCCTCACGGACAGAGCATTTTGAGTGCTCCGCGTCTGCCATTCCGCCAATCCGGCGCACCCCGGTCGACCCGGGATCCTGCGGGCACCCGCCGTCCCGGCGCGCACCGGCCCGCCCGACGATACCGTAGGCTCCTATCCGTGAGTGACCAGGAAGAAACCCCCGCAGCCCCCCGCCGTGTCGTCGTCGCCGAGGACGAGTCGCTCATCCGCCTCGACATCGTGGAGACCCTCCGCGACAACGGCTTCGAGGTCGTGGGCGAGGCCGGTGACGGCGAGACCGCCGTCGCGCTCGCCACGGAGCTGCGTCCCGACCTCGTCATCATGGACGTCAAGATGCCCCAGCTCGACGGCATCTCCGCGGCCGAGCGGCTGAACCGCAACCACATCGCGCCCGTCGTCCTCCTCACGGCCTTCAGTCAGAAGGAGCTCGTCGAGCGCGCGGGCGAGGCCGGGGCGCTGGCCTACGTCGTCAAGCCGTTCACGCCGAACGACCTGCTGCCCGCGATCGAGATCGCGCTGGCCCGCTACGCGCAGATCATCACGCTCGAGGCCGAGGTGTCGGACCTCGTCGAGCGCTTCGAGACCCGCAAGCTCGTCGACCGGGCCAAGGGCCTGCTCAACGAGAAGATGGGGCTCACGGAGCCCGAGGCGTTCCGCTGGATCCAGAAGGCGTCCATGGACCGCCGCCTCACCATGCACGACGTGGCGCAGGCCATCATCGAGCAGCTGAGCGCCAAGAAGGCCTAGCCGCCGCGGCGCGTGACGCGCGGCACAAGGGCGCCGCGGTCAACGACGCGAGCGCTCGCGGATGATGTTCGTGATCCGCACGGTGGAGAGCCGTCGTCCCTCGTCGTCCGTCATGACGATCTCGTGCGTCGTGAGCGTGCCGCCGAGGTGGATCGCCGTGCAGGTGCCGGTGACGGTGCCGGTCGACGCGGAGCGCGTGTGGCTCGCGTTGAGCTCGATGCCGAAGGCGACCCGGTCGGGGCCGGCGTGCACGTTCGCCGACATGGACCCGAGCGACTCGGCGAGCACGACGTACGCGCCGCCGTGCACCACGCCGTACGGCTGCGTGTTGCCCTCGGCGGGCATGGTGGCGACGGATCGCTCGGGGCTCAGCTCCTGGAAGACGATCCCCATCTTCTCGGCGAGCGCGCCCACGTCCTGGGGCTGGCGGAGGAGCCGCGCGGTGGCGGACGGCTCGGGTGCGGGCTGGGTCATCGGGGATCCTCCGGGGCCGGTCGGACGTCGGGAGGCCTCTATAGGCTGGACCCGTGCCGAACACGGAAAAGCCTACCCTCCTCGTCATCGACGGCCATTCCCTGGCGTTCCGGGCCTTCTACGCCCTGCCGGCGGAGAGCTTCCAGAACCGCGAGGGGCAGCACACGAACGCCGTGCACGGCTTCATCGCGATGCTCATCAACCTCCTGCAGAAGGAGAAGCCCACGCACGTGGGCGTCGCGTTCGACATCTCGCGCTTCTCGTTCCGCACGCGGGAGTATCCGGAGTACAAGGGCACGCGCGGCGAGACGCCCGTGGAGTTCACCGGGCAGGTGCCGCTGCTCGAGCGCGCGCTGAAGACCATGAACATCCCCACCCTCACCAAGGAGGACCACGAGGCGGACGACATCCTCGCGACCCTGGCCACCCAGGGTCGCGAGCAGGGGTTCCGCGTGCTCGTCGTCTCGGGCGACCGCGACGCCATCCAGCTCGTCAACGACGACGTCACGCTGCTCTACCCGTCCACCCAGGGCGTCTCGCAGCTCACGCGCTACGACGCGGAGAAGGTGTTCGAGAAGTACGGCGTGCAGCCCGAGATGTACCCGGACATCGCGGCGCTCGTGGGGGAGACGAGCGACAACCTCATCGGCGTCGACAAGGTCGGTCCGAAGACCGCCGTCAAGTGGCTCAACCAGTACGGCTCCCTCGACGCTGTCCTCGAGCACCGGGACGAGATCTCGGGGAAGGTCGGCGACAACCTCCGCGCCCAGTACGAGAACGTCATCCGCAACCGCCGCCTCAACCGGCTGCTCACCGACGTCGAGCTGCCGCTCGGCCCGGCCGACCTCGAGCGCAAGCCCATCGACGAGCCCGCCCTCCGCGAGGTGTTCCAGGTGCTGGAGTTCAAGCAGCTGCTCGACCGGGTGCTGAAGCTCGAGGGATCGGGCGCCTCCGTGTCGAGCGAGGGCACGCCCGTGGGCACGGTCGAGCAGGAGCCGTCCACCGCGCCGCAGGCCCCGAAGCAGCAGCAGCTGCTCGACGAGGAGCTCGAGAAGTGGATCCGGACGCACAGCGCCGCGTCGCCGCACGGCCTGGGCCTCACGGTCGAGACGCACGACGGGAGACCCGTCGGCTTCGGGCTCGCGAGCGCGACCGAGGCCGTGACCCTGCCGTGGCAGGAGGGCCGCGCCGACTACGCGCCGTTCGAGCGCTGGCTCGCGAGCGACGCGCCGAAGATCATGTCCGACGCCAAGCTGCAGGTGAAGGCCATGCGCCGCGCCGGCCTCGAGGTCCAGGGGCTCGCGTTCGACGTCCTCGTCGCGGGCTGGCTGCTGCGTCCCGGCTTCACCGACAAGACGCTCGCCGCGCTCGTGAGCCGCTACCTCATGGAGGACCTGCCCGAGCCCGACGCCAACCAGCTCGTCCCCGAGACCGAGGCGCTCACGGCGCCGGTCGAGGCCTGGTACACGCTCCGGGTCGAGCACGCGCTGCGCGAGGTGCTCGACGAGCGCACGCTCGGCGTCATGGTCGACATCGAGATGCCGACGCTGCTCGTGCTCGTGGAGATGGAGCTGCGCGGCGTGGCCACCGACCGCGCCGGCCTCGCGGAGCTGTCGGCGCAGCTGCAGGAGCGCATCACCGACCTCGCGCAGCGCGCGTTCGCGGAGATCGGCAAGGAGATCAACCTCGGCTCGCCGAAGCAGCTGCAGGAGGTCCTCTTCGATCAGCTCGGCATGCCGAAGACCCGCGCCAACAAGACCGGCTTCTCGACCGACGCCGGCGCGCTGGCCGACCTCCAGGCCTCGAACCCGCACCCGTTCCTCGACCTGCTGCTCGAGCACCGCGACGCGAGCAAGCTGCGCCAGATCATCCAGACGCTCGAGCGGGGCATCGGCGACGACGAGCGGATCCACACCACCTACGTGCAGACCGGCACGACGACCGGCCGCATCTCCTCCAACGACCCGAACCTGCAGAACATCCCCGTGCGCACGGAGGCGGGCCGCCGCATCCGCAGCGCCATCCGTGTCGGCGAGGGCTACGAGACCCTGCTCACCGCCGACTACTCGCAGATCGAGATGCGGATCATGGCGCATCTCTCCGGCGACGCGGGCCTCATCGAGGCCTTCGCGGCGGGGGAGGACCTGCACCGCTTCGTCGGATCCCGCATCTTCGGGGTGGAGCCGGCTGACGTCAGCGCCGAGATGCGCACCAAGGTGAAGGCCATGAGCTACGGCCTGGCCTACGGGCTCAGCGCCTTCGGGCTGTCCAAGCAGCTGCGCATCCCATCGTCCGAGGCGAAGCAGCTCATGACGGACTACTTCGCGCGCTTCGGGGCCGTGCGCGACTACCTCCGCCAGGTCGTGGAGGAGGCGCGCGCCGCCGGGTACACGGAGACGATCTTCGGCCGCCGCCGTCCGTTCCCCGACCTCAACAGCCCGAACCGCGTCCTCCGCGACAACGCCGAGCGGGCTGCCCTCAACGCGCCCATCCAGGGCTCGGCGGCCGACATCATGAAGATCGCCATGATCCGCATCGAGGCCGACATGCGCGAGCGCGACATGGCATCGCGCATGCTGCTCCAGGTGCACGACGAGCTCATCCTCGAGGTCGCCGCGGGGGAGTGGGACGCGCTCGAGGCGATCGTCACGGACCGCATGGCCCACGCGGCGGACCTCCGGGTGCCGCTCGAGGTGCAGGTGGGCCGCGGCGACTCGTGGGCCGCCGCCGCGCACTGACCGGCGGATCCCCTCCATCCACCCAGCACGAGGAGCACAGCGCATGACGACAGCACGACTCTCCGACCTCCTCGCCGACGGCTCCATCCGGCTCGACGCGCGCGCCGACGACCGCGAGTCCGCCATCCGCCAGGCGGGCGACGCGCTCGTCGCGGCCGGTGCCGTCGAGCCCGGATACGTCGAGGCCATGGTCGAACGCGAGCGGTCCGTGTCCACGTTCGTGGGCGAGGGCGTCGCAGTGCCGCACGGCACGCTCGCCGCGGGCCGCGACCTCGTCCGGGCCGACGCGATCAGCCTGCTGCGCCTGCCCGACGGCGTCGACTGGGACGGCCACGACGTCCGCATCGTCATCGGCATCGCGGCGACGGGAGGCGGGCACATCCCGCTGCTGTCGCGCCTCGCGGAGATCCTGCTCGACCCCGTGCGCGCGGAGCAGCTGCGCGGCGCGACGGATCCGGCGACCGTCCGGTCCCTGCTGGGAGCCGCTACGGTCGAAGGATGACGACGACGCCGAAGGCCCCCCGACCGCAGACGGACATCGACCGCATCGCCGAGGGCTGGATCGACGCCTCGCTCGACCTGCACCCCGAGGAGCGCGTCTACCTCGGCCGCCCCGGACGCGAGGGCGAGTACGGCGACATGTCGCCCGCGGGCCACGCGGCGCACGCCGACGCGGCTCGCGCGGTCGTCCGGCAGCTCGCCCGGGCCACGCCCGTCGACGCGATCGACGAGGTCACCCGCATGGACCTCACCCGGGAGCTGGAGCTCGACGTCGAGATGCACGACGCAGGCGTGCACCTCTCCGATCTCAACGTGATCGCGTCGCCCGCGCAGGGCATCCGCGAGGTGTTCGACATCTCGCCCACCGCCACCGCGGACGACTGGGAGAGCATCGCGACGCGGCTCGGCAACGTCGCCGGCGCGGTCGACGGCTACATCGAGACCCTGCGGGAGGGCGTCCGCCGCGGGCAGGTGCCGGCGAAGCGGCAGATCCGCGAGGTGCTCGGCCAGGTCGAGCGCCAGGCCGCGCCCGACGGGTTCTTCCGGTCCTTCGCCGACGAGGCGCGACCGGACGCCGGCGAGCTGTCCGCCTCCCTCAGCCAGGACCTCGGGGCGCGCTCCGAGGAGGCCCGGTCAGCGTACGAGCGGCTGGCGTCGTTCCTCGGCTCGGAGCTCGAGCCCGCGGGCCGCGACGCCGACGCCGTGGGTCGCGAGCAGTACGCGCTGCGGTCGCGCTCGTTCCTCGGCGCCGAGGTCGACCTCGACGAGACCTATGAGTGGGGCGTGGGCGAGCTCGCCCGCATGGTGGAGGAGCAGGAGGCCATCGCCCGCGAGATCCTCCCCGGCGCGAGCGTGCTCGAGGCCATCGCCCACCTCGACGGCGACGCCTCGCGCAAGCTGCACGGGACGGACGCCCTCCGCGCGTGGATGCAGGAGACGAGCGACCGCGCGGTGGAGGAGCTCGGCCGCACGCACTTCGACATCCCCCAGGAGATCCGCGCGCTCGAGTGCATGATCGCCCCCACGCAGGAGGGCGGCATCTACTACTCCGGCCCCGCCGACGACTTCAGCCGCCCCGGCCGCATGTGGTGGTCGGTGCCCGAGGGCGTCACGGAGTTCGACACCTGGCGCGAGCTGACGACCGTCTACCACGAGGGCGTCCCCGGCCACCACCTGCAGATCGCGCAGGCCACCTACAACAAGGCGGAGCTCAACACGTGGCGCCGCTTCGCCGGCACGTCGGGACATGCGGAGGGCTGGGCCCTCTACGCCGAGCGCCTGATGCAGGAGCTGGGCTACCTCGACGACCCGGCCGACCGCCTCGGGATGCTCGACGGGCAGCGGATGCGCGCCGCCCGCGTGGTGCTCGACATCGGCGTCCACCTCGGCAAGACGCGCCCCGACGGCGAGGGCGTCTGGGACGCCGGCTTCGCATTCGACTTCATGGGCCGGAACGTCAACATGGATCCGTCCTTCGTGCGCTTCGAGGTCAACCGCTACCTCGGCTGGCCCGGCCAGGCCCCCTCCTACAAGGTCGGCCAGCGCATCTGGGAGGACCTCCGCGACGAGTCGCGCCGGCGGGAGGGCGACGCGTTCGACATCCGCGCGTTCCACCGCCGCGCGCTCGACGTGGGCGGCGTCGGCCTCGACACGCTGCGGGCGGCGGTCCTCCGCTGACCGCGGGTGGGGCGGTCGACGCGCGCAGGGCCGACGCCCCGCGCGGCGCGGTTGTCCCGCCTCCGCGGCCGGGTCTAAGATCGACTGTCGCACTTCTGCGACGACCCATCCGTCCGCCGCTCGACCGGTACCCGCACGGGTCCGCGCCAGCGGCCTTATTCATGCCCATCCTGGAGCACTAACTACATGACAATCGCAACGACCGACAAGGCGCCCAAGCAGGTCGCGATCAACGACATCGGATCTGCTGAGGACTTCCTCGCCGCGGTCGAGAAGACACTGAAGTTCTTCAACGACGGAGACCTCATCGAGGGCACCGTCGTGAAGATCGATCGGGACGAGGTCCTGATCGACGTCGGCTACAAGACCGAGGGCGTCATCCCCTCGCGTGAGCTGTCGATCAAGCACGACGTCGACCCCACGGAGGTCGTCAAGGTCGGCGACACCGTCGAGGCCCTCGTCCTCCAGAAGGAGGACAAGGAAGGCCGTCTGATCCTGTCCAAGAAGCGCGCGCAGTACGAGCGTGCGTGGGGCGACGTGGAGAAGATCAAGGAGTCCGACGGCGTCGTCACCGGCACCGTCATCGAGGTCGTCAAGGGCGGCCTCATCGTGGACATCGGCCTCCGCGGCTTCCTCCCGGCCTCGCTCATCGAGCTGCGCCGCGTCCGCGACCTCACGCCGTACCTCGGCCAGGAGATCGAGGCCAAGATCCTCGAGCTCGACAAGAACCGCAACAACGTGGTCCTGTCGCGCCGTGCGCTCCTCGAGCAGACGCAGTCCGAGAGCCGCAGCACGTTCCTCAACAACCTCCAGAAGGGCCAGGTCCGCAAGGGCGTGGTCTCCTCGATCGTCAACTTCGGTGCGTTCGTGGACCTGGGCGGCGTCGACGGTCTCGTGCACGTCTCCGAGCTCAGCTGGAAGCACATCGAGCACGCCAGCGAGGTCGTCGAGGTGGGCCAGGAGGTGACCGTCGAGATCCTCGAGGTCGACCTGGACCGCGAGCGCGTCTCGCTGTCGCTCAAGGCGACGCAGGAGGACCCGTGGCAGGTCTTCGCCCGCACGCACGCCATCGGCCAGGTCGCGCCCGGCAAGGTCACCAAGCTGGTGCCGTTCGGTGCGTTCGTCCGCGTGGCCGAGGGCATCGAGGGCCTCGTGCACATCTCGGAGCTCTCCGGCAAGCACGTCGAGCTCGCGGAGCAGGTCGTGTCCGTCGGCGACGAGGTGTTCGTCAAGGTCATCGACATCGACCTCGAGCGTCGCCGCATCTCGCTGAGCCTCAAGCAGGCCAACGACGGCGTCGACCCCGAGGGCACCGAGTTCGACCCCGCCCTCTACGGCATGCTCACCGAGTACGACGACCAGGGGAACTACAAGTACCCCGAGGGCTTCGACCCGGAGACCAACGAGTGGAAGGAAGGCTTCGAGTCGCAGCGCGAGACCTGGGAGCAGCAGTACGCCGCAGCCCAGGCCCGCTGGGAGGCCCACAAGAAGCAGGTCGCGGCGGCAGCCGAGGCCGAGGCGGCCGACACGGGCATCACGTCCGCCGGCCCCGGCTTCACGAGCGACTCGACGGGCGCCGGCACGCTGGCGGACGACGAGAGCCTCGCCGCCCTGCGCGAGAAGCTGTCCAGCTCGAAGTAGCACCACCGCACGATCACGAGGCCGCTCTCCCTCCGGGGAGGGCGGCCTCCGTCGTCCCCCGGCCAGCCGCCCGCCTAGGCTGGATCCATGCAGGTGATCGGATTGACGGGCGGCATCGCCGCGGGCAAGACGGTGGTGGCCGACCGCCTGGCGGAGCTGGGGGCCGTGCGCATCGACGCCGACCGGCTCGCCCGCGAGGTCGTGGAGCCCGGCACCCCCGCCCTCGCGGAGATCGCACGTCGCTTCGGGCCCGGCGTGATCGCCGCCGACGGATCCCTCGACCGGCCCGCGCTCGGCGCGGTCGTGTTCCAGGACCCGGACGCGCGACGCGACCTCGAGGCCATCACGCACCCCGCGGTGCGCGCGCTGTCCGCCGCGCGCATGGCCGCGGCGGGGGAGGCGGACGCCGACGCGGTCGTCGTCTACGACATCCCGCTCCTCGTGGAGTCCGGCCGCGTCGACGAGTTCGACCGGATCGTCGTGGTCCACGCGCCGCGCGAGGAGCGGATCCGCCGCCTCGTCGAGCTGCGCGGTATGTCGGCCGAGGAGGCCGAGCGCCGCATCGCGTCGCAGGCCACCGACGAGGAGCGCCTCGCCGTCGCCGACGAGGTCGTCGACTCCGGCATCTCGCTCGCGTCGACGCTCGCGCAGACGGATCGGCTCTGGGCGAACCTGTCCGACGGTGTCGGTGGCCGCTCGTAGGCTGATCCCATGCAGCCCACCCGTTCCGTGCGCCCGTTCAAGGTCGTCAGTGACTACTCCCCGAGCGGCGACCAGCCCACGGCCATCGCGGAGCTGGCGGGCCGGGTCAACGCCGGCGAGCCCGACGTCGTCCTCCTGGGCGCCACCGGAACGGGGAAGTCGGCCACGGCCGCCTGGCTCATCGAGCAGGTCCAGCGGCCCACGCTGATCCTCGCCCACAACAAGACGCTCGCCGCCCAGCTCGCCACCGAGTTCCGCGAGCTCATGCCGGACAACGCGGTCGAGTACTTCGTCTCCTACTACGACTACTACCAGCCCGAGGCCTACGTCCCGCAGACGGACACCTTCATCGAGAAGGACTCGTCGGTCAACGCCGAGGTCGAGCGCCTCCGCCACTCCACGACCAACTCGCTCCTCAGCCGCCGCGACGTCGTGGTGGTCAGCACGGTGTCGTGCATCTACGGCCTCGGCCAGCCGGAGCAGTACATGAACGCCATGGTCGCGCTCCAGGTCGGGATGCAGATCAACCGCGACACGCTCATCCGCAAGTTCGTGTCCATGCAGTACCAGCGCAACGACGTCGACTTCTCGCGCGGCAACTTCCGTGTGCGCGGCGACACCATCGAGATCATCCCGATGTACGAGGAGCTGGCCATCCGCATCGAGATGTTCGGCGACGAGATCGAGGCGCTCTACCAGCTGCACCCGCTCACGGGCGACGTGGTCCGCAAGATGGATTCGGTGTCCGTGTTCCCGGGCTCCCACTACGTGGCCGAGACCGAGGTCATGCAGCGGGCCATCGGCACCATCCAGGAGGAGCTCGAGGCGCGGCTCGCCGTGCTCGAGCGCGAGGGCAAGCTGCTCGAGGCCCAGCGGCTGCGCATGCGCACCAACTTCGACATCGAGATGATGCAGCAGATCGGCTTCTGCTCCGGCATCGAGAACTACTCCCGCCACATCGACGGGCGCGACGCGGGGGAGGCCCCGCACTGCCTGCTCGACTACTTCCCGGACGACTTCCTGGTCGTCATCGACGAGTCGCACGTCACCGTGCCGCAGATCGGCGCCATGTTCGAGGGCGACTCGTCGCGCAAGCGCACGCTCGTCGAGCACGGCTTCCGCCTGCCGAGCGCGCTCGACAACCGGCCGCTGAAGTGGAACGAGTTCACGGAGCGCGTGCCGCAGACCGTGTACATGTCGGCGACGCCCGGCAAGTACGAGCTCGGCATGGGCGACGGCGTGGTGGAGCAGATCATCCGACCGACAGGCCTCATCGACCCGGCCATCGTCGTCAAGCCCACCAAGGGCCAGATCGACGACCTGCTGGAGCAGATCCGCATCCGCGTGGAGAAGGACGAGCGCATCCTCGTCACCACGCTCACGAAGAAGATGGCGGAGGAGCTCACCGACTACTTTGCCGAGGCCGGGGTGCGCGTGCGCTACCTCCACTCGGACGTCGACACCCTGCGCCGCGTCGAGCTGCTCAGCGAGCTGCGAGCCGGCGTGTACGACGTGCTCGTGGGCATCAACCTGCTGCGCGAGGGCCTCGACCTCCCGGAGGTGTCGCTCGTCGCGATCCTCGACGCCGACAAGGAGGGCTTCCTGCGGTCGTCCACGTCGCTCATCCAGACCATCGGCCGCGCGGCGCGCAACGTGTCGGGCGAGGTGCACATGTACGCCGACGTGCTGACGGACAGCATGAAGCGCGCCATCGAGGAGACCGACCGGCGCCGCGAGAAGCAGGTCGCCTACAACACCGAGCACGGCATCGACCCCACCCCCCTGCGCAAGCGCATCGCCGACATCACCGAGATCCTGGCGCGCGAGGGCGAGGACACGAAGAAGATGCTCGAGGGGCGCGGCGGCGGCAAGCGCTCGCCCACCCCGAACCTCCGACGCGAGGGCAAGGCGGCCGCGGGAGCGAACGAGCTGGAGACGATCATCTCCGACCTCAACGACCAGATGCTCCAGGCGGCGGGCGAGCTCAAGTTCGAGCTGGCCGCACGGCTGCGCGACGAGCTGGGCGACCTGAAGCGCGAGCTCCGGCAGATGGAGAAGGCCGGCCACCTGTCCTGATGACGAGGGGCGCGCGGCGGACGGCCGTCGGTCGCGCGCCCGGGCCGCGGTCGCTGTCGGTGGCGACGCATACGATGGACGGGTGTCAATCTCCCCCGTCGAGTCCTCCTCCCTCCTCAGCGTGCGCGGCGCCCGCGTCCACAACCTCCGCGATGTCGACCTCGACATCCCGCGCGACTCGCTCGTCGTCTTCACGGGTCTGTCGGGGTCCGGCAAGTCATCGCTCGCGTTCGACACCATCTTCGCCGAGGGCCAGCGCCGCTACGTCGAGTCGCTGTCCGCGTACGCGCGCCAGTTCCTCGGGCAGGTGGACCGGCCCGACGTCGACTTCATCGAGGGCCTGAGCCCCGCGGTCTCCATCGACCAGAAGTCGACGAACCGCAACCCGCGCTCCACGGTGGGCACCATCACCGAGATCTTCGACTACATGCGCCTGCTCTGGGCGCGCATCGGCGTCGCGCACTGCCCCGTCTGCGGCGAGCGCATCTCGCGCCAGACCGTCCAGCAGATCGCCGACCAGCTCATGGAGCTCGAGACCGGCACCAGGTACCAGGTCGTCAGCCCCATCGTGTCGCAGAAGAAGGGCGAGTTCGTCGACCTGTTCGCGGAGCTCGCCTCCGGCGGGTACTCGCGGGCCATCGTCGACGGCGAGCTCATCCAGCTCAGCTCGCCGCCCAAGCTCAAGAAGCAGTACAAGCACGACATCTCGGTCGTCGTCGACCGCCTGGTCGCGAGCGACGACATCCTCGGACGCCTGACGGACTCGCTCGAGACCGCGCTCCGGCTCACCGACGGCATCGTGATGATCGACTTCGTCGACGTCGACGGCCCCGGAGGCCTGCGGACGTACTCCGAGAAGCTCTCCTGCCCGAACAACCACCCCATCCAGCTCACCGAGATCGAGCCCCGCACCTTCTCGTTCAACGCGCCCTTCGGCGCCTGCCCCGAGTGCTCGGGCCTCGGCACGCGCATGTCGGTGGACCAGGAGCTGCTCATCGGCGACGAGTCGCTGAGCATCGCCGACGGAGTCATCCTCCCGTGGACCACGCAGGGCAAGGGCCTCTTCCAGTACTACGAGAAGCTGCTCGCCGGCCTCGCGCGCGACCTCAAGTTCTCGCTCACGACGCCCTGGCGGAAGCTGCCCGAGGAGGTCCGCGAGGCCGTCCTGCGGGGCAACGACTTCGAGGTCCAGGTCAAGTGGAAGAACCGCTACGGCCGCGAGATGACCTACTCGTCGGGCTTCGAGGGCGTCATGCCCTACATCGAGCGCCAGTTCGCCCAGGCGGAGACCGACAACCAGCGCGCCCGCTGGGGCGAGTACCTCCGCGAGATCCCCTGCCCGGTCTGCGACGGCAAGCGGCTGAAGCCCGAGGTCCTCGCGGTGCTCGTGCACGGCGCGAACATCGCCGACGTCGCGGAGATGAGCCTCTCGGACGCGCAGGAGTTCATGGCCCAGCTCGAGCTGACCGACCGCGAGGCGCACATCGCCGCGCAGGTGCTGCGGGAGATCCGCGTGCGCCTCGAGTTCCTCATCGAGGTCGGCCTGAACTACCTCAACCTCGCGCGTGCGGCGGCCTCGCTCTCCGGCGGCGAGGCGCAGCGCATCCGCCTGGCCACGCAGATCGGCTCGGGGCTCACGGGGGTGCTCTACGTGCTGGACGAGCCGTCCATCGGCCTGCACCAGCGCGACAACCGACGCCTCATCGAGACCCTCGTCAAGCTGCGCGACCTCGGCAACACGCTGATCGTCGTCGAGCACGACGAGGACACCATCCGCACCGCCGACTGGATCGTCGACATCGGCCCGGGCGCGGGAGTCAACGGCGGCAAGGTCGTGCACTCCGGCTCCTACGAGGGCCTCATCGAGAACCGCGAGTCGCTCACGGGCGACTACCTCGCCGGCCGCCGCGCCATCGCGACGCCCGCGAAGCGCCGCAAGGTCGACAAGAAGCGGCAGATCCAGGTCGTCGGCGCGCGCGCCAACAACCTGCAGAACGTGACGGCGACCTTCCCGCTCGGCACGCTCACGGCCGTCACGGGCGTCAGCGGATCCGGCAAGTCGTCGCTCGTGAACGACATCCTCTACCGCGTGCTCGCCAACGAGCTCAACGGCGCCCGCAAGGTCCCGGGCAAGCACTCGCGCGTCACGGGGCTCGAGAACCTCGACAAGGTCGTGCACGTCGACCAGAACCCCATCGGCCGCACCCCGCGCTCGAACCCGGCCACCTACACGGGCGTGTTCGACCGGATCCGCAACCTCTTCGCCGAGACGACCGAGGCCAAGGCCCGCGGCTACCTCCCCGGCCGCTTCAGCTTCAACGTCAAGGGCGGGCGCTGCGAGGCGTGCTCGGGCGACGGCACCATCAAGATCGAGATGAACTTCCTGCCCGACGTGTACGTGGCGTGCGAGGTCTGCGGGGGAGCGCGGTACAACCGCGACACCCTCAGCGTCCACTACAAGGGCAAGAGCATCGCCGAGGTGCTCGACATGTCCATCAGCGAGGCGGCGGAGTTCTTCGAGCCGATCCAGGCCATCCACCGCTTCATGAAGACGCTGGTCGACGTGGGCCTCGGCTACGTGCGGCTCGGCCAGAGCGCCACGACGCTCTCCGGCGGCGAGGCGCAGCGCGTCAAGCTGTCCACCGAGCTGCAGCGCCGGTCGAACGGCCGGAGCATCTACGTGCTCGACGAGCCGACCACCGGTCTCCACTTCGAGGACGTGCGGAAGCTCCTCCTCGTGCTGAACGGTCTGGTCGACAAGGGGAACACCGTCATCGTCATCGAGCACAACCTCGACGTCATCAAGTCCGCCGACTGGCTCATCGACATGGGCCCAGAGGGCGGCGCGGGCGGCGGCACGGTGCTCGCCACCGGCACGCCCGAGCACCTGGCCACCGTGCCGGAGAGCTACACGGGCGGCTTCCTCAAGGAGGTCCTCGACGCCGAGGCCGAGGCCTCCGCGGTCGCGTCCCAGCGCGCGCGCGAGGAGCGCGCGGCCGGCTGATGGCCCGCACCGACACCGTCGGCTACCGCCCGGCGGCGGGGGAGATCCCCACGTCGCCGGGCGTGTACCGCTTCCGCGACGCCGCCGACCGCGTGCTCTACGTGGGCAAGGCCAACAACCTCCGCGCGCGGCTCGCGAACTACTTCGCTCCCCTGGAGAGCCTGCACGAGCGCACGCGCCGGATGGTCACGTCGGCTGCCGGCGTCGAGTGGACCGTGGTCGGCAGCGAGTTCGAGGCGCTCCAGCTCGAGTTCACCTGGATCAAGGAGTTCGACCCGCCGTTCAACGTCAAGTTCCGGGACGACAAGTCCTACCCCTACCTGGCCGTGACGCTCGGCGAGGACTACCCCCGGGTCATGGTCACGCGCAATCGGAAGATCCGCGGCGCCAAGTACTTCGGCCCGTACACCAAGGTCTGGGCCATCCGCGAGACGGTCGACCACCTGCTCAAGGTGTTCCCGATGCGGTCCTGCTCCGAGAGCACGTTCAAGCGCGCCCGGCAGACGAACCGGCCCTGCCTGCTCGGCGACATCGGCCGCTGCGCCGCCCCGTGCGTCGGCCGCGTCTCCGACGAGGAGCACCGCGAGATCGCGGACGACTTCGTGAGCTTCATGGGCGGGAACGACTCGAAGTACGTGGGGCAGCTCACGCAGCGGATGAAGGACGCCGCGGCGGAGATGGACTACGAGGCCGCCGCCCGCCACCGCGACGACATCGGCGCGCTCGAGGCCGCCCTCTCCAAGACCGCCGTCGTGTTCGACGATCGGGTGGACGCCGACGTCTTCGGCATCGCCGCCGACGAGCTGGCCGCGGCCGTGCAGCAGTTCATGGTCCGCGGCGGCCGCATCCGCGGCACGCGCACCTGGGTCGTCGACAAGGAGCTCGACATCGGCATCGGCGAGCTCGTCGAGACCGTGCTGCACAACGCCTACGAGGACGAGGCGCACCCTCCGCGCGAGGTCCTCGTCCCCGAGCTGCCCGCCGACGCCGCCGAGCTCGAGCTCTGGCTCAGCCAGCGGCGCGCCGCGGGGGAGGACGACGGCACCGTGCGCCGCGGCCGCCCGAGCTCCTGGCAGGTCGACCTCCGGGTCGCCCAGCGTGGTGACAAGGCGGCGCTCGCGCACACCGCCGCGACCAACGCGCAGAACGCGCTCATGCTCTACAAGACGCGCCGCAGCTCCGACTTCACCACCCGGTCGAAGGCCCTCGCCGACATCCAGGAGGCGCTCGGCATGCCCGACGCGCCGCTGCGGATGGAGTGCTACGACGTATCGCACCTCAGTGGCACCAACATCGTCGCGTCCATGGTCGTCTTCGAGGACGGCCTGCCGCGCAAGGACCAGTACCGCCGCTTCAACATCGCCGACTCCACGGACGACACCGAGTCGATCCACCAGGTCATCACGCGCCGGCTCGCGTACCTCGGCAAGGAGGCCGAGGTCCCGGCCGACGCCGCGCCGCCCGAGCTCGGCGAGGCACCGCCCGTGAACAAGTTCTCGTACAGCCCCAACCTGCTCATCGTCGACGGCGGGCAACCGCAGGTGGCCGCGGCCCAGCGGGCGCTCGAGGAGTCGGGCGTGACCGGGATCCAGCTCGCCGGCATCGCCAAGCGCCTCGAGGAGATCTGGCTCCCGGACTCCGACTACCCGATCATCCTGCCGCGCAACAGCGACGCGCTCTTCCTCATCCAGCGCATCCGCGACGAGGCCCACCGGTTCGCCATCACGCACCAGCGGGCCCGCCGGAAGCGCGACATCACGTCGGTGCTCAACGAGATCCCGGGGCTCGGGCCGTCGCGCGTGCAGCGGCTGCTGCAGCAGTTCGGGTCCGTGGCCAAGCTGAAGCAGGCGGAGGTCGAGGAGATCGCGGCCGTGCGCACCATCGGGCCGACCCTCGCGCAGGCCGTGTACGAGCGGCTCCGCTCGTGACCTGTGCCCGGTCGCGTGTCGCGGGTCGCGCCTAGACTGGATCCACCGACAGCGCGACGAGAGGTGCATGCCCGCATGAGCGTGGAGATCCCCCAGCAGGACGTCATGATCGTGACGGGGATGTCCGGCGCGGGCCGCTCCACCGTCGGCAACGCCCTGGAGGACCTCGGCTGGTACGTGGTCGACAACCTCCCGCCGCAGATGCTCAAGCCGCTCGTCGAGCTGGCCGGCCGCGCGGGCACATCGCTGCCCAAGATCGCGGCTGTGGTCGACGTCCGCGGCGGCGACTTCTTCTCCGAGCTGCGCGACATCCTGCAGACCTTCGGCACAGGTCCGCGCCTACGTGTCCTCTTCCTCGAGGCCACCGACGCGGCGCTCGTCCGGCGGTTCGAGCAGGTGCGCCGCCCGCACCCGCTCCAGGGCAACGGCACGCTGCTCGACGGCATCGCGGCCGAGCGGGCCCGCATGATCGAGATCCGCGAGGCGAGCGACCTCGTCATCGACACCTCCGAGCTCAACATCCACCAGCTCGCCACCACCATCACCGAGCAGTTCAGCGGCGCCGACGACGCCGGCGTGCGCGTCACCGTGATGAGCTTCGGGTTCAAGTACGGCACCCCGGCGGACGCCGACATGGTGGCCGACATGCGCTTCCTGCCCAACCCGTTCTGGACCCCCGAGCTCCGCCCGCTCACGGGTCGCGACAAGGCCGTCAGCGACTACGTGCTGGGCCAGGAGGGCGCAGAGGAGTTCGTCCACGCATACGCCAGGGCCCTCGCCCCGGTGCTCGCGGGGTACCAGCGGGAGAACAAGAGACACGCTACGATCGCTATCGGCTGTACCGGCGGCAAGCACCGCTCGGTCGCCGTCTCCGAGGAGCTCTCCAGCCTCCTCCGCGCCCTTCCCGGCGTCGCTGTCAGCACCAAGCACCGCGACCTCGGCCGGGAGTAGGGCACCCATCTCATCAAGGGAGTAAGCATTTGCCTCTGACCTCGGACGTCAAGGAAGAACTGTCACGCGTCGAGGTCAGCAAGACCACGGTGAGGGCCGCCGAGCTGGCGACCATCCTGCGGTTCTCGGGTGGGCTGCACCTCATCTCGAACCGCATCGCCGTCGAGTCCGAGCTCGACACCCCGCTCCTCGCCCGCCGCGTCCGCAAGGACCTGGCCGAGCTCTACGGGGTGCGCAGCGACATCTCGGTCATCCCCGCGTCCGGCATGCGCCGCGCCACCCACTACCTGGTCCGGGTGATGGAGGGCGGCGAGACGCTCGCCCGCCAGACCGGCCTGCTCGACGCCCGCCGCCGCCCCATCCGCGGCCTGCCGAACCGGCTCACCACGGGCTCGCGCGA
The DNA here is from genome assembly GCF_021952865.1 of Clavibacter californiensis. Classification (NCBI taxonomy): domain Bacteria; kingdom Bacillati; phylum Actinomycetota; class Actinomycetes; order Micrococcales; family Microbacteriaceae; genus Clavibacter; species Clavibacter californiensis. Next base: position 2,306,812 of record NZ_CP040792.1, on the reverse strand, counting down.
GGAGATCGCCGCCGTCTGGCGCGGGGCGTTCCTCGCCGCGGGCACGCTGACGGATCCCGGCCGCTCGGCCGCCCTCGAGGTCACCTGCCCCGGCAACGAGGCGGCGATGGCGCTCGTCGGCGCCGCGGGTCGCCTCGACGTCAGCGCCAAGGCGCGCGAGGTCCGCGGCGTCCACCGCGTGGTCATCCGCGACGGGGACGCCATCGGGCAGATGCTGCGCGTCATGGGCGCGCAGGGCACGGTCGTGAGCTGGGAGGAGATGCGCCAGCGCCGCGAGGTGCGGGCCACCGCCAACCGCCTCGTCAACTTCGACGACGCGAACCTCCGCCGCTCCGCGCAGGCCGCCGTCGCCGCGTGCGCGCGCGTCGAGCGCGCCATGGAGATCCTCGGCCCGGACATCCCCGACCACCTCAAGTACGCGGGCGACCTCCGCCTGCGCTTCCGCGACTCCAGCCTCGACGAGCTGGGCCACCACGCCGATCCGCCCATGACGAAGGACGCCGTGGCCGGCCGCATCCGCCGCCTCCTCGCCATGGCCGACAAGAAGGCCGTCGACGAGGGCCTCCCCGGCACCGACGCGAACCTCCCCGCCGACCTCGACGACGTCTGATCCGCGAGGCGTCCGTCGGCGGTGCACGCGCGCCCCGGCGGGCGGCCATCCGCGGGACGCCGGGCGTCATCCGGCCAGGTGGTGCGGAGGGCCGCCGGACTAGACTCGATCCGTCACCCACCCCCGGCCTCTGGCCGGGAGCCCCCGGGCAATGAAGAGGAGATACACCTATGGCTGACTACACTCTCGTCGACCTCCCGTACGACTACTCGGCCCTCGAGCCGAGCATCAGCGGCCGCATCATGGAGCTGCACCACGACAAGCACCACAAGACCTACGTCGACGGCGCGAACACCGCCCTCGTCAAGCTGCAGGAGGCGCGCGACGCCGGCGACCTGACCTTCGTCAACAAGCTGCAGAAGGACCTCGCGTTCAACCTCGCGGGCCACGTCAACCACACCGTGTTCTGGAACAACCTCAGCCCCGACGGCGGCGACAAGCCCACCGGCGAGCTCGCCGCGGCCATCGACGAGTTCTTCGGCTCGTACGACAAGTTCCAGGCCCACTTCACCGCATCGGCCCTCGGCATCCAGGGCTCCGGCTGGAGCATCCTCGCGTGGGACTCGCTCGGCCAGAAGCTCATCATCGAGCAGCTGTACGACCACCAGGGCAACCTCGCGGCGGCCACCGTGCCGATCCTGCTGCTGGACATGTGGGAGCACGCCTTCTACCTCGACTACGTGAACGTCAAGGCCGACTACGTCAAGGCGTTCTGGAACATCGTCAACTGGGCCGACGTGCAGGCGCGCTTCGACGCCGCCCGCACGAAGACGCAGGGCCTCTTCCTCCTCTCGTAGCCGCATCCGCGGGCGGCCGGCGGGGAGACCCCGTCCGCCCGCGGATCCCGCACTGCAGGACTCCCGCGCACCCCGAACCTCGATCACCCACCGCCGCCCCCGAGCGCGCAGAACATCAGGAGAACACGTGACCGTCAAGATCGGCATCAACGGCTTCGGCCGCATCGGCCGCAACTACTTCCGCGCCGCGCTCGCCAAGGGCAGCGACATCGAGATCGTCGCGGTGAACGACCTCACCGACAACAAGGCGCTCGCGCACCTGCTCAAGTACGACTCCATCACGGGCCGCCTCGACGCCACCGTCGAGCTCGACGGCGACAACATCGTCGTCAACGGCAAGGCCATCCGCGTCCTCGAGGAGCGCGACCCCGCGAACCTCCCCTGGGGCGAGCTGGGCGTCGAGATCGTCATCGAGTCCACGGGCCGCTTCACGAAGGCGGAGGACGCGCGCAAGCACATCACCGCCGGCGCCAAGAAGGTCCTCGTCTCCGCGCCCGCCACGGGCGACAACGTCGCGACCCTGGTCCTCGGCGTCAACGAGGGCACCTACGACCCCGCCACGCACGATGTCATCTCCAACGCGTCCTGCACCACGAACTGCCTCGCGCCCCTCGCGAAGGTCTTCCTCGACGAGTTCGGCATCGAGCGCGGCCTCATGACGACGGTCCACGCCTACACGGCCGACCAGAACCTGCAGGACGGCCCCCACAGCGACCTGCGTCGTGCGCGCGCCGCCGCGGTCAACATCATCCCCACGTCGACGGGTGCCGCGAAGGCGCTCGGCCTCGTGATCCCCGAGCTCGTCGGCAAGCTCGACGGCTACGCGCTCCGCGTGCCCGTGCCCACCGGCTCGATCACCGACCTCACCATCGAGACCTCGGCGAACGTCACGGTCGAGCAGGTCAACGCCGCGTACAAGGCGGCGGCCGACGGCCCCCTCAAGGGCATCCTCAAGTACACCGAGGACCCCATCGTCTCGAGCGACATCGTCAACGACCCGCACTCCTCGATCTTCGACGCCGGCCTCACGAAGGTCATCGGCTCGCAGGTCAAGGTCGCGTCGTGGTACGACAACGAGTGGGGCTACTCCAACCGCCTCGTCGACCTCACCGAGTACGTCGCCGATCGCCTGTAACCGGCCGTGGCACTCCGCACCATCGACTCCCTGGGGGACCTCCGGGGTCGTCGCGTCATCGTGCGCTGCGACCTCAACGTCCCCCTGAAGGACGGCGTGATCGGGGATGACGGGCGCATCCGCGCCTCGCTGGGGACCCTCACGGGTCTCCGCGAGGCCGGCGCGCGCGTCGTCGTGATCTCGCACCTCGGCCGGCCCGACGGCACCCCGGACGAGCAGTACAGCCTCCGCCCCGTCGCGGCGCGCCTCGGCGAGCTGCTCGACGCCGAGGTGGCGTTCGCGACGGACACCGTGGGCGACTCCGCCCGCGCCGCCGTGGACGCCCTCGCGGACGGCGACGTCGTCGTGCTCGAGAACCTGCGCTTCCACGCGGAGGAGACGAGCAAGGACGAGTCCGTCCGCCGCGGCTTCGCGGAGTCGATCGCCGAGCTGGGGGACGCGTTCGTGTCCGACGGCTTCGGCGTCGTGCACCGCAAGCAGGCCAGCGTCTTCGAGCTCGCCTCGGTCCTGCCGAGCGCCGCCGGCTCGCTCATCGCGAGCGAGCTCGAGGTGCTGGACCGCCTCACGGAGAACCCGGAGCGGCCCTACACGGTCGTCCTCGGCGGTTCCAAGGTGTCCGACAAGCTCGGCGTCATCGGCCACCTGCTGCCGCGCGTCGACTCGCTGCTCATCGGCGGCGGGATGCTCTTCACGTTCCTCAAGGCCCAGGGCCACGAGGTGGGTGCGAGCCTCCTCGAGGAGGACCAGGTCGAGACCGTCAAGGGCTACCTGGCCGAGGCCGAGGAGCGCGGCGTCAAGATCGTGCTCCCCACCGACGTGGTCGTCGCCGACGGGTTCTCCGCCGACGCCGCCCACGAGGTGACGCGCGCCGACGCCATCGAGGGCACTCCGGCGGGCGCGAAGGGGCTGGGGCTCGACATCGGCCCCGAGACCGCCGACGCGTTCGCGACGATCATCCGCGGATCGACAACGGTGTTCTGGAACGGGCCCATGGGCGTCTTCGAGCTGGAGCCGTTCGCGGCCGGCACGAGGACGGTCGCCGATGCGCTCACCCGCGTCGAGGGGCTCTCCGTGGTCGGCGGCGGCGACAGCGCCGCGGCCGTCCGCGCGCTCGGATTCGATGATGACCGCTTCGGTCACATCTCGACCGGAGGCGGCGCGAGCCTCGAGTTCCTCGAGGGGAAGCGCCTGCCGGGACTGGAGGTCCTCGGATGGCAGTGACCGATCGCCCGCAGGGGCGCACGCCCCTCATCGCGGGCAACTGGAAGATGAACCTGGACCACCTCCAGGCCATCGCGTTCGTCCAGAAGCTCGCGTGGAGCCTCAAGGACGCCAAGCACGACTACGCGGAGGCGGAGGTCGCGGTCTTCCCGCCGGCCACCGACATCCGCAGCGTGCAGACGCTCGTCTCGGCCGACAAGCTCGAGCTGGCCTACGGCGCCCAGGATGTCTCCGAGCACGAGTCGGGCGCGTACACGGGGGAGATCTCCGCGGCGTTCCTGGCGCAGCTCGCCTGCCGGTACGTGATCGTCGGCCACTCCGAGCGGCGCACGCTGCACGGCGAGACCGACGAGCAGGTCGCTGCCAAGTCGGCTGCAGCCGTGAAGCACGGCATCGTCCCGGTGATCTGCGTGGGCGAGACCGCGGCCGACCTCGAGGAGCATGGCGCCAGCGCCGTCCCCGTGGCACAGCTGCGCGTCGCGCTCCAGGGCCTGCCGAAGGGCGCCGACGTGGTCGTCGCCTACGAGCCCGTGTGGGCCATCGGGTCCGGCCAGGCCGCGACGCCCGAGCAGGCGCAGCAGGTGGCGGCACCGCTCCGCGCGGTCGTCGCCGAGCTCCTGGGCGACGAGGCCGCGAAGGCCACGCGCATCCTCTACGGCGGCTCGGTCAAGGCCGGCAACATCGCGGGCTTCCTCCGGGAGCCGGACGTCGACGGAGCCCTCGTCGGCGGCGCCAGCCTCGACGTGCAGGAGTTCTCCGCGATCGCGCGGTTCCGCTCGCACGTCGGCGTCTGATCCACGCATCCCCTCGAGCCGCTCGCGTCCATCCGGGCGCGGGCGGCTCGTCGCACTCAGCCGCCCGCTATAATCGACAACGGCCCATCGGCCGTTCACCGGTCGGTCTCGGCCACAGCACCGCGCACCCGAAAGGCCGCACGTGGAAATCCTCCAGGTAGTCCTGCAGGTGGTTCTGGGAATCACCAGCCTCCTGCTGACCATGCTCATCCTCCTGCACAAGGGGCGGGGCGGCGGTCTGTCCGACATGTTCGGGGGCGGCACCACGTCGAGCCTCGGCTCCTCGGGCGTGGCCGAGCGGAACCTGAACCGCATCACCGTCATTCTCGGCCTCGTCTGGGTCACGTGCATCGTGGTCCTGGGGCTCATCACCAAGTTCGACACCGGATTGTAGGGAGCAGCCACATGGCATCAGGAGGAAGCGCCATCCGCGGTTCGCGCGTAGGCGCGGGCCCCATGGGCGAGCAGGACCGCGGCTTCCACGCGGAGCGCATCTCGATCTCGTACTGGGACGCCCTCGGCAACGAGACCGTCCGCCACTTCGCGGCGAACCTGCCGGAGGAGGAGATCCCCGTCACCATCGACTCGCCGCAGTCGGGTCTTCCGGCCGGGCGCGACAAGGCGAACCCGCCGTCGGTCGCGAAGCTCGAGCCGTACAAGACGCACCTCGCGTACGTGAAGGAGCGTCGCAGCGAGGAGGAGGCGAGCCAGCTCCTCGAGGAGGCGCTCGAGCAGCTCCGCGCCCGCCGCGGCACGGTCAAGGCCACCAAGTAGCGCCGACCGCATCCGAACGTCGAACGCCCCCGTCCCGAGGACGGGGGCGTTCTGCGTCTCCGGGAGGCTCGGTCGGTGCCGTGAACCACGGCCGGGACGCCTCTTACCGTGGCGCGTCCCCTCGGAGACGACGAAGGGCGGATCCCGGAGGACCCGCCCATCGTGTGGGGCGCCGGACCGCGCCGGCTCCCGCGTCAGTACGACGACAGCCGGAGGTTCTCCGGGACGTCGGCGGCGGCCTCGCCGTCGATGAAGAACACCGTGCGCTTGCGGCCCTTGATGCCCGCGACGGGCACCTCGGTCCGGTCGGCGCCCGCGAGCGCCAGGCCGAGCGCGAACGCCTTGTCGGGGCCCGCGAGCACCATCCAGATGCGCAGCGACGAGTTCAGCACAGGCAGCGTGAGCGAGATCCGCTCGGCCGGCGGCTTCGGCGAGTTGCGCACGGGGATCACGGCGGCGTCCATGGTGCGGATGCCGTCGCTGTCGGGGAAGAGCGACGCCACGTGGCCGTCCGGCCCGACGCCGAGGAACGTGATGTCGAACCGGGGGAGCGCGGTGTCGCCGTTGGCGTGCGCGGCGAGCTCCGCCGTGTACGCGGCCACGGCCTCGTCGAGGCTCAGGCCGGCGTCGCTCGCGCCCATGGCGTGGACGTTCTCCGCGGGCAGCTCGATGTGATCGAGCAGAGCCGTGCGCACCGTGGTGTCGTTGCGTTCGGGGTCGCCATGGGGCAGCCATCGCTCGTCGCCGAACCAGAAGTGCACGCGCGTCCAGTCGACGCTGTCGCGCGCCGCGGACTCGTTGACGGCCGCGAGGATGCTCGGGCCGACCGTCCCCCCGGTGAGGACGACGTTCGCGGTCTCCTCCTCATCCAGGATGTCGACGAGCTTCGTGAGGAAGCGCGCGGCGACGGAGCCGGTCATGGCCTTCTTGTCGGGGTGCACGAGCACCCTGCGGTCGTTCGTCATCGGTCTCCCGAGTCCTTCCGTGCGGTGGTCGACGCGGGGATGTACCCGTGGCCGGCGTTCGAGCGCTCGAGACCGTGACGGATCACGTCCCCGTAGAGCGCGTCGGGGTCGAGGCGCCGCAGCTCCTCGGCCAGGCAGTCGCGGAGGCTGCGCCGGGGGAGGCTCACGTCGTGCGTCGGCTGGTTCGGCTGCTTGAGCGTCGCCACGTTGGCGATCGGCCGGTCGAGGTCGATGACGCCCGACGCGCGGTGGAGCCGCACGCCGTGAATCCCGCTCGAGCCGGTGGCGCGCGTGGTGACCTCGTGGAGCACGGGCACCTGCAGCTGCAGGCCGAGCCACGCGGCGAGCAGCACGGTGCTGGGGGAGTCGGCGGCGCCGGACACCTCCACCTGCGTGACGGGCTCGTACGGCGGCTGGTCGAGCACCGCGGCGAGCAGCGCGCGCCAGAGCGTGAGGCGCGTCCAGGCGAAGTCCGTGTCGCCCGGGGCGTACGTCGCCGCCAGGTGCTGCAGGGCCAGGCGCGGGTTGCTGCTCGTGGACGAGTCCGTGATGCGGCGCTGCGCGATGCGGCCGAGCGGCGACTGGCTGACGACCGCGGGAGCATCGTGCGGCCACCAGGCCACGACGGGCGCGTCGGGGAGGAGCAGGCCCGTGACCAGGCTCTCCTCGTCCTCGGCGGCCGCGCCGTAGACGCGCAGCACTACGACCTCGCTCGCGCCGGCGTCGCCGCCCACGCGGATCTCGGCGTCGACGCGAGCCTTCTCCGTCGTCGTCTCCGCGGCGGCGCCGCGCTCGGTGGAGATCACGATGACGCGCATCGGGTGCTCGCGCGAGGCGTCGTTCGCCGCCTCGATGGCCTCCTCCTCGCTGCCGAGCGAGGTGGAGATGACGAGGGTCAGGACGCGACCGAGGGCGACCGCGCCGCCCTCCTCGCGGATCTTGACGAGCGCCTTCGAGATCTTGGCGGTGGTGGTGTTCGGCAGATCGACTCTCATGGCCGCCTCCAGGTCCGTCCGTCGCGGGCGAGGAGCTCGTCGGCCGAGGCCGGCCCCCAGGTGCCCGGACGGTACTGCTCGGGCTGGCCCTGCGTGCGCCAGAATTCTTCGATGGGGTCCAGGATCTTCCAGCTCAGCTCGACCTCCTGGTGACGGGGGAAGAGCGGCGGGTCGCCGAGCAGCACATCGAGGATGAGCCGCTCGTACGCCTCCGGGCTCGCCTCGGTGAAGGCGTGGCCGTAGCCGAAGTCCATGGTGACGTCGCGCACCTGCATCCCCGCGCCCGGCACCTTGGAGCCGAAGCGGATGGTGACGCCCTCGTCGGGCTGCACCCGGATGACGAGCGCGTTCTGCCCGAGGGCCGACGTCTGGTCCTCCGCGAACAGGTTCTGCGGCGCCCGCTTGAACACGACCGCGATCTCCGTCACGCGGCGGCCGAGGCGCTTGCCCGCCCGCAGGTAGAACGGCACGCCCGACCAGCGGCGCGTGTTGATGTCGAGCCGCATGGCCGCGTAGGTCTCGGTCAGGGACTCGGGGTCCATGCCGTCCTCGTCGAGGAAGCCCACGACCTCCTCGCCGCCCTGCCAGCCGCCGGCGTACTGCCCGCGGGCCGTGGCGGTGGAGAGGTCCTTCGGCAGGCGCACCGCGGACAGCACCTTCTCCTTCTCGTCCCGAAGGCTCGACGCGTCGAACGCGACGGGCTCCTCCATGGCCGTGAGGGCGAGGAGCTGCAGGAGGTGGTTCTGGATCACGTCGCGCGCCGCGCCGATGCCGTCGTAGTACCCGGCACGGCCGCCCACGCCGATGTCCTCGGCCATGGTGATCTGCACGTGGTCGACGTAGTTGGCGTTCCACAGGGGCTCGTAGAGCTGGTTCGCGAAGCGCAGCGCCAGGATGTTCTGGACCGTCTCCTTGCCCAGGTAGTGGTCGATGCGGAACACCGAGTCCGGCGGGAAGACCGACTCGACGACGGCGTTGAGCTCGCGTGCCGTCGTGAGGTCGCTCCCGAAGGGCTTCTCGATGACGACGCGGCGCCAGTGGCCCTCCTTCTGGTCCGCGAGGCCCGAGCGGCGGAGCTGCTCGGTGACCAGCGGGAAGGACTTCGGCGGGATCGACAGGTAGAAGGCGTGGTTCCCCATCGTGCCCCGCTCGCGGTCGAGCTCCTCCGTGATGTCCTTCAGCGTCTGGAACGCCTCGTCGTCGTCGAAGGTGCCCTGCACGAAGCGGATGCCCTGCGCCAGCTGGCGCCAGACGTCCTCGTCGAACTTGGTGCGCGAGTACTGCTTGACGGCCTCGTACACGACCTGCTCGAAATCCTGGTCCTCCCAGTCCCTCCGGGCGAAGCCGATGAGCGCGAAGCCGGGGGGCAGGAGCCCCCGGTTCGCGAGGTCGTAGACGGCCGGCATCAGCTTCTTGCGCGACAGGTCACCCGTCACGCCGAAGATGATGAGGCTGCTCGGCCCCGCGATGCGGTTCAGCCGTCGATCAGACGGGATCCGCAGTGGATTGAATTCCGGGGTGATATCCACCGGCGACATGTAACTCCTCGATCTGCCGGACGGATCCGGCGATGCGGTCATTCGAGCGTGGAGAGCAGGGCCCGGGCGTCCGTGGTGGGGTCGGTCAGGTTCAGTCGCAGGACGGGACGGCCGTGCTCGGCGAGCACGGTGGCGTCACCGGCGGCCTGCGCCTGGATGAGCTGCCCGAAGGTGAAGGGGCGGTCGGGGATCTCGAGATCCTCGGCCGCGTCCGCGGTGATCTGCAGGAACACGCCGACGGGGGTGCCGCCCTTGTGGAACTGCCCCGTGGAGTGCAGGAACCGAGGGCCCCAGCCGAACGTGACGGGACGGCCGACCTTGCGGGCGACCGCGTCGCGGAGGCGCTCGAGCTCGGGGAGCGCGAGGCGGTCGACGAATGCCTGGACGGCGACGTAGCCCGTGGGGCCGACCTGCGCGAGCAGGGCGTCGATGGCGGAGGACACGTCGGACGCACCCTCGGTGACCTCGCTCGTGCCGCGCACCTCGATGCCGTCCGTCGTGACGACGGGGGCCTCGGGAGCAGGACGGTCGTCGAGCAGTCCGCGCGCGGCGACCTTGGCCGCCTCCACGTCGGGCTGGTCGAACGGGTTGATCTCGAGCAGGCGTCCCGCGACCGCGACGGCGTACTCCCACGTGAGGATCTGCGCGCCGAGCGTGCCGCTGATGACGATCTCGCCCTCGACCGCGTCGTGCGCGTCGACGTCGGCGACGAGCCGCGCGATCTGCAGGTCGGCCAGGCCGAGCGACAGCTCGGGGGCGTCCGTCGGCAGCACGACGGGCAGGAGGCCCGTGCCGAGCTTGCCGGTGGACTCCGCGATGAGCTGCTCGACCCAGTCGCCGAAGCCCACGATGTGCGTCCCGTCGGAGACGATGCCGAGCTTGTCCTTGAGCGGCGAGGTGCCGGCGATCGCGGCGCCGAGCACGAGGCCCGGGTTCGACACGTCGTCGACGGCGAGCTGCGCGGACGCGGCCTCCGCCTCGTCGAGCAGGCCGCCGATGTCGGCGCCCGCGAGGCCGGACGGCACGAGGCCGAACGCGGTCAGCGCGCTGTAGCGGCCGCCCACGTCGGGGTCCGCGTTGAAGACGCGGTAGCCGTCGGCGCGGGCCGACTCGTCCAGCGGGGAGCCCGGGTCGGTCACGATGACGATGCGCGTGGTCGGGTCGATGCCCGCCTCGCGGAACGACTTCTCGTAGACGCGCTTCTGGCTGTCCGTCTCGAGCGTGGATCCGGACTTCGAGGAGATGACGACCGCCGTGGTGGCGAGGCGGTCTCCGAGCGCGGCGAGCACCTGGCCCGGGTCGGTCGAGTCGAGGACCGTGAGCTCGACGCCCGCGGTGCGCGTGATGACCTCGGGCGCCAGCGAGGATCCGCCCATGCCGCCCAGGACGATGTGGTCGACGCCCTGGCCGCGGAGCTCCTCGCGGAGCGCCGTGATCTCGGCGACGAGGGGACGCGAGACGGAGACCGCCTGCGTCCAGCCGAGGCGCTCGGTGGCCTCGGACTCGGCGTCCGGTCCCCACAGGGTGCCGTCGAGCCCGGTGATCCCGGAGGCGACGTGCGCCTCCACGAGCGCGGGGACGTGGGTCTCGACGGCCGTGGCCGCCGCGCCGCTCAGCGCGATGCGCACGTTCACTTGGCGCCGTCCAGGGCCGTCGTCACGGTCTCGATGAGCTCGCTCCACGACACCTTGAACTTCGCGACGCCCTCCTCCTCGAGGAGCTCGGTGACCTCCTTGTAGGAGATGCCGAGCTCGTCGACCTTGTTCAGGACCTCGTTCGCGGCGTCGTAGGACCCCGTGATGGTGTCGCCCTCGATCACGCCGTGGTCGAAGGTCGCGTCGAGCGTCTTCTCCGGCATCGTGTTGACGACGTCCGCCGCGACGAGCTGCGTCACGTAGAGCGTGTCGGGCAGGTCGGGGCTCTTGACGCCCGTGGACGCCCAGAGCGGGCGCTGCTTGTTGGCGCCGGCGCCGAGGAGGCCCTGGGCGCGCTCGGACGCGAAGGACTGCTCGAAGGCCTGGTAGGCGAGCTGCGCGTTGGCGACGCCGGCCTTGCTCTTGAGCGCGGTGGCCTCGTCGGTGCCGAGCGCGTCGAGGCGCTTGTCGATCTCGGTGTCGACGCGCGACACGAAGAAGGAGGCGACCGAGTGGATGGTCGACAGGTCGATGCCCGCCGCCTTCGCCTTCTCGAGGCCGGTGAGGTACGCGTTGATGACCTCGCGGTAGCGCTCGAGGCTGAAGATCAGGGTGACGTTGACGCTGATGCCGGCGCCGATGACCTCGGTGATGGCCTCGAGGCCCTCGCGGGTCGCGGGGATCTTGATCATGACGTTGGGCTCGGCGATCTTGTCCCACAGCTTGTGGGCCTCGTCGATGGTCGCCTGCGTGTCGTTGGCGAAGTCGGGGGAGACCTCGATGGAGACGCGGCCGTCGAAGCCGGCGGTGCGGTCGTAGACCGGGCGGAAGATGCGCGCGGCCTCGCCGACGTCGCGGGTGGTGATCTCGAAGACCGCGCGGTCGACGTCTGCGCCGTCGGCCGCGAGCTCGCGGACCTGGGCGTCGTACGCCTCGCCCTTGGCGAGGGCCGACGCGAAGATGGTGGGGTTCGTCGTGATGCCGACGACGTCGCGCTCGGCGATCACCTTCTCGATGCCCTTGGCATCGATGCGCTCGCGCGACAGGTCGTCGAGCCAGATGCTGACGCCCGCGGAGGAGAGCTGCGCGGTGGGGGAAGTGGTGTCGGTCATGTTGCCTTCTTCTCGCTGGTTGTGAGGTTCGGGGGGAGGGGCGCACGCGTGCGCCCCTCCCGGGTACCCGATCGACGCGCCGAAGGGCGGGTCGACCGGGGCGGCCGGCGGGGAGCGGAGCAGCTCGGCCGCCCCGCTCCTCGTCAGCTTCTAGAGGGAGGCGATGGACTCCTTGGCCGCCTTCACGACGGCCTCCGTGGTGATGCCGAACTCGCGGTACAGGACCTCGTACTCGGCGCTGGCGCCGAAGTGCTCGATCGAGATGCTGCGGCCGTGGTGCCCGACGTACTGCTTCCAGGAGAGCGAGATGCCCGCCTCGACGGAGACGCGCGCGGCGACCGCCTCGGGGAGCACGTGCTCCTTGTACTCGGCGTCCTGCTCCTCGAACCACTCGAGGCTCGGGGCGCTGACGACACGGGCCTGGACGCCGTCCGCGGCGAGGGCCTCGCGGGCCTCGACGGCGAACTGGACCTCGGAGCCCGTGGCGATGAGGATCACGTCGGGCGTGCCCTCGGTGTCGGCCAGGATGTACGCGCCCTTGGCCACGCCGGCAGCCGAGGCGAACTCGGTGGCCGTGGCGTCGCCCGTGCCGCGCTCCAGGACCGGGAGGTTCTGGCGCGATAGCGCGAGGCCCGCAGGGCCCATGCGACGCGTGAGGACCGTCTTCCACGCCTGCGCGGTCTCGTTGGCGTCCGCGGGGCGGATGACGTCGAGACCCGGGATGGCGCGGAGGCTGGCGAGCTGCTCCACCGGCTGGTGCGTCGGGCCGTCGCCACCGAGGGCGACGGAGTCGTGCGTCCAGACGAAGATCGACGGCGCCTTCATGAGCGCGGCGAGACGGACCGCCGGGCGCATGTAGTCGCTGAAGATGAGGAACGTGCCGCCGAAGGGACGCGTGTTGCCGTGCAGGACGATCCCGTTGAGGATCGCGCCCATGGCGTGCTCGCGGATGCCGAAGTGGAGGACGCGGCCGTAGGGGTCGCCCTTCCACATCTCGGTCGAGCGCTCGGCCGGCACGAAGGACGGCGCGGACTCGATCGTCGTGTTGTTCGACTCGGCGAGGTCGGCCGAGCCGCCCCACAGCTCGGGCATGACCTCGGCGATGGCGTTGATGACCTTGCCGGACGCGGCGCGCGTCGAGACGTCCTTGCCCGCGGGGAACACGGGGAGCGCCTCGTCGAGGCCCTCGGGGGCGTCACCGGCGAGGACGCGGTCGAGCAGCGTCTTGCGCTCGGGGTTCGCCTCGGCCCACGCGGCGAGCTTCTCGTCCCACTCGCGGTGCTGCTGCTGGCCGCGGTCGACGGCCTGGCGGGTGTGCTCGAGGACGCCGTCCGGCACCTCGAAGCTCTTCTCGGGGTCGAAGCCGACGATCTGCTTGACGGCCGCGAGCTCCTCGGCGCCGAGGGCGGAGCCGTGGATCTTGCCCGAGTTCTGCTTCTTCGGGGAGGGCCAGCCGATGATCGTCTTCAGGATGATCAGCGAGGGCTTTCGCGTCTCGGCCTTGGCGGCCTCGACGGCGTCGAACAGCTCCTGCACGTCCTCGACGTACTCGCCCGTCTTCTTCCAGTCGACGTGCTGCACGTGCCAGCCGTAGGACTCGTAGCGCGCGGCCACGTCCTCGGTGAAGGCGATGTCGGTGTCGTCCTCGATGGAGATCTGGTTGCTGTCGTAGATCGCGATGAGGTTGCCGAGCTCCTGGTGACCCGCGAGGGAGGAGGCCTCGGAGGTGATGCCCTCCTGCATGTCGCCGTCGCCGGCGATCACGTACACGAAGTGGTCGAACGGGCTCTCGCCCGCGGGGGTCTCGGGGTCGAAGAGACCGCGCTCGAAGCGCGCGGCGTAGGCGAAGCCCACGGAGGAGGCGAGGCCCTGGCCGAGCGGGCCGGTGGTGATCTCGACGCCGTCGGTGTGGCCGTACTCCGGGTGACCGGGGGTCTTGGAGTCCCACGTGCGGAGGGCCTGGAGGTCCTCGATCTCGAGGCCGTAGCCGCCGAGGAAGAACTGCGTGTACTGCGTGAGCGAGCTGTGGCCCACCGAGAGGATGAACCGGTCGCGACCGATCCAGGTGCTGTCGGAGGGGTCGCGGCGCATGACCTTCTGGAACAGGAGGTAGGCCGCCGGAGCCAGGCTCATCGCGGTGCCGGGGTGACCGTTTCCGACCTTCTCCACCGCGTCCGCGGCGAGGATCCGTGCGGTGTCGACCGCCTTGCTGTCGATGGGGTCCCATTGCAATGCTGCCACTTGGTTCTAGCCCTTCTGAAGATGGGGGAGGCCCAGCCGGACCGCCTATCAGTATATGGAACACCCACCTGGTCCTCGGTGTTCCGAGCCGCGGGGACGGCGCCGGGCGGCTAAGCGTCCAGGGGCCGTGGCCTACCATGGGGAGGGAATTTCCGGCGAGTTAGAGGTGCGATGAACGTTGCGGTGCAGAGTCGGGTCGATCGGGAGACGATCGGCGTGGCGAGGAAGACCAAGGCGTACGTCGCACTGACGAAGCCGCGCGTCATCGAGCTCCTGCTCGTGACCACCGCGCCCGTCATGATCCTCGCCCAGGGGGGATGGCCGAACCCCTGGCTCATCCTCGGCGTCCTCGTCGGCGGCACCCTCAGCGCGGGCAGCGCCAACGCGTTCAACTGCTACATCGACCGCGACATCGACCGCGTCATGAAGCGCACGCAGCGACGGCCGCTGGTGACGGGGGAGCTGACGGACCGCGAGGCCCTCGTGTTCGCCTGGATCATCGGCGTCGCCAGCATCGTCTGGCTCGGCGTCATCTCCAACTGGCTGGCGGCCGCGCTCTCGCTGGCGGCGATCCTCTTCTACGTCTTCGTCTACACGCTGTGGCTGAAGCGCCGCACGCCGCAGAACATCGTCTGGGGCGGAGCAGCGGGCTGCATGCCGGTCCTCATCGGCTGGGCCGCCGTCACGGGCGACATCTCGTGGGCGCCCGTGATCCTCTTCATGATCGTGTTCCTCTGGACCCCGCCGCACTACTGGCCGCTGTCCATGAAGTACCGCGACGACTACGCCTCGGTCAACGTGCCCATGCTCGCCGTCGTGCGCGGCCGCGCGGCCGTCGGCCTGCAGACCATCCTGTACGCGTGGGCCACGCTCGCCTGCTCGCTCCTGCTGATCCCGGTCGCGGGCATGGGGCTCGTCTACACGCTCGCCGCGCTCGCGGGCGGCGGCTGGTTCGTCTACGAGACCCACCGCCTCTACGACCTCGCCGTGCGTCACGAGCCCATCAAGCCGATGCGCGTCTTCCACGCGTCGATCTCGTACCTCTCGCTGCTGTTCCTCGCGGTCGGCATCGACCCCCTCCTGCCCTTCTGATCCGCGCGGTCCCGCGTCGCGGGGCGAGCGTCGCGCGTTCGCGTCGGCGTCGGTCGGGCCGTGGGGACCGGGCCGCACCTGTGCCGCACCCGTGCCGTGCGACCCGCTCGTTGTAGACGGGGTGCGCGCCTGTGTCCCGGTGGACCGCTCCGTGGACCGCTCCGCTGAGGCGCCGCACGCGACGACGCCCGCCGCCAGAGGAGCTCGGGCGGGCGTCGTCGGGACGGGCGGGGATCAGCCCACGTGGGCGGAGCGCCGTACCTCCGCGGGAGTGAGCCGGAGCGTGTCCGCCCGTCGGGTGGTGCTCAGCAGGGTGGCCGTCATCGCGGACGCGAGCAGGCACGCGAGCACCATGTGCAGCCCCACGAGGAACTCGGGCAGCCCCGTCCGCGCCTGGATGAGGCCCACTGCGATCTGCACGAGCTCGACCGCGAGAAGCACGCGGGTCCAGCGCGAGACGGCGGTCCACCGGTTGCGGGCCGCGATGACGACGAGGGCGATCGTGAGTGCGAAGGTCGTGTAGGCCGGCCAGCTGTGCACGTGCTGCAGCAGCTCCGGGTCGAGCCCGTTGCGGGCGGCGCCCTGGTCGCCCGCGTGGGGGCCGGATCCGGTGACGACGATGCCGACGAGGATCGTGATGCCGACGACGACGGAGGTGATGCGCGCGAGCGTCAGGAAGTACGACGGCACCGATCGCTCAGCTTCGTCGAGAGGGTGGTAGGTGCGCCACACGAGCACGGTCGACAGCACGACGAGCACCACGGACACGACGAAGTGCAGGCCCACGATGTACGGGTTCAGCCCGGTCAGGACCGTGATGCCGCCGATGACGCCCTGCGCGGGGATGCCGAGGCCGATCGCGAGCGCGATGGAGAAGAGGCCGCGTCCTCGGTTCCGCAGCCGCAGCACGGCGAGGAACGTCGCGATCGCGACGATGACCAGCACGAAGGTCAGGAGGCGGTTGCCGAACTCGATGATCCCGTGCACGCCCATCTCCGGCGTCGAGACGAAGGAGTCGGCGGTGCACCTGGGCCACGTCGGGCAGCCGAGCCCGGAGCCAGTGAGCCGCACGAGCCCGCCGGTGCCGACGACGAGCGTCTGCACGACGAGCGTGGTCCAGACGAGGAACCGCGTGACGCGGGTGATCCCGTCCGGCAGCCGCTCCCGCAGCCGCCTGGTGACCATGAGGGTCTGACCTAGCACGCTCCCACTGGGAGACTGCCCCGCATCGGTGCCGTGAGTCACTGCCTGCCTTCCGTGCCCGCTGGATTGCCCGTAGAATCGGGTGGTTCATGGAACACGTCGGGCCTTGCGGCATCCGGCACGTCAGCGAGGACGGCGGGAACAAGTCCACCCGCGTTCGTGTTCATCCTAAGAGGGGTGCAAGGCGTGAAGCCGCCGCATCCCGGACACCCACAGTCTTCCTCTCGTCACCGAAGCGGCGTCGCCGTGCGGGGGGTGAATGCCGATACGGCGCTGATACGCCCAGATCGTCAGGAAAGCAGGTAGCCATGTCAGATGTGCTCATCGACCGACCCGAGCTCGAGAGCCTGGGGCAGTACGAGTTCGGCTGGTCCGACTCCGACGTCGCGGGTGCCTCGGCCAAGCGCGGCATCTCCCCGCAGGTCGTCGCCGACATCTCGCGGCGCAAGAGCGAGCCCGAGTGGATGCTCGCCAACCGCATGAAGGGCTACGAGCTCTTCGGCAAGAAGCCCATGCCCACCTGGGGCGCCGACCTCTCCGGCATCGACTTCGACAACATCAAGTACTTCGTGCGCTCCACGGAGAAGCAGGCCCAGACGTGGGAGGACCTGCCCGACGACATCAAGAACACGTACGAGCGTCTCGGCATCCCCGAGGCGGAGCGCCAGCGCCTCGTCTCCGGCGTCGCGGCACAGTACGAGTCCGAGGTCGTCTTCCACTCCATCCAGAAGGAGCTCGAGGACCAGGGCGTCATCTTCATGGACACCGACACGGCGCTGCGCGAGCACCCGGAGCTGTTCAAGGAGTACTTCGGCACCGTCATCCCCGCGGGCGACAACAAGTTCGCCGCGCTGAACACGGCCGTCTGGTCCGGCGGCTCGTTCGTGTACGTGCCCAAGGGCGTGCACGTCGAGATCCCGCTGCAGGCCTACTTCCGGATCAACACCGAGAACATGGGCCAGTTCGAGCGGACGCTGATCATCGCGGACGAGGGCAGCTACGTCCACTACATCGAGGGCTGCACCGCCCCCATCTACAAGTCCGACTCGCTGCACTCGGCGGTGGTCGAGATCATCGTGAAGAAGGACGCCCGCGTCCGCTACACGACCATCCAGAACTGGTCGAACAACGTCTACAACCTCGTCACCAAGCGCGCGACGGCGGCCGAGGGCGCGACCATGGAGTGGATCGACGGCAACATCGGCTCCAAGGTCACGATGAAGTACCCCTCCATCTACCTCATGGGCGAGCGCGCCAAGGGCGAGACCCTGTCCGTCGCCTTCGCCGGCCCCGGCCAGCACCAGGACGCCGGCGCGAAGATGGTGCACATGGCGCCGTACACGCAGTCGTCGATCGTGTCGAAGTCCATCGCGCGCGGCGGCGGCCGGGCCGGCTACCGCGGCGAGATCCGCGTGGACGCGGCTGCGCACCACTCCGCCAACACCGTCCGCTGCGACGCGCTGCTGGTCGACACCATCTCCCGCTCCGACACGTACCCCGCGATCGACATCCGCGTGGACGACGTCCAGCTCGGCCACGAGGCGACGGTCTCGCGCGTCAGCGAGGAGCAGCTGTTCTACCTGATGAGCCGGGGCATGCCCGAGGACGAGGCCATGGCCATGATCGTCCGCGGCTTCATCGAGCCCATCGCCCGCGAGCTCCCCATGGAGTACGCGCTCGAACTCAACAAGCTCATCGAGATGGGCATGGAAGGATCCGTCGGCTAGATGACGACCCCACTCGCCACCACAGAAGCCCCCGTCCCCGCCGACCAGCACGGCAATCGGGCGCACACCGACGGAGGGTGGGCGGCAGTCCCCATCCAGACCCGTTCCGAGCGCTTCACGTCCACGGACGTCGAGGCCTTCGAGGCGGTCACCGGCCGCGAGGCCGTCTGGAAGCTGACGCCCGTCCGACGGATCGACGACCTCATCTCGGGTGAGCTCGACGGCTCCCGGTACCCGTTCACCAGCTCCGAGGCGGATGGCACGTCCGTCTCGTGGATCCCGCGGGACGACGCGCGCATCGGCACCGCGGGTGCCCCTGAGGACCGCGCCCAGGCCAACGCCTGGTCGTCCTTCGGTGAGGCGCTCGCCATCGACGTCACGGGGGAGGAGCGCGTCACCATCACGGTCGGCCGCTCGGATCTCGGGCCCGCCCCGCGCGCCGCGCACACCGTCATCACGGCGGCCCCGTTCAGCCGCGGCGTCGTCATCCTCGACAACGCCGGATCCGCGTCGCTCGCGGAGAACGTCGAGATCGTCGTGGGCGACCAGGCCGAGCTCACGGTCGTCACCGTGCAGCAGTGGGACGCCGAGGCGCGCCACCTGGCCGCGCACCAGGCCGTCGTCGGCCGCGACGCGAAGCTCAAGCACGTGGTGGTGACGCTCGGCGGATCCATCGTGCGCGTCAACCCCTCGGCGCACCTCTCCCACGAGGGCGCGGACGGCGAGCTGCTCGGCGTCTACTTCGCCGACGCGGGCCAGCACCTCGAGCAGCAGGTGTACGTCGACCACGACGCCCCCAACACCCGCAGCCGCGTGACCTACAAGGGCGCGCTGCAGGGCAAGGGCGCGCGCACCGTGTGGATCGGCGACGTCCTCATCCGCCGCTCCGCGCCCGGCACCGACAGCTACGAGCAGAACCGCAACCTGGTCCTCACGGACGGCACGCGCGCCGACTCGGTCCCGAACCTCGAGATCGAGACCGGCGACATCGCCGGGGCCGGGCACGCGAGCGCCACGGGCCGCTTCGACGACGAGCAGCTGTTCTACCTGCAGGCCCGCGGGATCACGGAGGAGGAGGCGCGTCGCCTCGTCGTCCGCGGCTTCCTCAGCGAGATCGTGCAGCAGATCGGCGTCCCCGACCTCGAGGAGCGGCTCCAGGCCGCCATCGAGGCCGAGCTCTCCGCCAGCCCGTCCGCGGCGGTCGACCGATGACCGCCGTGCGGATCTGCGGCGTCGACGACCTCGACGTGAACGAGGCGCTCCGCGTCGAGGTCGAGGGCCTCGCCATCGCGATCGTGAAGGACTCCTCCGGCACGGTGCACGCCATCGGCGACACCTGCACGCACGGCGACATCTCGCTGGCCGAGGGCTTCGTCGAGGGCGACACCCTGGAGTGCTGGGCCCACGGGTCGAAGTTCTCCCTCGAGACGGGCAAGCCGCGCACGCTGCCGGCCTACGAGCCCGTCCCCGTCTACCCCGTGTCGATCGTGGACGGCGACATCCACATCGACACCACCCCGAAGAGCTAGAGGAACCGCACGCATGTCAACTCTCACCATCACCGACCTGCACGTCAGCGTCGACACCGAGCAGGGTCGCAAGCAGATCCTCAAGGGCGTCGACCTCACGATCAACGAGGGCGAGATCCACGCGATCATGGGCCCCAACGGCTCCGGCAAGTCCACGCTGGCGTACACGATCGCGGGTCACCCGAAGTACCACGTCGACTCCGGCTCCATCACGCTCGACGGCGTCGAGGTCCTCGACATGACGGTCGACGAGCGCGCCCGCGCGGGCCTGTTCCTCGCCATGCAGTACCCGGTCGAGATCCCCGGCGTCACCACCACCAACTTCCTGCGGACGGCGAAGACCGCGATCGACGGCGAGGCCCCGGCCATCCGCGGCTGGATCAAGGACGTCCGCTCCTCCATGGCGGCGCTCAAGATGGACCCCGCGTTCGCCGAGCGCAACGTCAACGAGGGCTTCTCCGGCGGCGAGAAGAAGCGCAACGAGGTTCTCCAGCTCGAGCTGCTGAAGCCGAAGTTCGCGGTGCTGGACGAGACCGACTCCGGCCTCGACGTCGACGCGCTCAAGATCGTCTCCGAGGGCGTCAACCGCGCGAAGGCGAACACGGGCCTCGGGCTCCTGCTCATCACGCACTACACGCGCATCCTCCGCTACATCCAGCCCGACTTCGTGCACGTGTTCGTCGCGGGCCGCGTCGCCGAGCAGGGCGGCCGCGAGCTGGCCGACCGCCTCGAGGAGGAGGGCTACGACCGCTTCCTCGCCCCGGCTGCAGGGCTCGCGCCCTCGACGACGGTGGACGCGTGAGCACGCAGAGCACGCTGACCCCGCAGAAGTTCGACGAGGTCGAGGAGGCGCTCAAGGACGTCATGGATCCCGAGCTCGGGATCAACGTGGTCGACCTGGGCCTCATCTACGACCTCGCGTGGGATGACGAGAACGACGCCCTCATCATCCACATGACGCTGACGTCGGCCGGCTGCCCGCTCACGGACGTGCTCGAGGAGCAGACCGCCGAGGCGCTCGACGGGGTGGTGGACGCGTTCCGCATCAACTGGGTGTGGATGCCGCCGTGGGGTCCCGACCGGATCACGGACGACGGCCGCGACATGATGCGGGCGCTCGGCTTCTCCATGTGATCCTCCGCCCGACCGCTCCTCGACGACGGCCCCACCCGCTCCGGGTGGGGCCGTCGTCGCGTCGACCGGCGGTCGGCGGGCGGGGCTGCCGGCCCCGCGTCTCGTACACTGGACCGGTCGGGTCCGATGGACGCCCTCGACCGACCGGGCTCGACCCCCTCTGCTGCGGGTCGCCCCTCTCCCACGGACCGTGGGACATCCGCTCAACAGAAGGACCTCTCACCGTGCTCGCTGTACACGAACTGGAGCTGCGCGTCGGCGCTCGCGTCCTCATGGAGGACGTCTCGTTCCGGGTGAGCCCGGGGGACAAGATCGGCCTCGTCGGCCGCAACGGCGCCGGCAAGACCACGCTCACCAAGATCCTCGCGGGAGAGGGCCAGCCCACGGGCGGCCGCATCGACCGCTCCGGCGAGATCGGCTACCTCCCGCAGGACCCGCGCTCCGGCAACCCGGAGGACCTGGCGCGCACGCGCATCCTCGACGCCCGCGGCCTCGGCACGCTGTCGCTGGACATGCAGCGCGCGATGCTCGACATGGCGTCCACGGACGACAAGGTCTCCGCGAAGGCGATGAAGGACTACGGCCGGCTCGAGGAGCGCTTCGTCGCGCTCGGCGGGTACGCGGCCGAGGCGGAGGCCGCGTCCATCGCGAGCAACCTCAGCCTGCCCGACCGGATCCTCGACCAGCCGCTCAGCACCCTGTCCGGCGGTCAGCGCCGCCGCATCGAGCTCGCGCGCATCCTGTTCTCCGGCGCCGACACGATGCTCCTCGACGAGCCCACCAACCACCTCGACGCCGACTCCGTCACCTGGCTGCGCGAGTTCCTCAAGGGCTACCAGGGCGGCCTGATCGTGATCAGCCACGATGTCGAGCTCGTCGGGGACACCGTCAACCGCGTCTTCTACCTCGACGCGAACCGCATGGTCATCGACATCTACAACATGGGCTGGAAGCACTACCAGCGCCAGCGCGCCGCCGACGAGGAGCGCCGCAAGAAGGAGCGCGCCAACGTCGAGAAGAAGGCGGGCGTCCTCCAGCTGCAGGCCGCCAAGTTCGGCGCCAAGGCGTCGAAGGCCGCCGCCGCCCACCAGATGGTGCGACGCGCGGAGAAGATGCTGTCTGGCCTCGAGGAGGTGCGCGCGGTCGACCGCGTGGCCAAGCTGCGCTTCCCCGAGCCCGTCGCCTGCGGCCGCACGCCGCTCATGGCGAGCGACCTCAGCAAGAACTACGGCTCGCTCGAGATCTTCACGGCCGTCGACCTCGCGATCGACCGCGGCAGCAAGGTCGTGATCCTCGGCCTCAACGGCGCGGGCAAGACGACGCTGCTGCGGATCCTCGCGGGCGTCGACCAGCCCGACACCGGCCGGCTCGAGCCCGGCCACGGCCTGCGCATCGGCTACTACGCGCAGGAGCACGAGACCATCGACGTGAAGCGCAGCGTGCTGGAGAACATGGTGTCCTCCTCGCCCGACATCTCCGAGATGGAGGCGCGCCGTGTGCTCGGCTCGTTCCTCTTCACGGGCGACGACTCGGCGAAGCCCGCCGGGGTCCTGTCCGGCGGCGAGAAGACGCGCCTCGCGCTCGCGATGATCGTCGTGTCCGGCGCCAACGTGCTGCTGCTCGACGAGCCCACCAACAACCTCGACCCCGCGAGCCGCGAGGAGATCCTCGGCGCGCTCAACACCTACTCGGGCGCCGTGGTGCTCGTGAGCCACGACTCGGGTGCGGTCGAGGCCCTCAACCCGGAGCGGGTCCTCATCATGCCGGAGGGCACCGAGGACCACTGGAGCCCCGACTACATGGACCTCATCGAGCTGGCCTGACCCGGCCAGGCCAAGCCCGGCCCGGCCCGGCCGAGGCGATCCGCCCGGCAGCGTGGAGGTGTCGGCTCAGCGTGCGTCGTCGAGGATCCGGTCCTCGACGTCCGCGTCCGACGGCTGCTTCCGCGCGCGCTTGGCCTGTCGGGCGCGTTCGCGGTCCTGCTCCTCGGGATCGTCCTGGTTGATGATGCGGTACTCGTTGCGGATCGCGACGCCGAGGCCGACGAACGCGATGACCGCGAACACCAGCCACTGGAACGCGTAGGAGAGGTGCGGGCCCTCGTCCTCCTCGGGGCGCGGAGCCGCGAAGGGCGCGGCCTCGGCGGGCGCGGGATCCTCGGAGATGAGCAGGCCGTACGCGCCCGTGAACGTGGGCGACCCGACGCGCTCGGCGATGTCGGGCAGGTTGACGGTGGCGATCTGCCCCTCGGGTGCGGAACGCCCCGGCAGCTCCGGTTCGCCGGCCTTGAGCCGCGCGGTCACCGTGACCTCGCCTGCGGGCGGGGCGGGGACGGAGTCGGGGGAGTCCTGGGAGTTGCCGATGGGCACCCACCCGCGGTCGACGACGAACACCCGCCCGTCGTCGAGTCGCAGGGGCGTGAGGACCTCGAAGCCGGGCTGGCCGTTGAACGGCCGGTTGCGCGCGAGCAGCTGCTCGTCCACGAGGTAGGTCCCGGTCATGGTGACCGGCGTCCACTTCTGCGTGTCGACGTACGACGACGCGTCGGCGAGCACCTGGTCGACGGGCTGCGGCGCGCGATCCCAGTTGTCCTCGACCTTGGCGATCTCGGCGAGGGCCTCGTCGCGGCGCGCGAACTGCCAGTGGCTGAGGAGCACGCACGCGATGGCGAACACGACGGCGACGGCGAGGTAGCCGGCCCACCTGCGGTTGAGGACGAATCGCCAGCGGCTCACGCGATCGCTCCCGCGACTGGCGCGTCGATCGCGGCGACGCGCACGGGGAAGTCGCGGCCGGCGAGGAAGTCGCGCAGGAAGCCGACGTGCTCGTCGCACGCGGTCCACGTCTTCACCCGCTCGGGTCCGTGGATCCGGGGGTTGCGCCACTCGACGCGCCACGAGGCGTCGACGCGGCAGCCCGCGCGCGAGCACTCAACGACGTCGGAGGACCGCCCGGCGGATCCGAGGCCCCAGGAAGCGAGCCCGCTCACGCGTCGGTCGGGGTGTCGGGCGCGGCCGTGCCGCCCGCGGTCGTCGGACGGACGTCGGAGGCGCGCGTGGGCTCGGGCGCGCGACCGGTCTCGTAGGTCGTGAACGGCGCGGGCGTGGTGAACGGCTCCGACGCGCGGAACGGCTCCGAGGGCACGTACGGCTCGGCGGGCGGCGGGAAGCCGGAGTGGCGGGCCGGCACGACCACCACGCCGCCGGGGCGCTCGACGGCCGTGCCTTGGCTGCCGCCGACGTTCGCGAGGATCACGGCGAAGTACGGGAGCACGATGGCGCCGATGGCGGCGACGGCCAGCCACCAGCCCTGGAGGAATAGGCAGGACAGGATGCAGACCATGCGGATGCTCATCGCGATGGTGTACTTCACCATGCGGGCATGGCGGTCCTCCTGCGGGGACCGGGGGAGGCTGGTGACCGACTGCTGGGGAGCTGGCATGCGTGGTTGGCGTCCTTAGAGGGAGCGTCGCGCTCCCCATCGAGACCAGGGTACGCCGCGCCACCGATAGGCTCGTCCGCGTCCGCCAGCCCCCGCCGAGCCGTAATGGAAGGTCCCCCATGAGCACCGCACGCACCGTCGTCGTCACCGGAGGCAACAGGGGGATCGGGTACGCGATCGCCGAGGAGATGCTGCGTCAGGGCCACCGCGTCGCCGTCACCGCGCGCTCCGGCCAGGGCCCCGAGGGCAGCCTGACGGTGCGCGCCGACGTGACGGACGCCGCGTCCGTCGACGCCGCGTTCACCGAGGTCGAGGCCGCGTACGGACCGGTCGAGGTCGTGGTCGCCAACGCGGGCATCACGCGCGACACGCTCATGATGCGGATGAGCGACGACGACTTCACCGAGGTGGTCGACACGAACCTGGGCGGCGCGTTCCGCGTCGTCAAGCGCGCGTCGAAGGGCATGCTCAAGGCGCGCTTCGGTCGCATCGTCCTCATCTCCAGCGTCGTCGGGCTGTACGGCTCCGGCGGGCAGGTCAACTACGCGGCGTCCAAGAGCGGGCTGGTGGGCCTCGCCCGCTCCGTCACGCGCGAGCTCGGCGGCCGCGGGATCACCGCGAACGTCGTCGCGCCGGGATTCATCGAGACCGACATGACCGCGGAGCTGCCCGAGGCGACGGCCGCCGAGTACAAGAAGTCCATCCCGGCCGGCCGCTACGGCACCGCCGCCGAGGTCGCGGGCGTCGTGGCGTGGGTGTCCTCCGACGCGGCGGCGTACATCTCGGGCGCCGTGATCCCGGTCGACGGCGGCCTCGGCATGGGCCACTGACGCCGACCGTCGAGGAGAGCGACGTGTCCGACCTCCTGGCGGCCTGGGGCACGGGTCCCGCCGCGCTCACCGAGCTGGGGGCCACGCACAACCACGCGTACCGGGTCGACGTCGACGCCGGATCCCGGTACCTGCTGCGCCTGCACGTCGCGCGCCGCACGCAGCGCGAGATCGACCTGGAGCTCGACTGGCTCGACGTGCTGGCCGCGCGCGGCGGGCCCTCCGTGCCGGTGCCGCAGCGCACGTGCGATGGCTCCTGGACGGCGACCGTCGAGGTCGCCGTGCCGGACGACGACGAGATCGGCCTCCGCCGTGCGGTGGTGGGCGCGTCGGGCGGACGCGTGGAGCGGCGTCTCGCGAGCCTGCTGACCTGGCACGACGGCGAGATGCTGAGCAGCCTCCCCGCGTCGGCCGATGCGGGCCCGTTCGCCGAGACGCTGGCCGCCCTGCACGCTGCCGGCGCGGATCCCGTCGCCGTCGGGCTCGCGGGCCAGCGTCGCCGCTACGACGCGGACTACGCGACCACCCGCCTGGAGCGCCTGGTCGAGGGCTACCCCGGCATCATGTCCGACGGCTCCACCGCCGACGCGCTGGCCGGCGCGATAGAGGAGCTCCGCGCCACGCTCGCGGAGGCCGGGCCGCCGATCATGGTGCACGGCGACTACCACCCGGGCAACCTGATCCAGGGGCCGACCGGCGTCTCCGTCATCGACTTCGACCGGTGCGGCCTGGGGCCGGCCGGCCTCGACGTGGCCGCCGCGATCATGTACCTCGCGCCCCGCCAGCGCGCCCAGTTCCACCGCGCCTACACGGCGGCGGGCGGCAGCACGGGCGTCCCGGACGAGCGATTCGGCGCGTTCATCTTCCTGGCGTACCTCGACAACGTCACGCACCTGGCGAGCCTGCCGTCGGAGCGGGAGCGGATGCCCGCGAACATCGCGCAGCTCGCGGCGATCGCCCGGGCGGTCGTCACGGGCTGAGGCGAGGACCCGCGCGCCGCGTCAGCGGGGGAGGCCGAGGAGCGCGAGCACCTGCGCGAGGTCGCGGCGGTCGACGCACACGTCGGCGCGCCGGCGGACGGCGGGCTTCGCGTCGAACGCGACCGAGAGCCCGGCCACGGCCATCATCTCGAGGTCGTTGGCACCGTCGCCGACCGCGACGACGCGGGCGAGCGGGATGCCGAGCTCGCGGCTCCACTCCTCCACGGCAGCGCGCTTCGCCGCGGCGTCGATGACCGGCCCCGTGACGCGGCCCGTGAGACGCCCCTCCGCGCTCTCCAGCCGGTTGGCGCGCCACATGTCGAGCCCGAGTCGCTCGGCGAGCGGATCCAGCAGCTCGTGGAAGCCGCCCGACACGACGGCGACGACGTGGCCGGCGTCGTGCAGACCCCAGATCATGCGCTCGGCACCCGGCGTGACGCGGATCCGCGCGCCGACCTTCGCGTGCACGGAGGACGGCAGCCCGGCCAGCGTCGCGACCCGCGAGCGCAGGCTCTCCGCGAAGTCGAGCTCGCCGCGCATCGCCCGGTCGGTGACGGCGGCGACCTCGTCGAGGGAGCCCGCCTCGGCGGCGAGCAGCTCGATGGCCTCGTCCTCGATGAGGGTCGAGTCGACGTCGAGCACCACGAGCATGCGCGGCAGGGCAGGGGTGACGGGCGACGCCGACGGGACGGGCGGCGTCAGCGGGTTGGCGGCGCTCACGGGGTGACGCGCACGCCCTTGCCCACGACGGTGATGCCGCCGTCGGTGACCGTGAAGCCGCGTTCGCGGTCACGAGCGTGGTCGACCCCGACCGTGGCCCCGGCCTCGACCTCCACGTCCTTGTCGAGGATGGCGCGCGTGATCACGGCGCCCGCCCCGATGTGCACCTTGTCGAACACGATGCTGTCGACGATCCGCGCACCCGACTCCGCGATGACCCACGGGCCGAGCACGCTGCGCTCGACGTGGGCGCCGCTGATGACGCCGCCGAGCGAGGTGATCGAGTCGATCATGGTGCCCGTGTTGCCCTGCGCGTCGCGGACGAACTTGGCCGGCGGGCTGTTGAGCTGCTGGCTGAAGATCGGCCAGTCCTTGTTGTAGAGGTTGAACACCGGCAGCGCCGAGATGAGGTCCTG
This sequence comes from Clavibacter californiensis, assembly GCF_021952865.1. Lineage (NCBI taxonomy): Bacteria > Bacillati > Actinomycetota > Actinomycetes > Micrococcales > Microbacteriaceae > Clavibacter > Clavibacter californiensis. The sequence goes on along the minus strand of NZ_CP040792.1, from coordinate 2,279,924 downwards.
GTGCGCGTCGAAGAACGACTCGATCGTGCCGACGTCGCGCCAGTAGTACCGGTCGCGGTCGTTGGCGCCGGGGACCTCGTTGCGGTTCAGGTCGTAGACGCCCGCGTTCCCCTGCTCGACGAACCACGGCACGATGTCGCCGCCCATGTCGTGCGCGGACTCCGCGTTCTCGCCGTCGCGGCGCACCGCGTCGATGAGCTGGTCGGTGTCGAAGACGTAGTTGCCCATGGACGCGAGCACCTCGCCGGGGGAGTCGTCGAGGCCCTGGGGGTCCTTCGGCTTCTCGAGGAACGCCCGGATCTGGTACGGGTTCGCGGGGTCCACGTCGATCACGCCGAACTGGTCGGCGAGCTCGATGGGCTGGCGGATCGCCGCGACGGTCGCTCCGTGGCCGGACGCGATGTGCGCCTCGATCATCTGGCTGAAGTCCATGCGGTAGACGTGGTCGGCGCCGACCACGACGACGATGTCGGGCTTCTCGTCGTTGATGAGGTTGAGGCTCTGCAGGATCGCGTCCGCCGAGCCGCTGAACCAGCGCTTGCCGAGGCGCTGCTGCGCGGGCACCGACGCGATGTAGGAGTTCAGCATCTGGTTGAGGCGCCAGGTCTGCGACACGTGGCGGTCGAGCGAGTGCGACTTGTACTGCGTCAGCACGACGATCTGCGTGAGCCCCGAGTTGATGAGGTTGGACAGCGCGAAGTCGATGAGCCGGTACTGCCCGCCGAACGGGACGGCGGGCTTCGCCCTGTCCGCGGTGAGCGGCATGAGCCGCTTGCCCTCGCCGCCGGCGAGCACGATTCCAAAGATCTTCTTCGATGCCATTGCCCCAGCGTAGATGCACGTCGGGGCATGTACTAGCGTTCGACCAATGCGAGCAGACGTGATCACCAAGGAATATCCGCCCGAGGTCTACGGGGGTGCCGGGGTCCATGTCACGGAGCTCGTCAAGGCGATGCGGCAGCAGACGGAGGTCATCGTCCGAGCCTTCGGGGCGCCACGTGACGAGCCGGGCGTGTTCTCCTATCCCGTCCCGTCGGAGCTCGCGGGCGCCAACGCGACGCTGCAGACGATGGCTGTCGACCTGGCGATCGCGAGCGACGTGGCGGGCGCCGACGTCGTCCACTCGCACACCTGGTACGCGAACCACGCGGGCCACGTCGCGTCGATGCTGCACGGGATCCCGCACGTCGTCACCGCGCATAGCCTCGAGCCGCTCCGGCCGTGGAAGGCCGAGCAGCTGGGCGGCGGCTACCGCGTCTCCAGCTGGATCGAGCGCACCGCGTACGAGGCGGCCGATGCCGTCATCGCCGTCAGCGACGGCATGAAGCGCGACATCCTCCGCTCGTATCCCGCGCTCGACGAGGCCCGGGTGCACACCGTGTACAACGGCATCGACCTCGAGTCGTGGGCGCCCGTGCACGACGACGACCTCGTGCGCTCGCTCGGCATCGACCCGTCGCGTCCCTCGGTCGTGTTCGTCGGGCGGATAACGCGCCAGAAGGGCCTGCCCTACCTCCTCCGCGCCGCCGCGCTGCTGCCCGCCGACGTGCAGATGGTGCTGTGCGCGGGCGCGCCCGACACCCCGCAGATCATGGAGGAGGTCACGGCTCTCGTCCGGGGCCTGCAGGAGGAGCGCTCGGGCGTCGTGTGGATCGACCGCCTGCTGCCGCGCCGCGAGCTCTCGGCCGTCCTCACGGCCGGCACGGTCTTCGTCTGCCCGTCCGTCTACGAGCCGCTCGGCATCGTGAACCTCGAGGCCATGGCGTGCGGTGCCCCCGTCGTCGGCACCGCCACGGGCGGGATCCCCGAGGTCGTCGACGACGGCGTCACCGGCCGCCTCGTCCCCATCGACCAGGCCACGGACGGCACGGGCACGCCCACGGACCCCGAGCGCTTCGTCCGGGACCTCGCGGCCGCGCTGACGGAGGTCGTCGCGGATCCCGACGCCGCGCGCCGCATGGGGGCGGCCGGCCGCGTGCGCGCCGAGCGCGAGTTCGGCTGGGACCGCATCGCCCGCCAGACCGAGGCGATCTACGCGTCGATCCTGCGCTGAGGGACCGGGCGCCGGCCCCGGCGAGTTCGGCCCGGCGCTCCCCACGGCCGGGCGGGGCGCCGACACGGGCCGGTAGACTCGTGCCCATGAGCCACGTCCTCTCCCTGTCCGGAGTGTCCTTCGTCCGGAACGGGACGACCATCCTCGACCAGGTGGAGTGGACGGTGGACGGCGACGAGCGCTGGGTCGTCCTCGGCCCGAACGGCGCCGGGAAGACGAGCCTCCTGCAGATCGCCTCCGCCATGGCCCACCCGTCCTCCGGCACCGCGACGGTCCTCGACCACGAGCTCGGCCGGGTCGACGTGTTCGAGCTGCGGTCGCGCATCGGCTTCGCGTCCACCGCGATGGCCCGGCGCATCCCCGCCGACGAGACCGTGCTCGACGTCGTGCTCACCGCCGCGTACTCGGTCACGGGCCGCTGGAACGAGGACTACGAGGACATCGACGTGCGCCGCGCCCAGCGCGTGCTCGCGGAGTGGCGACTCGGCCACCTCGAGCAGCGCAGGTTCGGCACGCTGAGCGACGGCGAGCAGAAGCGCGTGCAGATCGCGCGCTCGATCATGACCGACCCCGAGCTGCTGCTCCTCGACGAGCCGGCCGCGAGCCTCGACCTCGGCGCGCGCGAGGAGCTGCTGCAGCTCCTCGGCGGCTACGCGTCGGCGCCCGAGGCCCCCGGCATCGTCATGGTCACGCACCACGTCGAGGAGATCCCGCGCGGCTTCACGCACGGCCTGCTGCTGCGCGAGGGAGCGGTCGTCGCGGCCGGTCCGCTCGCGGACGTCATCACCGCGGACAACCTCGGCCGCGCCTTCGGCCTCGCGCTCGAGGTCACGCACGACGACGGCCGCTTCACGGCGCGCGCCCTCCGCTCCTGACCCCATCGATCGGCCCCCGGCGCGCCTGCCCGTTCGCGGCACCCGTCTGGTAGGCTCGTCCACTGGTCCGGTGATCATCCCGGGCACCCACGCTTCCCACGCAGAAACTCGAACCGACGAAGGACACCCCCCGATGAAGACCGACATCCACCCCCAGTACGCCCCCGTCGTCTTCCGCGACCTCGCCTCGGGCGAGACGTTCCTCACGCGCTCCACCGTGGGCAGCTCGAAGACCATCGAGTGGGAGGACGGAAACACGTACCCCGTCATCGACGTCGAGATCTCGAGCGCCTCGCACCCGTTCTACACGGGCAAGCAGCGCATCATGGACTCCGCCGGACGCGTCGAGAAGTTCAACTCGCGCTACGCGGGCTTTGGCACGAAGAAGTAGCAGCTCCCGCTGCAGCACGAAGGGCGCCCGGCTCCGGCCGGGCGCCCTTCGTCGTATCCAGGCGGGGGAGCGGGGTCAGGACCCGGCGTGCCGCTCGGGCCACGCACCGGACGTCGTGAACGCGGGATCGCGCGTGCGCCGCATGTAGTCCTGGAAGCTCTCCGCCTGCACGCGCGACCAGTCGACCTGGCGGTCGTGCAGGTCCAGCACGGGGATGTCGAGCTGATCGGCGTAGCGGCCGACGATGGCCTGGGCGACCCGACCGGCGGCGATGGCGTCCGCTCCCGCGTCGTGCGCGTCGTCGAGCCGGACGCCGTAGTGCTCCGCGGCGACGGACAGCGTGCGCTTGCCGCGGCGGTAGGTGTCCACGGCCTTGTCGATGACGAGCGGGTCGATGACGGGGCCGGTGTCGCGCAGCGGCTCGACCCCGTGCCGCACGGCCTCCCGGTTGAGGAGCGTGAGGTCGTAGGGCGCGTTGTAGACGACGAGCGCGAGGCCGCGGGCGAACATCTCGCGGATGGTGGTGACGATCTCGAGGACGACCACCGCGGCGTCGCGCCCCTCGGCGCGGGCCCGCTCCGTGGTGACGCCGTGGATGGCGGCCGCGCCCGCGGGGATCTCGACGCCGGGATCCGCGAGCCAGTCGTGCCGCTCGAGGACCTCGCCCTGCGCGTCGAGGACGACGATGCACGCCGTGACGATGCGCGCGGTCTCGACGTCCACCCCCGTCGTCTCGAGGTCGAACGAGGCCAGGGTGTCGTGCCAGCGGGAGGTCATCCTGTAGATGCTACGGGCGACCGCCGATGGCGGGCGCACCCATGTGCAGCCAGTAGAAGCTCTGCGTCGCGAGCGTCAGCGTGAGCCGGCCGTCGTCGCCGACCGTCGGGAAGACGCCGCCGCCGAAGAGGTCGTAGAGCTGGGATCCCGCGAAGTCGGACGCGTCGATCGTGACCGAGACGGGGTTGTGGGCGAACGAGAAGACGCAGAGCACGTCCTCCGCGCGGTCGCCGAAGTGCGTGCCGCTGCCCTCGTAGGAGCGGACGAACGCGAGGACGCTCTCGTGGTCGGTCGGGAGCACGCGGATCGTGCCCTGGCCGAAGACCGGGTGGGCCTTGCGGACGTGGATCACGTTGCGGACCCAGTGCAGGAGGGAGCGCGACTGCGCCAGCTGCGACTCCACGTTGATCTGCGCGTAGTTGTAGACGAGCGACTGCACGACGGGCAGGTAGAGCTTGCCCGGGTCCGCGGTGGAGAAGCCGGCGTTGCGGTCGGGGGTCCACTGCATGGGCGTGCGCGAGGCGTCGCGGTCCGGCAGCCAGATGTTGTCGCCCATGCCGATCTCGTCGCCGTAGTAGAGGAACGGGCTGCCGGGCAGGGAGAAGAGGAGCGCGTGCACGAGCTCGAGCTCGGCGCGCGAGTTGTCGAGGAGAGGCGCCAGGCGGCGGCGGATGCCGATGTTGACGCGCATGCGCGGGTCGTACGCGTACCAGCCGTACATGGCCTGGCGGTACTCCTCGCTCACCATCTCGAGCGTGAGCTCGTCGTGGTTCCGGAGGAAGACGCCCCACGCGGCCGCCTCGGGGATCTCGAACGTCTCGCTCATGATCCGCTTCAGCTCGTCCGCGGTCTGCGAGCGGAGGGAGTAGAAGATGCGGGGCATGATCGGGAAGTCGAACGCCATGTGGCACTCGGGCTCCTCCTCGGTGCCGAGGAACGCGGAGACCTCGCGGGGCCACTGGTTCGCCTCGGCGATGAGGATCCGGCCCGGGTACTCCTCGTCGACCATGGCGCGGAGGCGCTTGAGGAACTCGTGCGTGGCGGGCTCGCCCTCGCCGTTGCCCTCCTCGGTCTCGTAGAGGTAGGGGATCGCGTCGAGGCGGAGGCCGTCGACGCCCATGTCGAGCCAGTGGCGGATGACGCCGTAGATGGCCTCGTGCACCTTCGGGTTGTCGAAGTTGAGGTCGGGCTGGTGCGAGAAGAAGCGGTGGAAGAAGAACTGGCGGCGCACCGGGTCGAAGGTCCAGTTGGACTCCTCGGTGTCGACGAAGATGACGCGGATGTCCTCGTACTTCTCGTCCGTGTCGCTCCAGACGTAGAAGTCGCCGTAGGGGCCATCGGGGTCGGACCGGGACTGCTGGAACCACTCGTGCTGGTCGGAGGTGTGGTTCATCACGAGGTCGATGACGATGCGCATGTTGCGCTCGTGCGACTTGGTGACGAGCTCCTTGAAGTCGTCGAGCGTGCCGAACTCGGGGAGCACCGACATGTAGTCGCTGATGTCGTAGCCGCCGTCGCGGAGCGGCGACTGGAAGAACGGGGGGATCCACAGGCCGTCGATGCCGAGCCACTGCAGGTAGTCGAGCTTGGAGATGAGGCCCTGGATGTCGCCGGTGCCGTCGCCGTTCGAGTCGACGAACGAGCGGATCATCACCTCGTAGAAGACCGAGCGCTTGTACCACTGCTTGTCGAGGGTGAGTCCGGGCAGGGTGATGGGGGCGGTGAAGCTCACGGTTCTCCTCATGGGCGCGACGGGGGCGTCGACTCGGGGTGGGAAGGCTCGTCGCAACTCTAGGCGCGGAAGGCCGGGCGGACGGAGCCCGGCGCGCCCGGGGGCCGGGGCGGCGCCCGCTCGTAGACTCGTCCCCGATGACCGTCCCCTCGCCCTACGCAGCCCAGCTCGACCGCATCCCCGTGGTCCGCCGCACCTTCGACCTCCTCGGGAGCCGCACCGCCTGGTGGGAGTACGGGCCAGCCGATGCCCCGCAGACGCTCGTCGTCGTGCACGGGTTCCGCGGGGACCACCACGGGCTGGAGCCGGTCGTCGCGCAGCTGCCGGACGTGCGGATCCTCTCGCCCGACCTGCCCGGCTTCGGCGACTCGACGCCGCTCGTCGACGCACGGCATGACATCCCCGGCTACGCCGCATGGCTGCGCGCGTTCGTCGACGCCACCGGCACGTGCGACGCCACCGTGCTCGGGCACTCGTTCGGGTCCATCGTCGTCTCGGCCGCGCTGGCTGACGGCCTGCCGAGCCCGCGCGCGGTCCTGGTCAACCCGATCGCCGCGCCCGCGCTCGAGGGGCCGCGCGGGATCCTCACCCGGCTCGCCGTGCTCTACTACCGCGCCGCCGCCGTGCTGCCCGAGCGCGCGGGCTTCGGCCTGCTGCGCAACCGGGCCATCGTGCGCGTGATGAGCGAGGCCATGGCGAAGACGCGCGACCGCTCGCTCCGCCGGTGGATCAACGACCAGCACGACCGCTTCTTCAGCGCGTTCAGCGACCGCCGCGTCGTGCTCGAGGCGTTCCGCGCGTCCGTGTCGTCGGACGCGAGCACCTACGCGCCCCGCGTCGCCGTTCCCGTGCTGCTGGTGGCCGCCGAGCGCGACGACATCACGCCCGTGGCAGCGCAGCACCGGCTGCAGCGCCTCTTCGCCGACGCCCGGCTCGAGGTGATCCCGCGCGTCGGGCACCTCATCCACTACGAGAGGCCCCGGGAGGCGGCCGGCTCCATCCGCGCGTTCCTGGACGAGGGGAGCGCATCATGAGGCTCGTGTTCGACTGCAGGTACACGCGCATCGGCCGGCATGATGGGATCAGCCGCTACGGCGCCGAGCTCGTCGCGCGGCTGGGCGCGCGCTTCGACGTGACCATGCTCATCAGCGACCACCGCCAGCTCGCGCTCCTGCCCGACCTGCCGTGGCAGCTGGTCAGCTCGCCGACCGGGCCGCGCGAGCCGTGGGTCGCCCGACGCGTGTCGCGCATGCGGCCCGACGTGGTCTACAGCCCCATGCAGACGATGGGATCCCGCGGACGCACCTACCCGCTCGTGCTCACGCTGCACGACCTCATCTACTACCGCCACCGGCGTCCGCCGCGCGACCTGCCCGCGCCCGTGCGCGCGCTGTGGAGGGCCTTCCACCTCGCGTGGTGGCCGCAGCGGCTGCTGCTCGACCGGGCCGACGCGATCGTGACCGTGAGCGAGACGACGCGCGGGCTCATCCGCGCGCACCGGCTCACCACGCGGCCCGTGGTCGTCGTGCCGAACGCGGCCGAGCTCGTGCCCGCGCCCGACGGCCGCCCGGACGGGCCGCGCGACGCACCCGTCGAGCGCACGCTCGTCTACATGGGCTCGTACATGCCCTACAAGAACGTCGAGACGCTCGTGCGCGCGGCCGACGACCTGCCCGACCACGAGCTGCACCTCATGAGCCGCGTCGGCCAGGCGGAGCGCGAGCGGCTGGAGGCGATCGCCGACGGCGCGCGGCTCGTCTTCCGCGACGGCGCGAGCGACGACGAGTACGCGTCGACGCTGCGGCGCGCGACGGCCCTCCTCACCGCGTCGCGGGACGAGGGCTTCGGCATCCCGGTCATCGAGGCCATGAGCGTCGGCCTGCCGGTGGTCGTCAGCGACATCCCGATCTTCCGCGAGATCGGCGGCGACGCGGCCGTGTACGTGGAGCCGGACGACGCGGAGGGGTTCGCGGCTGCCGTGCGCGCGCTGGAGGACCCGGACGAGTGGAGGCGCCGGTCGGCGGCGTGCATCGCGCGGGCCGCCGAGTACGACTGGGACCGGTCCGCAGAGGCGCTCGGCGACCTCCTCGAGCAGGTCGCACGCACGGGGCGCCGCGGGGCCTGAGGCCGCGGCGGTCGCCGACCGGTCGTCGTCCGCTCGGGCGCGGCGGACCCGGATCAGGCCCGGCGCGCCGGATCGAGGTCCGCGATGGCTCCGAGGTCGGCCACCCCGCCGAAGCGGAGCAGCGACAGCTCGCCGTCGACCACGCCGAACGTGTGCGCCGAGCCGTTCTCGATCATGGGCCCCGGGCGCGTGCAGAGCGACGCGTCGAGGCTGCGCGCGAGCGCCGCGATGACGCCGCCGTGCGAGACCGCGATGATCGACCCGCCGGGGTGCCGCTCCGCGAGCCGGAGGAGCGCCGCGCCCGCCCGCTCGGTGACGGACTCGACGGTCTCGCGGCCGGGCACGTCGCCGTCCGGGAAGCGCGCCTCGATCTCCGCGTGCGTGAGCCCCTCGGCGAGGCCGTAGCGGCGCTCGGCCAGCGCCGGCTCCGGCAGAGGGCCCGTCGTGGGCGCGCCGCCGAGCGCGAGGTGCTCCGCGATGATCGACGCCGTCTCGAACGCGCGGCTGAGCGGGCTCGCGTGCACCGCGTCCCAGCCCGCGCCGCCCGCGACGGCCGCGGCGAGGAGCGCACCCGCGGTGGCCGCCTGAGCGCGGCCGGTGTCGTCGAGCGGGATGTCGCTGGATCCCTGCACGCGCCGCTCCACGTTCCACGCGGTGCGGCCGTGGCGCACGAGCACGATCCGCGTCACGACGCGAGCTCCGTCGCGATGGCGCGGAGGATCTCGCTGGTGCCGCCCTCGAGGCGCACCGTGGCGCGGGTGTCGCCCTTCGTGGTGCCGCGGTTGAGGATCACGATCGGCATGCGGCTCCTCCGGGCGATCTCGAGCAGGCGGATCCCGGAGTTGACCGCGAGGGACGACCCGGCGATGAGGAGCACGTCCGCGTCGGACACGATGGCGCTCGCCTCGCGGAAGCGCTCGGTGGGCACGAGCTCCCCGAAGAAGACCACGTCGGGCTTGAGCATGCCGCCGCAGACGCTGCAGACGGGGATGCGGAACCGGTCGACGTCGTGCACCTGGGCGTCGCCGTCGGGGTTCAGCTCCACCGCGTCGGGCAGGTCGAGCCAGGGGTTCTCGGCGCTGATGCGGTCCGCGATCGCCGAGCGCGCGTACGCCTGCCCGCAGTCGAGGCAGAGGACGCGGTCGAGCGAGCCGTGCAGGTCCACGACGCGGCGGGATCCCGCGCGCTCGTGCAGGCCGTCGACGTTCTGGGTCACGAGGCCGCCCACCACGCCGGCCGCCTCGAGGTCGGCGAGCGCCGCGTGCCCGTCGTTCGGACGCGCGGAGCTGAAGGCCTTCCAGCCGAGGTGCCCGCCCGCCCAGTAGCGGCGGCGGAAGTCATCGCCTTCGCTGCGGAACTGCTGGAACGTCATGGGGTTCCGCTTCGGGGCGCCCTCGCCGCGGTAGTCGGGGATGCCCGAGTCGGTGCTGAGGCCGGCGCCCGTGAGGACGGCGGTGCGGCGGCCGCGCATCAGCTCTACCGCCGCGGCGATCGTGGACCCCGCGGGGGGTCGGGGTTCGTCACGGAGAGCGGTGCTCATGGGGCCTCCCGGTGCCGAGCTGGCGCCCCGCCGTGTCGGCGGGCGGCGACGGGGCAGGGCATCATTGTCCTGTCGAGTCTAGACAGCGCATCCCCGCGACGGCTCCGCGCGAAGTGGCTCCGCATCCCTCCCCGCGGACCGAGAGAGGACCGGCGTGCACATCCACCGCATCGAGGACCTCTCCTCCCCGGGCCTCGAGGACTACTCGCGCCTCACCGACGTGGCCCTCCGCCGGGTGAGCGAGCCCGCCGGCGGCCTCTACATCGCCGAGTCCACCAAGGTCATGGGCCGCGCGCTCGCCGCGGGGCACGTGCCGCGCTCGGTCCTCGTGCAGGAGCAGTGGCTCGACGACGTCGCCCCGCTCCTCGAGGGCTTCCCGGACGTCCCCGTGTTCGTGGGCGCGGCCGCCGTGCTCGAGCACCTCACCGGGTACAACCTGCACCGCGGGGCGCTCGCCGCGATGCACCGCCCGCCGCTGCCCGCGGTCGCCGACGTGCTGCGCGACGCGCGCCGGGTCGTCGTCCTGGAGGACATCGTCGACCACACGAACGTCGGGGCGATCTTCCGCGCGGTGGCGGGGATCGGCGCCGACGCCGTGCTCATCACCCCGCGCTGCGCGGATCCGCTCTACCGGCGGAGCGTGCGCGTCAGCATGGGCACCGTGCTGCAGGTGCCGTGGACCCGGCTGCCCGAGTGGTCGGAGGCCGCGCCGCTGCTGCACGAGGCCGGCTTCCACCTCGCGGCGCTCGCCCTGGAGGACGACGCCGTCACCCTCGACGCCTTCGCGGCGGATCCGCCCGAGCGGATCGCGCTCGTGCTCGGCACGGAAGGCGACGGCCTCAGCCGCCACGCGCTACGCCACGCCGACTCGACGGTCGTGATCCCCATGCTGCACGGCGTGGACTCGCTGAACGTGGCAGCGGCGAGCGCCGTCGCGCTCTACGCGCTGCGGGTCCCCGCGTGAGCCGCGTCCGCCGCGTCACCCTCGCGGGCGTCGCCGCGGCGCTCCTCGTCTCGGCGGGGGTGTACGTGCCCGTCACGCTCACGGCGGATCCGCCCGCCGCGGTCGCGCAGGTCGACGCGCCGCAGCCGGTCGTCAACGTGCCGACGCCGGAGACCTGGCCGGGCGACGGCGTCTCGGCCGTCGGCGCCGTCGGCTTCGACGGCGTCCTCGCGACGAACGAGGCCACGCCCGTGTCCCGGCCGATGGCGAGCATCACCAAGACCGTGACCGCGCTCGTGGTGCTCCGCGCGAAGCCCCTCGCCCCCGGGGAGGACGGGCCGCAGGTCACCTTCACGGCCGAGGACGAGGCGCTCCGCGGCGAGATCCTCAAGCAGGACGGCATCGTCGAGCCCGCCGTGCCGGGCACGAGCCTGTCGCAGCGGGACCTCCTGGAGGGCGCCCTGCTCGCGAGCGCCAACAACTACGCGGCGGCGCTCGGGGTCTGGGCGTACGGCTCGAACGACGCCTTCGTCGCCGCCGCGAACGCCTGGCTCGCCGACGAGGGGCTCACGGGCACGCACGTCGCCGACGCGATGGGGCTCTCGCCGGAGACCGTGAGCACGACGGCCGACCTCGTCCGCATCGGCGAGATGGTGCTGGCCGATCCGGTGCTCTCGGGCATCGTCGACCAGCGCAGCGCCGACGTGGCGGGGGTGGGGACCGTGGAGAACCGCAACCTGCTGGCGGGCGTCCCCGGATTCCGCGGGATCAAGACCGGCACGCTGGAGCAGGCGGGCAAGTGCCTGCTCTGGGCGGTGGACACGAAGGTGGGCGACCGCGACGTGACCATGGTCGGCGTGACGCTCGGCGCGAAGGACCACGTCGAGCTCGCCCGGCAGGTGACCGCGCTGTTGCCGACGGTCACGGCGAACCTGCACGTGGTGCAGGTGGCGTCCTCGGGGGAGCCGTTCGCCGACTACACGACGGCCTGGGGTGCGACAGCGCAGGCCGTCGCCACCGAGGACGAGTCGCTCCTGGTGTGGGGCGACACGCCCGTGACGACGACCGTCGAGGCGTCCGGATCCGGGGAGGCCGCCGCCGGCACCGAGGTCGGCGCGGCGACCGTCACGGCGGGGCAGCAGACCGTTCGGGTGCCGCTGGCGCTCGACCGCGCGATCCCGGGACCCGACGGCTGGTGGCGCCTCGGCAACCCGGGCGCGCTGCTCGGCTGAGGTCCCGCCGGCCCGTCAGCTGCCGGCGTCCACGCGCGACAACGGCGACGCGTCCGGCCGCTTGGCGGTGCGCCCGTCGCCCGAGGACTGGTGGCGCAGGCGCCGCAGCACCCACGGCACGAAGTACGAGCGCGCCCAGTCGATGTCGCCCGCGCGCGCCTGGCTCCAGGTGCGCGGCGGGAGCGGCTCGGGCTTCAGCGGCTCGAGATCGTTCTCGACGGCGAGCGCCTGCAGCACCATGCGCGCGACGGTGTGGTGCCCGAGCGGCGCGAGGTGCAGACGATCGACGTCCCACATGCGCGGGTCCTGGATCTCGGTGAGCGACCACTGGTCGGCCACGATGCAGTCGTGCCGGGCGGCGACCGCACGGATGTCCTCGTTGTAGATCGCGACCTTGCCGCGCAGCCGCCCGAAGACGGGGGAGAACTTCACGTCGGTGCCGGTGAAGAGCACCACGGTCGCACCCTCGGAGGAGAGCCGGGCGACCATCTGGTCGAGGCGCTCCGCGAGGCGGTCGGGGTCGGCGCCGGGCCGGAGGATGTCGTTGCCGCCCGCGGAGAGCGAGACGAGGTCGGGGTGCAGCGCGAGCGCGGGCTCGACCTGCTCGTCGGCGATCTGACCGAGCAGTCGCCCGCGGATCGCGAGGTTCGCGTAGGAGAAGCCCTCGACCTGGCTGGCCAGCACCTCGGCCACCCGGTCGGCCCAGCCGCGGTGCCCGCCGGGGCTGCCCGGCTCGGGGTCGCCGATGCCCTCCGTGAAGGAGTCGCCGAGGGCGACGTAGCGGCGCCAGGGGTGGGGCTCGGTCATGCGGGTCCTTCCGGGTGGGTCGATCCCATCATAGGAACGCCCTCGGGCGGCCCCGGGAATGCTGGCTCGCATCCGTTTGTTGAGCATTCAAGCAATAGGATGCACCACCCGAGGAACGAGGACCCATGCCCGACCTGCTCTCCGCCGCCACGACCATGGGACCCGTGACCCTCCTGGTCGGCGACCTCGACCGGATGACCGCCTACTACCGCGACGCCGTGGGGCTCGAGCAGCTGCACGAGGGCACGGAGTCCACGACGCTCGGGCGCGGGGGAGTGCCCGCGGTCGTCCTCGAACCCGCGAGCGGCCTCGACCTGCCGAGCCCCGGGAACGCCGGCCTCTTCCACACGGCCGTGCTCTTCGACGAGCCCGCCGCGCTCGCCCGCTCCGTCGCCTCGCTCGCGCAGCGCGCCCCCGGCACCTTCACCGGCAGCGCCGACCACCTCGTGAGCCGCGCGTTCTACTTCACCGACCCCGAGGGCAACGGCGTCGAGCTGTACACCGACCGTCCGCGCGACGAGTGGACGTGGCAGGACGGCCGGATCGTCATGGACTCGCTCCGGCTCGACCCGAACGCGTTCCTCCGGGACGAGCTCGCACCCGTCTCCGACGCCGCCTCCGACGCGGCCGGCATCGGCCACGTGCACCTGCAGGTGGGCGACACGGAGCAGGCGTCCGCCTTCTACGTCGACACGCTGGGCTTCGAGCTCGTCGCGGGCTGGCACGGATCCGCGATCTTCGTCTCCGCGGGCGGGTACCACCACCACATGGCCATGAACACGTGGAACAGCAGGGGCGCCGGCCGCCGTCCCGCCACGCTCGGGCTCGGCACCGTGCGGATCGAGGTCCCCACGCGCGACGAGGTCGAGGCGGTGGACGCGCGCCTCCGCGCGTCGGGCGTCGCCACGCGCGACGACGGACGGGAGCTCGCCTTCGAGGACCCGTGGGGCAACGCCCTGGTGCTGTCCGCCGCCTGAGCGCCTGCACCCGGCGGGTCGCACGACGGGCGGGCGGGGGAGACTGGGCGCATGACGCCCGACGCCCCGGCCGACCTGCCCGATCCGCTCGCGCACCTCGACGAGGCGCTCCTCGCCCGGATCCGCTCCCGCGCCCCCGGGTACGACGCCCGCAACGCGTTCTTCGCGGAGGACCTCGACGAGCTGCGCGCCGCCGGCCACCTCCGGCTCCTCGTGCCGCGCGACCTCGGCGGATCGGGGGCCTCCCTCTCCGACGCCGTGCGCGCACAGCACCTCCTCGCGCAGGCGGCGCCCGCCACGGCGCTCGGCGTGGGCATGCACCTCGTCTGGACTGCCGTCGCCCGGATCCTCGCCGACCGCGGCGACGACTCGCTCCGCGGCGTCCTCGAGGACGCGGGGCGCGACGAGCTGCTGGCCTTCGCGATCAGCGAGCCCGGCAACGACCAGGCCCTCGCCGACGCGCTCACGCGGGCCGAGCCCGACGCGGACGGCGGATGCCGGTTCACGGGCACGAAGTCGACGTCGAGCATGGCGCCCGCGTGGACCCGGCTCGGCCTCTTCGGGCGCGACGACACGGATCCGGAGAGGCCGCTCCTCGTGCACGCATTCGTGCAGCGCGACGCGCCCGGCCTCGAGATCGTGCCCGACTGGGACACGCTCGGCATGCGGGCGACGCAGAGCCACACGGTGATCCTCCGCGACGCGCGCGCTGAGCCCGCCGACGTGGTCCGTCGGCGCGAGCACGGCCGCCGCGACGACCCGTTCGTCCTCGCCGTGCTGCAGGCGTTCGAGCTGCTCATCGCCGCCGTGTACGCCGGGATCGGGCAGCGCGCGCTCGACCTCGCCGTCGAGTCGGCGCTCCGCCGCACCTCGCGCGCGGCCGGCGGTGCCGCGCTCGCGGCCGACCCCGGGATCCGCCACCTCGTCGCGGAGGCCGCGCTCGCGCAGGACGCGCTCCTCCTGCAGCTCACGGCGCTCGCGGACGACGTCGACCGCGGAGTGGACCACGGCGACCGGTGGGCCTCGCTCCTCGTCGGGGCGAAGGTCCGGGCGACCCGCACGGCGGCCGATGTCGTGCAGCGGGCGATCGCGGTCGCGGGCGGCGGATCCCTCCGCACGGGCGACGAGCTCGGCCGCCTGTACCGCGACGTGCTGGCCGGCGGCTTCCACCCGTCGAGCGACCGCCAGGCCGCCGAGACCATCGCGACGACGCTGCTCGGGCCGGTCCCGCGCGCGTCCTGAGGGGCCGCTCGACGGACGGAGGAAGCCGATCCGGGCGCCTCGCGCCGCGACGCGCCCGGACCGTCTCGGAAGCGCGGATCCGCCCGTCTCGCGCCGCGCCGACCGGAGGCCGCGGACGACGCGGATCCGCTCGCCGCGACGTGCCGGGACGGCTCCGCGATCGACGGGAGCGTCCCCCGGTGCGGGTATCGTGAGGTCGAGTGAGCACCCATCCGACCCCTCCACCGCACGTCGGATCCGCCGCGGCCGAGCACCTCTCGCCGGCCTTCCCGGAGCGAGCCGCCTGGGGCACCGTCAGCAAGCTGCGGGCCTGGCAGGAGGAGGCCCTCACCGCGTACTTCGAGAAGGAGCCGCGCGACTTCCTCGCCAACGCGACCCCGGGCGCCGGCAAGACCACGTTCGCGCTCCGCCTCGCCTCCGAGCTCCTCCACCGGAAGACCATCGACCGGATCACCGTCGTCGCGCCCACCGAGCACCTCAAGAAGCAGTGGGCCGACGCCGGCGCACGCGCGGGCGTCCGCCTCGACCCCATGTACAGCAACAGCTCGGGCGCCCTCGGCAGGCATTACCACGGGGCCGCCGTGACCTACGCGCAGGTCGCCGCCAACCCCTACCTGCACAAGACCATGACCGAGTCGAGCCGCACCCTCGTGATCCTCGACGAGGTCCACCACGGCGGCGACGCGCTCAGCTGGGGCGACGCCATCCGCGAGGCCTTCGAGCGCGCGACCCGCCGGCTGTCGCTCACGGGGACGCCGTTCCGCTCCGACACCGCGCCCATCCCGTTCGTCAGCTACCTCCGCGACCACCGCGGCGTCCGCCTCTCGCAGACCGACTACGACTACGGCTACTCACGGGCGCTCGCCGACGGCGTCGTGCGGCCCGTCATCTTCCTCGCCTACGCCGGCAGCATGCGCTGGCGCAACAAGATGGGCGACGAGATGGAGGCGCAGCTCGCCGAGGGCAACACGAAGGACATCACCTCCCAGGCGTGGCGCACGGCGCTCGCCCCCGACGGCGAGTGGATCCCGCAGGTGCTCGCCGCCGCCGACCGGCGCCTCAGCGAGGTGCGGCAGTCCATCCCCGATGCCGGCGGGCTCGTCATCGCGACCGACCACACGACCGCGCGCGCCTACGCCGCGATCCTGCAGCGGATCAGCGGGCAGCCCGTCACCCTCGTGCTCTCCGACGACGTCGAGGCGAGCGCCAACATCGACCGCTTCTCGGCGAGCACGTCGCGCTGGATGGTCGCGGTGCGCATGGTCTCCGAGGGCGTCGACGTCCCGCGGCTCGCGGTAGGCGTGTACGCCACCAGCGCGTCCACCCCGCTGTTCTTCGCGCAGGCCATCGGCCGCTTCGTGCGGGCCCGCCGCCGCGGCGAGACCGCGTCGATCTTCCTGCCGAGCGTCCCCAACCTCCTCGTCCTCGCCAATGAGCTCGAGCGCCAGCGGGATCACGCGCTCGACCGCGACTCCTCGAAGGAGGGCGACCTCTACAACCCCGAGGACGCCATGATGGGCGAGGCGAACCGCAGCGAGAAGGGATCCGACTCCCTCCTCAGCGAGTTCTCCTTCGAGGCGATGGGATCCGAGGCGACCTTCGACAAGGTGCTCTTCGACGGCGCCGAGTTCGGGCAGATGGCCGACGTCGGCAGCCTCGAGGAGGAGGAGTTCATCGGCCTCCCCGGGATCCTCGAGCCCGAGCAGGTGCGCGAGCTCCTCGCCCAGCGCCAGCACCGGCAGTCGAGGCACGCGAGCGAGCGCGAGCGCAAGCAGGCGGAGAGCGGCGCCCCGAAGGACCCCGACGACATCCCGCTGTACCGCACGCTCAAGGAGCAGCGGCAGCTCCTCAACAGCCTCGTCGGCATGCGCGCGAAGCTGCACGGCGAGCCCCACGGCCTCGTCCACGCCGAGCTCCGCCGTGTGTGCGGCGGGCCCGCGGTCGGCCAGTGCAGCGTGACGCAGCTGCAGCAGCGCATCGACCAGCTCCGCAGGTGGATGCGCAGCTAGCGCGCGCGAGGACGGACTGGGGGCAGCTCCGCAGGTGGATGCGCAGCTGGAGCGCGCGGGTGGACCGGGGCAGCTCCGCAGGTGGATGCGCAGCTAGCGCGCTCGGGTGGACCGGGGCCGCGCCGCAGGTGGATGCGCAGCTGGAGCGCGCGAGGACGGACCGGGGCAGCTCCGCAGGTGCATGCGCGGCTGACGCGCATTCACCCGCGGAGCGTCCCTATGGCGCGGTGACGAACCCGTGGTCGACCATGAACTCGAAGGCGACGTCCGCGGGCTCCTCGCCCTGGTCGTCGACGCGGAGGTTCATCTCGCGGAGGGCGTCGTCGGTGATGACGGGGGAGATCCGGTCGAAGACGTCCTGGAGCCCCGGGTACTCGGCCAGGGTCGCCGAGTCGAGCACCGGCGCGACGTTGTAGGCCGGGAAGAAGCCGAGGTCGTCCTGGAGGATCGTGAGGCCGAGCTTGTCGATGCGGCCGTCGGTCGTGAAGACCTCGCCGAACTCGCACGTGCCGCGATCCGTCGCCGTGTAGACCGCGCCCGTGTCGAAGATCGACACGTTGCCGTCGGGCACGCCGTCCGCCGATCCGCGCGGGATGCCGTAGGTCTCCAGCAGCGGCGACAGGCCGTCGGAGCGCGAGTTGAACTCCGCCTCCACGCAGAACGTGCGCTCGTCCACCGGCAGGTCCTTGATCTGCGAGAGCTTCGTGATGCCGAGCCTGTCCGCCTCCTCGCTGCGGATGGCGAGCGCGTACGTGTTGTTGAGCGGCGCCGGCGTCAGCCAGGTGAGCCCGTTGGCCCCGTCGGCGTCGCGCACGGCCTCGTACTGGGCGCGCTGGTCCGGGATGCCCTTCGGCTCGCCCAGGTAGCTGAGCCACGCGGTGCCGGTGTACTCCCACGTCATGTCGGCGCCGTGGCTCGTCATGAGCTCGCGGGCCGGCACGCTGCCGGGCACGTTCGTCTGGTCGGTGACGTCGAACCCGGCCGCCTTCGCCGCGATGACGGCGATCTTGCCGAGGATCAGCTGCTCGGTGAAGTTCTTCGACGTGACCGTGAGATGCGCGCCGGCCGGCAGGTCGAGGGGCTGGATGGAGCCCGGCGCCGTGTCCGGCACGTACGCCGTCGCGGGCTGCAGGCCGCAGCCGGTGAGCGTCGCCAGGGCGGCGGTCACTAGCGCGGGCACGCCGAGCGCGCGGCGCAGGCGGGCGGAGCGGGGGAGGGTCGTCACGGTCAGAGTCCCTTCGGGCGGGCGACGTGCTCGACGACGCGGCCGAGCCAGTCGATGGCGAGCGCGAGCAGCGAGATGAGGAGCGCCCCCGAGATCAGCACGGGGTAGAGGTAGAGGTTGACGCCGGTGGTGATGAGGATCCCGAGCCCGCCGCCGTTGACGAACGCGGCGAGCGCCGCGGTGCCGACGAGCAGCACCAGGGCGGTGCGGATCCCGGCGAGCATGACGGGCACGGCCAGCGGGAGCTCGATGCGGAACAGCACGGACGCGCGGCTCATGCCCATGCCTCTGCCGGCCTCGACGAGGCGCTCGTCGACGCCGCGGATCCCGATCATGGTGTTGCGCAGCACGGGGAGCGCGGCGTAGAGCACGAGGGCGACGAGGCTGGCGATGAAACCACTGCCCGTCATCACCATGCTCAGCAGCACGACGAGCCCGATCGCCGGAGCCGCCTGCCCGAAGTTCGCGACCGCGAGGACGGGCGCGGAGTAGCCGCGGAAGCGACCGCGGGTGAGCAGGACGCCGAGCGGGACCGCGATGAGCAGCACGACGACGGCCGCGGAGAAGGTGAGGCCCAGGTGCTCCAGGGTCGCCTTGCCGAGCGCGCCCGGCGCGAGCGTGGTGCGCTCGACCGCGGTGAGCGGGGCGACGGCGAGCCACACGAGGTACCCCGCGAGGACCGCCGCGATCGCGACGGGTTGCGCGACCAGCCCGCGCCAGCTCTGCGCACCGCCGACGGCGTCGGTGCGGGCCTCGGTCACGGCGCTCATCCGGCCTGCCCGTCGTGCGCGGCGGGGGAGTCGGCGGCGGGGGATCCGGCGGACTGCTCGGCCCGCGCGGCGTCGGCGCCCACGGTGCCGATCGTGCCGGTGTTCGTGCCGACCGGAGCGCCCTCGACGCCACCGGCCGCCGAGGCGCGGGCGCTCGTGATGGCGTCCATGACCGTCTCGACGTCGATCACGCCGAGGAAGGCCCCGCCGCGCCCGGTGACGAGCGCGGCGCCGGCGCTCGAGACGAGCATGGTGTCGAGCGCGTCGTTGAGGGTCGCGCGGTTGCCGATGACCGGCAGCCGCGGCTCGGGGACCCCGCCGACGACGTCGATGCGGCCGAGCTGGCGGCGCGACGGCCACTGGATCGGGCGCTTCCTGGCGTCGACGACCACAGCGTGCTGGTGGCCGACCTCGTCCATCCGGGCGAGCACGTCGCGCGCGGCGTCGCCCGGGTGCGCGATGACGGCGTCGGCGAGCGGCACCTCGTCCACGCGGCGCAGCGTCAGCTGCTTGAGGCCGGCGCCCGAGCCGATGAACTCCTCGACGAACGCGTCGGCGGGCTCGGCGAGGATCCGCTCGGGGGTGTCGTACTGCACGATGCGCGCGCCCTCCGCGAAGACGACGATCCAGTCGCCGAGCTTCACGGCCTCGTCGAAGTCGTGCGTGACGATGACGATGGTCTTCTGCAGCTCGGCCTGGATGCGGATCAGCTCGTCCTGCAGGCGCTGCCGGGTGATCGGGTCCACCGCGCCGAACGGCTCGTCCATGAGGAGCACGGGCGGGTCGGCCGCGAGCGCGCGGGCCACGCCGACGCGCTGCTGCTGGCCGCCCGAGAGCTCCTTCGGGTAGCGGTCGCGGTACTGCTCGGGGTCGAGCGAGACCAGCTCGAGCAGCTCGTCGACGCGGGCGCGGATGCGGGCGGCGTCCCAGCCGAGCATCTTGGGCACCACCGCGATGTTCGCCGACACGGTCATGTGCGGGAAGAGCCCGCCTGCCTGGATCACGTAGCCGATGCGGCGCCGCAGCTCGTCGCCGTCGATGGCCGTCACGTCCTCGTCGCCGAGGACGACGCGGCCCTCCGTGGGCTCGATGAGCCGGTTGATCATCTTCAGCGTGGTCGTCTTGCCGCAGCCGGACGGGCCGACGAGCATGACGATCTTGCCGGCCGGGATCTCCAGCGTGATGCCGTCGACGGCGGGCTTGGCCTGTCCCGGGTACCTCTTGGTGACGCCGTCGAGCAGGATCGAACGGCCGCTGATCTCGGGGGTGGTGGTTGTCTCAGACACGGATGCCTCTCGGAGTGGTGAGCCGGCCGATGCCGACGAGGACGAGGTCGAGCAGGAGGGCGAGCAGGACGACGCCGATGACGCCCGTGAGGACGGACTCGGTCGCGTTCGCGCCGCCGAGGCGGGAGAGCCCGGAGAAGATGAAGCCGCCGAGCCCGGGGCCGAGCACGTAGGCGGCGACCGCGGCGATCCCCATGACCATCTGCGCGGACACGCGGATGCCGCCGAGGATGACGGGCCAGGCGAGTGGCAGCTCGACGCGCAGCAGGGTGCGGACGCGCCCCATGCCGATGCCGCGTGCGGACTCCACGATCGCGGGGTCGATCCCCGTGAGGCCGACCACCGCGTTGCGCAGGATCGGCAGCACGGCGAAGAACGTGACGACCGCGACGGCCGGCGCGACGCCGAACCCGAGCGGCGCGATGAGCAGCCCCACCAGCGCGAACGCGGGGAGCGTCAGCCCGATCGCCGAGACGCTGTTGGCCAGCGAGCTCAGCGGGCGGCTGCGGTAGACGAGCGCCGCGATCCCCACGGCGATCACGGTCGCGAGCGCGAGGCACTGCACCACGAGGCTGAGGTGCTGCCACGCGGAGAACGCGATCTGGTCGGCGCGGGAGGACAGGAAGTCCCACATGTCGGTCTCCTCAGGATGTGTCGGTCACCGGGAGGGGCATCGGCGGTGGCTCACCTTACGCAGGCGACCCGGATGCGCGAAGTTCGCCAGCGGCCGCCCCGCGGTGGTATCCCGCGCCCGGCGCGGGCGGGCGCGCGCGCTGTCGTGATGTACCGGCGACCGCGCACGCGCGCTCGGGGGTCGTCCAGGCGCGCTCGCATACGCTCGTGATCCTGGGAGCCGCCCGACCGGTTCCCGCGAGGAGCCACCGATGCCCGTCCCGTCGCGCGATGCCGACGCGTACGCCGTGCTCGGCGTCGAGCCGTCCGCGTCGCAGGACGAGATCCGCCGTGCCTACCGTCGCCGCGTGCGGGACGCCCACCCCGACATGGGCGGCAGCGCCGACGCGTTCCAGGCCGTGCGCGACGCGTTCGAGGCCGTGGGCGATCCCGAGAGCCGCGCCCGCTACGAGCGCACGCTCCGCGAGGCCCCGGCCCCGGAGGATCCCGTCGGGCGCGCGCACCCCGCATCCCCGGGCTCCACATCGGCCGGCGAGGCGTGGGACCCGGCGTCCCGCCGCGGCCGTCCCGGGGCGCCGCGCGCCCGTCCCGCCGCGCGCACCCGCAGCTTCGGGCACCCGGGCGGCTTCGCCCGGCTCCGCTACCTGGCCCTCGTGCGCGAGTGGCTGGCTGATCCCGCGGAGCCCTCCGTTCCCGCCGCTCCCGTCCCGCCCCGCGGGGGCGCGGCGCTGTCCGACCGGCCGGAGCCCTACGTCCGGCGTGCGCGCGCGATCGCACCGCCCGTGCTCGGCGTCCTGCTCGCCCTGACCCTGCTCGTCTCCGGCCTGGGCGCGCTGGCCGCCGCCGTGGGCCTCGTCGTGGGCGCGGCCGCCGGCCTCGCCGCCGCGGGTCCGATCGGACGCGCCTGGTTCCGCTCCGAGGAGCCGCGACGCCGCGCGGCGGAGCGGCTGCAGCAGGAGGCCATCGCGCACGAGCGGGCCCTCCGCGCCTACCCCGACCTCATGGCCGCCTACAGCGCGCGACTCGCCCGCCTCGAGGGGCTGCGCCGGCGCTTCGAGGCCGACGCGTACGCTCCGGACCTCGTCGCCGAGGTGCCCGCGGCCGCCTCCGAGGCGCTGCGGGCCGCCGTCGCCCAGGAGGAGACCGCGCGCGAGCTGATGGAGCTCGGGCCGTCCTACGCGTTCTGGAACGGCGTGGCCGTGCCGCGCTCGGGCGACGCGATCGACCACCTCGTGCTCGGCCCGCAGGGGCTCGTCGCGGTCGAGTCGGTGCCCGCGGGATCCGCCGGCGCCACGGATCCGTCGGCGCGCGACGCCGCGCTCCGCGGTCTCGACGGCCGCGCCCGTGCCCTCGCCCGCGAGATGGACGTTCCCGTGGTCGGCCTCGTGCTCTCGTTGCCGTCCGGGGTCCTCGGCGCCGCGCCCGTCGTCCTGCACGCGGCCGACGATCCGCACGCGCTCCCTGCCTACGCGGTCGCCCGCACGCTGCTCGCGGACCACGTCGCCGCGGGACTGCCCGGTCTCCACGCGATGGATGCGGAGCGCCTGCTGGCGGTCCGCACGCGCCTCGTGCTCGACGCGCGCTTCGTCTAGCGTCCGGGTCAGCGGGGGAGCGGGACGTCCAGATCGCCCGCGCGCACCATCCACTCGACGGCCTCGCGCGCGGCCTGCTCGCTCGTGAACCGCGGCGCATAGCCGAGGACGTCGCGGGCCTTGTCGATGCTCGCGACGTGGCTGCGGCTCAGGTGCTCCCAGCTGGCGTCGGCGTGACCAGGCTCGGTGCGGGCGCGGAACCCGTCCCAGTCGAGGTGCTCCAGCTCGGGCTCGCGGCCGAACCAGGCGGCTGCCGCGCGGGCGAAGCCGCGCACCGAGAGCGCGCGGTCCGAGACGGCGTGGAAGCTCTCGCCGACGCTCGTCTCGCGGTTGGCGATCGCGAGCTGCACGACCTGCGCGACGTCGTCGGCGTGCACGTGGTGCATCGTCTCGCTGCCCGAACCCGGCACGGCGAGCCGGCCGCCGGTCGCGAGCGCGGTCCACACCCCGGGGTCGAGGTTGCCCAGGGGCGTGATCACGGGCCAGCCGCCGCCGCTGATGTGACCCGGGTGCACCACCGTGCAGGGCACGCCGCCCGACCGCGACTCGGCGATCAGGTAGCGCTCGATCTCCGCCTTCTGCACGCCGTACTCGCCGAACGGCTCCTTCGGGTCGTCCTCCCGCAGCGGCAGGGCGGTGCTGAGGCCGTGGGTCCAGATGCTGCCGATGTGCACGAGGTGCCGCACGCGTCCGCGGAGCCCTTCGACGAGGTGGCGCGCCGATTCCGGCGTGAAGCACACCAGGTCGACGACGACCTCGGGGGACAGGGCGGCGATCCGGTCGGCGAAGGTGCCGGCGGCGTCCTCGGCGTCGCGGTCGACGCGCACGCGCTCGACGCGGTCCCACAGGGGCGACTCGCGGTAGGGCTCGCGGGTGCCGCGGCTCACCGCGACGACGTCGTGACCGGATTCGACGAGTCGGGGGACGAGGAAGGTCCCGATGTGGCCGGTGGCTCCGATGACGACGACACGCATCCCGTCACCCTACGCCGCGCCGGATGGCCGACTCGACCGGGGATCAGATCCAGCCGCGCTTCCGGAACGCGGCGTAGAGGATCACGCCCATCAGGACCATCAGGCCGAGCGCGAGCGGATAGCCGTAGGTCCACTGCAGCTCCGGCATGTTGACGAAGTTCATGCCGTAGATGGTGCCGACGAGCGTCGGCGCGAACAGGATCGCGGCCCAGGAGGAGATCCGCTTCACCTGGTCGTTCTGGGCGAGGCTCGTCTCGGTGAGCTTCTTCATCTCGTCGTTCTGACGCTGGCCGACGAGCGTCGTGTGCACGGTGAGCGCGTTCTGCAGCAGCGTGCGGAAGGCGTCGGCGCGCTCGGCGACCCGGATGACGTGGTCGTGCACGTCGCGGAAGCCGCGGCGGAGCTCGAGGTCGACGTCGTGCTCCTCGGCGCGCCGCCGCAGGTCGTCGAGGATGGAGCCCAGTGGCGCCGTCGCCCGCTGGAACGAGGTGACCTCGCGCATCAGCGCGTAGATGCGGCGGGAGACGTCGGGGTCGGCGCCGAAGATCTGGTCCTCGATCTCGTCGACGTCGTCCTCGAGGCCCGCGGCGACGGGGCCGTACTCGTCGACGACCTGGTCGAGGATCGCGTACATGACGGCGCGCGGCCCGAGCGCGAGGAGCTCGCGGTCCTCCTCGAGGCGGTGCCGGACGGCGGCGAGGTCGGGCGACTCCGCGTGGCGGATGGTGACGACGAAGTCGGGCCCGACGAAGACGTGCAGCTCCCCGAACTCGACGCGCTCGTCGGCGTCGAGGTACCGCGCGGGGCGGAGCACCACGAACCACGTGTCGCCGTAGCGCTCCATCTTCGAGCGCTGGTGCCCGCTGAGCGCGTCCTCGACGGCGAGCGGGTGCAGGCCGAACTCGTCGGCGACGCGGTGCAGCTCCTCCGGGTCCGGCCGGTACAGGCCGATCCACGCGAGGCCCTGGCGCTCCCGCATCACCTCGAACGTCTCGTCGAGGCTCTCGGGATCCGCGGTGCGGACCCCCTGCACGTACACGGCGCTGTCGACGACGGTCATCGGATCTCGCTCTCGGGTCGGGGGACCCGCGCGCGGGCCGAGTGCGACTGTAGCCGGGCCCGCCGCGAGAAGAGAGGAGCGGGGCCTCAACGCAGAAGAGCCGGCCGGATCCTCGTGGATCCGACCGGCTCTCGTGTGTGTCCGAAGGGGGACTTGAACCCCCACGCCCTAATACGGGCACTAGCACCTCAAGCTAGCGCGTCTACCAATTCCGCCATCCGGACAGGATGCGCGGCCCGCCGTCTCCGGCTGCCGAGAGACGACATTAGCACGGCCCGGGAGGCTCCCCGACCACCCGGCGACAGGACGCCCGCGTCCGGCCTCGATAGCGTGGACCCATGACCGACACGCTCCCCGACGACCTCGACGCCACCGCCCGGATCGCCCGCGACCTCATCCGGTTCGACACCACCAACCACGGCGAGGGCCGGTCGGAGGGGGAGACGGAGGCCGCGGAGTACGTCGAGCAGCATCTCAAGGACCTGGGGCTGGCGCCCGAGCTCATCGACGCCGCGCCCGGTCGCACGAGCGTCCTCGCGCGCATCCCGGGCCGCAACCGCGACAAGCCCGCGCTCGTCGTCCACGGCCACCTCGACGTCGTGCCCGCCGACCCCGCGAACTGGTCCGTCGACCCGTTCGGCGGCGTCATCAAGGACGGGATGCTCTGGGGTCGCGGCGCCGTGGACATGAAGAACATGGACGCGATGATGATCACCGCGCTCCAGGAGATCATCACCTCGGGCCGCGCGCCCGAGCGCGACCTGATCATGGGCTTCTTCTCCGACGAGGAGGCGGGCGGCGTGCTCGGCTCCGCCTACGTCGTCGAGAACCGGCCCGAGTGGTTCGCGGGCGCGACCGAGGCCATCAGCGAGGTCGGCGGCTACTCCATCGACCTCGCCGGGAAGCGCGCCTACCTGCTGCAGACGGGCGAGAAGGCCCTCGTCTGGATCCGCCTCGTCGCCACGGGCACCGCGGGCCACGGCTCGCAGGTCAACCGCGACAACGCCGTCACGCGGCTCGCGGGCGCGGTCGCGCGGATCGGCATGGAGGAGTGGCCCGTCCACCTCACCGACACGACGCGCCAGCTGCTCGACGAGATCGCCCGCATCGTGGGGGCCGACCCGAAGCAGGTCACGCCGGACGACCTCGCGATCGCCACGGGCACCGCGTCGAAGTTCATCGCCGCGACGCTGCGCACCACGACCAACCCGACGCTCCTGCACGCCGGCTACAAGCACAACGTGATCCCCGACACGGCGGAGGCGCTCATCGACATCCGCGTCCTGCCGGGCGAGGAGGACGAGGTGCTCGCACGCGTCCGGGAGCTCGCGGGCGACGGCGTCGAGGTCCGCATCGTGCACCAGGACGTCGGCCTCGAGAACCCCTTCGAGGGACCGCTCGTCGACGCCATGGTCGCCACCCTGGGCATGCACGACCCCGAGGCCGAGGTCCTGCCCTACATGCTCTCCGGGGGCACGGACAACAAGGCGCTCAGCCTCCTCGGGATCACCGGATATGGCTTCGCGCCGCTCAAGCTCCCGGCGTCCATGGACTTCCCGTCGATGTTCCACGGCGTCGACGAGAGGGTCCCGCTCGACGCACTAGTCTTCGGGAGGCAGGTCCTCCGCGACCTCCTCCTGAACTACTAGATCCGAGCCCCAGGTGGGCCACCCGACACTTGGAGTGCACGCTTGAGCTATCTCGAGGCGATCATCCTGGGCCTCGTCCAGGGCCTGACCGAATTCCTGCCCATATCCTCGAGCGCGCACCTCCGCATCGCCGGGCTCTTCATGGGCGGCGACCCGGGAGCCACGTTCACCGCCATCACGCAGCTCGGCACCGAGCTCGCGGTCGT
The DNA here is from genome assembly GCF_021952865.1 of Clavibacter californiensis. Lineage (NCBI taxonomy): Bacteria > Bacillati > Actinomycetota > Actinomycetes > Micrococcales > Microbacteriaceae > Clavibacter > Clavibacter californiensis. Next base: position 2,253,826 of record NZ_CP040792.1, on the reverse strand, counting down.
GGTCTTCTTCCGCAAGCGCATCGGCAAGGTCCTCTCGGCGTGGACCCGCTCGCTCCGCGGCGGGATGCCGAAGGGCGACCCGGACGTGCGCATGGGCTGGCTCGTCATCATCGGCACAGTCCCCATCGGCATCGCGGGGTACCTCTTCCAGGACACCATCCGCTCCACGTTCCGCTCGCTCTGGATCGTGGCGATCGTGCTCATCGTCTTCGGCATCCTGCTCGGCCTCGCCGACCGCTACAGCCGCAGCGACCGCCTCGAGAAGGACATGACCTACGGGCACGGCGTGAGCATCGGCATCGCGCAGGCCCTCGCCCTCGTCCCCGGCGTCTCGCGCTCGGGCGCGACCACCACGGCCGCGCGCGCGTTCGGCTACTCCCGGCCGGTCGCCGCGGAGTACTCGTTCCTCCTCGCCGTGCCCGCGGTCTTCGGCAGCGGCCTGTACGAGCTCGTGAAGAGCTTCGACGAGACCGGCCAGGCCGGCGCCGGGCAGACCGCGGTCGCGACCCTCATCGCGTTCATCGTGGGCCTCGCGGTCATCGCGGGCCTCATGCGGTACATCTCCACCCGCACGTTCATGCCGTTCGTGGTCTACCGCGTCGCCCTCGGCGTCGTGCTCCTGGTGCTGCTCGGCACCGGCGCGATCGCGGCCTGATCCCGTGCGCGCCTGGCCACGCCCCGCCGTCCCCGCCGTAGCGGGGGAGCCCCCCGTCCCGACCCTGTTCGACACGAGCGCCGGATCCGTCCGCCCCGCCGAGTGCACGGGCGACGGCCGCGTGGGCCTCTACGTCTGCGGCATCACGCCCTACGACGCGACCCACATAGGCCACGCGTCCACGTACCTCGCCTTCGACACGCTGCAGCGCGTCTGGCTCGACCGCGGGTACGACGTCGCCTACGTGCAGAACGTCACCGACGTCGACGACCCGCTGCTCGAGCGCGCGACCGCCACGGGTGTCGACTGGCGCGACCTGGCCACCGAGCAGGTCGAGCTGTTCCGCACCGACATGGAGGCCCTGCGGATCCTGCCGCCCGACTCCTACGTCGGCGTCACGGAGGTCGTCGACGAGGTCGCGGCCGCGGTCGCGGAGCTCGTCCGGCGCGGCACGGCCTACCCGGTCGCCACGCCCGACGCCGCCGAGGCCGGAGCCCATGACCTCTACTTCGACGTCGGCCGCGCCGGCGCGGACGGCCCCTGGGCCCTCGGCGACGAGAGCGGCTACGACCGCGACACCATGGCCGCGCTCTCGGCCGAGCGCGGCGGCGACCCCGAGCGTCCCGGCAAGCGCGACCCGCTGGATCCGCTGCTGTGGCGCGTCGAGCGCGCCGGCGAGCCCGCGTGGGACAGCGTCGTCGGGCGAGGCCGCCCCGGCTGGCACATCGAGTGCGCCGTCATCGCGCTGCGGAAGCTCGACCGTCCGGTCACCGTGCAGGGCGGCGGATCCGACCTGATCTTCCCCCACCACGAGATGTCCGCCGGCCACGCGTCCGCCCTCACCGGCGAGGACTTCGCGTGCGTCTACGCGCACAGCGGCATGGTCGCGTACCAGGGCGAGAAGATGAGCAAGTCGCTCGGCAACCTCGTGCTCGTGTCGCGCCTGCGGGCCGCGGGCGTGGATCCGCGCGCCATCCGCCTCGCGCTCCTCGCGCAGCACTACCGCTCGGACTGGGAGTGGACGGACGCGCTCCTCGCGGAATCCGTCACCCGTCTCGCCGCCTGGGATGCGTGGGCCGCCGACGCGTCGTCGACGGACGCCGACGCGGGGGAGCCGGGTGAGCTGGTGCAGCTCGTCCGCGAGCGCCTCGCCGACGACCTCGACACGCCGGGCGCGATCCTGCTGCTCGACCTCCGTGTCGCGACCGGCGTCCCCGCGACGCCCGTCGAGGTGGCCGCGGTCGACGCGCTCCTCGGCGTGGCGCTCGGGAGCCCGGCGGCCTGACCCGGAGGCGGGGCGCTACTGGTCCTTGGGGTCCTTGGGGTCCTTCGGCCGCCACGGCTCCTCGGGCCGGTCGTCGCCGCGTCCACGCGGCCCGTCGCCCCGGCGCAGGTACCTCTCGAACTCCTGCGCGATGGCCTCGCCGCTCGCCTCGGGGGAGTCCACCGTGTCGCGGGCCTGCTCGAGCTGCTGGATGTAGGACGCCATGTCCTCGTCCTCGCCCGCGAGCTGGTCGATGCCGGCCTCCCAGGTCGCGGCCTCCTGGATGAGCTCGCCGCGCGGGATCACCACGTCGACCATCTCCTCCAGCTTGTCGATGAGCGCGAGCGTGGCCTTGGGCGACGGCGCGCTGTGCACGTAGTGCGGCACGGAGGCCCAGAGGGAGACGGTGGGCATGCCCATCTCCTCGGCGCGCTGGGCGATGATGCTGAGGATCCCGACGGGCCCCTCGTAGGTGCTGCGCTCGATGCCGAGCTCCGCCCGCACGCTCGCGTTCTCGCTCGTGGAGTAGACGGAGATGGGCCGCGTGTGCGGCACGTCGGCCAGCAGCGCCCCGAGCAGCACGACGCCCTCGACGCCGGCCGCGCGCGCCGCGTCGAGCACCTCGGCGGTGAACGCCGTCCAGTGCCTGGACGGCTCGACGCCGAGCAGGAGGTGGATGCTGCCGCCGTTGTCGCCGCTCACGCCGAGCTGCGCGTCGGCCGCCAGGTCCTGCGCGGGTCGCCGCGGGTCCTTCGGGCCGTAGAGCGTGGCGCCCGGCCACTCCAGCTCGCGGGTGCCGTCCTCCGCGAAGCCGATGGTGGGGCGGTTGAACTGGAAGTCGAAGTAGTCCTCGGGATCCACCGACGACACCGCCTCGAGGTCGAGCAGGTCCTTAAGCGCCCGGACCGCACCGCTGGCGGCCTCGCCCGCATCGTTCCAGCCCTCGAAGGCGACGACCAGCAGCCGTCCGCTCACGAACCTCTCGGCATCCGCCACGTGACTCCCGTTCCGTCTCGCCCTCGGACCGCCCGGCCGGCGGTCATCGTACGATCCTAGGACGCGGCGCCTCGCCGGTAGACTCGCTCCCCGTGATCAGCAACAGACCCGCGGCCGTCCTCTGGGACATGGACGGCACCATCGTGGACACGGAGCCCTACTGGATGGTGGCGGAGGAGGCGCTGGTCGGCTCCTTCGGCGGCACGTGGACCCCCGAGGACGGGCTCCGGCTCGTCGGCAATGGGCTGGACGACTCGGCGCGCATCCTGCAGGAGGCGGGCGTCGACCTGCCCGTCCAGGAGATCATCGACCGCCTGAGCGACCGCGTGATGGAGCAGATCCTCGTCGAGGTGCCGTGGCGCCCGGGCGCGCGGGAGCTCCTCCGCGGGATCCGCGAGGCCGGCATCCCCACCGCTCTCGTCACCATGAGCATCGGCCGCATGGCGCGCCAGGTCGCCGACGCCGTGCCGTTCGACGCGTTCGACCACGTCGTCGCCGGCGACGACGTCTCCCGCAGCAAGCCGCACCCCGAGGCGTACCTCGCCGCCGCCGACCTGCTCGGCGTGGACATCCGCGACTGCGTCGCCATCGAGGACTCCGCTCCTGGCGTCGCCTCCGCCACCGCATCCGGCGCGACCGTCATCGCGGTGCCGCACCACGTGCCGCTGCCGACCGACGACGCCTACGTGCTCTGGGACACCCTCGCCGGCCGCACGCTCGCCGACCTCGAGGCGGCCCACGCCGACCGCCGGGCCGCGGCCTCGATTCGCGACGAGGTGCCCGCATGACCGTCGACACCGCCGCCGCGCGTTTCAGCGGACCGTTCCGCGCGGGCGACCGCGTGCAGCTCACGGGCCCCAAGGGCCGGCTCAACACCATCCTGCTCGAGCCCGGCAAGGTGTTCCACACCCACCGCGGCATGATCGACCACGACGACCTCATCGGACTGCCCGACGGCAGCGTCGTGAAGAACAGCGCGGGCATCGAGTGCCTGGCGCTCCGGCCGCTGCTCTCGGATGTCGTCATGTCGATGCCCCGCGGCGCCGCGATCATCTACCCGAAGGACGCCGCGCAGATCCTCGGCCTCGCGGACGTGTTCCCGGGCGCCACCGTCGTGGAGGCGGGCGTCGGATCCGGCGCCCTCTCGATGTGGCTGCTGCGCGCCCTCGGGCCGACCGGCACGCTCCTCTCCTTCGAGCGCCGCGAGGAGTTCGCGGACGTCGCCCGAGGCAACGTCTCGAGCTACTTCGGCCACAGTCCGGAGAACTGGTCCATCACCCTCGGCGACCTGGCGGAGGCGCTGCCGACCGTCACCGAGCCGCACTCCGTCGACCGCGTGATCCTCGACATGCTCGCGCCGTGGGAGTGCGTCGACGCGGTCGCCGAGGCGCTCACGCCCGGCGGCGTCCTGCTCTGCTACGTCGCCACCGTCACGCAGCTGTCGCGCGTGGCCGAGGCGCTCCGCGACTCCGGGCTCTTCACGAACCCGGATGCGAGCGAGACCATGATCCGCGGCTGGCACGTGGAGGGCCTCGCCGTCCGTCCCGAGCACCGCATGATCGGGCACACCGGCTTCCTCATCACCGCGCGCCGCCTGGCACCCGGATCCGTCCTGCCGCAGCTCAAGCGCCGCGCGTCGAAGTCCGACTTCAGCGACGAGGACATGGAGGCCTGGACCCCCGGATCGCTCGGCGAGCGCAAGGTGAGCGACAAGGTCCTGCGCAAGCGCGTCCGCATCGCGGAGCACGGCGCCCAGCTCGCGGGCGCCAGGGACCAGGCGGAGGCGGGCGACACGGTCGTCCCCGACGGCGCGGACGACACGTCCGATGCGCCGGAGCCCACCGACCCCACCGCCTAGGATGACAGGGCCGATCACGCGGGTGCGTGCCGGCCGCCCCCACCATCGAAAGAGGAGTCACGTGCGCCGTTCCGCCGCGCTCACCGTCTGCGCAGGACTCGTCCTGACGCTCGCCGCCTGCAGCCCCTCCGGCTCCGGATCCGGTGCGGCGGCGGGCTGCACGCCCCTCGCCCAGGCCGGCACGTCGTCCAGCACGGTCACCGCCACGGGCGACGTCGGCAGCGCGCCCGCCTCGGTCGCGTTCCCCACGCCGCTCAAGCCCGCGGGCGTCGAGGTCTCCACGATCGTCGAGGGCGACGGTGCGCCCGTGCAGCCGAACCAGGGCATCACGGCCGCGGCCTCCATCGTCGACGGCAAGACCGGCAAGGACCTCGCGGCCTACGCCCGCATCGCGCCCAACGCCCGCACCACGGGTTCGCCGCTCTTCACGCCGGCCTCCCTGCACGAGTCGCTGCCGTACCTCGAGGACGCGATGACGTGCATGCCCGTCGGCTCGCGTGTCGCGGTGACGGTCCCCGTGTCCACGGTCTTCCCCGGACAGGACCTGTCGTCCCAGGGCCTCGACGCCACCGACGGCCTCGTCCTCATCGTCGACATCACGTCGTCCTTCCCGGAGAAGGCCACCGGCGAGCCGCGGCCTGCCCAGGCCGGGTTCCCGTCCGTCGTCACGACGGACGACGGCATCCCCGGGATCACCATCCCGCCGAGCACGCCGCCCACCGAGTACCGCGACGCGCTCCTCCGCGCGGGCGACGGCGCCGAGGTCGGCGACGGCGACACCGTCACGCTGCAGTACACCGGCGTCGTCTGGGGCACGAGCACGTCGGCCGAGAAGCAGGCCGTGTTCGGATCCAGCTGGACAGGCGGCGGCCCCCTCCAGGTGCCCGCGACCGCCACCACGGCGGCGCCCTCCACCGGCGCGGCCTCCTCGCTCGTCGTCACGCCCGGCCTCGCGAAGGCCCTCGTGGGCAAGCACGCCGGCGACCAGGTCATCGCGGTCGTCCCACCGGCCGACGGATTCGGCGACCAGGGCTCCGCCAAGGTGCCCGCGGGGTCCACGCTCGTCTACGTGGTGGATATCCTCGGGACCAGCACCACCAAGTAACGACGCATCGCCACCGGCCGGGGGCTGCACCGACGTGAGGAACACCGCGTGCCCGAGACATCCCGCCGACCGAACGTGCCCGTCGAGGAGCGCCTGTTCAGCCTCGTGCTGGCGCTTCTCGCCACCGAGCAGGGCCTGACGAAGAACGAGGTCCTCTCGAGCGTCCAGGGCTACCGGCAGCGCTACCGGGCCGGTGGCGACAACGCCAACCTGGAGCGCCAGTTCGAGCGCGACAAGGACGACATCCGCGACCTCGGCGTGCCGCTCGAGACCGTGGAGGCGCCGGGCCAGGAGGGCAACAACCAGCTCCTGCGCTACCGGATCCCGCGCGGCGCCTACGAGCTCCCCGCCGACCTGTCCTTCACGCCGGAGGAGACGACGCTCCTCAACCTCGCGGCCATGGTGTGGCGCGAGGGGTCGCTCTCGGGGGAGTCGCGCCGTGCGCTCATCAAGCTGCGCTCGCTCGGCGTGGAGTCCGACGATCCCGTCATCGGCTTCGCGCCGCGCCTGCGCACGCGCGAGGCGGCCTTCGCGCCCCTGAGCGTCGCGCTCGAGCGGCACGTCCTCGTCTCCTTCGGCTACCTCAAGCCGGGGGAACGGACGGCCAGGATCCGCACGGTCGCCCCGCTCGCGCTCGTGCAGCACCAGGGCCGCTGGCACCTGCACGGCGTCGACCAGGACGCCGACGGACCGCGCACGTTCCTGCTGTCGCGCATCGTCGACCGCGTGCGCGTGACGAGCCGCGCCTTCGTGCCCGAGGGGGAGGACCACGCCGAGCGCGCCCTCGCCGACCTGGACCGCGTGTGGGCGAACGGCGTCGGGGAGGTCACCGTGGCCCCCGGATCCGACGCGGAGATCCGCCTGCGCCGTCGTCGCGGCACGGAGGACCTCGGCGACGGACGCCTCCGCGTGCACTACTCCGACACCAACCTCTTCGCCGACGAGGTCGCGGGCTTCGGTCCGGAGGCCCGCGTGATCGCGCCGCCGAAGCTGCGGGACGCCGTGCGCGCCCGCCTCGCGGAGACCGTCTCCGCCCACCGGGAGGACGCATCATGACCGATCGCGCCGCGCCGCTCCACGCGCAGGACAAGCTGGCGTTCCTGCTGGCCCTCGTGCCGTACCTCACCGACCACGGACGCGTCAGCGTCAGCCAGGCGGCCGCGCACTTCCGGGTGCCGCCCGAGCAGATCCGCCAGGCCGTGCGCCTCATCGCCGTGTCCGGCGTCCCCGGCTCCACGGCCTCGTACCAGCACGGCGACCTGTTCGACATCGCGTGGGACGACTTCGAGGACAACGACCAGATCGTCATCACGCACATGGTCGCCATCGACGACTCCCCGCGGTTCTCCGCCCGGGAGGCGGCCGCGCTCATCGCCGGCCTCCAGTACGTCTCGTCCCAGGCGGAGGCCAGCGACCTCGACCTCGTCGGCCAGCTGATGGCGAAGCTCGCACGCGGATCCTCGGCGAGCCCCAGCCAGGTCGCCGTCGCGGCCGGGGCGGGCGACGGCACCCGCGACGACCTCCGCCGTGCCATCGCGGAGGAGCGCCGGGTCGAGTTCGACTACCGGAGCCCCCGAGGCGGTACGGAGCGCCGCGTGGTGGATCCGCTCCGCCTCGAGTCGATGGACGAGGACTGGTACCTGCGCGGCTGGGACCTGGCCCGCGGCGCCGTCCGCACGTTCCGCCTCGACCGCCTCGACGAGCTCGTCGTCACCGACCTCCCGCCCGAGCACCGGCCGCAGGACGTGGTGCTCGGCGACACCCTCTTCGAGCCGAGCCCCGACGACCTCCGCGTCACGCTCGAGGTCCAGGAGTCGGCGCTCCCGCTCCTCGGCGACTTCGTGGGCGACGAGCGGCCCGTCCCCGTCGCCGGTCGGCCCGGCCGCGTCGCCGTCACCGTGCGCGTCGCGCATTACCAGGGCCTCGTGCGCCTGGTCGCGGGCATGGCGGGCGTGGTCGTGGTCACCTCGCCTCCGGAGGCGCGGGCGGCGGTGGCCGAGTGGGCCGAGCGGGCCGCGGCCGCCTACGACGACGCCGGCTGAGCCGCGGCACCGAGCGGCACGGTGCCGGGCTCCGAATACCCGGCATCGGGAGGACGCCGCCCGGACCAGTGGTCCGCGCAGGGGAAATCCGGGTGAACCGCAATGCCGCACAGGGTGTCCTGACGGGTCGCGAAGGTAGACTCATCGAGGATCCCGACAACGACTGTCCGGCCCCCGACCTGAAGGAACGTGAACCACATGCTCGGAAACCTGACCGGATGGCACCTCGTCATCATCCTCGTCGTCATCGTCCTGCTCTTCGGTTCCACGAAGCTGCCCGCCCTCGCGAAGAGCGTGGGCCAGTCCATGCGCATCTTCAAGGGCGAGGTGAAGACCATGAAGGAGGAGAGCGGCCCCGACCGCCGCGACGACACCCGCGACGAGAACCGCCGCCGCGACGAGGAGCGCTACCGTGCCGACGACCGCGACGCGACGCCGCGCGACTACGTGCGCCCCGGCGAGTCCCGCGTCGACGAGCCCCGTTACGACGCCCCGCGCTACGACTCCCCGCGCGACGGCGGGGACTCCCGCCCCCGCGCCTGATCCGTGAGCACCACCGAGCGTCCCCGCCAGAAGAAGCGCGACGCGGAGGGACGCATGTCCCTCGTCCAGCACCTGCTGGAGCTCAAGAAGCGCCTGTTCATCGCGGGCGTGGCCATCATCCTGGCGATGGTCGTGGGCTGGTTCCTCTCCTCGTTCGTCCTCGAGGCGCTGCGCCAGCCCATCGAGACCATCAACGCGGAGCAGGGGCGGAACGCCAGCCTCAACTTCCCGACCATCACGTCGGCGTTCGACCTGCGCCTGCAGATCGCGCTCTACGTGGGCCTCATCATCTCGAGCCCCGTGTGGCTCTACCAGGTGTTCGCCTTCCTGGTGCCCGGCCTCACGAGGACGGAGCGCCGCTACACGTTCGGCTTCTTCTTCTCCGCCGTGCCGCTGTTCCTCGCGGGCTGCGCGGCCGGCTGGTTCGTCCTGCCGCACATCGTCGCGCTGCTCACGCAGTTCGCGGGTGCGGGCGACTCGTCGTTCATCACGGCGCGCGAGTACTTCGACTTCGTGCTGAAGCTGGTCTTCGCGGTGGGCATCGCGTTCGTGCTGCCGGTGTTCCTCGTGCTGTTCAACTTCATGGGGATCCTCAGCGGCGCGACGATCATCCGGTCATGGCGCATCGCGATCCTGCTGATCATCCTGTTCTGCGCCATCGCGACCCCGGCTGCCGACGTCATGTCGATGTTCCTTCTGGCGGTCCCGATGACGGTGCTGTACCTGGTGGCCGCGGGCATCTCGCTGCTGAACGACCGGCGCCGCGCGCGCAAGGCCGCCGCGATGGCGGACGACCTGCTGTCCTGATCCGCTCGGCTCCGACGCCCGTCCCGCGAGGGGCGGGCGTCGTCGCGTGCGCCCCCGGCCGGCGCGCGGATCCGGAGCCTAGGATGGCGACATCGTGACAGACCAGCTCTCGCCCGCCGAACGCTACGCGGCCTCCCGAACGCGTCGCAGCTTCCCGCTCCTCGAGTCGTTCGCGAGCGGCCTGCGCTTCGACCTCGATCCCTTCCAGCGCGCGGCCGCGGAGTCACTGGAGAACGGGCGCAGCGTCCTCGTCGCGGCGCCGACGGGCGCGGGCAAGACGATCGTGGCCGAGTTCGCGGTCTACCTCGCGATGCAGCGGCCGAGCGCCAAGATCTTCTACACGGCGCCGATGAAGGCGCTCAGCAACCAGAAGTACGCCGAGCTCGTGGCCGAGTACGGGCCGGACGAGGTGGGCCTGCTCACGGGAGACACCAACGTCAACAGCCGCGCGCGCATCGTCGTGATGACGACCGAGGTGCTCCGCAACATGCTCTACGCGGACTCCGACCTGCTCCGCGACCTCGCCTTCGTGATCATGGACGAGGTGCACTACCTGGCCGACCGCTTCCGCGGCGCCGTGTGGGAGGAGGTCATCATCCACCTCCCGCAGAGCGTCCGGATGATCTCGCTGAGCGCGACCGTGTCCAACGCCGAGGAGTTCGGCGACTGGCTGCAGGCGGTGCGCGGCGAGACGGACGTCATCGTCTCCGAGGAACGGCCCGTGCCCCTCGAGCAGCACGTCATCGTGCGGCACCGCATGGTCGACCTCTTCGACTCGTCGGGTCTCGCGGCGACGCACCGCGTCAATCCGGAGCTGGTGCGCATGACGCACGGCGGAGGTCGCGAGGCCGTCCGCGTGCGCGGCGGCCAGGGCCATTCGCGGGGCCGGACGGGGGCCGTCGGCGGATCCGGCAAGCGGGCACCCGGCCCGTGGGACCGCGGCCGCATGGACCGCCCCGAGGTCGTCGCCCTCCTCGAGGAGCGGAACCTGCTGCCCGCGATCTTCTTCATCTTCAGCCGCGCGGGCTGCGACGCGGCCGTCAAGCAGGTGCTGCGCGCCGGCGTCCGTCTCACCCACGCGCACGAGCGCGACGAGATCCGCGCCGTCGTGGAGGAGCGCTGCCGCACGCTCCGCGACGAGGACCTCGCCGTCCTCGGCTACTGGGAGTTCCTCGAGGGCCTGGAACGCGGGGTCGCGGCCCACCACGCGGGCATGCTGCCCGCCTTCAAGGAGGTCGTCGAGGAGCTCTTCCAGCGGAAGCTCGTGAAGGCCGTGTTCGCCACGGAGACCCTCGCGCTCGGCATCAACATGCCCGCGCGCACGGTCGTGCTCGAGCAGCTCGAGAAGTTCAACGGCGAGGCGCGCGTGCCGCTGACGCCGGGGGAGTACACCCAGCTCACCGGCCGCGCCGGCCGCCGCGGCATCGACGTGGAGGGTCACGCCGTCATCCAGTGGAAGGACGGGCTGGATCCGCAGGCCGTCGCCTCCCTCGCCTCCCGCCGCACGTACCCCCTCAACTCGAGCTTCCGTCCCACGTACAACATGGCCGTCAACCTCATCGACCAGTTCGGCCGGGAGCGGACGCGCGAGGTGCTGGAGTCCTCGTTCGCGCAGTTCCAGGCCGACCGTGCGGTCGTCGACCTCGCGCGGAAGGTGCGCACGCAGGAGGAGTCGCTCGCCGGCTACGAGAAGGCGATGGTCTGCCACCTCGGCGACTTCCGCGAGTACTCGGGCCTCCGCCGGGAGCTCAGCGACCTCGAGCGCGCCACCGCGGCCCGCGCCGACATGCAGCAGCCCGGCCAGCATGGCGAGCGCGACAAGCGGCAGCGCCAGCTGACCGACCTCCGTCGCCGGATGAAGGCGCACCCCTGCCACGCGTGCAAGGACCGCGAGTCGCACGCGCGCTGGGCGGAGCGCTGGTGGCGCCTCAAGCGGCAGACGGACGCGCTCGGGCAGCAGATCCGCACCCGCACCAACGCCGTGGCCAAGGTCTTCGACCGCGTCACCGAGCTGCTGCTCTCCCTCGGGTACCTCAGGCGCGCCCCCGACGGCCAGGTAGCGCCGACGCCCAACGGCCGGATGCTCAAGCGCATCTACGGCGACCGCGACCTCCTCATCGCGGAGTGCCTGCGCACGCAGGTGTGGGTGGACCTCGATCCCGCAGCCCTCGCCGCCATGGCCGCCTCGCTGGTCTACCAGCCGCGCCGTGACGAGGGCGACCGCAACGACCGGAACCTGCCGCGCGGAGCCTTCCGCGCGGCGCTCGAGCGCACGGAGGAGATCTGGTCGCGCCTCGACGACGTGGAGCGCGAGCGCCGCCTTCCCACCACGGATCCGCTCTCGACCGGCCTGTGCGCGCCGATGCACCGCTGGGCACGCGGCGGCAGCCTCGACGCCGTGCTCGACGAGGCCGACCTCGCCGCCGGCGACTTCGTCCGCTGGACGAAGCAGACCATCGACCTCCTGGACCAGCTCTCCGTCGTGGCCGACGGGCCCGTCTCCCGGAACGCGCGCACGGCGCTCGACAGCATCCGCCGCGGCATCGTCGCGTACTCCTCGGTGTGACCGCGCTCGCCCGGGCTCCCCGTCGGGAGCGCCCCCTCCTCATGCCCTCGCCCGCGGAGCCCGTCCGTCCGCCGCTGCCGCTGTGGGGCGCGCTGCTCGCCGCCGCGGCGTCCGGACCGGTCATGGACGCGGCGTTCCCCGACCGCGGGCTGTGGCCGCTCGTGTTCCCCGGGATCGCGCTCGTGCTGCTCGCGCTGCGGGGCAGGCGTCCCGGTCCCGCGTTCCTCATCGGGCTCGTGGCCGGGCTCGCGTTCTACCTCACGCACATCGAGTGGGCGTCGCTGTACCTCGGGCCGGTGCCGTGGATCGCGCTGTCCGCCCTGGAGTCGCTCTTCGTCGCCACCGGGGCGGTCGCCATCGCCACGGCGTCGCGCTGGATCCCGCGCGCGTTCCCCACGGTCGCCGGCCGGGTGGTGCTGCTCCCGGTCGCGGTCGCCGGGCTGTGGACCGCGCGCGAGGCGATCTCCGCGGTCTGGCCCTACGGCGGCTTCGCCTGGGGACGCGTCTCGCTGTCCCAGTCGGAGAGCCCCTTCGCGCACCTCGTGACGTGGCTCGGCGTCTCCGGCCTCTCCTTCGTGCTCGTGCTCCTCGTCGCGCTGCTGCTCGAGCTCGCCGCGGAGGAGCGCGTGCGGCGCGCGTCCCGAGCGCTCGTCGCGGGGACCGCCGTCGCCCTCGTGCTCGTCGTGCCCGCGTTCCCCGTGACGACGACGGGGACCACGCGCGTCGCCGCCGTGCAGGGGAACGCGAAGGCCGGGTACTTCGACGGCGCGCGCTACGGCGACATCCTGCGCGCGCACCTCGCCGCGACGGCGGAGATCCCGTCGGACGCCGGCGTCGACATGGTGGTGTGGCCCGAGAACGCGGCGGACGCGGATCCGCTGCGGGACCCGGGCTCGGCCGCCGCCCTCGACCGCGTCGTCGCGCGCCTCGGCGCCCCGCTCGTCGTGGGAACCGTCACCGAGCGCGACGGCCGCTACTACAACGAGTCGCTCGTCTGGACCGGGGGAGGGGCGACCGACCACTACGACAAGAAGCACCCCGTCCCCTTCGGCGAGTACGTGCCCGACCGCGCGTTCTGGGAGCCGTTCGCCCCCGACCTCATCGGCCTCATCCAGCGCGAGTACACGCCGGGCACCACGGATCAGGTGATGGACGTCGCGGGGGTCACCGCCGGCATCGCCATCTGCTTCGACATCGTCGACGACCAGCTCACGACCGACATGGTCAACGAGGGCGCCGGCCTCATCCTCGCCCAGTCGAACAACGCGGACTTCGGCCGCACCGACGAGAGCGTGCAGCAGCTGGCCATCGCCCGGATGCGCGCGCTCGAGACGGGCCGCAGCGTCGTCAACATCTCGACAGTCGGCACCAGCGCGATCGTCGGCCCGGACGGGCGGGACATCGACCGGCTGCCCTGGTTCACCGCCGGGTCGATGGTGGTCGACGTGCCGACCGCCGACGTCGTCACGCCGGCGATCCTCGTGGGGCGGGACATCGAGTGGCTCGTCTCGGGGCTCGGCCTGGGCGCTCTGGCCGTCTCCGGCATCGCGCTCGGGCGCCGCGGGCGCCGAGCCGCGCGCTGACGGGCCGCGCCGCACGCACGCACAGGAGCACCCCCCGGCTGTGCCGAGGGGTGCTCCTGTGTCCGGTTCGCGAGCGGAGGGGTCGGGTCAGGCGCCGATGCGGTGCTGACCGCGCCGCGCGCGGAGGGTGGCCAGGCGCTCCTCGAGGAGCTCCTCCAGCTCGGCGCGCGTCCGGCGCTCGAGCAGCATGTCCCAGTGGCTCCGGGGGACCTTCGCCTCGACCTCGTCGTGGGCGACGGGTGCGCCCTCGGCGTCGAGGAGGCGTCCCTCCAAGCCGCTCTTCGGCGACTCCCACACCTCGGGGACCTCGGCGTCGGCCGAGAACACGACCTCGAACGTGGTGCCGTCGGTCGTGCGGTACGTCTTCCTCTGCCGGGGGGAGAAGCTGACGCCCTCCTCGCTCTGCAGGCTCGTGGACCCGAGCCGCATCCCGCGCAAGCTGCGATCTGCCATGGTGGTCTCCTCTCGCGATGCACTCCCCGTTGTAAACCGTGCGGCTGTGAGGATCCTTTCTCAGGTCTCCCGGTTCCCAGGCGAATCCCAGTCCCTGACGCCGATGGCGGCGAGCGCGAGATCGGGCCGGTCGGTCACGATGCCGTGGATCCCAGCGCTGACCAGGCGGATCATCTCGTCGGGGTCGTCCACCGTCCAGACGTGCACCTCGCGGACGGCGTGGGCGAGCCGGCCGACCATCATGGGCGACACGGTGCGGATCCCGATCACCCGACAGGGCATCTGCACGGCGTCGACGCCGCGGAGGGCGAGGCGCACGACCGGCGCGAGCGCGAGCCGCGCGCCGAGGACCGCGAGGACGAGGCGACCCGCGTCGGCGGACGTGGCAGCGCCGGGGAGGAGGGCCAGCGCGCGTCGTCGTCGGGAGGCCGAGAACGACGTGACGAGCACGCGGTCGACGGCGTCGGCGTCGCGGATCGCCCGAGCGGCGGCGGCGGGCGCGTCCCGGCCCTTCACGTCGACGTTCAGCCGCGCGTCGGGCAGGGCCGCGAGGAGCTCGCCGAGCGTGGCGACGCGCGTGCCTGACCCGAGGTCGATGGCGCGCAGCTCCGCCAGCGTCGCGTCGCGGACGCGACCGGGGCGGCCTGTGAGACGTCGGAGGTCGCCGTCGTGCCAGAGCACGCACGCGCCGTCAGCTGTGACGTGCACGTCCGTCTCGAGGTGGGTCGCGCCGAGCTCCCACGCCGCGCGGAAGGCGTCGAGGGTGTTCTCCACGGCACCGGATCCGGTCCACCCGCGGTGCGCGAGGACGCGGGGCACGGCGCCGTCGAACCAGGCGGTGCGCGTCACGCGGGCCGGTCGTCGTCGTCGGGCACGGCCGAGGACCCGCCCGGTCCGAGGTCGTCGCGCTCGCGACGGCCCTCGACGGGGAGGGCGCGGAGCAGCGCCGGTCGCGCGGATCCGAGCAGAGCGGCCGCGGCCACGAGCGCGACGACCGCCTGCAGCCACCAGTGCGCACCCAGGAGGCCGGAGAGCAGGGCCGCGAGAGCCGCGACCCCGCCGCAGAGACCCATCAGGTCGAGCCGCCGCATCTCCACGACGACCCCCGTGACGATGAGGGCGAGCCAGGCGATCCACGCGTGGTCGTCGAGCAGGACCGTCACCCGCTGCTCCCTCGCTCCGTGGACCGGATGGCCCGAACCTAGCCCACCGCCCGGACGACGGGCGATAGGCTCTCCTGGCCGTCAGCGTGGTGTCCCGCCCGCGCGGCCCGTCCCGATCCGTCCCTCGCCGGACGACCCGTCGCGCGCGAACGGCGCGCACCCCTGGAGGAGTACCGCTGTGAGCACCGTCGACGAGATCCGCCCCTTCGCACCCGACGAGCTCCGCGGCCGCCGCGCGCTCGTCACCGGTTCCTCCCGCGGCATCGGCGCCGACACGGTCGCGTACCTCGCCGACGCGGGCGCCGATGTCGTCGTCAACTACCGCAACAAGGCGGCGCGCGCCGAGAAGCTCGTCGCGAAGCTGGTCGAGGGCGGCACCAAGGCCATCGCGGTCGGGGCGGACCTCACGGATCCCGAGTCCGTCGACCGCCTCATGGAGACCGTCCGCGCCGAGCTCGGCGGCCTCGACGTGCTCGTCCTGAACGCGTCCGGCGGCATGGAGAGCGGCATGGCCGAGGACTACGCCATGACCCTCAATCGCGACGCGCAGCTGAACGTCCTGCGCAGCGCGCTGCCGCTGCTGTCCGAGGGCGGCCGGGTCGTCTTCGTCACGAGCCACCAGGCCCACTTCATCCGCACGACCGAGACGATGCCCGAGTACGAGGCCGTCGCGCGCAGCAAGCGCGCGGGGGAGGACGCCCTGCGTGAGCTCATCCCGGAGCTCGACGAGCGGGGCATCGGCTTCGTCGTCGTCTCCGGCGACATGATCGAGGGCACCATCACGGCCACGCTCCTCAGCCGCATGAACCCCGAGGCCATCCAGGAGCGCAAGGAGGCGTCCGGAGGCCTCTACAACGTCTCGCAGTTCGCGGCCGAGGTCGCGCGCGCGGTCGTCGACCCGATCCCCGCCGAACACCTGCGCCTCGTCGGCGACACCAGCAGCTTCCGCCCCGAGTGACCCGGGGCCGGGCGACGACCCGGGGCTAGGCTCGAACCGATGAAGACCACGGATCTCGACCTCCTCACCTCCGTCTCCCGCCCCGCCGTCTCGCCCGACGGCCGCCTGGCCGTCGTCTCGGTGACGTGCCCGCGGGTGCACGCGGACGCGTACACCGGTCAGCTGTGGGAGGTGACCACCGACGGATCCGCGCCGCCGCGCCGCATCACGCGCGGCTTCCGCGACACGGCGCCGCGGCTCTCGCCGGACGGGTCGGTCATCGCGTTCCTCCGCGCGGAGCCGAAGGGGCCGCCGCAGCTGCACGTCGTCCGGGCCGCCGGCGGCGAGCCGGTCGCCCTCACCGACGAGCTGCTCGGTGTCGGCGCGTTCGACTGGTCGCCCGACGGCTCGCGCCTCGTCTACGCCTCGCGCGTGGCGGAGGCCGGGCGGTACGGGAGCGTCGAGGGCGTGTCGGCGGCGGCGGAGCCCGCCCGCCGCATCACCACCACGAAGTACCTCGCGAACGGCCTCGGCTGGTCCACGGACCGGCACACCCAGCTCTTCCTCGTCGATCTGCCGGCGCTGGACGCGGAGCCCTTCGTGGCCGCAGTCCCGTCCGGCTACCCGGATGCCGCGGATCCCGCTGTGCGCGGCGACGGCGCCGATGCGAAGCCCTCCGCCGCCGAGCGCGCGGGCGTGCCGCCGGTCGTCCGTCTCACCGACGAGCCCGTCGACCACGACGCGCCGCGCTTCTCCGCCGACGGCTCCGAGGTCCTGTTCGTCGCCTCGCGCCACGACGGTCGTGACGACGACCTGCTCTCGGGTGCCTACGCGGTCGCTGTCCCCGCCCCCGGTGACGCCTCGAGCGGCGTGCCCGAGGTCCGCACCGTGGTGTCGCACGAGGCCGGGCTCGGCATCGCGGAGGTCGCGTCCGTCGAGGGCGGCCGGATCTACCTGCTGGCGCAGGACCTGGGGGAGACGGGAGTCGACTTCGTCGCCCGCAACACCGCGCTCTACGTCCTCGACGCCGACGACGCCGCGCCTCGCGTCCTCACGGACGCCGAGACCGTCGACCTCGGCGGCAGCGGCATCACCGTCGAGGACCGCGAGGCCGTCCTCGTGCTCAACGGATCGCGCGGTACCGTGCACCTGCTGCGCGTGACCGCGGACGGCGCCGTCGAGGCGCTCGTCGACGACCAGGTGGAGGTCACGGGCGTCGGCGTCGGGGGAGGGGCCGTCGTCGTCGCCCTCACGGACCCGCGCACGCATGGTGACCTGGCGCTGGTCCGCACCGATCGCGCGCCCGACGCCGGATCCGCGCTCGTCCCGCTCACCGACTTCTCCGCGCCGCTGCGCGAGGCGGGGATCCGCCCGCTGCACGAGCTGGTGGTCGAGGGTCGCGACGGCTACCCGGTGCACGGCTGGGTCGTGCTGCCGGAAGGGGAGGGGCCGCACCCGGTCCTCCTCGTGATCCACGGGGGGCCGTACGCGGCCTACGGCGTGCACCTCTTCGACGAGGCGCAGGTGTACGCCGACGCCGGCTACGCCGTGCTCCTGTGCAACCCGCGCGGCGCCGCCGGCTACGGCCAGGCCCACGGCCGGGTCATCAAGGAGCGCATGGGCACGGTCGACATGCACGACGTGCTCGACTTCCTCGACGGCGCGATCGCGGTCCACGACACCATCGACGGATCCCGCGCCGGCATCATGGGCGGCTCCTACGGCGGCTACCTCACCGCGTGGACCATCGCACACGAGCACCGCTTCCAGGGTGCCATCGTCGAGCGCGGGTTCCTCGACCCGGAGCTGTTCACCGGCACGAGCGACATCGGCACGTTCTTCGGCGAGGAGTACACGGGCCACGACGAGGAGACGCGCCGCGCGCAGAGCCCGCAGGCGGTCGCGCACCAGGTGCGCACGCCGACGCTCGTCGTCCACTCCGAGGACGACCTGCGCTGCCCGCTGTCGCAGGCCGAGCGGTACCACCTGGCCCTCGTGCGCGCGGGCGTCGAGACCGAGATGCTCGTCTTCCCGGGCGAGGACCACGAGCTCAGCCGATCCGGTCGGCCGCGCCACCGCGTGCAGCGCTTCGAGGCGATCCTCGACTGGTGGGCCGGTCACCTGCCGGTCGGCGGCGCAGCGCGATGACCGACGGCGAGGTCGTGCGGCACGTCCGTGACACGGCACGGATCCTGCTGGTCGACGAGCGCGACCGGCTTCTGCTGTTCCTCACGAACTACTCGGTGGACGTCGACCTGCCGCCGCGCTGGCTCACGCCGGGCGGCGGGATCGACCCGGGGGAGTCGCCGGCCCAGGCGGCCCGCCGCGAGCTGTTCGAGGAGACGGGCCTGCGCGTCGAGTCCGTCGGCGAACCGGTCTGGGAGCACGACTACGCGCGGCGTCGCATCGACGGCGACCTCGACACCGGCCACTCGACGTTCTACCTGGTGCGCACCACGGCGTTCGCGCCGGTGTCCGACAACTGGATGCCCGACGAGTTCGACGACATCCACGCGCACCGCTGGTTCGGGCTCGACGAGCTGGCCGCGACGGACGAGCCGATCGAGCCGGCCGAGCTGGTGGACGTAGCGCGCGAGGTGCTGTCCCGGAGGTCGTGAGGCGGCCCGATCACGCCCTCTCGCGAGGCTCCGGCGTAGAGCCGATAATGCACATTATGTCATCTAAGTGACCGAGTGCCGGAGTACGCCAGATCGTCCGACGGGGCGGGACTCGCGATGCGGGTGCGCTTCGCTTTCGGCTGTCGTCTGGGAGGGCTTGCGGATCGCCGCTGGCGATCGATCTGACGTCGGGGTGGTCGGCGGTCGTCGCGTCGGTGTACGTCACCGACGTCTCGAAGCAGTCGACAGCGACCGGGCCGGGTCGCTGATCTCGCACGTGACGGTGGCCGCCAGCTTCGTCGAGCGCACCGCGCGCATCGCCGGATGACCCTGCGCTATCCCTGACCTCCCGCAACCCCTGACCTCGCGGGCGTCTAACGTTCTCCCTGTGCACGACTCTCGACGTGCCCCGCTGGTGCGCGGTGCCCTCGCCCTCACAGCGGCGGCGATCGTGGTCGCCATCGTCCTGTGCGTCGATCCCGAGCCCGCGCCCGTCATGCTCGGCATCGCACTGGTGTCATCACTCAGCCGCAGCCAGTCGGAGAGGGACTTCCGAGGTTGCCTGGAGGCGCTCGCCCTCCTTCCGGTGCTCGCAGTGCTGACGAGCGGGATCGGCGCGCTCCTGCGCCAGGCCTTGTGGCTCGGCGCGGCCCTGTACGTGGCCGCATTGGTCGCAGCGACCCTCGTCCGCAGGTTCGGCGAGCTCGGCCGACGTCTCAGCACGGTCGCCGCCACACCCTCGCTGGCGGTGCTGTTCCTGCCCGCGGGAGCCGGGGCGGATCACGGCCCAGTGCTCGCGATCGCCGAGCCCATCCTCGTCGCGGTGCTTGCCTGGACCGTCGTGACGCTGGTGCAGGCCTCGGCTCGGCGGCTCCGGGTCGTGCCCTCCCCCGGGGCCGTCGCGTCCGGCGCTCCCGCGCCGCGCAACCCTGCGCCGGACCGCGCACGTCGACCACCACACGGACGTCGACGACGACCCGGATGGCGTTGCAGCTGGCCGCGGCTCTCGCCGCGGCGTTCGTCGTAGGAGCACTCGGATTCGGCGCGCACTGGGGGTGGGTCGTGCTGAGTGCCGTGATCGTCTCGTACCTGCCGCGGGGCAGCGCCGACGCGGTGACGAAAGGTGTCCACCGCTTCGTCGGAGCCGCGGTGGGCTCCCTCGTCGCTCTCGTGCCGCTTGCAATCACCCCTGACCTGGCACCTCTGCTCACGGCGTGCGCTCTGGCCACCATCGGTGCGGGCATCCTGCTGCGCGAGGTCAGCTACGCCGCATGGGCCCTCGCCGTCACGGTCGCTCTCACCCTCCTCGAGCAGCACCACATGTACGTCTCGGTCCCCGACCTCCAGCACAGCACCTGCCTCCCGTAGGTGACGACGCTCACGAGGACGACAGCTCGAGCCCCTGCGCCTGCAGGGGCTCGAGCTGTCTGTCCGGGCACCGGCCCGCGGCGATCGGATGGCCGACCGCCGCGGTGCGTCAGCGGATCACGAGCCGGCGCGGGTCACCACCACGTCGAACTCGCTCGTCCGGACGTTGCCGGCCCGGTCCTTCGCGGTGCAGGTGACGGTGGTCGTCCCGACGGGGAAGATCCCGCTGCGCGGCGGATCGCAGACGATGCGCACGTTCCCGTCGCGGGTGTCGATGGCCGATGGCAGCGCGTACGGCACGCGCACGCCGGTGGCCTTCGTGGCGACGGCCGTGATGTCGTCCACGTCCGCGATGCGCGGCGCCGACAGGTCGGCCGGTCGCGCGGGCAGCTGCTTCGGATCCACGATGCCCCAGTACGCGGGCGCCGCCTGCAGATCGTCGTCGAACGGCAGAGGCTGCTCCCACGGACGCGCGATGGGCCACGTGCGCAGCCAGCTGCGCGCGTTGCTCACGCCCCAGAAGGTGACCGAGTCGATCGACGCGGCCTGCTGGCGGATCATCTGGAAGAGGTCGCGGTAGTAGTAGCCGACCTCCGCTCCCGCCTGGGCGTCGTCCGCGTAGACCGGCGTGTACGGATCCTGCGGCGCGCCGCTCACGTCGGCGCCCTCGTTCTGGTTCGACGCGTTGACGTCGAGCTCCGTGATGGCCTGCAGCAGGCGCGTGTCGATGCGCTCCACCGCGCGGATCGAGTCGCGCAGCCACGAGACGGGCCGGGCGAAGTCGACGTGCGCCTGGTGGCCCACCCCGTCGATCGGCACGCCGCGGGCCACGAGCGCCGAGACAAGCTCGAGGTAGTCGGCGCGCTTGGTCGGCACCTCGGTGTTGTAGTCGTTGATGAACAGCTTCACGCCCGGGAAGTAGGCGCGCGCCAGGCGGAAGCCCTCGTCGACGAAGCCCTCCCCCAGCACCTGGTACCAGCGGCTGTCGCGCATGTCGTGCGCGTTGTCGTTCGGGCCGTCGTCGATGACCTCGTTGACGACGTCCATCGCCCAGATCGGGCTGCCGCCGTCCGGGTAGCGGGCTGCCACGTGGTCCGCGATGCCCTTCACGTGCGCCTCCATGCGCGCCTTCAGGATCGCCTGGTCGGCGGGGCTGTCGGTGAGCGGGCGGTCGCCGTCGAGGAAGAACCACGCGGGCGTCTGCGAGTGCCAGAACAGCACGTGGTAGTAGACCTTGGTGCCGGTGCGGTCGGCGTAGTCGAGCAGCTGGTCGATCTGCGCGAACGTGAAGCGGCCCTCCTCCGGCTGGACGCTCTCGGGCTTCCCGGCGTTCTCCGGCGTGAGCGCGTTGAACTGCCGGCTCACGAGGTCGGCTCCGGCGCCGACGGTCTCGCGCCCGTCGACGGCCACGCCCACGTGCTCGATGCCGCGGGCGCCGAGGACGTCCTTCAGCGCCGGAATGTCGGTCTGCACGGGGGTGCCCACTTCGTCGCCGAGCTGGAAGTCGTCGAGGAGGAAGTCGGCGCCGACCGTCCCCTCCACGTAGACCTGCGCCTTGTCGACGGGTCCGCCGAGCGTGTACGTGCCGGTGAGCTCCGTCCAGGCGTCGGCGGTGACCCGCGCGGCGGCTCCCGCCACCCCGTCGTATCCGCTGCCGCCGCCGGTGTCGCGCTGCACGGAGACCTTGAGGGACGCGGGCTCCTCCCCCGCGGCCAGGCGCGCCCACACCGTCACCTCGACCTGCTGGCCGACGGCGAGGGCGCTCGTCACGTCGAGGGCGGCGCCGTGCCACTCCTGCGTGCGGTCGGTCACGAGCAGGCTGCCGGATCCGGTGTGCGCGATCGTGCTGGGCGCGATCGCGACGCCGTCGCCGCGCGGGGCCCAGCCGTCCGTTCCGGACTCGAAGTCGGATCCGATGCCGGCGGGAGCGGCAGCGTCGGCGGCCTGTGCGGATGGCGCGACGAGGGCGCCTGCGCCCACGACGAGGCCGAGCGCGGTGATCGCCGCCATGCCGTGGCGACGGGCGGGACGGGTGCCGGCGCTGCGGCCGCCAGCGGACCTGCTGCGGTCCGGGCGTGAATGGCTGACGTCCGCGGACGCTGGCGGGCTGGTGCGGGGAATGCTCATCGTCGAACACCTCTCATGTGTTCCGACTTCGGTGTCGGATGCTCGCACCGTAGGCATCCTCCCCTACGGGCGGCAAGGTATTCGAAAACCTTTGTTGTGTGTGGCAACGAACGCAGTGCGGCCCCCGTCCTCGATGAGGACGGGGGCCGCGGTGGCTCGCGCTGCGATCAGCCCTTCGGGAGGGGTGGTCGCGGCGGGAGCAGGCTCGGGTTCACGATGCCCCAGTACGCGGGCATGGCCTCCTGGTGGGTCCCGAACGGGAGCGGCTGGTCCCACGGCTGGTCGATCGACGGGCTGTGCAGCCAGGTCCGCGAGTCGTCGGAGCCCCAGAAGGTGACCGACTCGAGGTTCGCGGCCTCCTGCCGGATCATCGCGAACAGGTCCTCGTAGACCCAGCCCACGGCGGCGGCCGTGTCGTCCGGGTCCGAGTAGATCGGCGCCGTGTGGTTCCGGTTCTCGCTGTTGCCCGTCGCGGCGGCCTGCGAGGCGCCGACGTCCAGCTCCGAGATGGCCTGCAGGAGGTGCGGGTCGAGGGCCTTCACCGCGTGGATCGTGTTCCTCAGCTCCTCGATGTCGCTGCGGAGTCCGATGTGGCTCTGCTGCGACACGCCCTCGACCGGGATGTGCCGCTCCAGGAGGTCGGAGACGAGCCCGAGGTAGTCCGCGCGCTTGCTCGGCGAGTCGGTGTTGTACTCGTTGATGAAGAGCTTGACGCCTGGGAAGTACTCCTTCGCGAGCTGGAAGGCCTCGTCGACGAAGCCCTCGCCGAGCACCCGGAAGAAGGGCGTGTCCTTCATGTCGTGCGGGTTGCCGTTGGGGCCGTCGTCGATGACCTCGTTGACGACGTCCATGGCCCAGATGGGGCTGTTCCCGTCCGGGTAGCGGGACGCGATGTGGTCGGCGATCGCCTTCATGTGGGCGTCCATGCGCGCCGTGAGCAGCGCCTGGTCGGCCGGGCTGTTCGTGAGCGGACGGCCATGGTCGAGGAAGAACCAGTCGGGCGTCTGCGGCTTCCAGTAGGGGACGTGGAAGTACATCTTCATGCCGTGGGCGTCGGCGAAGTCGAGCAGCTTGTCGATGCCCGAGAAGTCGAACCGGCCCTCGACGGGCTGGATCGCGTCGGCCTTGCCCTCGTTCTCCGGGGTCATGGCGTTGAAGTGGCGGGCGATGAGGTCGGCCGAGGCGCCCTGCACCTCGCCGCTGCCCATCGCGACGCCGACGTGCTCGATGCCGGCGTCGCCGAGGACGTCCTTGAGGGCGGGGACCTGCATGCCGGGGACGGGCGTGCTGGGCGCGGCCGCGGATGCGGAGACGGCGGGGACGCCGATGGCGACCGCGGTGAGGACGGCGGCGGCCGACGCGAGGGCGGCGAGGCCGCGACGAGAGCGACGACGGGCGTCGCGGTGCGGGAGGGACGGCGCCGTGCTCATGGGCGTGCGGGGACGGTGTGGGGAGTGGGTCACTGGTGCCTCTCGTACGTGGGTGGGACACCGCGACCCTAGGGAGGACCGTCCGGCCGCCGAGCGGGTTGTGGACAGGAGGCAACGAGATCCTCGGCAGCGCGCGGATCGCCTGCGCGCCTCGCCGTGCGGTCCGACACCGGTCAGCGCATCCGGCCGGTGATGACGCGCGTGCCGTCGTCCTCGTCGCAGTCGCGCGCGCTCGCCGCGGCCGGCGCGAGGCGTGCGTCCAGACCGGCGGCCGCGAGTGCGCCGAGGGCGGCGTCGACCTGCGCGTCCGCGACCTCGACGAGGAGCAGGCCGCCGGGCGCGAGCCAGGAGCCGCTCCCGCGCGCCACCCGCCGGAGCACGTCGAGCCCGTCGGAGCCGCCGTCGCGCGTCGCCTCGGGCTCGTGCAGGCGCGCCTCGGGCGGCATGAGGTCGAGCGCGGCGTGCGGCACGTAGGGCACGTTGGCGACGAGGACGTCGATCCGCCCGCGGAGGTCGCCGGGCAGGGCGTCGAGCAGGTCGCCGCGGTGCACGCCGACGCCGCGCGGCACGAGGTTCTCCGCGGCGCAGGCGACCGCGACCGGATCCACGTCGGCCGCGTGCACGATCGCGCCCTCGACATCGTCCGCGAGCACGGCGGCGATGGCGCCGGATCCGCAGCACAGGTCGACGACCACAGGTCCGTCGGTCCCGCGCGCCGCGGCGACGGCGGCCCGGGCGAGCCGCTCGGTGCGCCGGCGCGGGACGAACACCCCGGGCCGCACGACGATCCGACGTTCCGCGAACTCGGCCCAGCCGAGGACGGTCTCGAGGGGCGCCCCATCGACGCGTGCCGCCGTCATCCGCCTGAGCTCCGCCGCGCGGGCGTCTCCCCCGCGTCCCCGGCCGTCGTCGGGATGGCGGTCCGCCGCCTCCGCGACGAGCAGGGCGGCCTCCTCCTCCGCGAAGACGCAGCCGGCGGCCCGCAGGCGCGCGACCAGGCCGTCGCCGCGTCCGACGTCGGTCGCAGCCTGCCCGCTCAGCTGCGCTCCGTGGTGCCGAGGTGCTCGAGCAGCGCGGCGGCCCGCAGGAGGTCGTCGCCGCGCACGGGCGGGCTCGCCTGGAGCGCCGCCTGCTCCACCCACTCGGCCCGCGCGGCGCGGACGCCCAGCAGCAGCGCCCGGCCGCCGTCGGAGAGGTGCAGGTACGAGCCGACCTGGTCCTCGGACTCCAGGACGAACCCCTTCTGCATGAGCGACGCGAGGCTCGGGACGGTGGCGGCGCGAGCGGTGCGGGTGTCGAGCGCGAGGGACGCCCTGTCCATCCGCTCGGTGCCCGACAGCCGCCGGATGATGAGGATCTGCACTCCCGTGAGCCCGTCCCAGCTCGCGTCGACGGACGCGTCGATGTGCTCGGACACGGCGGTGAGCGCGTCGGCGAGGCGGGCGTGCGGGACGGCGGGATCGATCACGATGCTCCTGACGGTGGGCTCTGGCGGGTCTGAGGCTCTCGCCTCCGGCCTGAGGGAGCGTCGTGCCGCTCAGGATAGACCTGTCACGCCCCCGATACGAGCGCGATGTCACGCGGCGGTGCCGACGCGACGACGCCCGCCGCGGCGAGGAGCCGGGCGGGCGTCGTGCTGCCGGCATGCCGGCGGGTGGATCAGGACGGGAACTGGGTGAAGTCCGCCGTCGCCGGGTCGGCGCCGAGGCGCGTGCCGGTCTCGAGGGTGTCGATCTCGGCGAGCTCCTCGACCGTGAGCTCCACCTCGATGCTCTGGAAGTTCTGCACGATGCGCTCCGGGGTGACCGACTTCGGGATCACGATGCGACCCTGCGCGAGGTGCCACGCGAGCACGATCTGCGCAGGGGTGGCGTCGTGCTCCTTCGCGAGGCGCGTCACGATCTCCGACTCCAGGTCGGCGCCCTGGCCGAGCGGGCTGTAGGCCTCGACCTCGATGCCGCGCTCGACCGAGAAGGTCGAGAGGTCGTGCTGCTGGAACGTCGGGTGCACCTCGATCTGGTTCACCGCCGGGACGACGTCCGACTCCGCGGCCAGCGTCTCCAGGTGCTCCGGGAGGAAGTTGGAGACGCCGATCGCGCGGATGAGGCCCTCGGCGTGCAGCGCCTCGAACGTCTTCCAGGTCTCGACGTACAGCCCGTGCTTCGGGCAGGGCCAGTGGATGAGGTAGAGGTCCACCGCGTCGACGCCGAGCTTGCGCCGGCTGTCCTCGAAGGCGCTGCGGGCGCTGTCCGCGCCCTGGTCGCCGTTGCGGAGCTTCGTGGTGATGAAGAGCTCCTCGCGCGGGATGCCCGTCGCCTTGATGGCGGCGCCCACGCCCTCCTCGTTGTAGTAGCCGGCGGCGGTGTCGATGTGGCGGTAGCCGGCCTCGAACGCGCGCTCCACGGCCTGCTGCGTCTCGGCGGGCGGGGTCTGGAAGACGCCGAAGCCCAGCTGCGGGATGGTGACGCCGTTGTTCAGTGTGATGAGGGGGGATGCCATGTGCTCTCGTCTTCTTCGTCTCGATGGTCACGGGATGCGGAGGCGCCGTGGTGCGCGCCCGACCGCTCTTTCCCACCGTACGCCGGGGTCGCCGTCCGCCGCCCGTCGGGGACGGCTCTCCGCGGAGGGCGAACAGCGGTGAGACGACGGACGGGCGCCGCTCTCTCGCGAGGTGCGGCGCCCGTCGGGTCGATCGGCTGGGCAGGTCAGCGGCCGGAGGTCTCCAGCACGTAGCCCTCCTCGCCGTGGACGATCGTGTCGATGCCTGCGATCTCGTCCTCGTTCTTCACCCGGAATCCCATGGTCTTCTGGATGATCGTGCCGATGACGTACGAGAGCACGAACGAGTAGATCAGCACCGCGAACGCGGCGAGGGCCTGCTTGCCGAGCTGCTCGAGCGAGCCCGAGTAGATGAGGCCGACGTTCGTGGCGAAGATGCCGATGTACAGCGTGCCGATGAGGCCGCCGATGAGGTGGATGCCCACCACGTCGAGCGAGTCGTCGAAGCCGAGCTTGAACTTCAGCTCGATCGCGACGGCGCAGACGGCGCCGGCGATGAGGCCGAGGACGATGGCCCAGGTCGGCGAGAGCGCTGCGCACGCCGGGGTGATCGCGACGAGTCCCGCGACGGCGCCGGATGCGGCGCCGACCGAGGTCGGCTTGCCGTCGCGGATCTTCTCCACCACGAGCCAGCCGAGGATCGCGGCGGCCGGCGCGGCGATGGTGTTGAGGAACGCGATGGCCGCGATGCCGTCGGCCGCGAGCTCGGAGCCGGCGTTGAAGCCGAACCAGCCGAACCAGAGGAGGCCGGCGCCGAGGAGCACGAACGGCGGGTTGTGCGGCACGTGCATGCCCTTGGCGAACCCGACGCGCTTGCCGAGGACCAGCGAGAGGGCGAGGGCCGCGGCGCCCGCGTTGATGTGGACCGCCGTGCCGCCCGCGAAGTCGATGGCGCCGACGTTGTAGGCGATCCATCCGCCGTCGACGGTGGCGCCGTCGGCGAGCGTGAAGTTGAAGACCCAGCTGGCGACCGGGAAGTAGACGACCGTGGCCCACACGCCCGCGAAGACCATCCACGCGCCGAACTTCGCGCGGTCGGCGATGGCGCCGGAGATGAGGGCGACCGTGATGATGGCGAACGTGGCCTGGAAGGCGGCGAAGGCGAGCGTCGGGTACGCCGACGTCTGCTCGCCGAGTGCCGCGGTGTACGCGTCGCCGAGGCCGAGCTGGCCGAGGTCGATGCCGAGGACGCCGTCGATGCCGACGAAGCGCGGGTTGCCCGCCGCGCCGTCTGGTCCGTTGCCGAACGCGATGGCGTAGCCGTACAGGACCCAGAGGAGCCCGATGAGGCCCATGGCCCCGAAGCTCATCATCATCATGCTGATGACGCTCTTGGCCTTGACGAGCCCGCCGTAGAAGAACGCCAGACCCGGCGTCATCAGGAGGACCAGCGCCGCGGCGATCAGGAGGAAGGCGGTGTTGCCTTGATCCATGGTGTTTCACCTCTCGTAGATCGTGCAGGGGGTCGCACCGGACTGGAGGCGAGCGGCCGCCCGTGTGGTCGGGTGGTTCGGCGCGAGCCGGATGCCGGGTACGCGTCCAGTGTCGGGGGGCGAGGTTTCGCCGGCTCGCCGGACGTGTTTCCGGCGCGTTACACGGGTGGCGCGCGTGTGAACATCGTGTTTCCGGGCGCGGCGGGGATGCCCACGACGGCCCCCGATCCAGGGACGTCGGAGCGCGGTGGGCTAGATGTCGCGACCGGCCGCGGTGAGCGAGATGAGCCGCGAGATCGCGCGCAGGTACTTCTTGCGGTAGCCGCCCGCGAGCATCTCGGCCGAGAAAGCCTCGTCGAACGGCGTGCCCGACGCGAGCAGCGGGATCTGCGCGTCGTAGACCCTGTCGACGAAGGCGACGAAGCGGAGCGCGTCGGTCTGGCCCTGCAGCTGGGTCACGCCGCGGAGCGCGATGACGTCGACGCCCTCGATGACCTTCACGTACTTGGAGGGGTGCAGGCGGGACAGGTGCGCGACGAGCTCCGGGAAGCCGTCGACGGTCACGGTCCGGCCGCCGGCCTGCGCCGCATCGGCCCGCGCGTCGAGGTCGTCGCCGTCCACCGTGATCGCGTGGCCCTCGAAGGCGCGGCGCCGGTAGTCGAGGCCGTCGATGCGGATGGTGTCGAACCGGTCGCTCATCGCCTGGATCTCGCGCAGGAAGTCCGCCGCCGCGAAGCGCCCCTCCCCCAGCGCGTTCGGCGGCGTGTTGCTCGTCGCCGCGATGCGCGTCCCGTCGGCCACGAGGTCGGACAGCAGGCGCGTCATCATCATGGTGTCGCCCGGGTCGTCGAGCTCGAACTCGTCGATGGCCACGAGCGTCGCGCCGCGGAGGATCCCGACGGCACCCTGGTAGCCGAGCGCCCCGACGAGCGCCGTGTACTCGATGAAGGTGCCGAAGTACTTCGGTCCCGGCATGGCGTGCCAGAGCGACGCGAGGAGGTGGGTCTTGCCGACGCCGAACCCGCCGTCCAGGTAGACGCCGGGCTTCAGGGCGGGCGCCTTCCTGCGCGAGAACAGGCCGCCGCGGGATCCGGCGCGGTCGCCCGAGAACGCGCGCAGCACCTCGACGGCCTGAGCCTGCGTGTCGTACTCGGGGTCGGGCCGGTAGGTGTCGAACCGGGCGTCGTCGAACTGACGCGGCGGCACGAGGTGCGCGGCGATCTCCTGGCCGGTGATGCTCGGGGAGCGGCCGACGAGCGCGCCCGGTGCGGTGCCCTCCGCGTCGTGGCTCGGCGATCCGATCTCGGCGTTCGTCACAGGTGGGTCTCCGGCTGTCATGTGGCGGTGCAGGGAAGTCCCGTGCGGGCCGAACCGTTACCGTTGACGGTGGGCGACGCGCGGCGCTCGGTGCCCGCGGAACACCCACCAGACTAATCCGCGTCCCACCCAGCGCGGCCCCTCCGGCCGCGAGATCAGGAGAGCCCCATGGCCGTCGAGCCGGACACCACCCCCAGGTTCGCCGAGTACGCCCACCCGGAGCGCCTCGTCAGCGGCGACTGGCTCCAGGCGCGACTCGCGGACGGCGCCCTGACGCCCGGTCTCGTGGTCGTCGAGTCCGACGAGGACGTGCTCCTCTACGAGACCGGCCACATCCCCGGCGCGGTCAAGCTCGACTGGCACACCGACCTCAACGATCCCGTGCAGCGCGACTACGTCGACGGCGAGCGGTTCGCGCAGCTCATGTCCGAGCGCGGCATCGCGCGCGACAGCACGGTGGTCATCTACGGCGACAAGAGCAACTGGTGGGCCGCGTACGCCCTCTGGGTCTTCACGCTGTTCGGCCACGAGGACGTGCGCCTGCTCGACGGCGGCCGCGACAAGTGGATCGCCGAGGGCCGCCCGACCACGACCGACCGGCCGGCGGTCACCCCCGTCGAGTACCCCGTCGTCGAGCGCCGCGACGAGGAGATCCGCGCGCTCAAGGACGACGTGCTCGCTCACCTCGGCAACCCGCTCATCGACGTCCGCAGCCCCGAGGAGTACACGGGACAGCGCACGACCGCGCCGGCGTACCCCGAGGAGGGCGCGCTCCGCGCCGGCCACATCCCCACGTCGAAGAACGTCCCGTGGGCGAAGGCCGCGGCCGAGGACGGCTCGTTCAAGACGCGCGCCGAGCTCGACGCGGTCTACCGCGACGGCGCCGGCCTGGGCGATGGCGACGACGTCGTGGTCCTCTGCCGCATCGGCGAGCGCTCGAGCCACACGTGGTTCGTGCTGACGCACCTGCTGGGCTTCGAGGGCGTCCGCAACTACGACGGTTCCTGGACCGAGTGGGGCTCCGCCGTGCGCGTCCCCATCGTCCAGGGCGACGAGCCCGGGGAGCTGCCCGCCCGATGACCGGTTCCCCCGAGCTGCCCGCGGCGCTCGCCGAGATCCGCGACGACTTCCTCGCGCTGGAGCAGCGCGACCGGCTCCTCCTCCTGCTCGACTTCAGCAACGAGCTGCCCGAGCTGCCGGCGCGGTACGCCGACCACCCGGACCTCCTCGAGCGCGTGGAGGAGTGCCAGTCGCCCGTGTTCATGTTCGTGGAGGTCGTCGACGGCGACGTGCACGTGCACGCCCAGGCGCCGGCCGAGGCCCCGACGAGCCGCGGGTTCGCGTCGATCCTCGCGCAGGGCCTCGACGGGCTCCCCGCCGACCTGGTGCTCGCCGTGCCCGACGACTACCCGTCCACCATCGGGCTCGACGCCGCCGTGTCGCCGCTGCGCATGCGCGGCATGACGGCGATGCTCGGGCGGGTCAAGCGTCAGGTGCGCGAGCGGCTCGCCGGATGAGGATCACGCGCGTCCTCCCCGGTGCGGCGTCGGGCGACGACGCCGCGCCGCGCGGGCTGGACGACGACGGCACCAGGGAGTGGTTGGAGGACCTCTACCGGCCGGGATCCGCCGACCACGTCCGCCTCAACTTCGTGGCGTCGGTCGACGGCAGCGTGATCGGCGCCGACGGCACGTCCGACAGCCTCTCCAGCGTCGTCGACCGGCGGATCCTCGGCGTGATCCGCGAGCTCGCCGACGTCGTGCTCGTGGGGGCGGGCACGGTGCGCGCCGAGCGCTACGTGCTCCCCCGCCGGACGCCCCTGGCCGTCGCCACCTCGTCGGGCGACCTGGAGGGCCACCGCTTCGACCCGGACGCCGCGCAGGGCCGCCTCCTCGTGCTCTGCCCGCCCGAGGCTCGCGACCGCGCCGTGGCCACTCTCGGCGGCGTGCCTGCGGAGATCGTGTCCGTGCCCCTGGGCGCCGCGGCCGACGGGCGGATGTCCGGCCACGTCGTCGTCGACGCGCTCCGCGGCCGCGGTCTGACCCATGTGGTGTGCGAGGGCGGGCCGGCGCTCGCCGCGTCCCTGCTCGCCGCCGGCCGGGTCGACGAGCTCTGCCTGACCACGTCGCCCGAGCTCGTGACACCACTGACGCCGCTCGTGCCGGCGGGCTCCGGCATCCACGCGCCGATGCGGCTCGACCAGCTGCTCGTCGACGACGACCACCGCACCTATGCGCGCTGGGCGACGCGGCGGGGCTGATCCCCTGGTCGTGCCGCCATCGAGGGCGGCGCCCGGGCGTCACCGCCGCGGCGTGGCTCCCGGGCCGGAGCGCGGCGGAACATAGTCTGCACACGTGGTAGACACCCGTGACAGCGCCGAGGATCCGCCCGAGTTCCGCGCGGCGCTGGACGCGCTGCGGCGCGCGACCACGCGATCCGAGCTCGTGCTGACCGAGATCCCGTCGCCATCGAGCAACCTGGCGCCGTACGCCGTCGCGCTGGCCGCCGACGTCTCGCCCTCGGGCCACGCCTCCGACTCGGAGCTCGGCACCGGCCGCTTCATCCTGCTGCACGACCCCGAGGAGCCGGACGCGTGGGGCGGCGCCTTCCGCGTCGTCTGCTTCGCCCAGGCGCCGCTCGAGACCGACATGGGGACGGATCCGTTCCTCGCCGACGTCGCCTGGTCGTGGCTGGTCGACGGCCTCGCCTCCCGCGGTGCCCGGTACTCCTCGCCGTCGGGGACCGCCACCCGGATCATCTCCACCGGCTACGGGGAGCTGGCCCGCCAGGGCAGCGGCGCAAAGATCGAGCTGCGCGCCTCGTGGACGCCGGCGGACGCCGACGTGACCGCCCATGTGGAAGGCTGGGGGGAACTACTGTGCATGCTCGCAGGGCTCCCTCCCGCGGGCGAAGGAGTGACACTGCTATCAGCGCGACGCACCCGGACGTGAACGCCCCGTCCGATATCCCCGACCCCGACGCGACCGGCGGCGACGCTCCCGTCCCCTCGACTCCCGCCGGCCTGAGCCGCCCGGCCATGGGCGCGTCCCTGTTCTCCGACGTGCCGGGATCCACCGCCACCGACGCCGTCGTCGCGCGGACGCGCACCCGGGCGCGGCGCACGGCGCCGGATCCCGTCCCCGACCCGGCGCCCGTCGTGGCCGCCGCCGCGCTGACGGAGACCGACGCCCCCGCACGCACGCCCCTCCGCGAGGCCGCCGCGACGGGCGACCTCACCGTCATCGACACCCGCGAGGAGTACCTGCGGGCCGTCGAGGCGATCGCCGCGGGCACCGGTCCCATCGCGGTCGACGCCGAGCGCGCATCGGGCTTCCGCTACAGCCAGCGTGCGTACCTCATACAGGTCTTCCGCCGTGGCGCCGGCACGTTCCTCTTCGACCCGCCCGCTGTGGGCGACTTCTCGGAGCTGGACACCGTGATCCGCGATGTCGAGTGGGTGCTCCACGCCGCGAGCCAGGACCTCGCCTGCCTCCGCGAGGTGGGCCTCGACCCGCAGCGCATCTTCGACACCGAGCTCGCCTCGCGCCTGCTCGGACTGCCCCGCGTGGGCCTCGGCACGGTCGTCGAGGAGCTGCTCGGGATCCACCTGGCCAAGGAGCACTCGGCCGCCGACTGGTCGACCCGCCCGCTCCCCCGCGCCTGGCTCGTCTACGCCGCGCTCGACGTCGAGCTGCTCGTCGACGTGCGCGACGAGATCGCGCGCCGCCTCGAGGAGCAGGGCAAGACCGGCATCGCCGAGCAGGAGTTCGCCGCGACCATCGCCAAGGAGGCGAAGCCCGCGCGTGTGGAGCCGTGGCGTCGTCTGAGCGGCCTGCACGGCGTCCGCGGCGGCCGCAACCTCGCGGTCGCGAAGGAGCTGTGGGAGGCCCGCGACGCCTACGCGCGCGAGGTCGACACGAGCCCCGGTCGCCTCGTCCCCGACGGCTCGCTCGTCGCGGTCGCGCGCGTCCTGCCGCAGACCAAGCGCGACCTCGCCGCGGTGCGCGAGTTCTCGGGCCGCGCGAGCCGCAGCGAGATCGACCGCTGGTGGGCCGCCGTGGAGCGGGGCCTGGCCGCGACCGAGTTCCCGCAGCTGCGCGGCACGGGCGAGACCATGCCGCCGCCGAAGGCGTGGGCCGACAGGGATCCCGCCGCCGACCGCCGGCTCAAGCGCGCCCGCGTCGCCGTCCAGGAGGTCGCGACGGCGATGGGCGTGCCGCAGGAGAACCTGCTCACGCCGGAGGTCCTGCGTCGCGTCGCGTGGACGCCGCCCGACGACCTCGCGCCCGAGGCCGTCGCGACGGCCCTCGAGTCCTGGGGCGCGCGCCCCTGGCAGATCGAGGCGACGGCCGCTCCGGTGGCGGCGGCCTTTGTCGATGCAGACCAAGCCGACGACGCGACCGACGACGGGGCCTCGTAGGAACAGTCAACGGATTCGGCTCCCGTCCGGCTTCTTCCTAGGGTGGGGGAAATCGATGCGAGGAGGCGTCAGTGGTCGAGAGAGCCGAAGTCCATTTCGTGGACGGGGTGCGCACCCCGTTCGGACGAGCGGGTGAGAAGGGCATGTACTGGCGGACCCGCGCCGACGACTTGGTGGTCAAGGCCATGATCGGGTTGCTCGAGCGGAACCCGCAGGTGCCCAAGGACCGGATCGACGAGGTCGCCATCGCGGCCACCACCCAGACGGGCGACCAGGGCCTGACCCTCGGCCGCACCGCCGCGCTCCTTGCCGGCCTCCCGCGCTCGGTGCCCGGCTACGCCATCGACCGGATGTGCGCCGGCGCCATGACGAGCGTCACGGCGACCGCAGGCGGCATCGCCTTCGGCGCCTACGACCTCGCGATCGCGGGCGGCGTCGAGCACATGGGCCGCCACCCGATGGGCTTCGACGCGGACCCGAACCCGCGCTTCCTCGCCGAGCGCCTCGTGAGCCAGGATGCCCTGAACATGGGCAACACGGCCGAGCGGATCCACGACCGCTTCCCGTCCCTCACCCGCGAGCGCGCCGACCGCTACGCGCTCGCGAGCCAGCAGAAGACCGCCCTGGCATACGCGAACGGCCAGATCCAGCCGGACCTCGTGCCCGTCGCGACCCGCTCCGAGAGCGGCTGGGGGCTCGCGACGCGCGACGAGGCCATGCGCCCCGAGACGACGCTCGAGGGACTCGCCGGCCTCCGCACCCCGTTCCGCCCGCACGGCCGCGTCACGGCCGGCAACTCGTCCGGCCTCAACGACGGCGCCACCGCGGCCCTGCTCGCGAGCGGCGACGCCGTCAAGGAGCTCGGCCTCGCGCCGAAGATGACCCTGGTGTCCTTCGCGTTCGCGGGCGTCGAGCCCGAGATCATGGGCATCGGCCCCGTGCCGAGCACCGAGAAGGCGCTCCGCAAGGCCGGCCTCACGATCGACGACATCGGGCTCTTCGAGCTCAACGAGGCGTTCGCCATCCAGGTGCTCAGCCTGCTCGACCACTTCGGCATCGACGACGACGATCCGCGCGTCAACGAGTACGGCGGCGCCATCGCCGTCGGCCACCCGCTCGCGTCCAGCGGCGTCCGGCTGATGAACCAGCTCGCGCGCCAGTTCGAGCAGCACCCCGAGGTCCGCTATGGACTCACGGCGATGTGCGTGGGACTCGGCCAGGGCGGCAGCGTCATCTGGGAGAACCCGCACTTCACCGGCAAGAGGAAGAGGAACAAGTGACCGACACCAGCCGCTTCCGGGAGCTCGTGGCGCTCGACCCCGACGAGGTCGTCACCCACTCGCACGTCCGCGACGTGCCGCTGCCCTCGGGCGGCGTCCTGGCGCTCGTCACGCTCGACAACGGCCGCGACCACACCCGGCCGTCCACCCTCGGGCCGGCCACGCTGCTGGAGCTCGCGGATGCGCTCGACGGCCTCTCCGCCCGGGCGGCCGCCGGGGAGATCCGCGGCGTCGCGATCACCGGCAAGCCGTTCATCCTCGCCGCGGGTGCGGACCTCAGCAAGGTCGGCGAGATCCCCAGCCGCGAGGTCGGCCGCCAGATGGCGCAGCTCGGGCACGACACCCTGGGCCGCCTGCACCGCCTCGGCGTTCCGTCGTTCACCTTCATCAACGGGCTCGCGCTCGGCGGCGGGCTCGAGATCGGCCTGAACTCCGACTACCGCACGGTCGACGCGTCCGTGCCCGCCGTGGCGCTGCCCGAGGTCTTCCTCGGCATCATCCCCGGCTGGGGCGGGGCATGGCTGCTGCCGAACCTCATCGGCATCGAGAACGCGCTCAAGGTGATCATCGAGAACCCGCTCAAGAACAACCGCACGCTCAAGGCGGCCGACGTGATGGAGCTCGGCATCGCCGACGCGTCGTTCCCATCCGCGTCGTTCCTCGAGCAGTCGATCCGCTGGGCCGACGGCGTCATCTCCGGCGCGATCGAGGTGAAGCGCCCCAACGCACCCGGCCGCCTCGAGCGCATCGCCAAGTGGGACATCGCCGTCGGCATCGCCCGCAAGTCGCTCGAGCAGCGGATCGGCACGGTCGCCCAGTCGCCGTACCGCGCGCTCGACCTGCTGAAGGCGGCCAGGAGCACGACGCGCGAGGAGGGCTTCGCCGCCGAGGACGAGGCCCTCGCGGACCTCATCTCGGGCGACCAGTTCCGCGCCAGCATCTACGCGTTCGACCTGGTGCAGAAGCGCGCGAAGCGGCCCGCGGGGGCGCCCGACAAGGCGCTCGCACGCAAGGTCACCAAGGTCGGGGTCGTCGGCGCCGGCCTCATGGCATCGCAGTTCGCGCTGCTGTTCGTGCGCAGGCTCCAGGTGCCCGTGGTCATCACGGACCTCGACCAGGCGCGCGTCGACGCGGGGGTCGCCGGCATCCACGGCGAGATC
This sequence comes from Clavibacter californiensis, assembly GCF_021952865.1. Taxonomy (NCBI): domain Bacteria; kingdom Bacillati; phylum Actinomycetota; class Actinomycetes; order Micrococcales; family Microbacteriaceae; genus Clavibacter; species Clavibacter californiensis. The sequence goes on along the minus strand of NZ_CP040792.1, from coordinate 2,218,142 downwards.
CGGACGCTCGCCGAGAAGGGGCGCATCTCCCCCGACGAGGCCAACCGGCTCCGGGCGCTCGTCACGGGCACGACCGACAAGGCCGACTTCGCCGACGCGGACTGGGTCATCGAGGCCGTGTTCGAGGAGCTGGGCGTGAAGCAGCAGGTGTTCGCCGAGATCGAGCAGCACGTCTCCGCGACGGCGATCCTGGCGACCAACACGTCGAGCCTCTCCGTCGAGCGCATCGGCGAGCGGCTCGCGAACCCGGAGCGCCTGGTCGGGTTCCACTTCTTCAACCCCGTGGCCGTCATGCCGCTCATCGAGGTCGTGCGCACGCCGCGGACGACGGACGAGACGCTCGCGACGGCCATGCAGGTCGCCAAGACACTGAGGAAGAACGCCGTCATCACGCGGGACACGCCCGGCTTCGTGGTGAACCGGATCCTGGCCAAGGTGCTGGGCGAGGCCATGCACGCGGTGGACACGGGCACGCCCTTCGAGGTCGTCGACCGGTCGCTCGCGCCGTTCGGGCTGCCGATGACGCCGTTCGAGCTGCTCGAGCTCGTGGGACTCCGGGTGGGTGCGCACGTGCTCGACACGCACCACGCCGCGTTCCCCGACCGCTTCTTCGAGAGCCCCAACCTGCACAGGCTGGCTGACCTCGGACGGATCTACTCGCGCGACGCCAAGGGCCGCCCCACGGGCTTCGACAAGGAGGCCGTCCGCATCGTGAAGGGCGGCACCGATCCGATGACCGGCGACGAGATCCGCGAGCGCGTCGAGACGGGCCTCGCGGACGAGGTGCACCGCATGCTCGAGGACGACGTCGTGCACGCGGCCGAGGACATCGACCTGTGCCTCATCCTCGGCGCCGGCTACCCGTTCCAGATGGGCGGCCTCACGCCGTACCTCGACCGCGTCGGGGCGAGCGACCGCGCCTTCGGCGACACGTTCCACCACCCGCCGATCCGCGGCGTGGAGTAGCGCCACCGGCACGACAGGAGGGCCCGGCCGCATCGGCCGGGCCCTCCTCGCGTGAGGCGGGCGATCAGGCCTGCTCGTCGTCCTCCGCGCGGATCGACACGCGCTCCTCGTCCTCCGGCAGCGGCCGTGCCGCGGGCACCCGGCTCCCGAGCACCTGGGCGACGACGTCGCGCGCGATGTGCTGCGGGGTGAGGCCGACGCGCTCGAGGATCTCCGAGCGCGTGCCGTGGTCGAGGAACTCGTCCGGGAGACCCAGCTCCGTCACGCCCGTGTCGATGCCGGCCTCGCGGAGATCCTGCCGGATCCGCGTGCCGATGCCGCCGACCACGACGCCGTCCTCGATGGTCACGACGAGGCGGTGGCTGCCGCCGAGCTCGACGATGCTGCGCGGCACGGGCACGACCCATCGGGGATCCACGACGGTCGCGCCGATCCCCTGCGCGGCGAGGCGCTCCGCGACCTCGATGCCCATGGCCGCCATCGGTCCCACGGTGACGATGAGCACGTCCCGCGATGCCGACTCGTGCAGCACGTCGACCCCGTCGTCGAGACGTCGCAGCGCCTCGATCTCGTCGCCGACGTTGCCCTTGGAGAAGCGCACGACCGTGGGCCCGTCGTCGACCTTCACGGCCTCCCCCAGCTCCTCGCGGAGGCGCGTGGCGTCGCGTGGGGCGCTGAGGCGGATGTGGGGCACGATCTGCAGCAGCGCGAGGTCCCACATGCCGTGGTGGCTCGGCCCGTCGGGACCGGTGACGCCCGCGCGATCGAGCACGAAGGTCACGCCGGCACGGTGCAGCGCGACGTCCATGAGCACCTGGTCGAAGGCGCGGTTGACGAAGGTCGCGTAGAGGGCGACGACCGGGTGCAGGCCGCCGTAGGCGAGGCCCGCGGCGCTCGTCACGGCGTGCTGCTCGGCGATGCCGACGTCATGCACGCGATCCGGGTGCTTCGCGGCGAACCTGTGCAGGCCCACCGGACGGAGCATCGCCGCGGTGATGCCGACGATGCGCGGATCCTCGTCGGCGAGGGCGAGGATCTCGTCCGCGAAGACGCTCGTCCAGCTGACGGCCTGAGACGGGTCGATCGGCTCCCCCGTCTCCGGGTCGATCTGCCCGACGGCGTGGAACTGGTCGGCGACGTCCCGGCGCGCGGGCGCGTAGCCGCGGCCCTTCTCCGTGATCGCGTGCACGATGACGGGCGCGCCGTAGTCGCGCGCCTGCTCGAGCGCCTCCTCCATCGCCTGCTGGTCGTGCCCGTCGATGGGCCCCAGGTACTTGATGTCGAGATTGGAGTACAGCGCCTCGTTGTCGGTGACGCGCGTGAGGAACCCGTGCAGCCCGCCGCGGAGGCCGCGGTAGAGGCTGTCGCCCGGCGCCCCGAAGACGCCGAACACGCGCTGGCTCGTCTCGTAGAGGCCCCGGTACGTGCGACGCGTGCGCACGGTGTTGAGGAAGCGCGCCATGCCGCCGATGGTCGGCGCGTAGGAGCGGCCGTTGTCGTTGACGACGATGATGAGCTTCCGCGTGTTGTCGTCGGAGATGTTGTTGAGCGCCTCCCACGTCATGCCGCCCGTGAGGGCGCCGTCGCCCACGACCGCGACCACGTGCCGGTCGGTCTGGCCGGTGATCTCGAACGCGCGCGAGATGCCGTCCGCCCAGCTCAGCGAGCTCGACGCGTGCGAGCTCTCGACGATGTCGTGCTCCGACTCCGCGCGCTGCGGGTAGCCGGCGAGGCCGCCCGACTCGCGGAGCCGGGAGAAGTCCTGCCGGCCCGTCAGCAGCTTGTGCACGTAGGACTGGTGGCCGGTGTCGAAGACGATGGGGTCCCTCGGCGAGTCGAAGACCCGGTGGATGGCGAGCGTCGTCTCGACGACGCCGAGGTTCGGCCCGAGGTGGCCGCCCGTCTTGGAGACCTCGGCGACGAGGAACTGCCGGATCTCGGTGGCGAGCGCGAGCATCTGCTCGCGGCTCAGCCGGTCGAGGTCCCGGGGTCCCGTGATCGTCTCGAGGATTCCCATGCTGACCGCCTTCCATCGGGCGCCATGTGCAGGCACCCGCCTCTTCGAGTGTACGCAGGGCCCTGCATGCACGAAGGAGGCCGGGCGTCGCCGCCCGGCCCCCTCAGGTTGCTGTCACGCGACGAGGCTGCGCAGCACGTACTGCAGGATCCCGCCGTTGCGGTAGTAGTCCGCCTCGCCGGGGGTGTCGATGCGCACGACCGCGTCGAACTCGACCGTCTCCTTGCCCGCGGGCGAGTCGGCCGTGGGTGCCGCGACGACGTGCACCGTGCGCGGCGTCGTGCCCGAGTTCAGCTCCTCGAGCCCGATGATGCTGATCTCCTCGGTGCCGTCGAGCCCGAGCGAGGCCCAGGTCTCGCCCGCCGGGAACTGCAGCGGGACGACGCCCATGCCGATGAGGTTGGAGCGGTGGATCCGCTCGAAGCTCTCGGTGATGACCGCCTTGACGCCCAGGAGGCTCGTGCCCTTGGCCGCCCAGTCGCGCGACGAGCCGGAGCCGTACTCCTTGCCGCCGAGGATCACGAGCGGGGTGCCCGCCGCCTGGTAGTTCTCGGACGCGTCGTAGATGAACGACTGCGGGCCGCCCTCCTGCGTGAAGTCGCGCGTGTAGCCGCCCTCGACGCCGTCGAGCAGCTGGTTCCGGAGGCGGATGTTCGCGAACGTGCCGCGGATCATGACCTCGTGGTTGCCGCGGCGCGAGCCGTAGGAGTTGTAGTCCTTGCGGCCGACGCCGTGCTCGTCCAGGTAGCGGCCCGCGGGGCTGTCCGCCTTGATCGAGCCGGCGGGGCTGATGTGGTCGGTCGTGACCGAGTCGCCCAGCTTCGCGAGGACGCGCGCACCCTGGATGTCGGAGACCGGCGTGATCTCCATCGTGAGGCCCTCGAAGTACGGGGGCTTCCGCACGTACGTGGACTCCGCGTCCCACTCGAACGTCGCGCCCGTGGGGGTGGGGAGCGAGCGCCAGCGCTCGTCGCCGTCGAAGACGCCGGCGTACTGGTGCGTGAACATGCCCGTGTCGATGGAGCTGTCGATCGTCGACTGGACCTCGTCCGCGTCGGGCCATATGTCCTTCAGGAACACGTCGTTGCCCTCGGTGTCGGTGCCGAGCGCATCGGAGTCGAAGTCGAAGTTCATCGATCCGGCCAGCGCGTACGCGATGACGAGCGGAGGGCTCGCGAGGTAGTTCATCTTCACGTCGGGGTTGATGCGGCCCTCGAAGTTCCGGTTGCCCGAGAGCACGGCCGTGACGGCGAGGTCGTTGTCCTGCACCGCGGTGGAGATCTCGTCGATCAGCGGGCCCGAGTTGCCGATGCAGGTCGTGCACCCGTACCCGACCGTGTAGAAGCCGAGGTCCTCGAGGTACGTGGTGAGGCCGGACTTCTCGTAGTAGTCCGTGACGACCTTGGATCCGGGCGCCAGCGTGGTCTTCACCCACGGCTTGGCCTTGAGGCCCTTCTTGCTGGCGTTGCGGGCGAGGAGCCCGGCCGCGAGCATGACCGACGGGTTCGACGTGTTGGTGCAGGAGGTGATGGCCGCGATGGCGACCGCGCCGTGGTCCAGCGTGAAGTCGCTGCCGTCCTCGAGGGTCACGCGCGTGGGCTTCGAGACCGAGGAGGGGCTCTGCGACGCGTGGTGGTGCTCGTGCGACGAGTGCTCGTCCTCCGGCTGCAGCTCGCCCGGGTCGGATGCGGGGAAGCTCATCGCCGTGGTGAGGTCGACGATGTCGTGGTCGACCTGCGCGTAGTCGTTGAGGTCCCGCTCGAACTGCGACTTCGCGTCGGTCAGCTCGATGCGGTCCTGCGGGCGCTTCGGGCCGGCGATGGAGGGGACGACCGTGGAGAGGTCGAGCTCGAGGTACTCGCTGAACGCCGGCTCGACATCGGCGTCGTGCCACAGCTTCTGCTCCTTGGCGTACGCCTCCACGAGCGCGACCTGCTCCTCGCTGCGGCCGGTGAGGCGCAGGTACTCGAGGGTGACGTCGTCGATGGGGAAGACCGCGGCGGTGGAGCCGAACTCGGGGCTCATGTTGCCGATGGTGGCGCGGTTGGCGAGCGGGACGGCGCCGACGCCGGTGCCGTAGAACTCGACGAACTTGCCGACGACGCCGTGCTTGCGCAGCATCTGCGTGATGGTGAGCACCACGTCGGTCGCGGTGACGCCCGTGGGGATCTCGCCGGAGAGCTTGAAGCCGACGACCTTGGGGATGAGCATCGACACGGGCTGGCCGAGCATGGCCGCCTCCGCCTCGATGCCGCCGACGCCCCAGCCCAGCACGCCCAGGCCGTTCACCATGGTGGTGTGCGAGTCGGTGCCGACGCACGTGTCGGGGTACGCCTGGAGGGCGCCGCCCACCTCGCGCGTCATGGTGACGCGGGCGAGGTGCTCGATGTTGACCTGGTGGACGATGCCGGTGCCGGGCGGGACGACCTTGAAGTCCTCGAACGCCGTCTGGCCCCAGCGGAGGAACTGGTACCGCTCGCCGTTGCGTTCGTACTCGATGTCGACGTTGCGCTCGAGCGCGTCCTCGGAGCCGAAGAGGTCGGCGATGACCGAGTGGTCGATCACGAGCTCGGCGGGCGCCAGCGGGTTGATCCTGGTGGGGTCGCCGCCCAGCTCGCCGACGGCCTCGCGCATGGTGGCGAGGTCGACGATGCAGGGCACGCCGGTGAAGTCCTGCATCACGACGCGCGCGGGCGTGAACTGGATCTCGGTGTCGGGCTCGGAGTCGGGAGCCCAGTCGCCGAGGGCGCTGATCTGGCTGCCGGTGACGTTCTTGCCGTCCTCGGTGCGGAGGAGGTTCTCCAGCAGCACCTTGAGGCTGAACGGGAGACGCTCGTGGCCCGCCACGGTGTCGATGCGGTAGATCTCGTAGTCGGTGTCCCCGACGCGGAGTGTGTCCTTCGCGCCGAAGCTGTTGATTGCAGACACGTGGCCCTCTTCCCTCGCTGGATGGGCGCGGAAGTCGATTCCGCCCGTCATCCGATCTTGGTCGCCCGCCGCGGCCGGGTCCAGTAAGGCGACCCTGATCGGGCACGCCGACGCGAGGCGGGACGGCGTCGATGTATCTCGACGTCGAGATGAATCTAGCATCGCGACGCCGACAGGGTGCCGCGGCGCGCGGCGGAACGCGCGCCGCGGCGACGTCGAGAGGGGCCGAGGTCAGCCGGCGGCCGGTGCCGTCGGGTCCTTCGCGTACACGGCGCGCACGAAGAGCCACGACAGGACGAGGAGCACGCCGTACAGGGGCGTGCCCATCACCAGTCGCGCGACGCCGAGCGCGTCGATCGCGTCGGCGAGGTAGAGCGGGAGCTGCACCGCGAGGCGGAGCGCGAAGAAGCCGACCCACACGAGGGTGAGCAGGCGGAGCGCCCTGGCCTTCCTGCGGTCCTGCCGCCAGGCCGTGCCGTCGCCCATGAGGAAGCCGACGGCGACCCCGACGAGCGGCCAGCCCACCACGACGGAGAGCAGCAGCACGGCGAAGTAGGCGCCGTTGGTCCAGAGCCCGAGCGCGTAGAAGTCGCGGCCCTCCCCCGAGCGGAGCGCCAGGAACGCGGAGATGACGATGCCGACGAGGCCGCCCACGGCGGGTGCGACGGCCGACCGCTGCGCGAGTCGGGCGACGACGGCCACGACCGCCACGACGACCGGCACCGCGACGGAGAGCACGACGTCGCGCGTGATCGTGAACGCCACGAGGAAGAGGAGCCCGGGGACGATCGCCTCGAGGATGCCGCGGACGCCGCCCATCGCGGTGAGGAGGGCGGCGGCCGTCATCGTCTCGCCGCGCGCCGCCTGCCCGAGGCCCGCGCGCTCCGCGGCTTGGGCCATGCTCGCGCCGATCGCCTCGCCCGGAGCGGCAGGTGACGCGTGTCCGGCCGCATCGTTGTCGGTCGCGGACGCGTCGTCGCCGGGCGCCGGGCGCTGCGGATCCCGCTCGAGCGGATCCTCACCCGACACGGTCAGGAGCCCAGCGCGGGTGCCGGGCCCTCGCCGGCCGGAGCCGCGCCCGGGGTGGTGCCGACCTGGGCGGCGGGCATCTTGAGCGGGATGAGGTCGCGCGGGGGCATGGGCGACGAGCCGCGCACGACGACGACGCTGCGGAACAGGTCCTCGACGGCGGCGGCGGCCTCGGGATCCGTCACGGCGCGGCCGGTGATGACGCCGCGCAGGAACCAGCGCGGGCCGTCGACGCCGATGAAGCGCGCGTCCCGCGTGCTGGCCGCGGGCTGGCCCGGCTGCTGCACGACGGGGATGGCGGCGTGGAGCTCGGGGCCGAACGGGCCGTCGGCGAGGCGCGTGGTGCCGCCCTGCCTCTGGATCTGCTCCCCGATGCTCGTGCGGATCTCGTGCCACAGCCCGCTCGAGCGCGGCGCCGCGAACGGCTGGACCTGGAGGCTGGACTCGGCGAAGTCCAGGCCGATCGCGACGACCTGCTGGGTGCCCTCGGCGACCTCGAGGCGGAGGTGGAGGCCCTCCCGCGGGAGGATCTTGATCCCGCCCAGGTCGACGTACGGACGCACGGGGTTGGCCTCGGTCTCGTCGAGCGGGCCCTCGTCGGCGCGGTCGTCGGGCGCGGACTTGGCGTCCAGGACGTCCTCGGCGTCGTCCGCGAGGGCGGCGTCGTCCGGCTGGTTCGCGTTCTCGTCGGTCATGTTCGGTCTCCTGGATCTCGGGCGGGGAGGGCACCGGTGCCCGTGGAGCCGAAGCCCCCCGCACCGCGGTGGCTCCCGGGCAGCTTCTGGACGGGCACGAACCGCACCCGGCTGACCGGCATGACGACGACCTGCGCGATGCGGTCGCCGACCGCGACATCGTACGCGGCGTCGGCATCGGTGTTGAGGAGGGTGACGCGGATCTCGCCGCGGTATCCGGCGTCGACGGTGCCGGGCGCGTTCACGATCGTGATGCCATGGCGCGCGGCCAGTCCGCTCCGGGGCAGCACGAAGGCCGCGTAGCCGTCCGGGAGGGCGATGGAGACGCCGGTGCCGACGGTGGCCCGCTGGCCGGGCTCCAGGCGGACGGCCTCCGCTGCCGTGAGGTCGGCGCCGGCGTCACCGGGATGCGCGTAGGCCGGGATCGGGGCGTCGCCCGCGATGAGGACGTCGACGGGATCGGGCACGGTCCGAGGCTAGTGCAGGAATCTGATCGAATAGGCGCATGCCCGCATCCCCCTACAGCGAGCGGCTGTGGCCGGCTCCCTGGCTCTTCGTCGCCACCGCCCTCGTCATCCCCGCGAGCCTGCTCGTGTTCCTCCCCATCAGCGTCATCGCCGGGGTGGTCGTCGCGATCGTGCTCTACGCGGGGGTCGTCGCGACGCTCGTGCTCACGAGCCCGGTCATCGAGGTGGTCGACGGGCGCCTGCGGGCCGGCCGTGCGTCCATCGACGTCGAGCAGCTCGGTGAGCCGGAGGGGTTCCGGGGGGCCCAGGCGACGGCGGAGCGCGGAACGCGCCTGCATGCGCGGGCGTACCTCGTGATCCGCGGATGGGTGGATCCGGTCGTCAAGGTGCCGCTCCTGGACGCGGCGGACCCGGCGCCCTACTGGCTGCTGTCCACGCGGACCCCGGAACGACTGATCGCCGCGATCCGGGGATCGCGGCGATCATGACGTGCGGCGGGGCGCGAGGCCTCCGAGGGGGACATGGCCCGGCGTCGCTCTAGGCGGCGCACTCCTGGCAGATGGGTCCGAGCTTCTCCTGGTGGTCGATCTGCGAGCGGTGCTTCACGAGGAAGCAGCTCACGCAGGTGAACTCGTCCGCCTGGGGCGGCAGCACCACCGTCTCGAGCTCGAGGTCGGAGAGGTCCGCTCCGGCGAGGTCGAAGCTCCCGGGGTTGTCGGCATCGTCGACGTCCACGACCCCGGACATGCGGTCCGGGACGCGCTCCTTCAGAGCCTCGATCGAGTCGGAGTCGTCCTCCGTCTTGCGCGGGGCGTCGTAATCAGTTGCCATTCCTGTCCACTTCTCGAATAACCGCCGAACGGAATCGGCGGGCACAGTTTGCATGAATCGCATCCGGATAGCAAACCGTCCTGAGGCCCCTGTCGGGCCTCCTGATCGGCGGTTTGGATGCGGGGAGCCGGCCCGTCATCGGGCCGCGGATGCGGACTCACACGGTACACCGTTCGCGCACGAACAACCTGCGCTCCGGACCCGCGATCTCGCCTTCCGGCGCTCTCGTCGGACCCAAGTCGCGGCGCGCCACGCGTATTCCCCGGAAGAGGGGCCGAGTCGTGCGATCGTGAATCGTCCAGTGAGCGCGAGAGGCGTGGAACCCATGCAGGATCTGAAAATCGTCGGAGTCGAGGACGGCGCCCTCGTCGTCGAGGCCGCAGGCGGTGAACGGCACCGTCTCGTGATGGACGACTCCTTCCGGTCCGCGCTCCGCCGCCAGTCCGCCGACGGCGGTGCGACGCGCAAGGCCGCGCCGCGCATCATCCAGTCCTTCATCCGCCAGGGCATGAGCGCCGAGGACGTCGCGCGGGAGACCGGCGCGTCCGTGGAGTACGTGCGCAAGTTCGAGGGGCCCGTCGTCGCCGAGCGCGAGCACGTCGTGCGCAGCGCGATGAAGGTGCCCGTCCACACCGCCATCGAGGTCGACCCGATGGGCCAGGGCACGCTGTTCGGGCAGGTCATCGAAGAGCGCCTCGAGTCGCTCGGCGCGCAGGAGGTGCGCTGGAGCAGCTGGAGGGAGCAGCTCGGCGGCTGGGTCGTGAAGGTCGCGTTCACGAGCGAGGAGATCGAGCACGACGCGCGCTGGGCCTACGACGCCAAGAAGCACGCGCTCTCCCCCGCCAACAACGAGGCGATCACGCTCTCGCAGCAGGGCGAGATCCGCGGGGCGCTCATCCCCCGGCTCCGGGCTCTCCCGCCCGAGGCCGCGGACACGCACGAGGAGGCCGGCGTCACGCGCTTCGACAGCGGGGCGTTCCGCCTGCCCGAGCCTACGGCGTCCGCCACGCAGGACACCGCTCCCCAGCCGTGGGAGACGCCGCGCCGCGATGAGGGCGCGTCCGTCTCGCACCTCGGGCGGCAGGGCAACCACCCCGCAGGCAGCCAGCAGCCGGCGCGCGTCGCGCAGGTCGAGCTGAACGAGACCGCCGACCTGCTCGAGGCCCTCCGCCGCCGCCGGGGCGAGCGCGAGTCCGTGCCGCGCGAGGACGAGGCCGACGACCAGGCCGATGAGGCTCCCGCTCCCGTCGCCCCGCGCGACGCGCAGCTGTCCCGCCCGCGCGGCGGTCAGCGCTCCGTGCCGCCGCTGCGGTCCGCGGTGATCCCCGGCATCGGCCGCGTCGACACGGGCCGCGACCGCCCGCGCGACGATGCCGAGGACGAGGGCCTGCGCACGCCCGGCACCGGCGAGGCTCGCGGATCCGGGAAGCCGTCCGGCCGACGCGGGCGGACGGCGATGCCGAGCTGGGACGAGATCGTGTTCGGCGCGCGCAGCGACGACGACCACCTGGCCTGATCCCACCCGTCGTCCGACGGGTCGCCCTGGAGGCGGCCCGCGATCGTCGGGCGGGTCAGCCGCGGGCGAAGGCTCCCGCGCGGACGAGGGGCACCAGCCGCTCCTCGTCGGAGAACGATCCGTGCTGTCCGATCATGCGACGGGCGCCCTGGTCCCGCGGCCGGCCGTCGTAGTACGCGATGAGCGAGCGCGTCGCGACGACGACGTCGCCGATGCGCGCCGCCACGTCATCCCGGACCGGCCCGTACCAGTCGGCGGCGATCGCCTCGGCGCGCGTCGCGACATGGGCGCGCGACCCCTCCGAGGCGCGCCAGGCGTCGGCGAGGGCGTCGGCGTCCGTGCCAGGCGTGAGGTGGAGGTGGAGGCAGCGCGGCTCCCCCGCGACGTGACGGACGCCCGCGACCAGCTCCGGCACGCGGTCGAACAGCACCTGGGATCCGGAGGGCACGTCGACGATGCCGTGGTCGGCCGTGATCAGGGCGCCCTCCCGGGAGCCGAGCCGGTCGAGGAAGGGACCCGCCGCCTGGTCGAGCTCCTCCAGGCCGCGGAGCCAGCGATCCGACTCCCAGCCGTGCGAGTGGGCGGCCTGGTCGAGCTCAGGCACGTAGAGGTAGACGAGCGCGCGCGGCTCCCGGTCCATGAGCGCTCGCGTGGTCGTGAAGCGATCCGCGATCGACTCGGCCGCGACGTAGGTCGCCCCGCGCAGCGCCGCCCGCGAGAAGCCCGACCCGGCGTAGCGGGCGGATCCGACCACGTACGCGGGGATGCCCGCGGCGACCGCCCGCTCGAACACGGTCGGGACGGGCTGCCACTCCTCGGGCACGCTGCGGGCGTCCCATCCGGACAGCAGCTTGAGGACGCGGTCGTGCGCGGGATCGAGCGCGCTGTACCCGACGAGACCGTGCTCGCCCGCGCGCACGCCGGTGGTGAGCGACGTGATGCTGGCCGCCGTCGTGGTGGGGAACCCCACGTCCACGACGTCCTTCTTCCGCCAACCCTGCACCAGGTGGCGGGCGTGCCCGGCCCGGGCGCGGAGTGCCGCGGAGCCGAGCCCGTCCACGAGGACGACCACGGCCCGGTCGACGGGCGGGAGGCCGGCGTCCGACTCCTCGCCCGCGAGGGCGGCGAGGCAGCCGGGCATGACCGCGGTGAGGCTCATCCGGCTGGATCCGGGCGCCGGTAGCATGGGGGCCATCCGGCCCAGTCTGCCACAGCAGACCGGCGCGCATCCGCGTCACGACGCCGATCGACGCAGCGCCGACCCCGACCCAGAGAGTCCATGAGTCCCTCCACCACGAACACCACGCCCGACGAGCCCGCCGAGCGGATCGAGGACGTCGACGTCTCCACCGAGATGGAGAACTCGTTCCTCGAGTACGCGTACTCGGTCATCTACTCGCGGGCCCTGCCCGACGCGCGCGACGGCCTCAAGCCCGTGCAGCGCCGGATCCTGTACCAGATGAGCGAGATGGGCCTCCGCCCCGACCGAGGCCACGTGAAGTCCGCCCGCGTCACTGGCGAGGTCATGGGCAAGCTCCACCCGCACGGCGACTCCGCCATCTACGACGCGATGGTGCGCATGGCGCAGTCGTTCACGCTGCGGGTTCCGCTCATCGACGGGCACGGCAACTTCGGATCGCTCGACGACGGTCCGGCCGCCCCCCGCTACACGGAGGCCCGGCTCGCCGCGTCCGCGCTCGCGATGGTCGAGGGCCTCGACGAGGACGTCGTCGACTTCGTCCCGAACTACGACAACGCGTTCATGCAGCCGGCCGTCCTCCCCGCGGCGTTCCCGAACCTGCTGGTCAACGGCGCGAGCGGCATCGCGGTCGGCATGGCGACGAACATGGTCCCCCACAACCTGATCGAGGTCGTCGGCGCCGCGCGCCATCTCATCGACCACCCGGACGCCAGCCTGGACGACCTCATGGCCTTCGTGCCGGGGCCGGATCTCCCCACGGGAGGCACGATCATCGGCCTGTCGGGCGTCAAGGACGCGTACCTCACCGGCCGCGGCAGCTTCAAGACCCGCGCGCGCGTCTCCGTCGAGAGCCTCACGCCCCGGAAGTCGGGGCTCGTCGTCACCGAGCTGCCGTACCTGGTCGGCCCCGAGAAGGTCATCGAGAAGATCAAGGACGGCGTCCAGAACAAGAAGCTGTCGGGCATCACCAACGTCACCGACCTGACCGACCGCACGCACGGGCTGCGGCTCGTGATCGAGATCAAGACGGGCTTCAACCCCGAGGCCGTGCTCGAGCAGCTCTACCGCTACACGCCGCTCGAGGACGGCTTCAGCATCAACAACGTCGCGCTCGTCGACGGCAGCCCGCAGACGCTCGGGCTGAAGGAGCTGCTGCAGGTCTACGTGGCGCACCGGCTCGAGGTGGTCACGCGCCGCACGCGCTACCGGCTCGCCCGCCGGCAGGAGCGGCTGCACCTCGTGCTCGGGCTGCTGATCGCCATCCTCGACATCGACGAGGTTATCCAGGTCATCCGCGGCAGCGACGACACCGAGCAGGCGCGCGCCCGACTCATGGACGTGTTCGACCTGTCGACGCTGCAGGCCGACTACATCCTGGAGCTCCGCCTCCGCCGGCTCACGCGGTTCAGCCGCATCGAGCTCGAGGAGGAGCGGGACAGGCTCCAGGCTGAGATCGCCGAGCTCGAGGCGATCCTCGCCGATCCCCGCCGGCTCCGGGCCCTCGTCTCGACCGAGCTGCAGGAGGTCGCCGACCGCTTCGGCACGCCGCGCCGGACCCTGCTCACCGAGGCCGCGCCGAGCGTCGCCGGGGCGTCGAGCCGCCGTGCCGCGCCCGTGCTCGAGATCGCGGACGTGCCCTGCCGGGTGCTGCTGTCGACGACCGGGCGCGCGGTCCGCGTCGACCTGCCGACGGACGCGCCGGGCACGCCCCTGCAGACCGTCCGCCGCAGCTCCCAAGACGCGGTCCTCACGGCGATCGAGACCACGAGCCGCACGCGCATCGGCGCGATCACGAACATCGGCCGGCTCATCACGATGACGCCTGTCGACCTCCCCGTCGTCCCGGTCGCGAGCGTTCAGCTGGGCGCCGGCGTCCGGATCCGCGACTACCTGGGTCTCACCGACAGGAAGGAGCGCGTCGTCGCGCTCGTGGCGCTGGGCACCGACGAGGCCATCGCGCTCGGCACGCGCCAGGGCGTCGTCAAGCGCATCGCCCCGTCGGCCCTGCCCGCGAAGCCCGAGTTCGAGGTCATCGCGCTGAAGAAGGGCGACGAGGTCGTCGGTGCGCGGCAGGGCGCGGAGACGGACGAGCTCGTCTTCGTCACCAGCGAGGCGCAGCTGCTGCACTTCCCCGCGGTGTCCGTGCGACCCCAGGGCATCCAGGCGGGCGGCGTCGCCGGCGTCAACCTCGGCGCAGGCGCGCGCGTGCTGTTCTTCTCCTCCGTCGCGCCCGAGGGTGCCGAGGTCGTCACGATCTCGGCGTCGTCCGCCACCATCGCGGGCGTGGATCCCGGCCGCGCCAAGGTGAGCGCGTTCGGCGACTTCCCTCGCAAGGGACGCGCCACGGGCGGGGTCCGCGCGCACGCGTACCTGAAGGGCGAGGACCACCTCGCCCTCGCCTGGGTCGGCCCCGGGCCCGCCCTCGCGGTCGGGGCGGCCGGCGAGGTCAGGCAGCTGCCGCCCACGGGCATGAAGCGCGACGGCTCGGGCATCCCGCTCGAGAAGGCGATCGGGAGCGTCGGCCAGGCGGTCACCCCGGCCGAGGCGCCGGATGCGGCGTCCGGCGCGGCCGCGGGCATCGTCGAGCCGTCGGCCGAGGACGGCTCGACCCCGCTCGAGACGTAGGCGCATCGGCGCCACGCACGCGGACGGCCGCGGACCCGTGGGGTCCGCGGCCGTCCGCGCATCCGGCACGCAGCCGGTGGATCACACGTCGATGCGGTCCCGCACGGATCCGGCGCCGTCGATGATGAACTCCTTGCGCGGCGCGACGTCGTTGCCCATGAGCAGCTCGAACATGCGCGTGGCGGCCTCGGCGTCGTCGACGCGCACGCGGCGGAGCGTGCGGTTGCGGCGGTCCATGGTGGTCGTCGCGAGCTGGTCGGCGTCCATCTCCCCCAGGCCCTTGTACCGCTGGATCGGGTCCTGGTAGCGCTTGCCCTGCCGCTTCGCCTGCGCGAGGACCGCGGCGAGCTCCCGCTCCGAGTACGTGTAGATGACGTCGTTCGGCTTCGACCCCGGGTTCATGACCACCACGCGGTGCAGCGGCGGCACGGCGGCGAAGACCCGGCCCTCGTCGATCATCGGCCGCATGTAGCGGAAGAAGAGCGTGAGCAGCAGCGTGCGGATGTGGGCGCCGTCGACGTCGGCGTCGCTCATGATGATGATCTTCCCGTAGCGCGCCGCCGACAGGTCGAACGTGCGGCCGGATCCCGCGCCCAGCACCTGGATGATCGAGGCGCACTCCGTGTTGGAGAGCATGTCCGGCAGCGACGCCTTCTGCACGTTGAGGATCTTGCCGCGGATGGGCAGCAGCGCCTGGTACTCGCTGTCGCGCGCGAGCTTCGCGGTGCCGAGGGCGGAGTCGCCCTCCACGATGAACAGCTCGCTGTTGGCGACGTCGTTCGACCGGCAGTCCACGAGCTTCGCGGGCAGGGACGAGCTCTCGAGCGCGTTCTTCCGCCGCTGCGTCTCCTTGTGCGTGCGCGCCGAGATGCGCGACTTCATCTCGCCGACGACCTTCTCGAGGAGCACGGCGGTCTGCGCCCTGTCCTCGCGTCGGGTCGACGCGAACCGCTCGGTCATGGCCTTCTGCACGACCTGCGACACGATGGCGCGGACGGCCGGCGTGCCCAGCACCTCCTTGGTCTGGCCCTCGAACTGCGGCTCGGGGAAGCGGACCGTGAGCACCGCCGTGAGGCCGGCGAGCACGTCGTCCTTCTCGAGCTTGTCGGTGCCGACCTTGAGCTTGCGCGCGTTGGCCTCGACCTGCGCGCGCACGAACTTGAGCAGGCCCGCCTCGAAGCCGGCCTGGTGGGTGCCGCCCTTGGGCGTCGCGATGATGTTGACGAACGACTTGAAGCGGGTGTCGTACCCCGTGCCCCAGCGGAGCGCGATGTCGACGGCGCACTCGCGCGTGAGCTCCGTCGGCACCATGGCGCCGCCGTCGGTGAGCACGGGCACGGTCTCAGTGAACGTGCCGGATCCCTCGAGCCGCCAGGTGTCCGTCAGCGGCGCGTCGACGGCCAGGTGGTCCACGAACTCCGCGATGCCGCCGTCGAAGCGGAAGGACTCGCGCACGGGCTGCTCGCCGCGGAGGTCCTCGATGTCGATGCTCAGCCCGGGGACGAGGAACGCGGTCTGGCGCGCGCGGCCGAGGAGCTCCTCCGTGAGGAAGGACGCGCCGCGGGTGAAGATCTGCCGGTCGGCCCAGTAGCGGATCCGCGTGCCGGTGACGCCCTTGCGCACCTTGCCGACGACCCGCAGCTCGCTCCCGGATGTGAAGGGGCGGAACGGCGCGTCGGGGCTCGCCTCGCCTTGGTCCTCGAAGATGCCCGGCTCGCCGCGCCGGAACGACATGGCGTGCGTCTTGCCGCCGCGGTCCACCTCGACGTCGAGGCGCTCCGACAGCGCGTTCACGACGGACGCGCCCACGCCGTGCAGGCCGCCCGATGACGCGTAGGAGCCGGATCCGAACTTGCCGCCCGCGTGCAGCTTGGTGAAGACGACCTCGACGCCGGAGAGTCCGGTCTTCGGCTCGATGTCGACCGGCACGCCGCGTGCGGTGTCGCGCACCTCGACGCTGCCGTCGGGATGGAGCCGCACGTCGATGCGGTCGCCGTGCCCGCCGAGCGCCTCGTCGACGCTGTTGTCGATGATCTCCCAGAGGCAGTGCATGAGGCCGCGCGAGTCGGTGGATCCGATGTACATGCCGGGCCGCTTGCGCACGGCCTCGAGGCCCTCGAGGACGGAGAGATGGCGGGCGGAATAATCGGATGCTGCCACGTGCTGTCCTCCATGTACGTCCGGCATTCGCCGGACGCGAGCCGCATCGATCTTAACCGCCGCCCGCCGCCTCCCCCTCCGAATCGACGTCACCCGCACCGCGCCCTACGCGCAGAGCGAAACAGACGTCCGCGGTCGGGTCGACTGCGGGGAGCTCGTGGTCTACTTGATGCATTCGGCTCGACCAGACCCGACCCGGAGGGGAGCATCACATGACACCGACCGCGACCGAGCGTCCCGTGGACGAGCTCGACAACCACCAGCTCACCGCCAACGACCGCTGCGACAGCTGCGGAGCCCAGGCGTACATCCGCGTCGAGGTGAACAGCAGCGAGCTCCTCTTCTGCGCCCACCACGGCAAGAAGTACCAGGAGAAGCTGTCGGCCGTCGCCACGAGCTGGCACGACGAGTCGAGCCGCCTGCTCGACGAGCGGGCCTAGGACGACCAGCGCCGATCACATCGGCGGACGACGAAGGGCGCATCCCGGTGGGGATGCGCCCTTCGTCATGTGCGGATGCGGCCGCCTGACGGCCGCGGAGCATCAGTAGTGCGCCGGCCGGGCCATCACGGTGGACCGGGCCTCGCGCGCCCAGGCGTCCAGCCGGTCGAGCGTCCCCGAGATGTCGGCGGGCAGCTCGCGGCCATGCCGCGCGAGGGCTGCGGACAGCAGCTCGTCCGCGAGGCGCGGGTTGAGCGCGAGGACGGGCCCGCCGAGGTGGGTGCCGATGGCGGCGCCGACGCGCACGCCCTCCGCGCCGCCCTGCCCGCCGTTGCCGAAGCCCGCGCGCACCGTGCCGAGCGGAGCGTGCGCGCCGATGTCGAGCGTGGACCCGTGGTTCTCGTAACCGACGACCTCGCCCTCCGGCGTGTCGAGCACGAGGTCTCCCACGCGTCGCTCGGCCGTCAGCGTGGTGCGCACGGGCAGGACTCCCGCGCCGACGAGCTCGCCGCCGTCGATGAGCCGCACGGACTCCCCCAGGAGCTGCAGGCCCCCGCCCACCGCGAGGAGCGGGACGCCGGCCTCCTGGAGCGCGACGAGATGCGGGGCGTGCGCGACGAGGTCGGGCAGGACGGCGCGCTGCGCGGTGAGCGGCCCGGAGCCGATGACCACGAGGTCGGCGTCGCCCGGGTCCCCACCACCCGGGGAGTGCCGGACGACCTCCGTGCTGATCCCGCGGATGCGCGCGCGCTCGACGAGCACGGTCACGTTGCCGCGGTCGCCGTTGATGCCGAGCTCCTCGGGGTAGAGGTGCAGGATGCGCAGGGCGTCGCTCACGCGGGTCCTCCCTCGAGGTCCGTGTACCCGAGGATGCGGCGGATCGCCATCATCTGCTCGTAGTTGACGATCATGGTCTTGACACCGCGGGACGGCTTCTCCATCGCGAGGAACGCCTGCACGGCGCGGCGCAGGTCGGGCTCGACGCGGCCGACCTCGAGGCCCTCGTATCCGAAGCGCACGGCCAGCTGGTAGCCCTTCGTGCCGGAGACGACGTCGGCGTGCGTGAGCGCGGAGAGGTCGGTGTCGTAGATCCAGGAGGGGTCCGGCGTGCCGTCGTCGACGGCGAGCAGCACCTGCTCGGGCGGGTCGTCGAGCGCGTCGAGGTTCATCTGCAGGCTCGCCGGGTTCTTCATCATGATGATCTCGATGTCCTCGTCGCCCGCGCGCAGCATCTCGCCGCGACCGTAGACGGCGGCCACGGATCCCAGGCCCTCAGCCGCACGAGCGGGGTCGAAGCGGTCGCCGAGGACGCGCCTGGCCGTCGCGAGCGCGCCCGCGGCGTCGACGGCGTAGTGCAGGCCGCGCGACGGGAGCGTCACGGGGAGGTCGCCGGACGGCAGCCGGAAGACCGCATTGCGACCGGAGAGCGCCACGGCCTCGACTCCGGCCGCGACGTGTACCGGGTCGGGATCCTCGGAGCCGAACCGCGGCGCGGACGCCAGGCCGTGCTTGCTGTCGACCAGGAGCTCCTCGGAGACGCCGAACCAGTCGACGTCGGCCCGGCCGGAGCGCGCGGTGTGCGCGGCGATGGCGTTGACGTGCGCGTCGTCCCGGTTGGCGACCACGGCCTCGGTCGCCGTGGCGGCGATCCGCTCGAGCATGCCCACCACGCGATCCGGCTCGTGGAAGCGGTTCAGCTGGTCGATCTGGATGTTGAGGAGGAGCACCGTGCGCGGCGTGAGCAGCGCGGAGAGCGCGACGCCGTAGGCCTCGTCGATCTCGAGCACGGCGACGTCGGCATCGAGGCGACCGGACGCGTCGGCGTCCGCGAGCACCGCGGAGGCGATCCCCTGGGGCAGGTTGCCGCCGGACGGGTTCGTGAAGACGCGGAGACCATGCGCGCGGAGCACGGCGGTGAGCATGTGGGTCGTCGTCGACTTGCCGTTGGAGCCGGTGACGGCGACCACCCCGTGCGGCAGGTCGGCGATCGTGCGCTCGAGGAAGCGCGGCTCGAGGCGGAGGGCGACGACGCCGGGCACGGCGGAACCGCCGCCACGGAGACGGGCGGCCCAGCGGGCGGCCCGGCCCGCGGCGACGGCGAGGCGCAGCGGCACGGCCTACTCGAGGTAGTCGCGCAGCGACTGCGAGCGCGACGGGTGGCGGAGCTTGGCCATGGTCTTCGACTCGATCTGGCGGATCCGCTCTCGCGTGACGCCGAACGTGTCGCCGATCTGGTCGAGCGTCTTCGGCATGCCGTCGCCGAGGCCGAAGCGCATGCGGATCACGCCGGCCTCGCGCTCCGAGAGCGAGTCGAGCAGCGACTCCAGCTGCTTCTGCAGCATCGTGAAGCCGACGGCGTCCGCGGGGACGACCGCCTCGGTGTCCTCGATGAGGTCGCCGAACTCGCTGTCGCCGTCCTCGCCCAGGGGCGTGTGCAGGGAGATCGGCTCGCGCCCGTACTTCTGGACCTCGATGACCTTCTCGGGCGTCATGTCGAGCTCGCGCGACAGCTCCTCGGGCGTGGGCTCGCGGCCCAGGTCCTGCAGCATCTGGCGCTGCACGCGGGCGAGCTTGTTGATGACCTCGACCATGTGCACAGGGATGCGGATGGTGCGCGCCTGGTCGGCCATGGCGCGCGTGATGGCCTGGCGGATCCACCACGTGGCGTACGTGGAGAACTTGAAGCCCTTGGTGTAGTCGAACTTCTCGACCGCCCGGATGAGGCCGAGGTTGCCCTCCTGGATCAGGTCGAGGAACTGCATGCCACGACCCGTGTAGCGCTTGGCGAGGCTCACCACGAGACGCAGGTTCGCGCCCAGCAGGTGGCTCTTCGCGCGCTGGCCGTCCCGCGCGACCCAGCGCAGCTCGCGCTCCAGCTCGCGCGAGATGCCGGGCGTGTTCGCCAGCTTGTCCTCAGCGAAGAGCCCCGCCTCGATGCGCATGGCGAGCTCGACCTCCTCGGCGGCGTTGAGCAACGCGACCTTGCCGATCTGCTTGAGGTAGTCCTTGACGGGATCCGCCGTGGCACCGGTGATGGTCGTCGAGTAGACGGGGACGTCCTCGTCCTCCTCCTTGTTCGACAGCACCATGGCGCCGGTCGGGAGCGGCTCGAGCGCGACGGGCGGCTTGGCGGCGCCGTCCTCGACGGCCTCGTCATCCGAGTCGTCCTCGGCGACGGGGACCACGACCTCCTCGGCGTCGTCGTCGGACGCCTCTCCGGAGCCCTGGGCCGCCGTCTTCTTCGCCGCGGTCTTGCGCGGGGCCTTCGCCGGTGCGGCGTCACCCGACGCGGCGGCGGCCTTCTTCGCGGCCGCGGCCTTCGCCCGCGCGGTGGGTGCCTTGGCGGGCGCCGCGGGAGCGTCGGCGGAGGCCGCATCGTCGGCCTCGGCTGCTGCTGCCTCAGCTGCCGCGGCCTTCGCGGCGGCGGCCTTCGTCGGGGCCTTCGCCGCCGTCGCCGTCTTGGCAGCGGGAGCCTTCGCGGCCGCGGTCTTGCGGGCGGGGGCGCGCTTCGCGGGTGCCTTCGCCTCACCCGTCGCGGCGTCGTCGGCCGTGCCGGTCGCGGAAGCCGCGTCCAGGGTGGCGGACGGTGTGGAGGGGGTGGCCATGCGAACACCTTTCGTCCCCACGACGACCGGTCGCGCGCTCCGCGATGCTGCTGCGGGGAGACCTGCCGGAGGTGGGTCGGGGTTGTTTTCGGACATTGCTAGGACCCATGTCAAGTCCGCTGCTCGTGCGCCACCGGGATGACGCCACCACCGAGGTGATGCGAGATGCAGGACATGAACGGGTCCGTATCTGATTATTGCACGGATGCGCGCGTGGGCGAGCCAATGGGATCCGTGTGCGGGCCGGCGTCACGCGCGGCGTCGGCGCCGCCTGTCGAGGTAGGCAACCCACAGCGGCCCCACCCGTATTCCCTCGTCGGCGAGCAGGCGCCGCGTGCGCCGCCTCGTCCGGACGAGCATCAGCGCGCCGAAGCCCACCACGAGGTACTGCACGGCGAAGGCCACGCGGAACGAGTCGAACGCGTACAGGTCGCTCGGTGCCCCGCCCGCGACCCGGATCCCGTCCTGCACGTCGAGCGCGATGCCGATGAGCAGCATCATCGTGAAGCTCGCGGTGAACCCGGCGACGTTCACGATGCCGGACGCGGCGCCGAGGCTCCGGGGCGGGTTGAACGTGCGCGCGAAGTCCAGGCCGACCTGCGACCCGGGCCCGCCGATGCCGATCGCGACGACCACCAGCAGCACGACGGCGAGCGGCGGCACGCCCGGCCACAGGAGCAGGAGCGCCCAGGCCGCGCCCATCATCGCGACCACGCCGAGGACGAGGTTGGAGCGCCGGAACGGGAAGCGACCGGTGAGGATGCCGATGACGGGTCCCACGACCATGCCGGACGCCACGATCACGATGAGGAGACCCGACGCCAGGGCGGGGCTGTAGCCCAGGCCGTCCACGAGGAACGGGAACCCCCACAGGAGGCTGAACACCACGCCGGACGACTGCGTGACGAAGTGGGACCAGAAGCCGAGCTGCGTGCCGGGCCGACGCAGGCTCCGGCCGAGCTCGCGCATCGAGTCGCCCCACGGCACGCGCGGCGGCGGCGCGTCGCCCGCCGGCCGGTCGCGGGCGGCGACGACCACAGCGACGAAGGCGACGACCGCCACGGACGCCGAGCCGAGGAACGCGGGCGTCCATCCCGCCGTGTGCAGCACGAGCGAGAGCGGGATCGCCGACAGCACCTGGCCGAGCTGGCCCACGTTGGCGAACCACTGCGACAGCACCGGCACGCGCGGACCCGAGAACCAGGAGTTGATGAGGCGCAGGCCGGAGACGAACGTCATCGCGTCCCCCGCGCCGACGAGCATGCGCCCCAGGATCGCGACCTCGAGCGAGGTGGAGAGCGCCAGGGTGACCTGCCCGGCCACCATCAGGAGGGCTCCCGCCGCGAGCAGCGCGCGCGGGCCGATCCGGTCGATCAGCACGCCGACCGGGATCTGCAGCGCCGCGTACACCACGAGCTGCGTGACGGCGAGCGTGGAGAGCAGCGACGCGGAGACGTGGAACCGCTCCCCCGCCTCGACGGACGCGATGCCGAGCGAGCCGCGCTGCAGCACGGAGGAGAGGTACGCCACCATGGCGACGCCGAGGACGAGGCGGGCGCGGCGTGTGGTCATCGGCACGAGGATACCGACGCAGCGGCCTCCGCGATGCCGGCGCCCGCCCAGCGGGCGCCGCTCACCGCCGGAGGATCAGGCGGCGTCGCCGTCGCCGGGGCGACGGCGTGCGAGGAACTTCTCCAGCTCGGCGGCGATCTCGTCGGCGGTCGGCAGGGCGCCGTCCTCGTCCGTGAGCGGCGACTTGAGCGGCGTGTCCTCCATGTAGCTGTCGTAGCGCTCCTCGAGCGTCGTGACGAGGCGCGCCAGCTCCTGGTTGCCCGCGACCTGCTCGTCGATGCGGCCCACGAAGTCGCGGCCCTCCTCGCGGAGGCGGTCGGTCGGGAAGATGAGGCCCGTCGCGGCGCTGATGCTCTCCAGGGCGGCGACCGCGGCGAGGGGGAACTCGGTGTCCGCGAGGTAGTGCGGGACGAGGAGCACGAAGCCGGCGACGGGATGGCCGGCGTCGTGCAGGCGGTGCTCCACCAGGTGCAGCGCGTTCGCCGGCACCTGGGTGTGCGGCTTCCACACGCTGAGCGCGTCGATGAGCTCGGTGCGGTTGCCGCTGACGGTGACGTTGATGTCGCGCGTGTGCGGCACCGGCATGGGGATCGCGTGCACCCACGTCGTCGTGGAGACGCGGTACCGGTCGACGATGCCGAGGACGGCGGCGGTGAAGGCCTCCCACCGGAAGTCCGGCTCGAAGCCCGTGAGGAGGAGGAACGGCTGCCCGATCTCGTCGTGCGCGAGGTACAGCGCCAGCCGGGCCGGACGGTAGTCTGCGAGGTGGTCCTGGTCGAAGTAGATGGTGGGTCGGCGCGCGCGGTAGTCGAGCAGGGTGTCCGTGTCGAAGCGCAGGACGTCGCGGTGGCTCAGGGTGCTCAGCAGGTACTCGCTGAGCTGGGAGACCCCGGATCCCGCGTCGGAGAAGCCGGTGAGTCCGGCGACCAGGGGCAGTCCAGTCGGGACCTCGCCGATGTCGGTGTCGATCTCGTACAGTCCGTCCGCATCTGCCATGGATCCACTCTAAGCCGCACCTCCGAGGGCCCCTCCCTGTCGGTGACCGCCACGTGCCGCCGAGAGCGAACACGGTCGCCGACGACGCCTGGATGCGCAGATCCGAGCGGATCCCCGGACCCCGCGCTCCGGGCTGCGGCGCATGCGCACGTCGGTAGGCTCGTCGCCCATGACCCTCCCCCTTCTCTCCGTGTCCGCCGACCGTGCCATCGACGTGGAGGCGGACGCGCTCGTCGTCGCCGTCTCCAGCGAGAAGGAGGGGATCCGGGTGCATGCGCCCGAGGGCCTCGAGATCGACGTGGACGGCCTGTCCGACATCGGCGTCACCGGCGGCCGCGACGAGGTCGTGCGCATCGCCGGGACGGGTACGGCCGCCCGCACGGTCGCGCTGGTGGGAGTGGGCTCGGGTCCCCTGGACGCGGTCGCGCTCCGCTACGCCGTCGGCAGCGCGACCCGCCAGCTGCGCGGCGTCGCCCACGTCGCCGTGGCCGTCCCCGTGTCCTCGCTCGTCGAGCTGACCGCCGTGCTCGAGGGCGCTGCCCTCGGGACCTACTCCTTCGACGCGTACCGCCGGGACTCGCTCGCGGGCCAGAAGCCGCGGGCCACCGCCGTCACGGTGCTCGCGCAGGGCGACTCCTGGACCGCCGATGACGCCGACGAGGCAGTGGCGCGTGCCACCGCCGTCGCCGGCGCGGTGGCGGGCACCAAGGACCTCGTCAACACCCCGCCGCTCGACCTCTATCCCGCGACGTTCGTCGACGCGGTCCACGAGCGCACCGCCGGGCTCCCCGTGGACGTCCGGGTCTGGGATGAGGAGGCGCTCGCGGCCGACGGCTTCGGCGGGATCCTCGGTGTCGGTCAGGGCTCCACGCGCCCGCCCCGGCTCGTCAAGGTCGCATACTCCCCCGCGGGTGCGACGCGCCATCTGGCGCTCGTCGGCAAGGGGATCACCTACGACACCGGCGGCATCTCGCTCAAGCCCGCCGTGCCCATGATCGGCATGAAGTACGACATGACCGGCGCCGCGACGATCCTCGAGGTCGTCGTGGCCGCGGCACGGCTCGAGCTGCCCGTGCGCCTCACGGCGTGGCTGTGCATCGCCGAGAACATGCCCTCGGGCTCCGCGATCCGCCCGGACGACGTCCTGCGCATGCGCGGGGGCACGACCGTGGAGGTCCTCAACACCGACGCCGAGGGTCGGCTCGTGATGGCGGACGGCATCGTCGCCGCCAGCGAGGAGCACCCGGACGCCATCGTCGACATCGCGACGCTGACCGGCGCCCAGGTCGTCGCGCTCGGCGAGCGGTACTCCGCCGTCATGGGCGAGGACGCGCTCGTCGCCCGCCTCCTCGACGCCGCCCGCGAACAGGGCGAGAGCATGTGGGGCATGCCGCTCCCGGAGGAGATGCGCGCGCTCCTCAACTCCGACATCGCGGACATCGCCAACGTCAAGCCGGGCAACCCGGCTGGCGGCATGCTCGTCGCGGGCGTGTTCCTCAAGGAGTTCGTCGGCCGGACCGGTGACGCGGACGACGCTCCGCGGATCCCGTGGGCGCACATCGACATCGCCGGGCCGTCGCACAACAAGGGCGGCGGTCACGGCTTCACGGGGAAGGGCCCGACAGGCGTCGCGGTCCGCACGCTCCTGGCCCTGGCCGCGGGTTTTTCACGCGCGTAGTAGGCTCGGAGAGGCCTCCTGAGGGGGTCCCGCGCCTGCCCGGTCGGGCGGTCGCATGAGACGACCTTGATGCATACGAGGGAGATCCTGGGTGTCGGAACAGAACTTTGACGTGGTGGTGCTCGGCGGCGGGAGCGGTGGCTATGCAGCCGCCCTCCGTGCGGTGCAGCTGGGCAAGACCGTGGGCCTCGTGGAGAAGGGCAAGCTGGGCGGCACGTGCCTGCACCGCGGCTGCATCCCCACCAAGGCGCTCCTGCACTCGGCCGAGGTCGCCGACGTCTCGCGGGAGTCGGAGAAGTACGGCGTCAACGTCACGTTCGACGGGGTGGACATCGCCCGCGTCAACGCCTATCGCGAGGCCATCGTCGCCAGCAAGTACAAGGGCCTACAGGGGCTCATCAAGGCCCGCGGCATCACCGTCATCGAGGGCGAGGGGCGCCTCACCTCCGGCACGACCGTCCAGGTAGGCGACCAGACCGTCACCGGGAAGAGCATCGTCCTCGCGACGGGCTCCTACTCCCGCACGCTCCCCGGCCTCGAGATCGGCGGCCGCGTCATCACGAGCGAGCAGGCGCTCGAGCTCGACTACATCCCGAAGAAGGTCGCGATCCTGGGCGGCGGCGTCATCGGCGTCGAGTTCGCCTCCGTCTGGCGCTCCTTCGGCGTCGACGTGCAGATCATCGAGGCCCTCCCCCACCTCGTGCCCAACGAGGAGGAGTCGATCAGCAAGCAGTTCGAGCGGGCGTTCCGCAAGCGCGGCATCGCGTTCTCGCTCGGTGTGCGCTTCAAGTCGGTCACCCAGGACGACCAGGGCGTCCAGGTCGCCCTCGAGGACGGCACGACGTACGACGCCGACCTCCTGCTCGTCGCCGTGGGCCGCGGCCCGGCGACCCAGGGGCTCGGATTCGAGGAGGCGGGCGTGAAGACCGACCGCGGCTTCGTCCTGACGGACGAGCGGCTCCAGACCAGCGTCCCCGGCGTCTACGCCGTCGGCGACATCGTCCCCGGCCTGCAGCTCGCGCACCGCGGGTTCCAGCAGGGCATCTTCGTCGCCGAGGAGATCGCGGGCAACAAGCCCGTGGTCGTCGAGGACATCAACATCCCCAAGGTCACCTACTCCGACCCCGAGGTCGCGAGCGTCGGCTACAGCGAGGCGAAGGCCGCCGAGAAGTTCGGCGCCGACAAGGTCTCGAGCTACGAGTACAACCTCGGTGGCAACGGCAAGAGCTCCATCCTCGGCACGGCCGGTTCCATCAAGGTCGTCCGCGTGCAGGATGGGCCCGTCGTCGGCATCCACATGATCGGCGCCCGTGTCGGCGAGCTCATCGGCGAGGGCCAGCTCATCGTGAACTGGGAGGCCTACCCCGAGGACGTCGCCAACCTGGTGCACGCCCACCCCACCCAGAACGAGGCGCTCGGCGAGGCGCACCTGGCTCTCGCCGGAACCCCTCTGCACGCCCTGTAGCACCCTGCCATCACCGACATACAAGCCGGGTCCGGAGTCGGGCCTGAAGGAGACAACCCCATGAGCGAATCCGTCAACCTCCCCGCACTCGGCGAGAGCGTCACCGAGGGCACGGTGACCCGTTGGCTCAAGAACGTCGGCGACCACGTCGAGGTCGACGAGCCCCTGCTCGAGGTGTCGACCGACAAGGTCGACACCGAGATCCCCTCGCCGGTCGCCGGCGTCATCGAGGAGATCCTCGTCCAGGAGGACGAGACGGTCGAGGTGGGCGCCGTGCTGGTGCGCATCGGCGACGGCTCCGGTGGGGGCGACGCTCCCGCGGAGGAGCCCGCGGCCGCAGCGGAGCCGGAGACGGCGACCGAGGAGGCCGTCGAGGACACCGTGATCCCCTCCACCGAGGCGGACGACGAGGCCGAGGCGCCTGCTCCCGTCGAGCCCGAGCCCGCTCCGGCCTCCCAGGAGGAGAAGGCCGCTCCCGAGTCGACCCCCGCACCTGCTCCCGCCGCCCCGGCCCCTGTCGCCGCGGCTCCGGCACCCGCTCCTGCGGCTCCGACGGCTGCCGCCGCCGCGCCCGCCGCGGCTCCGGCGCCGTCCGGCAACGCGGGCTACGTCACCCCGCTGGTGCGCAAGCTCGCCAACGAGCGCGGGGTCGACATCAGCTCCGTGACCGGCACAGGCGTGGGAGGGCGCATTCGCAAGGAGGACGTGCTCGCTGCTGCAGAGGCCGCCGCGGCGAAGAGCACCCCGACCGCGTCGGGTCCCGCGGCGCCCGCTGCCGCTCCGCTCGAGACGTCGCCGCTCCGGGGAACGACCGCGAAGATGTCCCGCATGCGCAAGCTCATCGCAGACCGCGCTGTCGTCTCGATGCAATCCACCGCGCAGCTCACCTCGGTGGTCGAGGTCGACGTCACGAAGGTGGCCCGCTTCCGCGACCGCGTGAAAGGCGACTTCCTCGAGAAGACGGGCGTGAAGCTCTCGTTCCTGCCCTTCTTCGCCCTCGCCGCCGCCGAGGCGCTCAAGGCGTACCCGGTCGTCAACGCGACGGTCGACGGCGACAGCATCGTGTACCCCGACCACGAGAACATCAGCATCGCGGTCGACACGGAGCGTGGACTGCTGACCCCCGTCGTGAAGAACGCCGAGGGCAAGAACCTCGCGCAGTTCGCGTCGGAGATCGCCGACCTGGCCGCCCGCACGCGCGACAACAAGCTGTCGCCGGACGAGCTGGCTGGCGGCACCTTCACGCTGACCAACACCGGGTCGCGCGGCGCGCTCTTCGACACCCCCGTGGTGTTCCTGCCGCAGTCCGCGATCCTCGGCACCGGCATCGTCACCAAGCGGCCCGTGGTCATCACGGCGGATGGTCAGGACACGATCGCGATCCGCTCCACCGTCTACCTGGCGCTGTCCTACGACCACCGCATCGTCGACGGGGCTGACGCATCCCGGTTCCTCGTCGCCGTGAAGAACCGCCTCGAGGCGGGTGCGTTCGACGCCGACCTCGGCATCTAGGTCCGACCAGGACCCGACGGCGACTGTCACCGGTCGTCCATCAGGTCCCTGATCCGCCACCCGGCCTCCCCCCTGACGATCAGGAGGGAGGCCGGTCGCCGTTCCGGTGCCGAAACGTCCGTCGGCGCCGCCGGGGCTTCCGAGCCGGGACGCAGCTCGATGAGCGCGGTGTCTCCGAGTCTCCGAGCCGGGCCGAGGGCGTCCCCGACGTGGAGCGCGACGCCGTCTGGGGCTTCGCTCCCATCGCTGGCGATGGTGCTCCGATCAGCGTCGTCGACGGCGGAGCCGGCCTCATCGACATCGCTCACGCAGATGGCATCGGAGTGGTGCAGGCAGGCTGCCCTGAGGCGGAGGAGCGCGGGAGCGGCGACGTCCGGATCCGGGGATTCTGCAGCGTCTGCGTCCGACGACGGCGCCACGTCACCGTCCGACGTCGGTGCCACCTCACCGTCCGACGTCGGTGCCACGTCCCCGTCTGGCGCCGGTGCCACGTCCCCGTCGAAGCCGGCGTCCGCCGGTGCCGCGGTGCTCGGTGTGCTCGTGGGCGCTGTCGTCGCTCCCCGGGCGGGTCCGGTGAGGAGGGGGACGGCGACCACGCCGGCGATCAGCAGCAGGAGCGCGGACGCTCCGAGCGCCCAGATGCGCGGGCGGACCGACGCGAGCTCGCTCCGCCCCGAGGTGAGCCGTGCATCGACGTCGTGCGCCCACGGAGCGCGCGCCGCCCGATGCCGGCGATGAGCGCTCCGACGTGAGCGCGAGAAGGGCCGCGGCGCGCGACGGGGTCCCGTGAGACGCGGAGCGCGGTCGCTGACGGGGTCGGAAGGCACATCGACGGGGATCGCTCCCTGCGACAGGGCACGATCCGCGTCCTCCTCGGGGCGGGCTCCGCCGGCATCGGCCAGCGGTGCCGCGTCCGCGACGTCGAGCAGTCGGTCAGCGAGGTCGTGGGCGGTGAGGTCGGCCTCCCCGTGGATCGTTCCGTCGAGGAGCGCCAGCCATGCCTCCCATCTGTCGGTGGATGCTCGTCCGCGCGCGTCCCCCGGGTCGCGCAGCGCCTGCACGATGCGCGCGACCCGCCCCAGGTCCTGTTCGACGGGGTCGACGCCCCGGAGGCCCTCCTCGCCGGCCTCTCCCGCGACGACGCGGGAGGACCCCAGCCCACCCAGCACCGGACGGCCCGTGGCGTCGATGAGCACGTGGGTCAGATCGACGGCCCCGTGCGCGATGCCCGCCTCGTGCAGGTCGCCCAGGCCTCGGAGGACGGAGGCCACGAGGGTCACGATCTCCCCGGGCGTGAGGCTGCCTCGGCGGCCGAGCAGGGCCGCTGCCGTGCCGCGGGTCCCGAGCGACTGCACGATGCACAGGCTGCCGTCGGAGAGCGTGGCGACGTCCCGCAGCTCGACGACGTGCTCGGAGGTGACGGCCTGCAGCGCGAGGATCTCCGCCTCTCCGCGGCTGCGTTCCGACTGCGGCACGATCTTGACGGCGACGTTGTCCATCAGACCGCCCGTGGCATCCGCGGCGCGGCAGGGCCGTGCGAGGTGCACCTCGCAGCGCATGCCCTTCCCGATGAGCCGGACGAGGCGATACCCGGCGACCGTGCTGCCGCTGGTCGCCGTGTCCGCGGCCCTGCCCCTCGTCCTCCGCGATGCGCGCGCGGTCGAGGCTCCCGGTCTCCCGTCGGCCGTCTCGCGGCGGGGACCGTCCGCACGGCCTCGCTCCCTGGGCGGTCCGACATGCGGCTGAGCGCGTCCGTACGGCATCGCGTCGCGTCCTCTCCTCGACCCTGCTCCATCAGCGTGAGTCGCCGAGGACCGGGTGCCCGTCCCGGGAGTGTGCGGGCAGGCGGGCGGAGAGGGGCCACGAGCGCTGCTCCTGGGGATCACGTCCGCTCCACGCGCCTGTGAGGGGCAGGACGAGGCGCGATCCCCCTCGGCCGTTCCGGCTGCCTCCCGCGCACCGGTATCCTGGGCACCATGGCCCGCAAGACAGCCTCTCCGAAGGCACCCAAGGAACCCGGCCGCATCAAGCAGATGTGGCAGGTCTTCCAGATGACCCGGCGGTACGACAAGAGCTCGGTCTGGTGGATGCTCCTGGCGCTGCTGGGTCCCGTCGTCGTCGGCGTCCTGCTCGCGGTCTTCGCGACGGGTGGCAACTGGCTCACCGCCATCCTCTTCGTCATCGCGGGCGTCTTCGCGGGGATCCTCGCCTTCCTCATCGTCCTCGGACGCAAGGCCGAGCGTGCGGCGTACCTGCAGATCAAGGGCCAGCCCGGGGCCGTCGGAGTGGTCCTACGCAGCTCCCTGAAGCGCGGATGGGTCGGCAGCGAGATGCCCGTCGCCGTCAACGGCAAGTCGCAGGACGCCGTGTACCGCGCCGTGGGGCGTCCCGGCGTGGCCCTCATCGGCGAGGGACCGAAGAGCCGCACCACGCGCATGCTCGAGGACGAGCGCCGGAAGATCGCCCGCGTGCTCCCCAACGTGCCCGTGCACTTCGTGTTCGTCGGCCCCGATGCGGACTCCGTCGAGCTGCACAAGCTGGCCGGTCGCCTGCAGCGCTTCCCGCGCACCATCACCAAGGCCGAGGTCCTGGCCGTGAACAACCGCCTGACCTCTCTGGGTCAGAACAGCATGCCGATCCCCAAGGGCGTCGACCCGTTCAAGGTCCGCCCGTCCCGGGCACGCTGATCCTCGGATCGCGGGTCGTTTGCGCCGTCACCGTGCCCGGCGCAGACTGAGCCCATGGATCAGGCCTCCGCTGCGGCGCTGCTCGGCGTCGCGGCTGATGCGGATCGGGCGACCATCAGCCGCGCGTACGTCCGACGTGCTCGCGAGACCCACCCCGACCGCCTGGCCGGTGCCACGCCCCAGCAGCTGAAGGGCGCGCACGAGCGCTTCGTCCAGCTGACGCTGGCCCGGGACGCCCTGCTCCTCCGCCAGCGGACGGGCACTGGTTCTTCGGGACCCGCCGCTGGGCGCCGCGCGGAACCCCGCCGCGAGCCGGCGCGCTCGGACCCGCCCCGGTCGCATCCGCAGGCAGAGCGCCTGTCGCCCTACGGACGCTCTCGACGCGAGCGGGCCCGCCGCGGTCTCGGGCCCTCGATCGCCGCGGTCTGCGCATTGGCCGGGGTGCTGGTCGTCGTGGTCAGCTTCCAGGACTCGACGCGGGCGCGGTTCACGACGGTCGGCGCGGACCTCACCCAGGGGGCGACCGTCGTGCCCGTCGACGATCCCGCCTCCCGCGCGAGCGAGTGCATCGACACGACGTCGTGCACGCTCCTCGACATGACCGCGCCGGAGGACTGCAGCGCCGCGCTCGTCCGCTTCGAGGTCACCACCGGGCGCTCCGACGACGGGCGGGAGACCGAGAGCCGCGAGCTCGGCGCCGTCCGCGCGGGCTCCCCCGCCCGTGTCGTGCTCGGCGGCGTCGACCCGGAGCTCGTGTACCTCGGGTGCGAGCCCGGCTGACGCCCCTCGCGACACGGCGAAGCGGTCAGGACGTGCGCACCAGCACCGTGCCCGAGAACACGTCGTGGAGGCCCCGCTGGTCGGCGTTCCACACGACCGCGGGGAGGACCAGGCACAGCAGCACGGTGCGCAGGACCGGCCGCCACAGCGACACGTATCCCCCGCCGAGAGGGCGCACGCGCATGCCCAACACGACGTGGCCGATGCTCCCCCCGAGGGTGACGATGAGGAGGTACTGCATCACCGCGAAGATCGCGAGCGTCGCCGTGGAGTCGTACGCGAAGAACGCCCAGGAGACCAGCACGGCGATGGCCCAGTCGATGCAGATCCCCACGATGCGCCGACCCGCGCGGGCGACGGACCCGCGTCCGCGCTCCGGCAGCCCGAGGCGCTCCCCCGGCCAGCGGTTGCGGCCGGGATCGCCGAGGTCGGGGTTCGTGGGAATCGCGGGCACCTTGCGATCCTAGGCGCGCGTGAGGCGGATCCCCTGGTCGCGCCGACTTGGGAGCGGTCGCCGACTCGCCCGGGACAGGCCGCGTAACATCGCGGAAACACGGCGGTTATGGCGAAGTAACCCCTGCCCTCTAGGGTCGGAGAGGCTGAAACCGTCAGTCTCATCCGCTCCGGCCCCCCTTTTGGAGACACCACATGTTCAGAGACTCATCCGAGGTGCTCGCGTTCATCAAGGACACCGACGTCAAGTTCCTCGATATCCGGTTCACCGACCTGCCCGGGGTGCAGCAGCACTTCAACATCCCCGCATCCACCGTCGACGAGGAGTTCTTCTCCGTCGGCCAGCTGTTCGACGGCTCGTCGATCCGCGGCTTCGCGAGCATCCACGAGTCGGACATGCAGCTCATCCCGGACGTGACGACGGCGTACGTGGACCCGTTCCGTGTCGAGCGCACGCTGATCATGGTGTTCGACATCTACAACCCGCGCAATGGCGAGATCTACGCCCGTGATCCGCGCCAGGTGGCCAAGAAGGCGGAGAAGTTCCTCGCCGCGTCCGGGATCGCGGACACCGCGTTCTTCGCGCCCGAGGCCGAGTTCTACATCTTCGACGACGTCCGCTACGAGGTGAACCAGCACACGAGCTTCTACTCGGTCGACTCCGAGGAGGGTGCGTGGAACTCGGGACGTGAGGAGGAGGGCGGCAACCTGGGCAACAAGACGCCGTACAAGGGCGGCTACTTCCCGGTCAGCCCGGTCGACAAGCAGGCCGATCTGCGTGATGACATCAGCCTCAAGCTGATCGATGCCGGACTCATCCTGGAGCGCGCGCACCACGAGGTGGGCACCGGTGGGCAGGCGGAGATCAACTACCGCTTCGACACGATGGTGCACGCGGCGGACGACATCCTGAAGTTCAAGTACATCGTCAAGAACACGGCCGAGCAGTGGGGCAAGACGGCCACGTTCATGCCGAAGCCGCTGTTCGGCGACAACGGCTCGGGCATGCACACGCACCAGTCGCTGTGGAACGACGGCAAGCCGCTGTTCTACGACGAGGCCGGCTACGGCGGTCTGTCGGACCTCGCGCGCTGGTACATCGGCGGGATCCTCAAGCACGCGCCGGCGATCCTGGCGTTCACGAACCCGACGGTGAACTCGTACCACCGCCTCGTGCCGGGCTTCGAGGCGCCCGTGAACCTGGTCTACTCGGCGGGCAACCGCTCGGCGTCGATCCGGATCCCGATCACGGGCACGAACCCGAAGGCGAAGCGCATCGAGTTCCGTGCGCCGGATGCGTCGAGCAACCCGTACCTCGCGTTCGCGGCGCAGCTGATGGCGGGCATCGACGGCATCAAGAACCGCATCGAGCCGCACGAGCCCGTCGACAAGGACCTCTACGAGCTCCCGCCCGAGGAGGCGAAGAACATCCCGCAGGTCCCCGCGTCGCTCGGTGCGGCGCTCGAGGCGCTCGAGGCGGACCACGAGTTCCTCACCGCGGGCAACGTGTTCACGCCCGACCTGATCGAGACGTGGATCGAGTACAAGCGCGAGATGGAGATCAAGCCCCTCGCGCAGCGCCCGCACCCGTTCGAGTTCGAGCTGTACTACGGCGTCTGATCCCGCCGGCACCCGATGGGGGTGCGTGACGCACGGGCCGTCCTCCTCCGGGAGGGCGGCCCGTCGTCGTCGGTGCCGAGGAACCGAGGGTGTCAGGCGCCCCGCGGATCGGGCCGGTCGTCGACCCCGTAGAACAGGCGCTCGAAGACGGCGCGGGAGCGGCGGGTGACTCCGAGGTACTCCTCCTCGAGCACCGACGCTGATCCGGGCGGGTACTCGAGGAGCCGCGCGACGGCGTCGAGCGCGGCGCGCTCGGCGGGCAGGACGTCAGCCGTGCGATTCGTCCAGAGCGTCATCGCGGAGCGGACCCGCGACGCGAGGAGCCAGGCATCCCGGAGACGCACGGCGTCGCCCTCGGCCACGATGTGCGAGGCCACGGCGGCGTCGAGGGCCCCGAGAGTGGTCGGCGTCCGCAGGGCGGGATGCGCGTGCGCGTGCTGGAGCTGGATCAGCTGCACCAGCCACTCCACGTCGCTGAGGGATCCTCGGCCGAGCTTCAGATGCCGTGTGGGATCCGCACCCTGCGGGAGCCGCTCGTTCTCCACGCGCGCCTTGATGCGCTTGATCTCGCGTACGTCCGCGTCGCCGATGGCCTCGGGGTAGCGGATGCGGTCGGCGAGGGATGCGAAGTCGGCGATGAGGCCGCTGTCGCCGACGACCCCGCGTGCGCGGAGCAGCGCCTGCGCCTCCCAGGTGAGGGACCAGCGCTCGTAGTAGGCGCGGTAGGACGCGAACGAGCGCACCACGGGCCCGTTGCGTCCCTCGGGCCGGAGGCCGGTGTCGAGGTCGAGCGGGAGGCGGGAGTCCTCCGTGAGGCGCGTCAGCTCGGAGACGATGAGCTGGGCGCGGCGTTGGGCCAGCTCGGGATCCATGCCGGCGATCGGGCGGAACACGTACATGACATCGGCGTCGGAACCGAAGCCGAGCTCCGCGCCGCCGTAGCGGCCCATCGCGACCACGGCGAACTCGGGCCAGGGTCCGTCTTCGCGGCGGATTGCGCGCATGACACCACGCAGCGTCGCCGTGGTGATGTCGGCCAGGGAGGGTCCGAGGGTCTCGACGTGCGTGACGCCCACGATCGCGCCGATGGCGAGTCGGAGGATCTCGCGGCGGCGGAGCGTGCGCAACGCGGCCGCGGCGGCATCGGCTGTGGGATGCCGGTTCACCGTGGCGACGGCCTCCTCCTCGAGGGCCGCCCAGGTGCGGGGGCGCAGGTCCTCGTCGCGCGCGAGCCACGCGGCGGTCTCGGGGACGCGGTCGAGCAGCTCCGAGACGAAGCGGGATCCCGAGAGCACCTGCGCGAGGCGCTGCGCGGCACCGGCCGAGTCCCGGAGCATCCGGAGGAACCAGTCCGACTCCCCCAGCGCCTCGCTGAGCCGGCGGAACGCGAGCAGGCCGTGGTCGGGATCCGGGCCGTCCGCGAACCACTGCAGGAGCACGGGGAGCAGGTGGCGCTGGATGGCGGAGCTGCGCGAGACCCCCTGCGTCAGCGCGCGGATGTGCGCGAGCGCCCCACGCGCGTCGACGAATCCGATGGCGGACAGGCGAGCGGCGGCCTGGTCGCTGGTGAGCGCGAGCGACTCCTCGGGCAGCGACGCGACCGCGGCGAGGAGCGGCCGGTAGAACAGCCGCTCGTGCAGCGTGCGCACGGCGGTCTTCGTGGCGGTCCACCGGGCCGTGAGCTCCTCCGCGCGTCCGTCCAGGCCGGTGCTGCGCGCGAGGATCCGCATCCGCTCCTCATCGGTGGGCATCAGGTGCGTGCGCCGCAGCTGCTCCAGCTGCAGCCGGTGCTCGAGGAGCCGGAGGTAGCGGTAGTCCTTCGCGAACTCGCCGGCCTCCGTGCGCCCGATGTAGCCGGCGTCCGCGAGCGCCACCAGCGCGGCGAGCGTGCTGCGGTCCCTGACGGTCTCGTCGCCCTGGCCGTGCACGAGCTGGAGGAGCTGGACCGTGAACTCGATGTCGCGGATACCACCCGGCCCGAGCTTGATCTGCTGGTGCAGCTGATCGGCGGGGATGTTGTCCGTGACGCGCGTGCGCATCCGCTGGACCTGTCCGACGAACCCCTCGCGCGACGCGCTGGACCAGACGAGCGGCGCGACGGCGTCGGCGTACCGCCCGCCCAGCTCGGCATCACCCGCGAGCGGACGAGCCTTGAGCAGAGCCTGGAACTCCCAGTCCTTCGCCCACCGCTCGTAGTACGCGAGGTGCGAGTCGAGCGTGCGGACGAGCGCGCCGGCCTTCCCCTCGGGCCGGAGGTTGGCGTCCACCTCCCAGAGGGCCGGCTCGATCTCGTGCTCGTCGATGCCGCGCATGGCCAGCACGGCGAGGCGCGTCGCGAGCTCGACCGCACGGGCCGGCTCGATGACGGGTCGGTCGTCCGCGTCGGTCGCGGCCTCGGCGACGAAGATCACGTCGACGTCGCTGACGTAGTTGAGCTCGCGGGCGCCCGCCTTGCCCATGCCGATGATCGCGAGGCGCGTGGCGGCGATCTCCTCGGGTCGCGCGCGGCCGAAGCTGCCGGGCGCGGACAGCTCCGCCCGGGCGACGGCGAGCGACGCCTCGAGGGCGGCCCCGGCGAGGTCTGCCAGGGCGGCGGTCACGGGTCGCACGGCCGCGAGCGGATCCGGGTGCACGAGGTCCCACGCCGCGACGCGCGCCACGAGCGCGCGGTAGCGGATCCGCAGGGCCGTCCGCGCGGGCGTGCCGGTGATCCCCGCCACGCCGTCGACCGCGTGGACCGACTCCAGCATGCGGGTGCGGACGTCGGCGGGCGCGGGCATCCCCTCGAGCGGACGGGCGAAGGCCTCGAGCTCGTCCGTGTGACGCGTGAGGAACTCCGCGAGGCCGCGCGACGAACCGATCACCCGCGCCAACCGGTGGCGGGCATCGGGGTCGGCGAGGACGGCGCGGGTGCGCTCGGGATCCTCGCGGAGCAGCCGGACGAGGGCGTCGAGCGCCCCGTCCGGGTCCGCGCTGGAGTGCAGCGCCTCCACGAGATCCGCCTCGGTCCACCCGGACAGCTCCGCGGCCTCCTCGAGGGCCTCGCCGACCTCGCTGAGACGCGCGAAGCCCGCGCGCGCGAGGGCGCCGAGCAGCGTCTGCCCACGTCTCATGGCTGGCTCCGGCCTCGTCGTCGGACTTCGGTCGTGATGCTCCTGGCGGGGATCCGGATCAGAGCATCTCGAGGTTGGAGCGGAGCTCGTACGGCGTCACCTGAGCGCGGTAGTCGCGCCATTCCTGCCGCTTGTTGAGCAGCACGTAGTTGAACACCTGCTCCCCCAGCGTCTCGGCGACGAGCTCGGAGCGCTCCATGAGCTGGATCGCGTGGTCGAGGCTCGACGGCAGCGGCGCGTACCCGAGGGCGCGGCGCTCGGCGTCGCTCAGGGTCCACACGTTGTCCTCCGCCTCGGCCGGCAGCTCGTAGCCCTCCTCGATGCCCTTGAGGCCCGCGGCCAGCATGAGGGAGAACGACAGGTACGGGTTCGCCGCGGAGTCGATGGCGCGGTACTCGACGCGCGAGCTGTTGCCCTTGTTGGGCTTGTACAACGGCACCCGCACGAGCGCGGAGCGGTTGTTGTGGCCCCACGTCACGAAGCTCGGGGCCTCGCCGCCGCCCCACAGGCGCTTGTACGAGTTCACGAACTGGTTCGTGACGGCCGTGATCTCCGGGGCGTGCTTGAGGAGGCCCGCGATGAACTGGCGGCCGATGGTGGAGAGCTGGTACTCGGCGCCGGACGCGTAGAACGCGTTGACGTCGCCTTCGAAGAGCGACATGTGCGTGTGCATCCCGCTGCCGGGGTGCGCCGCGAGGGGCTTCGGCATGAACGTCGCGTAGACGCCCTGCTCGATGGCCACCTCCTTGATGACCGTGCGGAACGTCATGATGTTGTCGGCCGTGGTGAGGGCGTCCGCGTAGCGGAGATCGATCTCGTTCTGGCCGGGGCCCGCCTCGTGGTGGCTGAATTCCACGGAGATGCCGAGGTCCTCGAGCATGCGCACCGAGCGGCGGCGGAAGTCGTGCGCCGTGCCGCCGGGGACGTTGTCGAAGTAGCCGGCCGCGTCCACGGGCTCCGGGCCGTCGACGCCGAACTCGCTCGACTTGAGGAGGTAGAACTCGATCTCGGGGTGCGTGTAGAAGGTGAAGCCGCGGTCGGCCGCCTTCTCCAGCGTGCGCTTGAGGACGTTGCGCGGATCCGCGATGGCGGGCTGCCCGTCCGGCGTCGAGATGTCGCAGAACATGCGCGCGGTGGGGTCGATCTCGCCGCGCCACGGGAGGATCTGGAAGGTCGTCGGATCCGGGTGGGCCAGCATGTCGGCCTCGTACGAGCGGGTGAGGCCCTCGATGGCCGAGCCGTCGAACCCGAGGCCCTCCGCGAACGCTCCCTCGACCTCCGCCGGGGCGATCGCCACCGACTTCAGGGTGCCGGTCACGTCGGTGAACCACAGGCGCACGAACTTGATCCCGCGCTCCTCGATCGTCCGCAGGACGAAGTCACGCTGCTTGTCCATCCACCACCCTCTCGTCGGAGTCCAACCTACCGGCTGACCAGGGGTCGGGCCGAGCGCTCGCGAGGCCCGCCGTAGACTCCGAGGCATGCAGAGCCCCGACGCTGCCGTCTCCCCGTCCGATCCCGCCCGCCTCCCGAGCGAGCCCGACGCGGGTCCCCGGCGGGTGCGCATCCGGCACTTCGCCCGGGCGAAGGAGCAGGGCCTCAAGATCACGGGACTCACCAGCTACGACATGCTCACGGCCGGCGTGTTCGACGAGGCCGGCATCGACTTCCTGCTCGTCGGCGACTCCGCCGGGAACACCGTGCTCGGATACGACACGACCGTCCCCGTCACGGTGGACGAGCTCATCCCGTTGGCGCGCGCGGTCGCCGCCTCGGCCGCCCGCGCGCTCGTGGTCGCCGACCTGCCGTTCGGGTCCTACGAGTCCGGCCCCGACCAGGCGCTCGCCACGTCGGTGCGGTTCATGAAGGAGGCGCGGGCCCACGCCGTGAAGCTCGAGGGCGGCGTGCGCAGCGCCGAGCAGATCCGCCGGATCGTCTCCTCGGGCATCCCGGTGATGGGACACGTCGGGTTCACGCCGCAGAGCGAGCACGGACTCGGCGGCCACATCATCCAGGGTCGCGGGGACGCCGCCGAGGCGCTCCTCGCCGACGCGCGCGCCGTCCAGGACGCCGGCGCGTTCGCCGTGGTGCTCGAGATGGTGCCCCAGGAGATCGCGCGGCGCGTCAGCGAGGAGCTGCGCATCCCCACCATCGGCATCGGCGCGGGGAACGGCACGGACGGGCAGATCCTGGTCTGGACCGACTTCGCCGGCCTGACGAGCGGCCGCGTGCCGCGCTTCGTGCGGCGCTACGCGGACATGCGCGCGGTGCTCCTGGACGCGGCGACGCGCTACCGCGACGACGTCGTCAGCGGCGCGTTCCCCGCGGAGGCGGAGAGCTACTCCGACTGATCCGCGGGATCAGTCGTCGTCGCGGTCCTCCGCCGCCCACTGCTCAGCGCGCTCGCGCAGCCGCTGCGGTGCCCTGGCCGCCTCCTCCGCCGAGGCGAACGGGCCGATCCGATGCGCTGCCGGGGACAGCATCCCCTTCTCCACCTCGCCCGTGCGGTCGTCGTACCAGTACTGCTCGTCGCTGTCGCTCATGCTGCCGATGCTAGGCCCGTCCGCGACGCGTGCGGCGAGCGACCGCGGTCGGGCGAGCCGGTAGGGTCGCTTCCATGAGCGAGGACGCGACGACCGCAATCGGCATCGACATCGGCGGGACCGGCATCAAGGGCGCCATCGTGGACGTCGTGAGCGGCGAGCTGAAGAGCGAGCGCGTCAAGCTGCCGACGCCGCAGGGCGGCGAGCCCGAGGACATCGTGGCGACCGTGAAGCAGATCATCGAGGCGCTCGGCGAGGTCCCCGAGGGCACGCCCCTCGGCGTGTGCTTCCCCGCCGCGATCGTGCACGGCACGACCATGTCGGCCGCCAACGTCTCCCCCACCTGGATCGGCCTCGAGGCCGAGAAGCTCTTCGAGGAGCGCCTGGGCCTCGAGATCACCTTCGTCAACGATGCGGACGCCGCCGGCTACGCCGAGGCCCGCTACGGCGCGGCCAAGGACGTGCGCGGTCTCGTCATCATGACCACGCTCGGCACGGGCATCGGCACGGCCCTGATCCACGACGGCGTCCTCATCCCGAACGCCGAGCTCGGCCACATGGACGTCGCGGGCCGCCGCGACTTCGAGCGCCGCGCCTCGTACGCAGCCAAGGAGCGCGCGCACCTCAACTGGAAGCGCTGGGCCGCCCGGCTGCAGGTGTACTACGGACAGCTCGAGAAGCTGATGTGGCCGGAGCTGTTCATCGTGGGCGGCGGCGTGTCCAAGAACCACAAGCACTTCCTGCCGCTGCTGCGACTGCGCACCCCGATCGTGCCGGCGGAGCTGCGCAACAACGCGGGCATCATGGGCGCCGCGGCCCTCGCCGCGCACGCGGTCGGCGCGAGCACGCACGCGCCCGCAGCCGACCTCGTCGACAAGACGAAGCCCGAGGACTGAGCCGGGGCGCACGCGCCCGCACGACGAAGCGGCCGGATCCCCTCGGGATCCGGCCGCTTCGTCGTAGGTGGTGCGGATGGGCCGGCTGATACGCCGGGTTCTGTCCCGGTGCCTCGCGGCACCATGGACGGCCATCTATCTCGGAGCTGCGTCACCGCAGCCCTCCAGCGGTCTACCCGGGGACTGGACGAGCAGCCTGTGCGTCCCCTGTTCGACCTTGCTCCGGGCGAGGTTTGCATAGCCGACCCGATCACTCGGGCCGCTGGTGGTCTCTTACACCGCCGTTTCACCCTCACCCGCCGCTCGCGCGACGGGCGGTCTGCTCTCTGTTGCACTGTCTCGCGGGTCGCCCCGGGTGGGTGTTACCCACCGCCCTGCTCTGCGGAGCCCGGACGTTCCTCGACGCGGTCTCCCCCTCTCGGGTTCCTCCGCGGCGCGACCGTCTTGCCGACCCATCCGCGGTGTCGAGTCTAGGGCAGACGGCATGCCGGACCTCCCGCTAGAGGCCGGACTCCTCCGTTCGCACGAGGATGGCGTTGCTCTCGGGATCGATCACCACGTCGTCGGGCGCGCGCTTGCGGAGCGCGTCGAGGTCGCTCTGGTGCAGCGCGATGTTGCTGCCGAGGGAGATCCCGCGGTGCAGCATCGCGGCGCCCACGCCGTATCTGGCGCGCTGCTTCTCGTACAGCGCGAGGAGGTCCTCGGGGAAGCGCGTGGCGAGAGCGTCGCGGTCCCTCCGCGCGTGCTCGGCCTGCGCGCGCAGCTCGACGGCCGCGGCGTCGCGCTCGGCTTCGACGGCGGCGAGGCGCTCGGCGAGGGCGTCGCGTTCGACGACCACCTCGGCCTGAGCCGACTGGGCCTCCTCGAGCCGCTCCATCACCTCGAGCTCGACCTCCTCCAGGGTGTCGCGGCGACGCAGCAGCGACTCGAGCTCGCGCTCCAGCGCCTGGACGTCCTTCGA
Source organism: Clavibacter californiensis (assembly GCF_021952865.1). Taxonomy (NCBI): domain Bacteria; kingdom Bacillati; phylum Actinomycetota; class Actinomycetes; order Micrococcales; family Microbacteriaceae; genus Clavibacter; species Clavibacter californiensis. Next base: position 2,177,386 of record NZ_CP040792.1, on the reverse strand, counting down.
GCTGCCGCCCGCCTCGATGCGGGTGCGGTCGCGGTCCATCCGGGCCTGCACGACCGCCACGTCGGACTCGATGCGCGAGAGCTCGGTCTGGGCGTCCTCCACCACGCCGGTCCGCTCGCCGAGCCGGCGGCGGACGAGCTCCATCTCCCGCTGCAGCGCGTCGATCTCCTTCAGCTGCGGGAGCTGCCCCAGCTGCCGCGTGAGGTGCGTGAGCCGGGTGTCGATCTCCTGCAGGTCGAGGAGCTCCTTCTGGATGCTCGGATCGGCTTTCATGCTCTCCCTCTCGTGGTGCGGCTCGCCTCCGGGAGGCGGGCACGCGGTGCGTGTCGTGGATGCGCGGACCCGACCGCGCGGCGGGCGGTCACTGCGTGACGGCGAAGTCCCAGGGGTCGGTGCGGATGTCGCTGACGGTGACCGCGACGTCCGGGAGCGCTGATCGCAGCGTGTCGGCGGCCTGGTCGAGCCACAGCCACTCGCTCGCCCAGTGGGAGGTGTCGATGAGGTACGGCGTGCCGTCGCGGAGGGCGGCCGACTCCCGCGCCTCGCTGGCCGGGTGGTGGCGCAGGTCCGAGGTGACGTAGACATCGGCGGCGACGACCTCTCGGGCGCCGAGCAACGAGTCCCCTGCTCCCCCGCAGAGGGCCACGCGGGTGACCGGCGCGTCGTAGGGTCCGGCGACGCGGATCCCCGTCGCCGTGGGCGGGAGGATGCGGGCGAGCTCCCCCGCGAGGCGGCCGAGCGTCGTCGGCGCGGGCAGGTCGCCGACACGGCCGATGCCGCGCACTCCGCCCGCGGCGGCGTCGATCGGACGGATGGTCTCCGGCACCAGGCCGAGGAGCGCCGCGAGCCGTCCCGAGGTCCCGTCCTCGACGACGTCTGCGGTGGTGTGCGCGGCGTGCAGGGCGCAGCCGGCGCGGATCAGGTCGGCGAGGAGCGCGCCCTTGTAGCCGGTCTCGGCGATCGTGGTGACGCCACGGAGGAGCAGGGGGTGGTGGACGAGCAGCAGGTCGGCGTCGGCGGCGACAGCCTCGTCCACCGTCGCGCGCACGGCGTCGACGGCGAGGTGGATGCGGCGGACCTGTCCACGCGGGTCCCCGGAGACGAGCCCCGAGGCGTCCCAGTCCGACGCGCCGGCGGGCGGCCACGCGTCCTCGACGACACGGACGACGTCGGCGAGGGTGGGGATCACCTGGCCATCGTAACGAAGGGGCGACCGCGGCCCGTCACCGGCCGACCGTGCTTCAAGCTCGGCGGGTGGGGCGGCGGGTCCGGCCGTCGTCGCGCGACTCATCGGGCGCGACGCCGGGCGACGGCACGAGCGGCTCCAGCGGCCAGAGGCTCCGCTGGGCGGATCCGCGATGGGTGCTGGACCCGTGCGTCGCGGCGTCGACGACCGACCAGGCGGCGGCGTCGTCGTCCGTGTCGGAGCTCATGGGTGGATGCTAGCGCGACACGCCCGCGGCGACCCGGCCCGCGCGGCCCGTGGACAGCGCGATCGCGGCGCAGCCGCCTCGGCCGTCACCTGACACCGCGCGCGGTGAGCGCATCGCCGAGCTGATCCGCGTGCTTGAGGGCGAGCACGAGGAAGGGCACGACGAAGGTCCGGAGGCCGGGCCGCGCGCCTCGCGCCCGCTGCGCCTCGCGGACGTCGGCGGCCAGGCGGCCGAGGACCGGGACGGTGCCGGCCGTCAGCGTCAGGAGCAGGGATACCCGCTCCGTGTCGACGCCGAGCATCCGGAGCGGACGCAGGCCACGCTCGATGCTGTCCAGGAGCGCGGTCATCGAGGTCGTGAGGACGAGGAGGCCTGCGATGGCGATCGCCGCTGTGACGCGGGCGGTGTTCGCCACCGCGGGCTCCGGCCCGAGCAGCACGAGCTGGCTGCCGAGGGTGAACAGCATCACCCAGCGCACGGACCGCACCTGGGCGGCGAGCCGGCGGAGGCCCAGGAGGCCGTCGCCCAGCTGCGCGACGGCGTAGGCGAGGACCGACACGGCGACCGCGGTGCCCGCGGCCCACCAGGTGGACGGCAGGAGCGAGACCCCGAGCACGACGGCCAGGAGCGCCATCAGCTCGGGCCCCGCCGGCATGCGCTCGAGGCGCCCGGGACGTCGTGGCTCGGCAGGCGTCACCCGAGCGTCGCCTCGTACTCGGCGATGACGTCCGCGGGCGGGCCCGTGCGGACGACCCGGCCGCCGGCGAACAGGACGGCAGCATCGCACCGGGCGGCCGCGGCGAGGTCGTGGGTGACGAGGACGAGTCGGTGGCCGTCCTCGAACAGGTGGTCGGCGACCCGGCGTGCGTTCCGGGCGTCGAGGTACGCCGTCGGCTCATCCGCGATGACGAGCTCCGGACGCCGGACGAATGCCCCCGCCAGCGCGAGCAGCTGCTTCTGCCCGCCGGACAGCTCGTGAGAGGAGCGCTCCGCGAGGTGCTGGATCCCGAAGCGGCGGAGGGCCTCGTCGACCCGCGCGTCCGACTCGGCGCGCGGCAGGCGCTCGGGACGCAGCGAGAACGCGACGTCCTCGGCGACGGTGGGCATGACGATCTGGGCGTCCGGATTGCTGAAGACCAGGGCCACGCGTCGCCTCAGCTCGCGGGATCCGCGGTCGGGATCGACGCCCAGCACCCGGAGCTCCCCCGCCGTGCGCGCGACGAGGCCTCCCGCCAACCGGGCGAACGTGCTCTTGCCCGAGCCGTTCTCGCCGATCACGGCGAGCGTGCGCGCGTCCACGTCGAGCGAGACGTCCCGGAGGGCGTCCACGTCGCCGAGGCGCACGCCGACGTCGGTGAGACGCAGGGCAGGGGGATCCGCGCACTCCGGCGGGGTCACGGGGCGGTCGTCGCGTCGACGTCCCGCGGGGCGGTGGTCCAGCCCGACGCGCGGCGGAACGCGCGCGGGTAGCCGCGCACCAGGGTCATCACGATGGCGGTGGCGACGGCCGCCTTGATCAGGTCGCCCGGGAGGAATATGAGGCTGGTATACGCGGTCTCGGTCAGCGGCAGGCGCGTCACGAGGCTCTGCACGGGGATCCCGACCGCGTAGATGACGGCGATCCCGCCGACCAGCATGGCCACGGCGGTGCGCCACACGGTGGGCCGCCGGCCGCCGAGGTGGACGATGCACCCGACCGCTGCGGCCCCGAGGATCCAGCCCACGAGGTAGCCGGCGGAGGGTCCGAGGAAGACGCCGAGGCCGCCTGTCCCGCCGGAGAGGAGCGGCAGCCCCACCGCGACGAGCGCGAGGAGGACGGTGAGGGCGAGCGCGCCCAGCCGGGCCCCGAGCACGGCGCCCGCGAGCATCACGCCGAGCGTCTGCGCGGTGATGGGGACGCCCCCGATCACGCTGATGCTCCCCGGCAGGCCGAGCACCGCGACGGCGGCGGCGAGCACGGCGACCCGCGCGAGGTCGGTGGCGTCCAGGCGCGCGCGACGGTCGGCCCCCAGGGGCAGGGAGGGGGACGGGGTCATGGGCTACCTCCTGAGTGACGCGACGGTCATCGACCTGAACGATGTTCACCTGAACGGCGTTCACTATACTGGGGGGCATGGTGCGGGCGCATGCGGCGGGGCGGCACAGCCGCGACGACGTGGCCCGCATGGCCCTCCGGATCCTCGACGAGCACGGCCTCCCGGACTTCACGATGCGCCGCCTCGGCGCCGCCCTCGACGTGCAGCCGAGCGCCCTCTACTGGCACTTCCCGGACAAGCAGAGCCTCCTCGCCGAGCTGGCGGACCGCATCGTCGCCGAGGCCGACACCGAGGCCGCGGCCGAGACCTCGGCGGATCGGCGCACCGACTGGCAGGAGGGGGTCCGGCACGCCGCTGTGGTCCTCCGCGCGGCGCTCCTCGCCCATCGCGACGGCGCGGAGGTCGTGGCCAGCACCACCGCGATGGGGCTCGGCGCGACGGCGGCGCGCCGCTCGCTGTCGGCGGCCGTCGCGGCAGGCGGGTTCGGGGAGGCCGACTGCGCCCGCGCGGCATCGGCGCTCCTGCACTTCGTGCTCGGCCACGTGGCGCACGAGCAGCAGCGCATAGAGCTCGACCGGCTCGGCCTGCTGCCCGGCCACGCACGCGACGAGGACCCCGCCCGCGACTTCGCCTTCGGGATCGACCTGCTGGTGCGGGGCCTCACGACCCGCGTCTGATCGCCCGCCGTGGGTCCTCGCAGGCGCAGCGTGCGCGCGGTGGGCCCTGCCGGGCTCGAACCGACGACATCCACGGTGTAAACGTGGCGCTCTACCAACTGAGCTAAAGGCCCTCAACGCCCGATCGCCGAGCGCCCCGCCATGCTAGCCGACCGCCTCGGCGCGTCCCGGCCGTGCCACGGGCGCGGGCCGTAGCCTCTCCCCCGTGCCCATCCACGCCTCCCGCCGGACGGTCGCGGAGCCGCGCTGGCCCGCCGCCGTCGGGCTCGTCGTCGCCGTCGTCCTCTACGCGATAGCGCCGACCGCGGTCCCGACCGGCGTCCGCATCGCGGTGGTGGCGATCGCCGTCTCCCTGCTCGTGCCGCTGGTCACGCTCAACCCGCGGCGGTTCACCCGGGAGACCTCGTGGTCCCGTGGTCTCGGCGTCGGCCTCGGCGTCCTGCTCGTGGTCGCCAACCAGGTCAGCCTCGTCGTCCTGGTCGTCGCCCTGGTCGACGCCTCGGAGGCGGGACCGGAGCTGCTGCTCACGGCCCTGCAGGTGTGGGGGACCAACGTGCTGGCGTTCGCGATCGTCTACTGGGAGCTCGATCGCGGCGGGCCGGTCGCGCGGCGGACCCACGCGCGCGTCGCGCTCGCGCCGGCGGACTTCCGCTTCCCGCAGGACGAGGACTCCGGCGCGGTGTCCGAGGTCGCCCGCCGATCGTCGGAGCACGCCGACTGGGTCCCGGGATTCGTCGACTTCGCGTACTTCTCGCTCACGAACTCGATGGCGTACAGCCCCACCGACGTGATGCCGCTGTCGCATCGCGCCAAGGCGCTCATGGCGCTGGAGGCGTTCGCCGGCTTCGTGATCCTCGCGCTGGTCATCGCCCGGGCGGTGAACATCCTGAGCTGACGACCGCCGCCCGCTCTCGCCGGATCAGGCGGGGACGAGCGCCAGATCGCGGATCGCGGTGCGGTACGCCTCGAGCTCGCGCGCCTCGCCTGGCGCCGTGATGAAGCTGCCGCGGATGATGCCGCGCGTGTCGATGAGGAAGGTCGCCCGGTTGGCGAAGCCCTTCTCCTCGAGGAACACCCCGTACTCCTTGGCCACCTGGCCGTGTGGCCAGAAGTCGGCGAGGAGCTGGAAGTCGATGCCCTGCTGATGCGCCCACGCGCGCAGCGTGTGCTTGCTGTCGACGCTGATGCCGATGAGCTCCACGCGGCTGTCGGCGAAGAGGCCGAGGTTCTCCTCCAGCTGGCACATCTCGCCCGTGCACGTGCCGGAGAAGGCGAGGGGGAAGAAGACGAGGGCGACCGCGCGGTGTCCGCGGTACTCGCTCAACCGGACGCGCTCGCCGAACTGGTTGGCGAGCTCGAAGTCGGGAGCCTGTGTGTCGTTGGCCAGGGCCATGGGGTGCGGATCCTTCCGTGCCGGCAGATGTCCCCTGTCTGGCACGAGGATCCACACTACGCCCGGGATCCGCGAAGTCCAGCGCCACGCGGTCGCGACGGGCCGGCGGGACGCGCCGCCGTCCGTCCGTGACCGTCGGCCGTCATGGGTAGGCTGGCCCTCGGCGTACGCGCGGTCTCGCACCCTTCGAGCCCCGTGGCACCGAAGACGATGTCTGCACACCACAGGAAGAGGTCGAGGGTGACTGTCAACGACCAGGATCCGTACTCGGTGAACCACACCGACCAGGATCCGGAAGAGACCGCCGAATGGAACGAGTCGCTCGACGGGCTCGTGGAGACGCAGGGCCGGGGTCGCGCGCGCGACGTCATGCTCAGCCTCCTGAAGCGCTCCAAGGAGCTGCACCTGGGTGTGCCGATGGTCCCGACCACGGACTACATCAACACCATCGCGCCGGAGAACGAGCCCGACTTCCCCGGTGACGAGGACCTCGAGCGCCGCTACCGCGCATGGATCCGCTGGAACGCGGCCGTCACGGTCCACCGGGCCCAGCGCCCCGGCATCGCGGTCGGCGGGCACATCGCCACCTACGCGTCCTCGGCCGCGCTCTACGAGGTCGGCTACAACCACTTCTTCCGCGGCCAGGACCACCCCGGCGGCGGCGACCAGGTGTTCGTCCAGGGCCACGCATCCCCCGGCACCTACGCGCGCGCGTTCCTCGAGGGACGTCTGAGCGAGCACCAGCTGGACGGCTTCCGCCAGGAGAAGAGCCACTCGGGCGGAGGGCTGTCCTCCTACCCGCACCCGCGTCTCATGCCGGAGTTCTGGCAGTTCCCCACGGTCTCGATGGGCCTCGGCCCCATCAACGCGATCTACCAGGCGCAGGCGAACAAGTACCTGACCAACCGCGGCATCAAGGACGCGTCCGACCAGCAGGTCTGGGCGTTCCTGGGCGACGGCGAGATGGACGAGGTGGAGAGCCGCGGCCAGCTCCAGGTGGCGGCGAACGAGAAGCTCGACAACCTGAACTTCGTCATCAACTGCAACCTGCAGCGCCTCGACGGACCCGTCCGCGGCAACGGCAAGATCATCCAGGAGCTGGAGAGCTTCTTCCGCGGCGCGGGTTGGAACGTCATCAAGGTGGTCTGGGGCCGCGAGTGGGACGACCTCCTCGCCCGCGACACCGAGGGCGCGCTCCTCGACCTCATGAACCGCACGCCGGACGGCGACTACCAGACCTACAAGGCCGAGAGCGGCGCCTACATCCGCGAGAACTTCTTCGGGCGCGACGAGCGCACCGCGAAGCTCGTCGAGGGCTACACCGACGACCAGATCTGGAACCTCAAGCGCGGCGGGCACGACTACCGCAAGGTCTACGCGGCGTTCAAGGCGGCCAGCGAGCACACGGGGCAGCCCACGGTGATCCTGGCGAAGACCGTCAAGGGCTACGGCCTCGGCCCGAGCTTCGAGGGACGCAACGCGACCCACCAGATGAAGAAGCTCACGCTCGACAACCTCAAGCAGTTCCGCGACGAGATGCGCGTGCCGATCACGGACGCCCAGCTCGAGGCGGACCCGTACCTGCCGCCGTACTACCACCCCGGCCAGGACGACGAGGCGATCCAGTACATGCAGGAGCGCCGCCGTGCGCTCGGCGGGTACTCGCCGGAGCGCCGCACGCAGCACACGGCCATCACTCTCCCGGACGACTCCGCGTACCGCATCTCCAAGAAGGGCTCCGGCACGCAGGAGATCGCCACCACCATGGCGTTCGTCCGGCTCCTGAAGGACCTCATCCGCTCCAAGGACTTCGGCAACCGCGTCGTCCCGATCATCCCGGACGAGGCCCGCACGTTCGGCATCGACGCCTTCTTCCCGACGGCGAAGATCTACAACCCGAACGGCCAGCACTACACGTCGGTCGACCGCGAGCTGCTCCTCTCCTACAAGGAGAGCCCGCAGGGCCAGATCGTGCACGTCGGCATCAACGAGGCGGGCGCCCTGGCGGCGTTCACGAACCTCGGCACCACGTACTCGACGCAGGGCGAGCCGCTCATCCCGATCTACGTCTTCTACTCGATGTTCGGGTTCCAGCGCACGGGCGATGCCATCTGGGCCGCCGGCGACCAGATGGCCCGCGGCTTCCTCATCGGTGCCACCGCAGGACGCACCACGCTCACGGGCGAGGGGCTCCAGCACGCCGACGGCCACTCGCTCGTCCTGTCGCAGACGAACCCGGCCGTCGTGTCCTACGACCCGGCGTACGCCTACGAGATCGGGCACATCGTGCGGTCCGGCCTCGAGCGCATGTACGGCGGGGAGCACGAGGACCCGAACGTCATGTACTACCTCACGGTGTACAACGAGCCCATCATCCACCCGAGCGAGCCCGAGGGCGTGGACGTGGACGGCATCGTCCGCGGCGTCTACAAGCTCAAGGACGGCTGGGTCGACGGCCCCAAGGCGCAGCTCATGGCGTCCGGCGTGGCCGTCCCGTGGGCCCTCGAGGCGCAGCAGCTGCTGGCCGATGACTGGGGCGTGTCCGCCGACGTGTGGTCCGTGACCTCGTGGGGCGAGCTCCGCCGCGATGGCCTCGCCGCCGAGGAGCACAACATGCTCCACCCGCACTCCGAGACCCGGGTCCCGTACCTGGAGGAGAAGCTGCGTCATGCCGAGGGCCCGTTCGTCGCGGTCACCGACTTCTCGCACGCGGTCCCCGACCAGATCCGCCAGTTCGTCCCCGGTGACTACTCGACGCTCGGCGCAGATGGCTTCGGCTTCTCGGACACCCGTCCGGCCGCCCGCCGCTTCTTCGCGATCGACGGTCCGTCGATGGTCGTGAAGACGCTGCAGCGGCTCGCCAAGCAGGGCAAGGTCGACCAGGACGCGCCGAAGTGGGCGATCGACAAGTACCGCCTGCTCGATGTGAACGCCGGCACGACCGGATCGGCGGGCGGCGAGGCGTGAGCTGCGCCGACCTGACGTGACCACGAGCGATCGGCACGACACCGACGTGGAGACCGGGGAGACGAAGGCGGAGACGCTGACGTGGCTCCGGTCCCTCTCGGGCGAGCTCGCGAGCGCGACGCTCAAGCGGCTGGAGGACACGCTGCCCTGGTACGGCGACATGCCGCCCGGGCGGCGGTCCGCCGTGGGGCTCGTCGCGCAGGCCGGGATCACGTCCTTCATCCACTGGTACGACGACCCCGACTCCACGCCGTGGATCGCGGCGGACGTGTTCGGGGCTGCGCCCCGCGAGCTGCTCCGCTCCGTGAGCCTGCAGCAGACGCTGCAGCTCATCCGCGTCACGGTCGAGGTCGTCGAGGACCGCGTGCGCGACCGCCACCGCACGGTGCGCGACGCGATCCTGCTGTACTCGCGGGAGATCGCGTTCGCGGCCGCCGACGTCTACGCACGTGCCGCGGAGGCCCGCGGGCTCTGGGACGCCCGGCTCGAGGCGCTCGTCGTCGACAGCATCCTGTCCGGCGAGTACGACGACGAGCTGCCGTCGCGCATCGCCGCGCTCGGGTGGCACGGGCACGGGGAGGTGTCCGTCCTCGTGGGCACGGCTCCCGCGGTGCTCGACGTCGACCAGCTGCGTCGCACCGCGCGGCACCTGGAGGCCGACGTGCTCATCGGCGTGCAGGGCAGCAGGCTCGTCCTCGTCATCGGACGTGCGTCCCCCGCGGTGGTCGACCCGGAGGCCGCCGCGCCGGAGGCTCCCCCGGTCTCCTTCCTCGAGATCGCGACCCAGCTCGAGCCCGGGTTCGGGGCAGGCCACCTCGTGCTCGGCCACGAGGTCCCCAGCCTCGTCGAGGCATCGCGGAGCGCACGGGCGGCCCTGGCGGGCTTCGCCGTCGCGCGGTCGTGGCGCAACGCCCCGCGGCCGACGCTCGCCGACGATCTGCTCCCGGAGCGCGCCCTGGCCGGCGACCCGCTCGCGCGCTCGACCCTCATCAACCGGATCTACAAGCCGCTGCAGGCGCACTCCACCGAGCTGCTCGCGACGCTCTGGTGCTACCTCGACACCGGCCGCTCCCTCGAGGCGACCGCGCGGGAGCTGTTCGTGCACCCCAACACGGTCCGCTACCGCCTCAAGCGCGTCTCCGACGTGATCGGGTGGGATGCCACGGGCGCGCGCGAGGCGCTCATCCTGCAGGCCGCGCTCATCATCGGCAGCATCGCCGAGGCGGGCACGACGGTCCCCAAGCAGCAGGGGTCGGGTCGCGCCCGCCCCAAGCGCCAGGCGGCGCGGTGACCCACGCGGCGTGTGGCATCGGCACAATGTCGTGGCGGATCCTCTGTCGGATGTCGACTCCGATGCATCTCGCAGCGGACGGGAGGATGGACGGATGATCATCGTCGTCTGCCCCGGCCAGGGTTCCCAGAAGCCGGGCTTCCTCTCGTCCTGGCTCGAGCACCCCGAGCACGCGCGGCGGTTGGGCGAGCTGGGCGACGCGGCGGGCCTCGACCTCGTGACCCATGGCACGACATCGGACGCCGACACCATCCGCGACACCGCCGTAGCGCAGCCGCTCATCGTGGCCGCCGGCATCGTCGCCCTGCACGCCCTCCTCGCTGATGGTCGTGACGCCTACGTCGCCGGAATCGCCGGCCATTCGGTCGGCGAGATCACGGCTGCGGCGGGCGCGGGCATCCTGACGGACGACGAGGCGATGCGCGTCGTGCGCACCCGCGGCGACGCGATGGCGGAGGCCGCCGCGATCACCCGCACGGGGATGAGCGCGGTAGTCGGTGGCGACCAGGACGCCGTCCTCGCGCGGCTCGCCGAGCTCGACCTCGAGCCCGCCAACTTCAACGGCGGCGGCCAGATCGTCGTCGCCGGGGCGCCCGAAGCCCTCGCCGCGCTGCAGGCCGAGCCGCTCCGCGGGACGCGGGTCATCCCGCTCCAGGTCGCCGGCGCGTTCCACACGCACCACATGGCTCCCGCGGTCGACGCCCTGCGCGCCGCCGTGGCGCCGCTCGCGCCCCGCGACCCGCGCTTCCCCGTCTGGACCAACCGCGACGGCAGCCGCGTCGAGTCCGGCGCCGCGTACCTCGACCTCATCGTGGGCCAGGTCGCGAGCCCCGTGCGCTGGGACCTCTGCATGGAGGCCTTCGCGGCCGCGGGCGTCACCGGACTCATCGAGGTCGCCCCCGCCGGAGCGCTCACCGGCCTCGCCAAGCGCGGCCTCAAGGGCCTGCCCACGCTGGCGCTCTCCACACCCGACGACCTCCCGGCGGCGATCGACATGCTCGACGCGCACGCCTGATCCCGCCTCACCGACACCGAACAGGCACCCATGACCGACCAGCCCCGCCCCACCATCCGGACCGCGCCCGTGGTCGCGCGCTTCACCCGCATCTGGGGCCTCGGCGCCGCCCGCGGCGAGCTCGACGTGCCGAACGACGATCTCGTCGGCCCGATCGACTCGTCCGACGAGTGGATCCGCCAGCGCACAGGCATCATCACCCGCAAGCGCGCGGGCGCCGACGTCGACGCGGTCGACCTCGCGACCACGGCGTCGCTCGAGGCGATAGCGAAGGCCGGCATCCGTCCGGAGCAGATCGGCATCGTCCTCGTCAGCACCGTGAGCAACACGGTGCAGACGCCGTCGATGGCCGCGCTCCTGGCCGACCGCATCGGTGCGAACCCCGCGCCGGCCTACGACATCTCGGCCGCCTGCGCCGGGTACACCTACGGCATCGCGCAGGCCGACTCCTTCATCCGGTCGGGCCTCGCGGAGTACGTCCTCGTCGTCGGCGCGGAGAAGCTGTCCGACATCGTCGACCCGACCGACCGCTCCATCTCGTTCCTGCTCGGCGACGGCGCAGGCGCAGCGATCGTCGGCCCGAGCGACACCCCCGGCATCTCCCCCACAGTGTGGGGCTCGGACGGCTCCAACTGGGACGCGGTCGGCATGAGCGGCACCCTGAAGAGCATGCGCGACGGATCCGCGTGGCCCACGCTCCGCCAGGACGGCCAGAAGGTCTTCCGTTGGGCGGTCTGGGAGATGGTCAAGGTCGCCAAGGAGGCGCTCGACCGCGCGGGCGTCACCCCGGAGCAGCTCGCCGCCTTCATCCCCCACCAGGCCAACATGCGCATCGTCGACGAGTTCGCGAAGCAGCTCGGCCTCCCCGAGTCCGTCGCCATCGCACGCGACATCGCCACCACGGGCAACACCTCCGCCGCGTCGATCCCGCTCGCCACCCACCGCCTGCTCGAGGAGGACCCGTCGCTCTCGGGCGGCCTCGCCCTGCAGATCGGCTTCGGCGCGGGACTCGTCTTCGGCGCGCAGGTCGTCGTCCTGCCCTGAGCCCCACCGCCCCATAAGCTGTTCCGGTCATCACGAACCACGAGGAGATACACATGGCACTGTCCACCGAAGAAGTCCTGGCCGGCCTGGCCGAGCTCGTCAACGACGAGACCGGGATCGCCACCGACACCGTCGAGATGGACAAGTCGTTCACCGACGACCTGGACATCGACTCGATCTCGATGATGACGATCGTCGTCAACGCCGAGGAGAAGTTCGACGTCAAGATCCCCGACGAGGAAGTCAAGAACCTCAAGACCGTCGGCGACGCGGTCACGTTCATCACCAACGCGCAGTCCTGACCGCGCGGAGCATGGCCGGTCCCGATCACGGGGCCGGCCATCTCCCTCCCCTGTTCCCGACGTCGAGGAGACGCCACGCATGACCACCCCCAAGAAGATCGTCGTCACCGGCATCGGCGCGACGTCTCCGCTCGGCGGCACCGCCGAGGACACCTGGCAGGCGCTCCTCCGCGGTGAGTCGGGCATCAGCACCCTCGAGCAGGACTGGGTCGCCAAGTGGGAGATCCCCGTCACCTTCGCCGGCCAGGCCAAGGTGCCGTCCTCCGAGGTCATGCAGCGCATCGAGACCAAGCGCCTCGACCCGTCGAGCCAGTTCGCGCTCACGGCCGCGCGCGAGGCGTGGGCCGACGCCGGCTCCCCCGAGGTCGACCCGCTGCGGTTCGCCGTGGATTGGGCGACCGGCATCGGCGGAGTGTGGACGCTCCTCGACGCCTGGGACACCCTCCGTGAGAAGGGCCCCCGCCGGGTCCTCCCCATGACGGTCCCGATGCTCATGCCCAACGGCCCCGCGGCCGCGGTCGGCATGGATCTCGGCGCGCGCGCCGGCATCCAGACCGTCGTCTCCGCGTGCGCCTCCAGCACCGAGTCCATCGCGAGCGCCTACGAGCACCTCCAGGCCGGCCGTGCGGACATCATCGTCGCCGGCGGATCCGAGGCCTCCATCCACCCGCTGCCCATCGCGTCGTTCGCCGCGATGCAGGCGCTCTCGAAGAGGAACGACGACCCCACGCGCGCGTCGCGTCCCTACGACATCGCGCGCGACGGCTTCGTGCTCGGCGAGGGCGGAGCCGCCCTCGTCCTCGAGACAGAGGAGCACGCGAAGGCACGCGGCGCCCGCATCTACGCCGAGCTCGTGGGCGGCGCGGTCACGAGCGACGCGTTCCACATCACGGCCCCGGACCCCGAGGGCACGGCCGCCGCGCGCGCCATGATCCAGACCATCGAGGGCGCGGGATACTCGCGATCCGACGTGTCGCACATCAACGTGCACGCGACGAGCACGCCCGTCGGCGACATCGCCGAGTACAAGGCACTCGAGCGGGTGTTCGGCGACGCCGTGCACGGGATCCCGGTGAGCGCCACGAAGGCGTCGACGGGCCACCTCCTCGGCGGGGCGGGCGCCATCGAGGCGGTCTTCACCGTGAAGGCGCTGGCGGAGCGCACCGCTCCCCCGACGATCAACCTCACGGAGCAGGACCCCGACATCCCGCTCGACGTGGTGACGTCGCCCCGGCCGCTGGGCGACGGCGACCTGCTCGCGATCAGCAACTCGTTCGGCTTCGGCGGGCACAACGCGGTCATCGCCTTCCGCAGCGTCTAGCGGCACCCACGACGAGAGGCCCCGACCGGATGGTCGGGGCCTCTCATCGCGGGGCGGGCGGGGAGGAGCCGCGCGCCCGGCGGGGTGCGGGTCAGCCGACCTTGTGCAGCCAGACGACGGGGCTGAAGTCGCTCGCGTGGCGGAACGCCTCCAGCTCGTCGTCCCAGGCCTGGCCCATGGCGAGGCGGAGCTCGCGGTGGAGCTCCAGCGTGTTGGATCCCGCGACGTCGAGGGCGTAGCGGATGCGGTCCTCGGGGATGACGGTGTTGCCGGCCGTGTCGGTCTGGGCGAAGAAGACGCCGAGGTCGGGAGTGTGCATCCAGCGTCCGCCGTCGCGGCCGGGTCCGGCGTCCTCGGTGACCTCGTAGCGCAGGTGCTCCCAGCCGCGGAGGCCGCTGGCGATGGCGGCGCCGGATCCCTCCGGGCCCTCCCAGTAGTACTCCGCGCGCATGGCGCCCTTCAGCACGGGCTGCGGGTCCCACGTGAAGTTCACGGCGTGACCGAGCGCACGACCGGCGGCCCATTCGACATGGGGGCAGAGCGCGCGAGGGGAGGAGTGCACGTAGAGCACTCCTCGAGCCGGTCTTGAGTTGGCGACGGGTGCTTCCATGGGTCTCCTCCATCCGATCAGATGCGTCTTCCCCAACGATCTGCGTGCGATGGACGAGCTCCACACCTGCCGGTGCGGCCGGCGCGAGCGCCGACGGGTCCCATCATGGCGGGTGATCCTGTGCGCGGGCAACATGCGGGTGACGACGCGCCGCAGCGGGTTCGCGCGCGCTTCCGCGGATGCGGCGGGTCCGACCGCGATGCATTCCGGGAATGCCTATGCTCCAGGTGTCGGCCAGCCGTGGCCGGGAGACGGGGCGGGCATGTCGGTGCGGCACGCGCTCCTCGCCATCCTCACGGAGGGCACCTGCTACGGCTACCAGCTGCGGACCGAGTTCTCACGACGGACGGGCACCTCAGCGCCCCTCAACGTCGGCCAGATCTACAACACCCTCGACCGGCTGGAGCGCGACGGCATGGTCGTCAAGGGCGCCACGGACGAGGCGGGTCACGTGCCGTACACGATCACCCGGGCCGGGGACGCGGAGGTCGAGGCGTGGCTGGCGTCGACCGTCAGCCCCGTCGGGGCTCGCGACGAGCTGCCGGTGAAGGTCGCGCTCGCGCTGTCGCTCCCCTCGGGCGACGCCCTCGAGGTCGTGCGGGCCCAGCGGGAGGGCTCGCTGACCGAAGCGGCCGAGCTCGCGCGGATCCGCTCGGAGCTCGAGGCGGACGTCGGCGAGGTCGCGATCGCGCGCCTGCTCGCGGTGGATGCGCAGGAGGCGCAGGTGGCCGCCCGGCTGACATTCCTCGACGCGGCCGAGCGCCGCATCGGGGACGCCCGCGCGACGGGCGCGGGACCCGCCGGACTGGCCGAGGCGCCCCGCCGAGGACGTCCCGCGCGCCACCCGGGCGGATCCGCGCACTGACCTAGTGCAGGAGGCCGCCGCCCTTCGCGAGCACGTTCTTCTCCCCCGCCTCGATGGGCACGGCGAAGCGGTTCTGCTTGGGCGGCATCGGGCAGTTGAAGTTGTAGCTGAACGCGCACGGGGGCAGGTAGGCGCGGTTGAAGTCGAGCGTGATCGTGCCGTCCGGCGACGGCGCGACCATGAGGAAGCGGCCCACGCCGTACGTGGACTCGCCGCTCGTGGCGTCCGAGAAGACCAGCAGGAGCGCGCGGCCCTCGCGGAAGGCGGCCAGCGAGTAGTCGACCCCGTCCTTGGTGAACGTGATCTCGCCGGGCACGACCTTGTCCTTGGTGGCGCCGTCGTCCTTGAGGTGCTCGAAGCCCATCGCGCGGCCGCCCTCGATGGGCGTGAAGTCGGCCGTGACGACCCACTCCTCGGAGTAGGGGAAGGCGTCGATGCCGCCGAAGTCGCGGATCGCGTCGGACTGCGCGTCCCAGACGCGGAGCGCGTACGTCCCCTCCTCGCTCGCGATGACGAACGCCGACACGGTGTCGCTGGCGACGACGGAGGACGGCCGCGGGTCGTCGCGGCCGCGCACGATCGCCTCGCCGTCGACGAGGACGCCGTCGACGTGCAGGCCGTCCGACGCGGTCGCGCGCACCCGGAGGCCGGAGACGCCGGGCTCGAGCGGCGCCCAGGTGCCGGGGATCCCGTAGACGGGCTGCGGCGCGGCGTCGTGGGAGATCCACTGCGTGTTGACGAGGGCCAGGTTGCCCTGGGGCAGGACCACCATCTGCTCGCGTCGCGAGCGGTAGACGGCGAGCACCTCCGCCGGGTCGGTGGGAGCGGGGGCGGCGGTGGCGGGATCGGTCATGGACCCATCCTCGCGGCCAGGGGGGCGCCGGCCAAGTCGGGAGCGCGTCGGGCGGGCGGGGTTCCCCGTGGCGCACCGCGAGCGTACGTTCGGGGCATGAGCACAGATCACGAGAGCACCTCGACCGACGACGACGGCACGACGACGCACACCGAGGAGCACGTCGAGACCTCCACCTCGGTCACGACCGAGAGCGGCTCGGACGGACCCACCCCCGACGGGTCGGGCAGCAACACGGGCGAGGGCGACGATCACTCGGGCGACGTCGCCTCCGGCGGCTGATCCTCCCCACCTGCGAGCGACGCCCGGTCCCACGAGGGACCGGGCGTCGTCACGTCCGGGCTCGTCTCACTTCGCCTGCGCGTAGTCGTCGACCACGGCGATCGTGACGGGGAAGTCGACGGGCGCGTCGCCGAACAGCAGACGGCCGGCCTCCGCGGCGGCCTCGGACACGGCCACGCGGACCTCGTCGACGCGGTCGTCCGGCGCGTGCACCATGACCTCGTCGTGGAGGAAGAAGACGAGGTGCGGGCGGGATCCGGGCCGCTCCATCGCGGCGAGGCGGCGCCGGAGCCCGGCGAGCCAGCAGAGCGCCCACTCGGCGGCGCTGCCCTGGACGACGAAGTTGCGGGTGAACCGGCCCTGGTCGCGGGCGGACGTGCGCGCACGTGCCGCGTCGGAGCTGGACGCCTCACCCGCGCGGCCGATCTGCTGCACGTCGACCCACGCGTCGCCTGGCGGCGGCGAGGACCTGCCGAGTCGGGTGCTCACGACGGCCCCGCTCTCGCCCGCCCGCGCCGCGCGCTCCACGTAGCCGGTTGCGCGCGGGTATGCCCGGACGAGCCGCGGCATCAGGCGCCCGCTCTCGCCGGAGGTGGCGCCGTACATGGCGCCGAGCATCGCGACCTTGGCGTGCGCGCGGGTGTCCACGACGCCGGCGTCGACGAGGCCCTGGTAGAGGTCGGTGCCGCGACCCGCGTCGGCCATGGCGCGGTCCTCCGCCAGCGCGGCGAGCACGCGCGGCTCGAGCTGGGCGGCGTCGGCCACCACGAGCCGCCAGCCGGGATCCGCGCGGACGGCGGACCGGATCTGCCGCGGCAGCTGCAGCGCTCCGCCGCCGCTGGCTGCCCAGCGCCCCGTGACGACGCCGCCCGGCACGTACTCGGGGTGGAAGCGGCCGTCGCGGATCCACGTCTCCATCCATGTCCACCCGTTGGCCGTGAGCAGGCGGGAGAGCTTCTTGTGCTCGAGCAGCGGCGCGATGACGGGGTGGTCGATCTCCTGCAGCTCCCACTGCCGGGTGCTTGCGGCGTCGATGCCGGCGCGGCGCAGGGCGCGGAGCACGTCGGGCGGGCTGTCGACGTTGAGGTCAGGCGCTCGGAGGATCTCCCGGATGCGCGCCGCGAGCCGCAGGAGCGCGGGAGGCGCTCCGCCGTGCGCGGGCCGTCCGCCGAGCAGGTCGACCAGGAGCGCGTCGTGGATGGCCGTGTCCCAGGGCAGCCCGTCGGCGGACATCTCCGCGGCCACGAGGGCGCCCGCCGACTCCGCCGCGAGGAGGAGTCTCAGGCGGCCGGGCTCCGCGCTGGCCGCGACCGCGTCGAGCTGGAGGCGGAGCTCGGCGATCAGCTCGTCCGACGTTCGGCCGTCGGAGGTGTCGAGGTCGTCGAAGAGCGTGGCGGACGCGGACGGCTCCCGCTCGGACGGGGCAGCCCGGTCCCAGTGGCCGGCGGGCAGCCGCGCGAGCTCGCTGTCGGCGGTCTGCGTCGAGAGCCGGAGGATCGCATGACAGAGCCGGAGGTCGTGGCAGCGCGCGACGCGCACGCCAGCGGCGATGAGGCTCCGGGCCCACGACGCCGTGTCGTCCCAGACCCAACGCGGGGAGGGCGCGTCCCGCTCGCGGGCGGCGGCCACCGCGGGCCACTCGGCGGAGGGGACGTCGCGGGTCCCTGTGACGGTCCCGGTCGCGTCGAGGTCGACCAGCCGGACGCCGGAGGGCGTCCGCGCGACCAGGATGTGCATGCCCCCATCATCCCGCGCACGTCCGACGTCGGACCGCCGGCCGGCTCCGCGCCGCTCCCCCGCATGGCGTCACGGAGGGAAACACCCGACGGGAATGTGCGCGCATCCCCCGCCGGCGCGGTTTCACCCGCTAGGGTTGGTGACAAGTCGTCAGGTCCTCACGATCCGCCCGGTCCGCCGGAGGGGTCACGAGGGGCAGGCGACCCGCGGTCCCGGGTCCCGGGATCGATGCATCTCTTTTTGAAGGAAATTTCGTCATGGCAACAGGCACCGTCAAGTGGTTCAACGCTGAAAAGGGCTTCGGCTTCATCGCTCCCGACAACGGAACCGCGGATGTGTTCGCTCACTACTCCGCGATCGCGACGGGCGGCTACAAGTCGCTCGACGAGAACCAGAAGGTCGAGTTCGAGGTCGCCCAGGGCCCCAAGGGTCCCCAGGCTGAGAACATCCGCCCGCTCTAATGCCACCCGCTCGCCTCTGGTGAGCGCAGCACGCTGAGCTTCCGAGAACGGCTTCGACCATGTGGTCGGAGCCGTTCTCCATTTAACGCGACGTCCGCGCGTGCGCCACCATGGACCGTGCCCTCCTACCGCATCACCATGACCGTCGGCGCGCTGCGACCGGGCGCCGATCCCGCCGCCGTCCTCCCGGCCGCTGCCACCGAGGCCGCCCGCATCGCCACCGTCGAGGCGAACGACATCCAGGTCGTGCGCGGCGAGCCCCGGCTCACGGTCCGGTTCACCGCGGACGACGACGCGGCGGCCGAGCGCATCGCGGGCGAGGTCCGCGCTCGTGCGGCCCGGCTCGTCGAGATCCCCCGGGCGAGCATCACGCGTCGCGACGGAGGCGCCTGGACCCGGATCTGATCCGCCCAGCCCCCTGCTGTCCCCCGAGGGTCCGTCCCGGCGGCCCGTCATGGACCCGCCGCCGAGCATCGACGGCAACGCCTGTAGTCTCGATCCCAAGAGCCGACGGTGCCTCAGGGGGACGCACCATCGGCTTGGGGGGACGATGATCGAACAGAAGACCGCGCACGACACCGCAGCACGGGAGACCGGCGCACGTCGGCGCATCACGGACAGGTCCGCGAAGGGCCTGCGCGCCGACGCAGGGCCGCTCACCGAGGCGGACGGCCTCAGGGCCCACGACTGGCGACGCACCTATGCGCTCGGGCTCGTCGTCACGGATCTCCTCGTCCTCATCTGGGTGGTCTTCGGCGTCCAGATCGCGTGGTTCGGGTTCGAGACCTCCGACGTCGCCTTCAACGGCGACTTCGAGGGCGTCGCCGTGAGCTACTCGCTCATCTCGCTCGTGATCATCGCGAGCTGGATGGTGGCCCTCGGCCTGTACGGCACCCGCGGCTACCGCGTTCTGGGCACGGGGCCGCAGGAGTACCGGCTGATCCTCGACGCCACCGTGCGGCTCTTCGGGCTGCTCGCCATCGTGGCCTTCCTCGGTCGCATCGACTTCGCCCGCGGCTACATCATCATCGCGCTGCCGCTCGGGCTCGTGACCCTCGTGCTCAGCCGGTGGATGTGGCGGCAGTGGCTCAACGTGCAGCGCGCCAAGGGCCGCTACTCGTCCCGCGTGCTGCTGATCGGATCCGAGGCCTCGACGGGCTTCCTGGCCCGCGAGCTCGCGCGCCAGCCCTACGCCGGCTACCACGTCGTCGGTGCGTGCATCCCCTCGGGCGTCATCGCGGCGACGCTGCCGGGCACCGGGATCCCCGTCCTCGGCAAGCTCGACGACCTGCAGGCCGCGATGCGCGCGGTCGACGCGGACACCGTCGTCATCGCCAGCAACGACGAGCTGTCGCCGGAGCGGATCCGCGAGCTCAGCTGGTCGCTGGAGCCCGGTCGCCAGCACCTCGTGGTCGCGCCGAGCCTCACCGACATCGGCGGTCCCCGCATCCACACCCGACCCGTCGCGGGCCTCCCGCTCATCCACGTGGAGACCCCGCGCTACGAGGGCACGAAGCTCTTCGCCAAGCGGGCGTTCGACATCGTCGCGAGCACGCTGATCCTCGTCCTCGCCTCGCCCCTGTTCCTCGCCATCGCGATGACCGTCCGGCTGAGCACCCCGGGTCCCGTCCTCTTCCGCCAGGAGCGCGTGGGCATCAACGGGCGCGCGTTCCAGATGCTGAAGTTCCGCACCATGGTGACGGACGCGGAGGCGCGTCTGCTGGAGCTCGAGAAGCAGTCGCGCGACGCGGGCAACTCCGTGCTGTTCAAGATGAAGGACGACCCGCGGGTGACGCCGATCGGCCGGTTCCTCCGCCGCTACAGCCTGGACGAGCTGATGCAGCTCGTGAACGTCCTCAACGGCAGCATGTCGCTCGTGGGGCCGCGCCCGCCGCTTGCCCGCGAGGTGGAGGCCTACGAGACCAAGGTGCACCGGCGCTTCCTCGTGAAGCCGGGCATCACGGGGCTCTGGCAGGTGAGCGGCCGGTCGAACCTCTCGTGGGAGGACAGCGTCCGGCTCGACCTCTACTACGTGGAGAACTGGTCGATCGTGGGCGATCTCGTCATCCTGTGGAAGACGGCGAAGGCCGTGCTGCAGCGTGAGGGGGCCTACTGAGCGGGTCCGCGCTCAGTACGCGCGCCGCCGTCGGCGCATGATGGCGGCGAACGCGAGCACCGCGATGATCTCGCCCATGCCGAGGTCGAGGACGGTCTCGATGAGGCTGGAGTCGACGAGCTCGCCGACCACGATGCAGACGAGGGCGGTGAGGCCGCCGAGCCCGATCGCCAGGGGCAGCAGGCGCGCGAGGAACAGCCGACGGGGCACCGCGCCGAGCATGCACCACGCGGTGATGGTGATGGCGGGCGAGACGATGAACGAGTTGATCACGAGCACGCCGGCGAGGCCGCCGGTGAGCGCGCCGACGACCACGCCCGCGAGCACGGTGTAGTTGAGGACGGCGTCCACCGTCAGAGCCCGTGAGCGGTGGCCGGCGACGAGGGCCCACCGTGCCGGGATGGCGACGATCATCGACGCCGCGAGCCCCCAGGACAGCGGCATGAGTGCTCCCGCCGTGCGCCACTCGTCGCCCAGGAGCACCTGCACGAGGTGCGGGCCGCTGAGGGAGATCGCGAGCGCGAACGGCACGCCGACGGCGATGACGACGGCCGCGAGGCGCCGGAGCTGGTCGTCGGCGCGACCGGCCAGCCGCGCCACCGCGAGGTCGCGGATGGCCATGGGGTTCAGCGCCTGCTGCGCCTGCTGGAGGGGCCCGATGAGGAACGAGTACGCGCGCGAGTACTGCGCGAGGGCGACCGGGCCGAGAAGGATGCTGACGAGCAGGTTGTCGCCGTTGCGGGCGGCGAATCCGGCGAGCTGGCTCTGGTAGGTGCCGTGCATCGACGTGTAGAGCTGACGCACGGCCGGGCGGACGGGGACGCGCGCGGGCAGGTCGGCCCGTCCGCGCCGGATCCAGGCGGCCTCGAACGCCAGCCAGCGCACCGCCGCGATGACGAGCTGGCTGCTCGCGGCCGCCCACAGGCTGTCCGTGAGGAGGAGGGCGCCGATCGCGACGACGTTGCCGACGAGCACGCTCGAGAGGTCGACGAGCGAGACGTAGCGGAGCTGCCGGGCCGCGATGAGGAAGGCGCGAGGCGTCATGGACGCCATCGTGATGGGCAGCGCGGCGCAGAGGACCACCCACATCGCGTCGGCGTCCAGGGATGAGCCGACCGCGAGCGCGACGGCTGCCGTGAGCGCCGCGGCGGCCGCGGCAACGACCACGGCCATGCGGCGCCACGTGCGCGCGGACTCGAGGTAGCCGGGCGTGTGCGTGAGCACGGCCTGCGGGACGCAGATGTCGAACAGGACCGCGACGCACGCCGTGACGGTGAGGGCGAGGAAGTAGACGCCGTAGTCGGACGGGCCCAGGAGCCGGGCGGCGAGCGTCGCGGCGACGAGGCCGACGGCGGCGATGACGGCCTGCGCGGCGAGCGGCCACACCGAGGAGTCGCGGCTCCGGGCGCCCCGGGCCGCGCGGTCGTCGGCGCTCATCGCGCGCTCGGCCGGGCGGCGGCAGTTCGTCCGGTCACAGCACGCGTCCCGGGACGCCGACCACGGTGGCGCCTGCGGGGACGTCGCGCAGCACCAGGGTCATGGCGCCGATGGTGCTGCCGTCGCCCACGCGAATGGGACCGAGGATCTGGGCGAACGCGCCCACCTGCACGTCGTCTCCGATGACCGGCACGTCGTCGCCCTTCTTGGCGCCGATGGTGACGCCGTGCCGCATCGTGAAGCGGGCGCCGATGCGCGCATGCGGGTGGACGATGACCGTGCCGAAGTGGTGGATCATGATGCCCGGCCCGATCTCGACCGAGCGCGGGATGTCGATGCCGGTCACGAGCCGCACCACGCTGTAGAGCCCGACGTACAGCACGTGGGCGGGCAGGCGCACGGCCCGCGAGCACGTGCGGGTCCAGCGTCCGTACCGGTAGACGGACACGGCCCAGAAGGACGGCTGCAGGAGCCACGCCCTGCGGCCGTAGCGCGCGCGGTCCGCCGCCCAGCGGCCGCGCTCGTCGGGGGCGCTCACGACGTCTGCACCGTGCGCCGGATGCGGCTCGCCGTGTGCAGCGCCCTGCTCGCCCAGCGGACCGGCACGGGCGTGCGCAGCGTCTCCGCCTGCACCCGCGCCGCCTCGACGGCGATCTCCTTGGCGCGCACCTGCGACATGCCGCCGGCCGCGAACACCGCCAGGGGCACGTGCACGACGACCGGGCGGACGCCCGATCGCAGCAGCCGGGCCGTGAGCTCGTAGTCGCCGACGACGCTGAAGCGGAGGTCGTAACGGGCGCCGCGGATGCGGGAGCCGGGATAGAGGATCGCCTGATGGGAGGTGGGCAGCCCGTGGTGGATGTAGATGGGCGGTCGTGCCTTCCGCAGGATCTCGCCGCGCCCGGTGTCGAGCAGGTAGTCGCCGAGGAGCAGCTCGTCGTCGCCCGCGGCGCGCAGGATGCCGGACAGCAGCTCCCAGGACTCGACGTGCGACCGGTCGCCGCCGTTGAGGAACCAGACGAACCTGCCCGTCGAGCGGGAGATGCCCTCGTTCATCGCGTCGTAGATGCCGTCGTCGGGCCCGCTCGAGAGGTCGACCGGGACGCCCGAGGAGCTCACGACGTCGTCGAGCCCCTCCCCCGTGCCGCCGTCGACGACGATGACCTCGATCGCGTCGCCCGCGTCATGGACGAGCTGGCGCACCGACCGGAGCGTGCTGCCGAGCCCCGGCAGGTCCCGGAAGGTGACCACGACGACGGACAGGAGCGGAGGGGGTACCGGCATGGGGAGCGACCAGGCTTTCGTTGCAGGCGACGAGCGTCGCGATGAGGAGGGCGGTCATGACGGCGTACTCGGGCAGCATGATCCCGCCGGAGAAGAATAGGGTCCCGAACAGCCACAGCGGGGCCACGGCTCCCCAGGTGGAGCGGCCGCTGCGCAGCATCGCCCGCAGCGCCATGACGGCGAGGGCCGCGATGAGCACCAGCCCGATCCAGCCGAAGTAGAACACCAGCACGTAGAGGCCGTTGTCGAGCGAGGTGCCGAGCTCCGCGCCGTTGTACAGGTCGTAGCCCAGCAGGATGTTCGACACCGAGCCGAGGGCGTGGCCGATGGGCGTGTGCAGCAGCGTGTCCCCGAGGACCTGCAGCGGCGCCACGAGCCGGTAGTTCGTGCTGGACCCGGAGGTGCTGAAGCTCTCGAGGCGCGACTGGAGGTACGTGCCGCTGGCGACGCCCACGACCGCGAGGCCGCTGAGGACGACGATGCTCGCACCGGGTCGGGAGCGGAGCGCGACGACGACGCCGATGATGAGGAGCAGCAGGAGGCCCGTCGCCGAGCGCGACATGAGGACTCCGAGGATGCCGACCGCGATGGTGCCGCGGAAGTGGCGGCCGGTGAGCAGCGAGATGAGGGTGAGGGTGCCGATCACGAACGCGTCGTAGGACGGCTCCAGGAAGAAGCCCTGCGCGCGCGGGACGGGGTTGAACTGGAGGTAGGGCTGGTACTGGTACAGGTACTGGAAGCGCCCGAACACGTTGAAGAACGCCTCGCTGCCGAGCGTCCCCGCGGCCACCTGGAGGACGGACAGGCCGACGACCAGCAGCAGGGTGACGGAGATCGCGGTGGAGAAGGCCCTCGAGCCGATGAACCCGGGGTCCAGCCCTGAGGATCCGGCCACGATCACGATGACTGCGAGGATGAACAGGGCCAGCGTGCGCAGGAACGACAGCGGATCGCTGCCCTCCATGCCGGTCATGAGCGCCGCCGACGCCGTGAGCGCCACGACCGCGCACAGCGCGAGGATGAGGCGGCTCGCGTACCCGCCGCGCGACAGCACGAGGATGAGGGGCACGCCCACCACCAGGCCGAGCGTGACGGGGTAGCCGGCGGCCTGGACGATCATGAAGTGCTGGCCGATGATGGCGATGCCCATCAGCCACGCCTCGCGCCGGTAGCCGCGGGTCACGCGGACACCAGCTCCTCGTACACGGCGCGGTACTCGTCGGCCATGCGGCGGGGGTCGAAGCGGCGGACATCGCGCGTCTCGCGATCCGCCCGGTCGCCCGCGCGCTCGTCCGCGAGGAGCGCCGCCGCGAGCTCGGATCCCGTGCCCACCACCGTGACGTCCGGGTGGTCGCCGAACTCGCGGATGGCCGGCGAGTCGACGGCGAAGACCCGCATGCCCGCCGTGAGCGCCTCGGAGACGGTGAGCGGGAAGTAGTCGACCCGGGAGGTGAAGACGAGGCGGTCGTGGCGGCGCATCACCCGCGCCAGCTCGACGCGGTCGCCCGTGGCGGGCAGGCGCGCGGCGCCGGGTGCGTCCTCGGGTGCGTCGTCTCCCATGATGGTGAGCCCTTCGGTCGTGTCCGCGGCGATGGCACGGAGCGCGTCCCAGTCGACCTTCGCCGGATCCCGGAGGTCGCGGCAGATGAACAGCGCCCCCGAGCGCGGCGCGTCCGATGGTACCCGTGACGCCGTCGCCTCCGACCAGAACGCGCGGTCGACGGAGTTCGTGATCGTCCGCACGTCGTCGAAGCCCGCCGTGGCGGCCTCGGCGGCGAGCCAGTGCGCGCAGGCCACCACGGCGGAGGGCACGGCTCGGCGGAGGGCGGCGATGTCGTCGCGCCTGCGGGTGAAGACGCGCGCGGCGTTGTCGACGCGGGCGGGCGGGTAGGCCGCCAGGTCCGGGCAGCGCGGGCAGCCGTCCTCCCAGAGCCGGCACGTGCCGGGCTGGGCGCAGCGGCCCGTCATGATCCACTGGTCGTGCAACGTCCACACCACAGGCGTGCCGGCGGCGGCGATCTCGCGGAACAGCCACCTCGGCGGCAGCCAGTAGCTGTGGACGATGTGCAGGTGCACGACGTCGGCGGCCGCGATGGCCGCGCGCAGCTCCTCGCGTCGGCCGGCCGCCGGACGCACGACCTCGGTGCCGACCACGAGGTGCGCCGCCATGTTGAGGGCCGCGCGCGGGCGGGACGTGACGCGGAGCGACGAGCGGGCGTGCGCTCCGCCGGAGTCGCGACCGCCGGGGCCGTAGCCGTAGGCGAACGAGCCGTCCACGCCCATCTCGGCCAGCTCGTGCATCAGCGTCCGCGCGACGCCGGCCGCACCGCCCTCGCCGAGCCGCACGCTGAGGTGCAGGACGCGGAGAGTCGGGCCCGCGGAGTCCGGCTGCGGGGCGGGGGCGCCGTTCATCCGGCCACCGGGAGCTGCGCCTTCCAGGCGGTGATCTGGTCGTACGGGAGCCGCACGTCCAGCGGCGCGCGGCGCTCGACCGTCGCGCTGATCGTGTCCCGCTCACCGCGGGCGTGCACGGGGAGGCCGGTGTCGCGGCTGATCTCCAGCGCCCGGTTGTCGACGGCCACGATGACGCCCCACGCCCCCGTCTCGAGCGCGCGGACGCCGCCGTGGAGGCGCGTGCCGATGTAGTCGGAGTCGCCGGCGGCCAGCAGCGCGTCGTACGCGGCGAGCGTCGGCTCCGCGATCGTGAAGTCGCCCTTCAGGGTCCGCGCGTATGCGGAGTCGCGGATCGACTGCGGCCAGATGACGACGCGCTCGTAGTGTTCGGCGGCGAGGGCGATGAGCCACTCGTCCTCGGCGACGTCGCGGTTGTAGTCGGTGAGCGTCAGGATCGCCTGCGCGGGGCGCGTGCTCTCGACGCCGTTGTGCCGGTCGAGCCCCCACATGGTCGGGCACGCGGTGTTCACGACGTGGAAGCCCATCCGCTCGAGGCGCACCTTGGTGTACTCGTCGCGGACGGAGTGCACGAGGTCGGGGGCGAGGACCTCCTTGAGCATGCGCGTGGTGTAGCGGTTCGGCTCGTCCTGGTACTGCCACCAGCCGACGCCGAGGAGGACGACCTTGTGCTTGAGGCTGCGCGCCACGATCGGGTCGAGCTTCCACTGGCGGTACCAGGGCATGTTCGAGGAGAGGAGGTTCGTGCCGCCCACGATCGCCAGCTCGGCGTCGGCGGCGGTCCGGCGCTGGTCGCGGGTCAGGCGCGTCTGCGTGGGGAGGCTGCCGGTGATCGACACCACGCCGTCGAGCGCACGGAGGACGTTCTCGCGGATGATCTGGTCGCCGATGTTGGCCGACGAGATGGAGGGATCGAGCAGGAGTCCGTTCATGAGGGAGCCTTCGTTCGGGGCGGCGACGTGCTGGTGCGGTGGCCGGCGGAAAGGGAGGTGGGCGCGATGCGCCGGGCGCGCCGGAGGCGCGGGGACGTGAGCGTCAGCGTCGTCCGGCGAAGCGCGAACCGACGACCGCGCAGTCCGTGCCGGAGACGATCGCGCCCGCGGGCACGTCGCCCGCCACCACGGTCATCGGCCGGGCGAGCGCCGAGCGGCCCACGTGCGCGCCGCCGAGGACCAGGCAGCGCGACGTGATCCACGCTCCCGGCTCGATGACGATGGGGCGCGTGATCAGGGCCATGTCGCGCCGGTGCGCGTGGCTGCCCGTGGTGAGCATCGTCTCCTGGGAGAGGACGACGTCGTGGCCGACGGTGATGAGGTCCTGGTTGTGGAACCAGACGCCCTCGCCGATCCACGAGCGGTCGCCGATGCGCAGCTTCCACGGGAACCTCACCCGCGTGCGCGGCCGGAAGACCACGCCGTCGCCGATCTCGGCGCCGAACGCCCGGAGCGCGCGGACGCGGAGCGACGAGCTGATCTGCCACGGGTTCGTGACGAGGAGCAGCTCGACCACGGCCCACAGGTAGACGGTCCGCTTCGGGCGGTCCCAGGCCTGGTGCTCGCCGGGAGCCAGGGAGAGGTCGATCACTTGGACGTCGGTCGTGGGATCCTGCGCCGCCGTCACGCGCGGACCCCGGCGCCCAGGGTGGCCAGCGACTGCGCGAACCGCACGTACCTGGCGTGGGCGCTGACCGGCGAGTACCGGTTCTGGTACATCCGCTGCGCGGCGGTGGTGAGGTCCGCGGCGCCCTCGGTGTCGCAGCGCAGGTCCTGCGCCGCCTGGAGCAGCCGCTCCGGGTCGCCCGGCGGGATGATGGCCGCCGCCCCGTGCTCGCGCACGACGCTCTCGGTGATGCCGCCGTCCTCGACCGCGGCGATGATCGGGCGCCGGCTGCTGGTGTACGACGTGAGCTTCGACGGCATGCTCATCTCGCGCACGCCCGGCTTCTCGTTGAGAAGGAGCGCGTCGGCCGCGGCCAGCGCGTACGGGTAGTCGTCGCCGTCGAGCGGCGGGACGAAGCGGAGCGAGCGGATCCCGGCACCCTGCGCCTCGAGGGCGGCCCGCTGGTTGCCGTCGCCCACGAGCACGAAGTCGATGCCGAGGTCCCGTTCGTCCGAGAGGCGCGCGGCCTCGACGACCGACTCCAGCCCCTGCTTCATGCCCATGTTGCCGGTGTGGACCACGGTGAACGCGTCGCGGGTCCAGCCGAGCCGGGTGCGGGCGGCCGCGGTGGAGACGTCCACCGG
Organism: Clavibacter californiensis; assembly: GCF_021952865.1. Classification (NCBI taxonomy): domain Bacteria; kingdom Bacillati; phylum Actinomycetota; class Actinomycetes; order Micrococcales; family Microbacteriaceae; genus Clavibacter; species Clavibacter californiensis. The sequence continues at coordinate 2,149,607 of NZ_CP040792.1, read as the reverse complement.
CGTGATGTGCGTGAAGTTCGGGAGCCCGGATATGGATCCGTCGGGCAGGCCCTGCTGGATCAGCAGGTCGCCGAAGCGCGGCGTGATGACGCCGATGCGGTCGGCCCGGCGGAGGAGCGCGTACTCCCCCGACGCGATGAGGCGCGATGCGCGACCCCCTGTGGTGCCGGACTCGCCCGCGGCGTTGCCCGTGAGGTCCTGCACCAGCACGCCGAAGGGGCGGCGTCCGCGCCCGAGCGCTCCGGCGGCGAGGCCGGCGAGCGACGGCGTGACCGCGATGACGACCTCGCTCGTGTCCCTCCGCACCTCGCGGAGCGCTCCGCGCAGGAAGCTCGCCTCGAGCTTCGCCCGGCCCGCGAGGTCCGGCGTCTCCGGGATGGTGTGGCGGACGCGGGTGATGCGGACGCCGTCGCGCATCTCCTCCCATCGCCCGCCCTCGGCGTACCGCTCGTCCTGCAGCTTCCACTGCGGGTAGTGCGGTATCCCGGTGACCACGTGCACCGACGCCCCCGCGTCGGTGAGCGCCTCGGCCATCGCGGTCGTGTACGGCGCGATGCCCGTGGTCTCCGGCCAGTAGTTGATGCCGACCAGGCAGACCGTGAGGCCCCCCAGGTCCGCCGTCTGCGTGCGCGCAGCGTCGGTCGTGCTCAAATCCCCCATGGCCCCATTCTGGTGCCTGGAGGTTTCGATGTCGTTAACCGGCCGCCCGGCGTCGTACCCCGATTGCCGTCGAGCGGCGCGGTCACGTTAGATTCGACCGGACGGACGGCCGCGCCGGGCGACTGCCCCGCCGCCGTCGCGTCGCATCGCATGAGAATCTGGGGGGATCCATGGCCAAGAAGGCTTTCATCACCGGCATCACCGGGCAGGACGGCTCGTACCTGGCAGAGCTGCTGCTCGCCAAGGGCTACGAGGTCCACGGCCTCATCCGCCGCTCGTCGACGTTCAACACGTCCCGCATCGACCACCTGTACCAGGACCCGCACGAGGAGGGCGCGAAGCTCTTCCTCCACTACGGCGACCTGAGCGACGGCTCGCGCCTCACGACGCTGATGATGCAGATCCAGCCCGACGAGGTCTACAACCTCGCGGCCCAGTCGCACGTGCGCGTCTCCTTCGACGAGCCGGAGCACACCGCCGACACGACGGGCACCGGCACCATCCGGCTGCTCGAGGCCGTGCGTCTGTCGGGCATCGAGACCCGCTTCTACCAGGCCTCCTCGAGCGAGCTGTACGGGGCGACTCCCCCGCCGCAGAGCGAGACCACGCCGTTCTACCCGCGCTCGCCGTACGGGGCCGCGAAGCTCTACAGCTTCTGGATCACGAAGAACTACCGCGAGGCCTACGACATGTTCGCCGTCAACGGGATCCTGTTCAACCACGAGTCGCCCCGCCGCGGCGAGACCTTCGTGACCCGCAAGATCACGCGCGCGGTCGCCGCCATCAAGGCAGGCACGCAGGACCACGTCTACCTCGGCAACCTCGACAGCATCCGCGACTGGGGATACGCCGCCGAGTACGTCGAGGGCATGTGGCGGATGCTGCAGGCCGACGAGCCCGACGACTTCGTGCTCGCGACCGGCGGCAACTTCACCGTGCGCGACTTCCTCGAGACCGCGTTCTCGCACGCCGGCCTCGACTGGTCCGACCACGTGCGCTTCGACCCGCGGTACCTCCGCCCCACCGAGGTCGACGCCCTGGTGGGCGACGCCACGAAGGCCGAGGAGAAGCTGGGCTGGAAGGCCACGGTCGACACCACGATGCTCGCCCGGATCATGGTGGACGCCGACATCGCCGCGCTCGAGGCCGAGGGGCGCCCGTGGATCGACACGGTGCGGCTCGCGAGCTGGGGTACCGCCGAGCCGACCGCGGTCGAGGCGTGAGCACGTCCGCCGCCGACGAGCGCGACGCCGTCGCGTTCACCCCAGCGCCGCTCGACCGCTCGGCCCGCGTCTACGTGGCCGGCCACCGCGGGCTCGTCGGGTCGGCGATCGTCCGCCGGCTCGAGGCCGAGGGCTTCACCGACGTGATCGGCCGCACCTCCGCCGAGCTCGACCTCAAGGACCGCGACGCGGTCTTCGCGTTCTTCGCCGCCGAGAAGCCGGTCCACGTCGTGCTCGCCGCCGCGAAGGTCGGCGGGATCCTCGCGAACAGCACCTACCCGGTCGACTTCCTCAGCGACAACCTCCGGATCCAGGTCAACGTGCTCGACGCCGCGCTCGCGCACGGCGTCGACCGCCTCCTGTTCCTCGGCTCCTCGTGCATCTACCCGAAGCTCGCGCCGCAGCCGATCACCGAGGACAGCCTCCTCACCGGCCACCTCGAGCCGACCAACGACGCGTACGCGATCGCGAAGATCGCGGGGATCATGCAGATCCAGGCCGTGCGCCGCCAGTACGGGCTGCCGTGGATCTCGGCGATGCCGACGAACCTGTACGGGCCGGGCGACAACTTCTCGCCGCAGGGGTCGCACGTGCTACCCGCGCTCATCCGCCGCTACGACGAGGCGCGCGCGTCCGGCGCGGAGTCGGTGACGAACTGGGGCACCGGCACGCCGCGCCGCGAGTTCCTGCACGTCGACGACATGGCCGCCGCGTGCCTCCACCTGCTGGAGCACTACGACGGGCCCGAGCAGGTCAACGTGGGCACGGGCAGCGACGTCACGATCCGCGAGATGGCGGAGACCATCGCGCGCGTCGTCGGCTACGAGGGCCGCACGGAGTGGGACACCTCGAAGCCGGACGGCACGCCGCAGAAGCTGCTCGACGTGTCCAAGCTCGCCGACGCCGGGTGGACCTCGTCCATCGGGCTCGACGAGGGCCTGCGGTCGACGGTCGAGTGGTACCGGGAGCACATCACGACGCTGCGGGAGTAGATGCGCCCGGACGGACCGACGGCCGTCGCGCATCCGCGCGGCGGCCGTCGTCGTCATGCGCGCGGGCGATGGCGGATGCGCCCGGCCCGTGCCCGTGGATCAGGCCGGGACGCCCGCCAGCGCCTCGTCGAGCATCTGGCGGAACGCCGGCGTGACGACGGCCGCGTACTGCGGCGTGGTGTGGACGCTGTCGCGCTTCGTGGGCGTGCTGCCGACGAAGGACGGGCAGCGCTCCTCCCAGCAGAACAGCGACGAGGTGTCGACGTAGGCGATGCCCATCGCGGCGGCCGCGTCCTCCTGCGCGCGGTCCCCCACCTTCCAGGCGCCGGGGATGGAGGCCTGGCAGTCGGCGGGCGTGGAGACCTTCGTGGCGCAGGTCTCGAGCGGCTGGCCGGTGGGAGGCGACGAGACGAGGACGACCTTGCCGACGCTGTCCCGGACCTGGCCCACCGTGCTCTGGACGCCCGTGGACCACTCGGCCACCGCGTCGTCGCCCGTGGCCTTCGATGCGAGCTTGAGGATCTGCCCGTAGCTGTTGCTGACGAACAGGATCTCCGGCTTCTCCTCCTGGATCGCGGCGATCGCCTGCTCCCGGAAGTCCAGGCAGCCGCCCTTGGTGGACGCGTCGGGGAAGTCCCACTCGACGTCCATGACGGCGCAGCCGGCGAAGGTGAGGCCGCGGATGTGGTGCGTCGCCTCGAACATCGCCCGCACCGTGGGCAGCAGCGTGATGCCGGTCGAGTCGCCGAGCACCATGATCGTGGGCTTCCTGCTGTCGCCGAAGGAGCAGGAGCGCGGGTTCGCCACGTCGGTGCGGCCGCAGCCCTGGCCGTCCTCGACGGGGACGGCGGACTTCTCCAGGCCGTCGATCGCCGGGTCGAGCGCGGGCCAGCTGGTGGCTCCGAGGGCGTCCCGGATCTGGACCTGCAGCGCGCCGAGGTCGCCGGCCGCGAGCACGGCGGGGTCAGCGGCGTCGGCCTCGCCGGACGCGGCCGGGCCCGGGGCGATGCGCGACGCCTCCTGGATCTCCTGCTGCCGGACGACGGCGAGGCTGATGAACGTGACCGTGAGGAGCGCGGCCGTCCCGAGGGCGGCGACCTTCGTGCCCGTGGACGCGCCGAAGCCCTTTTGGCGCCTCGACCGCTTCTTCCTGCGCCGCGCCGCGGCGCCGGGCTCGAGCCAGTGCGAGCGGCGGATGGGGTCCTCGAGGCCGTGGTACGAGAGCACCGAGAGGCCGAGGGTGAGCACGAGCACGATGACCGGGTAGCCGAGGCCCGCGGTGTCGGAGACGGCCGCGAGGATCACGATGACCGGGAAGTGCCACAGGTACAGCGAGTACGAGATGTCGCCGAGGTAGCGCGAGACCGGGTTCGTGAGTGGCCAGAGGAAGCGCTGGGCGCCGCCGGTGCCGCCGGCGATGACGAGCGCGGCGCCGACGACGGGGATCGCGGATCCGGGCGCGGGGATGGGCGACTCGCTGCTCAGCGCGAACAGCCCGTAGGCGATGACGGCGAGGCCCGCGTACGCCAAGACGGGACGCGCGGCGTCCGGGATGCGGCGCAGCAGCGGCGTGCCGACCGCGAGCAGCGCGCCGACGCCGAGCTCCCAGGCGCGGGACAGCGTGGAGAAGTACGCGACCGCGGCATTGCCCGCGGTGTCGGCCATGGCCCAGGCGAACGAGCCGACCGTGATGACGACGAGGATCGCCGTGAGGATCCCGCGGTAGCGGCCGGGCCCGCGGAACCGCAGCGAGAGCGCGAGGCCGAGCGTGAGGAGGATCGGCCAGACGACGTAGAACTGCTCCTCCACGCCGAGCGACCAGTAGTGCTGCACGGGCGAGACGGCGCTGTCGGCGGCCCAATAGTCGGTGTCGGTCGCGGCGAAGCGCCAGTTGGCGACGAAGAAGAACGCGGCGACGCTGTCCCACGCGATCGCCGAGGCGCGGCCGGAGAGGAACACCATCCAGCTCGCGAGGACGGTGACGAGCAGCACCGCGGTCGAGGCCGGGAGGATGCGCTTCACGCGCTTGCGGTAGAACTCGGCGAACGAGATCCGGCCTCGCTTGTCGTGCTGGCGCAGCAGGAGCGACGTGATGATGAAGCCGGAGATCACGAAGAAGACGTCGACGCCGAGGAATCCGCCGGACGGCCAGGCGAGCAGGTGGTCGAGGATGACCGCGATCACGGCGAGGGCGCGCAGGCCCTGGATGTCGCCGCGGAACGATCTGGTGCTGGATCCCTCCGGCGCGACCGTCGTGGGTCGGCTCGTGCGGTTGGGGCGCGTGCTCGTCATCGTGTCCTCGCGGGTGGGCGGCGGCCCGACGCGCGCGCTGGCGCCTCGTCGGCGGGTGGCCGGTGGCGGTCGTCGGGCGCCCCGGGGCCCCCGCGACCGGGGTGATTTCGATACCCATGGTAATAGAGCGGACATCGCCGTGGCGGTCTGAGCGGCGCCGTGCTAGGGCGGCGCGGACCCCAATCCGAGGGTCGCGGGCGAGCGGACGGGCCGCGGAGGGCCGATGAGACTCTCGCACGGGACCGTGCTCGCGGAGCCGGGCGGTGCGCGCGGAGTCGGGCCGTGCTCGAGGAGCCGGGCGGTGCGCGCGGAGCCGGGCGGTGCGCGCGGAGCCGGGCCGGGCGGGAGTAGGGCGGATGGGACTTGAACCCATGACCGACGGATTATGAGTCCGCTGCTCTGACCAGCTGAGCTACCGCCCCGAGACGGTGGGCTTAGACGGCGCTGTGGCCGTCCGTGCGTCCGCGTGCCTCGTCCGTGACCGGCGCGGCCACGGACTCGCCACGATACAGGCTCTCGAACGTCGAGATCGTGCGCTCGATGTCGTGCGTGGCGACCACCGCGAGGCTCTCGCGCTTCATGCGCTGGAGCTCCTCCTCGGGGAGCTCGAGCACCCGCCGCAGCTTCGTCGCGAGGTCGTCGACGTCGCCGGGACGGAAGAGGTAGCCGTTCTCGCCGTCGTGCACGAGGTGCGGGAGGGCCATGGCGTCGGCCGCCACGACGGGCAGGGCGGAGGCCATCGCCTCCATCGTGACGATGGACTGCAGCTCGGCGATGCTCGGCATCGCGAGCACGGTGGCGCGCGTGTAGGCACGGCGCAGCTCCTCGTCGGAGACGTAGCCGGTGAAGGTCGTGCGGTCGGCGATGCCGAGGTCGGCGGCGAGCTTCTCGAGGTTCGCCTTCTGGTCGCCGCCGCCCACGATCTCGAGCTCGGCGTCGAGCGCCTGGGGCAGGATCGCGAACGCGCGCAGCAGCACGTCGATCTGCTTCTCCCCCGTCACCCGGCCCACGAAGACGATGCGGTTGCGGGTGCGCGGCGAGAAGTCGGGCGTGTAGTTCGCCGCGTCGATGCCGCAGGAGATGGCGATGACGCCGGAGAGACCCGTGTAGCGCTCGAGGAACTGGGCGGCACGGCGCGTCGGCGTCGTGACGGCCTCGGCGCGCCCGAAGGTGCGGCGCGCGGCCTTCCAGGCCATCGTGATGGCCTTGTCCTGCCACGCGACCGGCAGCAGCGTGTGCTGGAGCATGTTCTCCGGCATGAAGTGGTTGGTGCCGATGATGCGGATGCCGCGCTTCTCGGCCTCGATGCTGAGGCCGCGGCCCGTGACGATGTGCGACTGGAAGTGCACGACGTCGGGCTGCACGGCGTCGAGGATCCGGGCGCTGTTCTGGTTCACGGTCCACGGCAGCGCGAACCGCAGCCAGTCGTGCGGGTACCAGCGCCAGCTGCGCAGGCGGTGCGCGGTCATCTCCTGGCCGTCGTGCACCTCGGTCCACGTGCCGTGCTTGCGGCTCGCCGCCGGGGCGACGATGTGCACCTCGTGGCCGCGACGCACGAGGCCCCCCGCGAGGCGCTCGGCGAAGCGCGCCGCCCCGTTCACGTCCGGCGGGAACGTGTCCGCGCCGATGAGGATGCGCAGCGGTCGACCGGGGGTCGCCGGCTCGCGCGGGGTCTGCCCTGAGGTGTTCGGCAAGAAGTGTCTCTCCAGTGGTGTCGGCGTCCGGCGCGCGTCACGTGGATCGGGGCGATGCGGGCCGGGTGTCGCAGAGCAACGTATCGCACGGGCCCCGGGAGGGCCCGACGGCGCACCGGGGTCGAGGCCGCCTCCTCCGGTCGCCGGGCGTCCCCGTCGGCGGCCCGGGATGCGGCGGGGTCAGGACGCGTGCGGGTGGTGCTTCGCGAGCTGGAACACGCCGATGACCGCCACTGCGGCCGCGACGAGGAAGGCCACGGCGGCGTAGAGCGGGGCGTCCGCGGCCTCGCCGAGGACGGTCACGCCGATGCAGACGGCCACGAGCGGGTCGACCACCGTGAGCCCCGCGATCACGAGGTCGGGCGGCCCCGACGAGTACGCGGTCTGCACGAAGTAGGCGCCGAGCAGGGTCGCCGCGACGAGGGCGACGATGCACACGGCGGTGAGCACGTCGAAGTCGCCCGTCGTGAGGCGGTTGATGACGACCTTGGCGAGCGTCGCGACGAAGCCGTAGAGCACCCCGGCGCTGATGATGTAGAAGATGGCGCGCACGTGCCGGCGGAAGTAGAGGAAGAGGCCGCCGAGCAGCGCGAGCACGAGGCCGAGGATCACCAGGATCGTGATGAGCTCGGGCGTGCGGATGGGCGTCTCCTTCGCGAAGACGGCCGCGAAGACCACGAACAGGCCCACGCCGCCGATGCAGAGACCGACCGCCCGCTTGGCCTTGAGGTCGAGGCGCTTCCCCGTGGCCCGGGAGTTGAGGACGGCCGTGACCACGAGCGCCACCGCCCCGAGCGGCTGCACCACGATGAGCGGCGCGAGGCGCAGGCTCGCGAGCTGGAACACGATGGCGAGGCCGAGCATCACGGTGCCGGCGACCCACGACGGACGGCCGAGCAGCGCGCCGAGCTGCCGGACGCTGAGACCCGCGGTGCTCTTCTTCCCGCGCGCCTCCATCTTCGCGACGCCCTGCGACTGCAGCTGCGCGCCCAGGGACAGGAACACGGCGCCGACGAGCGCGATCGGGATCCCGAGCGCCTGGTACGGGGTCAACGAGGCGGCCTGGAGAACGGGGCTGGCGTCGAAGGGCACGCCCCGACCCTACCCGGCGGCCCGCCTATCATCGGCAGCATGGCCGTCCTCCCCATCCGGATCACCGGAGACCCCGTCCTGCACGCCCCGGCCCGCGAGGTGGAGGCGTTCGACGACGACCTGCGCACCCTGGTGGCCGACATGTTCGACACCATGGACGAGGCGCCGGGCGTCGGCCTCGCGGCACCCCAGGTGGGCGTGCCGCTGCGCGTGTTCGTCTACTCCTACGAGACCGACGAGGGCGAGCCGCTGCGGGGCGTCGCCGTGAACCCCGACCTCTTCATCACGCCCGTCGCCGTGCGCGAGGCCGACGAGGACACCGAGGAGGAGGGCTGCCTGTCGTTCCCGGGCGAGCGCTTCCCGCTGGTGCGCGCCGACCGGGCGATCCTCCGCGCGGTCGACCTCGACGGCCGCCCGTTCGAGATCCAGGCGGCCGGGTGGTTCGCGCGGATCCTGCAGCACGAGTTCGACCACCTCGACGGTCTGATCTACACCGACCGGCTCGAGCACGAGTTCGTGAAGCCCGTGGCGAAGATCATCCGGAAGAGCGGCTGGGGCGTGCCCGGGCAGTCGTGGCTGCCGGGGCGCGACCACCTCGAGGACTGAGGACGCGCCAGGGCGTCGCGCCCGGTGAGCGGAGGCACCCGATTTCTTTGCTACGCTTTCCAGGTTGCTCCACGTGATCCTCGATAGCTCAATTGGCAGAGCAGCCGGCTGTTAACCGGCAGGTTGTTGGTTCGAGTCCAACTCGGGGAGCGAAGGCCTCGCGGCTCCACCCGCGGGGCCTTTTTCCTTGCCCGGCCATCCTCCCCCTGCGGCCGGTAGCGTCGGACCATGGGCATGTTCCAGGTGGTGGTCGCGCGTCCGAATGACGCGGATCGGCTCTGGCCGCTGCTGGACGAGGACCTGCGCTCGCGCGACGCCCCGGGCGACGACCCGGTGGCCGACGCGATCCTGCCCCGGGCGGCCGACGGGCCGGCCGACACGCTGCCCGTCCTCGAGGCCCGGCGCGAGCGCATCGTGCGCCTCGTCGGGGATCCCCACCACCCCGTGCTCATCGCCTACTCGGGGATCCGCGCGGTCGGCTTCGCCCTCATGGACCGCAACGGGGTCGACGGCCGGGCGTTCACGGCTGAGGGCTGGCGCGGGCTCGGCGTCGAGGAGGAGATCCGGGCGGCCGCTCCCCTGCTGCTGCGCTGAGGCGCCCGACCGGCTACCCGACGGGCAGCAGGTAGGTCGGGCTCGGCACGGCGATCACGGCGGGCGACGCCGTGGGGAGCCCGTTCGCCCGGTCGAGCCGGAAGGAGGCGACCGTGCTCGATCCCTGGTTCGCGACGTGCAGCCGATCGTCGACGAGGACGTGGTGGCGCGGCGTCTCGCCGCCGCAGTCGAAGGCGGCGACGGGGGCGAGCGCGCCGTCCTCGGCGATGCCGACCACCGCGATCCGCTCGGAGCCGCGGAGGCCGACGTAGGCGAGGCGCTCGTCGGCGGACACCCGCACCTCGGCGGCCGAGTCGCGCACGTCGGGCTCGGCCGCGCACGAGGTGGAGGCGGCGACGCGCCAGGAGCCGTCCGTGCCATCGAGCGCGTGCAGGGTGCCGTCGAGCTCGCCCACGAGGAGCACGCGGCCCGACGTCAGGAGGGCCATGTGCCGCGGCCCGGTGCCGGGCGGCAGGTCGAGCGCGCCGGTGCGGACGAGCCGGCCCTCGCGGAGGGCGTGCACCTGGACGGTGTCGGTCCCGAGATCGGCGCTGAGGACGATCCCGCCGCCGACGTGGAGCGTGGCGTGCGCGTGCGGGCCGTCCTGCTGCGGGCGGGGCCCGGATCCCTCGGAGGTGAGCAGCTGGACGGCGTCGCCGAGGGTGCCGTCGGGCGCGATGGGGTGGACGGCGATCGTGCCGTCCCCGTAGTGCGAGGTGAGGAGCAGGTCGTCCACCACGTGCAGGTGGCAGGGTCCGGAACCGCCGCTCGGCTGGCCGCCCGCCCACTGCAGCGAGCCGCCCGGTCCGCGGCGGAACGCCTCCACGCGGTCGGCCGCCTCGCCCACCGCGTAGACCATGTCGCCGTGCGCGAGGAGGAAGGAGGGCGACGGCGTCTCCACCGCTGTGCCCGTGACCGCGAGGTCGCCCGTGATGGGGTCGACCGTGAGGCGCATGATGCCGATGCCCGATCCGCCGGCATCGGCGGTGTAGCCGCCCGCCCACATCGAGACCTCGGGCACGGCGGCTTCCTCGGGCGTCATCACGATGACGAGCCTACGGGGCGCGCCCGACGCGGCGCGGGCGGGCGGGCGACGCGCGCGACGGCGTCAGTAGCCCGAGGACGGCTCGACGATGCCGACGAAGTCGCCCGTCCGGAGGAACGCCTCCGTGTTGAGCCGGATCCGCTCGGCCAGCAGCGGCCGCACCATGTCCGGGGTGTCGGCGGTGTGCGGCGTGACGATGCAGCGCGGCTCGGAGAACAGCGGGTGGCCGTCCGGCAACGGCTCGGGCGACGTGACGTCGAGGCCCGCGCCGTGGATCGCGCCCGAGCGGAGCGCGTCGAGCAGCGCGTCGGGGTCCACGAGCGCGCCGCGGGCGATGTTGACGAGGACAGCCGTGTCCTTCATCGCCGCGAGCTGCGCGACGCCGATGAGCCCTGCGGTGTCGTCGGTGCTGGCCGCCGCCAGCATCACGACGTCGGCGCCCAGCAGCACCTCGTCGAGCCGGTCGGCCGTGACGGTGCGATCCGCGCCCTCCACGGGGTCGCCGCTGCGGCGCACGACCGTGACGGTGCAGTCAAAGGGGGCGAGCAGCCGGATGTACTCCAGCGCGATGCCGCCCGCGCCGACCACGACGACCTCTGACCGGTAGAGCGAGAGGCCGGCGGAGGATCCCCAGGAGGTCGCCCGTGCGCGCTCCGGCAGCTGGCGCAGGGTCGCGAGGGTGAGCGCGAGCGCGTGCTCGGCGACCGGCTCGGAGTAGGCGCCCTTCGCGCTCGTCCAGACGAGGTCGGGCCGGTCGCACTCCCGGAGCGTGTCGGCGAAGGCGTCGACGCCCGCGAACGGCAGCTGCACCCACTGCACCTGCGGGTTGGCGGCGAGCGTGTCGGTGAGCTCCGCGGCGCGGCGGATGGAGAGCCAGACGATGCCGCGCGTGTCCTCCGACAGCTCGGCCACCTCGCCGCCGCCGGCGCGGACGGCCTCGAGGTACGCGTCCTCCGTGCGCGGCAGCATGGCGATCGGGCCGGGCGTCGGCCGCGCGTCGCCCGTCAGGCGGTGCGGCGTGGCGCCGTCGACCGCGCGGTGGACGCGGCGAGCGGCGGATGCGGATGCGGTGGTGTCGGTCATGCGAGGGGCCTCCGGGGGTGCGGGACGCGGGCGGGCGGTTCGGGGGAACGCAGGACGACATCGGGACCGGGGCCGCCCTCGTCGGGCGCGGGCTCGGCGGCCGTGCGCGACTCCGCGAGCCCCTGCACGTACGGGTGCGTGGGATCCGCGAGCACGTCGTCGATGGCGCCGAAGCCGACCAGCGTCCCGCGGTCCAGCACGGCGAGGCGGTCGGTGAGGCGCTCGACCACGGCGAGGTCGTGGCTGACCACGAGGGCGGAGAAGCCGCCGCGGGACTGGAGGTCGCGCAGCAGGTCGAGCACGGCGACGCGGCTCATCACGTCGACGCCCGACGTGGGCTCGTCGGCGATGAGGAGGCGCGGGCCGAGGACCAGCGCGCGCGCGAGGGCTACGCGCTGGCGCTGGCCGCTGGAGAGCTCGTGAGGGTAGCGGTCCTGCGTGCCCGGCGGCAGCTCGAGCGCCGTGAGCAGGGTGACGACGCGGCGCGCGGCGACCTCGCTGTCGAAGCGGCGGTCGCGGGAGAAGATCGGCTCCGCGATCGCCTCGCTCGCCGTGAGCTGGGGGTGCAGCGTGGTGCCGGCGTCCTGCGGCACGTAGCCGATGCCGTACGTGGTGCGCGTGCGCGCGCGGCGGCCCATGCGGCGGAGGCCCTCGCCGAGCACCGAGGCGTCGCCGCCCGTGATCCTCGGCACGGCCGCCCCCTCGTCGCCCGACGGGACGAGGCCCGCCAGCACGCGCGCGAGCGACGACTTCCCGGAGCCGCTCGCGCCGACCACGCCGAGCACCTCGCCCGGCATGATCCGGAGCGTGATGCCGTCGACGGCCGGCGGCGTCTCGGCTCCGCGGCGGGCGGGGTACGCCAGCCGCAGGTCGCGGACGTCGAGCACGGGCTCGGCGGGCCCGCCGTCCGCGTCGGCGTCTCGGGGGGTGTGCGTCATGCGCTGCTCCGTCCTCGGCGTGGTCGTGCGGCAGGCCGGCGTGACCGGCCGCACGACGGATGCGGGTTCCGACCCATCATGCCCCGGGTCGGCCGGGCGCCGCTCCGAGCCGCCTAGCCGGCGGTGCGCTCCGCGGCCCGGAGCGCGTGCAGCCGCGCGCGGCGCTCGGCCTGCTCGGCCGGGTCGGGCACGGGCAGCGACGCCAGGAGGCGCTGCGTGTACGGGTGCTGCGGGTTGCCGAGGACATCGGCGCCTGTCCCCTCCTCCACCAGCTCGCCGCGGTACAGCACGGCGATGCGGTCGGCGAGCAGGTCGACCACGGCCAGGTCGTGGCTGATGAACAGCGCCGCGAAGCCGAGCTCGCGCTGCAGCTCGGCGAAGAGCTCCAGCACGCGCGCCTGCACCGAGACGTCGAGCGCGCTCGTCGGCTCGTCGGCGACGAGCAGCGACGGCTCGAGCGCGAGCCCGCGGGCGAGGCTCGCGCGCTGGCGCTGCCCGCCGGAGAGCTCGTGCGGGTACCGGTCGCCGAAGGCCTTGGGCAGCTGCACGGCCTCGAGCAGCTCGTCGACCCGGCCACGGGCGGCCTGCGGCGACTTCGCGCGTCCGTGCACGATGAGCGGCTCGGCCACGCACTCGGCGATCGTGAGGCGCGGGTTGAAGCTCGTCGCAGGATCCTGGAACACGAACCCGATGTCGGCGCGCTTCGTGCGGAAGTCGCGCTCGCGCACGCCGAGCATCTCGGTGCCGAGGACCTTCAGCGATCCGCCGGTCACGTTGGTGAGCCCCGCGATGGCACGGCCGATGGTGGTCTTGCCCGAGCCCGACTCCCCCACGAGCCCGAGGACCTCGCCGGCCTCGATGCGCAGGTCGACGCCCTTGACGGCGCGGAACGCGGGCGACCCGAGGCGACCCGGGTACTCGATCTCCAGCCCCTCCGCGACGACGACGGGCGCCGACTCCGTGGTGGACTCCGCGCGTGCCCGGGTGCGCACGGCCGCGCGCTCCACGGTCGCGGCGACGCCCTCGCCGAGCTTCGGCACCGAGGCGAGGAGATTGCGCGTGTACTCCTCCTTCGGCGACGCGAAGAGCGTGGCCACGTCGGCCTGCTCCACGAGCCGCGAGCGGTACATGACCGCCACGCGGTCGGCGAGATCGGCCACCACGCCCATGTTGTGCGTGATGAGGATCACGGCCGCGCCGAACTCGTCGCGGCAGCGCCGCAGCAGGTCGAGGATCTCGGCCTGCACGGTCACGTCGAGGGCCGTCGTCGGCTCGTCGGCGACGATGAGCCCGGGATCCAGCACGAGCGCCATGGCGATGACGACGCGCTGCTTCTGCCCGCCCGAGAACTGGTGCGGGTAGTGGTCGACCCGGGTCTCGGGGTCGGGGATGCCCACGCGGCGGAGGATGTCGATCGCCTTCGCGCGACCCTCCTTCTTCGACACGCGGCCGTGGGCGCGGAGGCCCTCGACGATCTGCCAGCCCACCGTGTGCACGGGGTTCAGCGCCGTGGACGGCTCCTGGAACACCATCGCGACGTCGCGGCCGCGCGCCCGGCGCAGCTCGTCCGCGGAGATGGAGAGCACGTCGACCGCGCCCGCCCCCTTCCGGTCGCTGAGGAGCACGGCGCCGTCGGTGACTGCTGTGTCGGGCAGGAGGCCGAGGATCGTGCGGGCGGTGACGGACTTGCCCGACCCCGACTCCCCCACGATGGCGAGGATCTCGCCGGGCGACACCGTGAGGGACACCCCGTCGACCGCGCGGACGTCGCCGCCGTCGGTCGCGAAGGTCACCCCGAGGTCGCGGATCGAGACGACGTCGCTCATGCGGACACCTTCTTCTTCTCGGCGCGCTTGCGGGCGCGCAGCTTGGGGTCGGAGATGTCGTTCACGCTCTCGCCCACGAGCGTGAGCCCGAGGACGAGGAGCACGATGGCGACTCCGGGGAAGACGCCCGTCCACCAGATGCCGCTCGCGGTGTCCGCGAGCGCGCGGTTGAGGTCGTAGCCCCACTCGGCTGCCGACGTCGGCGAGATGCCGAAGCCGAGGAAGCCGAGGCCCGCGAGCGTGAGGATGGCCTCGGACGCGTTGAGCGTGAGGATCAGCGGCAGCGTGCGGGTGGAGTTCCGCAGCACGTGCACGAACATGATCCGCGGCGTCGACGTGCCGATGACCTTGGCGCTCTCGACGAACGCCTCCGCCTTCAGCCGCACGACCTCGGCGCGGATGACCCGGAAGTACTGCGGGATGTAGACGACCGTGATGCTCACGGCCGCCGCCAGGATGCCGCCCCAGAGGCTCGACTGCCCGCCGGTCAGCACGATGCTCACGACGATGGCCAGCAGGAGCGTCGGGAACGGGTAGATGGCGTCGGCGATGACCACGAGGATCCGGTCGAGCCATCCACCGAGGTAGCCGGAGACGACGCCGAGCAGCACGCCGGCGAACAGCGACAGGACCACGGCGATCACGACGACCGAGAGCGCGGTCTGCGTGCCCCAGACGACGCGGGAGAACACGTCGTAGCCGCCGACCGTGGTGCCCCAGATGTGCGCCGCGTCCGGTGCTGCCTGGCGCGTGAAGGAGCCCGCGTCGTCCCGGTCCTGGTCGAAGCCGAAGGGCGCGATGAGCGGCGCGAACGCCGCGAGCAGGATGAAGATCCCGGTGATGACCATGCCGGCGACGAGCATGCCGCGCTGGAGGCCGACGCTCTGCCGCACGTGCGAGACGAGCGGGAGGCGCTGGAGCAGGGAGCGGCGCGCCGGGGCGGGCGCGGGCGCTGCGGTGGAGGTGGTGTCGGTCATGTCAGTACCTCACTCGCGGGTCGATGAGCGCCGCGACGACGTCGACGATGAAGTTGGTCACGGCCACGATCACGGCCAGGAGCGCCACGATGCCCTGCACGGCGACGAAGTCGCGCGCCGCCAGGTACTGCGCGAGCTGGAAGCCGAGGCCCCGCCACTCGAACGTGGTCTCCGTGAGGACCGCGCCGCCGAGCATGACGGCGATCTGGAGGCCCACGACCGTGATGATCGGGATGAGCGCCGGCTTCAGCGCGTGCCGCGTCGTGAGCCGGAACTCGCCGACACCGCGTGAGCGCGCCGCGTCGACGTACTCGGTGCCGAGCGTGGAGATCACGTTGGTGCGCACGAGCCGCAGGAAGATGCCGGCGGTGAGGAGGCCGAGCGCGAGCGCCGGGAGCACCGCGTGCTCGAGCACGTCGCTCACGGCCGTGGGGCTGCCGAGGCGGAGCGCGTCGATCAGGTAGATGCCGGTCGGGTTGTCCAGCCTCCCCAGCGCGACCTCGACGCGCGTGTCGGCGCGGCCGGAGAGCGGGAGGATCCCGAGCCAGACCGAGAAGACGAGCTTGAGCAGCAGGCCAGCGAAGAACACGGGCGTCGCGTAGGCGAGGATCGCGAGGATCCGCAGCACGGCGTCGGGCGTGCGGTCCTTGAAGTAGGCGGCGACGAGCCCGAGCGGGATGCCGATGACGAAGGCGACGATCAGCGAGTAGATGACGAGCTCGAGCGTGGCGGAGCCGTACTGCAGCAGCACCTCGCTGATGAGACGGTTGTCGGTGAGCGAGCGGCCGAAGTCCCCCGTCGCGATCTGCCCGAGGTACTCGAGGTACTGCACGATGATCGGCCGGTCGAACCCTGCGGTGGCCAGGCGCTCCTGGAGCTGCTCCGGGGTGAGGCGGTCACCTACGGCGGCGGAGATCGGGTCGCCCACGATGCGCATGAGGAAGAAGACCAGCGTCACGAGGATGAACACGGTCGGGATGATGAGCACGGCGCGGATGAGGATGTACTGGCCGAGCCCGATCCCCTGCTTCCGGGCCTTGGGCTGCTGCGCCCCGGGGGGCGCGGACGCGGGCATGGCGTCCGGGATGACGGTCACGGCGGGTGGGCCTTTCGGGTCGTCGTACGGGTGGTGCGCCTGGTCGGTGCCACGACGGGTGGCATGGGGATGGGGCGTCCCGCCGCAGCGGGACGCCCCATCCGTGGAGGTCGTCAGTCTAGGAGACGCCCTCCGCAGGGCTGCTAGCCCTTGCTGATCGGCGCGTAGCGGAACTTGAAGGAGGCGTCGAGCGTCACGCCCTCCACGTCCTTGCCGGCGACCGCGACCTGCGAGCCCTGGAGCAGGGGCAGGGTCGGCAGGTCGGCGGCGACGTCGTCCTGGATCTGGCCGATGATCTCGGCGCGCTTCGTGGAGTCGGACTCCGACAGCTGCTGCGTGATGAGGTCCGTCACGGTGGCGTTGTCGTAGTGGTTCTTCACGAACGACTGCGGGGAGAAGAACGGCGTCAGGTAGTTGTCCGCGTCCGAGTAGTCGGGGAACCAGCCGAGCTGGTACGCCGGGTACTCGTCGTTGACGCGGGCCTTGCTGTACTGGTCCCAGATCGTGGACTGCAGGTTGACCTGGAACAGGCCGGTCGCCTCGAGCTGCTGCTTGATGAGCGCGTACTCGTCGTCCGAGCCGGCGCCGTAGTGGTCCGGGTTGAACTGGAGCTGCAGCGCGACGGGCGTCTGCACGCCCGCGTCGGAGAGCACCTTCGCGGCCTTGTCCGCGTCGGGCCCGCCGTTGCCGTCGCCGTACATGCCCTTGAGGGCCTCGTTCGCGCCCGAGAGGCCGTCGGCCACGTAGGAGTAGAGCGGCGTGTAGGTGCCGTTGTAGACCTGGGTCGACAGCTCGTCGCGGTCGACGAGGTCGGCGGCCGCCTGGCGCACGGCGAGGGCCTTGGCCTCGTCGGCCTCGCCGGTGGTCTTGCCGAACGGCTGCGTGTTCAGGTTGAACGTGATGTAGCGGATCTCGCCGCCGGGTCCGTCGACGACCTTCACGGAGTCGTCCTTCTTGAGGTCCGCGATGTCGGTCGCGCCGAGCGAGCGGCCCGCGACGTCGATCTCGCCGTTCTGCACGGCGAGCTTCATCGTGGTCTCGTCCGCGTAGTAGCGCGCGGTCACGCCGCCGTTCGCGGGCTTCGGCAGGACGCCCTGGTAGTCGGCGTTCGGCGCGTAGGCGACGAGCTGGTTGAGCTGGAAGTCGGTGATGACGTACTGGCCCGCGAAGGCGTTCGCCGCGACGATGGCTGCCGGGTCGGCGAGCGCGTCGGCCGGGAAGACCTCCTCGTCGACGATGGGGCCGGCGGGGCTGGAGAGCACCTGCTCGAACGTCTGGTCGTTCGCGGTCTTGAGCGTGAAGACGACCGTGGTGTCGTCCGGAGCTGCCACGGACTCGACGTTGGCGAGCAGCGACGACGGGCCGTTGCCGTTGTCGGCGCCGTTGGCGGCGATGGTCGCGATGCGGTCGAACGTGAACTTGACGTCGCTCGCGGTGAGCGCGTGGCCGTTCGCGAACTTCAGGTCGGGCTTCAGCTTCACGGTGAAGTCGTTGGGCGAGGTGTACTCGCCGGAGACGGCGAGGTCGGGCTCGACGTCCGGGCTGCCGTACGGGCTGTTGAAGAGGAACGGGTAGACCTGGTTCTGCACCGCGAACGAGCCGTTGTCGTAGGAGCCGGCCGGGTCGAGCGAGATGACCTTGTCGGTCGTGCCGACGACGATGGATCCGCCGCCTGAGGCGCCGTCCTCGGCGAGCGGGTCGCCGGATCCGCCGGAGCAGCCGGCGAGGACGAGTGCCGCGGCGGAGAATCCGGCCGTGGCGAGCAGGACGCGTGAGCGCCGGGGGAATGCGGACGTCATGTTCCGAGTGCCTCTTTCATGAAGGGGATTCGCGCCCGCGCTTCGGGAAGACACGGACGCTGTGCTGTGCATGATTTCTAACACACGGGAAACAGCGGCCCGGACCCGGGGCACGCGCGGAGACGCTTCTTCACACGAATGAAACATGGTGAGCGCGCGTGAATCCGGTGCGGATCGCGGTCCGCCCGGCGGGATCCGTCCTATTCGCGGAGCGCGCGGCGCTCGGCCTCGACCTGCATGAGCTCGCGCTGGATCTCCTGGTAGCGCTCGCGATCGTGCGTCGCGTCCGTGCGCTGCAGCCGACCGATGAGGTCGGCCTTCCGTCGCAGCAGGTCACGCCCGACGAGCTCGGCCGTGACGCCCTTCACGTAGACGGCGAGCTTGTCGGCGTCGCCGCGGTTGGGCAGCGGGGCGACGCCGAGCTGCTTGACGAGCGTCGCGAACGACTCGGGCACCTCGAGCGCCACGCGCGAGAGCCAGTCGGCGCCGCCGAGGGCGTCCATGCTACCGATGACGCCGTCGCGGACGACCGCGAGGCTCTCGTTGACGAACGTGACCTGCGCGGCGCGCATCACGAGGTCGTTCCCGACGAGCTCCGGGTGCTGCAGCATCGCCATGAGGGCGTCGCGTTCGAGGCGGGTGGCGAGGTCCGTCGGCAGGTCCATGAGCGACATGGAGCGCGACGCGTCGCCTGCGCCGTCGTCGTCCGGGCCGTGCCCGCCCTGCGCGTGCCTGCCCTGCGGCGCGCCGCCGGAGCGGTCGGCCCCGTCGGCGGGCATGCTGCGGCCGGCGGTCTGGACGGCGCGGCCGACCTCGGTGAGGTCCATGCCGAGCCATCCCGCGAGCTCGCGCGCGTAGCCGGGGCGCAGCGACGGGTCGCGGATGTCGGCGACCACGGGCGCGGCGGCCCGGAGCGCGGCGACGCGGCCCTCGACGGTGTCGAGGTCGTGGTCGGCGAGGATCTGCTTGATCGCGAACTCGAACATGGGCTTCTTGCCCTGGATCATGCGGCGCACGGCGTCGTCGCCGCGCGTGAGGCGGAGGTCGCAGGGATCCAGCCCCTCGGGCCCGACCGCGACGTAGGTCTGGGCGGCGAACCGGCGCTCCTCGGAGAACGCGCGCATGGCCGCCTTCTGCCCGGCGGCGTCGGGGTCGAACGTGAAGACGACCTCGCCGAGGCCGCTGTCGTCGCCGAGCACGCGGCGGAGCACCTTGATGTGGTCGACGCCGAAGGAGGTGCCGCACGTGGCGACGGCCGTCGTGATCCCCGCGAGGTGGCACGCCATCACGTCGGTGTAGCCCTCGACCACGACGACCTGGCGGCCGCGGCTCACGTCGCGCTTGGCGAGGTCGAGCCCGTAGAGCACCGAGCTCTTGTGGTAGACGGGCGTCTCGGGGGTGTTGAGGTACTTCGGGCCCTTGTCGTCCTCGCGCAGGCGGCGCGCCCCGAAGCCGACGGTGGCGCCGGTGAGGTCGCGGATCGGCCAGACCAGCCGGCCGCGGAACCGGTCGTACGCGCCGCGGTCGCCCTGGCTGAGGAGGCCAGCGGTCACGAGCTCGGCCTCCGTGTAGCCCTTGGCCTTCAGGTGCGAGGACAGCGCATCCCAGCTCTGGGGGGCGAAGCCGACGCCGAAGCGCTGCGCCGCGCCCTGGTCGAAGCCGCGCTCCCCGAGGAAGCTGCGGCCGATCTCCGCCTCCTCGGATCCGAGCTGCTCGACGAAGAACTCCGCCGCGGCCTCGTTCGCGCCGAGGAGCCGCGAGCGGTTGCCCTGGTCGGTGGCGGCCTGGCCGTCCTCGTAGTGCAGCTGGTAGCCGATCCGCTGCGCCATGCGCTCCACAGCCTCGGCGAAGGTCACGTGGTCCATCCGCTGCAGGAACGTGTAGACGTCGCCGCCCTCGCCGCAGCCGAAGCAGTGGTAGAAGCCGACCTGGGGCCGCACGTGGAAGCTCGGGGTGCGCTCGTCGTGGAACGGGCAGAGGCCCTTGAGGGATCCGACGCCTGCGGACTTGAGGGTGACGTACTCCCCCACCACGTCGCCCAGGTTGACCCGGGAGCGGACCTCGTCGATGTCGCTCTTGCGGATCAGTGCCATCGGCTCATCCTACGTCCGGGGTCGCCGGCTTCTCCGGGCCTGATGCCGCGACCCGCGGGCATCAGAAGACGGGCCGCGCGCACAGGCGCTCATACCAGGCGATGGCCGACTGGTCGGTGAGGCTGGCGACCTGGTCGACGATGACGCGCTTGCGCGCGCGGTCGTCCGCGGCCTCGCGCCAGTCGCCCGCGAAGCCGGGGTCGAGCTCGTCGGCGCCGCGCGCGTGCAGCGCGTCCGCGAGGCCCGCGAGCACCTCGCGCTGGCGGGCGTAGATGGGCTGGCGCGTGTTCTTCGACATGACGAACGCCGCGACGATGCCCTTGAGCACGGCGATCTCCGCCTGGATCGCGCGGGGCACGACCACGTGCGCGCCGAAGCGGATGAGGCTGCGGTCGGTGTGGGTGGCACGGGTGAGCTGGGTCGCGGCGCCCGCGAACCGGCCGATGAGCTGGCTCGTGAGGTCCTTCAGCGCCGCCTGCGCGCCGCGGCCGCCGTCGTACTCGTCCACCCACACGTCGAGGGAGTCGAGCCGGTCGAAGGCCTGGATGAGCTCCTCGTGCGAGTGCGCCCCTCCGATCCACGCGACCATGGAATCGACGAGCTCTTCGTGGTCGACCCGCGCGCCGAGCGCGCGCACGTCCACGTAGCCGCCGACGATGGCGTCCTCGAAGTCGTGCACGGAGTAGGCGATGTCGTCGCTGAGGTCCATGACCTCGGCCTCGATGCAGCGGCGGCCCGTGGGCGCGCCCTCGCGCAGCCACTCGAACGCCGCCACGTCGTCGTCGTAGAAGCCGAACTTGCCGCGACCCGAGGGATCGGGCACCGACTGGGAGCTCGGCCACGGGTACTTGCAGCTCGCGTCGAGGCTGGCGCGCGTGAGGTTGAGGCCGTACGGACGCCCCTCCGGCCCGATGACCTTGGGCTCGAGCCGGGTGAGCAGGCGCAGCGTCTGCGCGTTGCCCTCGAAACCGCCGATGTCGGCGGCCCAGTCGTTGAGGGCCCGCTCGCCGTTGTGGCCGAAGGGCGGGTGGCCGATGTCGTGCGCGAGGCACGCGGTGTCGACCACGTCGGGATCCAGGTCGAGGCTGGAGGCGAGCTCCCGGCCGACCTGCGCCACCTCGAGGGAGTGCGTGAGGCGGTTGCGCGCGAAGTCGAGGCCGGCCATGGGGCTCAGCACCTGCGTCTTGGCGGCCAGACGGCGGAGCGCGCTGGAGTGCAGCAGGCGCGCCCGGTCGCGCGCGAAATCGCTCCGGCGCGACGAGTGCTGCTCGGGGAACCACCGCTCGGCGTCGGTCGCGCTGTACGCCGACCGCTCCTGCATGCTCTCAACCGCCACTGTTGTGGATCTCCCCGTCCGCGATCTCCATCGCATCCTGCGCGTCGATGTCGCGGCTCTCGAGCCAGCGGTCCGGCAGCGCCGTGCGCTTCATGCTGCCCTGGCGGCCGCGCGCGCCCTCGGCACCGGCACCGGGGTAGGGCTGCTCGCGATCGAGGGTGGCGAGCAGCCCGTCGATCTCGTCGAGCGAGGACGCCGAGGCGAGCGCGGCCCGCAGGTCGCCGCCGACGGGATACCCCTTGAAGTACCAGGCGACGTGCTTCCGGGCGTCGCGGCAGCCGCGCTCCTCGCTCTCGAAGAACTCGGCGAGGAGCTCCACATGGCGGCGGAACGTGTCGGCGACCTGGCCCTGCGACGGGTGCGCGCGGGGCGTGTCTGCCGGATCGAGCCCGGCGGCGCGCGCGTGGAACGCGGCGGCCAGGTCGCCGAAGAGCCAGGGGCGGCCGAGGCAGCCGCGGCCGACGACGACCCCGTCGGCGCCGGTCTCGTCCATCATGCGGATGGCGTCCTCCGCGGCCCAGATGTCGCCGTTGCCCAGCACGGGCACGCTCGCGATGGCCTGCTTGAGCGTCGCGATGGCGGACCAGTCGGCGTGCCCGCTGTAGTAGTCGGCGGCCGTGCGCGCGTGCAGCGCGATGGAGGCGACGCCCGCGCCCTCGGCGGCACGCCCCGCCTCGAGGTAGGTGAGGTGGTCGGCGTCGATGCCCTTGCGCATCTTGACCGTGAGGGGGATGTCGCCCGCGGCCTTCACGGCGCCCTCGACGATGTCGGTGAAGAGCCCGAGCTTCCACGGCAGGGCCGCTCCCCCGCCCTTGCGCGTGACCTTGGCGACGGGGCAGCCGAAGTTCAGGTCGATGTGGTCGGCGCGGTCCTCCGCGACGAGCATGGTGACGGCCTCGCGCACGGTCTTCGGATCCACCCCGTAGAGCTGGATGGAGCGCACCTTCTCCGACGGGTGGTGCGTGATGAGCCGCATGGACTCGGGAGTGCGCTCGACGAGCGCGCGGCTCGTGATCATCTCGCTGACGTAGAGGCCGGCGCCGAACTCGCGGCACAGGCGCCGGAACGCGGTGTTGGTGATGCCCGCCATGGGCGCGAGCACGACGGGCACGTCCAGTGGGATGCCGCCGATGCGGAGGGCGGGCTCGGCGGCGGGCGCGGTCGCGGGAGCACCGGGCGCGTCGGCCGCGGAGGGGACGGGGACGAGGGTCGGAGAGGACATGACGGCTCGATTCTCCCAGACGGGACGGCGGGCGGCGGACGCGGGACGGGATCCCCGCGGGGAGCAGGCGGCGGGCGCCTGGGGAGGGCGGGTCAGATGGCCCGACCGGCGTCGATCGCGTCGCGGACGCGCGCGAGGTCGGCGGCCGCGGAGGCGTCGGCGGTCGCGTCGGACGCGACGGCGGTGGCCCCGGGCACGAGGCACGCGTCGCCCTCGCAGACGGCGGCGTCCGCGGATCCGAGCATCGCGAGCAGGGGCGCCGCGACGGGCACCGCCCCGGTGGCGGGCGCCGCGCTCATCGCGTCGCCTCCTCGCCCGCGATGACTCGGACGGTGTCGCCGTCGCGCGCGGCCAGCGCCTCGCCGAGCGCGGAGGCGAACACCGTCGGGTCCTGCGCGCCGGAGATGCCGAAGCGCTCGTCGATCACGAAGAAGGGCACGCCCTGGATCCCGTACGCGACCGCCTGCGCCTGGTCGGCGCGCACGTCGTCGAGGTGGCGGTGCGTCTCGAGGGCCTCGCGCACCTCGTCGGCGTCAAGCCCGACCTCGACCGCGAGCTCGACGAGGTCGGGCACGCGGCCCACGTGGCGCCCCTCGGTGAAGTACGCCTTCAGCAGCCGCTCCACCATCTCGAGCTGCACGGCGCGCACGCGCGCGAGGTGCAGCAGCTCGTGGGCCAGCACCGTGTTGGTGTGCTGCAGCGCGTCGTAGTCGTAGGCGAGGCCCTCCGCGCCGGCGAGCCGGGTCATGTCCTCGAGCATCGTCGCGACGCGGTCGGCCGGGATGCCCTTGTGGCCCGCGAGGAAGTCGACCTCGGTGCCCTGGAAGTCGACCGGGGTGTCGGGCGCGAGCTCGAAGGAGCGGTAGGTGATCTCGATCTCCGGTGCACCGGGAGTCCGCGACTGGAAGGCGCGCGCCCCGGCCTCGAAGCGCCGCTTGCCGACGTAGCACCACGGGCACGCGATGTCCGACCAGACGTCGACGCGGATGGCGGGCAGGGCGGGGGCGGAG
The DNA here is from genome assembly GCF_021952865.1 of Clavibacter californiensis. NCBI lineage: Bacteria > Bacillati > Actinomycetota > Actinomycetes > Micrococcales > Microbacteriaceae > Clavibacter > Clavibacter californiensis. The sequence goes on along the minus strand of NZ_CP040792.1, from coordinate 2,126,029 downwards.
GAGTCGGTCACGGGTGGGCAACCGGTCGGGAAGGCGGGGCATTCCCGCGGTGTTGCCCGAGCATGGCCGACAGCTCCCCCTCCCCCGTCCCGTCCGGATCCGACGACGCCGCTCCTCAGGGCCGCGCCCGCGTGCTCGCCCACGCCGCGCGCCTCGGGATCGACGTCGAGGTCGTCGACCGCCCGGACGCCGGATCCCTCGAGGAGGCGGCCCGCGGCCTCGGCATCGCGCCGTCGCACCTCGTGAAGTCGCTCGTGGTCAAGCGCCACGACGGCGCCCTGCTCATCGCGCTCGTGCCCGGCGACCGGCAGATCAGCTGGGCGAAGCTGCGTGCGCTCGTGGGCGTCAACAAGCTCTCGATGCCCGCGCCCGAGGTCGCGCTCGAGGCGACCGGATACGAGCGCGGCACCATCACGCCGCTCGGCGCACACGGCGAGCTGCCCGTCTACGCGGACGAGCGGATCGCGGGTCGGCGGATCGGGATGGGCGGCGGCGAGCACGGCGTCTCGGCCCTGGTGGACGCGGACGCGCTCGTGGACGCGCTCGGCGCGACGGTCGGCGACATCACGGATGAGCTGACGATCCGCCGCCCCTGACCCCGCGCGAGCGGGACCTGGGACGGCGGATCGGCCGTGCGGGAGGAGCGGATCAGGCCCCGATGAGCTGCCCCGCGAGGTACCCCATGAGGTCGTCGAGCGGGATGCGCTCCTGCGCCATGGTGTCGCGCTCGCGCACGGTGACGGCGCGGTCGTCCAGGGTGTCGAAGTCGACCGTGACGCAGAACGGCGTGCCGATCTCGTCCTGCCGGCGGTAGCGGCGGCCGATGGCGCCCGCGTCGTCGAACTCGATGTTCCAGACCTTGCGCAGCTCCGCGGCGAGCTCGCGCGCGACCGGCGACAGCTTCTCGTTGCGAGACAGCGGCAGCACGGCGACCTTGACGGGCGCGAGGCGCCGGTCGAGGCGGAGGACCGTGCGCTTGTCGACGCCCCCCTTCGCGTTCGGGGCCTCGTCCTCGTGGTACGCGTCGACCAGGAACGCCATCATCGACCGGGTGAGGCCGGCCGCGGGCTCGATGACGTACGGGATCCAGCGCTCGTTCTTCGTCTGGTCGAAGTAGGAGAGGTCCTGGCCGGACGCCTCGGAGTGCGTGCGCAGGTCGTAGTCGGTGCGGTTCGCGATGCCCTCGAGCTCGCCCCACGCGCCGCCGGCGAAGCCGAAGCGGTACTCGATGTCGACCGTGCGGGTGGAGTAGTGCGACAGCTTCTCGGCCGGGTGCTCGAAGAGGCGCAGGTTCTCGGGGTCGATGCCGAGGTCGGTGTACCAGGCGTAGCGGGCGTCGATCCAGTACTGGTGCCACTCGGCGTCGGTTCCGGGCTCGACGAAGAACTCCATCTCCATCTGCTCGAACTCGCGCGTGCGGAAGATCCAGTTCTGCGGCGTGATCTCGTTGCGGAAGCTCTTGCCGATCTGGCCGATGCCGAACGGCGGCTTCTGGCGCGCGGCGCTCAGGACGTTCGCGAAGTTGACGAAGATGCCCTGCGCGGTCTCGGGGCGGAGGTAGTGCATGCCCTCCTGGTTGTCGACGGGGCCGAGGAAGGTCTTGAGGAGGCCCGAGAAGTTCTGCGGCTCGGTCCACGATCCGGGCTGGCCGGTGTCCGGGTCCTTGATGTCGGCGAGGCCGTTGACCGGCGGGTGGCCGTGCTTCGCCTCGTACGCCTCGAGGAGGTGGTCGGCGCGGTAGCGCTTGTGCGTGTGCAGCGACTCGACGAGCGGATCGCTGAAGACCTCGACGTGGCCGGACGCCTCCCACACGCGGCGGGGGAGGATCACCGAGGAGTCGAGGCCCACGACGTCGTCGCGGCCGTTGACCATCGTCTGCCACCACTGGCGCTTGATGTTCTCCTTCAGCGCCACGCCGAGCGGCCCGTAGTCCCACGCGGAGCGCGAGCCGCCGTAGATCTCACCCGCCTGGAAGACGAACCCGCGCCGCTTGGCGAGGTTGATGACCGGGTCGAGACGCGAGGGGGTTGCCACGTTTGCTCCTAGGTGGGGCCGGACTGGGTGCCCGGTCGGCGGACGGCGACCGGCCGGCGGATGCCGACGTCGCCGGGAAAGGCGGCCCCCAGTCTACGGGCGCTGCGCGCTCAGTCGTCGTCGCCCGCGGTCCGCCGGTGCGCGAGCTCGACGATGCGGACGGTCTCGAGGGAGTCGCGGGGGTCCACCGGCACGGGGCCGCGTCCGCGGACGGCGTCGGCCATGCGTGCGTAGAAGTCGGCGTAGCGGCCGCGCTCGGTGGGGATCCGCTCCCCCGCCGGATCGCCCGCCGCCTCCACGAGCGTGCCCCACTCGGCCTCGGGCGCCTCGCCGAAGCCCGGGTCGGTTGGCGACGCGCCGTCCTTGAGGAGCGGCTCCTGCGGATCCAGCCCGTGCACGGCGTACGCACCCGCGGTGCCGAGGACGCGGAAGCGGGGGCCGGCGAGCGCGGCGACGCGGCTGACGGTGATGTGCGACTGGACGCCCGACTCGTGCAGCAGCGAGTAGAAGGCGTCGTCGTCGCTCGCGGATCCGTCGCGCACGGTCGCGAGCTCGGCCGCGAAGTCGGCGACGGGTCCGAACAGCTCGAGCGCCTGGTCGATGAGGTGGCTGCCGAGGTCGTAGGAGATGCCCGCCGCGTCGGCCGGCGTCTCGCGGTCCTGCCAGCGGTCGCGGACGGGTCCGCCCCAGCGCTCGAACGTCGACTCGAAGCGGTGGACCTCGCCGAGGCGGCCCGACGCGACGAGCGCCGTCACGGTGAGGAAGTCGCCATCCCACCGCCGGTTCTGGAACACCGAGAACGGGACCCCGAGGGCCTCGGCGCGCTCGATGAGCATGAGCGCCTCGTCCACGGTCGCGACGAACGGCTTGTCCATCACGACGGCGAGGTGCGCGTCGAGCGCCTGGAGCCCCTGGCGGAGGTGCGCGGATGCGGGCGACGCGATGACGACCATGTCGAGCTCGGCGGATCGCGCGAAGAGCTCGTCCGCGGAGGCGACGACGTCGGCGCCGGGGTGGCGATCGCGGACCTGCGCGGCGCGGTCCGCGTCGGAGGTGGAGACGAGGGCGATGCGGTACTCGGGGCTCGCCTGGAGGAACGGCGCGTGGAAGACGCGGCCGGCGAGGCCGTAGCCGACGATCCCCACGCGGATGGGCACGTCGCCGCCCTCGGTGGAGGCGACGGGGGCGGACGGCTGGGGCGCGGTGTCGGGTGTGCTCACGTCCCGATGCTACTGAGCGGCGGTGTCGCGGTCGCCCTCGACCTCCGCGTCCGGATCCTCGGCGGACCCCACGTCCTCGTCGCCCGCGTGCGCGTCGACAGCGCCGCCGAACCGCCGGTCGCGGTGCACGTAGCTCTCGACGGCGTCCCACAGGTCCTTGCGGCGGAAGTCGGGCCACAGCCGGTCGAGGAACACCATCTCCGCGTACGCCGACTGCCAGAGCAGGAAGTTGCTCGTGCGCTGCTCCCCCGAGCTGCGGATGAACAGGTCGACGTCGGGCACGTCCGGCAGGTAGAGGTAGCGCTGGATCGTGCGCTCGTCGACGCGCGACGCCTTGAGCCGCCCCGCGTCCACGTCCTCGGCGATGCGCTTCACGGCGTCGCCGATCTCCGTCCGCCCGCCGTAGTTGATGCACATCGTGAGCGTCATCCCGGTGTTGTGCTTGGTCATCTCCTCCGCGACCTGGAGGTCGTCGATGACGCTGCGCCAGAGGCGGGGGCGGCGGCCGGCCCAGCGGATGCGGACGTTCCAGGCGTTCAGCTGGTCGCGGCGGCGGTGGATCACGTCGCGGTTGAAGCCCATGAGGAAGCGCACCTCGGCGGGCGAGCGCTTCCAGTTCTCGGTGGAGAACGCGTAGACGGACAGGTGCGTGGCGCCCAGCTGCACGGCGCCCGCGACGGTGTCGAACCAGGCCTCCTCGCCCGCCTGGTGCCCGGCGGTGCGGGGCAGGCCGCGCTGGTTGGCCCAGCGGCCGTTGCCGTCCATCACGACCGCGATGTGCTTCGGCACGAGGTCGGCGGGGATCGCGGGCGGCTGCTCGCCGGTCCAGTCGAGCGGCAGGTCGGTGCGGCCGGGGACCTCGGGGCGTCGGCTCATGGGGTCGTCTCCTGTGCTCGGGGGCGGTCGGCGGGGGTGGCGGGCATGGCGTCGGGCTCGGGCTCGGGCTCCGGGTCGCGCGGCGTCGCGCGCACGACGGACGCGGTCGCGGCGGCGAGGGCCGCGGCGGGATCCGGGTCGGCGCCGTCGATGTCGGGCGCGTCGAGCGGCACCGGCTGCTCGGTGGGCGGCAGCAGCTGTCGCGCGTCGCTGCGGTCGACGAGGCCGAGCGAGCGGATCCCCCGGTCGAGGTGCCACTGCGCGTACGCCGCGACCACGCCGCTCGCGCGCGCCTGCGATCGCAGCGTCGCGGCCTCGGCGTGCGGCCAGTCGCCCGTGAGGAGGGCCGAGAGCAGCGCGAGGGTGTCGGGGTCGAGCCGGGGGGATCCGGGCGGGGCGGCGGCATCCGCGACCACGCCGCCGAGCTGCACGACGAAGGCGGAGTGAGGCCCGGGCGCGCCCGTCACCGCGCAGTCCTGGAAGCTCGGCGCCCAGCCGGCCATCGACAGGCTGCGCAGCAGGTACGAGTCGAGCGTCAGGCTCGCGCCGTGCTCGCGGCGGCTGAGGGACCTGAGGGCGCCGACCAAGAGCAGGTACTGCTGGAGCGAGCCCTCGTCCTCCGTGACGCGGTCGGCGGTCTCGACCATCGCGCTGGCGGCCGTGTAGCTGCCGTAGTCGGCCGCGATGAGGGCGCCGTAGGAGGCGATGGACTCGGCCTGCGTGATGATGTCGAGCGTCCTGCCCTCGAAGAACTGCGCGTCGGCGACCATGAACGGCTCGAGCCGGGCGCCGAACTTCGACTGCGTGCGGCGCACGCCCTTGGCCACCGCGCGGATCTTGCCGTGCTGGCGCGAGAGCATCGTGACGATCCGGTCCGCCTCGCCCAGCTTGTGGGTGCGCAGGACGACGATCTCGTCACGGTAGAGGGGCACCCCTCGATTATCCGCCCCGCGCGCCGGCTCCCCCTCCGCCGCCGCGCGGGGCGGGCACGGTCCGCCCGGCGTCACGCGGCCGGGCGGGGCACCCGCGCTGTGCTATCAAGGGGAGGCCATGGATCCCGTCCCCCTCACCATCCCGCTCTGGGCGGACCTCCTGGCGGTCAGCATCGGCAGCCTGCAGGGCGCCATGTTCGCGGCGGGCTTCCGCGACCGCCGCCTCGACCTCCTCGGCGTCGCCATCATCGGCACGGCCACCGGCCTCGGCGGCGGGCTCCTCCGCGACGTGTTCCTCAACGTCACCCCGGCGGCGCTCTCCAGCAACTGGCTCATGCTCATCGCGGTCGCCGCGGCCCTCGGCGGCATGCTGCTCGAGCGGATCTTCACGCGCCTCGACGTCGTCATCACCGCCCTCGACGCCCTCACCATCGGCCTGTTCTGCGCCATCGGGACATCGAAGGCTCTGGCCGCGGGGGTGCCGGAGGTGCCCGCCGTCTTCATCGGCGTCGTCTCGGCTGTCGGCGGCTCGTTCGTGCGCGACCTCCTGCTCAACCTGCCCATCGCGATGATGCACGTGGGCTCGCTCTACGCGGTCGCCGCGGGTGTGGGCGCGGTCATCGTCGTCGTGCTCGCCGCGTTCGGCGTTCCCATGTGGGTCGCGGCCATCGTGTGCGTGGCGGTCACGGCCACCACGCGGCTCCTGGCGGTGCGCTTCGGCTGGAGCCTCCCGGAGCAGCGCGCGCTGAGCCGTCTGCGGTTCACGGCGCTGCGCCGGCCGCGTCCGCGGCGCTGATCCCGCGGGCGCGCGCGCATCCGCCGCCGCGCACGACGACGGCCGGGCGTCGCCGCCCGGCCGTCGTGATCGCGCGTCACGCGACAGGGGTCAGACCGCGGCCAGCTCCGGCTCGCGGACGGTGCGGCGGATCGCCCGGTTGACCCCGGAGACGATCGCCTCGAGCGACGCGGTCGAGCTGTCCTCGTCGATGCCGACGCCCCAGAGGCGCACGCCCTCGACCTCGAGCTCCACGTAGGACGCGGCCAGTGCGTCGCCGCTCGCGCTGAGCGCGTGCTCCACGTAGTCGAGGAGGCGCACGTCGACGCCCTGGTCGGCCAGCACCTGCAGGAACGCGGCGATCGGCCCGTTGCCGGACGCGGACGCCGCGCGCACCTCGTCGCCGTCGCGGAGCTCGACGTCGAGGGACACAGATCCGCCCATGTCGCTCGACGTGCGCGTGGAGGTCAGCTCGAAGCGGCCCCACTTCTCCTCGGCGCGGTCGAGCGGCGCGGGGAGGTACTCGTCCTGGAAGATCGACCAGATCTGCGCGCTCGTGACCTCGCCGCCCTCGGCGTCGGTCGTGGCCTGCACGACGCCGGAGAACTCGATCTGCAGGCGTCGCGGCAGGTCGAGCGAGTGGTCGGCCTTCAGCAGGTACGCGACGCCGCCCTTGCCCGACTGCGAGTTGACGCGGATGACGGCCTCGTAGGAGCGGCCGAGGTCCTGCGGGTCCACCGGCAGGTACGGCACGGCCCACGGGATCTCGTCCACCGTGACGCCCTGCGCGGCGGCGTCGACGGCCATGGCCTCGAACCCCTTCTTGATGGCGTCCTGGTGGGAACCGCTGAACGCCGTGTAGACGAGGTCGCCCGCCCAGGGGCTCCGCTCGGGCACGGCCAGCTGGTTGCAGTGCTCGGCCGTGCGCTTGATCCCGTCGAGGTCGCTGAAGTCGATCTCGGGGTCGATGCCCTGCGTGAACAGGTTGATCCCGAGCGCGACGAGGTCGACATTGCCGGTGCGCTCCCCGTTGCCGAAGAGGCACCCCTCGATGCGGTCGGCGCCGGCCATGTACCCGAGCTCCGCGGCGGCGACGGCCGTGCCGCGGTCGTTGTGCGGGTGCAGCGAGACGAGGACCTCGTCGCGGCGGTCGATGTGGCGGCACATCCACTCGATCGAGTCGGCGTAGACGTTCGGCGTCGCCATCTCGACGGTCGCGGGGAGGTTGAGGATGACCTTGCGCTCGGGGGTCGGGTCGAAGACCTCGACGACGCGGTTGCAGATCTCCGCCGCGAACTCGAGCTCGGTGCCCGTGTAGCTCTCGGGCGAGTACTCGTAGTAGACGTCGACCTCGGGGATCGTCTCCTCGTACCGCTTGCAGAGGCGCGCGCCCTCGAGCGCGATGTCGATGATGCCCTGCTTGTCGGTGCGGAACACGACGTCGCGCTGCAGCACGCTCGTCGAGTTGTAGAGGTGCACGATGGCCTGCTTCGCGCCGCGCAGCGACTCGTAGGTGCGGGCGATGAGGTGCTCGCGCGCCTGCGTGAGGACCTGGATGGTGACGTCGTCCGGGATCGCGTCGTCCTCGATGAGGCTGCGGACGAAGTCGAAGTCGGTCTGGCTCGCCGACGGGAAGCCGACCTCGATCTCCTTGTAGCCCATGCGCACCAGCAGGTCGAACATGATCCGCTTGCGCTCGGGGCTCATCGGGTCGATGAGCGCCTGGTTGCCGTCGCGGAGGTCGACCGCGCACCAGCGCGGCGCCTCGGTGATCCGGCGGGCGGGCCAGGTGCGGTCGGGCAGGTCGACGGCGATCTGCTCGTGGTACGGGCGGTACTTGTGGACGGGCATCCCGCTGGGGGTCTGCGTGCTCTTCATGGACTTCTCCTCGTCGTCGTCGGGTCAGCCGTGACGGGACTCCGCGACGAGGAGGGCCGGATCAGGCCTCGCCGCGGCGACTAAGGAGGAGGCGGCCGGACTGCATGCGACCACGGTACACCGGCGCCGCGTGGCTCCGCACCCGCGGCGGCCGACGGACGGCGCTCACCGCGCGGAGCGGAGCACGCGCGTCAGGTCGCGCACCGACGTCGACGGCAGGTACGCGCGCGTGAGCGCGAGGCCCACGGTCGGCAGGGCGGTCGCGTCCGGGTAGGCCATGATCAGCGGCACGAGCTCGGGCTGGAACTTGCGCTTGAACTCCAGCAGCGACCGGAAGCCGTAGACCGGCTCCAGCGAGTCGGCGAGGAACTCGAGGATCCGCTCGACCGCGCTCTCCTGCGGCTCCGCGCCGGTGCCGGCGTCCGCCTGCCCGCCGGAGGCCGAGGCCGAGGTCGAAGCCGCCCGCGTCTGCGCGAGCGGCGCGGCGGACAGGCTCATGAACTCGATGCCGTCCTCCTTCATCCGCATGGCCGAGCGGGCGATGAGGAACTCCATCACGCCGTTGATCCCGTCGGGGCGGCGGCGCATGAAGTCGAGCGTCCAGCCGATCACCTCGCCGTCACGCCAGGTCGGCAGCCAGCTCGTGGCGGCCTGGACGTGGTCGTCCGCGTCGATCGCGAGCATCAGCCGCACGGCGGGATCCCGGAGCTCCTCCACGCCGCCGAGGGTGAAGCCCATCTCGGGCAGCTCCTTCTCCGCGACCCACTCCTCGGACATCTGCTCGATCTGGCTGGCCCAGGCGAGGGGCAGCTCCGCCCAGGTGGTCCACTCCGCCCGGATGCCCGCGCGATCCGCCCGGTTGATGGACGTGCGCACGTCCTGCCACTTCTTGCCCGTGGTCTGCCACGTGCCCGGGCGGACGACGGTCTCCTCGGCGACGACCAGCGTCTCCCAGCCCATCTCGCGGAAAAGCGGCGTCATCGACGCGGGGACGCTGTAGAAGACGGGCGTCCACCCGTTGTCGTCGGCGAAGCGCGCGAACTGGCCGAGGACGTCGCGGAGGGCGCGGTCGTCCTCGGGCGGTCCGAGCGGCGCGGCCGTGGTGATCGCGACGCTGCCGACCACGCGGTAGGCGACGACCGTCTGCCCGTCCGCCGCGATCCAGTACGAGTTGCCCGGCCACGTCGCCATGTGGGACAGCGAGCCGATCGCCCCGCGGCGGAGGGCAGGCGTGACGCGGGCCTGCGCCCGGGGCACGGCCGCGATGCGGACGTCGGCGATGGCGCGCAGGCTCGCGATCACCAGGATGATCCAGAAGGCCGGCCCGACACCGCGGTAGACGACGTCGGTGATCGGGTCGGTCGGCAGGAAGTCGAGCGACTCGCCGCGGAGGAACGACGCCGGGATGAAGCGGTCGGGCGCCTCGGCCAGCAGGTCGTTGAGGTCCACCGGCCGCGTGAAGGCGTCGGAGAGCGCGAGCCCCGTGGCCACGAACAGCGCCATGAGGCCGGCCAGGGCGACGCCCGTCGTCACGAGGAAGCGCCGGATCGCGGGGGCCGTCGAGAGGATGGTGAAGTGCCGGCGCAGGAGCACGAGGATGATGGCGCTGCCGAGCGGCAGCGCCACCGACGCGACGAGCGCGGCCACCGCCTCCGGGTGCGCGGACGGGGACGCGGACAGGCGCGGCGACACCATGTCGCGGTGCACCAGCATCCCGAACGCGTAGGCGGAGAGCACGGCGAGCAGCACGTTGACGCTGACGGCCAGCCACACGGCGAAGCGACGCCCGCGCGCCAGGCCGTACGCGGCGACCAGCAGGGCGAGCAGCGGCGCCACCGACAGGAGGATGGGACCCACACCGCCGCCGATGCGCGCCAGCATGATCTCCTGCAGGCAGTCGTGCGTGAAGTCGCTCGACAGGCAGCGGGTGGAGATCGCGTCGCCCGGCACCCGGTCGTCGACGAACAGCAGCGCGATGGGGGCGAGCGGGCCGTAGCGGCTGCGGGACAGCAGGGCGATCGCGGGGCCGGTGCCGAGGATCGCCACGACCGCCGCGAGGATCACGCGCACCTCGTGGTGGGAGCTGCGCTGCCACAGGGCTCCCCCGGCCGGCCGGTGCAGCAGCGCGCCGACGACGCCGCCGACCAGGATCGCGAGGAGCCGGTAGAGGTCGCTCGGCTGGCCCGAGTAGAGCAGGAACACGAGCACCACGACGACGAGCACCACCCGGATGCGCCGCCGCCACAGGACGCCTGCCCACGCGCTCGAGAGCGCGAGCACGCCTGCGACCGCCGTGAGCGGATCCGCCGTCGCGATGCCGCGGACGCCGTGCGACCACAGCTCGCCGTCCACGAGCCCCAGCGCCTGGACGGCGATGCCGAGGAGAGAGCCGACGGTGCCGGTGAGCACGAACCCGAGGAGCGTGCGCCACCAGCCCATGAGGTGCTCCGCGACGCCGACGAGCACCAGCACGGCGAGGAGCGAGACGACGAGCTCCACGGGGCCGTCGGTGAGGAAGGCCGCCGTGGCGGTGGTCCACCAGTGGCCGCGCTCGACGACCGCCACGTATCCGGTAGCCAGCTCGTGGTGGACGACCCGCCGCCACGTCGCGGAGACGGCGGGCAGCACGGCGAGCAGGAGGATGAGCGCGGCGATGCCGAGGGTCACGGGCTGGGCGACGAGTCGCGACAGGAGGGCGCGGGCGGCGCCCTGCAGCGTGAGGATGCGGGGGCGCGCGGTCACGGGGTGAGCCCCAGCCGCGTGCTGAGCGCCGGGACGATGTCGTGGACGCACGTGTTGACGGCGCCCCAGTCGTGGGCGCGTCCGGCCGCCGTGCTCATACTCGTGTCCATCCCCGCCGCCTTCGCCGCCGCCTCGACCTGCTCCACCTCGGGACGGTACTGCTGGTCGACCTCGCCCACGCAGAAGAACGCCGCGGTGTCGGGATAGGGCGCACGGGATTCCATGATCGCCGCGGGGAATGCCGCCGCGTACCTCGCCTGCGATCCGCCGAACGCGGCGGCGACGGTGTCGCCTCCGCGTGTCGGGGCGACCTCGCCCGAGATGTCGACGATGGTCCCGAAGAGGTCCGGGCGTGCCGAGCCGATCTGCGCGGCGCAGGTGCCGCCCTGGGAGAAGCCGAGGATCGCCCAGTGGTCGGCGCCGGAGAGGACGCGGAGGTGGGCGGTGATCCAGGCCGGCACGTCGGCCGTGAGGTACGTCGACGTGTTGCCGAGCGGGGAGTCCACGCACATGGGGTTCGCGTCCTGGGCGCCGAGCTGGTCCGGGATGACCACGATGGGCGCCAGGCCGCCGTTCTCGGCGGCGTACTTGTCGAGGACCGTGTCCACCCGCCCGGATGCGATCAGGTCGAGCGGGGAACCGGGCTGGCCGGACATGGCCACGACGACGGGCAGGTCGGGCGCGTCGGACACCAGCGCGGCCGGGGGCAGGTACACGAGGGCGTCGCGCGCGACGAAGCCCGACTGGGTCCCCGGGATGGTGACGCTGCCGACGCGGCCGCGGGAGGGCAGGTTCTCCGACGCCCGCCAGGTCTCCGAGACCGGCGTCGTGGAGTCCGTGCCGTCCGAGGGGCCCGCGGCATCGGGGGCGGGGAGGGTGGAGACGTCGAGCGGGCTGATCCGCGAGATGCCGAACGCGGCCGCGATGTTGGGGTACTCCTGGAGATCGGCGTTGATCCCGATCGCGGCGGCGAAGACGACGAGCGGGGCGATCAGCACCGCGAGCCCGGTGTGCAGCATGCGCAGCCGGCGGGGTGGCGCGCCGTGGCCGCCGACGCCCGTGACGGCGCTCCGGCTCCGGGCGACCACGACCGCGGCCACGCCGAGCCCCAGCCCGCCGAGCGCCGTCCAGACGCGCGTGGGGACCGAGAGGATCACCCCGAAGAGGTCGAGGAGGTCGCCGAGGACCCACGCGAGGGCGAGGCCGGCGAGTGCTCCGACGAACGCGCCGATCAGGATCGCGACCGCTGACCTGGTCGGCGACGCAGCGCGCGCCCCGGTCCGCATCCGGGCCCGCCGCGCGACGAGGAGCAGGAGGGCGAGGGCCACGAGCGGGAGCACCGTCGACGCGGTCACGAACGAGGCCGAGATGATCGGGAGGTCGGCGAGATCGTGGAGCAAGGTGGTCCTCTGGGGCGGGAACGAAGGCGGTCGAATCTAGCCCACGCGATCCTGAGCGAGCAGGGTGACGCGGGGAGCGGCTAGCCCTGGGTCGGGGATCCGTTCAGCCGGTGCTCGAAGGCGAAGACCACGAGCTGGACGCGATCGCGGAGGCTGAGCTTCGCGAGGATGCGGCTCACGTGCGTCTTCACCGTCGCCTCGCTGAGGAACTCCGCCTGCGCGATCTCCGCGTTGCTGAGGCCGCGCGCCGCGAGGACGAATATCTCCCGCTCGCGCGAGGTGAGCGACATGAACGCGGGCGGCGCGACCCGCGGCCGGGATCCCGGGTCGAAGTGCTCGAGCAGCTGGCGCGTGGCCGACGCCGCGATGACGGAGTTGCCCGCGTGGACGGTGCGGATCGCGGCGAGCAGGAACTCGGGGTCGGCGTCCTTGAGGACGAAGCCGCTCGCGCCGGCCCGGATGGCGCGCGCGGCGCTCTCGTCGAGGTCGAACGTGGTGAGCACGAGGACGCGCGGCGGGCGCTCGCCGCGCGCGTCCGCCGCCCGCAGGACCTCGGCCGTGGCCTGGATCCCGTCCATGACCGGCATGCGGATGTCCATGAGGATCACGTCGGGGCGCTCGGCGCGCGCGAGCTCCACGGCCTCCTGGCCGTTGGCGGCCTCGCCGGCGAACTCCAGGTCGGGCTGGGAGGAGATGAGCATGCGGACGCCCGTGCGGAACAGGGCCTGGTCGTCGACCAGGGCGACGCGGATGGGTGGGGTGGGCACGGGTGTCCTTCGATCGAGGTCGGCGTGGGGAGGGTATCGCGGCGCGCGGCGGGTCAGGATCCGGCTGGCCGGTCGTCGCGCGCGCGGCGTGCCGCGGCGGCTGCCCCGCGGGCGGCGGCGGTGCGGTGCGGGCTGACATGCGCGGCGGGAGCCCCGGGCGTCGCCGTACCCGCGGCCGCGGCCTCCGGCGGGAACAGCTCGTCGAGGGTCAGGGGGCGGCTGGGCGCGTCCGCTCCCGTGCCGACGGACGCGCCGGCGACGGGCACGCGGGGCACGGGGCGGGTCGCGGGCGCGAACGGAATCCACGCGGACACGGTCCAGACGCCGTCGCGGACACCCGCCGAGAAGCGGCCGCCGGAGAGCGTCGCGCGCTCGCGCATCCCGGCCAGGCCGTGGCCGACCGGCTGCGCGGGCGTCGCGGGCGCGGGCGGCAGCACGGGGAGGGCGATGATGCCCGTCGTGGTGCGGGCGGGGCGCACCGGGTCCGGGAGCGTCCGGCTCCGCACCGACACCGAGACGCCGTCCGGCTCCCAGGCGAGCTCGACCTCGACGGGATGCCCGACATCGCCATGGCGCAGCACGTTGGTGAGGGCCTCCTGCACGATCCGGTAGACGGCGAGCTGCTGCCCCGTGCCGAATGCGCCGGGCTGGCCCGTCTCCACGAACTCGATGGTGAGGCCCGTGGAGCGCATCTGGTCGATGAGGTCGCTCAGCTCCTTGAGCTCGGGCTGCGGGGCGTCGTCCTCGCTGTGCCGGAGCTGCGCCAGGAGGATCCGCACGTCGCCGAGCGCCTGCCTCGCGGTGGTGGAGATGGTGCGCAGCGCCTCGTCCGCCGCCTCCGGATCCACCAGCCGGGCGTAGCGCGCGCCGTCGGCCTGCGCGATCACGACGGCCAGCGAGTGGGCGACGACGTCGTGCATGTCCCGGGCGATGCGGTTGCGCTCCTGCTCGACGACGACGTCCTGCAGCGCACGGGCCTGGTCGCGCTCGGCGGCCTCTTGGGCGTCCCGGCTCGCGTGCGACGCGCGGGACGCGACCACGAGGCGTCCGGCCGTCCACGACGCCAGCAGCACGCTCCACGCGCACAGGAGCAGGAACAGGAACAGGGTCGCGAATGCGGTCCACTCCCCCGTGCTGAACGCCTGGCTGCCGATGGGGACGCGGCCCGAGGCGTATGACAGGTAGGAGGCCGCGACCACGCCGCCGACGATGGCGGAGGCGAGGCCCAGCGACCGGACGACGCGGCCGCCGTACGCCGCGGTGCAGTAGACGACGAAGGCGATGGCGATGTCGCCGGGCTCGACCGCGGCTCCGGCTCCCATCTGGATGATCGCGCCCGCCCACGCCACGGCGAGCGAGAGCCCGGGCGCGAGCCGCCGGACGGCGAGGGCCGCGCCCATGAGGAGCACGAGGACGAGCGAGACCTCGGAGGTCGCGAAGGAGAAGACCCCGAACGCGCTCGCGGCCGCGACGCCGATCGACCCGGGAGAGAGGATGGCGACGAACGCCGCCGCGAGGACGACGTCGAGGACGAGCTGGTACCTCGGGATCCGTCGGAGCATGCGACCACCGTACGTGCCGCGCACGCCCGCCGAGCCCGTGGCGGCCGATGATCCCCGCGGAGGCGCCCGGATCTCATCCGCGGGATGTACGGGCGCTGCCGACGCGGATCAGAAGCCGAGGCGGCCGAGCAGCTTCGGGTCGCGCTGCCAGTCCTTGGCGATCTTCACCCGCAGCGACAGGAACACGCGCGTGCCCACGAGCGGCTCGATCTGCGCGCGCGCCACCTGCCCGACGTGCTTGAGCCGGGACCCCTGCGCGCCGATGACGATGCCCTTCTGGCTGTCGCGCTCTACGAAGAGGTTCGCGTAGATCTCGAGGAGCTCCTTGTCCTCGCGCTGGATCATGTCGTCGATCGTGACGGCGAGCGAGTGCGGCAGCTCGTCCTGGACACCCTCGAGCGCGGCCTCGCGGATCAGCTCCGAGATGCGCGCCTCGAGCCCCTCCTCGGTGACGGCGTCGGACGGGTAGAGCTGCTCGGACACCGGCAGCGCCTTGAGCAGCTCGCCCACGAGCGCGTCGAGCTGGATCGCCTCGACGGCGGAGACGGGCACGATCGCGTCCCAGTCGCGCAGCTCCTGCACGGCGAGGAGCTGCTCGGCGACCGCATGGCGCGACGCGGAGTCGGTCTTCGTGACGATCGCGATCTTGCGGGCGCGCGGGTACTCGTCGAGCTGCTCGTTGATGAAGCGGTCGCCCGGGCCGATCCGCTCGTCCGCGGGGATGCACAGCCCGATGACGTCCACGTCGCCGAGCGTGGTCTGCACGAGCGCGTTCAGCCGCTCGCCGAGGAGCGTGCGCGGGCGGTGGATCCCGGGGGTGTCGACGAGGATGAGCTGCCCGTCCGGCCGGTGCACGATCCCGCGGATGGCCTTGCGCGTCGTCTGCGGCTTGGAGCTCGTGATGGCGACCTTCTCCCCCACCAGCGCGTTCGTGAGCGTGGACTTCCCCACGTTCGGGCGGCCGACGAACGAGACGAAGCCCGCGCGGTAGGCGGGCGCTCCCCCGCGCGGCTTGCGCTTCGCGCGCGACGGCTCCGCGGCGCGGTCGATGCCCCAGGCCTCGTCGGACAGCGGGGCGGGCTCGGCGACCGTCTCGTCTGGGGCCATCCCGGCGGCGGGCGTCCCGTCCGCCGCCGTCTCCTCGACGGGTGTCGCGTCGTCGCGGGGATCAGTCATGGTCGTGTCCTCTGCTGGCGGCGGCGCCCGTGGGGGCCGCCTCGTGGTCGTCGTCGGGGTCGTCGGCGCGGTCGCGCTCGACGAGGATCGTGCTGATGCGCGTGCGGCGCCCCTCGACCCGGTCGGCCGTGAGGACCAGCCCGCCGACGCGCACGACGGATCCGCGCTCGGGCAGGCGCCCCAGGGTCTTGGCGAGGAGGCCGCCGGCGCTGTCCACGTCGTCGTCGTCGAGCTCGAGCCCGAACAGGTCGCCCAGCTCGTCGATCGGCAGCCGGGCGCTCACACGGTACACGCCGTCCCCGAGGTCCTCGAACTCGGGCACGTCGCGGTCGTACTCGTCGCTGATGTCGCCCACGAGCTCCTCGATGAGGTCCTCGAGCGTGACGAGCCCGGCGATGCCGCCGTACTCGTCGACGACCATGGCGAGGTGGTTGGACTCGAGCTGCATCTGCCGGAGCAGCGCGTCGGCCTTCTGCGACTCGGGCACGAAGACCGCGGGGCGCGCGAGATGGTCGACCGTGGTGCGCTCCGCCTCCTGTGGCCGCTCGTAGACCATGCGCGCGAGGTCGCGGAGGTACAGGACGCCCTCGATCTCGTCGGAGTCGCGTCCCGTCACCGGCGCCCGCGAGATGCCGCGGGAGAGGAAGAGGCCGAGCGCGGAGCCGACGTGCGCGGTCTGCTCCACGACCACCATGTCGGTGCGCGGGATCATCACCTCGCGCACGACCGTGTCGTTGAACTCGAAGATGGAGTGGATGAGCTCCCTGTCGTCCTCCTCGAGCACCTCGAGCTCGGTGGCCTCGTCGACCATGCTGAGCAGCTGCTCCTCGCTCGTGAACGTCGCGACGGTCTTCGGGCGGCCAGGCGTGACCCGGTTGCCGAGGGCCACGAGCGCGTCGGCGACGGGCCCGATGGCCACGCGGATCACGCGCACCAGCAGCGCGGTCCACGCGAGCAGCGGGCGGGCGTGGACGCGGCCGACCGAGCGCGGGCTCGCGCCGACGAGCACGAAGGAGACGGCCGTCATGATCGCGGCGGCGACCAGCAGCGTGATCCACCACTCGTCGATCGTGGAGGCCAGCGCGAGCGTGACGAGCACCGCGGCGCCGGTCTCGGCGATGATCCGCACGAAGCCGAGCGCGTTGATGTACGCGCCGGTGTCGGTGGAGATGGCGAGCAGCGCGCGGCGGGCGCGCGCGGTGGCCGCGAGCTCCTGGATGTCCGCGCGGGACAGCGACGAGATGGCGGACTCGGCGGCGGCGAAGAGGCCGCCGAGGACGACGAGGAGGAAGGCGGGGAGGAGGAGGGCGAGCATCGAGGCGGTCAGCGCCCGCGCTCGCTCATGGCGAACCCGATGAGGATGTCGCGCTGGAGCCCGAACATCTCGCGCTCCTCGTCGGGCTCGGCGTGGTCGAAGCCCAGCAGGTGCAGGATGCCGTGCGCCGTGAGCAGCAGGATCTCCTCCATCGCGGAGTGCCCCGCCGTCACCGCCTGCTCGGCCGCCACCTGAGGGCACACCACGATGTCGCCGAGGAGGCCCGCGGGCGTCGGCCGATCCTCGGTCCCGGGGCGCAGCTCGTCCATCGGGAAGCTCAGGACGTCGGTGGGCCCCGGCTCGTCCATCCACTGCACGTGCAGCTGCTCCATCGCGCCCTCGTCCACCATCACGATGGCCAGCTCCGCGTCGGGGTGCACGTGCAGGGTGTCGAGCGCGTACGTGGCGAGCCGCTGGATGAGCGGCTCGTCGACCTCGATGGCCGACTCGTTGTTGATCTCGATGCTCATCGGGTGCTCCCGGGGGTCGATCGGCGCTCGGCGCGGATGTGGTCGGCGGCCTGGCGCTCCGCGTCGTAGCGCGTGTACGCGTCCACGATGCGGCCGACCAGGGTGTGCCGCACGACGTCGTCGCTCGTGAGGCGGGAGAAGTGGATGTCGTCCATCCCCTCGAGCACCCGCGTGACGAGCTGGAGGCCGCTCGACCCGGTGGGCAGGTCGACCTGCGTGATGTCGCCCGTGACCACCATCTTCGAGCCGAAGCCGAGGCGCGTGAGGAACATCTTCATCTGCTCCGGCGTGGTGTTCTGCGCCTCGTCGAGCACGACGAACGCGTTGTTGAGCGTGCGGCCGCGCATGTAGGCGAGCGGAGCGACCTCGATGGTGTTCGAGGCCATGAGCTTCGGGACGAGCTCCGGATCCATCATCTCGTTGAGCGCGTCGAACAGCGGGCGCAGGTACGGGTCGATCTTGTCGGTGAGCGAGCCGGGCAGGTAGCCGAGCCGCTCCCCCGCCTCGACGGCCGGACGCGTGAGGATGATCCGCTCGACCTCCTTGCGCTGCAGCGCCTGGACGGCCTTCGCCATGGCGAGGTACGTCTTGCCGGTGCCCGCGGGGCCGATGCCGAACACGATCGTGCTCTCGTCGATCGCCTGCACGTATCGCTTCTGGCCCTCGGTCTTCGGCCGGACCGTGCGGCCGCGCGACTGCACGATGGCCTCGCTCAGCACGTCGGACAGGGTCCGCGCGTCGTCCTCGCCGAGCCGGCGTGCGCTCGTCTCGATCTCCTGGGGTTCCACGTGCTGTCCGTCCTCCACCATCGCCACGACCTCGTCGATGAGCCGACGGGCCGCTGCCACGTCCGCCCGGGTGCCGACGAGCGTGATCTCGTTGCCGCGGACCCGGACGTCGACGTCCGGGTGCTCGCGCTCGATCTGCCGGAGCAGCCGGTCCTGCGGCCCCAGGAGGCGCACCATGAGCACGCCGTCCATCGTCGCCGTCTGCTCGACGCGGTCATCCGCCGTGGATGCGCCGCCCCGCGGGTCAGAGCCCGACATGGTCCCCCTGGTCGAAGCCGGCGAGCACGTGCGCGTGCACGTGGAAGACGGTCTGGCCGGCGTCCGCCCCCGTGTTGAAGAGGAGGCGGAACTGGCCGCCCGTGCGCTCGGCGGCGATGCGCGACGCGACCTCGACGACCTCCGCGAGGAGCGCCGGGTCGCCCGCGGCGAGCTCGACGACGTCGCGGTACGCGGCCGTCTTGGGCACCACGAGGACGTGCACGGGGGCCTTGGGCGCGATGTCCTCGAAGGCGATGACGCGGTCGGTCTCCGCGACGATCCCGGCCGGGATCTCGCGCGCGACGATGCGCTCGAAGACGGTGGGCTCTGCGCTGCTGGTCATGCGCCCAGCCTACGCGGGACCCGCGACGTCACCAGCGCCCGAGCGCGGCGTTGACGAGCGCGAGAGCGGCGGGCCCCGCGGTCGACGTGCGGAGGATCCCCGAGCCGAGCGCGACCGGGATGGCCCCCGCCTGGCGGAGCGCCTCGACCTCCGCGGGGGCGATGCCGCCCTCGGGTCCGACCACGAGCAGCACGTCGGTCGCGGGACCCGCGTCGCCGTCGGCCGTCGCCAGGTCGAGCCGCGACAGCCGCGTGTCGGCCGTCGGGTCGAGCACGAGCACGCGCGCGGTCGCGGCCATGCGCACGAGGTCCTTCGTCGTCGCGAGCGCCTCGACCTCGGGCACGCGGGGCCGGATGGACTGCTTCACGGCCTCGCGCACGATCGCGCGCCAGCGATCCCGCCCCTTCGCGACCTTCTGGCCCTCCCACCGGGAGACGGAGCGCTGCGCCTGCCACGGGATGACCGCGTCGACGCCCAGCTCGGTGGCCGCCTGCACGGCGAGCTCGTCGCGGTCCCCCTTCGCGAGGGCCTGCACGAGGACCACGCGCGGAGTCGGCTCGGGGTGCGCCCCGACGGAGTCGACGCGGAGCTCCAGGCGCTGCGGCTCGGCCGACGTGACCGTGCCGGAGGCGATGGTGCCGCGCCCGTCCCCGACGAGGATCCCCTCGCCGGCGCGCACGCGGCTCACCGTCACGGCGTGCCTGGCCTCCTGCCCGGCGAGCACGAGCAGGCGTCCGACCGCGAGGTCGGACGCGCCGATGTCGTCTGCCAGGTAGAAGTGCGCCACGGTCAGACGTTGAGGAAGCGGTCGCGGAGCTTCTGGAACAGGCCCTGCTGGAAGTGGGCGAGGTGCGGCGCGGGCGCCTTGTTGCGGCGCGCGAACTGCTGGATGAGGTCGCGCTCCTTGTGGTCGAGCTTCTGCGGCGTGACCACCTGGATCCCGATCTTGAGGTCACCCCGACCGGAGCCGCGGAGCTTCGTTACGCCGCGTCCGCGCACCGTGATGATCTCGGCGCTCTGGATCCCGGGCCGCAGCTCCAGGTCGACGTCGCCGTCGAGCGCCTCGATGTGGGCGTCGCTGCCGAGGATCGCGTCGACCATGCTCACCTCGACCGTGGCGAGCAGGTCGTCGCCGTTGCGGCTGAAGACCTCGTGGTGCTTGACCTTGATCTCGAGGTAGAGGTCGCCGTTGGGGCCGCCAGCGGGTCCGACCTCGCCGGAGCCCGGCATCTGGAGGCGGAGGCCCGTGTCGACGCCGGCCGGGATGTCCACCGGCACGGTGCGGCGCGCGCGGACGCGGCCCTGGCCCTGGCAGGTGGGGCACGGGTGCGGGATGACGGTGCCGTAGCCGCGGCAGGTGCCGCAGGGGCTCGAGGTCATCACGTTGCCGAGGAGCGAGCGCACCTGGCGCTGGATGCTCCCGGATCCGCGGCAGATGTCGCAGGTGACGGCGCTCGTGCCGGGCTGGGCGCAGGATCCGTGGCACGTGTCGCAGACGACGGCCGTGTCGACCTCGAGGTCGCGGTGCACGCCGAAGATGACCTCCTCGAGCTCGACCTCCACGCGCAGCAGCGCGTCCTGGCCGCGCTCCTGGCGGGAGCGCGGGCCGCGTCCGCCGCCGCCCTGCTGGCCGCCGAAGAACGTCTCGAAGATGTCGCCGAACCCGCCGAAGCCCTGGCCTCCCTGGCCGCCGAACCCGGCCTGCGGGCCGAGGTCGTACTGCTGGCGCTGCTGCGGGTCCGACAGCACGTCGTACGCGTGCGTGACGAGCTTGAACCGCTCGGCCGCGTCGGGGGCGTCGTTGACGTCCGGGTGGAGCTGGCGCGCCTGCTTGCGGTACGCCTTCTTGATCTCCTCTGGCGTCGCCTCGCGGCTCACGCCGAGTACTTCGTAGTGGTCAGCCACGTCGGGCCCTTCGGTGGTGATGGTCGTGGGAACTGGGGGCGGTGCGCCGGCAGGCGGCGGTCACCGCTCCTCGAGCAGGCGCGAGAGGTAGCGCGCGACCGCGCGCACCGACGCCATGTTGGTGGAGTAGTCCATGCGGGTCGGCCCCAGCACGCCGAGGCGCGCGAGCACCCCGCCGGACGAGCTGTAGCCGCTGGTGAGCACGCTCGTCTCGCCGAGCCCGAACGGGGCGTTCTCCCGGCCGATGCTCACCGAGACTCCGTGCTGGTCGGCCTCCATCTCGCCGAGCAGGCGCAGGAGCACCACCTGCTCCTCGATGGCCTCGAGGACGGGCGAGATGCTGCCGGGGAAGTCGCGCTCGGTGCGGGCGAGGTTGGCGGATCCGGCGAGCAGCAGCCGCTCCTGCCGGTTGGCGAGCACCTGCTCGACGAGCGTGCCCGCGAGCACGGAGGCCGCGGCGCGCTGGGCCGGTCCTACCTCGTCGGACAGCGTCTCGAGCCGGGTGGCCGCCTCGGCGAGGCCGAGACCGCCGACGGCCTGGTTGATCCGCGTGCGCATGACCGCGAGGAAGGCGTCGTCCGGGTCGCCCGCGAGCTCGACGACGCGCTGCTCGACGCGGCCCGTGTCGGTGATGAGCACGGTGAGCACGCGCGTGGTGGACAGCGCCACGAGCTCGACGTGCTTCACGTGGCTCGTGGCGAGCGACGGGTACTGCACGAGCGCGACCTGGTTGGTGAGCTGCGCGAGGAGGCGCACGGTGCGCGCGAGGACGTCGTCGAGGTCGACCGACTCGCCGAGGAACACGTGGATGGCCTGGCGTTGTGCGGGCGTGAGCGGACGCACGTCGGCCAGCTGGTCGACGAAGACGCGGTACCCCTTGTCGGTCGGCACGCGACCGGACGACGTGTGCGGCGCGGCGATCAGCTCCTCCTCCTCGAGGAGGGCCATGTCGTTGCGGATGGTGGCGGCCGAGACGCCGAATGCGTGGCGCTCCACGATGGACTTGGAGCCCACGGGCTCCCGAGAGGACACGTAGTCCTGCACGATCACCCGGAGGACGTCGAGCCCGCGTTCCGAGACCATGGCGGCTCCCTCCTGGCACTCGTCGGTTCTGACTGCCAATCGTACCGCGGCTGCGGCGGTGGTCGGCGTTGCCGGTCGCGCGTCGTCGGCGGTAGCGTGGAAGGGCCAGGCGTCGCCCGGCCCACCCACCATCCGCTCGCGTCCGCCGGTCCCCGGCCGTCGCGTGGCACCGAGAGGCTCCCCGCGATGTCCGCACCCGATCCGCACCCGTACGGCGCGCCCGCTCCGCTCACCCCGAGCGAGGACCGCCTCTGGGCGTCCCTCACGCACTTCCTCGCGATCCTCATCGTGCCGTCGTTCATCGTCTGGCTCGTGTTCCGCGAGCGCGGCCGGTTCACCGACCAGGAGGGCAAGGAGGCGACCAACTGGACCATCAACGTCGCGGGCGCGCTCGTCATCCTCAACGTGCTGCAGGTGGTCTTCGGGGTCATCCCGATCCTCGGGCTGATCATCGGCCTGCTCCTCGGCCTCGGGATCTTCGCGGTGGTCGTGGTCAACATCGTCTTCGCGATCATCGGCGGCACACGCGTGCAGGCTGGCCGGCCCTACCGCTACCCGCTCAACATCCGGTGGATCAAGTAGGCGGACGCCCGTGAGCGCGAGGATCCGGCACGTCGCGATCGACTGCCTCGACCCGCACGCGCTCTCCCTCTTCTGGGCCGGCGTGACGGGCTTCGCGGAGGATCCGGACGAACCGAACCTCCCAGGTCAGGACGCCGCGTGGCTGGGCGACCCGGTCTCCGGCCTGGGCATCATCCTGCAGCGCGCGGACGCGCCGAAAGCCGGCAAGAACCGCGTGCACCTCGACCTCGCGCCCGACGACCGCACGCGCGACGAGGAGGTCGACCGCGTTCTGGCGCTGGGAGCCGCGCTCGTGGCCGACCGGCGGAACGCGGACGGCAGCGGCTGGGTCGTGCTCGCGGATCCCGAGGGCAACGAGTTCTGCGTGGAGCGCAGCGACGCCGAGCGCGAGGCCGGCGACGTGGTGGGCGCGGTCGTCCTCTGACGACCGGCCGGGCCGCCGCCTAGTCCTCGAGCAGCCGCCGCACGACGGCGTCGGCCAGCAGGCGCCCCTGCAGCGTGAGCACGAGGGTGCCGGAGAGGGCGGCGCGCGGATCCACCAGGCCGTCGGCGATGAGCCCCGCCACCTGGCGGCGGCCCTCGGCCGTGAGCGTCGGGATGTCCAGGCCGTCGCGGATGCGGGCGCCGAGGAGCACGCGCTCCACCTCGCGCGTCGCGTCATCTAGCGATTCGCGACCCGCGCCGGGCGACGCGCCCGCGAGCACCCGGTCGGCGTACGCGGCCGGGTGCTTGACGTTCCACCAGCGGACGCCGCCCACGTGGCTATGCGCGCCCGGCCCCACGCCCCACCAGTCGTGGCCCTGCCAGTAGGCGAGGTTGTGGCGGCTGCGCCGGCCGTCGCGCGCCCAGTTGCTCACCTCGTACCACTCGTAACCGGCCTCGCCCAGCATGCGGTCGGCGAGCTCGTACATGTCGGCCTGGAGGTCCTCGTCGGGCTCGGGCACCTCGCCGCGGCGGATCTGCCGCGCGAGCTTCGTCCCCGGCTCGACGATGAGCGCGTAGGCGGAGAGGTGGTCGGGCGCCTCGCCGATGGCCTGCTCGAGCGAGGCGCGCCAGTCGTCGATGGTCTCCCCCGGCGTCCCGTAGATGAGGTCGAGGCTGACCTCGAGGCCGGCGGCCCGGGCGCCGCGGACGACGGGCGCTATGCGCGCAGGGTCGTGCGTGCGCTCGAGCGTGGCGAGCACGCGCGGCACGGCGGACTGCATGCCGAAGGACACGCGCGTGAACCCACCCGCGGCGAGGGCCGCGAGGTACGCGTCGTCGACGCTGTCGGGGTTCGCCTCCGTCGTGACCTCCGCGCCCTCGGCGAGCCCGAAGGTCTCGCGCACGGCGTCGAGCATCCGGACGAGGTCCTCCACGGGGAGGAGCGTCGGCGTGCCGCCGCCGAGGAAGACGGTGGACGCGGGCCGGACGGGGACGCCGGAGTCGTGGAGGGCGGATCCGGCGAAGCGCACCTCCTGCACGGCCTGCGACGCGTAGTCGGACTGCCTCACGCCGCGGAGCTCGGGCGCCGTGTAGGTGTTGAAGTCGCAGTAGCCGCAGCGGACGCGGCAGAACGGGACGTGCAGGTAGACGCCGAACGCGCGGGTCTCCGCGTCGACCGACGCGGAGGCGGGGAGCAGGCCGTCGGCGGGGGCGGGATCGGCGAGGGGCAGGGCGGACGGCATCCGTCCATCATCCCCCGGTCGGGAGGCGCCCGGGTCCGCGGCCGTCGGGGTGCGCCTCGTCCTCCGGCAGGATGGGGGCATGACCGACGCCCCATCCCCCCGGCCCCTGCACGTCCTCTGGGACGTCGACGGCACGCTCCTCCTCAACGGCCCGCGCGCCGGCAGCATGTACCACCGTGCGATCGAGCTCGCCGCGGGCGACCAGCTCCAGGACCGCACCGTGCACGCGCACGGCAAGACGGACGGCCAGATCATCTGGGAGACCCTCGACCTCTACGGCCTGCCGGAGTCGCTGCACGCGGCCGTCCGGGAGCAGCTCGAGGGGATGTCGCGCGTCGAGCACTACGGCGCGGGTCGGCGCGAGGTGCCGGTCGGCGTGCCGCGGCTCGTTGCGGACGTCGCCGGTCGCGGCTGGGTGAACGCGCTGCTCACCGGCAACTCGCCGCTCCGCGCGCGCTACAAGCTCGACGGTGCGGGGCTCGACGTCGACCTCTTCGACTGGGACGCGTCGTTCTTCGGGCACGAGGCCAGGATCCGCAGCGACCTCACGCGCCGCGCCGCGGAGGCGCTGGCCGGGGCGACCGTCGTGATCATCGGCGACACGCCCGCCGACGGCGTCGCGGCCGAGTCGGCCGGCTTCCCGTTCGTGGCCGTCGCCACCGGCGCGTACGACGTCGAGCAGCTGCGGTCGCCGGATGCGCATGCGGCCGTCGTGGTCCCCGATCTCGCGGCAGGCCACGACGAGGTCATGGCGTACCTGGACGGGCTCGCCGCGCGCTGACGCGGCTCGGCCGCTCAGCGGATCAGGCGGACGCGACCGACGGGTGCAGCGACCGCAGGTACCGGCGCATGAACACGCCCTGCACGATGCGCAGGACCGGGCTCGCCAGGCGCATCGGCCAGGACGCGGGTCGCGAGAAGACGCGGAGGGTGAGCCAGACGCTGCCGTCGGGCTCCCGGGAGACGAGGAACGCCTCCTCGCCGCTCAGCGGGTGACCGTGCACCGTGCCGTAGGCGAAGCCGACGCGGTCGGTCTCCTGCACGGTGTACACGACGCGGACCGGCGCCTCGGGATGGAACGGGCCGAACGGCATCCGGAGCACCGCCGAGGTGCCCGACGTGATCCACGCGGTGCCGTCGTCGCCGTACAGCGTCTCCCGCGGTCGGTCGACGGGCACCTGGGGCACCCCGTCCTCGTCGAACTCCAGCCCCTGGTAGCCGGGGTCGTCGGGGACCTCCTGCTCGATGCGGGTGACCTCGATCCCGCTGCCGCGCTGCACGCCCCACGTCATGAGGAGGGCGACGGCCTGCTCGAAGCGCTCGTCGCCGCTGCCGAGCCGGGCGCTGGCCTCCGCGGGACGGTACCCCTCCGGCGGGTAGGTCATGAGGTCGACGGCCTGGGTGCCGCCGACGGAGCCGTAGGTGACGGCGGTCGCGGTGTAGGTGCTGCGGCGCATGCGGATCAGACTACGGCGTGGGGCTGCGAGGCTCCGGCGCGGGCCCGAGACGAGGGCGCCCGCTGCGCCTCGAAGCCGCGTCACCCCCGCTCTGGGGTCCGTTCGGCGCCCCTGTCATCCGTCCGGATGACGCGCGACGGGTCGCCCTCATCCCGGCGCTGTAGTGCTGGTCAGAAGCGTTATCCGTCCGTGACCCGGGGCTCTCCTGAGCGTCTCCTCCGGCCGATACGTTTCAGCCAAGGCCGGTCCGACCGGCTCAGGGGAACGTCATCTCGGGTGCACTCGTCCCGGTCCGCATCGCGGTCCGGGCGCCGTCCACGTCGCGATCCGTCGTACCTCCGCATCCACTCCCCGCACCTCTCGACCACCGCGTCGACCATCGGAAGGCCATCGTGAACCGCTCCACTCCCGCCCTCGTCATCGCCGGAGCCCTCGTGCTCGGCAGCGCCCTCGTCGCCACACCGGCGCAGGCGACCCCCGGCGACGGCACCGTGTACTCCGTCCCGTTCGACCAGACGCTGTTCCGTGACGTCGAGGGCGCCGACGGCTTCGAGGTCGAGTACGTGACCTACGACGAGTGGGCTGCCGCGGGCTTCCCGCGTCCGGTCGCCGCCGAGGTCGATTACCACAAGTACACGTGGTCGCCGGCCGTCTACGCGGACGTCGTCCTCGAGGGCGCGGCCACGACGCTCCGCCTGACGTACGACCAGTACGCGAGCGTCGGCTCCCCCAAGCCCTCCGACGACACCCTGACGGCGGAGGCGGCGGTCATCAAGTACGCCTACTCCGACGAGCTGTACCTCGTGGAGGGGACGTACCTCGAGGAGGATCCCGGACTCCACAAGCTGACCTACCGCGAGTGGGCGCACCTCGGCTCCCCCGCGGTCGACCAGGTGTCCGACTCGGTCTTCAGCAAGCTGGCGTGGTTCCCCGCGATCGTCGGCCCGACCCCGCAGACCGGCGAGGTCGCCGCGCTGACGCTCGACGAGTGGGACTACTTCGCCCGTCCCACCCCGCAGATCGTGAAGTCGTTCGACGGCGACAGGTTCTGCAAGGCCGCGGGCTCCGCCGACATCCGCTACGTCGGCATCGCCGCGCCGAAGGGCGCGAAGCTCAGCTACGCGCAGTGGCGCGAGGCCGGCTTCCCCGCTCCCGCACGCTGCTGATCCCCGGGCGGGCAGCCGACCGGCTGCCCGCCCTCCTCTTCTCCACCTCCCACCCCATGACCCCATCGCCTCGGAAGGCCACCGTGAACCGCTCGATCCCCGCCCTCGTCCTCGCAGGCGCCCTCGCCCTGGGTGGAGCGCTCGTCGCCGCCCCCGCACAGGCCGCGCCCAAGCACAGCACCTATTACTCGGTCCCGTTCAACGGCGACCTCTACGTCACCGATGCGACCGGGGGCGAGAAGTACGCCACGCCGGCGTACTTCGCCGACTGGAAGGCCGACGGCTTCCCGCAGCCCGTCGCGGCGACCATCTCCTACCGCGGCTTCACCTGGACGGACGACGTCTACGCCGACATCCAGACGGAGCCGGGGGCTGCATCGACGCTCGGCCTGACGTACTCGCAGTGGAGCGCCGCGGGCTCGCCGAAGCCGACGAAGAACGTGCTGCCCGTCAACGCCGGCGTCTTCAAGTACTCGTACTCGGACGAGCTCTTCGTCTTCGTCTTCAGCTTCGGGGACGACGTCCCGGTCAACCACAAGCTGACCTTCGCCGAGTACGCGGCACTGGGCTACCCGTCCTCGGACGTGCGTGAGGGCGGCTTCCGCAAGCTCTCCTGGCTCCCGGCGATCGTGGGACCGACCGTGCCCTCCTACGAGGTCGTGGCGATCGACTTCTGGACGTGGGAGTACTGGGGCAAGCCGACCCCGCAGATCGTGAAGTCGTTCGACGGCGACCGCTTCTGCAAGGCCGCGGGTTCCGCCGACATCCGCTACGTCGGCATCGCCGCCCCGCAGGGCGTGAAGCTCTCGTACGGCCAGTGGCTCGAGGCCGGCTCACCGGCCCCCACCCGCTGCTGATCCCCTTCCCACCGCGAACCCCTAGAGAGCCAGACCATGAACCGTTCACTCCCCGCCCTCGTCACCGCAGCGGCACTGCTGCTCGGCGGCACGATCGTGGCCCTCCCGTCGGCCTCAGCCACCGCGGCGACCACCGGCACCGTCGTGTACTACTCGAACCCGTTCGACGACCGGCTCATGGCCGTCCGGCCGGGCGACACCTCGCTCGACTCCTACGGCGCCACGTTCGACGAGTGGCGGGCCGACGGGTTCCCGACGCCCGTCCCCGCGAAGGTCGCCTACATCGGCTACACGTGGGAGCCCACGATCTGGGCGGACGAGACGTTCGGCCCCTTCACCTCCACGCGCATGCTCGACTTCGACCGGTGGACGCACGCGGGCCAGCCGGCACCACGCAGCGACCAGCTCGCCTACCAGCACGAGGTCATCCGATACGACGGATCCGACGAGCTCTTCGTCATCGAGGGCGCCTCGTTCACCGACGAGCCGGGCTTCCACAAGCTCACCTACCGGGAGTACGCGAGCATCGGCTCTCCGCCCGTGGACCGCGTCCTGGAGACCGAGTTCCGGAAGCTCGCGTGGTACCCCGCCATCGTCGGACCGAAGGACTTCACGGGCGAGGTCGGCGTCATGGACTTCGCCGTGTGGGACTACTACGCCCGTCCGGCACCGCAGGTCGTGGCGTCGTTCCCGGGAGACCGCTTCTGCCAGGCGCCGGGCTCCGCGGACATCCACTACTTCGGGGATGCCGCTCCTCGCGGCGCGCAGCTGAGCTTCGGCCAGTGGCGTGACGCCGGGTCCCCTCCTCCTGCACGTTGCTGACCGCGGCGCCTGCTCTTCTCCGTCCCTCCCATCCGACGCCTCCCGAAGGAGCCCGCACCATGCACCGACCACTCGCTGCCCTCGCCCTCGTCGGCACACTGCTCGTCGGGGGTGCCGCCGCAGCTGCTCCCGCCAGCGGCGCCGTCGACGACACGAGCACCGTCACGTACTACTCGCTGCCGTTCCGCGCCGATCTCGTGCGCGTCGAGGCGCTCACGGACCAGAACCAGACCTTCATCACCACGGCCACCTACGCGCAGTGGCAGGGGGACGGATTCCCGGCGCCGCGTCCCGCCGGGGTGTCGTACCACGGGTACTCCTGGTCCGCGGACGTGCTCGCGGACCTCCGGTTCGGAGACGACGACCGTCCCGAGGCGACGCGCCTCACCTTCGCCGAGTGGCAGCGGGTCGGCTCTCCGCGACCCGTCACGAACTCCCTGCCGGAGTCCGGCTACGCGTTCCGATTCGGCTCCTCCCCGGAGGTGTTCGTGGACACGGATCTGCTCCTGCGCGACGGCGGGCCGTTGTCGACCACGCACAAGCTGACCTACGCCGAGTACGTCCGGCTCGGTTCCCCCGAGCTGACGGAGACCGTCGCGGACAACTACCCCTTCGCCGACATGTACATGCGGAAGCTGGCGTGGAGCCCGGCGATCGTGTGGGAGATCCCGGACAACGCGAGCGGCGACGTGCTGACGTACGACGAGTGGGCCGCCTTCGCGTTCCCGACGCCGCAGGTCGTGGCGTCGTTCCCCGGCGACCGCTACTGCCAGGCCGCCGGATCGTCCGACATCACCTACCGCGGATACGCGGCGCCGGACGGCATGAAGATGACCTACTCGCAGTGGGTCACCGCTGGCCGGCCGGCTCCCGCCCGCTGCTGATCATCCGCCACTGGACGCGGAAGCGCCCCCTGCCTCACGAGGCAGGGGGCGCTTCGTCCATGCGGGGGGGGCTACTTGGCCTTCTTCTCAGTGTCGCCCGAGAGCGCGGCGATGAACGCCTCCTGGGGGACCTCGACGCGGCCGACCATCTTCATGCGCTTCTTGCCCTCCTTCTGCTTCTCGAGCAGCTTGCGCTTGCGGGTGATGTCGCCGCCGTAGCACTTCGCGAGCACGTCCTTCCGCATGGCGCGGATGGACTCGCGGGCGATGATCCGCGCGCCGATGGCCGCCTGGATCGGCACCTCGAACTGCTGGCGCGGGATGAGCTCGCGGAGGCGGCCCGTCATCAGCACGCCGTATGCGTAGGCCTTGTCGCGGTGGACGATGGCGCTGAACGCGTCGACCTGCTCGCCCTGCAGGAGGATGTCGACCTTCACGAGGTCGGAGTCCTGCGAGCCCGCGGGCTCGTAGTCGAGCGACGCGTAGCCGGCCGTCTTGCTCTTGAGGTTGTCGAAGAAGTCGAACACGATCTCGCCGAGCGGCATCGTGTAGCGGATCTCCACCCGGTCCTCGCCGAGGTACTCCATGCCGAGCAGGACCCCGCGCCGCGACTGGCAGAGCTCCATGATCGTGCCGACGTAGTCCTTGGGCGCGAGGATCGCGGCCTTCACCACGGGCTCGGAGACGCTGACGATCTTGCCGCCCGGGAACTCGCTCGGGTTGGTGACGGTGACGGTCTTCTTGTCCTCGCTGGTGACCTCGTAGATCACGCTGGGCGCGGTCGTGATGAGGTCGAGCCCGAACTCGCGGGAGAGGCGCTCGGTGATGATCTCGAGGTGCAGGAGGCCGAGGAAGCCGCAGCGGAAGCCGAACCCGAGGGCGACGGACGTCTCGGGCTCGTAGACGAGCGCGGCGTCCGACAGCTTGAGCTTGTCGAGGGCGTCGCGGAGGTCGGGGTAGTCGGACCCGTCGATGGGGTACAGGCCCGAGAACACCATCGGCAGCGGCTCGGTGTAGCCGGGGAGGGCCTCGGTGGCCGGGCGCGCCGCGGTGGTGACGGTGTCGCCGACCTTGGACTGGCGCACGTCCTTCACGCCCGTGATGAGGTACCCGACCTCGCCGACGCCGAGCCCGTCCGAGGGCGTGGGCTCCGGCGAGCTGACGCCGATCTCCAGGATCTCGTGCGTGGCGCGCGTCGACATCATCGAGATCTTCTCGCGCGGGCTGAGCTTGCCGTCGATCATGCGGACGTAGGTGACCACGCCGCGGTAGGCGTCGTAGACGGAGTCGAAGATCATGGCGCGGGCGGCGGCGTCCGGGTCGCCGACGGGCGCGGGGATGGTGCGGGAGACGCGGTCCAACAGGTCCTCGACGCCGGCGCCCGTCTTGCCGGAGACGCGCAGCACGTCGGACGGGTCGCCGCCGATGAGCGAGGCGAGCTCGGCCGCGTACTTGTCGGGATCCGCCGCCGGCAGGTCGATCTTGTTGAGCACCGGGATGATCGTGAGGTCGTTCTCGAGCGCCAGGTAGAGGTTCGCGAGGGTCTGCGCCTCGATGCCCTGCGCGGCGTCGACCAGGAGGATGGCGCCCTCGCACGCGGCGAGCGAGCGGGAGACCTCGTACGAGAAGTCGACGTGGCCCGGGGTGTCGATCATGTTCAGGGCGTACGTCCGCCCGTCGAGCTCCCACGGCATGCGGACGGCCTGGCTCTTGATCGTGATGCCGCGCTCGCGCTCGATGTCCATGCGGTCGAGGTACTGGGCGCGCATGGAGCGCGAGTCGACGACGCCCGTCATCTGCAGCATGCGGTCGGCCAGCGTGGACTTGCCGTGGTCGATGTGGGCGATGATGCAGAAGTTGCGGATGGACGCGGGGTCGGTCGCGGCGGGCCGGAGGGCCTTCGAAGCTAGGGGGCTCACGCGTTCCTTACGGGTCGAGCGGGTGGAGCGGAACCACGATCATCCCATGACCGGGCGGGCAGGCAGCGCCTGCGCCCGCTACGACACCCGCGCGAGATCAGTACCCGATGGCCGTGCCCCCGGGGAGCGCGGCGTCGAGGTCCGCGTCCGCCGTCTGCCCCAGGAGCGGCCGGACGAGCCGACCACCGTCGGCGCCCTGGACCGTGACAGCCTGGATCCCCACGGGGCGGTAGAACGCGACGGCGTCGCCGGGCACGTCGAGGAAGTCCTGCGCGGCGTCGATGTAGGCCACGATGCGCGTATCCGCCGGCAGGGCGGAGCGCTGCTCCTCGAGCGTGGCGCCGGGGCGCTGGATCTCGAGGAGGATCCTGCCGTCGACCTGCCAGCGCGCAGTCCCGGACGCCACCCGATCCACCCGGAGCTCGACGAGGACGGTGTCCCAGCGCACCCCCGCGGTGTCACCGGGCGGCGGCACGCGCGCATCGCGCACCCGGAAGACCGTGCCGACGACGACCGCGTCGCTCGCGGCGGCCATCGCCGTCGTGTCGGCGAACGCGTCGTAGTCGATCTCGCCATGGTCGAAGGCGTCGCGGGCGATCTCGACGTCGAAGGGCGCGTCGCCGTCGGGCGGCGCCGCGGTCGGAGCGCGGCCGCGGCTCCGCCTGCCCACCAGGGCGGCACCCGCGACGGCGACCGCGGCGGCGGAGGCAGCCAGCCCCATGCCGAGCGCGCGACGTCGGGTCCAGCGTGCCGGCGGAATCGGGTTCCCGGTCGCCTCCTCCTCGTCGGCGCGCGCGATGAGCAGCGCGCGACCGCGGTCGAGGGCGCCCTCCGTCGCGGGCGGCGGATCGCCTCCTGCTCGCTCGACCGCGTCGAACACGGGATCACGCATCGTCCGCTCCGATCCTCGCGCCCCGCGCGTCCTCGACGAGCGGGCGCAGCCGGCGCCTCGCCCGGTGCAGCCTGCTGCCGACCGTGCCCTCGGGGATGTCCAGCGCGCGGGCGATCCCGGCGTGGTCGAGTCCGCCCCACGCGTGGAGGAGGAGCACGTCGCGCTCGCGTTCCGGCATCCGCGCGAGCTCCGCTCGCACGGCGTCGATGCGGCGGACCGCGTCGATCCGGTCGGACGCGGCGTCCTCGGCGTCCAACGGCACCACTGCCTCGTGGAATGCGGCCATTCCCCGGCGTGCCCTGGCTTCGCTCCGTCGGTGACGGTGCAGAAGGTTCGTGGCGATGCCGAGCAACCAGGGCAGCGCATCCGGGCGTCCGATGTCGTACGAGTGGCGCCGCTCGAACGCGACCAGGAACGTGGACGACATCACGTCGCCCGCCGTCGTGACGCCGATCGCGCGCGCCGCGTACCGGTGCACCGTCGGCGCGTGGCGGTCGTAGATCTCGGCGAACGCCCGAGGGGTCGTCGCGGACCGCTCGATGATGTCGCTGTCGGTGCTCACATCCGGTATCGCCCGGGATGGGTACCCGCTTTCGCGTTCCATGACGTCCGGGCGTGTCGTGACGGGATGTCGGCGGCTGCGGTGCGGGTCAGCGACGCACGATGTCGGCGACGGCCGCCTCGAGCTCGGGCCACCGGAAGCGGTAGCCCGCGGCCTCGAGCGACTCCGGCACGACCCAACGGCTCTTGAGGACGAGCTCCGGCTCCGTGCGGAACAGCCACATGCCGACCTCGAGCATCCACCGGTTCGCCGCGAGGCCGACGGGCATGCCGACGGCGCGACGGAGGACCTTCATCAGCCGGCGGTTCGTGACGGGCGCGGGGCTCGACGCGTTGACCGGACCCTCGAGCGTCGGGGTGTCGCGGACGAAGCGGATGATGCCGACCAGGTCGTCGATGTGCAGCCAGCTGAAGACCTGGCGGCCGTGGGTCGGCTGGTACACGTGGTGGGCACCGGCCCGGATCCTGGACGGCCGACCGGGGAAGCGCCCGTCGAGCTGCGGGCCGCCGAGGCCGAAGCGCGCGAGGCCGAGGAGCGGCTGGAGGGCGCCGTCTCGGCCGAGCACGATCGCGATCCGCAGCGCGACGCGTCGCGTGGACGGCAGGTCGGGCGCGAAGAACGCGCGCTCCCAGGCGCGGCCGACGGACGGCGAGAAGTCGTCGCCTAGCTCGCCGGTCGACTCCGTCTGCGGGTGGTCGGTCGCGTGCCGGTACACGGTGGCGGTGGAGGCGTTGATCCACACGGGCACGGGCCGCGCGCTGTCGGCGACGGCGCGGGCGAGCTCGGCCGTCGTCTCCACGCGCGAGCGCAGGATCTCCCGGCGGTTCGCCACGCCGTAGCGGCAGTTCACGCTCTTGCCCGCGAGGTTCACCAGGAGGTCGGCGCCGTCGAGGAGCCGGCGGATCCCCTCGGCGTCGCCCCAGCGCGCGTCGGCGCCGGAGCGGCCGATGGTGCGGACCAGGTAGCCCTCGTCGGCCAGCTCGCGCACGAGCACCTGCCCGATGAAGCCGGACGCGCCCGCGACGACCGCGGTGCGGGGGGTGGTCGACCCCGGTGCGTCGCTCATGCGCCGAAGCGCGCGCGGCGCTCGACCGTCGTGCCCTGGCCGTCGGCCCAGGTGTAGACCGTGCTGCCGCCGATGATGACGTGCTCGGCGCGGGACTGGACGTCGAGCGGGTCGCCCGACCAGATCACGACGTCGGCGTCGAGGCCCGGCGTGAGCGCGCCGACGCGGTGGTCGAGGCGGAGGATCGCGGCGGGGTTCGCCGTGATGGCGCGGATCGCGATGTCGGCGGGCAGTCCGTCCTTCACGGCGAAGGAGGCCTGGTGCACCAGGAAGTCGATCGGCACGACGGGCGCGTCGGTCGTGATCGCGACGAGGACGCCGGCGCGGTGCAGCGCGGCCAGGTTCGCGACGGCGCGGTCCCGGAGCTCGACCTTGGAGCGCGAGGTGATCATGGGGCCGAAGATCACGGGGATGCCGCGCTCGGCGAGCACGTCCGCGATCTTGTCGCCCTCGGTGCCGTGGTTGACGACGAGGCGGTAGCCGAACTCGTCGGCGAGGCGGATCGCGGTGGCGATGTCGTCGTGGCGGTGGGTGTGCTGGTCCCAGGCGAGCTCGCCGTCGAGCACGCGCACGAGCGTCTCCTTGCCGAGGTCGCGGGAGAACGGCTTGCCCTCCTTCGCGGCGTGGTCGCGGGCGGCGCGGTAGTCCTCGGCGTCGCGGAAGGCCCGGCGGATCACCATGGCCACGCCCAGACGCGTCGACGGCGTGCGGTCCTTCGCGCCATAGACGCGCTTCGGGTTCTCGCCGAGGGCGCTCTTGACGCTCACGGAGTCGCTGACGAGCTGCTCGTCGATCGTGCGGCCGCCCCACGACTTGATGGCGACGGACTGGCCGCCGATCGGGTTGCCCGAGCCGGGCTTCACGACGATGGTCGTGACGCCGCCCTTGAGCGCGTCGCGGAAGCCCTCGTCGTCGATGTCGATCGCGTCGATCGCGCGCACCGAGCTCATGTCGGGGTCGGTCATCTCGTTCGTGTCGTTGCCCGCGGGGCCGTTGGCCTCCTCGTGGATGCCGACGTGGCCGTGCGCCTCGACGAAGCCCGGCAGGACCCAGCGGCCGCTCGCGTCGATGACGATCGCGCCCTCGGGCACCACGACGTCGCCGGCCTGGCCGACCGCGGCGACGAGGCCGTCGCGGAGGAGGACGGTGCCGCCCGGGATCGGGGCGCCGTCGACGGGGACGACGTGGCCGCCGACGATGGCGGTGACGGAGGATGCGGACGCGCGGACGGGAGCGGTGCTGTCGGAGATGGGCATGGAACGAGCCTAGGACGCGGTCCGGTCTCCGCCGGCGGGGCGGCGTGTCCGCGGGCCCGTCGACGCCTCCGCGGGCAGGTCGTGGCGCCTCCGCGGGCCCGTCGGCGCCTCCGCGGGCGGATCATGGCGCCGCGGGGTGTCGGTACGCTCGCGGGATGGGCATCCCCGACTTCATCGTCTCCCTCCGCGAGCGGGTCGGCACCGCTCCCCTGTGGCTCTCGGGCGTCACCGCCGTGATCCTGGACGGCCCCCGGGTCCTCCTCGTGCGCCGCGGCGACACCGGCGCGTGGGCGCCCGTCTCGGGGATCCTCGAGCCCGGGGAGGAGCCCGCCGTCGGCGCCTGGCGCGAGGCGGAGGAGGAGACCGGCGTGATCGTCGAGGTCGAGCGGCTGGTCGCCGTCGGGACCACGGACGAGATCACCTACCCGAACGGCGATCGCGCCAGCTACCTCGACCTCACGTTCCGGTGCCGCTACGTCTCGGGCGAGGCGCGCGTCAACGACGACGAGTCGCTCGAGGTCGCCTGGTGGCCGGTCGACGGGCTGCCGGAGATGCCCGCCGACTTCCTCGGGCGGATCCGGCACGCGGTCGACGACGCGCCCGAGACCCGGTTCGTGCGCCCGGGCGATGACGTCGCCCGGCTCGCCCGCGACGCGCGTGGCCCCGCGGCCTGATTTCCGGGCCGCGACCTGGTATCGTCGCCTGTTGGCTTGCGTGTGATCCTCCCCGATCACGCGGTATCGCCGCAGGCGCCCTCTCTCGCTGAGCGGCAACTCATACGACGACAACTCGAACGGAAGACATAACACGTGGCAAACATCAAGTCGCAGATCAAGCGCATCGGCACCAACAAGAAGGCCCAGGAGCGCAACAAGGCCGTCAAGAGCGAGCTGAAGACGGCCATCCGCTCCGTCAAGACCGCCATCTCCGCGGGTGACAAGGACGCGGCCGTCAAGGCCGTCAGCCTCGCCGGCAAGAAGCTCGACAAGGCCGCCAGCAAGGGCGTCATCCACAAGAACCAGGCCGCGAACCGCAAGGGCGCGATCGCCAAGCAGGTCGCCAAGATCGGCTGACCTCCCCTGGTGTGATCTACGGGCTCCGCGCATCGCGCGGGGCCCGTCGTCATGTCCGGAGGCGGAGCCGACGGGTGAGCTGCCGGCAGCCCGGCCGCGCGTGAGTCGCGGCCGCGCGTCAGTCCCGGCCGTGCGAGGCGACGGTGCGCACCATGCGCTCCAGCGAGTACACGGGATCGCGTCCGCCGCCCTTCACCTGCGCGTCCGCCTCGGCGAGGGCCTCGATGGCCCGGCCGAGACCCGCGTCGTCCCAGAGCTGCAGGTCGCGGCGGGCGCGGTCGACCTGCCACGGCGCCATGCCGAGCTTCGACGCCAGCTGGCCCGACGCGCCCGAGACGCCCGACACCTTCGCCATCGTGCGGATCTTCATCGCGAACGCGGCGATGAGCGGCACGGGGTCCGCGCCCGAGGTGAGAGCGTGGCGGAGCAGGACGAGCGCCTCGCCGCCGCGGCCGGCGATCGCCGAGTCCGCGACCGCGAACGCGTTGATCTCGACCCGGCCGCCGTAGTACTGGTCGACCGTGACCTCGGTGATCTCGTGCGCGGTGTCCGAGATGAGCTGCTGGCACGCCGACGCGAGCTCGCTCACGTCGTCCTGGAACGCGGCCACGAGCTGTCGTACCGCACCCGGCGTGATCGAGCGCTTCGCGGCCCGGAACTCGGCGACGGCGAAGTCGTGCTTCTCGCTGTCCTTCTTGAGCTCCGCGCAGACGACCTCGATGCCGCCGCCGGTGCCCGCGCGCACGGCGTCGAGCAGCTTCTTGCCGCGCACTCCCCCGGCGTGCCGGAGCACCACATAGGTGTCGTCGGCGGGCTGGTCGAGGTACGCCACCGCGTCGAGCAGGAACTGGTCCGAGCACTTCTCCACGTTGACGATGCGGATGAGCCGCGGCTCCGCGAACAGGGACGGGCTCGCGAGCGTGATGAGCTCGCCGGGCGCGTAGGAGTCGGCCTCGATGTCGGAGACCTCGATGCGGGGGTCCTCCGCCGTGAGGATGTCGCGGAGGCGTCGCATCGCCCGGTCGGCGAGGAGGGCCTCGGTGCCGGACACCAGGACGATGGGCGCCGGCCGCACCGCGTCCCAGGAGAGCTGCGGGATGGCCGCGGAGGGCTTCGCCGCCGTGCTGCGGGACGTCCTGGTGGCCATGCGGGTCCTTCCGGGGGTGCGGGTGCGGGCGTGGATCCCGGCGCCGGGTGGTCGGGCGGTCCGGCGGTCGGGCGGATCCAGGTTAGCCGTCGGGAGGGACATCCCCGGGCGTCGGGACTGCGGCGGCGGCAGACCGCGCGGAGGCCGGATGACCGAGCGCCACCACCGCTATCACCAGGGCGATCGCGACCGTGAGCGCGATGACGCCCGCGGGCCCGGCCGCCCAGGGCACGCGGCCCGCGGGGAGACGGGACATGACGGAGGCGACCGCGGCGATCCACGACGCCGGTAGCCAGGCCAGCCGCAGCACGAGACCGCCCGCCGCCGGCCAGACAGGGAGGACGACGCACGCGACGAGGCCGCCGATGGTGGCGGGCGCGGCGGCGGGCTCGGCGAGCACGTTCGCGAGCACCCCGTGCACCGGCAGGCCGGGTTGCAGCACGAGGAGCACCGGCTGGCACGCCACCTGCGCGGCGACGGGGATCGCGAGCGCCTCGGCCAGGCGACGCGGCATGCGGCGTGACAGGCGGTCCGCGAGCGGGGGCGCCAGGACGAGCAGCCCGGCCGTCGCCAGCACGCTGAGGGCGAAGCCGAGGTCGCGTGCCAGCCAGGGATCGTTCGTGAGCAGGACGACCACGGCCACCGCGAGGGCGGGCAGGCCGCGGGAGGGCCGCCCGGATGCGGTGGAGACGATGAGCACGGCGGCCATCACGGCGGCGCGCAGCACGCTGGGCTGCGGCGTCACCAGGATCACGAACGCGCCGAGGGCGGCCAGCGCCGCGACCGCGCGCGCCGGTCGCCGGAGCCCGGCGGCGGCCGCCAGCGCGAGCACGAGTCCCACGATGACCGCGCAGTTCGCACCGGAGACGGCCGTGAGGTGCGTGAGCGAGCTGTCCTTCATGGTCTGCGCGAGGGCGGGCGTCACCGCCGACACGTCCCCGATCGCGAGGCCGGGCAGCAGCTCGGCCCCCGGTCCGCGGAGGTCGGCGGAGGCGTCGGCGAGGCCCGCACGGAGGGCGTCGGCGAACCCGAGCGGGCCGGCGGGCCCGCCCGCGATCTCGGGTGCCCCGCGGGCGACGAGGAGGTAGGCGGCGCGATCGCCCGGATCCGTGGCGCGGACGGCGGCGCTCACCCGCAGGAGCGTGCCCACCCCCGGGCGAGCGTGCGCGGATCCGCCGTGCCGCTCGTCGGCGCCCGTGGCGAAGACGACGACGGGCACCGGGGCCGGCAGCCGCAGCGCGGCGTCGACCGTCCGCCCGATCGCGTCGCGGCCGACGTGGAGGGCGGTGAGGTGCGCGACGATCCGCACTCGATCGGCGCGGCCCGGTCCGCTCCCGGAGTGCGAGGCGATCGGGGCGGGAGGCTCGTCGACGACGGCGTCCGCGAACACCATGCCGTCCGCGTGCGCGGCGGCCTCGAGGACCTCCGGGTGCCGCGACGGCTCGCGGGCGGCGGCGGCGCCGAGGAGCATCGCCGTGACCCCTGCGGCGACCGCGAGCGCGGCGGCGGCGCGGCGGAACCGGGCCGCAGACGCGTCCGCTCGGCGCGCCCGTCGGCGTCGTGGGATGCGCGGCCCGGCGTCCGGGGATCCCGTCGGGGTCGCACACGCCCTCGCGCGCACGGCCGACCCGACGGCGATCCCGGCGCACACCACGGCCACCGTCGCGGCGGCGACGGCCGACGGCGCGTCCGCACCCCGGATGCCGATGGCTGCCGCCGTGGTCGTCCAGCCGGCGGCCGCGGGCATCGCGAGTCGGAGGTCGACGTGCCCCGCGGCAGCGCCCCACCGCCCTCGCGCCGGCCCGCGCGAGCCGCGGCCGGCACCCGACCTCGGCATCACACCCGCACCAGCGGGGTGAGCGACGCGAGCGTGCGATCGCCGATGCCCGGGACCCGCCCGAGGTCGGCGACGCGCGCGAAGCGGCCGTGCGCGGTGCGCCAGGCGATGATCCGCGCGGCCAGGGAGGGTCCGACGCGCGGGAGGGTCTCCAGCTGCTCCGCCGTCGCCGTGTTGAGGTCCACCGGTGCCGACGGGCTCGCGGACCCGCCTGCGGCTCCGGGGGCGCCCGACGTCGCGGGCACGGCGGGGGCCTCCCCCTGGCGCGGGACGACGAGCTGCTCGCCGTCGGAGAGGACGCGCGCGAGGTTGACGCCCGCGGTGTCCGCCCCGTCGGCGAAGCCGTGCGCGGCGGCGAGGGCGTCGACGACGCGGCTGCCCGGGGACAGGGGGTACAGGCCCGGGGAGACGACCGCGCCGACCACGTGCACGTAGATGGGCGTCCGCGCGCCGTCGGCGGACCCGCCGTCCGCGTCGCTCGCGTCGCCCGGCTTCCCGGTCGCGTCCTCGTCCCCGGATCCGTCCGATGCGCCGGCGCCTGCGCTCGTGTGCGTCGACGGGCTCGGGCGCGCCGCCGGGGCAACCGCCGGGGAGGCGACGCCGGCCGACTGGACGGCGGTGACGAGGATCGTCACCACGAGCGCCGCACCGACCAGCACGACCGCGGCCCCGATGCCGACGCGGAGCCGGATGCGCGACCGCTGACCAGGCAGCGGATGGACCGTGTCGGGAGCGGCGCGGCCAAGGACGGCGTCGTCTGCCGGGTCGGCGTCACCGTCCGCTCGTGATGGGGGCACGGCCCCCGAGGGCCACTCAGCGTCGGGTTCCCACCCGTCGTCCGTCGACCCCGCGGGTTCCCGGTGCTCGGCGGCATCGGGTCCGGGACGGGGTCGGCGGAGGGGGCGCATGCGGGCACGGTAGGCGGTGCCCGGGGGCGTCCGGCCCGCGGCTCCGGGTCTGGGGATCGCCGTCGCGGATCCGCCCTGGGATGGAGCGAGGGCGGCCCGTCGCCGGACCGCCCTCGCCTCACCGCGACGTCGGGTCGCGGGCCGTCCCTCAGGGAGCGGGAGTGGTGGTGATGCTCACGATCTTGGGCGCGCGGACGATGACCTTGTCGATCGTGCGACCCGCGGTGGACCGCTTGACGCCCGCGGTCTCGCGCGCGAGGGCCTCGAGCTCGTCCGCCCCGATCTTCGCGTCGACCTCGAGCTTGTCGCGCACCTTGCCGTCGACCTGCACCACGGCCGTGACCGTGCTCTGCACGAGCAGGTTGCGCTCGGCCTTGCGCCAGCCGGCGAACGCCACGGACCCCTCGCGGCCGAGGCGCCTCCACATGTCCTCCGCCGTGTACGGCGCGAACAGGCTGAGCGCGATGGCGACGACCTCCGTCGCCTCGCGCACGGCCGCGTCGCCGCCGCCGGGACCCTGGTCGATGGTCTTGCGGATGGCGTTGACGAGCTCCATCGTGCGGGCGATGACGACGTTGAACTTGAACGCCTCGAGCATGCCGGGCGCCTCGGCGAGGAAGCGGTGCGTGACGCGGCGGAGCGCCTCGTCGCCCGTCTTCCACTCGATCTCCGGGGCGCTCGTGATGTCGCCCGTCAGGCGCCAGGCGCGCGCCAGGAACTTCGCGGAGCCGGACGGGGAGACGTCCTCCCAGTCGATGTCGTCCTCGGGCGGGCCGGCGAACGCCATGGTGAGGCGGATGGCGTCGACGCCGTGGCGGTCCATCTCGGAGCCCAGGTCGACGCCGCCCTTGCTTTTCGACATCTTGCTGCCGCCGGAGAGCACCATGCCCTGGTTGAGCAGCGCGCTGAACGGCTCGGTGAAGGTGACGTAGCCGAGGTCGAACAGGACCTTCGTGATGAAGCGGGAGTACAGCAGGTGCAGGATCGCGTGCTCCACGCCGCCCACGTACTGGTCGATGGGCGCCCAGCGGTCGGCGTCGGCCGGGTCGAACGCCTTCGTGGCGTCGTTCGGCGACAGGAAGCGCAACCAGTACCAGGAGCTGTCCATGAAGGTGTCCATGGTGTCGGGGTCGCGCGTGGCCGGGCTGCCGTCGACGGGGCTCGGCACGTTCGTCCACTCCGTGGCGGCCGCCAGCGGCGACTTGCCCTTCGGCGTGAGGTCGAGCCCCTCGGTGTCGGGCAGCCGGACGGGCAGCTGGTCCTCGGGGACGCGGATCTCGTTCCCCTCGGCGTCGTAGACGATCGGGATGGGCGTGCCCCAGAAGCGCTGGCGCGAGATGAGCCAGTCGC
Organism: Clavibacter californiensis; assembly: GCF_021952865.1. Taxonomy (NCBI): domain Bacteria; kingdom Bacillati; phylum Actinomycetota; class Actinomycetes; order Micrococcales; family Microbacteriaceae; genus Clavibacter; species Clavibacter californiensis. The sequence goes on along the minus strand of NZ_CP040792.1, from coordinate 2,085,060 downwards.
GCAGGCGGTAGTTCTTCGCCGCGCGGCCGCGGCCCTCCGCCTCGAGCTGCTCGATGACGCGCTTGATGGCCGGCTGCTTGCTCAGCCCGTTGAGGGATCCGGAGTTGATGAGGCGGCCCTCGCCGGGCAGCGCCACGCCCGTGCGACCGGGCAGCACCTCCTCGAGGTCGGGCAGCTCACCGTCCTCGGGGATGATGCGGATGGCGCCCGTGACGGGCTGCGTGGTGTCGACGACGACGCGCACCGGCAGGTCGAAGGCGCGCGCGAAGTCGAGGTCGCGCTGGTCGTGCGCGGGGACGGCCATGACGGCGCCCGTGCCGTAGTCGGCGAGCACGTAGTCGGCGGCCCAGACGGGGATCCGCTCGCCGTTGACGGGGTTGATCGCCGTGCGGCCGAGCGGGATGCCCGTCTTCGGGCGGTCGGTCGTGGAGCGCTCGATCTCGTTGAGGCGCTGCGTGCGCTCCAGGTAGCCGCGGAACCGCTCGCGGACCTCGTCCGACGCCCCCTCGACGAGCTCCGCCGCCAGGTCGCTGTCGGGTGCGACGACCATGAAGGTGGCGCCGTGCAGCGTGTCCGGACGCGTGGTGAAGACCGTGACGGGCTCGTCGCGGCCCTCGACGACGAAGTCGACCTCCGCGCCGATGGACCGTCCGATCCAGTTGCGCTGCATGCTGATGACCTTCGCCGGCCACGTGCCCTCGAGCTGGTTGAGGTCGTCGACGAGTCGGTCGGCGTAGTCGGTGATGCGCAGGTACCACTGCGTGAGCTTCTTCTTGACGACCACGGCGCCCGAGCGGTCGGACGTGCCGTCCGGCAGGACCTGCTCGTTGGCGAGGACGGTCTGGTCCACCGGGTCCCAGTTGACCCAGCTGTCCTTGCGGTAGGCGAGGCCCTTCTCGTGCATCTTGAGGAACAGCCACTGGTTCCACTTGTAGTACTCGGGATCGCTCGTGTGCAGCTCGCGCTCCCAGTCGAAGGACAGGCCGTAGCGCTTCATCGACTGCTTCTGCGTCTCGATGTTCGCGTAGGTCCACTCGCGCGGGTCGACCCCGCGCTTGATGGCCGCGTTCTCCGCGGGCAGGCCGAAGGAGTCCCAGCCGATGGGGTGCAGCACGTTGAAGCCCTGCTGGCGCCAGTAGCGCGCGACCGCGTCGCCGAGCGCGAACGCCTCCGCGTGACCCATGTGCAGGTCGCCCGAGGGGTACGGGAACATGTCGAGGATGTACTTGCGGGGGCGGGTGTCGCTCGCGTCCGGCGTGCGGAACGGCTGCTCGCGCTCCCACACCTCCGACCACTCGGCCTCGATGGCGCGGAAGTCGTAGGTCTCGCCGGGGATGTCGGGGGTCTCGTGTGCCAAGGGCGCTCTCGATTCGATGCGGGGGTCGCGGCCGTGAAGGCCTCGACAAGACTAGTGAACGCGCAGGGCCCCTCCCGAACCGGTGGGAGGGGCGCGGATCAGGCCGCCTCCGGCGCCTTGGGGAGGGCGGGACGCGGTGCGGCGTCGGCATCGTCCTCGTCGCCGGGTGGCGGCACGCGTCCGGCCCGGACGGCCGCGAGGAGCGGCGCGGCCTTCACGCGCACCTCCTCGAGCTCCTCCTCGGGGACGGACAGCGCCGTGATCCCGCCGCCGGCACCCACCGTCGCGCGGCCGCCCGTGACGACGACCGAGCGGATGACCATGGCGAGGTCGACGCGCCCGTCGTCGCCGAACCAGCCGAACGCGCCCGCGTAGACGCCGCGTGGGCCGCCCTCGAGCGCCTGGAGGATGCCGACGGCCGCGGACTTGGGGGCGCCCGTCATGGATCCCGCGGGGAACAGGGCCCGCACCGCGTCGACGGCCGAGACGCCCGGGGCGAGCTCCCCCTCGACGCGGCTCACGAGCTGGTGGACCTGGGCGTAGGCCTCGACGGCGAACAGGCTCGTCACGCGCACGGACCCCAGGACGCACACGCGGCTGAGGTCGTTGCGCATGAGGTCGACGATCATGACGTTCTCGGCGCGTTCCTTCTCGCTCGCGAGGAGCTCGGCGCGCGCCCGTGCATCCGAGGCGGGATCCGCGTGGCGGGGCCGGGTGCCCTTGATGGGCAGCGTGCGCAGGGTGCCGCGCGCGTCGACCTCGACGAACCGCTCGGGCGACGCGCTGACGAGCACCGTGCCGCCCGCGCGCAGGAACGCGCCATGGTGGGTGGGGCTGAGCGCACGCAGCGCCAGGTGCACGCGGACGGGGTCGACGTGCCCGGGCACGGCCGCGCTGTTCGTGAGGCAGAGCTGGTACGCGTCGCCGCGGCGGATGGACTCCTGACAGGCGCGGATGAGGTCGAGGTAGGCCGCGTCGTCGTGCCGCCAGACGGGTGGCGCGTCAGCGTCGTCCTCCGGGGCGCGCGCGACGGGACGGGCGCCGGCCTGGTCCGCGCGCTCCAGCTCCTCTTCGACGGCGAGCGGCCAGGGATCCCCCGCTCGTGCGACGGCCCACACCTCGCCCGTGGCGTGGTCGAAGGCGAGGAGGCGGTCGACGCGGAGCGCGGCGGCCGGGACGCGGCCCGTGGCGTGCGCTGGCGCGCTCGGCGGCGCATGGTGGAGCGGGACGGTCTCCGTCCAGGTGTCGTGCGGGATCCAGCCGACGAGCCCCAGCCGGAAGGCGAGGCCGTCCGGCAGCGGGTCGGCATCGGGCGCGGCGGACCCGGCGGGCGACACGTCGGGCGCTGACGCCGGCAGCAGCTCCGCCAGCCCCGCGAACACGCCCCGCGGCCACGCCGTCACGGTGTCGGTCGACGCCGCGAGGTAGGTCCATCCCTCCCCCGCCGAGTCGTCGAGCCACGCGACGTCGCCGGCGGACTCCGCGGCGAAGAGCGCCAGGAACACGTCCTGGGGGTCGTGCCAGCGGCCCAGCCGGCGGCCGACGACCTCCGCGGCGGCGCGCGCGTCGCCCTCGTGCATGCTCGGCCTCCCGGTGTCGTGAGCGCACCCGGCGGCCGCCTAGCCTCAAGGGTATGAGTTCCGAGACGATCCTCCGGTGGAGCGCGGCCGGATGGGCGACGACGGCCGCGGATCCCGCCGGTGGAGGAGCCGAGGAGGCCCGACCCGCCGCTCACCGGGTGCTCGCGGCCGACTCGTTCCTCGTCGAGGAGGGCCGGGTGCTGGCGCTCGACGTCCACCGGCAGCGGTTCCTCGCGTCGCTGCGCCTGCAGTCCGCGGCCGTGGCGGATCCCGCGGCCTTCCTCGACGCCGCGGTCGCCGCGCTGCCCCGCGACGGCGCGTGGTTCCCACGCGTGGAGGCGCTCCGCGGCCCCGACGGCGACGTGGCCCGGCTCCTCGTGCGCCCGGCCCCGGAGCGCACGGCCTCGGTGGTCCTGCGCGACCACGACGGCCCGGATCCGCGCACGATGCCCCGCGTCAAGGGACCCGATCTGCACGCGCTCGGCGCCCTGCGCAGCCGCGCCTCCCGATACGGAGCGGGCGAGGCGGTGATCCTCGCGGCCGACGGCACGATCGTGGAGGGCGCGTACAGCGCGATCCTGTGGTGGCACGGCGACGCGCTCGCGGTCGTCGAGGGCGCAGTGCCGCGGATCCCGAGCGTCACCGAGCGCAGCATCGTCGCGCTGGCCACGGCACTCGGCGTCGACGTGCTGCACGAGCGGGCGCGGCCGGCCGATCTCGACGGGCGCGAGGTGTGGGCCGTCAGCGCGCTGCACGGGATCCGCCTGGTGCGCGGCTGGATCGACGGCCCGGCCACCGCGGCCGAGCCCGGTCGGGTGCGCGCGTGGCGCACGCGGCTGGATGCGCTGCGGCGGGAGCTGCCCTCGGGCTGACCCACGCGGCCCCGGGTCAGGACACGGGCAGCAGCTCGATGGTCCGGTCCACGAGGTCGCCCGGCACCTCCGTGTGCGTGAGCAGCAGCACCCCGCGTCCGCTGGCGCGCGCCGCCGTAAGCACGTCGCGCAGCACGGCCTGGGCGCGCTCGGCATCGACGTCCGCCGTCGGCTCGTCGAGCACGAGCACCGGGAACTCGGCGAGGAGCGCCCGCGCCAGGGCGATGCGCTGCGCCTGGCCGCCCGAGACGAGGCCGCCGCGGTCGCCGACGCGCGCGTCGAGCCCGCCCCGCTCGGCCGTCCACCCGGCGAGGCCCACGCGCGCGAGGACGCCGACGAGCTCGTCGTCCGTCGCGCCATCGCGCGCGAAGAGCAGGTTCTGCCGGATGCTCGCGTCGAAGAGGTGCGGCGCCTGCTCGCAGAGGCCGACGATCCGGCGCACGGCGGACGGAGCCATCGACCGCGCGTCCCGGCCGTCCAGCTCGTAGGCGCCGCGCGACTCGAGGAACCGGGCGAGGGCGGCCGCGAGCGACGACTTCCCGGATCCGCTCGGGCCGCGCACGACGACCGTCTCCCCCGGCCGCACCACGAGCGACACCGGGGCGAGGGCGTCGTGATGCGCTCCCGGCCAGCGCGTGACCAGGTCGCGGACCTCGAGGGTCGTGCCCGTGGTCGGCGCGTCGGCGTGCGCGGGCTCCGCGTCGGCGTCGTCGGGCTCCCGCGGGATCTCGTCGGGCACCGTCCCCGGCACGACGCCCGCCACGCGCTCCGCGCTCGTGCGCACGCGCCGCCACGCCTGCACCGCGAGCGGCACGGCCGTCGCCTGCTCGACCAGCGCGAGCGGCACCAGCGCGGCCAGCGCGAGCCAGGCGGGATCCAGCGTCCCGGACGCGACGCCCGGCACTCCCTGCAGCACGGTCCAGCCGGCGACCGCGCCCGTGCCGGCGAGCACGACGCCCGCGGTGACGCCCGCCGCGGCGGCGCTGCGCAGCTCCTGGCGCCGGAGGTCGGACGCGGCCCGGTCGATCGCGGCGAGTCGGTCGCCCACCACCCCGAACGCGGTCAGCACGTCGAGGCCGCCGACCAGGTCGAGCACGAGGTCCTGCAGCCGGGCGCGCAGCGGCGCGATGCGCGTCTCGGCGCGTGCCGCGAGCGCGGTCGTCGCGCCGATCCCGACGGCGAGCGAGACCGCCAGCACGACGAGCAGCGCGATCCCCGCCGCGGGCAGCACGGCCCACACGACCGCGACGCTCGCCACCTGGACGAGCACCGACACCGCGAGCGGCTGCACGACGCGCAGCGGGAGGTCCTGGAGCCGGTCGACGTCGCCGACGAGCCGCGTGAGGAGGTCGCCGCGGCGCGTGTCGCGGAGGCCGGCGGGCGCGAACGGGAGGAGCCGCTCGAAGACCCCCACGCGGAGCGTCGCCAGGGCCCGGAAGGCCGCGTCGTGGCTCGTGATGCGCTCCAGGTAGCGGAACGCGGCCCGCCCGAGCGCGAACGCCCGCACCCCGACGATCGCCATGCCGAGGAAGAGGATGGGCGGCTGCTCGGACGCGCGCGTGATGAGCCAGGCCGAGGTCGCGAGGAGCGCGACCGAGCCGACGGCGCTCGCGAGGCCCGCGAGGAGGCCGGGCAGGGCGCGGCGCGCGGGCGGCTGCGCGAGCCGGAGGACGTCGTCGCGGTTCACGGCGCGACCTGCGCGCGCCATGCGGGCTCCGGGGCGATGCGGGCGGGCATCTCGGCGGCGGGTACGCGCCGGCCGATGGCGGGCGGTGTCCCGTCCGCGGCGGATCCCCCGCCCAGCCGCAGCTCGGCGTCCGCCGCCCGCACGAGCGCGCCGCGGTGCGTGACGACCACCACGGCACGGCCCTGGTCGGCGAGCGCGCGGATCCCGTCGGCGAGGCGCGCCTCGGCAGCGGCGTCGAGCGCGGAGCTCGGCTCGTCGAGGAGGACGAGCGGGCAGTCGAGGGCGAGCGCGCGGTGCACGGCCCGCGCGACGGCGACCCGCTGCGCCTGCCCGCCGGACAGCCCCTGCCCGCCGACGCCGAGCTCCAGGTCGGGGTCGATGCCGTCGGCCGCCGCGAGCGCGAGCGCGCGTCGGACGAGCGCGTCGTCCGCATCCGCGACGCCGAGCGCCACGTTCGCCCGCACCGTGCCCGCCACGAGTCCGGGCCGCTGCCCCGCCCAGGCGATCTCGGTCACCAGCGGCGCGCGCGGCGCGGAGGCGGCGTTCTCGCCGACCCAGCCGACGGCGCCCGCCGCGGGCAGCTGCCCCAGGATCGCCTGGAGGAGTGACGACTTGCCGACGCCGCTCGGCCCGGTCACCGCCGTGACGCGTCCCCGGGGGAAGGTCGCGGAGAGCCCGGCCACAACGGGCCGGTCGCCGCGCGTGACGACCAGGTCGCGGATCACGAGCGCGTCGCCCGCGGGACCCCGGGCAGCCGCGGCGCCAGCCGCAGCGTGAGCTGCAGCGCCTGCGGCCGCCCCGGCGCGCGGGACGGCCCGCGCCGCCCGCCCGGCCCGCTCCTCCTCGAGGATCCCGAGCACGTCGTCCGCGGCCGCGACCCCCTCGGCCGCGGCGTGGAACTGCACGCCCACCTGCCGGATGGGCAGGAACGCCTCCGGCGCGAGCAGCAGCACGAAGAGCCCCACCTCGAGGTCGAGCTGCCCGCCGATGAGGCGCACCCCCACCGACACCGCCACGAGCGCGACCGACAGCGACGCCGCGAGCTCCAGCACGAAGCCGGACAGGAACGAGATCCGGAGCACGCGCATGGTCTCGACGCGGTACTCGTCCGTGACCCGGCGGATCCGGGCGGTCTGCCGCCGGGCGCGCCCGAAGACCAGGAGCGTGGACAGCCCGTCGACCACGTCCAGGAAGCCCGACGCCAGCTCGGTGAGGCGCGACCACTGCCGCCGCTGCACCTCCTGCGTCGCCCAGCCGACGAGCACCATGAAGACCGGGATCACGGGCAGCGTCGCGAGGACGGTCACGCCCGTGAGCGGGTCGGCCAGGAAGAGCACCGCCACGACGATCGGCGTCGCGAGCGCCGTGAGGATCAGCTGCGGCACGTAGCGGGCGAAGTAGGGGTCGAGCGCGTCGAGTCCCGGGCCGACGACGGTCGCCAGGCGCCCGCGGCTGCGGCCCGCGGTCCACGCGGGCCCGAGGTCGGCGATCGCGCGGAGCGCCCGGCGACGGAGCTCCGCGGTGACACGAGCGGCGCCGCGCGCGCCCACCACGTCGAGGAGCCACGCCGAGGCTCCGCGCACGACGGCGGATCCGACGACGAGCGCGAGCACCGGCCCGAGCTCCGACGCGGCTGTGCCGCCGATCGCCCGCACGACGAGCTGCGTGAGCGACCAGCAGAAGGCGACGAGCGCCGCGGTCTGCACCACGCCGACGACGGCGCCCACGGCGAGCATGGCGCGCGCCGACGCCGAGTGCCGCAGCAGCCGCGGATCCAGGGGCTTCACGGCGCGCCTAGTGCGCGGCCTGGACGATCACGGCGCGCGTGATTCTCTTCCGGAACACCCAGTACGTCCACGCCTGGTAGGCGAGGATCAGCGGCAGCGCGAAGCCCGCGGCCCACGTCATGATCGTGAGCGTGTACGGCGACGAGGACGCGTTCTCCAGCGTCAGGCCGTACGCGGGATCGTTCGACGCCGGCATCACGTACGGGTGCAGCGCCGTGAAGAGGCTCGCGACCGCGAGCGCGATGGTCGCCGCGAGCAGCCCGAACGCCCAGCGCTCCCGACCCCGCACGTTCGCGAGGTAGGACCCGACGAGGGCCGCGGCCGCGAGCGCGGACACGAGCCCCGACAGCGCCGACCCGTGCGCGAGCGTCGTCCAAGTGAGGAAGGTCGCCGCGATCGCGATGGTCACCGCGCCGACGCGCATCGAGAGCAGCCGGGCACGCGCCCGGATCGGCCCGTCGGTCTTGAGCGCGGCGAACTGCAGGCCGTTCACGAGGAACAGCGAGAGCGTCGTGAGCCCGCCGAGGAGCGCGTACGGGGTCAGCAGGTCGAGCGTGGACCCCGTGTAGTCGTGGTTCGCGTCCATCGGCACGCCGCGCACCACGTTCGCGAACACGACGCCCCAGAGGAACGACGGCACCACGGATCCGACCACGATCATCGCGTCGAACCACCCGCGCCACCGGTCCGACGCCCCCTGGTGCCGGAACTCGAACGAGACGCCGCGGAGGATCAGCGTGATGAGGATCGCGACGAGCAGCAGGTAGAACCCGCTGGACATGGTCGCGTACCACTCGGGGAACGCCGCGAAGAGCGCGGCCCCCGCGACGATGAGCCACGTCTCGTTGAGGTCCCAGACCGGGCCGATGGTGTTGATGAGCACGCGGCGGTCGGTGTCGTCCTTCGCGAGGAACGGCAAGCTCATCCCCACGCCGAAGTCGAAGCCGTCGAGCACGAAGTAGCCGACGAAGAGGAAGGCGATGACACCGAACCAGATGGTGGGCAGGTCCATCAGTACACGCTCGCTTCCCGGACGACCTCGCCCGTGACGGGATCCGGCTCCTGCTCGGCCTCCGGACCCTTCTGCGCCGCCTTCAGGATCAGGCGGAACTCGACCACGGCGAGCGACCCGTAGACGACCGTGAACGCGATGAGCGAGAGCAGCACCTGCATCCCGGTGACGTTCGGCGAGACCGCGGACGAGGTCTGCAGCAGGCTGAAGACGATCCAGGGCTGGCGGCCCATCTCCGTGAAGATCCAGCCGACCGTCATCGCGAGCAGCGGCAGCGGGGCGGCCCAGATGGCGACCTTCCACATCCACGGCTTCGTGATGCGGCGCCCCCGGCGCGTGGACCAGAGGCCCGCGACCGCGACGCCGATGGCCGCCATGCCGAAGCCCATCATCCAGCGGAACGCCCAGTAGGTGACCCAGATGGTGGGCGTGTAGTCGCCCGGGCCGTAGCTCGCGACGTACTGCGCCTGCAGGTCGTTGATGCCCTGGACCGTGCCGTCGAGCGTGTGCGTCGAGAGGAACGAGAGCAGGTACGGGATCCGGATGGAGAACAGCTCGCTCGACCCGTCCGGCGTGCCCCACGTGAAGAGCGAGAACGACGCGGCGGCGCCCGACGAGGTGTCGTAGTGCGCCTCGGCTGCGGCCATCTTCATGGGCTGCGTCTGCACCATCGCCAGTCCGAGCTGGTCGCCGGAGAGGATCGTGAGCGCGCCCGAGACGACCATGAACCACATGCCGAACCTGAGCGCCGGCATCATCGTCTCGAGGTGCTGGTTGCGCGACAGGTGCCAGGCGGCGACCGAGATGATGACGGCGGCCACGCACATGAAGGCCGCGAAGATCGTGTGGGGGAACGCCGCGAGGGCGACCTTGTTGGTGAGGAGCGCCCAGATGTCGGTGAGCTCGGCTCGTCCGCGGGCCTCGTCGATGCGGTACCCCACCGGGTTCTGCATGAAGGCGTTGGCCGCGAGGATGAAGTACGCCGACAGGATCGACGCGACCGAGACCACCCAGATCGACGCGAGGTGCAGCCTCTTCGGGAGCTTGTCCCAGCCGAAGATCCAGACGCCGATGAACGACGCCTCGAGGAAGAACGCCAGCAGGCCCTCGAGCGCGAGCGGTGCGCCGAACACGTCGCCCACGAAGCGGGAGTACTCGGACCAGTTCATGCCGAACTGGAACTCCTGCACGATGCCCGTGACCGTGCCCATGGCGAAGTTGATGAGGAAGATCCTCCCGAAGAACCGGGTGAGCCGCAGGTAGTGCTGCTTCCCGGTGCGCACCCACGCGGTCTGGTACAGCGCGCAGACGAACGCCATCCCGATCGTGAGCGGGACGAAGAGGAAGTGGTAGACGGTCGTGAGGCCGAACTGCCAGCGGGAGAGGAGGAGCGGGTCGAGGAGGTCGTTCACTCGGGGCGACCGCTCTGGCGACGGCCGGGTGCGGGATGGTCTGCGGGAACGGGGTGCGGTGTCATGGCGACCGGATGCGCTTCCTGTGGATGGCGGATCGTGCGGGCTGAGGCTCCATCGCGACCCCTCGATTCTACGACTTGTAGACGATCGGCGCGAGCCCTGCGCGCGGATCCCGGCCGCGTCGCGTTGGCCGGCCGGCGGCGCGCGCGACACCCGTCGTTCACCCGGCCGGGCGAGGGTCGGACCACGCATCCGGATCGGCGTCGACCCGGTGCGCCCATGCGCGGGTCGGCATCGGCTCCGCGCACGCCGTCGGCCCTCGGATCCGGCACCGCACCCACCCGCACCGCGCACGTCGACCGAAGGGCCGCCGCCATGACCTCACCCGCTCCCGCCTCGCCGGCATCCGACCGCACCATCGGATCCGCGGCGACCGCCGCCGCCGGTGCTCCCGCATCCACGTACGTCGCCCTCCTCGTGGCCGACGGCACCCACCTCACGGAGCGGGTCGCCGAGGCGGCGGACCTCCTGGGGGCCGGCGCGCCCGCGGCGCGCTACGACGCCCGCACCGCGTCCGCCGAGGACGCGCTCGTCGTCGCCCTCGCGCTCGTCGCCGGCGGGCTCGACGTCCGCGACGCGGCGCAGCACGCCGTCGACGGGGATCCCGCGCCGGTGATCCAGGCCCTGCACTCCCTGGCCGGCCGCGGCGGCGTGGAGCCGTACCTCCTCCGCAACGGCCTCACGGTCGACCAGTTCCACGCGCTCCGCGACGCGGTCGTCGCGGGCGGCGGCCGCGAGCTCGACGAGTCCCAGGACTGACATCGGGTGCGCCCCTCTTTCTGGGGCCATCCCCGTGTGTCCGCATAAAGGGGGACCCGGTAGAGTCGTCCACGAGCGCACGGCCCTTACCCCCCCCTTGGGCCTGGCGCTCGCAACCCGACGAGCACGTCCGTCCACCCCCCCCCCGGATCGGACGGCTCCCGGACCACGGCGATCGCCCACCCCCCGAAGGACCGCGATCACCGGAGAGGCCCGGCACCCGTGGCGTTCCCGCGCCCCGTGCCGGGCCTCTCGACCGTCCGGCGGGCGGATCCTCGCGCGGGCATCGCCCTCTGCTAGGCGGATGCCGCGTCGTCGACCAGCGGCAGGTGCAGGATCGCGAGGTCGAGCGGGCGGCCGAACTTCCAGCCGATCCCGGGCAGCAGCCCCACCTGACGGAAGCCGAGCCGCTCGTGCAGCCGGATCGAGCCGGTGTTGCCGGCCTCGATGTCCGCGAACACCGCGCGCTTCCCGGCCGCTCGTGCGTGCTCGACGACCGCCTCGATGAGCGCGCGGCCGACGCCCTGCCCCTGGAAGGCGTCGCGCACGTAGACCGAGTCCTCCACCGAGAAGCGGTAGCCGGACATCCGCCGCCAGGGCCCGTAGGTGCCGTAGCCCGCGAAGGCCCCGTCGACCTCGGCGACGAGGATCGGGTCGCCCGCCTCCGTCGTCTCCCGGAACCACGCCTCGCGCTCGGCGCGGTCGACCGGCTCCTCCGTCCAGAGGGCGGTGCCGGTGAGGATCGCGTGGTTGCGGATCTCCAGCAGGTCGTCGATGTCACGCAGCTCGGCGGGGCGGATCCTCATGCCAGCAGGCTAACGGAGCGGTCGGCGGGAGCCGTGCGGCAGGATCGACGCATGGACCTCACCATCTCGCGGGTCGCGTGGGACGACGACGACGCGATCTCCCTCCGCGCCGCCCAGCGCGCCGAGCTCGACCTCCGCTACGGCGGCGACACGGAGCCCGGCGCCAAGCCGACGGCCGCCGACATGGCCGCGTTCCTCGTCGCGCGCGACGCGGACGGGACGCCCGTCGGCTGCGGCGGGATCCGGCCGCTCGCCGACCGCGGCGACGGGACGCCGTGGGCGGAGCTGAAGCGCATGTACGTGGTGCCCGCCGTCCGCGGCACGGGCGTCGCGACGGCCGTCCTCCGCGCCCTCGAGGAGACCGCCCGCGAGCTCGGCGTGGTCGACCTGGTGCTGGAGACCGGCCCGGAGCAGCCCGACGCCATGCGGTTCTACGTCCGCGAGGGCTGGACCGAGATCCCCCGCTTCGGCGCCTACGCCGACTCCGAGGGCTCCCGCTGCTACGCGCTGACGCTCGCGTGATCGGCCGGCTCCGGCTCCTCGCGCTCTCCTCGCACCCGGGGCCGACGGCGACCGTCACGGTGCTCGCCGCGGTGCTCGCGATCGCGCTCGGCTACGGGCCCGGGCGCGTGGTCGCGGTGGCGCTGGCCGTGCTCCTCGGGCAGCTGTCCATCGGCCTCTCCAACGACTGGATCGACGCCGAGCGCGACCGCAGCGTCGCCCGCGCCGACAAGCCCGTCGCGCGCGGCGAGGTGACGGTCGGGCTGGTCCGGGCGGCGGCCCTCGTGACGGTGGCGGCGTGCGGCGTGGCGTCGGCCGCGCTCGGACCGGCGTTCCTCCTCGCGCACGGCGTGCTCGTGGGCGCGGGCTGGGCGTACAACGCCGGGCTGAAGCGGACCGCCGTGAGCGTCCTCCCCTTCGTCGTGGCCTTCGGGATCCTGCCGACGGTGGTCGCCTTGGGCGGCGTCGATCCGGTGCCCGCGGCCGCGTGGGCGATGGCGACCGGCGCGGTGCTCGGCGTCTCCATCCACTTCACCAACGTGCTGCCCGACCTCGAGGACGACGCTCGGACGGGCGTGCGGGGCCTGCCGCACCGGCTCGGGCGCGTGCCGTCGGGCCTCGTCGCGTTCGGGGCGCTCGCGCTCGGGGCGGTCGTCGTGGCCGTGGGCCCCGTGCTCGCGGATCCGGCGCGCGCGATCACGCCGGTCGCGGCCGCCGGGCTCGTCGTCACGCTGGGCATCGCCGCGTGGGGTGCCGTGCGCGTCGTCACGCGGCCGCCGGGGCGGCTGCTGTTCCAGCTGATCATGGCGGCGTCGTTGCTGCTCGTGGCGCAGATCGCGCTGAACGCGACCCGCCTCACCTGACCCGCGCGCCCGCGTCCCGGCCCATGGCGTAGACGGAGGCGAGCCCGGCAGCGGCGGGCGAGGCGAGCACCGTGCGGAGCCCCGCGTCGCGCACGAGGCGGGTGAGCCCCCGGACGGGACGCCCGAGCGCCGTGTTGATCTCCGACTGCACCGCCGCGCGTCGCGCGCTGGCCTTCCGGTCACGCTCCCAGCGGGCGAGGCGCACGGGATCCGGCGCGCCGCGGCGCGCGCGGACGGCGTCGACGAGGATCGGCGCGAGGGCGTCCGCGTCGAGCCAGCCGAGGTTCATCCCCTGCCCGCCGATGGGGCTGATCTCGTGGGCCGCGTCGCCGATCAGCACGCCTCGCCCGGCGACCATGCGCTTCGCGAGGCGACGGCGCACGCCGAAGCCGCTGACCGGATCCAGCTCCGCGGCCGACACGACGTGCCCGGTGCGCTCGCGCACCGCGCGGGCGAGGAGCGACGCCCGATCCCCGTCGTCCTCCCCCGCGCGGAGCCCCACGACGAAGCGCCGCAGGCCACCGGGCAGCGGGAAGGACTCGACGACGCCGTCCGGATGCAGGGTGACGACGGCGTCGTCGCCTCCGTCGGTGCGGTCGGGAGCGTCGCCCATCAGGAACCGGTCAGGCAGGGGGCGCTCGTCGACGCCGATCCCGAGGAGCCCGCGGACCCGGCCGCGCGTGCCGTCCGCGCCGACGACGAGGGACGCGGCGACCTCGACGCGCGCGCCGTCGGCGTCCCGCCCGCTCGCGCGGACGACCCCGCCCGGCGCACCGGCGGGATCCGCGTCGAGCCCGGTGAGCGTCACGCCGCGGCGGAGGGCGTCGGGGGCGAGGCCGGTCAGGCGCCTCGCGAGGATCTCCTCCGTGCGCCACTGCGGCAGCGCCGCGACGTACGGGTGCGTGGCCGAGACCCCGGCGAACGAGACGCGCCCGAGCTCGCCGCGGGGCCCCATCGCGATGCCCGTCCGGACGAGGACCGCCTCGGCGACCATCTCGTCCGCGACGCCCAGTCGGTCGAACGCGTCGAGCGACGGCGCGTGGATCCCGATCGCGCGCGACAGCAGGGCGGGCGCCGGCCGTGCCTCCCACACCCGCACGTCGAGACCAGCCTGCGCGAGGAGCGCCGCGAGGTGGATCCCGACGGGCCCACCGCCCACGACCAGCGCGTCGACGCGGGTCATCGGCCCGGGCGCCCGACGGGGTCAGCGCGGCCCGTGGACGGGTCGCGGACGACGAGCACGCGGAACGGCACGGCGCCCTCTACACGCCAGCCGGCGGGCACGCGGAGGGCGAGCTCCACGGGCGTCCAGCTGCGACGGATCGACCGGAGCCCGTCCACGTGCACGAACGAGCCGCGCGCGACGAGCCGGGAGGCCGGCCCGTAGAGGGCGTAGGCCAGGCGACCGCGCGCGATGTCGCCGTGGATCGCGCGCGGGGCGAGCGCCGCGGAGTCCGCCAGGAGCGCGTCGAACGCGGCGTCGTCGAGGTGGTGGAGCACGTGGTTGCTCGTCACGAGGTCGAAGCGGCGGCCCGCGGCGACGAGGTCCCCGCTCGACGACGCGAGGAACGCCACGTCGGGGTCGCGGGGTCGTGCGGACGCGAAGGCGGCGGCGCGCGGATCCGGGTCGATCCCCGTGACGGTGAGCCGCAGCCCGTCGCGCCGAGCCCACCGCGCGAGGGCGAGCGGCACGTCGCCGCCGCCCGACCCGATGTCGAGGAGCGTCGTCTCCCGCTGGGCGGACAGCAGCGGGCGGATCCGGGACCGGTAGACGCCGCGCCATCCGGCGACGACACGGTTCACCATCGCGAACCGCGCGTAGGTGCGGTCGAGGGCGACGGGATCGCAGTCCGGGTCGTCCATGAGCTCCGTGAGACCGGCGTCGCGCCGGGAGAGGTCCATCAGACGGTCCGGCGCGTCATGAGCGCCGTCTCGACGGTGAGGCCCGGGCCGAACGCCATCGCGCACACGCGCCCTGAGCCGGGCCCGGACGAGACGACGGGTGCGGCCTCAGCGAGGTCGGGTCGACCCGGCACATCCGCGGGAGGCGTCCGGTGCAGGATCCGCCGGAGCACGAACAGCACCGTCGCACTCGACATGTTCCCCACCTCCGCGAGCGTCGAGCGCGAGGCCTCGAGCTGTGCGGGCGCGAGCCCCAGCCGGCCCTCGACGCGGTCGAGGATGCTGCGGCCGCCCGGGTGGATGGCCCAGTCCTCGATCTCCGCGGGGGCGACGCCCTCGAGCGCCGGGAGCTGCGCCCACAGCGGCGCGAGCGCGCCCTCGATGTGCTCGTCGATGATCCTCGGCACGTAGCTCGACAGGACCATGTCGAAGCCCTGGTCGCCGATGGTCCACGCCATGTCGTCCTCGCCCACGGGCGTGAGGACGGTCTCGAACGCGTCGAGGTCGAGCACGGTGGATCCGGCCGGAGCCGGTCGCGCGGTGACCACGGCGGCCGCCGCGCCGTCCCCGAAGACGGACGACGCCACGATGGTGTCCGCGTCGTCCGACGAGTGCAGGTGCAGCGAGCAGAGCTCGACGCACACGACGAGGACGACGGCGCCAGGGTCGGCGGCGCAGAACTGCGCGGCCATGCGCAGCGCCGGGAACGCGCCGTAGCAGCCCATGAAGCCGAGGTGGAACCTCTGGGTGGACGCGCCGAGGCCGAGGCCGCGCACTACCTGGTAGTCGGGTCCGGGCGCGTAGAAGCCCGTGCAGGAGACGGTGACGACGTGCGTCACGTCGGAGGTCCCGATGCCTTCTGCCCCCTCGACCGCCTGCCGCGCCGCCTCGAGCAGCAGGGCGGGGGCCTCCCGGATGTACGTGTCGTTCCGCGCGCCGGTGCCGGGGGTGAGGATCCGCCCGCTCGCCCGGTCGTAGAACACCGGATCGCCGTCCCCGGCCTCGAGATCCGCGTCGGCGCCCGCCATGCCCGGCGCGGTGCCGAGCTCGCGGATCACCGTGTGCCGCGTGCGGATCCCCGACGCGTCGAAGGCCGCGGACACGAGCCTCGTCCCGAGCCGCCCGAGCTCGGGCTGGCTGCCGAAGAGGTCGCGCACGCCGTCCTGGGCGAGGACGGTCGGCGGCACGGCCGTGGCGATCGAGCGTATGGAGGCGATCAGCGTCGGCCGCCGGAGACGACGGCCGCGCCCACCGCGAGCACGACGGCGACGGCACCCGCGCCGATCGACGCGGCGACGGCCGGGTCCTTCTTCGTGAACGCGCGCGTGCGGCGCGCGACGTCCCGGCCGGTCGTGCGGACGCGCGTCGTGACGTCGTCGCGGATGGCGCGGGCGCGGGCCGAGGCGTCGGCCTTCAGCTCGGAGGCGCGGGCCGGCACGTCGAGCGCGGTCTCGAGCTCCCGCACGGTGCGCGCGAGCTCGTCGCGTCCTGCCTGGATGTCGCGCTTCAGCTCCTCGGGGCTGCGCTTGGGCGCGGGCGGGATGTTCGCGCCCTCGCCGTGCGGCGCCGACTCGGCGACCGCCCTGTGCTTGCGGACCTCGCGGGCGACCGTGGTCACCGCGCCGAGGACGCTGACCTCGCCGGTCGGGGACTTCTTCTTGGCCATGCGCGGGCTCCTGCCATCGGGGAAGTACTTGCGGTGGATCCATCATGCTCCGTCGTGCCCGGGCGGGCACCCACGGACGGCGGGAGGGGCCGGCGCTCGCGCGTCGACCCCTCCCGGGTGCCGGGCGTCGCCGCCCGGTCGGCGCCTCCTAGAAGAGGGCCTTCTCCTTCAGCCAGTCGGCGGCGATCGCGGCCGGCTCGGCCTTCTCGTCGCCCTGGTTGCGGCGGTTCATCTCGGTGAGGTCCTCGGTGGTCAGCGCGGCCGACACCTTGTCGAGGATCGCGGTGACGTCGGGGTTCATCTTCGCGGTGTTCACGAGCGGCACGACGTTCTGCGCCTTGATGAGGTTCTCGGGGTCCTCCAGCGTCACGAAGCCGTTGTCGAGGATCGACGGCGTGGTCGAGTAGATGTTCGCCATGTCGACCTGGCCGTCGAGCAGCGCCTTGACGGTGTTGGGGCCGCCCTGGTCCTCGATGGTGACGAGGCTCGCGTCGATGCCGTACGTGCCCGTGAGGCCGGGGATCCCGTACTCGCGCTCGCCCAGCACCGCGCCGCCGCCGACGCGGACGGCCTTGCCCTTGAGGTCGGAGAGGCTCGTGACGCCGTTGGTCTCCGAGTACTCCTTCGTGACGTTGTACGAGTCCTTGTCCTCGGCGGGCGACTCGTCGAGCACCTCGAACCCGTCCGGCAGAGCGTCGCCGAGAGCGGCGAACACGTCGTCGCTGGAGGTGGCGGTCGACTCGGTGTCGTAAGCGGCGAGCAGGTTGCCCGTGTACTCGGGGATGAGGTCGATGGACCCCTCCTCGAGCGCCTTGAGGTAGACCTCGCGCTCGCCGATCTGCAGGTTGCGCGTGACCTTCACGTCGTTGGCCTCGAGGGCCTGCGCGTAGACCTCGGCGAGGATGACGTTCTCGCCGAACGCGGCCGAGCCGACGGAGATGGTGTCGGTGGGGGCGGCCGATGCCGAGCCGCCCGAGGTGTCGAGGGGATCGCCGGACGAGCAGCCGGCGAGGGCCATCGCGGTGCCCAGCGCGACGGTGCCGACGAGGAGCCGGCGGATGATGCTGTGGGTCATGTGCTGTGTTCCTTTCAGGAGGTGGTGCTGACCGCGTGCCTCGACGAGGCGCGCGGTGAGTCGGGGGTGCGTCCGGAGGCGGCGACGACGCCGCGGGGGACGACGGCGCGCTGCACGATCGCGAAGACCGCGTCGACGACGAGCGCGAGCGCGGTCACGAGGATCGCCGATGCCAGGAGCAGGGGGAAGTTCCGCGTGGTCAAGCCCGTGAAGATGTCTCGACCGAGCCCGCCGAGCCCGAGGTAGGCACCGAGCGTGACCGTGCTGATGACCTGCAGGATCGCCGCGCGGAAGCCGCTGATCATGAGCGGCAGCGCGAGCGGGATCTCGACGCGACCCAGGATCTGCGTTTCCCTCATGCCCACGGAGCGTGCCGCGTCGATCGCGGACCGGTCGACCGCTTGGACGCCGGAGTACACGCCCGCCAGCAGGGGCGGGATCCCGAGGAGCGAGAAGGTCAGGATCGGGCCGGTCAGCCCGATGCCGAACAGGAGCCCGAGCAGGACCAGCACGCCGAGGGTGGGGAGCGCACGGAGGCCGCCGGAGAACGCGACGGCGACGTTGCGGCCCCGACCGGTGTGCCCGATGTACAGGCCGGCGGGGATGGCGATGACGGCGGCCACCCCCATGGCGAGGGCGGTGTAGCCCAGGTGCTCGAGCAAGCGCGTGCCGTATCCGGTGGGACCCGCCCAGCGCGAGGCGTCGAGAAGGAGGGCGAAGGCCTCCGCGAAGAGGTTCACGAGGCGCTCGCATCCGTGACCAGGGCGGCGCGGCGCGCAGAGCGCGTGCGCGCACGCAGGGATGGCTGGGTCGACCACGGCATGAGGATCCTCCCGGCCAGCAGGAGGACCAGGTCGAAGACGAGCGCGATGATCACGATGCCCGCGATCCCGGTGATGATCTCCGTGTAGAACTGGCGCCGGTATCCGCTCAGGATCATCGTGCCGAGGCTGAGGATCCCCGATAGCGAGCCCACGGTGACCATGCTGACCGTGCTGACGGAGACGACTCGGAGCCCGGCGAGGAGGACGGGACCCGCGAGCGGCAGCTCCACCCGCCAGAAGCGCGCCCACCCGGCGTAGCCCATCGCGGTCGCGGACTGCTTGACGTCCTCGGAGACCGACGCGAGCGCGTCCGAGGTGATGCGGATCATGAGCGCGACCGCGTACACGGTGAGCGCCACGACGACGTTGCGCGGGTCGAGGATGTTCGTGCCGATGATGGCGGGCATCGCCAGCAGGAGCGCGATGGACGGGATCGTGTAGAGGGCTCCGCCGACGGTGAGCAGGGCTCCGCGGGTGCGGCGGTAGCGGTTGGCGAGCCAGCCGAGCGGCAGGGAGATGACGAGCCCCAGCACGACGGGCGGCGCCGCGAGGGCGACGTGGGCGACGGCCAGGTCGAGCACCGTTCCGAAGTTGGCGATGACCCAGTTCACGCGGGTCCCGCACCCTGCGCCGGAGCACCGGGGGCGTGCGCGGCCCCCGCCTCGGTCGGAGCGGATGCGGATCGGGCGGCGGCGCGCCCCTCGTCGTCGAGCACGCCCACGAGCCGGCCGTCGCGGTCGACGAGCACCTGTCCCGTTGCGGTGTCCTCGACGTGCAGCGCGCGCTTGCCCTTGTCGGCGCCCACGAAGTCGCGGACGAAGTCGTTCGCCGGGTTCGAGAGGATCTCCTGCGGCGTACCCTGCTGCGCGATGCGGCCGCCCTTCTCGAGGATCACGACCTGGTCGCCGAGCAGGAACGCCTCGTCGATGTCGTGCGTCACGAAGACGACGGTCTTGTCGAGCTCGGTCCGCAGGCGGATCAGCTCCTGCTGGAGGTCGTCGCGCACGAGCGGGTCGACGGCGCCGAACGGCTCGTCCATGAGCAGGATGTTCGGATCCACCGCGAGCCCGCGGGCCACGCCGACGCGCTGCTGCTGGCCGCCGGAGAGCTGCGACGGGTAGCGGTCGGCCATCGAGCGGTCGAGGCCCACGGTGTCCATGAGCTTCAGGGCGCCCTCGCGCGCGGTGCGCTTGTCGACGCCGGTGAGGCGCGGCACGGTGGCGATGTTGTCGACGACCTTGCGGTGCGGCAGGAGGCCGGAGTTCTGCATCACGTAGCCGATGCTGCGGCGGAGCTTCACGGCGTCCTGGGTGGCGATGTCGGTGCCGTCGATCTCGATGCGGCCGGAGGTGGGCTCGACCATCCGGTTGATCATGCGCATGAGGGTCGTCTTGCCGCAGCCCGAGGATCCGACGAGGACCGTCGTGGTCTGCGAGGGGACGACGAGGCTGAAGTCCTCGATCGCGAGCGTGCCGTCCGGGTACTGCTTGCGGACGTGGTGGAACTCGATCATGGGTGGCTCATTCCTCGTAGGCACTACGAATCGACACTTGCCAGGCACACCAGCGAACCACGATCGCGGCGGAACGGACGCACCGGGTCGTCCCCTGTCGCCACTTCGTAACAAATCGATGCTTCCGTGGATAGCCCACGGATGCCGTGCGCGCGTCGGTCGGCGCCTGGCGCGTCGGCCAGGATGGAGGGCATGACGCGCATCCTCGCCAGGTCCTCGACCGCCGACGACCTGGTCGGGCTCCTCGACGTGGATCACGCGGGCGAGGCCGTGCCCGCGCCGTCCTGGCGCATCGAGCCGGCCCAGCGCGTGGCGGTCCTGGTCGACACGCTGCCGCGCCGCGCGGAGGGCGACACGGAGGAGCAGGTGCCCGTGCGGCGCCTCGAGTCCGCCAGGTGGGGCCTCGTCCTTGCGGGGTCGCCCGCACCGGACCAGGGCCCGCCGCTCGCCGAGGTCCCCGCCGAGCAGCTCGGCTCACGGCCGGAGCTCCTGCAGGCGCTCGTGTCCCGGCGCGCGGCGATCCCGGTGTCGGGCTACTACGAGCACCACGAGACCGACGACGGCCTGCGCACCCCCTACCTGGTCGGCGCGGGCGACGGCATCGTGCTGCTCGCGGCGCTGTACGGGTGGTGGCGGGATCCCGCGCGCGCCGCCGACGACCCGGCCCGCTGGGTGCTGACCTGCGCCGTCCTCACCCGGCCGGCGGCCGGCACCGTGGAGGCGCTCGCCGAGCGCATGCCCGTCGTGCTCTCCCCCGACGTGGTCGAGGAGTGGCTCGACCCCACTGCCGAGGGCTCCCCCGACCTGCTCCGGGCCGTCGCCGCGCAGGCGGAGGACGTGATCGAGCAGCTGGCGATGGACGAGGTCGGACCCGGCATCGACCAGGGCGCGCCCGACACGGCGGAGCTCGCCCGACCCGTGTGACGCCCGGCCGCGTCCCCTCGTCTGGTTGACTGTGCCCGTGGCCCCCTCCTCGAAGAAGAAGAAGCACGCGACCCGCACGCTCCTCGAGTCACCGGCCGCCGCACCGGTGCTGCACCGGGCGGCGCGCATCGAGGACCGCATCCACGAGATCCGCGAGGGCCGTGCCCGCAAGCGCGGGCTGAAGCCCACCGTCATCCCGTACGCCGGCTACGGATCCGTGCGCTGGGTCCGCGTCCTCTGCCGTGTCCTCCTCACCGACCCGAAGAGCAAGCGGGCTCTGGCCGGCGACAAGGTCGTCCGCGGCTGGCGGAGCTTCACGAGCGTCCCGCTCACCGACGTCGACGTCGTCGTCGAGATCGACGGGACCGAGCACCACGTGCGGGCGGACCGCGGCGGCGTCGTCGACCAGGTCGTCGAGGCGAGCCTGCGGAGCGGCTGGCACACCATCCGCATCCGCGCGCAGGGGTCCGAGACCGTCGAGGCGCCCGTCTTCATCGTGGGCGACGACGTGCGCACCGGGATCCTCAGCGACATCGACGACACCGTCATGGTCACCGCGCTCCCCCGGCCGTTCCTCGCCGCCTGGAACACCTTCGTGCTCGACGAGCACGCGCGCACGCCCACCCCCGGCATGGCCGTGCTCTACGAGCGCCTCCGCCTGCAGCACGAGGGCGCGCCCGTCCTCTACCTCTCCACGGGGGCGTGGAACGTCGCCCCGACGCTCACGCGGTTCCTCTCGCGGAACCTCTACCCGCCGGGACCGATCCTCCTCACCGACTGGGGCCCGACCGTCGACCGGTGGTTCCGCAGCGGCATGGAGCACAAGCGCAACAACCTGCAGCGCCTCGCGGCCGAGTTCCCGCACGTCAAGTGGATCCTCGCGGGCGACGACGGCCAGCACGACGAGCTGCTCTACGGCGAGTTCGCCGAGCGGCACCCCGACAACGTCGAGGTCGTCCTCATCCGGCAGCTCTCGGCGGGCGAGGCCGTGCTCGCGGGCGGACGGGCGAAGGCGGAGAAGCGCGCCCTCGACAGCTCGATCCCGTGGGTCTACGCGCCGGACGGGGCGAGCCTGCTCGCGCAGCTCGACGACCTCGGCCTCGCCGACGACTCGGGCACCCGGATCGGCACCTGACCCGGACGCCGACCGGCACGACGAAGGGCCCCGCGATCCGTCGCGGGGCCCTTCGTCGTCGTGCGGTGGATCAGACGGCGTCGGTGAGCGCCTGGAACTCGTCGTCGGTGAGCTCGATGCCCGCCGCGGCGATGTTGTCCTCGACGTGGCCGACCGACTTGGTGCCGGGGATCGGCAGCATGACGGGCGAGCGGCGCAGGAGCCAGGCGAGCGCGAGCTGCGAGGCGCGCGCGTCGTGCTGCTTCGCGAGGGCGTCGAGCGGGCCGCCGTCCTTCGCGAGCTCGCCGGTCGCGAGCGGGAACCACGGGATGAAGGCGAGGCCCTCGGCCTCGGCGTAGTCGAGCAGCGGCTCGGCGTCGCGCTTGGCGAGGTTGAAGAGGTTCTGCACGGAGACGATCTCGGCGATCTCCCGAGCGGCCTTCACATCGTCGACCTGCACCTCGGAGAGCCCGATGTGGCGGATCTTGCCCTCGGACTGCAGGTCCTTGAGCACGCCGATCTGGTCGGCGAGCGGCACGGCCGGGTCGATGCGGTGCAGCTGGTAGAGGTCGATGCGCTCGAGGCCGAGGTGGCGCAGGCTCAGCTCGGCCTGCTGGCGCAGGTACTCGGGGCGGCCGACGGGCCGCCAGTCGCCGGGGCCGGGGCGGGTGAGACCGCCCTTGGTCGCGATGACGACGTCGTCGGCGTACGGGTGGAGCGCCTCCTTGAGGAGCTCCTCGGCCACGAACGGGCCGTAGGAGTCGGCGGTGTCGAAGAACGTGACGCCGAGCTCGGCGGCGCGGCGGATGACGCGGACGGCCTCGGCGGGATCCTCGGGGGCGCCCCAGACGCCCTCGCCGGTCAGCTGCATGGTGCCGTAGCCGAGCCGGACGACGGGCAGGTCGCCGCCGATGGTGAACGTGCCGGATGCCTCGGCAGGACGGGTGGTGGTGTCGGTCATGTGGACCCTCCTCGGGTGTCGATGACGAGGGGGCGTCTGCCGCCCTCGGGACACCGGGGCCAACGCGGCGGACGGTGGATCCATGCCCGATGCGCGCGATCCGGACCCGACCCTCAGGCTCCGGTCGAGGGTGAGGTGGATCCGCCCGCTCCCCTCGTGGATGTCGGCGGGCGTTCCTACACTCGGATCAGACGTTCGAACATCCGTTCGAACGCGGGAGCGCGGCCGGCGCGACGGGCGAGAGGAGCGGCACCATGCGGATCGACGAGGACGTGGAGGTCGAGCTCTCGGCCGACGGATCGCCGCTGCGGTTCACCTGGCGGGACGTGGTCTACGGCGTCGTCAGCTCGCCCGAGCGGTGGATCGCGCGGGTCGACTGGTGGCAGCGCACGGGCCGCGCGCCCCGCGGTGCGAGCGCCCACCTGCTGGAGCTGTCGATGTGGCGCGTGGAGGCCGTGCCGCTCACCACGGGCGCGCGCCGGGTCGACGGCTCGTTCGACCTGAGCGTCGACGCGCGCGGCCGGTGGTCGCTCGTCACGGCGTCGGACGAGGAGCTCGACGTGCGCCTGTTCGCGTGAGGCCGCCCGTCCCCGTCCGCACGGGCTGCGGGGAATAGCCGGGGGCGCCTGCGCCTTCACCCCATCGGCGCCGCGCACGGCGCCCCGCACGCAGGTCACCCGGACCGCGGCGCACGGAGGGACCCCGCATGGCGGCACTCGAGTGGCTGTTCGACGCGCAGCTCCGCATCGGCGACCAGACCATCCTCTGGCGCGAGATCGTCGGCAACCTCTTCGGCCTCGCCAGCGCGCTCGGCGGCATGCGCCGGAAGGTCTGGGCGTGGCCCGTCGGCATCGTCGGCAACGTGCTCCTGTTCACCGTCTTCCTCGGCGCGGTCTTCGGCACGCCGAACCCCGTCAACCTGCTCGGCCAGGCCGGCCGTCAGGTCATGTTCATCGCCGTGTCGGTCTACGGCTGGTACCGCTGGCAGCAGGCCAGGCACGGTGGCGCGCCCGTCGTGCCGCAGTGGGCGTCGGGTCGCGAGCGGATCCTGCTCGTGGTCGCGCTCGTCGGCGGCACCGCGCTGCTCACCCCCGCCTTCCGCGCGCTCGGCTCCTACGAGCCCGTCTGGGCCGACGCCTGGATCTTCGTCGGCTCCCTCCTCGCCACCTACGGCATGGCCAAGGGCTGGGTCGAGTTCTGGCTGGTCTGGGTCGCCGTCGACCTCGTCGGCGTGCCGCTGCTGGTGAGCGCCGGCTACTACGCGTCCGCCTTCATGTACGTCTTCTACGGCGCGTTCACGCTCACGGGATTCTTCGTCTGGATGCGCGCCCGCGGCACCGACGCGCCCGCGGTCGAGACGGCCTTCCCGGATCCGCGGATCGCCGAGCGCCAGCCGTAGCCGGGGGCTGGCGGCTGGCGATCGAGCGGGTCAGCCCTGGCCGTTGGAGCAGGTGCTCTGCGCCGCGGTCTGGCCGGTGATGCTCGGGTCGAGCACCTCGGCCGTCGCGGTGGGCGGCGTGGTCGGTGCGGAGGCGTCGGTCGGCGGCGCGGTCGTGGGCGGCGTGGTCGCGCCCTCGGCCGGGACGCTGCCGGCCTCGTCGGTCGCGGCCGGCTGACCGAGCGAGAAGTCCGCGTCGGAGGCCAGCAGGCTCACGAGCTGCGCGGCCGCCGCCTCATCCGGCTGGACGCGCCCGTTCGCGAGGACCGTGCCCGGGTACTGCAGGAACACGACGTCGTCGAGCGGGATGTCCTTGAACGTGAGCGCGACCGAGACGAGCGTGTCGAGGTCGGCGAGCGACGTGGACAGCTGCATGTTGTCGACCACGGCCCGCGCGATGCCGTAGAGCTTCGCCGGGTTGGTCAGCGTGTCCGTGCTCTTGATGGTGCGCACGAGCGCGCTCAGGAACACCTGCTGGTTGCCGATGCGGGAGATGTCGCTGCCGTCGCCGACGCCGTAGCGCGTGCGGAGGAACTGCACGGCGTCCTTGCCCTGGAGCGTGTGCAGCCCGGGATCCAGCGACAGGTCGGTCTTCTTGTCGTAGATCCCGTTGGCCACGCACACCTCGACGCCGCCGACCGCGTTGGACATCTCGACCACGCCGTTGAACTGCACGACGCCGCCGTACGGGATGTCGAGCCCGGTGAGGCCCTCGACCATCCGCACGGTGCACTCGAACCCGCCGCGGGAGAGCGACTCGTTGAGCTGCGCGCGCGAGCTGGCGGCGTACTTCGTGCCGTCGGGGCCCTCGCACTCCGGGATGGGCACGAGCATGTCGCGGGGGAAGGAGATGACCGTCGCGCGGCTGCTGTCCTGGCTGATGTGCAGCAGCATCGTGACGTCGTTGAGGGTGGCCGTGCCCACGTCCTTCGCCGCGCCGTAGCCGTCGCCCTGGCCGGCGCGGCTGTCGCTGCCGACGATGAGGATGTTCGCGCCGCCGTCGATGCCGCCGAGCGAGGGCGGGAGCGTCTGGCCGCCCGAGATGTCGACCGTGTTGTCGGCGACGGTGCGGGAGAGGTCCCAGGCGGCGATGCCCACGACCGAGAGCGTGCTCACGAGGGCGACCGCCACTGTCATGCCGATGCCCCTCATCACGGTGCGTCCCGCGCTCGGGGTGCGCAGGCGGCCGTGGCGGGCGATGCCGCGGACGCGGGCCCGGTCGGCGCGGGTCCTCTGGGGTGCGTGCTGCATGGGTGGATCTCTCGTCGCCGGGCGGGGAGGGTCGGGCGCGGGGACCCGGATCCTCCACAGGCTAGCCGAGGCCGGTGGAGAGTCCCCTCGGCGCGCGGGCCCGATGCGCTACGCCCCCGTGCGCTCCTCGCGGCGCAGGTGGGCGTCGAGGAACGCGTCGATCCGGCGCCAGGCGTCCGCCGCGGAGGCGGGGTCCGGGCCCATGCCCACCGCGCGTAGCACCGGGCGGAGCGGCCGGGGACCCGTCTCCGCGTCGTTGAGGAAGGAGTGCCCGGCGGCGGCGTACTCCCGCACGTCGTGATCGATGCCGTGCGCCACGAGCGCGGCCTCGAGGCGGTCGGCGGATCCCGCGAGCTGCCGGTCGCGGCCGCCGTAGCTCGCGACGATCGGGCACGCGCCGTCCAGCACCCCGTCGAGGTCCTCCGGGAGCATCCCGTAGTTCACGCTCGACGCGTCGAAGCCGCGGGAGGCGGCCGCGAGGGCGAACCCGCCGCCCATGCAGAAGCCGATGACGCCGACGCGGCCCGTGCAGTCGGCGCGGGCGAGGAGCGCGCGGCGGGCGGACTCGACGTCGACGAACGCCCGGCCCTCCCCCGCCGCGAGCGTGCGGAAGGTCGCGACCAGGCAGCGGCGCGCGCCGCCGGCGGAGAAGAGGTCGGGCATGAGCGCCAGGAAGCCGGCCTCGGCGAGGCGCTCGGCCTGGCGACGCATGACGTCGGTGACGCCGAAGGCCTCGTGCACCACCACGACCGCGGGCCACGGCCCCTCGCCGTCGGGCACCGCCAGCACGCCGTGCAGCCCGGGCGACGCATCCGGCGAGGCCGCGGGCAGGGGGATCTCGGTGAGGGTCACGGGCATGCCATCACGCTAGGACGCGGCGAGGGCGCCGCCGCCGGGAGGCGACGACGCCCAGGGAGCCGTCATGCGGGCCCGCCATGCGCGGGCGGGAGCACCGCGCGGTCAGCGCCAGGCGGTCGGCCCCGCGGATCCGGCGCGGTACTCGGCCATCGGCACGCGGTCGCCCTTCCAGGCGCGCATTACCGGCGCGACGATGCGCCAGCAGCGCTCGGCCACGTCGCCGCGGACCGAGAGGCGCGGGTCGCCCGCGAGGATCCCGTCGAGCACCTCGCCGTACGGCGTGAGCTCGGGCTCCGCGAACTCCGCGCGGAACGTGGACTGCGTGAGCGTGAAGGGCTCGCCCGTGCCGTCCATCGTGACCTCCAGCGAGATGCCGTCGGGCTTGAGGTCGATGATGAGCCGGTCCGGCCGCGCGGAGCCGTGCAGCCCCCGCGGCAGGTGCGCCACGGGCTTGAAGGTGACGACGATGCGCTTGGACGCCTCCTTGAGGGCCTTGCCCGAGCGCAGCCGGAACGGGACGCCCGCCCAGCGCGCGTTCGCGACGCCGAAGGTGACCTCGGCGAGCGTCTCCGTCTCGTTGGCCGGGTCCACCCCCTCCTCCTTCGCGTACGCGGGGATGCGCGTGCCGTCCACCGTGGCGCCGGTGTAGCGCGCCCGGCGGCTGTGGGCGATGGGGTCGTTGTCCCAGACCTCGGTGGCCCGGAGGACCGAGGCGATGTTCGAACGGAGGTCGTCCGGGTCGATGCTCGCGGGCGGCTCCATCGCGAACACCGCGAGCACCTGCAGCAGGTGGCTCTGGATCATGTCCACGAGAGCGCCCGACTTGTCGTAGTAGGCGGCGCGGCCCTCGAGCGCCAGCGTCTCGTCGTAGAGGATCTCGACCTTCTCGATGTCCTTCGCGCTCCACACCGACTCGAAGAAGCGGTTGGCGAAGCGCAGCGACACGAGGTTGAGCACCGTGGAGAGGCCGAGGAAGTGGTCGGTGCGGTGGATGCGGTCCTCCGGCACGAGCTTCAGCAGCTGGCGGTTGAGCTGCGCGGCCGTGCGGCTGTTCGACCCGAACGGCTTCTCGAGCGCCAACGTGGTGCCCTCCGGCAGGTCGAGCTGCTCGAGCTTCTCGCAGACCGCGATGGAGATGGCCGGCGGCAGCGCGAAGTAGAGGGCCGGCGCGCCCTCGCACGCGTCGAGGATGCGCTTGAGGTCGTCGAGGTCGGTGGGGTCGGCCTGGATGTACTTCGTCGACGAGACGATGCCCGCCGCGCGGCGACCCTTCGCGTCGACCGAGTCGAACGCGGTGCGGACCGTCTTCGTCCACTCCGCAGCGCTCCGCTCGCTCCGGCCGGTGCCGATGAGCTGGATCCGCCGCCCCCGATCGCTCGCCACGAGGCTGCCGAGACCCGGCAGGAGGAGGCGTTCCGTGAGGTCGCCGCTGGCGCCGAGGATGACGAGGGTGGAGGGTTCGCTGGTCATCCTCCGAGACTACGGGTCGCGGCTGCCGGGCAGCCGACCTACACTGGGCGAGTCGAACATCCGTTCGAACATCGCGCCCGGGGAGGACGCGGGCGGACATCGAGGGAGGCGCGCGTGAGCTTCACCCACCTGCACGTCGCGTCCGCCTTCTCCGCGCACTTCGGCACCACGGCACCCGAGGCCCTGGTCGACGAGGTCGCGTCCCGGGGCGCGTCTGCCGCGGCCATCACCGACCGCGACGGGCTCTACGGCGCCGTCCGCCACATCCGCCGCTCCCTCGCCGCCGGGGTCTCCCCCGTCGTCGGCGCGGAGCTCGGGCTCACGGGCGAGCACCCCGGCCGGATCACGGTGCTCGCGCACGGCGGCACGCGCGGCCAGGGCTGGGCGGCGCTCAGCCGGCTCATCAGCGCGAGCCACGGGCGCGGCACGGCGAGGAGCACCGCGCGGAGCGCCCAGGCGGGCATCGCGCGCACCCGACCGCCCGCGTTCCTCCTCGGCGAGGACGGGCCGGTCGGCACGGTCATGCTCGGACCCGACTCCGATGTGGGGCGCGCCGTCGCGGCGGGCGACCACGCGCTCGCGTCCCGCCACCTGGCCGAGTGGGCCCGGCTGCTGCCCGGCGCGCTGGTCGTCGAGGTGGTCTGCCACTTCACCGAGCCCGGCGAGTCCGCCAGCCTCCGGCACGCCGCCCGCATGCTCGAGCTCGCCGAGGCCCACCGCGTCCCCGCGGTGCTCACCAACGCCGTCCGCTACCTCGAGCCCGATGACGCGCTCACGGGCGACGTGCTCGACTCCGCGGGCACGCTCCGGCCGCTCGGGTCGTTCCGGCCGCAGCCCAACGGCCAGGCGTGGCTCAAGACCCCGGCCGAGATGCAGGAGATCGCGCGTGAGGTCGCGGGCACGTCGTCCCTCGACCGCCGGGCGGGCGAGGCGCTGCTGCGCGCCACCGAGGAGCTCGCCGACCGCTGCCGCCTGGATCCGGACGCCGACCTCGCCTGGAGGAAGCCGAAGCTGCCGGAGAAGTCCGTCATCGGCGTCACGGGCGACCCGGACGAGGCGCTCTGGCGGAAGGCCGAGGCCGGCGTCACCGAGCGGTTCGGGCACGTCGACGAGGCGATGCGGCAGCGCGTGCTCGCCCGGATGCGCACGGAGCTGCAGACCATCACGGGCTTCGGCTTCGCCACCTACTTCCTCACGGTCGCCGACGTGTGCGCGCTCATGCGCGACATGGGCGTCCGCAACCAGGCCCGCGGATCCGGCGCGGGCAGCCTCGTCAACTACCTCCTGCGCATCTCCAACGTCGACCCGCTCGAGCACGACCTGCTGTTCGAGCGCTTCCTCGGCAAGGTGCGCTCGACGCTGCCCGACATCGACATCGACGTGGAGTCCGCACGCCGGCACGAGGTCTACCACCGCGTGTTCGAGAAGTACGGGAGCAACCGGGTCACCCTGCTGTCGATGCAGAACACCTACCGGGCCCGCGGGGCCGCGCGCGACGCGGGGCTCGCGCTCGACCTCGACGAGCAGCAGATCGACTTCATCGCCAAGAACATCTGGCGCTTCAACGCGCGCGAGTTCCGGGCGGTGCTCGAGACGAAGCCCGAGCTCAAGCCCATCGCCGACCTCGTGCGCGACGACCCGAGCATCGACCTGCTGGTCGACCTCACGGAGCGGCTCGACCGGCTCCCCCGGCACATCTCCATGCACCCGTGCGGCGTGATCCTCGGCGACTCCGACCTGCTCAGCACGAGCCCCGTGCAGCCGAGCGGGATGGGCCTGCCGATGAGCCAGTTCGACAAGGACGACATCGACGACATGGGGCTCCTGAAGCTCGACATCCTCGGCGTGCGGATGCAGAGCACCATGGCGTACGCGCTGGACGAGATCCACCGCATCCACGGCGCGCGCTCGGCGGTCGCGGGCGGCGTCCCGGTCGACGCGCGCTACGTGCACCGCGACGGGCGCATCGAGCTCGACGAGATCCCCCACGACGACGAGGAGACCTTCGCCGCCATCCGCACCACGCACACGCTCGGCATGTTCCAGATCGAGTCGCCCGGGCAGCGCGAGCTCATCAGCAAGATGCAGCCGGACGTCTACGAGGACCTCATCGCCGACATCTCCCTGTTCCGGCCGGGCCCCATGAAGGGCAACATGGTCGCCCCGTTCCTCGACACCAAGCACGGCATCACCCGGCCCGACTACCTGCACCCGCGGTTCGCGCCGTTCCTCGCGCCCACGTTCGGCGTCGTCATCTACCACGAGCAGGTCATCCGGATCTTCGCCGACTGCATGCAGGTCTCCCTCGCGGAGGCGGACGAGCTGCGCCGCAACATGGAGCGGATGGACACGGTGGTCGAGCAGGCGTTCCGGGAGCGCACCGCCATGCACGTCGACGGGCGCACGGGTCGGCGTCCCTTCACGGACGCCGACGTCGAGCGCATCTGGAAGGCGCTCAAGGGCTTCGGGTCGTTCGGGTTCTGCAAGGCGCACGGCGCCGCGTTCGCGCTGCCCACCTGGCAGAGCGCGTGGCTGAAGACGCACTACCCGGCGGAGTTCCTCGCGGGGATCCTCACGCACGACCCCGGCATGTACCCCAAGCGCCTGCTCCTCACGGAGGCCCGTCGCATGGGCGTGCCGGTGCTGCCGCTCGACGTGAACCGGTCGACCGGCGTCTACCGCGTGGAGCGCGTCGAGGGCGGGGAGACGACAGGGCGCACGCGCATCGGGGAGCTGGGGATCCGGCTGTCGCTGCAGGACGTGCACGGCATGAGCGAGGCGGAGCTCGAGCGCATCGAGCGGGGCCAGCCCTACGACTCCATCAGCGACTTCTACGCGAAGGCGCAGCCGTCGCGCGCGCTGCTGGAGCGGCTCGCCGCGGTCGGCGCGCTCGACTCGCTCGCCACGAACGAGGACGACCGGGCGGCGCGCGGGGCCGCGTCCCGCGGCGACGTCATGGCGTACGCGCGGCGGCTCACGGCGCGGGCGGCCCGGCCCGCGGATCCGGCCGGCCAGCTGCCGCTCTTCGTCGACGACCGCGACCTCATCCCGCGCGGCTCGCCCGACCCCGACGGACGCGCGCGGGTCGCCGCCGAGCTCGACATCCTGCAGATGGAGGTCACCGAGCACGTGCTGGAGAGCTACCGGCCGATGCTCGACGAGCTCGGGGTGATCCCGGCGAGCCAGCTGCTCGAGGTGCGCGGCGGCTCCGAGGTGGTGGTCGCGGGGATCCGCATCGCCACGCAGACGCCCCCCATGCGCAGCGGCAAGCGCGTGGTCTTCATCAGCCTCGACGACGGCACGGGCTGCTCCGACTCCACCTTCTTCGACGAGGCGCAGCAGAAGGCCGGGCCCATGCTCTTCGGCACGCGGCTGCTCGTCATCCGGGGGCGCACCCGGCGCACGGGCGAGCGCGGCGTCTCCATCCAGGCGGAGGACGCGTGGGACCTCAAGGAGATGTGGGCGCGCTGGCAGGACGCCAGGCGGCAGGGCGGCGAGGGCGACGGCGGGATGGACGACGCGGCCCAGGTCGCCTGAGGTCCCCGCCCGCGGGATGATGGGGGCACCCCAGACGGAAGCTCGAGGCCGCACGTGCGCATCACCACGACCGTCCGCACCACCACGCGGATCCCGTTCGTCCAGGTGGTCAAGACGTCCGTCGCCGCGATCATCGCCTGGTTCGTCTGCACCGCCCTGCTGCCGGCGCAGCTGCCCATCTTCGCGACCATCGCGGCGCTGCTCGTGGTGCAGCCGAGCATCAACCAGACCTTCGGCAAGGCGGTCGAGCGCAGCCTCGGCGTGATCACGGGCGTGCTGCTCGCGCTCGGGCTCGGCCTCGCGCTCGGCACGTTGAGCGGGGTGGTGCTCCTCGCGGTCGTCGTGGCGGTGCTCGTGGGCTGGGTGTTCCGGCTGACGCCCGGGTCGAGTACGCAGATCCCCATCAGCGCGATGCTCGTGCTCGCCATCGGCCAGCTCTCGCCCGTGTACGCGGTCGACCGCATCGTGGAGACGATCCTCGGCGCGGCCATCGGCGTGGTCGTCAACATCGCGATCGCCCCGCCCGTGCTGCACGAGGCGAGCCGACGCGCGGTGGTCGGCCTCGCGGGCGACTGCGCCGCGGCCCTCGACCGGCTCGCCGGCGCGCTGTCCGAGCCGGTCGACCGCGAGGAGCTCGACCGCATGCTCGTCCGCGCGCGCGAGCTCCGGCCGCGGCACACGAAGGCCGTCGCCGAGGTCGACAGGGGGCTCGAGAGCCTGACCCTCAACCCGCTCCGGCGGCGGCACCGCGCGCTGCTCGAGGCCGACCGCGAGCTGCTCGCGACGCTCACCGTGCTCGTCAACCGCGTGGTCGGCATGACGCGCGCCGTGCACGACCGCTACGACCCGTCGCTCGCCGAGGAGCCCGTGGTGCGTGGGATCGCGACCGAGCTGACGCGCGCCGCCCACGACGTGCGGCTCCTCGCCGAGCACGCGCTGCCGGGCGACGCTCGCGCGGACGGGGCCGACCCGCGGGAGGAGCCGGCGCTCACGGCACCGCTCGTGGTGCTGCAGCCGAGCGACGAGCACTGGATCCTCATCGGCTCGCTGCTGGAGGACATCCGCCGCATCCGCTCGGAGATCATCGGCGGCGCCGAGTGACCCGGCCCCTGCCCGGCTACAGCCCGCTCGAGCTCGATGCGGATCCCGCCGGATCCGGCCTCGCGCGCGGCACCACGCCGACCGGCCTCGGCGTCGTGCGGCACCACCACGTGCGGGTCCGCGGCTCGGACACCGCGACGGTGCTGCTGCACGGCGCCGCGGGATCCTGGACCACCTGGACGCCGCTGATCCGCACCGCGCGCGACGCGGGCACGCCGTTCGCCGACGTCGTCGCCATCGACCTGCCCGGCTGGGGCGGCTCGGAGCTCGACGCGACCGACGCCGAGGCCACGGTCGACGCCATCGCCGACGC
The DNA here is from genome assembly GCF_021952865.1 of Clavibacter californiensis. Lineage (NCBI taxonomy): Bacteria > Bacillati > Actinomycetota > Actinomycetes > Micrococcales > Microbacteriaceae > Clavibacter > Clavibacter californiensis. The sequence continues at coordinate 2,052,414 of NZ_CP040792.1, read as the reverse complement.
CGTCCGCGTCGTGGTGGACGGCCTCGGCTACGCGCGCTGGCGGCTCGTCGGCCACTCGATGGGCGGCTTCATCGCGCTGCACCTGGCCGCGCGCGACCCCGCCCGCGCCGTGTCCGTCGCGCTCGTCTCGCCCACGACGTACTCCGTCATCGCGTCCGTCGCGCATCCCGTGCGGGAGTTCCGGCTCATCCCCGGCTTCACGATGATGCTCGGCGTGATGCGCACCATGCGCCGGCTCGGACGCCCCGGCACCGCGCTCATCCGCGGCGTCGGCCGCATCCGCCTCATGCGGGCGATCGCGCTGCCGCTCTTCGCGCACGGCTGGCACGTGCGCCGCTCGATCGTCGACGCCATCGCCACCGAGGCGCGCCCTCGCGCGTTCTCGCTCGCGGCGGAGGTCACACGTGGCTACGACGCCGACGGCCTGTGGTCGCGCATCGCCTGCCCGGTGGTCGCGGTGCGCGGTGACGACGACGTGTTCGTGTCCCGGGACGACCTCGACCTCCTGGCGCGCGCGGTGCCCTCGCTGCGCTCCGGCGTGATCCGCGACGCCGGCCACTTCGCGCACGTGGAGCGACCGGTCGAGACGCTCCGGGCGCTCGGCCTCGTCCCCTGAGACGCGACGCCGGGCACGACGACGCCCCCGGTCCGGCGAGGGGAACGGGGGCGTCGGATCCGCATGACGCGGAGGCGGCCGGACGGATGCCGACCGGCGCGAGCTAGGCCGCGGGGGTCGCGAGGACCGCCTGGATGTCGAGCGTGATGGTGACCTTGTCGCCGAGCAGCACGCCGCCGGTCTCGAGGGCCGCGTTGTAGGTGAGGCCGAAGTCCTCGCGGTTGATGACCGTGGTGGCCGTCGCGCCGAACTTGGTGTTGCCGTAGGGGTCGCCGCCGAAGCCGCCGAACTCGACGTCGAACGTGACGGGCTTGGTGACGCCGCGGACGGTGAGCTCGCCGTCCACCTTCGCGTCGCCGTCCTTCTCGACGCGCACCGCGGTCGAGACGAAGTCGATGGTGGGGTTGTTCTCGGCGTCGAAGAAGTCGTTGGTGCGGAGGTGCTGGTCGCGGTTCGGCTCGTTGGTGTCGATCGAGGCGATGGTCGCGTGGGCCTTGACGGAGCTCTGCTCGGGGGTGGCGCCCGTGAAGATCTCGGCGTCGAAGTCCTTGAACGTGCCCTTGACCTTGCTGATCATGATGTGGCGGATGCTGAAGCCGACCGAGCTGTGCGTCTTGTCGATGGTCCAGGTGCCGGCGATGTAGCCGGGGACGGTGCTGGTGTCGCTCATGTGCGTGCCTTTCCTACAGGGGTCATGGGTGCGGGCCGACGGCCTCGAAGGTATGCAAGCGCATGGATCGGAGTCCTATTCCCGAATTCAGTTGCGAGTTCATGTACTTCTGGGGGCGGCCGGATGCGGGCCGCCGCGGGCGTACCGTGGCGGGATGCGCGCGATCACCTTCCCGTCCCCCGGCTCCCCCGACGTCCTCTCCCTCACCGAGCTCCCGGATCCGGTGGCCGGGCCAGGCGAGATCCTCATCCGCGTGGCCGCCGCCGGCGTGAACCGCGCCGACCTCAGCCAGCGCGAGGGCGCGTACCCGCCGCCCGCCGGCGCGCCGACGCACCTGGGGCTCGAGGTGTCCGGCACGGTCGAGGCCGTCGGCGCGGGCGCGACGCGCTGGAGCGTCGGCGACCGCGTGTGCGCGCTGCTCGCGGGCGGCGGCTACGCGGAGCTCGTCGCGGTCGACGAGCGCCACGTCCTCCCGGTGCCCGATGGCATCGACCTCGTGGAGGCGGCCGGCCTGCCCGAGGTCGTCGCGACCGTGTGGTCGAACGTCGTGCTCGACGCGTGCCTCGCTCCGGGCGAGACGCTGCTCGTGCACGGCGGGTCGAGCGGGATCGGCACCATGGCGATCCAGCTGGCCGCCCGGCTCGGCGCGCGCGTGGCGGTGACCGCGGGCAGCCCGGCGAAGCTCGAGGCGTGCCGGGCGCTCGGCGCGGACATCCTCATCGACTACCGCCAGGAGGACTTCGTGGCGGCGCTCCTCGAGTCCACCGATGGGCGCGGCGCCGACGTCGTGCTCGACGCGATCGGCGGCGACTACATCGACCGCGACATCCGTGCCCTCGCGCGCGACGGCCGGATCATGGTCATCGGCGCGCAGAGCGGCGCGCCCACGAGCATCGCGCTCGGCCAGCTGATGGCGCGACGCGGACGGATCTGGGGTACGACGCTCCGGGCCCGCGACACCGACGACAAGGCGCGCATCGTCGCCGCGATCCGCGCGGACGTGTGGCCGTCGGTGGCCGACGGATCCGTGCGGCCGGTCGTCGACCGCGTCTTCCCGCTCGCCGAGGCGGCCGCCGCGCACGCCCACGTGGCGTCGTCGCAGCACGTCGGCAAGGTGCTGCTGGCCGTCTAGCCCGTCGCGTCGCCCGAGGCAGGGGCAGCGGCCACGGCGCGGCGCGAGCGGATCCCGACGAGGGACACCAGCCCGCCCGCGATGAGCAGCGCCGCCGTCACGAGCACCACGCGGTGGAAGGCGGCCACGTCGAGATCGGGCCCCGCGACCAGCCCGATCGCGGCGATCGCGACGAGCCCGGCGACGCGCGAGACGGCGTTGTTGACGGCGGACGCGATGCCCGCCTGCGCGGACGGGACGGCCTCGAGGATCGTCGCGGTCAGCGGCGCGACCGTCATCGACAGGCCCAGGCCGAAGACGAGGATGCCGGGGAGCAGCTGCCCCCAGTAGTCGACGGGCTCCGTGACGCGCAGCATCAGCAGGTAGCCGCCGCCCGCGACGATCGGACCGACGCCCATCAGGAGCCGCGGCCCGATGCGCCCGGCGAGTGCCCCGAACCGCGTCGACAGCAGCAGCATGATCACGGTGGTCGGCACGAGCGCGAAGCCCGCGGCGGTCGCGGACAGCCCGCCGGTCTGCTGCAGGAAGACCGCGATCACGAAGCCGCCGAGCGACAGCGCGCCGTAGATGCCGATCGTCGCGATGTTGCCGACGAGGAGGTCCCGCTCCCGGAAGAGCGACAGCGGCAGCATCGGATGCGCGGTGCGCCGCTCGCGCACCACGAAGAGCACGAGGCACGCGACGCCGACGACGAGGCTGCCGACCACGAGCGGGTGACCGAGGCCGAGCCGCGACTGCTCGATGAGCGCGAAGACGGGGCCGCCGATCCCGAGGGCGCCGAGCACCGCGCCCGGCACGTCGACGCGCGTGCCGTCCGCCACCGGCGCGTCGTGCGGGAGCCGCGCGAGGAGCACGAGGGTCACCGCGATGGGCAGCACGTTGATCCCGAACACGAGCCGCCAGTCGAGGGCGTCCACGAGCACGCCGCCGAGCACGGGGCCGACGAGCATCGCCGTGCCGGTCCACGCCGTCCACGAGCCGATGGCGCGCGCCTGCGCGGGACCGCGGAAGGCCTGCGCGATAAGGGCCAGCGAGCTCGGCACGAGCAGCGCCCCTGCCGCGCCCTGGGCGGCGCGCGCGGCGATGAGGATCACGGCCGTCGGCGCGATCGCGCACACGAGCGACGTCACGCCGAAACCGACGAGCCCCCAGCGCAGCACGCGCACGCGCCCGAAGGCGTCGGAGAGCGAGCCGGCCAGCAGGATCAGCGCGCCGAGGGTGATGAGGTACGCGTCCACGACCCACTGCTGCACGACGAGGCCGCCGCCGAGGTCCGCCCCGATGGCGGGCAGCGCGACGTTGACGACCGTGCCGTCGAGGAACGCGACGAAGGAGGCGAGGATCGCGACGACGAGCACCGTGCGGCCGCGGCCGTCTGCGGTGCCGCCAGGGTGTCCGTCCGCGGAGCCGCCGGCGCGGGCGGGGGCGGCGGGGTCGGGCATGTGCCCAGTATGCGCCGCGCCGGAGTCGGGTCAGGCGGCGGGCGGCGCCGGGGTGCCGGCGCGGTCGATCGCGGCCTCGACGCGGCGCAGCACGTCCTCGTCGCCCATGATCCGGAAGTGCCCCGACGCCCGGACGCGCTCGTCCGTCGCGCCGTCGAGCGAGCTGCCGCCCGGGATGTGCGGGTCGAAGCGCGCGAAGAGGCTCGTGATCCGCGCGTTGACCTCACGCGAACGTCCGAGTTCCACCAGCGCGGCGTTCCGCGGCGAGAAGTCGCGGATGCTGCGGACGGGGAACAGGCGCGCGTACGAGGATCCGCCGAACGGCGCGTTGATCGCGACCATCGCGCGGATCCGGCGGTCCGGGTCGCCGAACGCCATCAGGTGCTTCCCGATGAGGCCGCCCTTGCTGTGCGCGACGATCACGACGTCGCGCAGGTCCTCGGCCTCGAGGTAGACGCGGGCGCGACGCGACATCTCGGCGATCCGGCCCACGTTCGCGCCGAGCGCGCCGACCACGTGCACGCCGTGCCCGCGCGCGTGAAGCCGCCGGATGATCGGGAGCATGAACTGCCAGCGCTCGTAGACGCCCGGCAGCACGAGGATCGTCGGCCGGTCGTCGCGCCCGTCCTCGAAGGAGCGGGCGTCGTCGCGGGAGAGCGTGGCCGCGATCTGCCAGCGGAGGACATAGGCGTAGTCGAGGGCCCAGTCGAGCGCCTTGCGGAGGAGCGGGAGCGGCGGGAGCGGGTCGGGTCCTGCGGCGGTCACCCGTCCATCCTGCCCGGACGGGATGGGCGCGACCGGCCCGCGGCGCGTCGGCTGCGCATCCGCCGCCTCAGCGGGCCCGGGCATGCTCCACGATCGCGCGCGCGACCCCGAGCGGATCCGTGTACATGACGACGTGCGGGCCGCGGGCCACGCGGTGCGTCCCGCGAGGGATCCGCTCGGCCAGGTCGCGCGCGAACGGCCGGTCGACCACCGCGTCCCTGTCGCCCACCAGGACGAGCGTCCGCGCGCGGATCCGCGGCGCCCGCTCCTCGATCGCGTCGTCGATGAGGTGCGGCAGCTGCCGGAGGTAGTACGGGACCCCGCAGCGCAGGAAGTAGTCGCCGAGCACCACGGCGTTCGCCAGCAGCGGCTCGCGCAGGGTGTCGACCGCGAGCGCGACGGCCGCCCGCACGACGCCGCGCGTCCGCGGCGGGAGCGTGGGGGCGATGAGCACGACGCGGTCGGTGACCTCGGGCTGGTCGACGGCGAGCCGGGTCACGATCTGGGTGCCCATCGAGTGGCCGACGACGACGGGGTCGACGAGGCCGTGCATCCGGATCACCTCGGCCACGACGGCCGCGTGGTCGTCGAGCGTCACGTCCCGACGGACCCTGGGCGACTCGCCGTAGCCCGGCAGGTCGATCGCGTACACGGTGCCGTGCTCGGCGAGGAACGCGGCCACGGGGTGGAAGTAGCGCGAGGAGACGCCGATCCCGTGCACGAGCACGAAGGCCGGACGCGCCTCGGCGGACCCCGGCGAGCCCTCGCGCGACGGGGCGGCCGACAGGATGCGACCGGTGTTCGCGCCCGACGACCGGAACACCTTGATCGCGACCCGGAAGCCGAGCACGGTGCGCCGTTCGAGGTCGTGCTCGACGGGGATCGCCCGCGACCCGTAGCGGCGGGAGATCAGGAGCCAGCGCGGCGGCGCGGACTCGGTGCGGTGCACGTCCCCCGGGAGCCGCACGCGCGCGAGCCGGGCGAGGGGGGACCGCATCCGTCGACCCTAGCCGCCCCGCGCCGGGCGTCCGCCTGCCCGGTCGATGGGAGGATGGGGAGCCCGACGACTCCCGAGGAGACCCATGAGCCCCGACTGGTCCGAGACCACCCTCGCCGACCTGCCCCTCCGCGACGGGATCCGCGGCGAGGAGCCCTACGGCGCCCCGCAGCTCGACGTGCCCGTGCTCCTCAACGTGAACGAGAACCCGTACCCGCTGCCCGAGGAGGTCGCGGTCGCGGTGAGCGAGGCCGTGCTCGAGGCCGCGCGCGGGCTCAACCGCTACCCCGACCGCGAGTTCCTCGAGCTGCGCACCGAGCTCGCCGAGTACCTCACGGCGGACAGCGGCCTGGAGCTCGGCCCCGAGAACGTCTGGGCGGCGAACGGATCCAACGAGGTGCTGCAGCAGGTGCTCCAGGCCTTCGGCGGCACCGACCGCGTCGCGCTCTCCTTCGCGCCGCACTACGCGATGTACCCGGAGTACGCGCGCAACACGCTCACGCGCTGGGTCTCCGGCCGTCGCCACGAGGACTTCACGCTCGACCTCGCGGACGTCACGGCGCTCGTCGAGGAGCACCAGCCGAGCGTCGTGTTCCTCACCTCGCCGAACAACCCGACGGGCACCGCGCTCACGATCCCCGAGATCGAGCACGTGCTCTCCGTCGCGCCCGGCGTCGTGGTGATCGACGAGGCGTACGCCGAGTTCCGCCGCGAGGGCGTGCCGACGGCGATCTCGCTGCTGCCGGAGCACCCGCGCCTCATCGTCTCGCGCACCATGAGCAAGGCGTTCGCCTTCGCCGGCGGCCGGCTCGGCTACCTCGCCGCCTCCCCCGCGGTCGTCGACGCGCTCCGCATCGTGCGCCTGCCGTACCACCTGTCGCGGATCACGCAGGTGAGCGCGACCGCCGCCCTCCGGCACAGCGGGGTGCTGCTCGCGCAGGTCGCGTCCCTCCGCGAGGAGCGCGACGCGCTCGTCGAGTGGCTGCGCGGGCGTGGCTTCGAGGTGGCGCCCTCGGATGCGAACTTCGTCCTCTTCGGCCGGTTCCCCGACCGGCACGCGGTGTGGCAGGGGCTGCTCGACCGGGGCGTCCTGATCCGCGAGACGGGACCCGAGGGCTGGCTCCGGGTCTCCGTCGGCACCCCCGAGGAGACGGCCGCGTTCCGCGACGCGCTCGACGACGTGCTCGGGGCGCCTCGGGGCTGAGCCGGCGGGCCCCGTCAGGGCCGGAAGCGGATCCCCGTCGCGTCCTCGGCGGCCGCCCACAGCTGCTCGGCGACGGCCCGTGATCGCGCGTGCTCCGCGACGAACCCGGGAGCAGGCGCGCCCTTCAGCTCGAGCGGGCCCGCGGGTCCCCAGTACGCACCGCCCGTGACGCCGTCCGCGGCCGCGGCGTGCGCCACCGGCCACGCGCCGGCGTCCTTGCCCTGCACCGAAACGCGGCCGGCCCGCGCGAGCCGGCGGCGTGCGGCGTCGAGTCCGCGCGCACGGTCGGCCGGCTCCTGCGGCGGCGTCAGCGCGTCCACCGAGTAGCCGGGGTGCGCCGCGAGCGCCATGCGGTCGGATCCCGCGGCGCGCCACCGCCGGTCGAGCTCGGCCGCGATCACCATGCACGCCGTCTTCGACCGGCCGTACCTCACGAGCGCGGGCATGCGCCGCTCCCCCGCGAGGTCGCCGAGGTCGAGCGGCGAGAGGCGATGGGCGAGGGATCCGAGCATCACCACGCGTCCGTCCGCCCGCAGCCGCGGCGCGAGCCCGGCGACGAGCGCGAAGTGGCCGAGCGCGTTGGTGCCCATGAGCTCCTCGAACCCGTCGACGGTCGTCCGGCGGTGCCGCGCGCGTCCGCCCGCGGGGGTGAGGCCCGCGTTCGCGACGATCGCGTCGAGGTCCTCCCGCACGGCGGCGACGCATGCGTCCACGCTGGCCAGGCTCGCGAGATCCAGGGACACGACATCCACGTCGGCCCCCGGCGCACGCGCCCGGAGCGCCCGGGCGGCGGCGTCACCGCGCTCGGCGGAGCGGCAGGCGAGGAGCACGCGGGCGCCCGCGGCGGCGAGCTGCGCGGAGGTCCAGAAGCCGATGCCGCCGTTCGCGCCCGTGACGAGGACCGTCCGCCCCGCGAGGTCGGGCAGGTGGGGCGCGGCGCTCACGAGAGGGTGCCCACGCGCGTCACGCGCACGACGGCCTCGCCCGCCTCGTTCGACGCGTCGAGGTCCACCGTCGCCTCGATCCCCCAGTCGTGGTCGCCCTCGGGATCGTGCAGCGCCTGACGCACGGTCCACGCGGCAGGGCCCTCCTCGATCGTGACGAGCGCCTGGCTGCGGGCGTCGCCGTCGGTGAGGATGCGGTCGTACTCGCCGAAGTAGCCGTCGAGCGCGTCGCCCCACGCGTCCGCGTCGAAGCCGGACGCGGCGTCGAGCTCGCCGAGCGCCTGCAGGTCCTCGCGAGCCGCGAGCTGCACGCGGCGGAACAGCTCGTTGCGCACGAGGATCCGGAACGCGCGCGTGTTCGACGTGAGGAGCTTCGGCGCGGGCGGCAGCACGGGCGCGTCGCCGGGCGCCTGGGTCGGGTGCGACAGCTCCTCCCACTCGTCGAGGAGGCTCGAGTCGACCTGGCGCACGAGCTCGCCCAGCCACTCGATGACGTCGAGCAGCTCCTCGGTCTTGGCCTCGTCGGGGATCGTCTGACGCAGCGCCCGGAACGCGTCGGAGAGGTAGCGGAGCACGAGGCCCTCGGAGCGCATGAGGCCGTAGAAGGAGATCAGCTCGCTGAAGGACATGGCCCGCTCGTACATGTCGCGGACGACCGACTTGGGGCTGAGCGCGAAGTCCCCGATCCACGGCTGGCTCGCCGCGTAGGTCGTGAACGACTGGTCGAGCAGCTCCTCGAGCGGCTTCGGGTGCGTGACGGACTCCAGCAGCTCCATGCGCTCGTCGTACTCGATGCCGTCGGCCTTCATCGCCTGCACGGCCTCGCCTCGGGCCTTGAACTGCTGCTGCGAGAGGATCGGCCGCGGGTCGTCGAGCGTCGCCTCGACCACGCTCACCATGTCGAGCGCGTACGTCGGCGACTCCCGGTCGAGGATCTCGAACACGGCGACCGCGAACGGCGACAGCGGCTGGTTGAGCGCGAAGTCGGCCTGCAGGTCGACCGTGAGCGTGATCCGCGTCGGCCCCCCATCCGGGTCCTCGACCTGCTCCACGATCCCGGCCGTCCGCAGCGTCCGGTAGATGGCGAGGGCGCGGCGGGCGAGCGCGAGCTGGCGGATCCTCGGCTCGTGGTTGTCCTCGACGAGCGCGCGCATGTTCCGGAACACGTCGCCGCCGCGCGCGATGACGTTGAGCATCATCGCGTGGCTCACCTGCATGCTCGACGTCAGCCGCTCTGGCTCCGCGTCGATGAGCTTCCGGAAGCTCGGCTCGCCCCAGGAGACGAAGCCCTCGGGCGCCTTCTTCCGCACGAGCTTGCGGCGCTTCTTCACGTCGTCGCCCGCGCGCTCGAGCATCTTGATGTTCTCGGTCTCGTGCTCGGGGGCCTGCGCCACCACGGTCCCGGCGGTGTCGTAGCCGGCGCGGCCGGCGCGCCCCGCGATCTGGTGGAACTCGCGCGCGTTGAGCTGCCGCATCCGGGTGCCGTCGTACTTGGTGAGGCCCGTGAAGAGCACCGTGCGGATCGGGACGTTGATGCCGACGCCCAGGGTGTCGGTGCCGCAGATCACCCGGAGCAGTCCCTGCTGGGCGAGCTGCTCGACGAGCCGCCGGTACTTCGGCAGCATGCCCGCGTGGTGCACGCCGATCCCCGCGCGCACGAGCCGCGAGAGCGTCTTCCCGAACGCCGTGCTGAACCGGAAGCCGCCGATGATCTCGGCGATCTCGTCCCGCTGCTCGCGCGTCACGATCTTGATGCTCGAGAGCGCCTGCGCCCGCTCGAGTGCCGCGGCCTGCGCGAAGTGCACGATGTAGACGGGCGCCTGCTTCGTGTCGAGCAGCTCCTCGACGGTCTCCTGCACGGGCGTCACCGCGTAGTGGAAGAAGAGCGGCACCGGCCGCTCGATGCCCGTGATCCGCGCCGTCGCCCGCCCGGTGCGGCGCGTGAGGTCGTCCGCGAGGTCGGTCACGTCGCCGAGCGTCGCCGACATGAGCACGAACTGCGCGTGCGGCAGGAGCAGGAGCGGCACCTGCCAGGCCCAGCCGCGCTGGGGATCCGCGTAGAAGTGGAACTCGTCCATGACCACCTGGTCGACGGGCGTGTCCGCGCCGCCGCGGAGCGACCGGTTGGCGAGGATCTCCGCGGTGCAGCAGATGATCGGCGCGTCCGGGTTGACGGAGGAGTCGCCCGTGACCATTCCCACCTGCGCCGCGCCGAACAGCTCCACGAGCGCGAAGAACTTCTCGGAGACGAGCGCCTTGATCGGGGCCGTGTAGTACGAGCGGCGACCCCGGGCGAGCGCCGCGAAGTGCGCAGCGACGGCGACGAGCGACTTCCCCGTGCCCGTCGGCGTCGAGAGGATGAGGTTCGCGCCCGACGCGATCTCCAGCGCCGCCTCGTCCTGCGCCGGGTAGAGCTCGATCCCGCGTGCGATCGCCCACTCGGCGAACGCGTCGTAGATGGCGTCGTCGGTCGCCCCGTCCACGGCCAGCCGGGCCGCCTCCTCGGTGAGCGTGGGGGCGAGCGCGGTGTCCGACATGATGCGTCCATCCTCCCCCACGCATCCCACCGCGGAGTTCTCCACAGGCCGCAGGGTCCTCGGGGCGCCAGCGCGTACGGTCGCCGGATGCCGTCCCTCCCGCTCGATCCGCGTCCCCACCGCGCCCAGCTCCACCCGACCCCGGCATCGACTCCGCCCGCCGACACGGTCAAGGCCACAGCGGGTCATGTCGCGGACGACGCGACCGCCGGCGTCACCGCCCCGGAGTCCGTCCCCGTCGACCCCGAGACCGAGCGGGCGCGCTGGCGCGACCGCCGCACCGGCGTCATCGCCCTCGTGGTCGTCACCATCGCGCTCTGGGCGGTCATCGCCGCCGCGGTGGGCTTCGCCACCACGATGTAGCGCGGCTCGATCCGCTGGTCCCGCCGCGCAGCGCGGGGAGCCGGTCGGCGCCCGGGCGCCGCCGAGGTCCCGGGTATCATCTCCTGTGCCCTCCGACGCCCTGCCCGACGACCCCGCCCGCCCCGCGGATCCCGTCACCCCCATGCCCGATGCCGCCGCCTCCCCCGACCGGTCGGCCGCCCCCGGATCGGCCATCGACCCGGACGACCTCGCCGTCGCCCTCCGCGTGCTCGGCTCCCTCGCCGACATCGACGAGGAGCACCCCGACTTCGTCGCCGTCCGCCGCGCCACGGCGTCCATGTTCAAGCAGGTGAAGAAGGCGCGTCGGCTCGAGAAGCGCGAGGCCGTCGCGAGCGCGGACCGCGCCGTCGTCGCCGCCACCGCCACGGGCGCACCCGACCGCATCGACGACGAGACCCGCGGCATCCCGCTCGCCATCACCACCGCGAAGCCCACCGCCGGCACCCTCCTCCGCTCGCGCCCCTGCTACATCTGCAAGCAGCACTACACGCAGGTCGATGCCTTCTACCACCAGCTCTGCCCCGACTGCGCGCTCCTCAACCACGCGAAGCGCGAGGCCCGCACCGACCTCTCCGGCATGCGCGCGCTGCTCACGGGCGGCCGCGCCAAGATCGGCATGCACATCGCCCTGCGTCTGCTCCGCGACGGCGCGCACACCACCATCACCACGCGCTTCCCCCGCGACGCCGTGCGCCGCTTCGCCGGCCTGCCCGACGCGCACGAGTGGGTGCACCGCCTGCGCATCGTGGGCCTCGACCTCCGCGACCCCGCGCAGGTCATCGGCCTCACGGACGCGGTGGCCGCCGCGGGTCCGCTCGACATCCTCATCAACAACGCCGCGCAGACCGTGCGCCGCTCCCCCGGCTCGTACGCGCCGCTGTCGGAGGCCGAGGCGGCGCCGCTGCCCGACGGCGACCTCCCCGAGCTGCTGACCTTCGGGCACACCAACGACGCGCATCCCGCGGCCCTGGCCGCCAGCGTCGCTGCGCACCCGATCCTCTCGACCGCCACGGGCATCACCGCGGCGGAGGTCACCGAGCTCGCCATGACGGCGGGCTCCTCGTCGCTCGCGCGCCTCGCCGCCGGCACCGCGATCGACGCGGGCGGCCTCGTGCCCGACCTGCACGACGCGAACAGCTGGACGCAGGTCGTGCACGAGGTGGACCCGCTGGAGATGCTCGAGGTCCAGCTCGCCAACGTCACGGCGCCGTTCCTGCTCGTCAGCCGGCTGCGCCCCGCGATGGCCGCGTCCGCGTCGCGCCGGAAGTACGTCGTGAACGTGAGCGCCATGGAGGGCCAGTTCGCCCGCGCGTACAAGGGCCCCGGCCACCCGCACACGAACATGGCAAAGGCCGCGCTCAACATGATGACCCGCACGTCGGCGCGCGAGATGCGCGAGACGGACGGCATCCTCATGACGAGCGTCGACACGGGCTGGATCACCGACGAGCGCCCGCACCCCACCAAGGTCCGGCTGGCCGAGGAGGGCTTCCACGCGCCGCTCGACCTGGTGGACGGCGCCGCGCGTGTCTACGACCCCATCGTCATGGGCCAGGCCGGCGAGGACATCTCGGGGGTCTTCCTCAAGGACTACCGCGTCGCCGAGTGGTGACGCGGGCGCTCCCCTGACACGACGAGAGGGCCCGGCCGCCGCATCGCGGTGACCGGGCCCTCTCGTCGTGCGGAGCGGCTACTCGACGGCGTCGAGGTCGCTCTCGAGCAGCGCCGCGAGCTCGTCGAGCGCGGCATCCGCGCCCTCGCCCTCGGCCGTGAGCACGACCTGGTCGCCGTTCGCGGCGCCGAGGCTCATCAGCGACAGGATGCTCGTCGCGTCGAGCGGCGTGCCGCCCGGCTTGCTGATCCTCACCGGCACGCCCGTGCGGCGCACGGCCTCGATGAAGAGGGATGCGGGTCGGGCGTGCAGGCCCACGCGGCTGCCGATGGTGGCGGTGCGCTCGGTCATGATGTTCTCCTTCGTACGGGGATCGGGTGGAGGTGGGACAGGCGGATCAGGCCGCGACGGGCACGCCCTGGTCGACGGGCTGGGCGGCGGCCGCCTCCGGGCGCTTCGTTGTGAAGCGCTTGAGGAGCACCACGAGGAACGCGGAGACGACGGCGCCGACCGCGACGGAGGCGAGGAAGCCGAGGAACGTGCCGTTCATCGCGAACAGCACGAAGATGCCGCCGTGCGGGGCCTGCGACACGACGTCGAGCCCCATGATCATGGCACCCGTGACGGCACCGCCCACGATGCTCGCGGGGATCACGCGGAGCGGGTCGACGGCCGCGAACGGGATGGCGCCCTCGGAGATGAAGGCCGCCCCGAGGAGCCACGCGGCCTTGCCGTTCTCGCGCTCGGCGGGGCTGAACAGGCGGCGGTCGATCACCGTGGAGGCGAGCGCGAGGGCGAGCGGCGGCACCATGCCGGCGGCCATGACCGCGGCCATGATGTGCCACGGCGCCTGGTCGGTGATGGATCCGGCGCCGAGGCCGGCGACCGCGAACGAGTACGCGACCTTGTTGATCGGGCCGCCGAGGTCGATGCACATCATGACGCCGAGGATGATGCCCAGGACGATGGCCGACGTGCCGGTGAGCCCGGAGAGGAAGCCGTTGAGCCCGCGCGTGAGCGCCGCGATGGGACCGCCGAGCACCATGACCATGAGGCCGGAGGCGACGATGGAGGCGAGCAACGGGATGATCACGACGGGCATCAGGCCCCGCAGCCAGCGCGGCACGTCGATGCGTCCGATGGCGTACGCGATGCCACCGGCGAGGAGACCGCCCACCAGGCCGCCGAGGAACCCCGCGCCCATGATCACGGACACGGATCCGGCGACGAATCCGGGCGCGATGCCCGGCCGATCGGCGATCGCGTAGGCGATGTAGCCCGCCAGGGCGGGCACGAGGAAGGCCATGGACGCGTTGCCGATGACGAAAGCCACCGCGCCGAGGTACTGGAGGAGGCCGCCGTCCGGCAGGTTCGCCAGTGAGTTCTGCAGCACGACATCGGACGCGGTCTCGGTGATGCGGTAGCCCCCGAGGAGGAAGCCGAGCGCGATGAGCAGCCCACCGCCCGCGACGAACGGGATCATGTAGCTGACGCCCGTGAGCAGCCAGCGCTTGAGGCGCGCGCCGACGGACCGCGACGACTGCGGGGACGCCTGCTCGGAGCCCGATGCGGACGACGCGCCGCCCGGCACGCGCGGGGCGTTCGGGTCCTTCGCCGCGGCGACCGCCTCGGCGACCATCTGGTCGGGCTGGTCGATGCCGCGCTTGACGGGCGACTGGATGACGGGTTTGCCGGCGAATCGCGCGCGGTCGCGCACGTCGACGTCCACGGCGAAGATCACGGCGGTCGCCCGCGCGATGATCGCAGGGTCGACGGGCGTGACCGAGGAGGACCCCTGCGTCTCGACGTGCAGCTCGACGCCTGCGCGCTTCGCGGCGGCCACGAGCGAGTCGGCGGCCATGTAGGTGTGCGCGATGCCGGTGGGGCACGCGGTGACGGCGATCAGGACGGGGGCGTCGGCCGCGGCCGCGGGTGCGGGCGCGGCGGACCCGGCGTCGGCGGTGGACGCGGCGGGAGCGGCGGCGGCCGGGGCGCCGGTGGAGCTGGCGGGCTCGTCCACGAGCGCGCCCTCCACGAGCGACACGACCTGGTCCTCGTCGGTCGCCGTGCGCAGCGCCTCGACGAACTCCGGCTTGATGAGCGACCGGGCGAGGCGCGACAGCAGCACGAGGTGCTCCTGGTCGGCGCCGTCGGGCGCGGCGATGAAGAACACGAGGTCGGCGGGGCCGTCCGGCGCGCCGAAGTCGACGGTCGGCTGCGGGCGGGCCATGACGAGCGTGGCCTCGGTCACCGCGGCGGAGCGGCAGTGCGGGATGGCGAGCCCGCCGCCCATGCCGGTCGCGGTCTTCGACTCGCGCTCCCACGCGTCGGCGAAGAGGGCGTCGGCGTCTGTGGCGCGGCCCTCGGCGACGACGCGCTCGGCCAGCGTGCGGACGGCGTGCTCGCGGTCGGCGCCGAGGTCGGCGTCGAGGAGCACGAGGCGGTTCGTGATGAGCGATGGCATGTTCTTCTCCAGGTGGGGCGGGTCAGCGATCGGCGGCGATCGGGAGGAGCGACTGGACGGTGACGATCTCCGGCCGTGTCTGGTCGGGGGACGGCATGGTGCTGCCGGGCAGGGACGCGGCGGCGGATCCGTGGGCGACGGCCTGCGCCAGCCGCCCCTCGGGTCCTGCCCCGCGGTGGTCGGCGAGCAGGTAGCCCGCGAGCGACGAGTCGCCCGCGCCCACGGTGCTCACCGGCACGATCGGGGGCATCGTGGCGAGCCACCCGCCCTCCGCCGTGGTGAGGACGGCGCCCCGCGCGCCGAGGGTCGCGAGGACCGCCCGGCAGCCGCGCGAGACGAGGGAGCGGGATGCGTCGTGGGCGAGCCGGGGATCGGCCTCGAGCGCATCCGGGTCGGGGAGGCCGACGAGCTCGGCGAGCTCCTCGGCGTTGGGCTTGACGAGGTCCACGACCGCGCCGGACGCGACGAGCGCGGCCATGGGCGCGCCCGACGAGTCGACGGCGATCCGCGGGGCCTCGTCGCCGAGCTCGGCGCGCACGGCCTGCACCACGCGGGCGTGGAAGTCGTCGTCGAGGCCGGGCGGCAGCGATCCCGCGAGCACGAGCCAGCTCGCCCGGCGCGCGTGCCGGATGACGAGCGCCACGAGCGCGTCCGCCTCGGCCGCGGAGAGCACGGGGCCCGGCTCGTTGACCTTGGTCGTCGTGCCGTCGGGCTCCGTCAGCGTGACGTTCTGGCGCACACGGCCGTCGATGTCGAGGTGGTCCAGCGGGATCCGCTCGGCGGCCAGGGCCACGAGCATGGGGTCGTCGAGGCGCCCGGGCAGCAGCGCGATCGTGTCGAGGCCCGAGGCGATGAGCGCGCGCGAGACGTTGACGCCCTTGCCGCCCGGCTGCTCGGCCACGCCGCGGGCGCGCTGCACGGCGCCGCGCGCGAGGGAGCCCGCGAGGTCGATGGTGCGGTCGAGGCTCGGGTTGGCGGTGAGGGTGAGGATCACGCGACCATCACCTCCACCTCGGCGGCCGCCAGCGCCGCGGCCAGCGGTCCGTCGGGCGCCTCGTCGGTCACGAGCGCGTCGAGGTCCTCGAGTGAGGCGAAGCCGACGAGCGCCTCCTCCCCCGCCTTCGACGCGTCGACGAGCGCCACGGCGCGTCGGGATCCTCGGGTCAACGCGGTCTTCACGGCCGCCTCCTCCTCATCGGGTGTGCTCAGGCCGAACTCGGCGTGGATCCCGTTGGCGCCGATGAAGGCGATGTCGGGTCGCAGCCGCGCGAGCTGGCCGAGGGTCGCGGGGCCGACGGCCGCGCTCGTGATGCCTCGGACGCGGCCGCCGAGCAGCTGCACCTCGACGGCGGGATTGCGGGTGACCGTCTGCGCGACGGCCATGGAGTGCGTGACGACCACGAGCGTGCGGCCGGGGACGTCGGGCCGCCAGGCGGCGACGCGCTCCGCGACGAGGCCCGTGGTGGTGCCCGCGTCGAGCGCGATGGATCCTTCGAAGCTCGCGGGCAGGAAGGCCATGGCCGCGTCGGCGATGCGCGCCTTCGCCGCCGTGTTGCGGGAGCCGCGCGTGTCCAGGCTCTCCTCGGCGCGCGTGGACCGGTCAGCCCGGACGGCGCCGCCGTGCACCCGGCGGAGCACGCCGCGGCTCTCGAGCTGCGCCAGATCCCGGCGCACGGTCTCGGTGGTCACGTCGAAGTCGCGGGCCAGGCCGAGGACCGCGACGCGGCCGGTGCGCTCGAGGAGGGCGACCACCCTGTCCTGGCGCTCTTCGGCGTACATGGGCGGTCTCCTTCGACTCCGTGGGGCACTGGCGCCTCGCGTCCTCGCACTGTAGCCCCGATTCGTGGGAGAAGCAACAAGATCCCACAGGAACCCACACGAACCCAGAATCGGCGTCCCGGGCAGCGGCGCGGTCAGCGGCCGAGCGCCGCCCCCTCCTCGCGCAGCACGTCTGCGATGGCACCCGACTCCCAGGCGAGCCCCGCGGCGTTCGGATGGAGCGGCACGTCTCCCGCGCTGCCGCCGAGCCCTGCGACGTACGGATCCCCGGCATCGCCCGCGCAGGCGCCGTGCGCGACCGTCGGCGTCTCCTGGTCCACGAATCGCGCGTCGGCGTCGGCGGCCGCCCGCGCGATCGCCCCGTCGAGCTCGCGCTGGATCCCCGCCAGCCACACCGCGTCCCGGTCGGCGAGGAGCACCTGTCCGTTGACCGCCGACGACGCCGTGGCGCGTAGGCAGCCCTCGGCCGGGAGCGCATCCGGGTCGCCGAGCACGGTCAGGTAGCCGAGCGCGACGATGCGTGCGTCCGGTGCCGCGGCGCGGATCCGCGCGAAGGCCTCGGCGAGACGCGTCGCCACCTCGCCGTCGATGCGGGCGCGGACGGCGTCGGACCCGCCCGCGGGCGCGAGCGCGTCCACGCACGTCGTCGGCCCGGCGGCCACGGGCCCGTCAGGATCCCGGGCGAGGCACCCGCCGACGAGGGCGGGGAAGCCGAGGTCGTTGCCCCCGAGGCGCACGAGGACCACATCGGCCCCGTCGGCGAGGGCGTCCAGCTGCGCGGGCACCGTCTGTCCGCCGCGCTCGCGCGGGTCGACGAGGTCCGCGGTGCTGGCGCCGTCGCAGGCCGCGTCGACGAGATCCGCACCGACCGCGGCCGCCGCGACCCGGACGGACGAGGCCACGGTGCGCCCGCACACCCCCGCATCGCCGGGCAGCGGCTCGGCTGGTCCCGTGCCCGTGGAGTAGGAGTCACCGAGGGAGACCACCCGGAGCGGGGCGGCGGGAGCCGTCGGCTGGACGACATCCGGTGCGGTGCAGCCGGTCGCGATCAGGAGCAGGGCCGTCACCGCGCTGGCGAGGGACGCTCCACGGAGAAGGGAGCGAGAGGCCGACGCGCGGCGCCGACTCGAGCGTGAGGCGGTGTGGCGAGGCATCCCCTCGACCCTACGCGCTCGGGATCAGGGTCGGTCGGGCTCAGTCCTCGACGTGGCGCTGACGCGCGTAGACGACGACGGCCACGATGAGCCCGACGAGGAGGCCGGCAGCCAGCGGGAAGAGGAACCCGCCGGGGCCGATCTGCGTCACGACGCTGCCGTGGTCGATGCGGGTGTCGACCACGCCCGGCACGTCGAGTCCGGGGTAGCCCTCGGTCCCCTGCGCGAAGGAGGTGATGAGGAGCGTCACGATCACGGCCGCGCCCACCACGAACGCGGACAGGAACCCCAGCACCGCGGAACCGACCACCGACGTGCGGTGCGGGTCGGTGGTGTGCGTGCGGTGCAGGGTGGCGTGCGACATTGTGGAGCTCCAGGGGTCGATGACCTGAGCAACGGTACGCCGGTCCTCCAAGTGGAGGACAGTCCCCCGATCGGGGACCGACGCCGCGCCGGGAAGAGGACAGCCGGATACGAGCACAGCCGGAGACCAACACAGCCGGAAACGACAAGAGCCCCGCGCCTCCGAGAGGAGGAGCGGGGCTCGAGGGTGGATCTGAGGGGATTCGAACCCCTGACCCCCTGCATGCCATGCAGGTGCGCTACCAACTGCGCCACAGACCCGTGATCCGCTTCCCTGCGGAAGCGACTCGTCTACATTACTACACATTCCGACCACCCCATGACCAGGGCATCCTCGTCCACGGGCGGCCGGCGGAGACGGCTCAGTCGAACAGCTCGCTGAGCCAGCTCTCCTTCTTGCGGCGCTTCCCGCCGTACCCGCCGCTCTGCTCGTAGCCGCCGACCGCCGGATGGCCGGAGCCGCCGCGGTCGCCGTATCCGTCGATCCGGGATCCGTACGAGCGATCGCGGTCGTCGTCCAGGCGACGGTCGCGCCGGCCGTCGTCATCCCGGCGCCGGTCGTCGCGACCCGGGTCCGGATACCCGCCGAGCGGCGCCGCCGGTGGCACGGGCGACGCGGCCGCCGGGGCGGACCGCATCTCCTGCTCCGCGCGATCGAGGATCTTGTCGAGCTCGCCGCGGTGGAGCCACACGCCCCGGCAGTCGGGGCAGTAGTCGATCTCGACGCCGGCGCGCTCGCTCATCACGAGGGTGGCGGAGTCGTCAGGGCACTTCATGCGAGCTCCTCGCGGGACGCGTGGCGCAGGATCAGGATGCGGAGGCCGTCGGCTCGATCTCGAGGGCGACGACGGGGCAGTCCTTCCAGAGGCGCTCCAGCGAGTAGTACATGCGGTCCTCCTCGGTGAAGACGTGGGCGACGACGTCGCCGAAGTCGAGGAGGATCCAGCGGCCCTCGCTCTTCCCCTCGCGGCGCAGCGGCTTGGCGCCGGCCTCGATCATCTTGTCCTCGATCTCGTCGGCGACCGCCTGCGCGTTCCGCTCGTTGCGGGCCGAGGCGATGAGGAAGACGTCGGTGAGGGGCAGGGGCCCGGAGACGTCGAGCGCGACCAGGTCGATGGCCTGCTTGGAGTCGGCAGCGAGGGCGGCGACCTTGAGCAGGTCGAGGGCGCGGGGAGAAGCGGTCACAGAGTCCTTCCGGGACGGGTGGGATGGTGCATCAGACGATCAGAATACATTCGTCATGAACGCGACGATGACGAGGCCGGCGCCGATGACGGCGACTCCCCCGGCCGCGACGGCCGCGACGACCGGCGCGGTGAAGCGCTTGCGGGGCGGCGGCTGGACCACGGCGCGCGTCGACGTGTGCGTGCTGACGGCGCGGCTGGCGCGGACGGGCTCGGAGTCCGAGCCGCCCGGCGCGTGGTCGTGGTCGTCGCCCTGCTCGAGGATGCGGTCCATGTCGGCCGTGTCGAAGCGGTCCGGGTGCGTGCCCATGGAGCCGAGGCTGCGGGGCAGGTCGATGGAGCCGGTGATGATGATCTCGCCGGTGCTGTTGAGCGCCTGCTGCATGTCGTTGGCGTGCGGCACGGTCGGGAGGATGAAGTGGTTGCCGGTGTGGGGCTGGTCCTCGTCGACCTGGTCCTGCACGGACCAGTGACCCGTCGGCGGGGTGAACGGCGCGCGGGCGTCGGGCGCGTCGGAGTCCGTCGAGGCGGTCACGGTCGATGCGGAGTCGGAGTCGGAGTCGGCGTCCGGCGTCTCGGTCCGGTCCTCCGGGAGGGCCTCTGCGGCCGACGCGCGTGTGCCGAACGCCGGCTCGAGGTGCGGGTCGGCGGCTCCCGTGACCCACGGCGTCGCGTCGAGCGAGGGTGCGGGGCGGGGATCCTCGTCGGAGCTCGGGGCATGGGCCGCGAGGGGCGGGACGGTCGGCTGCTCGCCCGACGCGTCCGGGTCGCGACCGGCGGCGTCGCCCGAGGGGACGATCGGCGCGAACGGCCAGGCCGACGGCGTCTCGGCGGGGGTCGTCTCGCGGTCCGCCGCCGCGGGCGCCTCGGGTGCCTCCGCCTGGGCGTCGTCCTCCGCGGCGGGTGCGGGTGCGTCCGTCGCCTCTGCGGCGGCCGCACGACGGTAGGCGCTCCCGTAGGGCGCGCGGGGCCGCGGCGTCGCACGGGATCCTCGGCCGTATCGCGCGTACGGCGGGACGGACGTCTCGGACGAGGACGGCGGCGCGTCGTCCACGGCGGCGGTCGAGGGCTCGGCGTCGGACGGAGTGGAGCCCGTCTCCGAGCCGGCGGGCGTCGCCTGCGCGTCCTCGTGCTCGGATCCGCGCTGCTCGCGGGCGGCCTCCTCGGCCTCGCGGATGGCGCGGAGCTGGCGTCGCGTGAGCACGCCGCCCGACAGCAGGATGGCCGAGGTGTCGGGGCCGATGCCCGGAGCGGTCAGCGGGGCGGCCGGAGGCGTCGTCGCCTCGTCGGGCCGGGGCCCTGTTCCGTCCCCACGCGAAGGAGACGGGGTGTCCGCTTCGGTGTCCGCGGGGGTCGCCGTCGCCGATCGCTCGTCGGAGGATCCGTCCGTCGAGGCGTCCGCAGCGGTCGTCGGCTCGTCCGCGGGGGCGTCGTCCGCCTCGTCGATGCCGAGCGCGAGCGCGCGGGCACGCTCAGCGGCGCGCATCTCGCGGCGGCTGAGCCCCAGGGTCGCGGGAGCGGGACCGTCGTCGAACGAGGTCGGCCCGGTGTCGGGCGCGTCGTGGGAGGGGGTCATTGCGGGCTCCGATACAGGTGGTGCTTGGAGATGTACTGGACGACTCCGTCGGGGACGAGGTACCACACGGGGAAGCCCCGACCGACACGGGCTCGGCAGTCGGTCGAGGAGATCGCCAGCGCCGGCACCTCCAGCAATCTTACGTCGGCGTGCGGGAGGCCGCTCTCGGTCAGGTCGTGCCCGGGCCGGGTGACGGCGACGAAGTGCGCCAGGTCCCACAGCTCGGCGACGTCCTTCCAGCCCAGGATCTGCTGGATGGCGTCCGCTCCCGTGATGAAGAACAGCTCCGCGTCCGGGTGGGTGCGCCGGATGTCGCGGAGCGTGTCGATCGTGTACGTGGTGCCCGCGCGGTCGATGTCGACGCGGCTGACGGTGAAGCGCGGGTTGGCCGCGGTCGCGATCACCGTCATCAGGTAGCGGTGCTCACCGTCCGTGACGGTCTGCTTCTGCCACGGCTGGCCGGTGGGGACGAAGATCACCTCGTCGAGCTGGAGGTGCTGCTGCACCTCGCTCGCGGCGACGAGGTGGCCGTTGTGGATGGGGTCGAACGTGCCGCCCATGACCCCGATGCGGAGGCGCGGGGCGGCGGCCGTCGTCATGTGGTGGGTTCTCGCGCTCAGTGGGTGGAGTCGGCGGTGCCGTGGCCCTGCTCGGCCACCGGGGGCTTGCCCCACTTCTCCGAGTGGCGGTTCGCCACGTCGCGGAAGCTGAACATGACCACGCCGAGCGCGAGGAACGCGACCGCCGCGACGGCCGGGAACACCCAGAGCGGAGCGGCGAGCTCCATGGCGTGCTCGGTCTCGGCGAGGATGGTGGTGGTCAGCGCGTGCATGTGATCTCCGTTCGTGGCACGCCCCGTCGAGCGGAGGCGGCGCCTGCCATCCTACCGGCGGGCCCCCGCACGGGGCGCACGCCCGCCGGGCGTGCCGTCAGCCGCGGACCTGCCCGCTCCCCCGCACGATCCACTTGGTGCTGGTGAGCTCCTGCAGGCCCATCGGACCCCGCGCGTGCAGCTTCTGGGTGGAGATGCCGACCTCGGCGCCGAAGCCGAACTCGGATCCGTCGGTGAAGCGCGTGGACGCGTTGACCATCACGACGGCCGAGTCCACGGCGGCGAGGAAGCGCTCGGCGACGGCGAGGTCGGACGTGACGATGGACTCGGTGTGGTGCGTCGACCAGCGGGCGATGTGGGCGACCGCGTCCTCCACGGAGTCGACGACGCGCACCGCGAGGTCGAGCGAGAGGTACTCGGCTGCCCAGTCCTCGTCCGTGGCGGGGACGGCGTCCGGCCAGAGCTCGTGCACGGCGGCGTCGCCGTGCACCGTCACGCCCCGGTCGCGGAGGGCGTCGAGCACGGCGGGGAGGACCCGGGGGGCGGCGTCGCGGTGCACCAGCAGCGTCTCCATCGCGTTGCACACGCTCGGGCGGCTGACCTTGGCGTCGACCGCGATGTCGACGGACATGCGCGCGTCGGCCGACGCGTCGAGGTAGACGTGCACGACGCCGGCGCCGGTCTCGATGACCGGCACGGTCGACTCCTCGACGACGGTGCGGATGAGCTCGGCGGATCCGCGCGGCACGAGCACGTCGACGAGGCCGCGTGCCCGCATGAGCCGGGCGGCGCCCGCGCGGCCGTGCGCGTCGACGGTCTGCACCGCGTCCGCGGGGAGGTCGACGCGCTCGAGGGCGGCGCGCATGACGTCGACGAGGACGGCGTTGGTGCGCAGCGCCGCCGATCCGCCGCGCAGCACGACGGCGTTGCCGCTCTTCAGCGCGAGCGCGGCGATGTCGACCGTGACGTTGGGCCGGGCCTCGTAGATCGCGCCGACCACGCCGAAGGGGACGCGCACCTGGGAGAGCAGCAGGCCGTTCGGGAGCGTGCGGCCGCGGACGACGTGGCCCAGCGGGTCGTCGAGCCCGCGGATCCCGGTGACGGCGTCGGACAGGGACGCCACGCGCCGGCCGTCGAGCGTCAGCCGGTCGAGGAGGCCAGCTGCCAGCCCGGCGTCCCGGCCCGCGGCGAGGTCCTCGGCGTTGGCCGCGACGATGCGGTCGGCTCCGGCGACGAGCGCGGCCGCGACGGCGTCGAGCGCCGTGTCGCGCTGGACGGAGGTGCTGGCGGCGAGGGAGATGGATGCGGTGCGGGCGGCCTCGAGGATCCGCTCGAGCTCGTCGGCGGGGAGGGCCTCGGTGGCGACGGTCGGGGCGATGGGCGCGTTCGAGGGCATGCACGGCAGCCTACTGACGCACCGCCGGCCCGAGGTGCTGGCGGGGCGTTCAGCCGCGGGGCGCGAACCAGGTGCCGACGTGCTCGCCGGCGAGGGCCGAGCGGACCTGCGCGGTCGACGTGAGGAGCACCCCGGTGCCGGCCTCGGCGGCGAGGCGCGCGGCGGCGACCTTGGTCACCGCTCCCCCGGTGCCGACTCCCGTGCCGGTGCTGCCGATCTCGACGCCGTCGAGCTCGTCGCCGAACCCCACGTGCTCGATGCGGCGGGCGCCCGGCTCCTCCGGCGGTCGCGTGTAGAGGGCGTCCACGTCCGAGAGGAGGAGCAGCAGGTCGGCGCCAACCAGTCGGGCGACGAGCGCTGCCAGCCGGTCGTTGTCGCCGAAGCGGATCTCGTGCGTGGCGACGGTGTCGTTCTCGTTGACGATGGGCAGCAGGCGGAGGCCGAGCAGCCGCTCCATGGCGCGCTGCGCGTTCTCCCGGTGGTCGGGTGCGGCGAGGTCGCCGGCTGTGAGGAGCACCTGGCCCGCGACTATGCCGTAGCGGTCGAGGCTCTCCTGGTAGCGGAAGATCAGCACGCTCTGGCCGACCGCGGCCGCGGCCTGCTGGGTGGCGAGGTCGGCCGGGCGGTCGTCGAGCCGGAGGAAGGGCATCCCCGTGGCGATGGCGCCGGAGGACACGAGGACGACCTCAGCACCCCGCGCGTGCACGGAAGCGATGGCGTCCACGAGCGGTGCGATCTGCCCGGCGTTGTCCCCGCTGATGGACGACGATCCGACCTTCACGACGATGCGCCGCGCGGACGCGATGCCCGCGCGGGAGGCCGTCCCCACCCGCTAGGCCTTCGCGTCCGAGGACGCGTCCTCGTCCGACCCGTCCTCGTCCGCCCACAGGCCGGCCTCGCCCTCGCGCACGAGCTGCGCGCGCGCCTCGGCCTTCGCGTCCATGCGGGCGAAGTAGTCCTCGCGGCGCGCCTGGTTGGTGCGTCGGCTGATCGGGTCGACGCGGGCGTCGGCGCCGCGGGGACTCGTGATGAGCTCCGCGGTCGACGTGAGGGTCGGCTCCCAGTCGAAGACGATGCCGTCGCCCTCGCCGATGATGACGCTGGATCCCGCCACCGCGCCGGCCTTGAACAGGCCGTCCTCGACGCCGAGCTTGGCGAGGCGGTCGGCGAGGTAGCCGACGGCCTCGTCGTTCGTGAAGTCGGTCTGCTGCACCCAGCGCTCGGGCTTGGTGCCGATGACGCGGTAGATGTCGCCGTAGCTGCCGCCGTCGACGCGGATGGTGAACGGCTTCTCGTTGACGGCGCGGGGACGCAGCACGATCCGCGGTGCCTCGGGCTCCTCGGCGGCCTTCGTGCGGGCGTCCTCGACGAGCTCCGCGAGGGCGAAGGACAGCTGGCGCAGGCCGTCGTGGCTGACCGTGGAGATGTCGAAGACGCGGTAGCCGCGGGCCTCGAGCTCAGGCCGCACGAGCTCCGCGAGCTCCCGGGCCTCGGGGACGTCGATCTTGTTCAGCGCGATGAGCTGCGGGCGATCGAGCAGCGGCACCTGGCCGTCGGGCACGGGGTACGCGGCGAGCTCCGTGAGGATGATGTCGAGGTCGGAGATGGGGTCGCGACCGGGATCCAGCGTCGCGCAGTCGAGCACGTGCAGGAGGGCCGAGCATCGCTCCACGTGGCGCAGGAACTCGAGGCCGAGGCCCTTTCCCTCGCTCGCGCCCTCGATGAGGCCGGGGACGTCCGCGACGGTGTAGCGCGAGTCCGCGACCTCGACGACGCCGAGGTTCGGGTGCAACGTGGTGAACGGGTAGTCGGCGATCTTCGGCTTCGCGGCCGAGATGGCGGCGACGAGGCTCGACTTGCCCGCGGACGGGTAGCCCACGAGAGCCACGTCGGCGACGACCTTGAGCTCGAGGACGACGTCGCCCTCGTAGCCGCGCGTGCCCAGCAGCGCGAAGCCGGGGGCCTTGCGCTTCGTGGTGGCGAGGGAGGCGTTGCCGAGCCCGCCCTGGCCGGCCTCGGCGGCGATGAACCGCATGCCGGGCGTGGCCATGTCGGCGAGCTCGTTGCCGTCGGCGTCCTTGACGACGGTGCCGACCGGGACGGGGAGCTCGAGCGCCTCGCCGAGCGTGCCGTGGCGGTGGTCGCCCATGCCGGGTCCGCCGTTGCGCGAGGAGCGGTGCGGTCCGCGGTGGTAGGCGAGGAGCGTGGTGACCTGGGGGTCCGCGACGAGGACGATGTCCCCGCCGTTGCCGCCGTTGCCGCCGTCGGGTCCCGCCAGGGGCTTGAACTTCTCGCGGCGCACCGAGACGCAGCCGTTCCCGCCGTTTCCCGCCCGCAGGTGGAGGGTCACGGTGTCGACGAATGTCGCCATGGCTGTAGCTCGTTTCTTCTAGGGGTGTTCCCTGCGGAACGCAGACAAGGGCGGGCCGAGGCCCGCCCTTGAAGTGCTGCGCGGCAGTGCCGCCGCAGCGTCCGTGCTGTCGGCCTGCGCTAGGCCGGGACGACGATGTTGACGACCTTGCGGCCGCCCTTGACGCCGAACTGCACCGAGCCGGCGGAGAGGGCGAACAGCGTGTCGTCGCCGCCACGGCCGACGTTGACGCCGGGGTGGAAGTGCGTGCCGCGCTGGCGGACGATGATCTCGCCGGCGCCGACGACCTGGCCGCCGAAGCGCTTCACGCCGAGGCGCTGGGCGTTCGAGTCACGGCCGTTGCGGGTAGAGCTCGCGCCCTTCTTGTGTGCCATCTGTTTCTCCCTGCGGTCTCGGTGCTAGTTGATCTCGGTGACCTGGACGCGCGTGAGGTCCTGGCGGTGCCCCTGGCGCTTCTTGTACCCGGTCTTGTTCTTGAACTTCTGGATGACGATCTTGGGACCGCGGAGGTCGTTCAGGATCTCGGCGCTGACGGTGACGTCGGCGAGCTTGGCGGCGTCCGTGGTGATGGTGTCGCCGTCGACGAGCAGGACCGCGGGGAACACGACCTTGCCGCTCTGCTGGTTCTTGACCCGGTCCATCGTCACGATGGTCCCGACCTCGACCTTCTCCTGCCGACCGCCGGCGCGCACAACTGCGTAAACCACTTTTCCGTACCTGTTTTCTCTCGCGGGCTTGACTCACTGGGGACTTGACGCCCTGTGGCCCGAATCATTGGAGGAAGTCTGCCGCAGGCGCATGATCTCTAGGGATCGGCGCATGCCAGCGACTCACGTTACCGGAACGCCGGACAGGGGTCAAACTCCGGACCCCCGGCGTCCTCGGTCGATCATACGCGAGCCGGCGGCGTCCTCGCCGCATTCCCGCCGGGCGCGTCGTCGCCGACCGAGGGCCCAGGCGGTGCACCCACCGGCGACGGGCCTGCCTAAGCTCGCAGGATGACCGTCCTCCTCGATCGACCGGCCTGGCCAGCGCACGGCAGGCTCTGGGCGCACCTGGTGAGCGACGCGTCCCTCGAGGAGCTGCACGCCTTCGCCCGGGCGGCCGGTGTCCCCGAGAAGGCCTTCGACCGCGACCACTACGACGTGCCCGAGGAACGGCACGCGGAGCTGGTGGCACGCGGCGCCGTGGCGGTCTCGAACCGCGACCTCGTCCGGCGGCTGCAGGCGAGCGGGCTGCGGGTCACCCAGCGCGAACGGCGCGGGCTGGGATCCTGACGCGGCGGACGTCCGATCGCACGACGGAGGGCCCGGAGCATGCGCCCCGGGCCCTCCCTCGTGCGGCTGCCTGACGGGCAGCCGACGCGTCAGCTCGCGTCGTCGGCCGGGGCCGGCGTCGTCAGCGTCTGCGTGGAGACCCGGCGGCTGCGCGAACGCCCCTGTCCGGGCTCCTTGGGCTGCGGCAGCGCGTCGAGGACGGAGCCGAGGAGCTGCTCCGCGTCCGCCGAGCTGACGCGGCGCGGTGCTGTGCGCGCGCTCGCGACCGGGATGTCGAGGATCTGCACCGGCTCGAGGCGGATGGCCTCGCGCGGCTCGAGCGTCGACAGGGCGGGCTCCTCCACCGGCGCGTCGGCCGGCGTCGGGTCCTCGGCGGGAGCGGACGGCGCCTCGGCGGCGGGCGCCTGCGGCTCCGAGCTGTCCTGCCCCTCGACGGTGGCGGACGACGCGCGTCCCCGGCCCCCGCGGCTCCGACGCGGACGGTCGCCGCGGGTCTGCTCCTCGACGGGAGCAGCCTCGGCCTGCACGGCCGGGTCCGCGGTCTCGTCGGGCGTGCGCACGACGTCCTCGACCCGGTCGATCGCCTCGTTCACCGTCTGGATGGTGCTCGTGGCGATCTTGGCGAGGGCGGAGCGCGCGTCGTCGGTGATGCTGTGCGTGCTCGCCGCGGGCGTGCGCTGCTGCTGCTGCGCCTGGCCGCCGCCGTTGCCGCGACCGCCGCCGTTGCCGTGCTCCTGCGGGCCCTTGCCGCCGCGGCGGCGCCCCTGGCCCTGAATGGGCTCCTGCGGCGTCTGCTTGTGGGCCATGAGCGGGTCGTGGTGGATGATGATCCCCCGCCCGGCGCACGTCTCGCAGTTCTCCGAGAACGACTCGAGCAGCCCGAGGCCGAGCTTCTTGCGCGTCATCTGCACGAGGCCGAGCGAGGTGACCTCGGCGACCTGGTGCTTGGTCCGGTCGCGGCTGAGGCACTCCACCAGACGGCGCAGCACGAGATCGCGGTTGGTCTCGAGCACCATGTCGATGAAGTCGACGACGATGATGCCGCCGATGTCGCGCAGGCGCATCTGGCGGACGATCTCCTCGGCGGCCTCGAGGTTGTTCTTGGTGACGGTCTCCTCGAGGTTGCCGCCGGATCCGACGAACTTCCCCGTGTTGACGTCGACCACGGTCATGGCCTCGGTGCGGTCGATGACGAGCGAGCCGCCCGAGGGCAGCCAGACCTTGCGGTCGAGCGCCTTCTCGATCTGCTCGCTGATGCGGTGGTGGTCGAACGAGTCCTTCTCGCCCGAGTACGTCTGCACCCGGTCGATGAGGTCGGGCGCCACGCCGCGGAGGTAGCCCTCGATGATCTCCTGCGCGTCGCCGCCGTCGATCACGAGCTCGCGGAAGTCCTCGTTGAAGACGTCGCGGATGATCTTCAGCAGCAGGTCCGGCTCCGAGTGCAGGAGCGCGGGCGCCTGCGCCTTCTCGACCTGGCGGCTGATCTCGGCCCACTGCGAGGTGAGGCGCTCGACGTCGAGCTTCAGCTGCTCCTCGGTCGCGCCCTCGGCCGCGGTGCGGACGATGACGCCCACGTTCTCGGGCAGCACCTCCTTGAGCGTCTTCTTGAGGCGCGCGCGCTCGGTGTCGGGGAGCTTCCGGCTGATGCCGTTCATGGACCCGTTGGGCACGTAGACGAGGTAGCGGCCCGGGAGGCTCACCTGACTCGTGAGGCGGGCGCCCTTGTGGCCGACCGGGTCCTTGGTGACCTGGACGAGCACGCGGTCGCCGGGCTTCAGCGCGACCTCGATGCGGCGCGCGTGGCTCCCGCCGCCCTTGTCGGCGTTCGCGGCCTCCCAGTCGACCTCGCCGGAGTAGAGCACGGCGTTGCGGCCTCGGCCGATGTCGATGAAGGCGGCCTCCATGCTCGGGAGGACGTTCTGGACGCGGCCGAGGTACACGTTGCCGATGAGCGACGCCTCGTCGGCGCGGGCCACGTAGTGCTCGACGAGCACCTGGTCCTCCAGCACGCCGATCTGGATCTTGCCGTCGCGCGAGCGCACGATCATGCTGCGGTCGACCGACTCCCGGCGGGCCAGGTACTCCGACTCGGTGAGCACGGGACGGCGGCGGCCGGCGTCGCGGCCGTCGCGGCGGCGCTGCTTCTTGGCCTCGAGGCGCGTGGATCCCTTGATCCGCTGGGGCTCGGTGATGAGCTCGGGCTCGCGCGGCGTGCGGACCTTGACGACCGTGCCGGGCGCGTCGTCGCCGTCGCGGCCCTCCTCGCCGGAGCGCCGGCGCGCACGGCGCCGGACAGACGGGGAGTCGTCCTCGTCGTCGTGGTCGTCGTCGCGGGTGTCGCGGCCACGGCCGTCGCGGCTGACGCCGCGGTCCTGGCTGCGGTCCTGTCCGCGGCCGCCGCGGCGCGAGGAGCGCGCGGGGCGGTCGTCGCGGTCCAGGTCGTCGTCCTCGTCGCGGACGTCGTCGCGGCGGTCGTCGCGCTCTCGGCGGGGAGGCAGCGGCGCGATGTCCGGGGCCTGGAAGAAGACGGAGAGGGACGGGACGGCGCGGACCGGAGCGGCGGGCGCCTCGGCGACGGGCTCAGCGATCGGAGGGGCGGAGGCGGACTCCGCTGCGGGCGCCTCGGTGTCGGCTGCGTCGGCCGGGGCCGCCTCCTGCTCGGCCGCGACGGCGGCCTTGCGCGGGGCGCGCTTCCGCGGCGCACGGGCGGCGGGCGCGGCGGGCTGCTCGGCGGCCTGGGCGTCGGCGTCGGCGGCGGGAGCGGATGCCGAGGCGGACGCGTCGACGCTGGCGTCGTCCGGCTGGGCGACCGCGGGCGCGGATGCGGGGGTGCTCGCGCGGCGGGAGCGGCGGGCGACCGGCGCCTCCTGCTCGACGGGCGTGGTCCGGGTGTCGTCGTTCTCGTTCAGGGTGTGGCCCTTCGCTTCGGAGGCGGCGGGCGTGCCGCTCGCCTCGGGGGTCGCGGACGCGGGGAGTGCGGGCGTGCCGCCGGTCCCCGTCGCCGCGGTCGTGTCGGCGCGGCGGCCCGTGAGCCGCTCGAAGAGGCTGGGTCGCCTCCTGCCGGTGTTCTCGTCTCTCTCCACCATCTCTGGTGCACTCCTCAACCGGTCGGTACGGCCGCGCCGTACCCCGGTAGCTCTCCGAGTGGATCCCCGCATACGCGGCTCTCCGTCGATCCTGGTCTGCGACGTCCGGCCCGAGGCTTCGGTCGTGCGCACTGGTACGGAACTGGCTATCCGCCGCCGGACGTGCCTGGCGGCCCGGGTCTGCCCCGGGAAAGACTCTTCATGGCGGTCGTGCCGCGCGGCGGTCCGACCTGCCTGCCAGTATCGCACGCCGACGCCCACCCGGCCGTCAGGGTCGGCGCTCCCCCGTCTGCCATGATCACCGCATGACCGCGACCCGGGCCCCCGCGCACCCCCGCTCCCTGGCCGTCCTGCTCGTCGTCACGGGCATCGTCGGCTGGATCGGCGCGTTCGTCCTCGTGCTCGACCGGCTGCACCTGCTCGAGAACCCGGGCGCGTCGCTCTCGTGCGACATCAACCCGTTCATCTCCTGCGCCACCGTCATCGAGTCGCGCCAGGGATCGCTGTTCGGCTTCCCCAACCCGCTCATCGGGGTCGCCGCGTTCGTGGTGCCGATCGTCATCGGCATGGCCCTGTTCGCGGGTGCGCGGTTCGCACGCTGGTTCTGGACGCTGTTCGCGGTGGGGACCTTCGCCGGCTGGGTCTTCGTGACGTGGCTGTTCACGCAGAGCGTCTTCGTCATCGGCGCACTCTGCCCCTACTGCCTGCTCGTGTGGAGCGCGATGATCCCGCTGTGGTGGGGCACGCTGTCCGCCACCGCGCGCGCTGGCCTGCTGCCGGTCCCCGCGGGGATCCGCCGGGCCGCGGACGCCGTGGCGCCGTACACGTGGGCGGTCGTGGTGCTGAACTACGCGATCATCGTGGTCGCGATCATGGCGACGTTCCCCGCCCTCATCCCGACGCTGCTCGGCTGAGGCGCCGGGACGACGGGAGGGGCCGACCGGATGCCGGTCGGCCCCTCACCTCGTGCGCGTCCTAGAACCAGAGGGCGAGCTCGCGCGCGGCGGACTCGGGCGAGTCGCTGCCGTGCACGAGGTTCTGCGCGACGGCGAGGCCCCAGTCGCGGCCGAGGTCGCCGCGGATCGTGCCGGGGGCGGCGCCCGTCGGGTCGGTCGTGCCCGCGAGCGAGCGGAAGCCCTCGATGACGCGGTTCCCGGCGACGCGCACGGCGACGATCGGGCCCGACTCCATGAACTCGACGAGCGGCTCGTAGAACGGCTTGCCCTGGTGCTCCTCGTAGTGCTGCTCGAGCAGGGCGCGCTCGGCCTGCACCATGCGGAGGTCGACGATCTGGTAGCCCTTGGCCTCGATGCGGCGGAGGATCTCGCCGGTGAGGCCGCGGGCGACGCCGTCGGGCTTGACGAGGACGAGGGTCTCCTGGACGGGAGCGGACATGGGTGCCTCCTACGGGGTGGGAGCCGGCGGCTCGGTGGTCGGTCGGTGGTCGGTGGGGCGGTCGTCGCCCGGGGCCGGGGCGCCGCCCGCGGCGGCCTGCTCGTCGAGCATGGCCTGCTCCCACGCGCCTCGCGCGGCCGCCTTCTCGCGGTCGATCCGGGCGCCCTGCACCATGGCGTAGATCCAGAGCA
Source organism: Clavibacter californiensis (assembly GCF_021952865.1). NCBI lineage: Bacteria > Bacillati > Actinomycetota > Actinomycetes > Micrococcales > Microbacteriaceae > Clavibacter > Clavibacter californiensis. The sequence continues at coordinate 2,021,043 of NZ_CP040792.1, read as the reverse complement.
GCAGGAAGAAGCCGCCGACGGCGAACATGGCGGGCAGCACGAAGCCGGTGAGCACCACGAGGACCTGCACGACCCAGCCGGCGCGGATGCCGAGCGGGGTGCGGAGGGCGCCGACGACGGCGAGCATGGCGAGCACGAGGAGCGCGCCGCCGCCGAGCGCGGGCAGCGGCGGCAGGGAGCCGAGGCCGAACGCGACGAGGCTCGCGAGGAACACGACGATGACCTGGAAGCCCATGACGATGGATCCGAGGATCTCGACCGTCGTGCGGGGCGGTCGGGGTCGCCTCGTGCGGGCCGGGCGGCCGTCGGCGCTCACGCGGTCTTCCAGCCCTCGTCGGCGGCGTGCGCGATGGCCTCGCCGACGAGGAGGATCGAGCCCGTGACCAGCGCGGCGCCCTTCTCGGTCTCGCCCGCGGAGTCGCGCGCGTCCTCGAGGGCCGTGCGCAGGTCGGGCTCGACCGTGACGCGGTCCCGGCCGACGACGTCGACGACGATGCGCGCGAGCTCGTCCGGATCCACCGAGCGCTCGGACTGGGAGCGCGTGACGATGAAGTGGTCGACCACGGGCGCGAGCTCGCGCACGATGCCCTCCGCGTCCTTGTCCGTCAGCACGCCGATCACGGCGGTGACGCGGTCGAACGTGAAGTAGACGGGCAGCGCGGCCGCGAGCGACGCCGCTCCCGCGGGGTTGTGCGCCGCGTCGACCAGGACGGTCGGCTCCGTGCCGACGACCTGCAGGCGGCCCGGGCTCGTCGCCGTGGCGAGGCCCTCCGCGAGCACGTCGTCGTGGATGGCGTGGTCGCCGCCGCCGAGGAACGACTCGACCGCGGCGATCGCGACCGCGGCGTTCTGGGCCTGGTGCGCGCCGAACATCGGGAGGAAGACGTCGCGGTACGTGCCCGCGAGGCCCTGCACGCTGATGACCTGGCCGCCGACCGCGAGCGTCGTGTCGAGGAGGCGGAACCGCTCGCCCTCGATCGACCAGGTCGACTCCGTCAGCTCGGCCGCGCGCGCGAGCTCGGCGACGACCTCGGGGAGCTGCGCGCTGGACACGACGTCCGCGGCGGGCTTGACGATGCCGGACTTGGTGCGCGCGATCTCCGCCACGGTGGATCCCAGGCGCTGCGTGTGGTCGAGCGAGACGGGCGTGAAGACGGCGACCTGGCCGTCACCGACGTTGGTGCTGTCCCACTCGCCGCCCATGCCGACCTCGATCACGGCCACGTCGACGGGCGCGTCGGCGAACGACGCGAACGCGAGCACCGTCAGCGCCTCGAAGAACGTCACCGGCTCATCGCCCGCGGCGACGAGCTCCCGGTCCACCAGGTCGATGAAGGGCTCGACGTCGGCCCAGTTGCGGCTGAGCGCCTCGTCGGTGATGGGCAGGCCGTCTACGACGATGCGCTCGTTCAAGCGGACGAGGTGCGGGCTCGTGAAGAGGCCCGTGCGGAGGCCGGTGGCGCGCAGGATGCTCTCGGTGATCCGGCTCGTCGACGTCTTCCCGTTCGTGCCGGTGACGTGCACGATCGGGTACGCGCGCTGCGGGTCGCCGAGGAGCTCGACCACCCGGCGTGTGGCGGACAGGCGCGGCTGCGGCGCCTGCTCCCCCATCCGCGCGAGGAGAGCCTGGTACACGGCGTCGCCCTCGTGCTCGAAGTAGTTCTCGTCGTCGACCTCGCGGCCGGCCACGATCGACTGCTCGGCCTCCCGGCGGAGCTCGGCCGCGTCGTCGGCGAAGAGCTGGTCGTCGCTCAGGCCGTCGACGTCGGGGTCGAGGGCGCGCGCCGCGGCGTCGACGCCCTCGTCCGTCTCCGGCTCGAAGTCGTCGTCGCGCCGGACGTCGTCCGCGTCGTCGTCGAAGGGCTGTCCGCCCCGCTGGTCGCTCATGCTCGCTCCACCTCGATGTACAGGGGCGATCCGCCGCCGACGGTGATGCCGGACTCCGTCGCCTGGTCGTCCGCGTCGATCCGCAGCGCCACCGCCAGGGTCTCACGGGCGATGAGGTCGCGGAACCGCTCGGCCTGCTCGGCGCCCGCGGCGTCCAGCCGGATCACGAGGGAGATGCGGTCGCTCACGTCGAGCCCCGCGCCCTTCCGCGCGTCCTGCACGTTCCGCACGACGTCGCGCGCGAGGCCCTCGGCCTCGAGCTCGGGGGTGAGCGCGGTGTCGAGCAGCAGGAACCCACCGCCCGGCAGGAGCGCGAGCGCCTGGTCGGCGCGGTCGCCCGCCACCTCCAGCAGCAGCTCGTACTCGCCGACCACGAGCGGCACGCCGCCGGCGACGACCTCGCCGTCCGCCTCCGCCCAGTCGCCCGCACGGGCGGCCTGGATCACCCGCTGCACGCCCTTGCCGAGGCGCGGGCCGGCGACCCGCGCGTTGACGGTGAGGCGTCGCGTGATGCCCGCGTCGGAGGCGCTCGTGGGGGTGAGCTCCACGACGGCGACGGCCTTGACGTTGAGCTCGTCGCGCAGGATGTCCTCGAACCGGGCGAGCCCGTCGGCGTCGTCGCTCACGACCGTGAGGCGCGCGAGCGGCTGGCGCACGCGGAGGCCCGACTGCTTGCGGAGCGAGAGCGCGGTCGAGGCGACCTGGCGGACCCGGTCCATCACCTCGACGAGGCGGTCGTCCGCGGGCAGGTCGTCGGGCTCCGGCCAGTCCTCCAGGTGGACGCTGCGCCCGCCGGTGAGGTCCTTCCAGATCCGCTCGGACACGAGCGGGAGGAGAGGCGCGGCCACGCGCGTCACGGTCTCGAGGACCGTGTAGAGGGTGTCGAACGCGCGCGTGTCGCCGGCTTCCGTGCCGGCCCAGAACCGGTCGCGGCTGCGGCGCACGTACCAGTTGGTGAGCACGTCGGCGAAGTCGCGGAGGGACGCGGCGGCGAGCGTCGAGTCCAGCGCGGTCATGTGCTCCGTGACCTCGCTGACGAGGCGGCGCGTGCGGGCCAGGACGTAGCGGTCCAGCACGTCGTCGCTCGTCGTGTCGCGGTGCGCCTCGTAGCCGCCGGGCTGCGCGGAGTTGGCGTAGAGGGAGAAGAAGTACCAGGTGCTCCAGAGCGGGAGCAGGACCTGGCGGACGCCCTCGCGGATCCCCTCCTCCGTCACGACGAGGTTGCCGCCGCGGAGCACCGGGCTCGCGAGCAGGAACCAGCGCATGGCGTCGGATCCGTCGCGGTCGAACACCTCGTTGACGTCCGGGTAGTTGCGGAGCGACTTGGACATCTTCTGGCCGTCGTTGCCGAGCACGATGCCGTGGCTGACGACGCTCGAGAACGCCGGCCGCCCGAACAGGGCGGTCGACAGCGCGTGCAGCGTGTAGAACCAGCCGCGGGTCTGGCCGATGTACTCGACGATGAAGTCCGCCGGGCTGTGCGCGTCGAACCACTCGCGGTTCTCGAACGGGTAGTGCACCTGCGCGAACGGCATGGATCCGGAGTCGAACCAGACGTCGAGCACGTCCTCGATGCGGCGCATCGTGCTCTTCCCTGTCGGGTCGTCCGGGTTCGGGCGCGTGAGCTCGTCGATGAAGGGGCGGTGCAGGTCGGTCGGCCGCACGCCGAAGTCGGCCTCGAGCTCGTCGAGGCTGCCGTACACGTCGACGCGCGGGTACGCCGGGTCGTCGCTCTTCCACACCGGGATGGGGCTGCCCCAGAACCGGTTGCGGCTGATCGACCAGTCACGGGCGTTGCCGATCCACTTGCCGAACTGGCCGTCCTTGACGTTCTCGGGCGTCCACGCGATGTCCTGGTTGAGGCGCACCATGTCGTCGCGGAAGTCGGTGACGCGCACGAACCAGCTGGAGACCGCCTTGTAGATGAGCGGGTTCTTGCAGCGCCAGCAGTGCGGGTAGGAGTGCTCGTAGCTGGCCTGGCGGATGAGGCGGCCCTGGGCCTTGAGCATGCGCGTGAGCGTCTTGCCGGCGTCGGACCACAGCTCGCCCGCGACCTCGGGCACCGTGTCGACGAAGCGACCGCCCTCGTCGAGCGAGAGGATCACGGGGATCCCTGCGGCGGCGCAGACCTGCTGGTCCTCCTCGCCGTAGGCCGGGGCCTGGTGGACGATGCCGGTTCCGTCGGTCGTCGTGACGTAGTCCGCGACGAGCACCTGCCAGGCGTTCTCCGTGCCGAACCGCTCGACGTCGGCGTAGAAGTCCCAGAGGCGGTCGTAGGCGACGCCCTCGAGCTGACGGCCGAGCACGGTGCGGGAGACGGCGGCGCGCGCCTCGTCGGCGGACGCGTAGCCGAGGTCCTTGGCGTAGTTCCCCACGAGGTCCTGGGCGATGAGGTACTCGGATCCGAGCACCTCCGCCGCGAGCTGCACGCTCGACGCGCGCGGCAGCGAGTCGGGCGCCTCGGCGTCGGGCGTGCCCGCGGGGCCGGCCGGCACGACGGCGTAGACGATGTCCGGTCCGACCGCGAGAGCCATGTTGGTCGGCAGGGTCCAGGGCGTGGTCGTCCAGGCGAGCGCGCGCACCGCGGTGAGGCCGAGCGACTCGGCCTTCGCGCCGACGAGCGGGAACGTGACGGTCACGGACTGGTCCTGGCGCATGCGGTAGACGTCGTCGTCCATCCGCAGCTCGTGGTTGCTCAAGGGGGTCTGGTCGTGCCAGCAGTACGGGAGCACGCGGAAGCCCTCGTAGGCGAGGCCCTTGTCGTGCAGCTGCTTGAACGCCCAGATCACCGACTCCATGAAGTCGACGTCGAGCGTCTTGTAGTCGTCCTCGAAGTCGACCCAGCGGGCCGAGCGGGTGACGTAGTCCTCCCACTCCCCCGTGTACTCGAGCACCGAGCGGCGGGCGACGGCGTTGAACTCCTCGACGCCCATCTCCTCGATCTCGCTCTTCTCGGTGATCCCGAGCTGGCGCATCGCCTCGAGCTCCGCGGGGAGGCCGTGCGTGTCCCAGCCGAAGCGGCGGTGCACCTGCTTGCCCCGCATGGTCTGGAAGCGGGGGAAGGCGTCCTTCGCGTAGCCGGTGAGGAGGTGCCCGTAGTGCGGGAGGCCGTTGGCGAAGGGCGGCCCGTCGTAGAAGACCCACTCGTCGCAGCCCTCGCGCTGCTCGACCGAGGCGCGGAACGTGTCGTCGCGCTTCCAGAACGCGAGGATGCCCTTCTCGACGTCCGGGAAGCGCGGGCTCGCGGCCACCTGGTCGGGGGCGCTCGGGTCGTCGGGGACGGGACGGGGGTAGGTCATGGCATCTCCTGCGGGGACGGGCTCTCCGCGAGGACGCCCGGATCCCTCATGCGGATCCCCGAGCGCGGTACCACCCCGCTTGCCACGCGATGCGCGACCACTCTCCTGAAGGCGATGACGGGCCCTGTCCGTTCGGTTCTACTCGCCGCGCGTTCCGCGGCTTTCTTCCGAAGGCTCCCCGGTGATGGCCGGATCGGCGCCTGTGCCTCGATCCTAGCGCCCGCTCGGCCGCACCCGGCGGTCGCCTAGCCGCCGAGCTGGGCCCGGTGGGCGCCCGCGCGCCACGGGAGCTCGAGCACGTCGCGCCCCGCCGTGTCCGGGTGCCCGGCCAGGAGCGTCCGGATGTCGTCGAGGAGGCGGGCGCGCGCGTCGTCGGGCAGCGTGCTGACGACGCTGATGGACCCGGCGAAGGCCACCGCGTCCTCCGGCGACAGGCGGTGGACGTGCGGGAAGGACGCGTGCTCGACCGGGCCGAAGCCGGGGAACGGGCCGGGCTCGGGGGCGACGTTGGTCGAGCGGTGCCCCGGGTGCAGGAGGGCGTCGAACTCGCGGACCCAGTCGACCTCCGTGTCCAGGTTGTTCCACACGATGCCGAGGCGCCCGCCCGGTCGGAGGACGCGGGCGCACTCGCGCGCCGCCTCGCCCGCGTCCATCCAGTGCCACGCCTGCGCGACGAGGACCGCGTCCTCCTCGCCGTCGCCGACGGGGATGGCCTCGCCGCTGCCCGCCCGGACGTCGACGTCGGGCGAGGACGCGGCGAGCACCCGGCGCATCGCGGCGTCGGGCTCCACCGCCGTGACGGCGAGCCCGCGCGCGGCCAATATCCGGGTGAGCTTGCCGGTGCCCGCACCGAGGTCGACGACGCGGCGGGAGCCCGCGGGGAGCATCCAGTCGACGGCCTCGTCGGGGTAGCCGGGCCGCACCCGGTCGTACTGGTCGGCGAGCGCGCCGAACGAGGAGGCGAGGGCGGAGCGGTCCGGCTGCGGCGCGGCGTCGGCGGTCATGCGCTCATCATCGCCTGCCGGGGCGCGGGGCGGGGCGTGGGACGCGCATCAGGCGAGGGTCGTGGCGAGCGCCGGGCGGAGCGGGTCGAGCGCCCGGCGGACGGCGTCCTCGAGGGGGCCGCGGCCCACGCCGTCACCCGCCCACGCGACGACCGCCGCGGCCGTCGCGGCGGCGACCACGGCGGCGGCGACGCGGACGGGCGCATCCGAGGCCCGGCGGCCGGACGCGCGCGCGAGGGCAAGCGCGACGGGATCCACGAGCGGCGCCGCGCGCGCCACGCCCTCCCCCTGCACGTCGGCGCCGAGGCCCATCACCTCGTGCTGCGTGAGGGCGAGCGGCAGCCAGCCCTCGCCGCGCGAGCAGGCGGCGCCGATGAGCGCGTCGACCACGCCGTCGACGGGCGGGGCTGCGGGGTCCACCGCGGACACCGCATCCCCGCATGCGCGCAGGGTGTCGTCGAGGCCCGCCCAGAGCAGGTCGGCCTTGGAGGCGAAGTAGTTGAAGAACGTCGCGCGGCTGACCCCGGCGCGCTGGGCGATCTGCTCGACGGTCGTGGCGGCGTAGGTGCTCTCGAGGAAGAGCTCGGCGGCGGCCTCCTCCAGGGTCGCGCGGGACGAGCGGCGCGGACGACCGGCGGGACGGGCGGGAGTCATGCGCCCATCCTGGCGCACCGGGGTCGTCGGCACCGCGTATTGTTGGACGCGGTACAGAAACGACCGCACCGCGCCCCGAGCGGCGCGCCCATCGGAAGCACCCATGATCCCCACCTCGCGCATCCGCGCCCTCGCGGGCCTCGGCGCCCTCGCCGCGACCGCCCTCGTCCTCACCGGCTGCACCTCGGCCACCCCGGAGACGTCGACCACGCCCGTATCCGGCGGCACGCTCGTCTACGCGTCCGGCGACGCCGAGCCCGACTGCCTCGACCCCCACGTCGGCGGCAACTACCCGCAGGCGCTCGTCTCGTCCCAGTTGCTCGAGCCGCTCGTGTCGCTCGACGGGAAGGGCGGGATCACGCCGTGGCTCGCCGAGAGCTGGACCTGGAGCGACGACGGCCTCGGCCTCGAGCTGAAGCTGCGGCAGGGGGTGACCTTCACCGACGGCACGCCGTTCGACGCCGACGCCGTGGTCGCCAACATCCGCCACGTGCAGGATCCGGCGACGCTCTCCTCCACGGGCTACCTGGCCCTGCAGGCGATCAGCGACGCGACCGCCGTCGACGCCTCCACGGTCCAGCTCACGCTCTCGACGCCCGACAGCGCGCTGCTGGAGTCGCTCTCGCAGCCGTGGCTCGCGATGGAGTCGCCCGCCGGGATCGCCCGCGGCACGGACGCGAACTGCGCGCAGCCCATCGGCACCGGCCCGTTCAGCGTGGAGCGCTGGGACCGCCAGCAGTCGATCTCGCTCGTGCGCAACGACGCCTACTCGTCGCCGCCCGCCGACGCCGCGCACACCGGCCCCGCGTACCTGGACCGCATCGACTGGCGGTTCCTGCCGGACGCCGCCTCCCGGTACGCGGCCCTGCAGAGCGGCGAGGTCGACGTGATCGACAACGCGCAGCCCGACGCGATCGCCTCCGCGACCGCCGGCGGCGCGCTCGGCGAGCTCGACGCGCCCCGGCCGGGCGCCTCGAACCGCATCGAGCTGAACTCGGGCCAGGCGCCGTTCGACGACGAGCGCGTGCGCGAGGCGTTCATCCGCTCGGCCGACGTCGACGCGGGGATCACCGCCCTCTTCCAGGGCACCGCCGAGCGCTCGTACTCGCCGCTCGCGAGCACGGAGCCGGCCGCGGTCTCCGACCCTGACCTGTTCGGCATCGACGTCGACCGCGCGGCCGCGCTGCTCGACGAGGCCGGCTGGTCCGCGAAGGGCGCCGACGGGATCCGCACGAAGGACGGCGCGCGCCTGACGCTGCGCTTCCCCGTGAGCACCAACCAGTCGATCCCCGCCGAGCAGTCGCTGTTCGAGCAGATCCAGGCGAACGTGAAGGCCGTGGGCTTCGACGTGCAGCTCGAGCCCATGGACCTCGGATCCTGGTACGAGGCCCTCGGCGACGACGCGTACGAGCTCGTCAGCGCGCCGTACACGAAGGCCGGTCCCGACGTGCTGCGGATCCTCTACGACACCTCCGGCATCACGCCCGCGCCGAGCGGCTACTTCGCGAACCACGCGAAGGTGTCGGTGCCGGAGATCGACCAGGCGCTCGCCGAGGCGCGGGCGACGACCGACCTCGACCGGCGGAAGGCGCTCTACGCGGACGTGCAGCAGCGCGTGATGGCCGGGCACTGGATCCTGCCGCTGTACGACCAGCAGAACCACTTCCTGCACGGCACGGCGGTCCAGGGGCTCCGGGCGCTGCCCTCCGTCGCGACGCCGACGATGTACGACACCTGGCTCGCGCGGTGAGGCGCGGCCGCGCCGTCCGCGCGTCCGGCTCCCGTCGACCCGCGCTCCTCCGCGCCGTCGGGGCACGGATCGGCGGCGCGGTCCTCGTGCTCTGGGCGGTCGCGACCGTCACGTTCCTCGCGGTGCGGCTGATCCCGGGCGACCCGGCGCAGGCGATCCTCGGCGGCCCCGGCTCGCAGGCGCCGCCCGAGGCCGTCGCCGCCGTGCGCGCCGAGTACGGGCTCGACCAGCCGCTCCTCGTGCAGTACCTCGCGCAGCTCGGGCGGCTCGCGCAGGGCGACCTCGGCCGGTCGTACGCACTCCGCGAGGACGTCGTGGCGGTGCTCGCGCGGCAGCTGCCGGGCACGCTGCTGCTGGCCGTGCTCGCGCTCGCCGTGGCGTGGATCCTCGCGCTCGGCCTCGCCCTCGTCTCCTCGGGCGCGGGCCGGGTCGCCGGGGCGATCGGCGCGGGCGTCGAGATCGTGGCGGCGTCGCTGCCGCACTTCTGGATCGGCGTGGTGCTGATCCTCGTGTTCTCCACCGGCCTCGGCTGGCTGCCGGCGGTGAGCGGATCCTCGCCGGCCGGCCTCGTGCTGCCGGTGCTCACGCTGGCGATCCCGCTCGCCGGGTTCCTCGGGCAGATCATGCGGGAGGCGCTGCTCGACGCGCTCGACTCCCCGTTCGCGCTCGCGGCGCGCGCCCGCGGCGAGTCGGAGGCCGGCGTGCGGCTGCGGCACGCGCTGCGGCACGCGGCCGCCCCCGGGATCGCGCTGTCCGGCTGGGCGTTCGGCTTCCTCATCTCGGGTGCCGTGGTGGTCGAGCAGATCTTCGCCCGGCCCGGCCTCGGACGCACCGCCCTCTCGGCCGTGACCAGCAGGGACGTGCCCGTGATCGTCGGCGTGGTGCTCGTGGTGGCGGTGATCTACATCGTGCTCACGGCCGTGACCGACCTGCTCGCGCGGATCGTGGATCCGCGGCTCGTCGACGCGCGCCCGGGAGACGTGCCCGCGGGCGCTCCGGTCGCTCCGGTCTCGGACGCCGAGCCACGGGCGTCCGACGCCCCGGCACCCGATGTCCCGGCGGCCGCGCGATGAGCGACCCCCGCGCCGCCGCGCTCCTCGGCGCTGCGCCCTCCCGGCCGGACGTCCGCGCGCTCGCCGCCGCCGGGACGACGGGCGCCGCGATCGTGGTCGTCCTGCTGCTCGTGGCCGCCGTCGCCCCCGGGATCCTCGCGCCCGGTGATCCGCTCGCCATCGCCCCCGCCGAGGCGTTCCGCGCGCCCGGTGCCGGGCACCTCCTCGGCACCGACGAGTCCGGCCGCGACGTGCTCACGCGCGTCGTCCACGGCGCCGGCCCCAGCCTCGTGATCGGCGTGAGCGCCACGGCCATCGGGCTCGGCCTCGGCGCGGTCCTCGGGCTGGCGGCCGCGCTCCTCGGCCGCGTCGCCGACTTCGCCGTGAACCGCGTGATCGAGGTGGTCTTCGCGTTCCCCGGCCTCCTGCTCGCGCTCTTCCTCATCGTGATCCTCGGGCCCGGCATCGGGAGCGCGACCCTCGCCGTCGGGATCTCGGCCGCGCCCGGATACGCGCGCATCATCCGCGGCCGGGTCATGTCGGTGCGCCGATCCGCCTACGTGGAGGCGGCCACCGTGCTCGGCCGCCCCCCGCTCGTGGTGCTCGCCCGCCACATCCTCCCGAACACCGCGGCGCCGCTCTTCGTGCTCGGCACGCTCGGCGTCGGGCAGGCGATCGTGTGGGCGTCGTCCCTGAGCTACCTCGGGCTCGGCACGGTGCCGCCGGATCCCGAGTGGGGCGCCATGCTCGCGGCCGGCCGCACCTACATCGGCTCGGCGCCGTGGCTCACGGTGGTTCCCGGCCTGATGATCGTGCTGACGGCGACCGCGTCGACCGTGCTCGGTCGGGCGCTCGAGCGACGGGTCCGGGCGTCGTGAGCGCCGGATCCGGGCGCGCCACGCCCGCGCCGCCGCCCGCCCTGCGCGTCGCGGACCTCCGCGTGTCCTTCGACGGCGTGCCCGTGGTGCACGGCATCTCGCTGCGGATCGCGCCGGGCGAGTGCCTCGCGCTCGTCGGTACGTCCGGCTCGGGGAAGAGCGTGACCGCGCGGAGCCTCCTCGGTCTCGCCGGCCCGGGGGCCGAGGTCCGGGCGGGCGTCCTCGAGATCGGCGGCCGCGACCTCCGCGACGCGGGGCCGCGCGAGTGGCGGAGCGTCCGCGGATCGGGCGTCGGCCTCGTGCTGCAGGACGCGCTCTCCTCGCTCGACCCGCTCCGACCCATCGGCCGCGAGATCGGCGACGCCCTCCGCGTCCACGGGATGCGGGACCCGCGCGCCCGACGGGCGCGCGTGCTCGAGCTGCTCGAGCGCGTGGGCATGCCGGATCCCGCGACGCGCGTGCACCAGCGCTCCGGCGAGCTCTCCGGCGGCCTGCGGCAGCGGGCGCTGCTCGCGGCCGCCCTCGCGCTGGATCCGCCGCTCCTCGTCGCCGACGAGCCGACGACCGCGCTCGACGCGACGGTTCAGGCGCGCATCATCGACCTGCTCGCCGACCTGCGCACGCGCGGCCAGGCGACCCTGCTCGTCAGCCACGACCTCGCCGTCGTCGCCCGGCTCGCCGACCGCGTCGCCGTGATGCACGACGGCCGGATCGTGGAGGAGGGCCCGACCGCGGAGATCCTCCGCGCGCCCGCCCACGCCCGGACGCGCGCGCTCGTGGCCGCCGTGCCGACGGGCGTCCCGCGCGGCACGCCCCTCTCGGAGGCCCGGCTCGAGGCAGCAGGCGCGGCACCGGCACAGGCACCGGCCGCCGAACCGCGCGCAGACGACCGCGTGGTCCTCCGTGCCACCGGCCTCACCCGCTCCTATCGGGGCCCGGGCGGATCCGTGCGCACCGCCGTCGACGACGTCTCCCTCGAGGTACGCCGCGGCCGCACGCTCGGCCTCGTCGGGGGATCCGGCTCGGGCAAGACCACGGTCGCCCGCCTCCTGCTGGCGCTCGAGGAGCCGGACGCCGGCGACGTGACGCTCGACGGCGGACCGTGGAGCGGCATCCCGGAGCGCGAGCGCCGGAGCCGACGCGCGCGGATCGGCGCCGTCTACCAGGACCCGCTCGCGTCCTTCGACCCGCGCTGGAGCGTCGACCGGATCCTGCGGGACGCCCTGGTCGTCGTCGCCGGCCGCCGCGACGCCGGCGCCTTCGACTCCCCCGGGACGCTCCTCGCGCAGGTGGGCCTGGATCCCGCGCTCCTCTCCCGCCGTCCCGCGCGGCTCTCCGGCGGCCAGCGGCAGCGCGTCGCCATCGCGCGCGCCCTCGCGGCACGCCCGGACGTGCTCATCTGCGACGAGCCCGTGTCCGCCCTCGACATCGCCGTGCAGGCCCAGGTGCTCGACCTCCTCGACGAGCTGCAGCGCCGTCTCGGTCTCGGCCTCCTGCTCATCTCGCACGACCTCGGCGTCGTCGCGCACATGAGCGACGAGGTCGCCGTCATGTCCGACGGCCGGATCGTGGAGCGCGGATCCGCCGACGACGTGCTCATCCGCCCGACGCACCCCGTCACCCGGGCCCTCCTCGCCGCCGTCCCGCGCCTGGATCCGGACGTCCCGCCGCGATAGCCGGCGCGGGTCCGCGCGTCACGCCCCCGCGTGCCGGTCGAGGAACGCGTACAGCTCCCGGTCGTCCACCCCGGGGAAGGATGCGCGCGGCAGCGGAGCGAGGATGTGCGCGTGCAGCCGGGCGCTCGGCCAGGCGCGGTCGCGCCAGCGGCCGGCGTCCTCGGGATCCGCGCGGCGGCAGCACGACTCGTCCGGGCAGCGGGAGACGCTCCTGGCCGTCGTCTCGCGTCCGCGGAACCACTTCGCGTGCGCGAACGGCACGCCGAACGAGATGGAGTACTCCCCATCGGCCGTGGATCCCGTCTGCGTCGAGCACCAGAACGTCCCCGCGGGCGTGTCCGTGTACTGGTGGAACTCGGTCGTGCGGTTGGTGCGGTCGAAGGCGCCGCGCGCCGCCCACTCCCGGCACACCGGCTGGCCCTCGACCGCGCCCGTGACGTCGACGGGCAGCGGCAGGCCGTCGTTCTCGTACGCCTTGTAGACGGCGCCGTCGCCGCCCACGCGCAGGAAGTGCACGCGGAGGTCGAGGTGCGTGGTGCTGATGTTCGTGAGCCGGAGCGCCGCCGCCTCGTGCGTCACGCCGAACGCGTCGCGGAAGTCCTCCACCGCGAGGTCGCGCCGGGACTTCGCCTCGCTGAGGAACTCGAGCGACTGCGTGAGCGGCATGAGGCACGCGGCCGCGAAGTAGTTGATCTCCAGCCGCTGCCGCAGGAAGTCCGCGTAGCTGGCGGGCTCCTCGTGCCCGAGCACCCGGTGCGCCATCGCCTGCAGCGCCATCGAGCGGAGGCCGTGGCCGCCGGGGATCGACGCGGGCGGCAGGTAGATCCGCCCGTCCCCGAGGTCGGTGACCGAGCGCGTCGACCGCGGGAGGTCGTCCACGTAGATGAGCTCGAAGCCGAGCCCCTCCGCCATGCGGCTGACGCTGCGGTGCGAGAGGGCGCCTCTGCGGTGGCCGACGTCCGCGAGCATCCGCTCGGCGAGCTCCTCGATCTCGCGGATGTGGTTGTCGCGCTCGCGCATCACGAGCCGCTGCTCGGTGTTCGCCCGCCTGGCCTCCTCGGGCGTCGCGATCGACTCGCGTTCGCGACGTGCGAGCTCCCGGTGCAGGCCGACGAGCGCCTCCAGCGTCTCCTGCGGGAGCGCCCGGCTCGCCGGCACCGCGGGGAGCCCGAGGCCGCCGTAGAGCGAGGAGCGCTGCGCCCGGTCGAGCTCGATCTCCAGGGCCGAGCGCGCGTCGGGCGCGTCGGCCGCGAGCAGGTGCGTGACGTCCACGCCGAGCGCGCCCGCGATCCGCCCGAGCGTCGACAGGCGCGTCTCGCGCCGGCCGTTCTCGATCATGCTCAGCTGGCTCGGCAGGATCCCCGCCCGCTCCCCCAGCGCCTGCAGCGTGAGCCCGGCGCCCTTCCGCGCGTGCCGGATGCGCCGGCCGATGACGAGCTGGTCCATGCATTCACCTCTCCGTGAACATCCGCGCTTCTTCACGCTGATGGATCCTCGAACCCCATCCTGACCGGTCGCAGGCTGGAACAACAGACCGATCGACGAGGACGGACCGACATGACCACCATCCAGGACGCACCCCCGCTCACCGCCGACCGCCCGCGCGGCAGCCGGTTCGGCACCGAGACCGGCGCCGCGACCGGCGCCGCGACCGGCGCCGCGGCGCTCGACGCCCGGCCGCTCCCGCCCGGCGCAGCTGCCCCCGCGCACTGCCGCGATCCCCGCATCGCCGAGTGGGTGGCGGAGGTCGCCCGGCTCGCGCTCCCGGACCGGGTCGTCTGGTGCACGGGCAGCGTCGCCGAGTACGACCGCATCACGCGGCAGATGGTCGACGCCGGCACGCTCATCCGACTGAACCCCGAGTGGCGCCCGCACAGCTTCCTCGCCCGCAGCGACCCGGCCGACGTGGCGCGCGTCGAGGACCGCACGTTCATCTGCTCCGAGGATCCCGCCGACGCCGGCCCCACGAACAACTGGCGCGACCCCGCCCAGACGCGAGCGGAGCTCCGGGAGCTGTTCGCCGGATCCATGCGCGGCCGCACCCTCTACGTCGTCCCGTTCTCGATGGGCCCGCTCGGCGGCGCGATCTCGCAGCTCGGCGTGCAGATCACCGACAGCGCCTACGTCGTCGCCAGCATGGCGCTCATGACCCGGATGGGCGACGACGCGCTCCGCCTCATCGGCCCCGACACCGCGTGGGTCCGCGCGCTGCACGGCCTCGGCGCGCCTCTCGTCGACGACGCCGGGATCCGCCGCACGGACGTCGCGTGGCCGCACAACGCCGACAAGCGCATCTGCCACTTCCCCGAGGAGCGCGAGATCATCTCGTTCGGCTCGGGCTACGGCGGCAACGCGCTGCTCGGCAAGAAGTGCTTCTCCCTCCGGATCGCCTCCGTGATGGCGCGCGATGAGGGCTGGCTCGCGGAGCACATGCTCCTCATCCGGATCACGAGCCCCGAGGGCCGGCGCTTCCACGTCGCGGCCGCGTTCCCGTCGGCGTGCGGGAAGACGAACCTCGCGATGCTCACGCCCACGATCCCGGGCTGGACGGTCGAGACGCTGGGCGACGACATCGCCTGGCTCCGCCCCGACGCGCGGGGCCGCCTCCGCGCCGTGAACCCCGAGCGCGGCCTCTTCGGCGTGGCGCCCGGCACGGGCGAGAGCACCAACCCCGTCGCCATGTCGACCGTCTGGGGCAACGCGATCTTCACGAACGTCGCGCTCCGTCCCGACGGCGACGTGTGGTGGGAGGGCATGACGCCGAGGCCGCCCGCGGGCCTCGTCGACTGGCGGGGGGAGGCGTGGTCGCCCGGATCCGGATCCCCCGCCGCGCACCCGAACGCCCGCTTCACCGTGGGGATCGAGCAGTGCCCGTCGCTCGCGGACGACTGGGACGACCCCGACGGCGTCGTGGTCGACGCGATCCTCTTCGGCGGTCGCCGCGCGACGAACGTCCCGCTGGTCGCGGAGGCGGACGACTGGGAGCACGGCGTCTTCGTGGGCGCCACCATGGCGTCCGAGCAGACGGCCGCCGCCGATGGCCGGGTGGGCGAGCTCCGCCACGACCCGTTCGCGATGCAGCCCTTCTGCGGATACGACATGGCCGACCACTGGCGGCACTGGCTCGAGGTGGGGCGTGGTCTCGGCGACGGCGCGCCCCGCGTCTTCCAGGTCAACTGGTTCCGCAAGGGCGACGACGGGTCATTCCTCTGGCCGGGCTTCGGCGAGAACGCCCGCGTGCTCGAGTGGATCGTCCGCCGCCTGGAGGACCGCGTGCCCGTGGTGCCGACCCCCGTCGGCGGGCTGCCGCTGCCGGAGGACCTGGACGTCCAGGGCCTCGACCTCGCGGACGGCGCGCTCGACGAGCTGCTCGCGCTGGATCCCGACCTCTGGCTCAAGGAGCTCGACGCCGTGGAGGCGCACTTCGCGCGCTTCGGCGGCCGGGTGCCGACGGAGCTGACGGGGCGCCTCGACGCCATGCGCGTGGCCTTCCGGGAGACCGCGACGACGTCACGCGCCTAGCCGGGAGGCCGGATGCCATGGGCGCGCACGCCCCCGCATCCGGCCTCCGCGCCCCATCCGGTAGCGTGAACCCCGCACAGCAGGCACCTCACCATCGACACGGTGCCGTCCACATCGAGGGAACCGGAGCACGCATGGCTGACGAACGACGTCCGGACACCGCGCAGGGAGCGACCGGAGAGGTCGCCCGGGTCCCCGACAAGCCCGCCCTCGAGGGTCTGGAGGCCAAGTGGGGCGGACGCTGGCAGGCCGACGGCACGTACGACTTCCGCCGCGACGAGGCCGCCGCGGGCACCGTCTTCTCCATCGACACCCCGCCGCCCACCGCGAGCGGATCCCTGCACATCGGCCACGTGTTCAGCTACACGCACACCGACGTCATCGCCCGCTATCGGCGCATGCGCGGCGAGAGCGTGTTCTACCCGCTCGGCTGGGACGACAACGGGCTCCCCACCGAGCGACGCGTCCAGAACTTCTACGGCGTCCGCTGCGACCCCACGCTTCCCTACGACCCCGCGTACCAGCCCTCCGAGACAGGCGGCACGTCCAAGCCGGGCGACCAGCAGCCCATCTCCCGCCGCAACTTCATCGAGCTGTGCGAGCGCCTCACCGAGGAGGACGAGAAGCAGTTCGAGGACCTCTTCCGCACGCTCGGCCTGAGCGTCGACTGGCGCCAGAGCTACCGCACCATCGGCGCCGAGGCGCAGGTCGCCTCGCAGCGCGCGTTCCTCCGCAACCTCGCCCGCGGCGAGGCCTACCAGGCCGACGCGCCCACCCTGTGGGACGTCACCTTCCGCACCGCGGTCGCGCAGGCCGAGCTGGAGGACCGCGAGCAGCCGAGCGCCTACCACCGCCTCGCCTTCCACCGCCCCGGCGGCGACGACGTGATCATCGACACCACGCGCCCCGAGCTCCTGGCGGCGTGCGTCGCCCTCGTCGCGCACCCCGACGACGAGCGCTACCAGGGGCTCTTCGGCACCACCGTGACGACCCCCGTCTTCGGCGTCGAGGTCCCCGTGCTCGCACACCACCTCGCGCAGCCCGACAAGGGATCCGGCATCGCCATGGTCTGCACCTTCGGCGACCTCAACGACGTCGTCTGGTGGCGCGAGCTGCAGCTCGAGAACCGCGCGATCGTCGGCTTCGACGGCCGCATCGTCTCGGAGGCGCCCGCCGCCATCACGTCAGAGACCGGACGCGCGGCGTACGCCGCCCTCGCCGGCAAGACCGTCTTCTCCGCGAAGGCCGCGATGGTCGAGCTCCTCACGGAGTCCGGCGAGCTGATCGGCGAGCCCCGCAAGATCACCCACCCGGTCAAGTTCTACGAGAAGGGCGACAAGCCCCTCGAGATCGTCTCGACCCGCCAGTGGTACATCCGCAACGGCGGCCGCGACGAGGAGCTCCGCGCGGGCCTCATCGGCCGCGGCCGCGAGATCGGCTTCGTCCCCGACTTCATGCGCGTGCGCTACGAGAACTGGGTCGGCGGCCTCAACGGCGACTGGCTCGTCTCCCGCCAGCGCTTCTTCGGCGTGCCGCTGCCGGTCTGGTACCCGCTCGACGCGGACGGCAACCCGGAGTTCGAGAAGGCCATCACGCCCACCGAGGACCAGCTCCCCGTCGACCCGTCGTCGGATCCCGCCCCCGGCTACACGGAGGACCAGCGCGGCGTGCCCGGCGGCTTCCAGGGCGAGCTCGACGTCATGGACACCTGGGCCACGTCCTCGCTGACCCCGCAGCTCGCGGGCGGCTGGGAGCGCGACCCCGAGCTCTTCGACCTCGTCTTCCCGTTCTCCATGCGCCCGCAGGGCCAGGACATCATCCGCACGTGGCTGTTCTCCACGGTCCTCCGGGCCGAGCTGGAGCACGGCACCGCGCCGTGGAGGACGGCCGCGATCTCGGGCTGGATCCTCGACCCCGACCGCAAGAAGATGTCGAAGTCCAAGGGCAACGTCGTGACCCCCGCGGCCACGCTCGAGCAGTTCGGCTCCGACGCGGTGCGCTACTGGGCCGCGTCCGCCCGCCTCGGCGTGGACGCTGCGATGGACCCGCAGA
This sequence comes from Clavibacter californiensis, assembly GCF_021952865.1. Lineage (NCBI taxonomy): Bacteria > Bacillati > Actinomycetota > Actinomycetes > Micrococcales > Microbacteriaceae > Clavibacter > Clavibacter californiensis. The sequence goes on along the minus strand of NZ_CP040792.1, from coordinate 2,003,269 downwards.
ACCCGACGCAGATCAAGATCGGCCGTCGACTCGCGATCAAGGTCCTCAACGCGGCGAAGTTCATCCTCTCGTTCGAGGCGCCCGAGGGCGCCCGCGCGACGCACGCCATCGACGTGGGCATGCTCGCCGCCCTCGCCGAGGTCGTCGAGACGGCCACCACCGCGCTCGAGGAGTACGACCACGCGCGCGCCCTCGAGGTCACGGAGAGCTTCTTCTGGACCTTCTGCGACGACTACCTGGAGCTCGTCAAGGACCGCGCCTACTCGGCCGACGCCGACCCGGCCGACCGGGGATCCGCGGTCGCCGCGCTCCGCGAGGCCCTCGACGTGCTGCTGCGCCTGTTCGCGCCCTTCGTGCCGTTCGCGGCCGAGGAGGCGTGGAGCTGGTCGCACGACGGCTCGATCCACACCGCCGCCTGGCCGACCGCGCCGACCCCCGACGCCCCGGCGACCGGGGGCGCGGCCGACCCGCGGCTGCTCGCGCTGGCCGGCCGGGCGCTCGTGGGCATCCGCCGCGCCAAGACCGACGCCAAGGCCTCGCAGAAGACGCCCGTCGCGGAGGCCGTCGTCTCCGCTTCGCCTGAGGACATCCGCTCGCTCGAGCTCGTGGCGCGGGACCTCCGCGCCGTGGGCCGCATCACCGACCTGACCTTCACCGAGGGGGACGGCCCCGCCGTCACCCGCATCACGCTCGCCCCCGCCGAGCAGCCCGAGGAGAACCGCGCATGACCATCTCGATCCGTCCCGTCCGCGACGGCGACTTCTTCCCCTGGTTCGACCTGTTCGCGGGCTACGCCGGGTTCTACGGCACCGAGCTGACCGATGAGGCGGCCGTGCTCGCCTGGAGCCACATCATCGACGACGCGCACGCGAGCTCGGCGCTCGTCGCCGTGGACGACGCGCACGAGGGCGCCCTCGTCGGCCTCGCGCACTTCCACCGCTTCGCGCGCCTGGCCCGCGGCACCGACGGCCTCCTCGTCGACGACCTGTACGTGCGCGAGATCTCGCGCCGCCAGGGCGTGGGCGAGAAGCTCATCGCCGCGGTCGCCGAGGTCGCTCGCGGCGAGGACGCCAGCATGCTCCGCTGGATCACCGCCGAGGACAACGCCGACGCGCAGCGCCTCTACGACCGGGTCGCCCGCCGCACCACGTGGGTCACGTACGAGCAGGACGTCTGATGCAGCTCGGCACCCGCTGGCCCGTCGGCGGCACCGCCCCGGCGGAGCTGCCCGAGGTCGTCCTCCTCGCCGTGAAGACCGTCGAGTCCGACGTGCTCGCGCTCGACGCGGACACGTCCCAGTGGCGCTGGACGCTCACCTGGCTCGAGCGGAAGCCCGTCGTGGAGCTCGACGACGGCACCGTGATCCGCTACGACCCGGTCGAGGACGCGGCGACCATCACGATCCCCGGCGAGAGCACCGACGACCCCTTCGACGACTGACCGCCCGCCGCGGGTCAGCGCCCGGCGCGGGTCAGCGCCGGGCGAGGATCTCGCCGTGCGGCATCGCGAGGAAGCCGTCGTCGTCCGCCGCCCACTCCTGCCAGCCGGCGCGGATCGCCCGCAGGTCGTCGTCGGTCGCGAAGCCGCCTTCCCGCGCCTGGCCCGCGAACGACGAGGCGACCGCGCGGTCGGCCCATGCGCCGCCCCACCAGGCCCGCTCGTCGTCGGAGGAGAAGCACCACACGGATGCGCTCGAGGCGATCTCCGTGAACCCCGCCTGGCGCGCCCACGCCTTGAGGCGGGATCCCGCGTCGGGCTCGCCGCCGTTCGCGTGGTGCACCGGCAGGTACACGTCGGCCCAGAGCCGCAGGCCGTCCGACTCGGGGAACAGCGCGACCTTCGAGTAGATGACGTCGCGCGCCGCCACGAGCCCGCCGGGGCGCGTGACGCGGCGCATCTCCGCCAGCGCGCGGACGGGGTCGCCCACGTGCTGCAGCACCTGGTGCGCGTGGACGACGTCGAACGACGCGTCGGGGTACGGCAGCTCGTAGACGGATCCGGTGACGAACTCGACGTTCCCGGTGCCCCTCGACGCCGCCAGCTCCGACGCCTGCCGCACGACCTCCTCCGACATGTCCAGGCCGACCACGCGGCCCGGCGCGACGAGGTCGGCGAGCTCCACCGTGATGGTGCCCGGGCCGCTGCCGACGTCCAGGACGTCGAGCCCGGGCCGCAGGTGCGGCTCCAGGTACGCGGCGGAGTTCCGGACGGTCCGCGCGCTGTGCACGCGGAGGACGCTCTCGTGGTGGCCGTGGGTGTATCGCTCGCTCTTCACCCTCCGAGCCTAGGTCGGCGCCCGGCCTAGGCTCGCCGTATGACGACGCCCTCGAATCCCTTCCTCGAACCGAGCACCCTCCCCTACGGCATGCCCCCCTTCGCCGACATCCGCGATGAGCACTTCCGTTCCGCGTTCCAGTCCGGGATCGCCGAGCACCTGGCCGAGGTCCGCGCCATCGCCGACTCCCCCGAGCCGCCGACCTTCGAGAACACCCTGGTCGCCCTCGAGCGCGCGGGCCGCACGCTCGACCGCGTCGGCCACGTCTTCTTCACGCTCTCCTCCGCCGACAGCTCCCCCTTCACGCGCGAGCTCGACGCCGAGATCGCGCCCGAGCTGGCAGCGCACGAGGACGCGATCCGCCTCGACGCGGCGCTCTACTCCCGGATCCGCTCCGTCCACGACACGCGCCACGAGTCCGGGCTCGACGCCGAGTCAGTCTACCTCGTCGAGCGCTACCTGGCCGAGTTCACGATCGCGGGCGCGGGCCTCGACGACGACGCGAAGGACCGCCTGCGCGACCTGAACCGCCGCCTGTCCGTGCTCACGACGCGCTTCGAGTCGAACCTGCTCGAGGACACCAACGACCTCGCCGTCGTCGTCGACGACCCGGCGCAGCTCGACGGGCTCGGGGCGAGCGCCATCGCCGCTGCCGCGCAGGCCGCCGTCGACCGCGGGCTCGAGGGGAAGCACCTCATCACGCTCGTCCTCCCCACCGGCCACCCGTACCTGTCGCAGCTGACGGACCGGAGGCTGCGCCAGCGGATCATGGAGGCGTCGCTCGCCCGCGGCGCCCGCGGGAACGACCACGACAATCGCCCGCTCGTGCTCGAGATCACACGCCTCCGCGCCGAGCGAGCAGCCCTCCTCGGCTTCCCGAGCCACGCGGCGGCAGTCACCGCGGACCAGACCGCGCGCACCCCGGAGGCCGTCGCCGACATGCTCGGGCGGCTCGCCCCGGCCGCGGCGCGGAACGCCCGCGCCGAGGCCGTCGAGCTGCAGCGCGTGATCGACCGGACGCAGGAGGAGCTCGGCGAGCCGACGTTCGAGCTCGCCGCCTGGGACTGGGCCTTCTACAGCGAGAAGGTGCGCACCGAGCGCTACGACGTCGACACCGAGCGGATGCGCCCCTACCTCGAGGCCGACCGCGTGCTGCGCGACGGCGTGTTCCGCGCGGCCACCGCGCTGTACGGCGTCACCTTCACGGAGCGCGACGACATCGTCGCCTACCACCCCGACGCGCGCGTCTTCGAGGTGCGCGACGAGGACGGATCCCCCGTCGGCCTCTACGTCCTCGACCTCCACACGCGCGACTCCAAGCGCGGTGGGGCGTGGATGAACCCGCTCATCTCGCAGAGCGCACTGCTCCACACGCCCACGGTCGTGCTCAACAACCTCAACGTGCCGAAGCCGCCGGCCGGCCAGCCGACCCTGCTCAGCTACGACGAGACCACCACCCTGTTCCACGAGTTCGGCCACGCGCTGCACGGGCTCTTCGCCCGCGTGACCTACCCGCGCTTCGCCGGCACGAACGTGTTCCGCGACTTCGTCGAGTTCCCCAGCCAGGTCAACGAGATGTGGATGCTGTGGCCCGAGATCCTCGCGTCCTACGCCGTGCACCACGAGACGGGCGAGCCGATGCCGGCCGAGCTCGTCGCCGCCGTGCAGGCGTCGAGCGCCTTCAACGAGGGCTTCCTCACCTCCGAGTACCTGGGCGCCGCGCTCCTCGACCAGGCCTGGCACCGGATCGGAGTCGGCGACCGGGTCGAGGACGTGGACGCGTTCCAGGCCGACGCCCTCGCCGCGGTCGGCCTCGACGTGCCCGCCGTCCTCCCCCGCTATGCGTCCAGCTACTTCCAGCACACGTTCGCGGGCGGCTACGACGCCGGCTACTACTCCTACATCTGGAGCGAGGTGCTGGACGCCGACACCGTCGAGTGGTTCCGCGAGAACGGCGGACTCACGCGCGAGAACGGCGACCGCTTCCGCTCGCTCCTCCTCGGCGTCGGCGGATCGAAGGACCCGCTGGAGGCGTACCGCGACTTCCGCGGGCGCGACGCCGTCATCGAGCCGCTGCTCGAGCGTCGCGGCCTCGCCGACTGATCCACACCGCGGACGACGAGAGCGCCGCGCCCCTCACGGGGTGCGGCGCTCTCGTCGTATAGCGGCGCGACGGCCGGATCAGGCGGACTTCTCCGCGCGCAAGATGGAGGCACGCGGCACGATGGTGGGCGCGGCGTTCTGCACGACCGACTCGCGCGTGATGACCACGCGGCCCACCTCCTCGTCCGAGGGGATGTCGAACATGATCGGCCCGAGCACCTCCTCCAGGATGGCACGCAACCCGCGAGCGCCCGTCTGGCGGAGGACGGCGAGGTCGGCGATGGACTCCAGGGCGCCCTGCTCGAACTCCAGCTCCACGCCGTCGAGCTCGAACATGCGCTGGTACTGGCGCACGAGCGCGTTGCGCGGCTTGGTGAGGATCTCCATGAGCGCGCGCTGGTCGAGCTGCGTGACCGTCGTGACGACCGGGAGGCGCCCGATGAACTCCGGGATGAGGCCGAACTTGTGCAGGTCCTCGGGCAGCACCTCGCCGAACACGTCGGCGTTCACGTCCTTGCGGTGCAGCGGGGCGCCGAAGCCGATGCCCTTCTTGCCCGCGCGCTGGCTGATGATGTCCTCGAGCCCGGCGAACGCGCCGGCGACGATGAAGAGCACGTTGGTCGTGTCGACCTGGATGAACTCCTGGTGCGGGTGCTTGCGGCCGCCCTGCGGCGGCACCGAGGCGACCGTGCCCTCGAGGATCTTCAGCAGCGCCTGCTGCACGCCCTCACCCGACACGTCGCGCGTGATGCTCGGGTTCTCGGCCTTGCGCGCGATCTTGTCGACCTCGTCGATGTAGATGATGCCCGTCTCGGCCCGTTTCACGTCGTAGTCGGCGGCCTGGATGAGCTTCAGGAGGATGTTCTCGACGTCCTCGCCGACGTAGCCCGCCTCGGTGAGGGCGGTGGCGTCGGCGACGGCGAATGGCACGTTCAGGCGCTTCGCCAGCGTCTGCGCGAGGTAGGTCTTGCCGCAGCCGGTGGGCCCGATGAGGAGGATGTTGCTCTTGGCGATCTCGATCTCGTCGCCCACGGTCTCGGCCGGCCCGATGGTGCTGACGGCCCGCACGCGCTTGTAGTGGTTGTAGACCGCCACGGACAACGCGCGCTTGGCGGCCTCCTGCCCGATGACGTACTCGTCGAGGAAGCCGAAGATCTCCTTCGGCTTGGGCAGCTCGAACTCGCCCGTCGTCTCCTCGCTGGCCTCGGCCAGGCGCTCCTCGATGATCTCGTTGCAGAGCTCCACGCACTCGTCGCAGATGTAGACGCCCGGTCCCGCGATCAGCTGCTGGACCTGCTTCTGGCTCTTCCCGCAGAAGGAGCACTTGAGCAGATCCGCGCTCTCGCCGATGCGTGCCATGAATTCCTCCCCGGAAACCGTGCGATGTGGAACGAGCCTAACCCGAGCGCCCGACATCTTCCGGACCCCTGGGGGCGCGGCCCGTCGGAGGACCCGATGTGCGGCACTCCGCCGTCACACTGCGCAACACGACGGGATGCTCCCGGCTGCGTCACCCACCATGTCCGCATGACAGACGACACCCCTCCTGCGTCCCCCGACGCGCTGTCCTTCGCCTACTGGGTCCCGAACGTCTCGGGCGGCCTCGTGACGAGCGACATCGAGCAGCGCACCCACTTCGACTTCGACTTCAACGTCCGCGTCGCGCAGCTCGCCGAGCGCAACGGATTCGACTACGCCCTGAGCCAGGTGCGGTACACCGCGTCCTACGGCGCCGACAAGCAGCACGAGTCGACCTCGTTCTCGCTCGGCCTCCTGCTCGCGACCGAGCGGCTCAAGGTCATCGCGGCCGTGCACCCGGGCCTCTGGCACCCGGGCGTGCTGGCCAAGTGGATCATCACGGCCGACCACATGTCCCACGGCCGCGCGGCCGTCAACGTCGTCTCCGGATGGCTGAAGGACGAGTTCGTCGGCTTCGGCGAGCCCTGGCTCGAGCACGGGGAGCGCTACCGCCGCACCGAGGAGTTCATCCGCGTCCTCCGCGGCCTCTGGACGGAGAAGGAGTTCACGCACCTGGGCGACTTCTACCGGATCCACGACTTCACGCTCAAGCCGCCGCCCGTCGACGTGCCCGGGCGCGCGCACCCGGAGATCTTCATGGGCGGCAACAGCACGGACGCACGCGAGATGGGCGGTCGCGTGACCGACTGGTACTTCTCCAACGGCAAGGACTTCGCGGGCTTCGAGGAGCAGCGCGCCGACGTGCTCGCATCGGCCCGCGCCGCCGGCCGCAGCGAGCGGGTCAGGTTCGGGCTCAACGGCTTCGTCATCGCGCGCGACACCGAGCAGGAGGCGCAGGACGTCCTCGAGGAGATCATCGCCAAGGCGAACCCCGACGCCGTCGAGGGCTTCCGCCAGGCCGTCAAGCAGGCGGGGGCGTCGACCGGCGACGGCAAGGGCATGTGGTCCGACTCGACGTTCCGCGACCTCGTGCAGTACAACGACGGCTTCCGCACCGGCCTCATCGGCACGCCGGAGCAGGTCGCGCGCCGCATGGTCGAGTACCGCAAGCGCGGGGTCGACCTCCTGCTCCTCGGATTCCTGCACTACCTCGAGGACATCGAGCAGTTCGGCACGCAGGTGCTGCCGATCGTCCGGGAGCTCGAGCGGGAGGCGATCGAGCGGGGCGAGATCGCGGAGCCCGCGACCTGACGCACGTGGCATGAGAGGAGGGGCAGTCGGCTGATGCCGACCGCCCCTCCTCCGATGTGCGGGCCTAGCGGGCGGGGATCGCCGCCGTCAGGTTCTTGCGCGAGGTGAGCACCTGGTCGATGAGGCCGTACTCCAGCGCCTCGTCGGCGCCGAGGATCTTGTCGCGCTCGATGTCGCGGTTGATCTGGTCGCGGTCGCGGTTGGTGTGCTTCGCGAGCGTGTCCTCGAGCCAGGAGCGCATGCGCATGATCTCCGCCGCCTGGATCTCGATGTCGGACGCCTGGCCGCCGCTCGACTCGCCCGTGGCGGGCTGGTGGATGAGCACGCGGGCATTGGGGAGCGCGAGCCGCTTCCCGGGCGCGCCGCCGGCGAGCAGCACGGCCGCGGCGGAGGCCGCCTGACCGAGGCAGACCGTCTGGATCTGCGGCGAGACGTACTGCATGGTGTCGTAGATCGCCGTCATGGCCGTGAAGGAGCCGCCGGGCGAGTTGATGTACATCACGATGTCGCGGTCGGGATCCATCGACTCGAGCACGAGCAGCTGGGCCATGACGTCGTCGGCCGACGCGTCGTCGACCTGCACGCCGAGGAAGATGATGCGGTCCTCGAAGAGCTTGGCGTACGGGTCCTGGCGCTTGTAGCCGTAGGCCGTTCGCTCCTCGAAGCTGGGGAGGATGTACCGCGACGACGGGCTCGTGGCGGTGGAGCCGGCGCCGCGGGCGCCGCCGAAGGTGGGGAGTTCCATGTTCTCTTCTCTTACCTGTCTCGAATGTCGCGGGCTCTAGGAGGTCTCGGTGCCGCCGCCGCCGACGACGTCGGTCGCCGACTCGCGGATGTGGTCGACGAAGCCGTACTCGAGGGCCTCCTGGGCGGTGAACCAGCGGTCGCGGTCGCCGTCCTCGTTGATCTGCTCGGCCGTCTTGCCGGTCTGGCCCGCGGTGATCTCGGCGAGGCGCTGCTTCATCGAGAGGATGAGCTGGGCCTGCGTCTGGATGTCGCTCGACGTGCCGCCGAAGCCGCCGTGGGGCTGGTGCAGCAGCACGCGTGCGTTCGGTGTGATGTAGCGCTTGCCCTTGGTGCCGCTCGTGAGGAGCAGCTGGCCCATGGAGGCGGCCATGCCGATCCCGACGGTGACGATGTCGTTGGGGACGAACTGCATGGTGTCGTAGATGGCCATTCCCGCGGTGATGGAACCGCCGGGCGAGTTGATGTACAGGAAGATGTCCTTCTCGGAATCCTCCGCCGCCAGCAGCAGGATCTTCGCGCAGATCTCGTTCGCGTTGTCGTCGCGGACCTCGGATCCGAGCCAGATGATGCGGTCCTTCAGCAGTCGGTCAAAAACACCGGGTACCAGTGTCGGTTCGGCCATTGTTCGAGCTCCCATTCATTCGTCGCTTCGAGTCATGAATCTATCGGAGGGGGTTCGCCCCTACGCCCGTGTTCGCCGCGGGCGGAGAGGCACGGCCGCCGCGGGCGGAGAGGCACGGCCGCCGCGGTCGGAGAGGCACGGCCGCCGCGGTCGGAGAGCGCCGCCGCCGGACGCACGAGGGCCCGGGGAGCTTCAGCTCCCCGGGCCCTCGTGTCGCTGCCCGTCGACGGGCAGCGGTGACGACTACTCGGAGTCGGCGGCCTTCTCGGCGGCCTTCTTCTTCGCGGGCGCCTTCTTCTTCGGCTTCTCGGCCGGGGCCTCCTCGGCGGCGGCCTCTGCGGCCTCCTCCACGGGGGCGTCGGCGGTGACGGCCTCGGCGTCCGCGTCCGCCGCGGGCTCCTCGGTCGCGGCGTCGGCGTCGCGCACGACGGGCTTCGTGAACTCGGTCACGTCGACGACCTTGCCGTCGGCGTCCACGACCTTCGCCTTGTCGAGCACGACCGCGAGGGCCTTGTTGCGCGCGACCTCGCCGACCATGGCGGGGATCTGGTTGTTCTGCTGCAGCACCTGGACGAACTCGTTCGGCTCCATGTTGTACTGCTGCGCGCCCTGGATGAGGTACTGGGTCAGCTCGTCCTGGCTGACCTTCAGCTCCTCCTTCTCCGCGATGACGTCGAGGAGCAGCTGCTGGCGGAACGCCTTCTCGCTGGACTCCTTGACCTCGGCGCGGTGCACGTCGTCCTCGAGGCGGTTCTCGTTCTCGAGGTGGCGCTGGACCTCGTCCTCGACGAGCCTCTCGGGGACGGGGATCTCGACACCCTCGAGGAGCTTGTCGACGATCTGGTCGCGGGCCTGGGTGACCTGGCCGAAGACCTTGGACTTGCCGACCTGGACCTTGAGGTCCGCGCGCAGCTCGTCGATGGTGTCGAACTCGCTGGCGATCTGCGCGAAGTCGTCGTCGGCTTCGGGCAGCTCGCGCTCCTTGACGGACTGGACCGTGACGGCGATCTCGGCCGTCTCGCCCTCGTTGTCGCCGCCGAGCAGCTTCGACTCGAACGTGGTGCTCTCGCCGGCGGTGAGGGACTCGAGGGCCTCGTCGATGCCGTCGATGAGGTCGCCCGAGCCGAGCTCGTAGGAGATGCCGCTCGCGGTGTCGACGGCGTTGCCGGCGATGGTGGCGGTGAGGTCGATCTGGACGAAGTCGCCCGTCTTCGCGGGGCGGTCCACCGTGATCAGCGTGCCGAAGCGGCTGCGCAGGCTGTCGAGCTCGGTCGCGACCTCGTCGTCGGTGACCTCGACGGAGTCCACGGTGAGCTCGAGGCCCTCGTACGCGGGCAGGTCGAACTCGGGGCGGACGTCGACCTCGATCTCGAGGAGCAGATCGCCGGTGAGGTCCTTGCCGGGCCACTCCTTGACGTCGGCCTCGGGGCGGCCGAGGGGACGGATGTCCGTCTCCTTGACGGCGGCCTGGTAGAAGCCGTCCATGCCGTCGTTGACGGCGTGCTCCAGCACGGCCTCGCGGCCGACGCGCTGGTCGATGATGGGCGGCGGCACCTTGCCCTTGCGGAAGCCGGGGATGGCGACCTGCTCGGCGATGTGGCCGTATGCGTGGTCGATGTGCGGCTTGAGGTCTTCGGGGGTGGCAGAGATCGCGAGCTTGACGCGCGTGGGGCTCAGCTTTTCGACCGTGGTCTTCACGTGTGGAGTTCTCCTGTAATCGCGGTACGCGCCTCGGCTGAGACGGCATTTCGTCGTCGGGGATGTGGTCGGGGCGACAGGACTCGAACCTGCGGTCTTCCGCTCCCAAAGCGGACGCGCTAGCCACTACGCTACGCCCCGGCTGCCACGCATTCCCTCGGTCGAGGCGGGCGCCGTGCCCCTGCTTCGTGCAGGCGCGCGGAAGCCGATCCGACCGTGCCACAGCCTATCCGACTCGTGCCGGGCGCTGGTCACCGGCGACGGGAGGCTGCGCTACGCTGGGTCCCGCGCATCCGGCGCACGGCCCCTCGGGGGCGGTCGTCCGGCGTCGCGGGGATGTAGCTCAATGGTAGAGCCTCAGTCTTCCAAACTGATCACGCGGGTTCGATTCCCGTCATCCCCTCCATCGTCTTCCCGTCGGCGCACCGTCGGCCCTCCTCCCCAGGCCGTGCTTCGGCTCGCCCATCCCCCGTTCGGGGCGTCGCGGCGCCGCCGCCCACGTCGACCCCGCTAGCGTCCCGATCCGTGGATAGCCTGGGAGCTTCCGCATCGGGCGAGCTCGGGGGGCTGCATGGTCGAGGACGACTCACGTGGATCGCGGATCCCGGCACAGCCGTGGGCCGCGTCACCGGACGACCTCCTGCGCACGGATCTCTGCCCGGGCTGCCTCGCGCCCCTGGGCGCGCTCGTCTGCGGGCGCTGCGGTCTCGACGTCCGCGCGCCCGGTGCCGCCGCCGTGCTCGAGGCGTCGCACCGCGTCGTCGAGGCGATCGCGGAGCGCGAGCGCCTCGTCGATGCCATGCGGCGCTGGAGCGAGGAGGCGGTGCGTCGCCGTGGGGCCCTGGTCGTCACGGCCGGCGCAGTCGGCGGCGCGCGGTCCCCCGCGACCGCGATCCCCGATCCGCGGCTGGCGGCGCCGCTTCCCGTGGCATCGTCGGACAGCGCTCCCGCGATGCTCGCCCCGACCGGCCCCGCTCCCGGCCCCGCTCCCGACGCAGACGCACGCCGGCTCCAGCGGGCTCCGGTCAGGGTCGAGGTCCCTGTTCACACCGCGCCCGCGGCACCACGGCGCCGGATCAGCGTCCCGGCCGTGCTGCTCGCCATCGGCGTCGTGCTGCTCTCGGTCGCGTCGGTGTTCTACGTGGTCTACGCCTTCGTGACCTACGGGCTGGTCGTCCGAGCGGCGATCACCGCGGCCGTCACCGTGGCCGCGCTCGCCGCGGCGGCGGTCCTCGCCCGCCGCCGCCTGCCCGGCACCGCGGAGGCCGTGGGCGTCGTCGGGATCGTGCTGCTGCACCTGGACGTATGGGCCGTGCGGTCCTACGACCTGGCCGGAGCCGCGTCGAACGACCCGTTCGTCCACTTCGGCGTCGGGACGCTCGTCGTGTCGGCGTCGCTCCTCGTCCTCGCGCCCCTGCTCCGCATCCGCGCGGCGGGCATCGCCGGCTGGGCGGGGCTGACGGTCGCCGTCGGCCTCCTGGTCGGCGCCGTGCCGACAGCCGACGTCTGGACCCGCGTCGCGCTCGCGCTGGCAGCCGCCTCGGCCGTCGCCCTCGTCCACGCCGCGCCCCCGTCGCGCGCGGCCGCCCTCCCGGACGCGCGGGAACGCGGCATCCTCCGTGTCGTGGGCGTCGCGACCGCGACCGCCGCCGTGGTCGCGGGAGCCGCCAGCGCCGCTGCACCCGACGCGGTCCCGGCTCTCCCCCTCCTCGTCGCGGCCGTCGCCAGCGGCGCCCACGCCTGGGCGCTCACACGGCCCGCCTCCCGCGCCGATCTCCTCGGCCACGTCACGGACGGGGACGCCGATCCGCACGTGACCGGTGAGGACGCGCCACCACCCGCCGAGGCAGCGGTGGAGCTGGTGGCGACGCATGGCGGCGCGGGCGACACCGCGCCGACACCGGCTGATCCTCTGCGCGTCCTCGCCGCCTCCGTCGCGGGAGTCGGAGCATCGGCCGCCGTGCCGGTCACCGCCCTCATGGGCGGACCCGCTCTGCTCACGTTCTGCCTGCAGCTCGTGGCGGCCGCGGTCGTGGCGGCCGCGCTGGACGTGGCCGCTCGCCGCCTGCACGACCCCGTCGTCGCCGCGACGTCCCGGGTCGCCGCCGTCGCCGCCCTGGCCGTCACCGTCCTCGCCGGGCTGCCCGCCGGGATCGCCGGCCTCGGCGGCATCACGGCCGTGCTGCTCCTCGGACTGCCCGCCTGGGAGCACGGTCCCCTCGACGACGCGGTGGGCGTCCTCGGCCGGACGAGCGGCGTCGCCGATCTCCCCGGCGACGTCCGCGCGGCGGCCGTCGGACTCGTCCTCGTCTGGATCCTCGCGGCGGCCGCAGCGCTCCTCGGCAACCGCCTGCAGGCCCGTCGGCGACTCCTGGCCTGGACCGGGGCAGCCGTGGTGGTCGCCGCGATCCCCGCCTCGGGCCCCGTCGTGGTCGTGGCCGGCGCGTACCTCGTCGCCTCCGCGGGTGCTCTCGCCTGGCGGCTCTCCGCGCGTCGGGACCCCGGCCCCGCCGTCGTCCCCGCCGCCGCCCCGATCGTGGCGCTGTCGCTCGCGGCGGGCGCCCTCGCGTGGGCCGCATCCTGGGCGAGCACGAGCACGTGGTGGGTGGTCGCTCCGGCCGTCGTGCTCCTCTTCGCCGCCGGATCCCGGACCGCGCGCACGGAGGGCGCCGGGCGCCTCGCGACCGCAGGCGCCGCCCTCGCCGGACTTGTCGTGGTCGCCGCCCTCGCACCGTCGCTCACGGCTGGGCGTGTCATAGGGTCCGCGCCCCTGTCGAGCGCGCTGGCCTCGGCCGGCGATCCGGTCGTGCTCGTGCTGCTCGCCAGCGGGCTGACGGTCTCCGTGGCCGGTGTGCTCCCCGGGCGTCCGGGCGTGCGGCGACGCGCGCTGCTCGCGACGGTCCTGCTCCCCGCGGGTCTCGCGGCGCTCCTCGTCGCGATCGTCGGCGGCGACCGCGTCGGCGGCGCGCTCACCGGATCGCCGATCTGGTCCATCGCGGCGCAGGCGGCCCTCCTGGCCGGCCTCGTGGCATGGACCGTGGGCGGTGCCCGCGGCGTCCCCTTGCCCGCGCGTGTGCCCCGCGCCGACGCGCAGGACGACGTGCCGCGACCACCGGGGACCATCGCCCTGCGCCGATGGCGGCTCACGACCGCGGCCCTCGTCGCGCCCTCGCTGCTGCTCGCCGTCCTCACCGCAGGCGCGCTGGTCGACCGCGGCGCGACTCCCCACGGCGTTATCCCCGCCGCCGTGGCACTCGTCGTCGCGGTCGCCGCCCTGCTCGGCTACCGGCGCACGTCCCCGGCGCTCCGCGTGGCCCTGGATGCGGGCACGACCGCCGTGGCGACGGGGGCGATGCTCGTCGCCGTCTCGTTCGACCCGACGCGCGAGGGCCGCGAGCTCCTGTGGATCCCCCTGCTGACGCTCGGCGGCACGGCGTGCACGCTCTCGTACGCGCGCGACGGCCTGCTCCTGTCGCGCAGCGCCCGCCGCGCATGGGGCTGGACGGCGCTCGCCACGGGGATCGCGGCGTCGTGGTCCCGGCTGCTCTCAGGCGAAGTGACCTCGCCGGAGGCGTACTGGCTGCCGATCGCAGGCGCGCTGCTGCTCATCGCGGCGCTCATGCACCGCGCCGCGGTGGGCGTCGACCGCGACGCCGATGTGACGGCGTCGACGGTCGGGCCACGGGTCCGCCGCGGCGTCACGGCCCTGACCCTCGCGGGCATCCTCACGGCCGTCCTGCCGCTCGTCGCCGCAGGTCGTCCCGATGACGTGCTCCGGCCCTTTCTCCTGACCGGCATCTGCGCGGCACTCGCCCTCGGGGCCGCCGCGGTGCTGCGGCACGCCGCGTCCCCCGTGCGTCCGCTGCTGCGCGCCGTCGTGATCGGCGCGGGCATCGGGATCCTTGCCGTGGGTTGCGTGCAAGCGCTCCGCCTCTCCGCGGGATCCGTCGCGTGGGAGTCGGCCGTCGACGTGCAGCTGGCGGTCACGGCCGTGCTGCTCGTCGGGCTCGGGGCGCTCGTCCTCCGCGCTGCCCGCAGCGCAGGGGACGCGCGCCTCGCGGGCGCGGCCTGGGTGGGCACGAGCATCCTCGTGGCGATCGTCATGGCGGCATCCGTCGGCTCCGGAGAGGGCGTCGTCCGCCCGCTCGTCGTGAGCGTGTCGCTCGTCGCGGGTGCGGGGGTGCTCCTCGTCCTCCGGTCCGTGCATCGAGAGGCGCTCGCGGCGTCCGCGGCGATGGCGCTCGTCGGTGCCGTGGTCGTCGCGCTCCTCGCCTGGCGCGGCGGGTACCTTGCGCTCGACCCGGCAGCGCTGATCGTGCCGGCGATCGTGGCCGTGCTCGTGGCTGCGGTCGGTGCCGCCGATCGCCTGAGGAACCCGGCACCGGTGGTCGTCCCCGGACGCGCGCCCGGATCGTTCGCCGGCCCCATCCGGCATGCCGCCGACGCGGCGACGGGCGCGCTCGTGGCCGGCACGGTCGCGGTCGGCGCGGCCTCAGGCGGCCCTGGGCTCCCCGTCGCCCTGCTCCTCTCGGCGGTGGCCGTGCTCGTCGCGTCATCTGCGCCGGGCTCGCGTGCGCGGCGCCATGCGGGCTGGATCGCCCTCGCCCTCGGCACCGCGGCGCTGTGGGTCGCGCTCGGCCGCGGACGCATCGACGCCGTGGAGCCCTACGTCCTGCCGCCCGCCGGCGTGCTGCTCGCCGTCGCGGCGCTCCTCCAGCGGGGGCTCCCCCGTGGGCTCCGCCACGACGCGACGCAGGGCACCGGCCGGACATCCGGCGCGGCGTCCGTCCTCCTCGGCGCGCTCCTCCTCGCCGCCCTGCCCACCGCGGTCGCATCGTGGACGGGGGCGCCGGTCCGGGCGCTCGTGCTCGGGGGTGCCGCCGGTGCCGTCCTCCTCCTGGCCGCGGCCGCCCTCCGCGGGACCGACGCCGCCTCGACGACGAGGCCCCTGCTCCTGGCGACCGCGGTGGCGTCCGGCCTCGTCGTCCCTCTCGTCGGCTTCGGACGCGCGGTGTCCGCGCTGGTCGCGCGGGAACCGGCCACGTTCGCGCGCACCGATCTCTGGACGCTCTCGGCCGCCGCCGTCCTCGTCCTCGCCGTCGGCCTCCTGCCCCGACGCGCGGAGGACCTCCCCCGACGGGATCACGCCGTGGGCGTGCCCGCGAGCAGTCCTGTCGGCTCGGCATCCGATTCGTGGACGCCGGGGAGCGCATCCGACGGCGCGTGCCCCACCACGGACACCCTGCTCCGCGCAGCGCCACGTGTCGCCGGGCTGGTCGCGCTGATCGGTGCGGGATCCGCGGGTGCCGCCGGCATCCTCCTCGCCCACGCCGAGCGCATGGCCGGGGTCGACCTCCGCGTCGCGCTCCTCGCCAGCGTCATCGCCGCCATGCACATCGCGTGCTCCCCCTCCGGGCTGACGACGATCGCCGCCCAGCCCGAGGAGGCGGGACAGCGTCCCGCCTCTCCCCCGTCGCGCGACCGAGTCCTCGCCCTCGCTGCGCTCGTCGTCAGCGGGCTGGTCGCCGCGATCCTCGTCATCTGGGGAGCCGCGGACCCGGTGGAGACCGTCACCGTGCCGATCGCGGCGGCGCTGCTCGTGGTCGGCGCCCGACGTCTGATCCGCGACGCGGCGGCCGGCAGCGTGCGGCACCTGTCGCCCGGGCTCCTCGTCCTGCTCGTGCCGCCGCTCCTCGCCGACCTGGGCCCGAGCCCGGCGTGGCGCATCGTCGGACTCGGGGTCGTCGCGCTCGCCACGCTGCTCACCGGAGCCCGCCTCAGGCTCCGCGCGCCGTTCCTCATCGGCGCGGGCGTCCTGCTCGTGCACGCCGTCGCCCAGCTCTGGCCGTGGATCCGCGAGGCATCGACGACCGTCCCCTGGTGGGCGTGGGCGGGGATCGGCGGCGTGGTCCTCATCGCGGTCGCCGCTCGCTACGAGCGCCGCATCCGGGACGTCAAGGAGGTCGCGGCCCGCGTCTCGGCGCTCCGCTGACCGCGCCGGAGTCGCCGCCGGGACCGGTCCGGGAGGGCGCTCGACCCGGTAAGCCATGCCTCAGCTTGCTTGCGGGCGGCCGGTGGATGCGTGAGATTGGCGACATCGTCCGCAGCCCGCAGACCCGTCCCGCCGCTCGAGGAGAGAACACATGACCGACACCGTCCACGTCCCCACCAGCTCCGCATCGGCCGACGTCGCCGCCGGCGTCGCCCAGTTCCTCAGCCCCGTCGCCGTCAACCTCCAGGCCCTCGCAGTCAACGGCAAGCAGGCGCACTGGCACGTCCGCGGCGCGAACTTCATCGGCGTCCACGAGTTCCTCGACGTCCTCGTCGCCCACGCGCAGGACTGGGCGGACACCGCCGCAGAGCGCGTCGTCGCCCTCGGCCTCCCGATCGACGCCCGCATCGAGACCGTCGCCGCGTCCACCACCACCGCGCCCCTCACGCCCGGCTTCCGCCCGTCGAGCGCCACGATCGCCGAGGTCATCGCCCAGATCGACGCCACGATGGAGCTCGTGAACCGCGCCGTGCAGGAGCTCGGCGAGATCGACGTCAACAGCCAGGACGTCGCCATCGAGATCGCGCGCGGGCTCGAGAAGGACCGCTGGTTCCTCTTCGCCCACATCAGCGAGTAGACCGCCCGCGGCAGCAGCACGCCGACGGTCGAGGGGCCCGGATCCGATCGGATCCGGGCCCCTCCGTCGTCTCGCACCGGACCACCGGCCGCCAGGGCAGCGGCAGCGGCACCGGCAGCCAGGGCAGCGGCAGCCGCAGCGGCAGCCAGGGCAGCGGCACCGGCAGCTCAGGTCAGCAGCGGCAGCACCGGCAGCCCCGGAGCGGCAGCCCCGGCTCAGCCCACGCGGACCGTCACGCCTGGCAGTACGGGCACCAGTACAGCTTCCGGCCGGCGGCCTCCTCCATCACGATGTTCGTGCCGCACACCCGGCACGGCAGCCCCTCGCGGTGGTAGACCCAGTGCCGGTCCGAGCGGTTGCGGAGCGCCGCGTCGAGCCTCGTGCCGCGCAGGCCGTCCATCGTCATCATCTGGCCGACCTCGACGCCCTTGCGCAGCAGCTTCGACCAGTCCTTCCACAGCCCCCGCACGACGTCCTCGGGCAGGTCGCGCCCCGGCGTGTGCGGGTTCTGACGTGCGCGGAACAGCAGCTCGGCGCGGTAGACGTTGCCGATCCCGCTGACGACCGCCTGGTCCATCAGGAGCAGGCCGATCGCCGTCGGCTTCTTGCGAACGGTCGCGGTGAAGCGGTCCTCGGAGCGCTTCCCGCCATCGACGAGGGGATCCGGCCCGAGCTTGTCGATGGCCTGCTGCACCTCCTCGGGGCTGGCGACGACGCACGCGGTGGGACCGCGGAGGTCCGCCACGGCGTGCTCGGTGAGGAGCCGCACGCGCACCTGGCCCACGGGCTCCGGCGGCCATGCGTCGCCCGAGAACGGGTCGTGCACCTTCTCCTGCTCGGCCATGCGGAGACGTGCCCGTCGGGGCGCGCCGATGCTCGCGAGCGAGTCCTCCGCTGCGGTGTCGACGGGCACGTCATCGACACGGTCGTCCACGGGGACGTCGCCGCGCATCCCGTTCTGCCCCATCCGGTTGAGCGTCGTGACGTCGCCCGCGAAGTCCCACGCGCCGTAGAGGCCGAGGTGCACGCGGAGCCAGACGTCGCCGTCGAACTCGAGGAACATCTGCTTGCCCACGGCCTTCGCGGCGACGAGCCGTCGCCCGTCGAGCACGGCCGCGCCCTCGGCGAACCGGCCCTGCGGCGAGGACGCCTGCACGACGTCGCCGACGAAGTGCGCCTCGAACTGCTTCGCGATCCGGTGGATCGAATGCCCCTCGGGCACGGCGTCCTAGTCGGTGACGGGGTGACCGGCGATGGCCCCCGTCGTCTCGTACTCGGCGAGCTGCGCGATGCGGCGCGCGTGACGCTCCTCCGCGGAGAACGGCTCCGCGATGAAGGCGTCGATGAAGGCGGTCGCCTCCTCGACGGTGTGCTGGCGTGCGCCGATGGAGATCACGTTGGCGTCGTTGTGCTGGCGCGCGAGGACCGCGGTCGACAGGTTCCAGACGAGCGCGGCGCGCGCTCCCTCGACCTTGTTCGCGGCGATCTGCTCGCCGTTGCCCGACCCGCCGAACACCACACCGAGTGCGGTCGTGCCCGCGCGCTGGTCGGCGACGACGGCGCGGGCCGCGCGGATGCAGAACGACGGGTAGTCGTCGAGCGCGTCGTAGGAGGTGGGCCCGTGGTCGACGACGTCGTGGCCGGCGTCGGTCAGGTGCCCGGTGAGGTACCTCGAGAAGTCGAGGCCAGCGTGGTCGGTCGCGATGTGGATGCGCATCGGTGCATCCCTCCTGCCGCGCGTCGCGGCGTCATGCCCGCGGCGCGGGCGGTGCCGCGCGCACTGCGGCCGGACGCCCGTGGACGCCCGGCCGTCGCGCACGCGACGGGAAAGGGTCAGTCGAAGATGGGGCCGACGGTGCGCGAGCGCTTGATCTCGAAGAAGCCCGGGTACGCGGCCACGGCGACGACGCCGTCCCACAGCCTCACGGCCTCCTCGCCCTTCGGCGCGGGCGAGATGACGGGGCCGAAGAAGGCGACGCCGTCGACCGCGATGACGGGCGTGCCGACGTCCTGGCCGACGCGCTCGATGCCGTCGAAGTGGCTGGCGCGCATCGGCTCGTCGTAGCGGTCGGTGCGGCTCGTCTCCGCGAGCTCCGCGGGGAGGCCCAGCTCCGCGAGGACCTCGGGGATCACGACGTCGGCGTCCTTCTGGTCGCGGAGGTGGATCCGGGTGCCGAGCGCGTCGTACAGCGGCTTGACGTGCTCCGCGCCGTGCTCGGCCTCGACCGCGGCGACGAGGCGCGTGAACCGCAGCGCGCGCGGCAGGAACGCCGCGAAGTTCGGATCGTCGGCCTTGTCCTCGTTGAGGACGGCGAGGCTCATGACGCGCCAGGTGATGTCGAGGTCGCGATGGCGGGCGACCTCGTCGACCCAGCGCGAGGTCATCCACGCCCAGGGGCAGGACGGGTCGAACCAGAACTCGACGGCGGTGGTGCGGGGGCTGTTCTCAACGTCGGACATGCCGCAAGCCTAGGTCAGCCGACGCAATAGGATCGGCTCCGAAAGCGGCGCCGCTCCGCCCGCACCCGCGGTCCTCGACCGCCAGGTGCTCCATCGCGCGAGGCGCGTCCGCACGCACGGCCCACCCACCTCACGGACGAGCAGGAGCACCATGCCAGGAGAGAACCTCACCCGCGTCGAGGCCGAGGAGCGCGCCGCGCTGCTCGCCGTGTCCGAGTACGACGTGACGCTCGACCTCACCCGCGGCGCGGAGGTGTTCGGATCCACCACGACCGTGCGCTTCACCGCCACGGCGGGCGCGTCCACGTTCATCGACGCGATCACCCGCACGGTGCACGCCGTGACCCTCAACGGCCGCGAGCTCGACCCCGCCGACGTCAGCGACGGCGTCCGCATCCGCCTCGACGACCTCGCGCAGGAGAACGAGCTCACGGTCGTCGCCGACGCCATGTACACGAACACGGGCGAGGGCCTGCACCGCTTCGTGGATCCCGTCGACGACGAGGTCTACCTCTACTCGCAGTTCGAGGTCCCGGACTCCCGCCGCATGTTCGCGGTGTTCGAGCAGCCCGACCTCAAGGCCGTCTTCCGCTTCACGGTCACGGCTCCCTCGCACTGGGAGGTCGTGTCGAACTCCCCCACGCCCGAGCCGACGTCCGCCGCCGAAGGAGCGTCCACGTGGACCTTCGAGCCGACGCTCCGCATGTCGAGCTACATCACTGCGCTCATCGCTGGCCCCTACGGCGTCGTCCGCAGCGAGCTCACCTCGAGCGACGGCCGCACGATCCCGCTCGGCGTCTTCGCCCGCAAGTCGCTCATGGAGCACCTCGACGCCGACTACGTGTTCGAGAAGACCCGCGAGGGCTTCGCGTTCTACGAGGAGCGCTTCGACTACCCGTACCCGTTCCCGAAGTACGACCAGCTCTTCGTCCCCGAGTTCAACGCGGGCGCGATGGAGAACGCGGGCGCCGTCACGTTCGTGGAGAGCTACGTCTTCCGCTCCAAGGTCACCGACGCGGTGAAGGAGCGCCGGGTCACGACGATCCTGCACGAGCTCGCGCACATGTGGTTCGGCGACCTGGTCACCATGAGGTGGTGGGACGACCTGTGGCTCAACGAGTCCTTCGCGACCTACATCTCGACCCTGGCCACGGCCGAGGGCACCGAGTGGACGGGCGCCTGGACCACGTTCAACGCCGGCGAGAAGTCCTGGGCCTACAACCAGGACCAGCTGCCGAGCACGCACCCCGTGTACGCGACCATCAACGACCTGGAGGACGTGCAGGTCAACTTCGACGGCATCACGTACGCCAAGGGCGCGTCGGTGCTGCGCCAGCTCGTCGCCTACGTCGGCCAGGACGAGTTCCTCGCCGGCGTCGCCGCGTACTTCCAGCGCCACGCGTTCGGCAACTCGACGCTCCGGGACTTCACCACGGAGCTCGAGGGCACGAGCGGCCGCGACCTCGAGCGCTGGACCGACCTGTGGCTCAAGACCTCGGGCGTGAACACGCTGCGTCCCGAGATCGCGACGGACGAGGACGGCGCGATCATGTCGTTCGCCGTGCTGCAGGAGGCCGCGGAGGACTACCCGACCCTCCGCCCGCACCGCCTCGCCATCGGCTTCTACGAGCTCCGCGACGCGAAGCTGGTCCGCACGGAGCGCTTCGAGCTGGACGTCGACGGCGACCGCACGGAGGTCGCCGAGCTCGTCGGGCGCCAGCGCCCCGCGCTCGTGCTGCTGAACGACGACGACCTCACCTACGCGAAGATCCGGCTGGATCCCGCGTCGCTCGAGGTCGCCATGCGCCACCTCGCCGCGTTCGAGGACTCGCTCGCCCGCTCGCTCGTCTTCGCCTCGGTGTGGGACGCGACGCGCGACGGCGAGATCCGCGCCCGCGACTACGCGCGCCTCGTGCTCGACAACGTCGCGACCGAGGACGAGTCGACGGCCCTCCGCTACGCCCTCGCGCAGCTGACCGTCGCCGCCACCACGTACTCGGCGCCCGACCACCGCGACGAGCTCCTCGCGACGGTCGCGTCCGAGCTGTGGGCGCTCACCGCGCAGGCGGTGCCGGGATCCGACAACCAGTTCCAGTTCCTGCGCACCTTCGCGCAGGTCGCGGCCGAGCCGGCTCAGCTCGATCACGTGCAGGCGCTCCTCGACGGCACAGAGACGCTCGAGGGCGTCGAGATCGACGCAGACCTCCGCTGGGAGCTGCTGACCGCGCTCGTCGCGGGAGGTCGCGCCGGCACCGCCGAGATCGACGCGGCCCTCGCCGCCGACCGCACGGCGACGGGCGCGCAGTCCGCGGCCCAGGCACGTGCTGCGCTCCCCACCGCGGAGGGCAAGCAGGCCGCGTGGGCGTCCGTGTGGGAGGCCGACACCGAGCCGAACACGATCGTCCGAACGACGGGCCTCGGCTTCCGCCGCGCCGCCGACGTCGAGCTGCTGCGTCCGTACGTCGGGGCGTACTTCGACGCCCTGCAGGCCGTGTGGGAGTCGCGGAGCTACGCCATCGCGGCGGCGCTCATCGGCGGCTTCTACCCGTCGCCGCTCGCCGACGAGGAGCTGCGCGACGCGACCGTCGCCTGGCTCGACGCCAACCCCGAGCCGCCGGCGCTCCGCCGCCTCGTCAGCGAGCTGCTGTCGGGCGTCGAGCGGGCGCTCCGCGCGCAGGCGAAGGACGCCGAGTAGCTGCAGCTCCACCCGAGGGGGACGGTCGCGCAGGCGGCCGTCCCCCTCGTCGTCCACCCCGCTCCTGCGGACGGACCCAGGACCGGCCGGGGAGGCCGCCGGTACACTCGTCCGGATGACCTCCCCTCTCCTCACCCCCGTCGGAAGCGCGTCGCGATGGACCTGAGCATGGTGTGCTGCGGCGACGGCTCGTTCTTCTCCACCTGGGGCGATCTGATCAAGATCGTGTCCTACATCGTCGGCGGCGTCCTGCTGCGGTGGGTCCTGCTGGTCGTCATCCGCAACACGGTCTCGCAGATCGTGTCCGGGGTGAAGAAGCGCCAGAACGTCGACGACACGCAGTCGATCCAGTCCTCGCCGCTGACCGCCGTGCGCGTCGTCCAGCGCACCCGCACCCTCGGCAGCGTCCTCAGCAACATCACCACGGTCGTGATCGTGGTCATAGTGCTGGCGCTCGTCGTCGACACCGCGCAGCCGGGCATCCTCACCTCCCTCGCCCTCCTCACCGCCGCCCTCGGCGCGGGCCTCGGCTTCGGTGCGCAGAACATCGTCAAGGACATCCTCAACGGGCTGTTCATGGTGGTGGAGGACCAGCTCGGAGTGGGCGACGTCGTCGACGTGGGCCCCGCGACGGGCGTCGTCGAGACGGTCGGCATCCGCATCACGACCCTCCGCGACGTCAACGGCACGCTCTGGTTCGTCCGCAACGGCGAGATCCTCCGCGTCGGCAACATGTCGCAGGGCTGGGCCCGCGTCGTCATCGACCTCGCCGTCCCGTACGACGCCGACGTCCAGGCAGTGCAGGAGCGCATGCTCGCCACCGCGACGGAGCTGGCGTCCACCCCGAAGTGGCGCTCGCGCATCGTCGAGAAGCCCGAGCTCTGGGGCATCGAGTCGATCTCGGAGTCGGCCGTCGTGATCCGCGTGGTCGTCAAGACGCGCAGCAACGCCCGCGACGACGTCTCCCGCGAGCTCCGCGGTCGGCTCAAGGCCAGCCTCGACGCGATGGGCGTCACCCTCCCGTCGCTCACGGCCGTCGTGCTCACCGGGTTCGACAGCGCGGCCAGCGTGGGCGGCGCGCACCCGCCGCGCACCGCGTCGACGCCCGTGCAGCAGCCGGAGCAGCCCGCTCCCCGGAAACGCGCCGCACGCAAGGTCGCGCAGCGACGGTCCGGGTCCTCTGCGGCCGGATCCGCGTCCCCCGTCGTCCGCGGCGCGGCGGGCTCGCGTCCCGACCCGCGCGCGACGCAGATGATCCCCGCCCAGGATCCGGCACCCACGCAGGATCCCGACGAGGACGAGGTCACCGCCGCCTGGACCGTGCTCCTCGAGGATCCGACGCCCGCGCCGTCGTCCGACACGGCCGCCGACGCGTCCACGGGATCCGGCGACGCCGCTCCCCCGAAGCCGCCGCGCGCCCCGCGTCAGCCCCGGAAGCCCGCGACGCCGCCCGAGGGGTCCTGATGGCCGACCTGCTCGGGAGCTCGTTCTACGAGGACGTCGGCGGCCGGCCGACGTTCGAGAGGCTCGTCCGCGAGTTCTACCGAGGCGTCGCCGAGGACCCGGTGCTCGTCGCGATGTACCCGGAGGAGGACCTCGAGGGCGCGATCCAGCGCCTCACCGGGTTCCTCGAGCAGTACTGGGGCGGTCCCACGACGTACAGCGACGAGCGCGGCCACCCGCGCCTGCGGATGCGGCACATGCCGTTCCGCGTCAACCCCGACGCGCGGGATCGCTGGCTCGCGCACATGCGCGTGGCCGTCGACTCGCTCGACCTGTCGCCGCTGCACGAGGCGCAGCTCTGGGACTACCTCGAGCGCGCCGCGCACGCGATGGTCAACACCTTCGACGAGTCCTGAGGGCGGCGGCACCTGGCGCGCGCCGACCGGAGGGCGCGCTAGAGCCGCCGGACGAGCACGTGCCCGCGCGCCATGGTGAGTCGCGTCCACGGTCCCGTGCGGAAGACGGCGACCGGCGGCTCCGCGTCGTCGGCCTCGGCGTCGTCCGCTGGATCCGGCCCCAGGAACCCGAGGCTGTAGGCCGCGAACGCGCCGCCTGCCACCACGTCGGGCGCGCCATCTACGGGGCGACCCCACACCTCCCCGCGCACGCGCGACACGATCTGCTCGCCGATCCCCGAGGGCACGGCCGCCGCGACCTCGTCGATCCCGGCCCGCGCGGCCGCGCGGAGGGTGGCGGCGGGCACGTCGGCGACTCGCTCCCACCCGGCGCGCGGCGGCGAGATGCCCGCCCAGGGCGCCGTCGCGGTGTCCGGCGGCACGAGCACGCCGACGGGCTCGCCCGGGGATCCCGTCGCCGGCCCCTCGAGGCGCGCGAGCCGGTCGAGGAGCGCGCGGATCGGGACCACGCTGTCCACGGGCGCCTGCGTCTCGGCCGCGAACGTGCGGAGGCCGAGCACCGTCGGCGACCGGTCGAGGAGGCCGGCGGGCTGCAGCACCGAGGTGTAGACGGCGAGGACGCCGCCCGATCCGATGAGGCGCACGGCCCCGTCGTCGACGCGGGCGGAGCGCCCGAGGAAGGTCTGCAGATCGCCGAGGGCGAGGGCGTCCCGGAGGGCGAAGGAGGGCGTCATGGCCTGTCTAAGCTACTGGATGCGCCCGCGCGATCCGCCGGGCGCCCGGCCGTCCGATGCCGGACCCGCCAGGCGGAGGACCCATGACCGACCACGCATCCGACATCCCGGACGACGGGCCGCTCGCCGGCCTGCTCACCGCCCTCGACCTCACTGACACGGGTGCGCGCACGAGCGAGGACATCTCGACCGGCCCGTCGCAGTGGATGCCGATGGGACGCGTCTTCGGCGGCCAGGTGCTCGCGCAGTCCCTCGTGGCGGCCATGCGCACCACGGACGCCGACCGACGCCCGCACAGCATGCACGGCTACTTCCTGCGTCCCGGCGACGTCACGAAGCCCATCACGTTCTCCGTCGACCGGATCCACGACGGCCGCTCGTTCTCTACCCGCCGCACGCAGGCCTACCAGGACGGCCGCCCGATCCTCTCGATGATCGCGTCGTTCCAGGATGCGGACGAGGGCCTCGAGCACCAGGCGCCCATGCCCGAGGGGATCCCCGAGCCGGAGTCCCTGCCGAGCGCGCGCGACGTGCTGTCCCGCATCGACCACCCCGTCGCCGCGCACTGGGCCAACGACCGCCCCTTCGACATGCGCCACGTCGAGCAGCCCGTCTACTTCGGCGCCGCGCCCGACCGCGTCGCCCACCAGGCGGTGTGGATCCGCGCCATCGGCCGCCTGCCCGACGACCCGGCCGTGCACCTCGCCTCCCTGGCCTACGCGAGCGACTACTCGATCCTCGAGTCCATCTACCGCAGGCACGGCCTCTCGTGGGCCACGCCCGGCATCAAGGCCGCGAGCCTCGACCACGCGATGTGGTTCCACCGCTTCGGCCGCGCCGACGAGTGGATGCTCTACGTGCAGGAGTCGACGAGCGCCCAGGGCGGCCGCGGCCTGTCCCTCGGCCGCATCTACTCGCGCGACGGCGTGCTGCTCGCGAGCGTGGCCCAGGAGGGCATGGTGCGGGTGCCGGCGGACGCACGGGCCTGAGTCCGCGTCAGCCGCGACGGCTGAACGCCACGGGCTCCTCGACGTACTCCGCCCACGCTGCGCGCTCCTCCTCCGTGATCCGGCGGGGCCGCGAGGTGGTGGAGTCGACCAGGACGATGGTCGAGGTCGCCCGCGCGTACAGCGCCGACGGCTCGACGCCCACCGGCGTCCGCACCTCATAGCAGGCCTCGAGGCTCGATCCCCCGAGCCTCCCGAGCCACACCTGCACGTCGAGCGGCCGTCGCCCGTAGGAGATGGGCAGCAGGTACTCGATCTCCTGCCGGGCGATCATCGTCATGGTGCTGGCGCCCGCCGACGCGTCGATGAGCGCCATCCCCGCGTCCATGCCGTCGTCGTCGCCCCGCCAGAAGGCGCGGACGCGCGCCTCCTCCAGGAGGCGCAGGACCTCCACGTTGTTGACGTGGTCGTAGGCGTCGAGGTCGGCCCACCTGAGGTGGACCGGGACATGGACCCGGGTCATCGGATCAGTCGCGCGTCAGCTTGCGGTACGCGGAGCGGTGCGGCTTCGCGGCGTCCGCGCCCAGGCGCTCGATCTTGTTCTGCTCGTAGGACTCGAAGTTCCCCTCGAACCAGTACCAGTTCGCGGGGTCCTCCTCGGTTCCCTCGTAGGACAGGATGTGCGTCGCGATCCGGTCGAGGAACCACCGATCGTGGGTGATGACCACGGCGCAGCCGGGGAACTCGAGCAGCGCGTTCTCGAGGCTGCCGAGCGTCTCGACGTCCAGGTCGTTGGTGGGCTCGTCGAGCAGCAGGAGGTTGCCGCCCTGCTTGAGGGTGAGCGCGAGGTTCAGGCGGTTGCGCTCGCCACCCGAGAGGATGCCGGCCTTCTTCTGCTGATCGGGGCCCTTGAAGCCGAAGGTGGAGACGTAGGCGCGTGCGGGCACCTCCTGCTTGCCGACCTGGATGTAGTCCTGGCCGTCGGAGACGACCTCGAACAGCGACTTCTCGGGGTCGATTCCGCCGCGGCTCTGGTCGACGTAGGAGATGTCGACGGTGTCGCCGACCTTGAGCTCCCCCGAGTCGAGCGGCTCGAAGCCCACGATGGTCTTGAACAGCGTGGTCTTGCCGACGCCGTTCGGGCCGATCACGCCGACGATGCCGTTGCGGGGAAGCGTGAAGGAGAGGTCGTCGATGAGGACCCGCTCGCCGAACTGCTTGTGCAGCTTCTTCGCGTCGATGACCTGCGAGCCGAGCCGCGGACCCACGGGGATCTGGATCTCCTCGAAGTCCAGCTTCCTCGTGCGCTCCGCCTCGGTCACCATCTCCTCGTAGCGGGCGAGGCGCGCCTTGGACTTCGCCTGGCGGCCCTTGGCGTTGCTGCGCACCCAGTCGAGCTCCTCGGCGAGGCGCTTGGAGAGCTTGGCGTCCTTCTTGCCCTGGACGCTGAGACGCTCCTGCTTCTTCTCGAGGTAGGTCGAGTAGTTGCCCTCGTACGGGTAGAGGCGACCGCGGTCGACCTCGGCGATCCACTCGGCCACGTGGTCGAGGAAGTACCGATCGTGGGTCACGGCGAGGACGGCGCCCGGGTACTTGGAGAGGTGCTGCTCGAGCCAGAGCACGCTCTCGGCGTCGAGGTGGTTGGTGGGCTCGTCGAGGAGGAGCAGGTCGGGCTTCTGGAGCAGGAGCTTGCAGAGCGCGACGCGGCGCTTCTCGCCGCCCGAGAGGTTCGCGACCGAGGCATCGCCCGGCGGGGTGCGGAGCGCGTCCATCGCCTGCTCGAGCTGCGAGTCGAGCTCCCAGCCGTCGGCGGCGTCGATGGCCTCCTGCAGCGTGCCCATCTCGGCGAGCAGGGTGTCGAAGTCGGCGTCGGGCTCGGCCATGGCCGCGGCGATCTCGTTGTAGCGGTCGACCTGCGCCTTGAGCGGGCCGACGCCCTCCTGGACGTTCTCGAGCACGGTCTTCGACTCGTCGAGCTCGGGCTCCTGCATGAGGATGCCGACCGAGTAGCCGGGCGAGAGCTTGGCCTCGCCGTTGCTGGGGGTGTCGAGGCCCGCCATGATCTTCAGGATCGTCGACTTGCCCGCGCCGTTCGGCCCGACGACGCCGATCTTCGCGCCGGGGATGAACGACATGGTGACGTCGTCGAGGATCAGCTTGTCGCCGACCGACTTCCGGGCGCGGACCATCGAGTAGATGTATTCAGCCATGGTCACGAGTCTATTGAGTGCCGCGGGTGCCGGATGCCGCGCCAGGGCCCGTCGGCCCGGGCATCACCAGTCGATCGCGCGCGTCTGGCCCACGAGGCACCGGCCGGACGAGAGAGCCGGCTCGACGTGCGCGCTGAACCCGTCCTTCGCCCGCTGCCCGACGAGGCACGCGTCCGGCATGTGCACGGAGACCAGGATCGAGTCGACGGCGTTGCCGAGGGGCGTTGCGTCCGCGGTGACCTCCATGCGGCCCTTGGGGAAGCCGGCGGCCACGAGGGCGTCCACGAGGGCGCGCCCCTGCGCGTTCGCATCCGCGGCGACGACCCCGCCCGCCGCCGCCTCGAAGACGGGGAGGGCGGCCTCGGCCGTGCCGTCCGGATCGAGCGGCGCGACGGTGGGCGAAGCGGAGGCGGCACCGGGGGTCGCCGTGACGGCGGCGGGTGTCGGGTCCGGCGCGGGGGCCGACTGCGTGCAGGCGGAGAGCAGCATGGCGCCGAGGAGCGCAGGCGCCAGGAGGACGCGGGGAGCGCGGATCACGCGGCGGACTCGTCGGCGCGGGCCGGGTCGTCGTCGCGGTCGAGCGCCGGCGGGATGGCGAGCTCGTCGGCCCGGACGCGCGCCTGGCCGTCGTCGTCGGGGGATGCGCTCATGCTCGTGAGGATATCCCGCGCGATCGTCTCCAGCTGCGCGGTCTGCTCCTCGGTCAGCGGATCGAAGACCGAGCGGAGCACCTCATCCGCGTGACCCGGTGCCGCGGCCTCCAGCGTCGCCCGGCCCTCGTCGGTGAGCTCCGCGAGCAGGCTCCTGCCGTCATGCGGCGACCGCGTGCGGCGGACCCAGCCCAGCTGCTCCAGCCGCGTGACGGCGTGCGAGGTGCGGCTCGCCGATGCCTGGAGCGCCCGGGCGAGGACGCTCATGGGGAGCGCGCCGCCCTCTGCCTCGGAGAGCCGGACGAGGATCATGTAGTACGCGTGCGGCATGCCCGAGTCCCGGAGGAGCTGCCGCTCGATGCGCTCGCTGACGTTGTTCAACGCGACGATGACCGTCCGCCAGGCGCGCTGCTGATCCGGCTCGAGCCACCGGGGGGATCCGCTCATGGTGCGATCCTAGGCTCCTCGGCCTGCGTGCCGACGGCGACGGTGCGGCGTCGGGCGAGCACCGCGTCCGCCGCGAGCTCGACCGCATCGTGCTCGGGCCGGATGGCGCGACGAGGCTCCAGGTGACCCAGGACGATCACCTCATCCCCGACCGCCAGACGCCGCACGGTGCCGGACGAGCCGGCACCCGTGCAGACCACGAGCACGGCTCCGTGCTCCGGGCCGCGGACGGCGCCGGATCCGACGAGGAGGCTGGCGGCCTCCCAGCCCTCCGCCGTGCCGATGCACCGCGGCCGCCGCGCGACCACCCCGTGCAGCGCGACGCCCGTCCCGCTCCCGCCGCCGCGCTCCTGCCCCCTGCTCGCGTCGTCCACCGGGCCGCCCCTTCCCGCGACCTCGTGACCGCGGGCCCAGGATGCGCCACAGCGGTGCTGCGCAGGAACACGGTGCGATCAGCGCAGGCGACACGCCAACGCGGGCGCCTGGGGAGGAGACGGACGGGGCTCAGTGCTCCGAGAAGCTGAGGTCGTCGTCCCGGCCGGCACGGAGGGCCGCCTTCGCGATCTCCAGGGTCGGGTAGGTGCCCGCGACGACGCCGCGGTGCAACGACCGCACCTCGTAGCCGTCGTCGTGGGAGTGGATGGAGGCGATCGCCCCCGTGGCCCCGAAGGCCACCCAGGTCTTGCCCGCGGTGCGCGGGAGCCCGGTCGTGGTCGTGCTGGTGCTGGTGCTGGTGCTGGTGGTCATCGACATCGTCGTCGCCTCTCCTCGCCGGGCATCGTCGCCCGGACGTGCCGATGGTACGCCGACGCCCCGCGGACGTACAGGCCGCGGGGCGTCGACGAGGGGTGGATCAGGCGGCGCGCACGTACTGCGCGAACGACTTCCGCACCTTGTTCACCTTGGGCACGGCGACCGCGTTGCAGTAGCCCTGTCCCGGGTTCTTCGCGAAGAAGTCCTGGTGGTAGTCCTCGGCGTCGTGCCAGGTGCCGAGCGGCTCGATCGTCGTGACGGGCGTCCCGTCCCACAGCTCGCCGGCGCGGGAGATCGCGTCGCGGAACAGCTGCTCCTGCTCGGCGTCCGCGGGGAACATGGCCGACCGGTACTGGGTGCCGACGTCGGCGCCCTGTCGGTTGAGCTGCCGCGGGTCGTGCAGCGTGAAGAACACGTCGAGGATGACGTCGGCGGGGATGACCTCCTCGTCGAAGACCACCTTCACCGCCTCGGCATGCCCGGTAGCGCCCGTGCACACGGCGTCGTAGGAGGGGTGGGCGGTGTGGCCGCCGATGTATCCGGAGATGACGTCCTGGACGCCGTCGAGCGTGCGGTAGACCGCATCGAGGCACCAGAAGCAGCCGCCGGCGAGGATGAATGTCTGCATGAGAGATGAACCTACTTCCCGTCGGCGCGCGCGAGGTCCGCGGTGGTCGACATGGGAGGGAACCGTCACCGGACGGATCCCATTCCGCGCGTCCGGGATGTCGGTGGTCGCCCGTAGCTTCGGGGACATCGAGACATCGCCGGGCCGGCGGCGCACGGACGGAGGACACCATGCCCAGCACCACCTACACACCCCTGGCCCGC
Source organism: Clavibacter californiensis (assembly GCF_021952865.1). NCBI lineage: Bacteria > Bacillati > Actinomycetota > Actinomycetes > Micrococcales > Microbacteriaceae > Clavibacter > Clavibacter californiensis. The sequence continues at coordinate 1,972,939 of NZ_CP040792.1, read as the reverse complement.
TCGGCCGTGCAGGTCCGCGAGCTGCACGACGGGCTGCTGCGCGTCACCCGTCCGGACGGCGCGGTCCTCGGCTACGTCGAGCGCATGCACGAGCCGCAGGGCGAGCGCTTCCGCGCCAAGCGGCTCCGGCGCGACGCGCAGGGGTTCCTGCCGCTCGGCGACTTCTGGTCGCTGCAGGACGCGGTCGACTGCCTGCGGTTCTGACCGGCCGCCGCCCGTGAGCAGGTGCGGCGACGCGCCCGCCCGGCCTCCCGGATCCGGCCCTGGGCCCGGGGTACGGTCGCCGCATGCAGTGGTGGAATGATCTCCTCGATGCCCTCGCGTCCGAGCGGGGCACGCAGCTCCTCTCCGGCGTCGTCGTCCCCTTCGTCGCCATCGTGGTCGCCGGCGTGCTCGCCGCCGTCATCGCGCGTGGCGCCACGCAGCGGATCCTCACACGGCACGACCGCGAGGTGAAGGCGGCTGCCATCGGCGTCCTCGTGGACGCGGCGCGCCAGGCCTCCGTCTGGGACGGCCTCACGGCGCAGGAGCGCGTGCTGGCCGACCGCGCGGCGGGCGAGGCCGACATCCGCATCCGCCTCCTCCCGGTCAAGGGCGCGGCGACGGCCGCCACCTGGGCCGCGCACGAGATCACCGAGTTCAAGCGCGGCAGCGGCAGCTTCGGCTTCCAGTTCGACGCGCAGCTCGCCGAGTTCCGCGACCGCATGGTCGAGTGGCAGCACCACCCCGGTCGTGCGCGCAAGATCTTCCAGGGCGACATCTCGCGCTGGCAGTTCGAGGACGACCAGCCCGCCGCCGACACGACCGCCGGCACCCGCAACGCGGCGCGCCCGGAGGAGCCGACCGCCGTCGCTCCCGTGCCGGTGCCGTGGCGCAGCGGATCCGACGACCAGCCCGCCGCCGAGCGTCGCGTCGAGTCCCCCGACGAGCAGTACAGCCCGCCCGTGCCCTCGTCGTCGGCGGCGAACTCGCGCGCCGCGGAGGCAGACCGCCGCTGACGCGCAGTCGCGCCGGCACGTGACGACGCCCCGCACCTCCGAGGAGGTGCGGGGCGTCGTCGTCGGATCAGGCCGCGATCACTTCCACCAGTCGTCGAACATGCTCGCGGGGACGCGCCTCTTGTGCTCCGTGCTCGCATAGCGCGCCTCGATCGCCTCGGCCACCTCGTCGTCGACGTCGCGACCCTCGAGGAAGTCGTCGATGTCGGCGTAGGTGAGGCCGAGGTTGGCCTCGTCGGTCTGACCGGGGGTGTCGTCGAGGAGATCCGCCGTGGGGGCCTTGAGGTACAGGCGCTCCGGCGCCCCCAGGTGCTCGAGCAACGCGCGCCCCTGGCGCTTGGTGAGGCCCGTGAGCGGGAGGACGTCCGCGCCGCCGTCGCCGTACTTCGTGAAGAAGCCCGTGACCGCCTCCGCCGCGTGGTCCGTGCCGATCACCAGCAGGCGCGCCTGCCCGGCCAGCGCGTACTGGGCGACCATGCGCGAGCGCGCCTTGACGTTGCCCTTCGTGAAGTCGGTCATCGCGTGCCCGGCCGCGTCGGCGTACTCCGCCCAGAAGCCGTCGACGGCGCGCTTGACGTCGAAGACGACGCTCGACTTCGGCTGGATGAAGGAGAGCGCCAGCTGCGCGTCCTCCTCGTCGGCCTGCACGCCGTACGGCAGGCGGACGGCGATGAACTCGCCGAGGAGCCCCTCGGCCGCGAGCTCCTCGATCGCGAGCTGGGCCAGGCGCCCGGCGAGGGACGAATCCTGCCCGCCGCTCACGCCGAGGACGAAGCCCTCCGCGCCGGTGGACCTGAGGTAGGCCTTGAGGAAGTCGACGCGCTTGCGGACCTCGTCGGCGGGATCGATGGTCGGGCGCACCTCGAGGGCGGCGATGATCTGTGACTGGATGTCGCGCATGCGCTCAAATCTACGGCCGATCCCGCGCTTCCGACAGTCGGTCCCCCCGGCGCGACTCGAACGCGCAACCGTCGGATTAGAAGGCCGATGCTCTATCCATTGAGCTACAGGGGGTCGAGACGAGGGTACTACGCGGGGTCCGGACGCCCCGAGGGGCCCGAGGGGCCGGCCGGCGCCGGCCCGTCCATGGCCCGCACCACGGCCTGCAGCACCTGCGGCGCGGTCGGCACTCCCTCGGCGCGGAGCACCTGCCGGTCTCCGGCCGACACGAGGATCGTCGGGGTCGACCGGATTCGCTCCGCCTCGGCCAGGTCGGGGTGCGCCGCGACGTCGAGCTCCTCCACCGGGAGCCAGGGCAGGACGCGCTGGACGTCCGCGAGCACGCGCCGGGTGGCCTGGCACGGGACGCAGAAGAGGGAGGTGTACATGACCACGCGCACGCCCTCCGCTCCCGCGGGCGCGGCGTCCGCCGCTGGCGCGCCTTCGCCGGGGGTCAGGAGAGGAACGCCGCGACGGCGGCGACGATCGACACGAGGGCGAGGAGCAGCGAGACCGAGACCAGCACGAGGTGCACGGTGAAGAACGGCGTACGCGACCCGTCGGCGGCTCGGGCACGGGGATCCGTCGCGACGCGCTTGAGGAACTGCGGCCACACGACGACGTTCCAGACGCCGTTGACGATGAGGAGGACGGCGAGGAGGGTGATCACTCCCCCATGGTAGGCGGCGCATCGGGGCCGCCCCGGCCCGCCGATAGGATCGGGGGATGGGCAACAACGCGGACCGGCTGGTGTGGATCGACTGCGAGATGACGGGGCTCGACCTCGCGATCGACGAGCTGGTGGAGGTCGCGGTGGTCGTCACCGACTTCGACCTGGTGCCCGTCGACGACGGCTTCACGATCGTGATCAATCCCGACCCCGCGGCGCTCGCCAACATGGGCGAGTTCGTCACCGAGATGCACCGCTCCTCGGGGCTGCTCGAGGAGATCCCGTCGGGCGTGAGCCTGGCCGACGCCGAGTTCGCGGTGCTCGAGTACCTGCTGCAGCACGTGCCGAACGGCGGCAAGGCCCCCATCGCGGGCAACACCATCGGCACCGACCGCGCGTTCCTCGCGAAGTACATGCCCCGCGTCGACGCGCACCTCCACTACCGCAGCGTCGACGTCTCCTCCATCAAGGTGCTCGCGAAGGAGTGGTTCCCCCGGATCTACTTCAACTCCCCCGCGAAGAACGGCGGACACCGCGCCCTCGCCGACATCCTCGAGTCGATCCGCGAGCTGGAGTACTACCGGCGCGCGGCGTTCGTCCCGGCGCCGGGGCCCGCCACGGACGACGTGCAGGCCATCTCCGCGGACGTGACGTCCGCGTGGGCCGCGCGGCTGTAGTATCCTCTTCCATGGCCGTCCGCGAGAGCGGGATCGGCCGCATGGTGGGCGTAGCTCAGTTGGCAGAGCGCTGGCTTGTGGAGCCGGAAGTCGCGGGTTCGAGCCCCGTCGTCCACCCCACCGGGAAGGGCCGGGATCCGAGAGGGTCCCGGCCCTTCCGTCGTCTCCCCCTCCGTCGTGTCCCCCTCCGTCGTCTCCGCTGGCCCGCACGGCAGGGCCTCGCCGCGGCCGGGCTCCGCCGCATGCGCGTGTGCGAGGCTGGATCCGTGCTGCACTGCGAACCCGACGAATTCGAGCGACTGGTCGTCGACGAGCTCGACGCGCTGCCGGACGAGATGGTGGACGGGCTCGACAACGTCGTCTTCGTCGTCGAGGACCGCCCCGAGGACGGCTCGCTCGACCTGCTCGGCCTCTACGACGGGGTCGCCATGACCGAGCGGGGGCAGTACGGGTTCGGCGAGATGCCGGACCGCATCGTCGTCTACCGCGAGCCGCACCTGCACGAGGCAGAGGACCTGGACGCGCTGCGCGACCTCGTGCACGTCACGCTCGTGCACGAGATCGCGCACTTCCACGGCATCGACGACGACCGGCTGCACGAGCTCGGCTGGGCCTGAGGCCCCCGAAGCGGCCCGGACGCACGACGACCCCGGCTGCCGCGTCGCGGGCCGGGGTCGTGGGTGCGGCGCTCAGGCGCCGTGCGTGCCGGGTGTCAGAGCTCGAGGGACTCGTCGTCGCCCTCGCCGAGGACGTCGTCGCTCCCGTCGGCCACGTACGTGTAGGTGACGCGCTGCTCGCCCGCGACCTCGGACACCTCGCCGGCGCGGTACTGGAACAGGGATTCCTTGCCCTCCACGGCCGACATCGTGCTGATGGTCTCGTCGTGCTGGCCGTCGACGAGGACGCGGGTCTCGGTGGTGCCCTCGAGGGGGCCGTCGGCGAAGACGGCGAGGTAGCGGACGTCGGACGGTGCGGAATCGGTCATGGCATCAGGCTACCCGGCCGCCGCGACGGCGTCCGTGCGGACGACGACGTCGGACAGGGCGCGCGGATCCTCCCGGTCGACGTGCGCGCGCCACTGCGCGTCCCAGCGCTCCCACTCGACGGCGAAGGACTCCCCGTCGCGCGCGATGGCGCGGGCCCGGCGCACGGCGTCGTCGGCCTCGACCCAGATGCGGCGCGTGGCCAGGTGCGCGGAGACCCGGGTCAGGGATCCGCAGCCCTCGACCACGAGCGGGCGCGCCGGGTCGAGGTCGCGCCACTCCGCGGGCGCATCGGAGGCCCAGTCCCAGCGGCGCCACCGGGGGCGTCCGCGAGGATGCATCTCCTGCAGCACGTGGCGCTCGAGGTGCCGGGACGCCGCCTCGAGGCCGTCCCAGCCGGGGTAGACGTCGTCGAGACGCAGGAGCTGCGCTCCCGGCGGCAGCCCCGCGTCCGGGTCGCCGCCGCGGACGAGGACGTCGGCGAGGGTCGACTTGCCGGAGCCGGACGGGCCGTCGACGAGGACCAGCGCCGGGCGATGCTCCCCCGGGTCAGGCCGCAACGGAGCCCCACGTCCCGGCGGCGACGGCGGCCGTCACCGCGCAGGCGGCCACGAGCACGGCCACGGTCACGACGAGCACCTCGCGCCGACCGACGACGCTGGGCCTGGCCCACGTGCGGGCGATGGAGCCGCCGAACCCGCGGGCCTCCATCGCGGTGGCCAGCTTGCTGCCGCGGCGGATCGAGAGCACGAGGAGCGCGAAGGCCTGCCCGGCGAACCGGCGGATGCGGCCGCGGTCGGCGACGCCCCGTGCGCGTCGGGCGAGCTCGAGCGAGCGCCAGTCGTCGAGGAGGAGGCCGACGAGCCGGACACCCGCGAGCGCGCCGAGGACGAAGCGGGACGGCAGGCGCGCGATCTGGGCGAGGCCGTCGGCGAGGTCCGTGGGATCCACGTCCGTGAAGAGCACGAGCGACGCGACGCCGATCGCCAGGACGCGCAGCGTGGTCGCCACCGCGAGCAGCACCGAGCCCTCGGTGACGACCACGAGCAGGAACTGCGCGTACACCTCGCCGGACGTGCGTCCGTAGAGCAGGATCGTGAGGCCCGCGCCGGGGGCCGCGATCCAGATCGGGATCCCTCGGACGAGGAAGGCGCGCGGCCGGATCCCCGCCAACGGCAGGAGGAGCAGCTCGAGCAGCAGCGCCGCGCCCGCGGAGACCACGTCGAGGCTCAGCACGAGGACCAGGGTCAGCAGGAGGGCCGCCGCGAGGCGCGCGACGGGGTTGATGGCGGCGAGGCCGGTGGCGCGAGCGGTGAGGACCACGGAGGACGGAGCGGCGCTCATCGCACGACCTCCAGACGGGCCGCCCGGCCGGAGGCGGTGTCGAGGCGGAGGACGTCGTCCGCCAGCGCGCGGACGAGTTCCGCGTCGTGCGTGACGGCGAGGACCCCGACGCCGTCGCGGTCGACGAGGTCGGCGAGGAGCGCGACGAGCTCGGCCCAGGTGCGGGCGTCCTGCCCGAAGGTCGGCTCGTCGAGGACGAGGAGGCGCGGCGCGGTCGCGAGGGCGGTCGCCACCGACAGGCGCCGCTTCTCCCCGCCGGAGAGGGTGAAGGGGTTGGCCTGCGCGAGGCCGTCGAGCCGCAGGCGCACGAGCAGCTCGTCGACGCGGCGGTCGGCGTGGGCGGGATCCATGCCCACCGCACGCGGCCCGACCTCGAGCTCGGCGCGCACGGTGCCGGCGAGGAACTGGTGCTCCGGGTCCTGGAACACGGTGCCGATGCGTGCCGCGAGCTCGCGCGAGCGCCAGGTGGCGGGATCCGCGCCGAGGCCGTCGGCCAGGGCCGCCTCCGCGCCGACCCGGCCGGACATCGCGGGCAGCAGGCCGCCGAGCGTGAGCGCGAGCGTGCTCTTGCCGCCGCCGTTCGGGCCGGTGAGGGCGGTGACGCGGCCCGACGCCAGCGCGACGCCGATCCCGTCGGCGACCGCGGTGCCGCGCGCGCCGCCCCTGCCGATCGCGAGCCCGTCCGCGCGGAGGAGCGGCGCGGGCTCGGCACGCTCCCGGGCGGGCGCTGAGGGCTCCCGTCCCGGCACCCAGACGCCCGCGGCCGCGAGGGACGCACCCTGGTCGTGGAGGACGTCGTCCGGCGCGCCGTCGGCGAGGATCCCGCCGTCCGCTCCGAGCACGACGACCCGGTCGACGAGGTCCTGCCACACGGCGACCCGGTGCTCGATGACGACGAGGGTGGCGCCGCTCCGCTCGACCACGGACTCGACGGCGCGCCGCACCTCCCCGACGCCCTCCGGGTCGAGGTTGGCGGTCGGCTCGTCGAGGAGGAGGAGCCCGGGCCGCATCGCGAGGACGCCGGCGAGGGCGAGACGCTGCTTCTGCCCGCCGGAGAGCGCGGTCGTGGAGCGGTCGAGGGCGACCTCGAGCCCGACGGCGTCGAGCGCGGCGCGGACGCGGATCCAGATCTCGTCGCGCGGGACGCCGAGGTTCTCGCAGCCGAACGCGACGTCGTCGCCGACACGGGAGAGGATCACCTGCGCGTCCGGATCCTGCAGCACGAGGCCCGCGCGGCCGCGGCGGACGGCCGGATCCTGCCCGTCGACGAGCAGGCTGCCGCGGGTCTCCCCCTCGTCGTCGCCGCCGAGGACGCCCGCGAGGGCGTGCATGAGCGTCGTCTTCCCCGCGCCGGACGCGCCGAGGAGCAGCACCCGCTCCCCCGGCTCGATGACCAGGTCGACGTCGCGGACCGCCCAGGCGCTCCGGCCCGCGTGCCGCCAGCCCCAGCCCTCGGCCCGGACGGACGCTCCGCCCGCCGCGTCGGCCGTCGCATCGGGTCCTGCGAGCGGGACGCGCGACGCGGCGACCGACGGGGTGCGACGGCCCGGCCGCCGCACGGTCAGACGCGGGCCGCGGTGTCGCGGCCCGAGGCGAAGCGCGAGAGAGCGCCGGTGCGGGCGAGCGCGCGGGCGACGAGCCACGAGAGCAGCCCCGCGACGACCGCGCCCGAGACGAGCGCGGCGATCGTGTAGATCGTGGCGAAGAGCGGCGTGGATCCCGGGTAGTAGGTGATGAGGTCGGTGATCGCCATGCCGAGCCCGGCTCCCATGCCCGCGAGCACGGCGACGTAGGCGCGCCAGTTCGCGTAGAGGAAGACGAGGAGCACCAGCTCCGCGCCGAGGCCCTGGGTGAGGCCGGAGAGGAGCGTGCCGACGCCCCAGACGTTCCCGACGAGCATGGAGACGAACGCGGCGAGCAGCTCGCCGTACAGGGCGGCGCCGGGCTTGCGGATCACGATGCCGGTGAGGACGCCCGCGAACAGCCAGCCGCCGCCGGCCAGCGCCTGGAGGCCGGGGAGCAGCGGCTCGAAGAAGCCGCCGACCGGCACGGACGCCGTGTTCCAGATGACGAAGACGAGGCCGGAGGCGACGCCGAGGACGCTGGCCACGACGATGTCGATGACGCGCCAGCGGGCGCGCAGGCCGGAGCGGGGCGCGCGGGCGCCGGCGTCGGCGGGGACGGCGGATGCCGTGGACGAGGGTGATGCGGTCATTGGACGTGCCCTTCGGATGAGTGGAAGAGGGCACGGGTGCGAGATGGAAGCCTCCCTGCGCTGGCATGATCCAGATCAGGTTCGACGGTCGAAGACTGGGTGTCTTCCTCTCAGCCCGGCTCACCGGACTCCCGTGTTCGAGGCGATACTAGCGCGCGGTCGACGCGCCCGGGGCGCGGGCGCGGGATGCACGCGCGTCCCGGACGCACGGGAGCGCGGATGCCCGAGGGCATCCGCGCTCCGCGGTGGTCGTGCGCGCCGGCTACTTCAGCGTCTTGATGAGCTTGACGAGGACCTTGCCGGAGATCCAGATGACGGGCGTGGCCACCGCGAGCAGCGCGATGACGTTGGGCTGGAACCGCACCTCCCCGTCGGTGGCGATGTAGGCGCCGATGGGCCAGGTGGCGCCGCCGCCCCCGCCGCCGCCCGCGACGTTGCCGTCGGAGTCGGGGAGGTCGCTGCCCCCGCCGAATCCGTACCAGGCGAAGGCCACCGGCACGATGGTCGAGCCGTCGATGTCGAGGGGGTCGCCGTAGACCGTCCCCACTCCGGCGTTCTTCACGTTCTCTGCGAGCTGTGCGACGAGGTTGGTCATGCGTCCCACCGTACCCCGCGGCGCCCCGAGGATGCCGGGCCATCCGCGTCCTCGCGGTAACCTCGGCCCTGGTGCGTCGCTGCGTCGCATCCGGCCTCCTGCCTTTGCGGCCCACGCTGATCCACTGCCTGCCCCGCCCCCGACGGACCCCGCGCACGCACGCCCGCGCGCTGTCGGCGGACGAGTCGACCCAACTGGAGGACCACTTGCACACCTGGCCCGGAAACCCCTATCCGCTCGGCGCGACCTTCGACGGGAGCGGCACGAACTTCGCGCTCTTCAGCGAGATCGCCGAGCGCGTGCAGCTGTGCCTCATCGAGGAGGACGGCACCGAGACCCGCGTGGACGTGACGGAGGTCGACGCGCACGTCTGGCACTGCTACCTCCCGCACGTGCAGCCGGGCCAGCGCTACGGCTACCGGGTCACCGGGCCGTACGAGCCGGAGAACGGCCACCGGTCGAACCCCGCGAAGCTGCTGCTGGATCCCTACGCCAAGGCCACCTGCGGCGAGTTCGACTGGGACCCGTCGCTGTTCGCGTACGAGTTCGGCGACCCGTCGAGCCGCAACGACGAGGACTCCGGACCGCACATGATGCTCGGCGTCGTGGTCAACCCGTTCTTCGACTGGGACGGCGACCGCCTCCCCCGCACCCCGTACAGCGAGACCGTCGTGTACGAGGCGCACGTGAAGGGGCTCACGCAGCTGAACCCGCGGATCCCCGAGGAGCTGCGCGGCACCTACGCGGGCATCGCGCACCCCGCCGTCATCGACCACCTGCAGAGGCTCGGCGTCACCGCCATCGAGCTGATGCCCGTGCACCAGTTCGTGCAGGACAACACCCTGCTCGAAAAGGGCCTCCGCAACTACTGGGGCTACAACACGATCGGCTTCTTCGCGCCGCACAACGCCTACTCGTCCACGGGCGAGCTCGGCCAGCAGGTGCAGGAGTTCAAGTCCATGGTGCGCGCGCTGCACGCCGCCGGCATCGAGGTCATCCTCGACGTGGTCTACAACCACACGGCGGAGGGCAACCACCTCGGGCCGACGCTCTCGTTCAAGGGCATCGACAACCAGGCCTACTACCGGCTCATGGAGGACGACCCCACCTACTACATGGACTACACGGGCACGGGGAACTCGCTCAACGTGCGCCACCCGCACGCGCTGCAGCTGATCATGGACTCGCTGCGCTACTGGGTCACCGAGATGCACGTGGACGGGTTCCGCTTCGACCTCGCCTCGGCGCTCGCGCGCGAGTTCTACGACGTCGACAAGCTCGCCACCTTCTTCGAGCTCGTGCAGCAGGACCCGGTGGTGTCGCAGGTCAAGCTCATCGCCGAGCCCTGGGACGTGGGCCCCGGCGGCTACCAGGTGGGCAACTTCCCGCCGCAGTGGACCGAGTGGAACGGCAAGTACCGCGACACCGTCCGCGACTTCTGGCGCGGCGAGGCCTCCTCGCTCGGCGAGTTCGCGGCGCGCATCACGGGATCCGCCGACCTCTACGAGCACTCGGGGCGCCGGCCGGTGGCGTCGATCAACTTCATCACCGCGCACGACGGCTTCACGATCGCCGACCTCGTCTCGTACAACGAGAAGCACAACGAGGCCAACGGCGAGGACAACAAGGACGGCGAGAGCCACAACCGCTCCTGGAACATGGGCGTGGAGGGGCCGACCGACGATCCGACCATCGCGACCCTGCGGGGGCGTCAGCAGCGCAACATGCTCGCGACCATGATCCTGTCGCAGGGCGTGCCGATGATCCTGCACGGCGACGAGCTCGGCCGCACGCAGCAGGGCAACAACAACACCTACGCGCAGGACAACGAGATCAGCTGGGTGCACTGGGACCAGGCCGACCAGCCGCTCGTCGAGTTCACCGCGTCCGTCGTGCGGCTCCGCAAGGAGCACCCGACCTTCCGTCGCGGGCGCTTCTTCGACGGCCGGCCCGTGCGCCGCGGCGAGGGCGAGCCGCTGCCCGACATCGTGTGGCTGGACGCGGACGCGACCCCGATGGTGGACGACGACTGGGAGTCCGGGCTCCGCGCCATCGGCATGTTCCTCAACGGCAACGGGATCCGCGGACGCGACCGCCGGGGCGAGGACATCTACGACATGCACTTCCTCCTCTACTTCAACGCGCACGACGAGCCCGTGTCCTTCACGCTCCCGTCGGACGAGTACGCGGACGCGTGGGAGACCGTGATCGACACCGCAGGCGTCGGAGCCGACTCGACGGCCCTCCGCGCGAGTAGCGTCGTGGACGTGGCGGCCAAGGCGCTCGTGGTGCTGCGCGCCTACACCGAGCCCGAGGTGGAGCCCGACCACTCGGTCGCGGCGAGCCTCGCCGTCCTCACCCACGCGCAGGCCGACCGGCCGGCCGCAGACCCAAGGAGCGACATCAGTTGAGAACCCCCATCTCCACCTACCGGTTCCAGGTGCGGGAGTCGTTCGACCTCGCCGCAGTGGCCGAGCAGCTGCCGTACGTGAAGGACCTCGGCGCCGACTGGGTGTACCTCAGCCCGATCCTCGCGGCCGAGCCGGGATCCGACCACGGCTACGACGTGGTCGACCACTCGCAGGTGGACCCGTCCCGCGGCGGCGCCGCCGGGCTCAAGGAGGTCGCCGACCGCGCGCACGAGCTGGGCCTAGGCGTGCTGGTGGACATCGTCCCGAACCACGTGGGCGTCGCGACCCCGGTGGAGAGCCTGTGGTGGTGGGACCTCCTCACGCACGGCACCGCGAGCCGCTACGCCGACGCGTTCGACGTCGACTGGGACTTCGGGCGGGGCAAGGTGCGGATCCCCGTGCTCGGCGACGGCGAGACCGAGCTCGACGAGCTCACGCTGGTGCGCGGCGACGACGGCACCGTCGAGCTCCGCTACTACGACCAGCGCTTCCCCGTCGCGCCCGGCACGGCCGAGGACGACGCGGACGCCCGCACGGTGCACCAGCGCCAGTCCTACGAGCTGATCAACTGGCGTCGCGCCGACGCCGAGCTCAACTACCGCCGCTTCTTCGCGGTCAACACGCTCGCGGGCATCCGCGTCGAGCTGCCCCGGGTCTTCGAGGAGTCGCACGCGGAGATCTCGCGCTGGTTCCGCGAGGGCCTCGCCGACGGCCTCCGGGTCGACCACCCGGACGGTCTCCTCGACCCGAAGGGGTACCTCGACGACCTCGCGCGGATCACGGGCGGCGCGTACGTGCTGGTGGAGAAGATCCTCGAGCCCGGCGAGACGCTGCCCACCGACTGGGCGACCGCCGGCACCACCGGGTACGACGCGCTCGCCGAGATCGACCGCGTGCTCGTCGACCCCGACGGCCAGGTCGAGCTCGACCACCTCGAGGCGTCGCTGCGCGGCCTGCCGCAGGGCGAGCTCACCAGCTGGGCCGACATGATCCGCGGCACGAAGCGCGGCATCGCCGACGGGATCCTCCGCAGCGAGGTGCTCCGGCTCGAGCGCCTCGTCGAGGACGCCCCCGCCGACGCCGCCGACGCGCTCGCCGAGCTCCTCGCGACGTTCCCGGTCTACCGCAGCTACCTGCCCGGCGGGCTCCATCACCTCGAGGAGGCCGCGGAGGCCGCGCGGGCGAGCCGCCCCGACCTCGTCGCCACCATCGACGCGCTCATGCCGCAGCTCTCGGATCCGTCCACGCTCGTCGCCCAGCGCTTCCAGCAGACGAGTGGCATGGTCATGGCCAAGGGCGTCGAGGACACCGCGTTCTACCGGTACTCGCGCCTGGTCTCGCTCAACGAGGTCGGTGCCGATCCGTCGATCTTCGCGATCGACGTGGACGACTTCCACGCGCGCCAGCAGGAGCGCCAGCGCATCGCGCCGCACGCGATGACCACGCTCTCCACGCACGACACCAAGCGCGGCGAGGACGTGCGCGCGCGCATCGACGTGCTCTCCGAGACGCCCGAGGCGTGGCGTGACGCGCTCGGCCAGCTCCGCGAGGTGGCCCCGACCGGCGACGGCCCGTTCGAGAACCTGCTCTGGCAGACGCTCGTCGGCACCTGGCCCGCGTCGCGCGAGCGCCTGCACGCGTACGCCGAGAAGGCGTCGCGCGAGGCAGGCGACTCGACCACGTGGACCGCGCCGGACGAGGCGTTCGAGGAGCGCATGCACGCGCTCATCGACGCGGCCTTCGACGACCCGCGCGCGCGCACGATCGTCGCCGGCCTCTACGACCGGCTCTCCGGACCGGGATGGTCGAACTCGTTGGCGGCCAAGGCCATCCAGCTGACGGCCCCCGGCATGCCCGACGTCTACCAGGGCAGCGAGCTGTGGGAGACGAGCCTGGTGGATCCCGACAACCGCCGCGAGGTCGACTTCGGCATGCGCAGCGCCGCCCTCGACGCCGTGCTCAAGGGCGCCGAGCCCGCGATCGACGAGACAGGGGCCGCCAAGCTCCTCGTCACGGCGCGCGCGCTGCGCCTCCGCCGCGACCACCCGGAGCTGTTCACGGGCTACGAGCCCGTCCGCGCGACGGGCGACGCCGCCGCCCACGTGATCGCGTTCGACCGCGGCGGGGCGATCACCGTCGCGACCCGCCTGCCCGTCGGGCTCGAGACCGGCGGCGGCTGGGGATCCACGTCCCTCACGCTGCCCGAGGGCGAGTTCGTCGACCACGTGAGCGGCCGTCGCGTCGACGGCGGGCGCGTGTCCGTCGCCGCGCTCCTCGCCGACTACCCGGTCGCGATCCTCGCGCCCGCATCCACCGCAGCCGACCTCACCCCCGGGAGCCGAGCATGACCGACGACCGCTTCGACATCTGGGCCCCGAAGGCCCGCACCCTCGCGCTCTCCGTGGGCGACGAGCGCCTGCCGCTCTCGCCCGTCGGCGACGGCTGGTGGACCCTCGACGCCGACCGCGCCGAGGCCCTGCCCTCCGGCGACCTCGACTACGGCTACCTCGTCGACGACGCGGACACCCCGCTGCCGGATCCGCGCTCGCGCCGCCAGCCCGAGGGCGTCCACGGCCGCTCGCGGACGTACGACCCGTCGTCGTTCGCGTGGACCGACCAGGCGTGGACGGGCCGCCAGCTCGCCGGCGCCGTGATCTACGAGATGCACGTCGGCACCTTCACGCCCGACGGTACCCTCGACTCCGCCATCGACCGGCTCGACCACCTCGTGGCGCTCGGCGTCGACCTCGTGGAGGTGCTGCCGGTCAACGGCTTCAACGGCACGCACAACTGGGGCTACGACGGGGTCCTCTGGTACGCGGTGCAGGAGACGTACGGCGGACCCGAGGCCTACCAGCGCTTCGTCGACGCGTGCCACGCTCGCGGACTCGGCGTCGTGCAGGACGTCGTGTACAACCACCTCGGCCCGTCCGGCAACTACCTGCACGTCTACGGCCCGTACCTCCACGAGGCGTCGGCGAACACGTGGGGATCCAGCCTCAACCTCGACGGCGAGGACTCCGGTCCGGTCCGCGAGTACATCATCGACAACGCGCTCATGTGGCTCGGCGACTACCACGTCGACGCGCTGCGCCTGGATGCGGTGCACGCGCTCGTGGACGACACGGCGACGCACCTCCTCGAGGAGCTCGCGGTGCAGGTGGACGTGCTGTCGGCCCACGTCGGACGCCCGCTCACGCTCATCGCGGAGTCCGACCTCAACGACCCGAAGCTCATCACCTCGCGCGAGGCGCACGGCTACGGGCTCGACGCGCAGTGGAGCGACGACTTCCACCACGCGGTGCACGTCGCGCTCACCGGCGAGACGACCGGCTACTACGAGGACTTCGCGTCGCTCGGGGCGCTCGCCAAGGTCATCACGCGCGGCTACTTCCACGACGGCACGTGGTCGTCGTTCCGTGGCCGCGTGCACGGGCGACCGCTCGACACCGAGCGGATCCCCGCGCATCGCCTCGTCGTCGCGAACCAGAACCACGACCAGATCGGCAACCGGGCGACGGGCGACCGCCTCACGGCCACGCTCGACGAGGGCGGGCTCGCGCTGGCCGCGGTGCTCACGCTCACCTCGCCCTTCACGCCCATGCTCTTCATGGGCGAGGAGTGGGGCGCGACGACGCCGTGGCAGTTCTTCACGTCGCACCCCGAGCACGACCTCGGCGAGGCGACCGCGAAGGGCCGCATCGCGGAGTTCGCCAAGATGGGCTGGGACGAGTCGGTCGTGCCGAACCCGCAGGACCTCTCCACGTTCCAGGACTCCAAGCTCGACTGGTCGGAGCTCTACGGCGCCGAGGCCGCCGGCTCGCAGCACGCGCGCCTGTTCGCGCTCTACTCCGAGCTGATCCGCCTCCGCCGCGCCCACCCCGACCTCACCGATCCCCGGTTCGCCGAGGTCGAGGTCGAGGTGCACGAGGAGGCGCGTCTGCTCGTGATGGACCGTGGCGAGCTGTCCATCGTGGTCAACCTGTCCGACGAGGAGCGGCGGGTGCCCGTCGTGGGCGAGCGTCCCGCGCTGCTGCTCGCGACCGCGTCGGGCGTCGCCCTGGCCGACGACGAGGTGGTCCTGCCCGCTCGGTCGGCCGCGATCCTCGGCCCGGTGGCGGACTCCGCGGAGGCCCTGCTGGCCTGACCCAGCGGCGGCCGGCGAGGGGTCGCAGGCGTCGCGCGAGCGAGCGTCCGACCCCGCCCCTGGCACGTCACATGCCCGTGATACGGTGCGCACGCCGCCGCCCGGCGACCCGCTACACCGTCGCACGGCGCGCATCGGCTTCCCTCCCCACGACGCGAAGGACTCCCCTGTGCGCATCTCCGTCATCGGCTGCGGCTACCTCGGCACCGTCCATGCGGCATGCATGAGCCGCCTCGGGCATGACGTCGTCGCCATCGACGTGGACGCTGCGAAGATCGCGTCCCTGCAGACCGGCGTCGCCCCGTTCTTCGAGCCGGGCCTGCCGCAGCTCCTCACCGAGCAGCTCGCCACCGGCCGTCTCCGCTTCACCACCGACACGGCAGAGGCCGCGGGATCCCGCGTGCACTTCATCGCCGTCGGCACGCCCCAGAAGCGCGGCGAGAACGCCGCCGACATGACCTACGTCGACGCCGCTGTCGACGCGCTGATCCCCCACCTCGCGCCCGGCGACGTGGTCGCGGGCAAGTCCACCGTGCCCGTCGGCACCGCGCGGCGGCTGGCAGAGCGCATCGAGCCACGAGTCCCCGGCGCGATCCTCATGTGGAACCCGGAGTTCCTGCGCGAGGGCTTCGCGGTCGAGGACACGCTCACGCCCGACCGCTTCGTCTACGGCCTGCCATCGGGCGACGCCGGCGAGGCCGCGCGCACCGCGCTCGACGAGGTCTACGCCGCAGCGCTCTCGACCGGCACGGCGCGGGTCACGACCGACTACGAGACCGCTGAGCTCGTGAAGGTCTCCGCCAACGCGTTCCTCGCCACCAAGATCTCCTTCATCAACGCGATGGCGGAGGTGTGCGAGGCCACCGGCGCCGACGTCACGCAGCTGGCGGACGCCATCGGGTACGACGACCGCATCGG
The DNA here is from genome assembly GCF_021952865.1 of Clavibacter californiensis. Classification (NCBI taxonomy): domain Bacteria; kingdom Bacillati; phylum Actinomycetota; class Actinomycetes; order Micrococcales; family Microbacteriaceae; genus Clavibacter; species Clavibacter californiensis. The sequence continues at coordinate 1,957,042 of NZ_CP040792.1, read as the reverse complement.
CCGTCGATTCCTCAACGCCGGCATCGGCTTCGGCGGCGGCTGCCTCCCCAAGGACATCCGCGCCTTCATGGCGCGCGCGGGCGAGCTCGGCGCCGACCAGGCGCTCACGTTCCTCCGCGAGGTCGACTCCATCAACATGCGCCGTCGGGTGCGCGCGGTCGACGTGGCGCGCGAGGTGTGCGGCGGATCCCTGCTCGGCCGCAACATCGCCGTGCTGGGCCTCGCCTTCAAGCCCGAGTCGGACGACGTGCGCGACTCCCCCGCGCTCAGCATCTCCGCGCAGCTGCAGCTGCAGGGCGCGCGCGTGCTCGCGACGGATCCGTACGCCAACGAGAACTCGCGCCGCCGGTTCCCGGAGCTCACCTATGTGGACACCTGGCAGGAGGCGGCGCGCGACGCGGACGCCGTCATGGTGCTCACTGAGTGGAAGCAGTACCGGGCCATCGACCCCGCGGAGCTCAAGGCCATCGTGACGACGCCCGTCATCGTCGACGGCCGCAACTGCCTGGATCCCGTCGCGTGGCGCGCCGCCGGGTGGCGCTACCGCGGCATGGGCCGGCCCTAGCCGTCCGGCGCCGCCCCGCGAACGGGTCCGGGGCCGCGCCTTGGCTGGTCAGCGCGGGGTGGTGGCCGCGATGCCGAAGAGCGTGCCGCCCGCGATGACGATCGAGAGCACGAACGCGACGGGGATGAGCAGGAGCAGGCCGTTGAGGATGAGGCCCGTGATGGCGAAGCCGCGGCCGGCCGGCTCGTTCCTGATCCCGATGATGCCGAACACGAGCCCGACGAGCGGGCAGAGGAACGTCCAGAAGAAGAAGACCGAGACGAGGCCGAGGATCATCGACGTGAGGCTGAGGCCCTTGGGCGGCGCGGCCGCGTATACCGGCTGGCCCCAGGCGACCGCCGCCGGGGAGGGCGGCACCGGCGCGGGCGCGAGCCCGTACGGGGCGGCGGCGGGATGCGTCGCGTGCGGCGGGGTCGGGGCTGGCGGGGTCGGAGCCGGCGGGGTCGTGGCCGGTGCGTCGGCGGCCGGAGGGTTCGGCGACGTGGGCGACGGCGGGATGGGAGCCGCTCCCTCGGCCTCGCTGCTGTGGTCGTCGGATGCGGGCGCGGCGGGATCGGTCATGGTGGTCCTCGTCAGTCGGGCGGGTGTCGGGGGAGGGTACCGCGCGCGGCGGCCTCCGTGCGCGGATCCGACACGGTCGCCCGCTTCGCCCCGGGCTTCCGCAGGAGCGACGCCGGGCCGATGGCGCCCCGGCCGAACCGCGCGGCCGCCTGGTCGACCGTGCGCTCGGCCTCGCGCCAGCCCTCGTCCGCGTCCCAGAGGGCGACGGCGCGGTTGTCCGCGTCGTCGAGCTGCTCCGCGCGCACGCCGACGAGCCGGATCCGGTCGCCGGGTCGGGCGACCTGCTCGTACACGTCGCGGATCTCGTCGTAGATGCGGCGCGCGACGTCGGTGGGCTCCGACAGCGTGCGGGATCGCGTGATGGTGCGGAAGTCGGAGTAGCGGAGCTTGAGCGACACGGTGCGCGCCGTGAGGCCCGCGCGCCGCAGCCGCTCGGCCACGCGCGTCGCCTGGCCGAGGAGCTCGCGGCGGACGATCTCGGGATCCGTCACGTCGTCGTGGAACGTGTTCTCGTGCCCCATGCTCTTCTCCTCGCGGTGCGTGCTGACGCGCCGGGGGTCGCGCCCCCAGGAGAGGTCGTGCAGCCGGGCGCCCGCGGACTCGCCGAGCATGGACTGCAGCGTGGGCAGCGGGGTGTCCGCGATGTCGGCCACCGTGCGGAGGCCGCGCCGGAGGAGCGACTCCTCGGTCGTCTTCCCCACGCCCCAGAGCGCGCCGACCGGCAGGGAGTGCAGGAACGGGAGGGTCTCGGCGGCGGGGATGACGAGCAGGCCGTCGGGCTTGCAGCGCGTGCTCGCCAGCTTGGCGACGAACTTGGTCGAGGCCGCGCCGACCGAGCAGGTGAGGCCGGTCTCGGCGTGGACGCGGCGTCGGATCATCGCGCCGATCTCGGCGGGCGGGCCGAACAGCCCCCGCGCGCCCGCCACGTCGAGGAACGCCTCGTCGATGCTGAGCGGCTCCACGAGCGGCGTGACGTCGCGGAAGATGCCCATGACGACCCGGGACCAGTGCGCGTACTTCTCCATGTGCCCGCCGATGACGGTGGCCTGCGGGCAGAGGCGGAGCGCCTGCGCCATGGGCATGGCCGAGCGGACGCCGAAGCGGCGCGCCTCGTAGGTGGCGCTCGTGACCACGCCGCGGCCCGACGACCCGCCGACGATGACCGGGGTGCCGCGCAGCTCCGGCCGCTCGAGCAGCTCGACGGCGGCGAAGAAGGCGTCCATGTCGATGTGCAGGATGGTGGCCTCGGAGTCGTCCGCGCTCGCGTCGGACGTGCGCCTCGTCGATCCGTCCTGCCTGCTCATGTCGTTCCCACGCTAGCCCGGGCCGCCGACATCGGCCGAGCGCCCCGAGCGACGACGCGTTCCGGCCAGCGGGCCTGCGGGATCAGGCCGCGGGCTGCGCGCGGTGCCCGACATCGTCGCCGTGCCCGTGGCGGGGCTCCGCGGACGACGCCGTCCTCCCCTCAAGCCGCGCGATGCGCTTGAGCGCCGCCTCATGGCTCGTGGACTGCTCGCCCATCACGCGCCCGGCGACGCCGAGCATCACCCGGGTCGACGCGAGCGCCGGGAGAGGGAAGGGGCCGAACGAGGCCTTGTCGAGCCCGAGGAGCTCGCGGTACCGCGGCTCGAGCGAGGCGACGGCGCCCGCGAACAGCACGCGGTAGGCCGGCAGCATGGAGGCACGAAGCGGGGGCTCACGGAGGAACGAGATCGTCTCGCGGGTGCGCTCGTCGGCGCGGAGGAGGCCCTGGTCGTGGAACGCGTCGATCTGCGCGCGCAGCTCGGAGTGCGAGCGCGGCGGCGCCTCGACGCCCATGAGCTCGCCCGCCTTCGCCCACTCGGCCACGTACCGGTCGGGCCCGCCCGGGATCGGCGGCCCCCACTGCAGGTGGGTGCTGAGGAACGCGTCGGTGAAGACCATGTGCACCCAGGCGAGCAGGTCGGGGTCGTTCGCGCTGTAGGGGCGCTCGACGCCGCGGCCGTCGACGTAGGTGCCCTGCACCTTGCGGTGGTAGCCGCGGACGCGCCGGCTGACGTCGACGGCGGTGTCCCGGTCGCCGAACGAGGTGGTGATGACCCAGCGCACGGTGCCGGCGAGCCGGCCCAGGGGATCCTCGCGGTAGCGCGACCAGTCGTGGACGCCGGCCATGGCGCCCGGGTGCAGCGTCTGCATGAGGAGGGCGCGGATCCCCGCGACGAGCGTCGGCATCCCGCCGTGCACCGCCCAGACCGCGGAGCCGGGCCCGAACCAGCCGGCGTCGTCGCCGTCCTCCAGGTCCTGGATCCACTGGGGTCGCCCCTCGGAGTCCGCGGAGAACGTCTCCAGGATGTGGGACTTCCAGCGCTCCGAGAATCTGCTCACGTGATCGAACCTATCCCCCTGCCCGCGCCGTGAGGAGGCCGCGGCGCGCCCGATGCAGGCCGGATACCCTCGGGTGCCCGAGCAACACCCCCGTACTGGGGACGCGTGCCGGACGCGGGCGTCACGCGTCGAGCAGCGCCACGAGCGCGGCGACGGTGCGGGCGTTCCTCGCGGTGACGGACGCCCCGAGCCCGCGCCAGAACGCCGGGGGCACGCGCGACGCCGAGACGCCGTCGGGGTGCCAGGAGTACACGGCGTCGTGGCCGACCTCGACCAGGTCGGGCGCGATGTCGGCGGCGGGCGGCGGCGCGGGCAGCGGGTCCAGCGGCCGGTCGAGGAACGAGACGAGGAGGCGGGACGCGTCGTCGGCGACCGGGCCGAACGGGATGCCGGCCGCGATGCGCCGGAAGTCGGCGGCGGACACGAGGTGGACGTCCGCGGTCACGCCCGTCGCGAGCCGCACGGCGTCCTCGATCGCCACCGCGGCGCCCCGGCCGACCGCCCGCTCGTGGTCGACGACCGCGTTCCCGCTCCGCAGGTGGGTGCGGACGCGCAGGTAGCCGAGGGCATCGAGCGCCGCGGTCAGCTGCGCCATGGACACCTGCTTGGCACGCCCGACGTTGATCCCGCGCAGCAGCACGACCGATCGCTCCATGTCGCACCCGCTCCCCGCGGCTCCGTCGCCGTCCGCCCCAGTGTGGCCCGGCGGGACGCCGCCGTCACTCCCCCGAGGGGCCGAACTGCTCCATGCGGATCGCGTCGCGGCCGACCCCGGCGTCGAGCAGCAGGCGCGTCGCCCCGCCCGCGAAGGCGGTGGATCCGCACACGAAGGCCACCTGCGCGCCGTCGACGAGCCCCGCGACCTCGTCGGAGCGGAGACGGCCGAACCCGCGCGCGCCACGCCGCTCCCGGGTCGTGACGATGAGGGCGCCCGCATCCTCGAGCTCCGCGCGGCACGGGACGTCGGCCGCGGTGCGCGCCGAGACGCCCACGCGGACGAGGTTCGGGACGCCGAGGTGCCGCGCGTGGCGGACCATGGCCACGAGCGGGACCGCGCCGGTGCCGCCGCCGAGCGCGACGGCCGGGGTCGCGCCGTCCCAGACGAAGAAGCCGCCGATGGGCAGTCGCATCTCGATCTCGTCGCCGACCCGGGCGACGTCGGCGAAGAAGCCGCTCACCTCGCCGTCCTCGTAGCGCTCCATCAGCAGCTCGACGCCCTCCTCGTGCGGGGCGGAGAGGATCGAGTACGAGCGCTGCGCGGTGTACCCGTCCTCCGCGCGCAGCCGCACGACGCAGTGCTGGCCGGGCAGGTGCGGGATCCGGTCGGGCACGTCGAACCGCAGCAGGACGGTCGTGTGCGTCGGGTGCTCGAGCGCGGTGATGGTCGCCGTCCGCCACTCGCCGCGGACCGAGGCCGGGACGGCGGGCACGCGGGCGGGTCCGGCTGCGGACCCGGACGCCGGTGCCGCGGCGTTCAGCGGTCGCCCTGGTAGCGCTGCTCGCGCCACGGGTCGCCGCGATCGTGGTACCCGTTGCGCTCCCAGAAGCCCTGCTGGTCGCGGTCGAGGAGCGTGAGGCGGGCGATCCACTTGGCGCTCTTCCAGAAGTAGAGGTGCGGCACGAGGAGCCGCGCGGGTCCGCCGTGGTCGGGCGTGAGCGGGCGGCCGTCGGCCTCCCACGCGATCCACGCCCGCCCGCCGCGGAGGTCCTCCAGCGGGAGGTTGGTGGTGTAGCCGGAGTGCGAGGTCGCCAGCACGAAGCGCGCCTCCGGGAGCGGGCCCGCGGCGTCGAGCAGGGTGTCGACGCTGACGCCCGCGAAGCGCGTGTCGAGCCGGGTCCACGTGGTCACGCAGTGGATGTCGCCCGCGTACTCGGACCGCGGCAGCGCGTGCGCCTCGTCCCAGTCCCAGGTGGTGGGGCGCTCGACGAGGCCGTCGACGGCGATCGACCAGCGCGACTCCGGCAGGTTCGGGACGGCCTCGGCGGTGAGGACGGGCCAGCCGCCCTGGGTGTCGTACTGGCCGGGCGGGAGGCGGTCGGCCGGGCCCTTCCGCGGGCGGCCGACGAAGCCGCGGGTGATGCCGGTCATGGGCGCCTCCTCGAGGGGCGATGGGTGCGTGTCCGTCCATCATGCCGCGCCGGTCGGGCCGCGTAGCGTGGAGCGGGTGACCGCATCGCTCGTGATCCTCAGCGACACCCACCTCCCGAAGCGCGCCGCGGACCTGCCGCAGGCGCTCTGGCGGGCGATCGACTCCGCCGACGTGGTCATCCACGCGGGCGACTGGGTCGACGAGCCCGCCCTCGACGCGCTCGAGGCGCGCTCCGCGCGGCTGCTCGCGTGCTGGGGGAACAACGACCCGGCGGGGCTGCGCGCTCGGCTGCCGGAGACGGCGCGCGCGGTGATCGAGGGGATCCGCTTCGCCGTCACGCACGAGACGGGCGCCTCCACGGGCCGTGAGCGGCGCATGGACGCGGCCCACCCCGAGACCGACGTGCTCGTCTTCGGCCACAGCCACATCCCGTGGGACACCGTGACGCCCGCGGGCCTCCGGCTCCTCAATCCCGGCTCCCCCACCGACCGGCGTCGCCAGCCCGACTTCACGTGGATGACCGCGACGGCGGATGCCGGGCGGCTCGACGTGGAGCTGCACCGGTCGGCGACGCGCGACTAGGCGATCAGCCCGCTAGGCGCCGCGCCCGCGCTCCCGCCCGCGCTCCCGCAGAAGTCGAGGATCGCGCCCTCGAGCACGTCGGCCAGCCGCCGGATCGAGTCGACCTCGGCCCACTCCTCGTCCGCGTGCGCGCCGCCGCCGGTGACGCCCAGGAGGATGCACGGGATCCCGGCCTCGTGCACGAGGCCGGCGTCGGTCCAGAACGGCTCGCCGCGGTGCGGGACGGGCGATCCGGTGACGCGCGCACCGCTGTCGAGCACGGCGCGCGCGAGCGGCCCGTCGACGTCGGCCTCGAACGCCGCGCGGGCGACGAGCACCTCGAGCTCGACGTCGATCCCGGGTGTCCGGGCGGCGACCGAGTCGAGCGCCGTGCGCAGCTCGGCCTCGACGTCGGCCGTCGACTGGCCGGGGAGGAAGCGGCGCTCGATCGTGAGCACGCAGGAGTCGGCGACCGTCGCCGCGTCCGAGCCGCCGTGGATCCGGGACACGCGCACCGCGCCCGTCCCGAGCAGCGGGTGGCGGGGCCCCGCGGAGAGGCGCTCGGCCAGCGCGTCGAGCTCGCGGAGCACGAGCCCCGCGTGCGCGATCGCGTCGACGCCCTGCTCCGGCATCGATCCGTGCGCTGCGCGCCCGCGCAGGCGGATCTCGTACCAGCCGAAGCCGCGGTGGGCGACGATCGCCTCGGACTGGCTGGGCTCGGAGATCACGGCGCCGTCGATGCGCGTGCCGTCGGCGGCGAGAGCACGGAGCGCCTCCTCGGTGCCGACGCTGGCGAACTCCTCGTCGGCGACGAGCGCGAGCACGACGTCGCCGCGCGTCCCGATCCGCCGGGCGCGGTCGGCGGCGACCATCATCGCGGCGAGGCCCGCCTTCATGTCGAACGCGCCGCGGCCGAGGAGGCGGGCGTCCTCGATCCGCGGGAGCAGCCCGCCGCGCTCGGGGTCGCCGGGCGGCACGGTGTCGAGGTGCCCGTCGAGGAGGATCGTGCGGCCGCCGCCCGTGCCGTGCGCGGTGGCGAGGACGGTCGGCCGACCCGGCGTCCCCTCGAGGACGCGGACGTCGAAGCCGCGGGCGCGGAGCCACGCGGCGACGTGCGCGGCGACGGCGGTCTCGCCCGCGGCGCCCGGCACGAGGTCGGGGTTGGTCGAGTCGATGCGGATCAGCTCGGCGGCGAGGTCGACGGGATCCACGATCCCCGCGACGCCTGCGTCGTGCCCGGTCGCCGTGCCGGTCACGCGCGCGGCGGGAGGTCGTCGGCGGGCAGCGCGGGGACCGTCTCATCCGCGTCGTCGACCAGGCGCAGCGCGCTCTGCGGCACCACGACCCGTCGACCGGCCGCGCCGTCATCGTCCGAACCGAGCTCCACGACCCAGGCGCGGCCGCGTGCGGTCGGCACGGGGCTGACGCTGCGGAGGCCGTCGGAGGCGGAGGCGACCACGAGGCCGACGGGCTCGCCGTCGAGCGCGGGGTCGCCCGTGGCGGCGGCGCCGTCGAGGATCACGACCACGGCGCCGACCCCGATCGCGTGCGTCGCGTCGCTCCCCCGCTCGCCCTCGGATCCGTCCCGGCCGCGTCTCATCCACATGCCCCGATCCTCCCATCGGCGGCCCCCGACGGCCTGTCGGCGCGCGGCCGGGCACCACCCCACGGGCGACGCCCGGCCGACCTCGCTAGCGTGGGGATCCCACCCGCAAGAGGAGTCCGCGTGCCCCGTCCCACCGACATCATCATCAGCCCGCTCGACGGGAAGCGCGCCGTCGTCACCGGCGGCAACAGCGGCCTCGGCCTCGAGACCGCGCGCCGGCTCGCCGCCGCCGGCGCCTCCGTCGTCCTCACCTCCCGCGATCCCGAGCGCGGCGAGGACGCGGCCGGATCCATCCGCGACCGCCACCCCGGCGTCCACGTGGAGGTCGGGTCCCTCGACCTCGCGGACCTCGCGTCCGTGCGCGCCTTCGCCGACCGCGAGATCGAGCGCGGACCGATCGACATCCTCGTCGACAACGCCGGCGTCATGGCCCCGCCTGACCGTCGCGAGACCGCGGACGGGTTCGAGATCCAGCTCGGCACGAACCACCTCGGGCACTTCGCGCTGACCGGCCTGCTCCTGCCCGCGCTGCAGGCCGCTGACGCTCCGCGCGTGGTCGTCGTCTCGAGCCTCGCGCACTGGATGGGCCGCATCGCGTTCGGCGACCTCCAGTCCGAGCGCCGGTACAGCGCCTGGGCGGCGTACGGCCAGGCCAAGCTCGCGAACCTGCTGTTCATGCGGCGCCTGCAGGCGCTCTCCGAGGAGCGCGGCTGGGGCCTCACGGCCGTCGCCGCCCACCCCGGCGTCACGTCCACGAACCTCGCCAAGAACGGCCCGGGATCCGGGCCCCAAGGCGCGATGAGCGACCTGGCCGCCAAGTTCGGGCCGGCCGCCATGGGCCAGGACGTGCGCGTGGGCGCCCTCCCGCAGATCCAGGCCGCCACGGGCCTCGGCGTCCACCCCGGCGACTACTACGGCCCCGCGGGCCCCGGCGGGATGAACGGCATGCCGCACCTGGCCGCGTCGAGCCCGTGGTCGAAGGACCCCGAGCTCGCCCGTCGCCTGTGGGACGCGTCGGAGCAGCTGACCGGGGTCGTCTACCCCGCGTAGCCCCGACCGATGCACGGCCGATGCGCCCGGGTTCCGCCCGGGCGCATTCCCTATGGTGGGGACATGAGCATCGACGCCGACCGCCCCTGGGTACGCAGCTACGCGGACGGGGTGTCGGCGGACATCCCGCCGGTCATCGGATCCCTGGTCGACATGGTCGAGCGCTCCATCCAGCGGCACGCGAAGGCCGTCGCCCTCGAGTTCTTCGGGCGCGAGACCACCTACCGCGAGATGGGCGACCAGATCTCCCGCGCCGCCGAGGGCCTGCGCCGCCTCGGCGTCCGGAAGGGCGACCGCGTCGCGCTCGTGCTGCCGAACTGCCCGCAGCACATCGTCGCCTTCTACGCGGTGCTCCGGCTCGGCGCGATAGTCGTCGAGCACAACCCGCTCTACACGCCGCGCGAGCTCCGCCACCAGTTCGAGGACCACGGGGCGCGCGTCGCCATCGCCTGGAACACGGTCGTCGGCACCATCCAGGACATGCCGCGGGACGTGCCCGTCGACACGATCATCTCGGTCGACCTGCCCGCCGCGATGCCGCTCGCGACGCGACTCAAGCTGCGTCTCCCCGTCCCCGCCGCGCGTCGCGCCCGCGCCGCGATCACCGCGCCCGTGAAGGACACGGTCACGTGGGAGTCGCTGGTCGACCACCGCCGCATCGCCGCATCACGTCCGAAGCCCGAGCTCGACGACGTCGCGATCCTCCAGTACACGAGCGGCACGACGGCGAGCCCCAAGGGCGCGATCCTCACGCACAGGAACCTGCACGCCAACGCCATGCAGGGCCGCGCCTGGGTGCCCGGCCTCGCGGACGGCGGCGAGACCGTCTACGGCGTGCTGCCGATGTTCCACGCCTACGGCCTCACGCTCTGCCTCACCTTCGCCATGGCGATCGGCGCCCGGCTCGTGCTCTTCCCGAAGTTCGACGTGGACCTCGTGCTCGCCGCCGCCCGGAAGCACCCGCCGACGTTCCTGCCCGCCGTGCCGCCCATCTACGAGCGCCTGGCCCGCGCCGCGAAGGAGAAGGAGGTGGACCTCAGGGGCGTCCGGTTCGCGATCTCCGGCGCCATGAACCTGCCGGTCTCCACGGTCGAGCTGTGGGAGGGCCTCACCGGCGGCTACCTCGTGGAGGGCTACGGCCTCACGGAGACGTCGCCCGTCGCGCTCGGCAACCCCATCGGCCCGTCGCGCCGACCCGGCACGGTGGGCGTCCCGTTCCCGAGCACCGAGGTGCGCGTCGTGGACCCCGAGGACCCGGCCGTCGACCGCGCACCCGGCGAGGAGGGCGAGCTGCTCATCCGCGGGCCCCAGGTGTTCCAGGGCTACTGGCGCCGCCCCGACGAGACGCGTGCTGCGCTCCTCGACGACGGCTGGTTCCGCACGGGCGACATCGTGCGCGTCGACGCCGACGGCTTCACGACCATCGTCGACCGGATGAAGGAGCTCATCATCACGGGCGGCTTCAACGTCTCCCCCAGCGAGGTCGAGGACGTCGTGCGCGGCGCGCCGGGCGTGCAGGGCGTCGCCGTCGTCGGGCTGCCCTCGGCTGACGGCGGCGAGGACGTCACGGCCGCGGTCGTGCTGGATCCGGCTGCCACGCTCGACGAGGCCGCCATCCGCGCCTACTGCCGCGCCCACCTCACCGCCTACAAGGTCCCCCGTCGCGTGATCCAGGTGGACGCGCTGCCCACGTCGCTCATCGGCAAGGTGCTCCGCCGCCAGGTGCGCGAGGAGCTGCAGCGCGAAGGCTGACCGCCGCCTGGCAGGACGGGGCCCTGGCCGGGTCGGCGGGCGGCGACCGTCCTACGGTGGAAGAGCACGTTTCGTGCACCAACCATCGAAGGAGCCACATGACTCGAGGCATCGCCGTCGTCACCGGAGGATCGGCCGGACTGGGCCGCGCGACCGTGAGGGAGCTCGCGGACCGGGGCTGGGACGTCGCCGTCCTCGCGCGCGGCGAGGACGGCCTCGCGGGCGCCGTCGCCGACATCGAGGCGCGCGGCCGCCGAGGCCTCGGCATCTCCACGGACGTCGCAGACCGCCTGGCCGTCGAGGCCGCCGCCGACCGCGTCGAGGACGAGCTCGGCCCCATCGACCTGTGGGTCAACGACGCCATGGTCGGCGTCTTCGGCGAGTTCCTCACCACGGATCCGGCCGACTTCGAGCGCGCCACGGCCGTCAACTACTTCGGCTTCGTCAACGGCACGCGCGCCGCGCTCAGCCGCATGGTGCCGCGCGACCGGGGGCACGTGATCCAGGTGGGCTCCGCCCTCGCCCACCGCGGGATCCCGCTGCAGGCCGCGTACTGCGCCGCCAAGCACGCCGTGCAGGGCTTCACCGAGTCGGTGACGACCGAGCTGATCCACAACGGGAGCGCCGTCAGGATCTCCACGGTCGACATGCCGGCGCTCAACACGATCCAGTTCAACTGGGTCAAGTCGCAGCTGCCGCACCACCCGCAGCCCGTGCCGCCGATCTTCGAGCCCGAGGTGGGCGCGCAGGCGATCGCCGCCGTCGCGGAGAAGCCGAAGCGCCGCAACTGGGTCGGCGAGCCGACCGTGATGACCGTGCTCGGGAACCGCTTCGTCGCGAACTGGCTCGACGGCTACCTCGCCAAGACCGGCTACAGCGGCCAGCAGGCGGAGGACAAGACGCAGCCCATGCTGACGACCAACCTCTACACGCCGACCGCGGGCGACCATGGCGCACGCGGCATCTTCAGCGACCGCGCGCGCATGATGAGCCCGCAGGTGTGGATCATCCGCAACCGCGCGAAGACCGTCGCGATCGGCGCGGGTGCCCTCCTCTCCGGCGTCATCGCCGGCACCGCCGCGCTGCGTCGCCGATAGCCTCGACGCATGGGTGACATCGACGCGATCGTGGTCGGATCCGGACCGAACGGGCTGGCCGCGGCCGTGACGATGGCGCGCGCGGGCCTCCGGGTCGAGGTGCACGAGCGGGCCGACACGATCGGCGGCGGCAGCCGGACCGCCGAGCTCACGCTCCCCGGCTTCCACCACGACATCTGCTCGGCTGTGCACCCGATGGCGCTCGCGTCGGGGTTCTTCCGGGCGTTCCAGCTCGACCGGCGCATCGACCTCGTCGTGCCGGAGATCTCCTACGGGCACCCGCTCGACGGCGGCGTCTCGGGCATCGCCTACCGCGACATCGACCGCACGGCCGACGCGCTCGGCGTCGACGGCCGGGCGTGGCGGCAGCTGATGGGGCCGCTCGCCGCATCCGCCGACCGGGTCGCGCAGTTCACCAACGGTCCGCTCCTGCAGGTGCCGCGCCACCCGCCGACCGCGATCCGCCTCGGCCTCCGCGCCCTCGAGCAGGGCTCGCCCGCATGGAACGCGCGGTTCCGCGGCGACGTCGCGCCCGCGATGTTCACCGGGGTCGCGGCCCACGCGATCCAGACCATGCCGAGCGTCTCGACGGCCGCCGCCGCGCTCTCCCTCGGCGCCTACGCCCACGCGCGCGGCTGGCCGGTGCCGATCGGCGGCAGCCAGTCCATCGTCGACGCGATGGTCGAGGACCTGCGCGCGCACGGCGGGGAGGTCGTGACGGGCTCCGAGGTCCGCCGGCTCCGCGAGCTGCCCGCCGCCCGCGTGGTGCTGTTCGACACCAGCGCCCGGGCCCTCTCGCGCATCGCGAGCGACCGCCTGCCCGCGCGCTACCTCCGCGCCCTCCGCCGCTTCCGCTACGGCAACGCGGCCTCCAAGGTCGACTTCGCGCTCTCCGGGCCGGTGCCGTGGACGGATCCCGAGCTGCGGAAGGCGGGCACGCTGCACGTCGGCGGCACGCGGGCCGAGATCCAGCGCGCCGAGAGGGATGTCGCCGCCGGCCGCCACAGCGACGACCCGTACGTGCTCGTCGCCCAGCCCTCGATCGACGATCCTGGCCGCGCACCCGCCGGGAAGCACGTGCTGTGGGCCTACACGCACGTGCCCGCGGGATCCACGGTCGACCAGACCGAGGCGATCACGCGGCAGATCGAGCGCTTCGCGCCGGGCTTCCGCGACCTGATCCTCGCCTCCTCCAGCATCGACGCCGTCGGCATGGAGGAGCACGACCCCAACTACATCGGCGGCGACATCGCCGCGGGCGCCGCGAGCGTGTGGCAGCTGCTGGCGCGTCCGGTGCTGTCGCCGGATCCGTGGCGCACCCCGGCCGCGGGCGTCTACCTGGCCTCGAGCTCGGCGACGCCCGGGCCCGGCGTGCACGGCATGGCCGGGTACCAGGCCGCCCGGAGCGCGCTGCGGCACGAGTTCGGGATCGACCGGGGCCCCGACCTCTCCCTGTAGCAGGGCGGCACACGGGCGTCGAGGCCCACCGACCGATTACGCGAGCCTGGACGCGCCCACCAGACTGGACCCATGTCCGTCACCCGCCGCCGCATGCAGTGCTCGCCCGCCGACGTCGCCGAGGTGGTGGCCGACGGCTGGCTGTTCCCCGCGTGGGTCGTCGGGGCCTCCCGCATGCGGGCGGTCGACGACGCCTGGCCGGCGGTCGGCGCGCAGCTGCACCACTCGTTCGGCTCCTGGCCCGTGCTCATCGACGACGCCACGACGGTGCTCGAGTGGGATGCGCCGCGCCGCATGGTCATGCAGCCGAAGGGCTGGCCGCTCGGCGAGGCGCGCGTGACGCTGGAGGTGCGGACGCTGCCCGACGGCTGCGAGGTGCGGATGACCGAGGAGGCCGTCCGCGGGCCGGGTCGCCTCGTGCCGGCGCCCGTGATGGACCTGCTGCTGCACGCGCGCAACGTGGAGACGCTGCGCCGGCTCGCGTACCTCGCCGAGGGGCGGCACGCCGGCCGAGGCTGAACGCCACGACGACCGCGGGTGCCGCGCCGCCCGCATCCCCGCACGGTCGCATCCCCGCACGGTCGCCTCCGCGTCACCGGCGACGACGCGCCCGCGGCCTAGGGTGGGAGGGGTGACCACCCCCACCGACCGGCCCTGGCTGGCCAGCTACGCGCCCGACGTCCCGCACGAGATCGATCTGCCGCAGGGATCGCTCGTCGACATCGTCGACCAGTCCGTGCTGCGCTTCCCCGGCGGCACCGCGCTCGACTTCCTCGGGGCGGAGACGAGCTACCGCGACCTCGGCGAGCAGATCGCGCGCGCCGCCCAGGGGCTCGCCGACGCGGGCGTGCGCGCGGGCGACCCCGTCGCGATCGTGCTGCCGAACTGCCCGCAGCACGTCGTCGCGTTCTACGCGGTGCTGCGACTGGGCGCTGTTGTCGTCGAGCACAACCCGCTCTACACGCCGCGCGAGCTGCAGCACCAGTTCGAGGACCACGGCGCGCGCACCGTCATCGCGTGGGACAAGTCGGTCGCGACCATCCAGGCGCTGCCCGACGGTGCGCGGCCGGAGCGGATCGTCTCGGTCGACGTCACGCGGGCCATGCCGACGCGCACCCGGCTGCTCCTCCGCCTCCCCGTCCCGAAGGCCCGCGCGGCCCGCGCCGCGATCGCTGCGAAGGTCACCGGCACGATCACCTGGGAGCGGATCTCCGCCGCCGCGCCCCTGCCCGTCGACCACCCGCGCCCGGCGGCGTCCGACCTCGCGGTGATCCAGTACACGAGCGGCACGACGGGCGCGCCGAAGGGCGCCGAGCTCACGCACCTCAACCTCAGCGCGAACGCCGCCCAGTCCCGCGCGTGGGTCCCCACGGTGTCGCGCGGCACGAGCGTCGTGTACGCCGTGCTGCCCATGTTCCACGCGTACGGGCTGACCCTCTGCCTCACCTTCGCGATGAGCATGGGGTCCCGCCTTGTGCTCTTTCCCCGCTTCGAGCCCGATCTCGTGCTCCAGGCGATCCGGCGCCATCCGCCGACGTTCCTGCCCGCGGTGCCGCCCATCTACAAGCGGCTGCGCGAGGCCGCCGAGGCGGAGGGCGTGTCGCTCGCCGGCATCTCGATCTCCATCTCCGGCGCGATGGCGCTGCCCGAGTCGGTCGTCGTGCCGTGGGAGGAGCAGACCGGCGGCTGGCTCGTCGAGGGCTACGGCCTCTCGGAGTGCTCGCCCGTGCTGATGGCCAACCCGGTCGGCGACACGCGTCGCGCCGGGACGGTCGGGCTGCCGCTGCCGAACACGGAGGTGCGCGTCGTGGATCCCGAGGACCCGACGGTCGACCGGCCCGCGGGCGAGGCTGGCGAGCTCCTCGTGCGCGGACCTCAGGTGTTCCGCGGCTACCACGGCCGGCCCGACGAGACCGCCGCCGTGCTGCTCGAGGGCGGCTGGTTCCGCACGGGCGACGTGGTGACCATCGACGAGGACGGCTTCGTCCGCATCGCCGACCGGATCAAGGAGCTCATCATCACCGGCGGGTTCAACGTCTCGCCGAGCGAGGTCGAGGACGCCGTCCGCGAGCTCGACGGCGTGCGGGACGCGGCCGTGGTCGGGATCCCGCGCGACGGCGGCGACGAGGAGGTCGTCGCGGCCGTGGTGCTGGAGGAGGGCGCGACGCTCGACGAGCAGGCCGCGCGGACGTCGCTGCGCGCCGAGCTCGCGGCCTACAAGGTGCCGAGGCGGTTCGTGGTGCTCGACGAGCTGCCGACGTCGCTCCTCGGCAAGGTGCTGCGCCGGAAGGTGCGCGAGGGGATCGTCGAGGCGGGCTAGGCGCCCGGCCTCCCGCCCCCGCCCGGGCTGCGGCGACGCGGCTGTGCGGGGCCGTGGCGACCCGCTAGAAGAAGTCGCCGCCCCCGAAGTCCCCGCCGCCCATGTCGGTGCCGCCGCCGAAGTCGCCCGCACCGAAGTCGCCGCTGCCGAAGTCGCCGGCGCCCGCATCCGTCGCCCCCGCGTCGGCACCGCCGTCGGCACCGTCCGCGCCAGCCTGGTCCTGGCCGACCGCGTCCGGGATGAGCGCCTGCGCGATGGCCGAGCCGACCACGACGCCGGCGATGGTGCCGAGCATGGATCCGGCGATCATGCCGCCCATGCCCATCCCGGCGCCGCCCCCCGCGAGCCCACCGCGCGGCCCGAGGGTCCGCTCGAGCGTGCCGGGCGCGCGCATCTCCGAGCGCGTGGCGGAGCGGGCGAGCGACTCGGGGCGGTCGTCCACGGGCGCGTCGCCCTCGGCGGCGTCCGAGCTCAGCTGCCGGAAGAGGATCTCGCGCTGCTCCGGGGTGAGCTTCCGGAACGCCTCGAGGTGCACCTCCTCGATCCTCTCCGGCGGTGCGGTGCGGAGCAGGTAGCGGTAGCGCTCCACGGCGACCTCGTCGGCACTGCGCTCGCGCGGGGTGTCGCTCGAGGATCGAACGCGTCGTCCGTCGGGCTGCTCGTCGCGGCCCAGGAGCCTGTCCAGGAATCCCATGGTCGTGCCTCTCGCCGGGGCCGGATCGGCGGGAGTCGCCGACCGCATCAGCCTCCGGTCACCGTACGGGGCGGGCCCGTGAGCCCCGTGGGAGGCGGGTGCGGATCGCCGGCGCGGGGCACTGCGTCAGCGGTCCTCCGCGCCCCTGCCCTGCTGGACGCGGCGGCGCACGGCGCGTCCGACCAGCGCGAGCAGCAGGATCCCGAGCACGGCGTACACCGCGTAGTCGAGGTAGTGCGCGTACGCGTCGATCAGCTCGTACTGGCTGCCGAGGGCGGCGCCCAGCCCGATGAGGGCGCCGTTCCAGAGGCCGCTGCCGGCGATCGTGTAGAAGCTGAACTGGCCGACGGGCATGCCGGCGGCACCGGCCGGCAGGGAGATCAGGCTGCGGACGCCGGGCACGAGACGGCCGAAGAACACCGCCGAGCGGCCGTGCCGGTGGAACCAGGCGGCGGCCACCTCGAAGTCGTGGCGCTCCACGAGAGGGAGCTTCGCGAGCACGCGGATCGTCCGATCCTCCCCCGCCCTCCAGCCGAGCCAGTAGAGGAGGAGGGCGCCGAGGTACGCCCCGAGCGTGCTGGCGACGATCACGAGCACCAGGTTCATGCGTCCCGTCGCCGCGACGAAGCCCGCGAGCGGCAGCACCACCTCGCTCGGGATCGGCGGGAACACCGTCTCGACGAACGTCATCGCGCCGACGCCCGCCTCGCCGAGCGCCTCGATCACGCGGGCCGCGGCGCCCACGAGCCCGTCGAGGCCCTGGAGCGGATCCTCGGCCGCCGCAGCGGGACGGACCCCGGCGATCGTCAGCGGCAGGAGGGTCGGCGGCAGGAGAGCGGTCACCCCGACACGTTACCGGGCGGCTCGCGTCGGGTCTCGGCGGCGACGCCTCCGGGATGTCCCGCCACGAACCGCCCGTGCGACCGCCCCTCGGGACGACCCCTCGGGACGACCCCGCCGTGTTCGCCCTCCCCCGCCGAGGGTCGCGTAGCGTGGTCGGGTGCCGCCCTCGATCCCCGTCCTCCGGTCCATCCGCACCTCCGTCTCCCTCCTCGCCGTCGTCGGCCTCGCCGTCGGCCTGGGCGCCTGCACCACCCAGCAGGACGAGCCCGCGATCCTCCGACCGGTGACCGCCGCGCCCGACGCGCCCCTCACGGTCGTGGGCCAGGCCGACGACTCGGACGCGTCCGTCGCCATGAGCGGGAGCCTCTTCCGCCAGGCGCCCGTGACGGTGCTGGCACCCGCCGGGGACGTCGCGGCGCAGGAGCTCGGTGCGGAGGCCGCGGTCGCGCTCGGCGCGCCGCTCCTCGTCCAGGGCCAGGGCGCGGAGTCCGAGATCGCGCGCCTGGGATCATCGGGCGTGCTCGCCGTCGGCGACCTCGGGGACGACGCCACCTCCGCGCTGCCCGGCTCGACCACCGTCGTGCGGGCCGACCGCGCCGCGGACGTCGCGCGCCTCACGGGAGCCGACGTCGCGGACGCCACGGACCGGGATCCGTCCACGGCCGTCTCGCGCGTGGCCGGGCTCGTCGCGCCCGACGGCGACGCATCCTCGGCGCTCCCGCCCACCGGATCCGGCGACGACGCCCTCCCCGCCACCGCACCCGCGGCCCCCCTCACCGGCGCGCACGCGCTCTCCACCGACGCCGCGACCTCCCTCGCCGCGGTCGCGACGGCGCGCGCGGCCGGCGTCGGCGTGACCGTCCTGCCCGCGGCCTCCCCGGATCCCCGCGCCTCCGCCGACGCGATCGCCGCGCTGCACGACGCGGGCGCGACGAGCACCATCGCGGTCGGGGCCGCGTACGCGGACGACGCCTCGCTCGAGGGCCGGATCCGCACGGCCGCCACGGGCGACCAGCTGCCGGGCGGCGGCCAGCTCGTGCTGCCGGGCAAGCGCTACGTCGCGCTCTACGGCGCCGCGGGCACGGGCGCGCTCGGCGTGCTGGGCGAGCAGGGGCCCGCGGACGCCGTCGCGCGCGCGAAGGCGCAGGCCGCCGAGTACCAGCCGTACTCGGACGAGCCCGTGATCCCCATGTTCGAGCTGATCGCGACCGTCGCCGCGGGCAGTGCCGGCCCGGACGGCGACTACTCCTCCGAGGTGCCCGTCGAGACGCTGCAGCCGTGGATCGACGCGGCCCGGGACGCGGGGGTCTACGTCGTCATCGACCTCCAGCCCGGCCGCACCGACTTCCTCACGCAGGCGAAGCGCTACGAGTCCGTGCTCGCGCAGCCGGGCGTGGGCCTCGCGCTCGACCCCGAGTGGCGGCTCGGCGCGGACCAGGTGCCGCTGAAGCAGATCGGGAGCGTGACCGCCGCGGAGGTGGACGCCACGACCGACTGGCTCGCGGGCGTCGTGCGCGAGAAGGGCCTCCCGCAGAAGATGCTGGTGCTGCACCAGTTCCGGCTCAGCATGATCCACGAACGCGCATCCCTCGACATGGACCACCCGGAGCTCGCGATGCTCGTCCACGCGGACGGCCAGGGCGGCCAGCCCGACAAGCAGGCGACATGGCGCGCCCTGCACGCCGACGCGCCCGCGGGGATGGCGTGGGGCTGGAAGAACTTCATCGACGAGGACAAGCCGATGCTCACGCCCGAGCAGACGATGCGCGAGGTCTCGCCCGTGCCTGACCTCGTCACCTACCAGTAGCGGCTCGGCCCGACCCGGCGGGCGTCAGGACTCGGTGACGACGCCCGCGTCCACGTGCCAGTGCCGGTCGAGGCGCACGGCGTCCAGCATGCGGCGGTCGTGCGTGACGAGCAGCAGCGTGCCGTCGTAGGAGTCGAGCGCCTGCTCGAGCTGCTCGATGGCGGGCAGGTCGAGGTGGTTGGTCGGCTCGTCGAGCACGAGCAGGTTGACGCCGCGCGCCTGCAGGAGCGCGAGGCCCGCGCGCGTGCGCTCGCCGGGCGAGAGGCCGTCGACGGGACGCGTGACGTGGTCGGCGCGCAGCCCGAACTTGGCGAGCAGCGTGCGGACCTCGGCGGGCGAGAGATCCGGCACCTGCTCGGCGAACGACTCGGCGAGGGGCAGCTCGCCGCGCAGCGACTGGCGGGCCTGGTCGATCTCGCCCACCTGCACGCTCCGGCCGGGCGAGGCGTCGCCCGCGTCGGGGGCGATGCGGCCGAGGATCAGCCCGAGCAGCGTCGACTTGCCCGCGCCGTTCGGGCCGGTGATCCCGATGCGGTCGCCCCCGTCCACCTGCAGCGACACGGGACCGAGGGTGAAGCCGCCGCGCGTGACGGTCGCCGCGCGCAGCGTCGCGACCACCGCGCTCGATCGCGGCGCCTGCCCGATGGTGAAGGCGAGCTCCCACTCCTTGCGCGGCTCCTCGACCTCCTCGAGGCGCGCGATGCGGCTCTCCATCTGGCGGACCTTCTGGCCCTGCTTCTCGCTGGACTCGGCCGCGGCCTTGCGGCGGATCTTGTCGTTGTCGGGCGACTTGCGCATCGCGTTGCGGACGCCCTGCGACGACCACTCGCGCTGCGTGCGGGCACGGGAGACGAGATCGGCCTTGGTGTCGGCGAACTGCTCGTACGCCTCGCGCGCGTGGCGGCGGGCGACCTGGCGCTCCTCGAGGAACGCGTCGTAGCCGCCCTCGTACACGCGGACGCTGTCCTGCGCGAGGTCGAGCTCGACCACGGTCGTGACGCAGCGCGCGAGGAACTCGCGGTCGTGCGAGACCAGCACGACGCCGCCGCGGAGGCCCCGGACGAACGACTCCAGGCGCGCGAGGCCGTCCAGGTCGAGGTCGTTGGTGGGCTCGTCGAGGAGCACGATGTCGAAGCGGCTGAGAAGGAGCGCGGCGAGGGCGACGCGGGCCGCCTGCCCGCCGGAGAGGCCGGCGGTGGGGAGCTCCGGATCCAGGTCGAGGCCGAGCTCCGCGAGGGTCACGGGGAGGCGCTCGTCGAGGTCGGCCGCTCCGCTCGCCATCCAGCGGTCGAGCGCGGTGCCGTAGGCGTCGTCGGCGCCGGGCAGCCCCTCGCCGAGCGCGACCGCGGTGCGATCCAGCTCGGCCGACGCCTCGGCGCAGCCCGTGCGGCGGGCGACGTAGCCCGCGACGGTCTCCCCCGGGATCCTCTCGTGCTCCTGCGGCAGCCAGCCGATGAAGGCGTCGGCGGGCGACAGCAGCACGCGGCCGTCCTGCGGCGCGTCGACGCCGGCGAGGAGCCGGAGCAGCGTGCTCTTCCCTGCGCCGTTCGCGCCGACGAGGCCGACGACGTCCCCGGGCGCGACCGTGAGGTCGAGCCCGGAGAACAGCGTGCGGTGCCCGTGTCCTCCGGCGAGGCCGCGGGCCACGAGGGTCGCGGTCACGAGGGCTGCGCGCGCTCCAGCACGAGCTCGCGGACGCGGGCCGCGTCCGCCTGGCCGCGCATGGCCTTCATCACGGCGCCGATGACCGCACCGGCGGCCTGCACCTTGCCGTCGCGGATCTTCGCCAGCACGTCGGGCTGCGCCTGGAGCGCCTCGTCGATGGCGGCGATGAGCGGGCCGTCGTCGGACACGACCGCGAGGCCGCGGGCGTCCACGACCTCCTGCGCCGTGCCCTCGCCGTCGATGACGCCCTCGATCACGTCGCGCGCGAGCCGGTTCGTCAGCGTGCCGGCCTCGACCAGCTCGATGACGGACGCGACCTGCGTGGGGCTGATGAGCGTCGCGGCGTCGACCCCGCGCGCGTTGGCGATGCGGGCGATCTCGCCCGTCCACCACTTGCGCGCCGCCTGCGGGGCGGCCCCGGCCCCGACCGTGTCGACCAGCTCGGTGAGGAGCCCGGAGTTCACGACGTCCTGGAACTCGAGGTCGGTGAAGCCCCACTCGGCCTTGAGCCTGCGGCGGCGGATGGCGGGGGCCTCGGGCAGCGCCGCGCGCAGCTCCTCGATCAGCTCGGCGCTCGGCTGCACGGGCAGCAGGTCGGGCTCCGGGAAGTAGCGGTAGTCGTCGGCGTCGCTCTTGGGACGCCCGGCCGAGGTGCGGCCGGTGTCCTCGTGCCAGTGCCGGGTCTCCTGCGTGATCGTGCCGCCCGCGGCGAGGATGGCCGCCTGGCGCTGGATCTCGTAGCGGATGGCACGCTCGACCGAGCGGAGCGAGTTGACGTTCTTCGTCTCCGTGCGGGTGCCGAGCTTGCCGGATCCGCGCGGGCTCAGCGAGATGTTCGCGTCGCAGCGGAGGTTGCCGCGCTCCATCTTCGCGTCGGAGATGCCGAGCGCCACGACGATGTCGCGGATGGTCGACACGTACGCCTTCGCGAGCTCGGGGGCCTCGCCTTCCGCGCCGTAGATGATGTCGGTGACGATCTCGACGAGCGGCACGCCGGCGCGGTTGTAGTCGACCAGCGAGTGGTCGGCGCCCTGGATCCGGCCCGTCGCGCCGCCCACGTGCGTGAGCTTCCCGGCGTCCTCCTCCATGTGCGCGCGCTCGATGGGCACCGTGACGATGCGGCCGTCGGGCATCTCCACCTCGACGGAACCGCGGAACGCGATGGGCTCGTCGAACTGGCTGATCTGGTAGTTCTTCGCGAGGTCCGGGTAGAAGTAGTTCTTCCGGGCGAAGCGCGAGCTGGGCGCGATCTCGCAGCCGAGCGCGAGGCCCAGGCTGATCGAGTGCTTCACCGCCTGCTCGTTCACGACCGGCAGCGAGCCCGGGAGACCCAGGTCCACCGGCGTGATGTTGGTGTTGGGCTCGCCGCCGAAGAAGTTCGGCGCGTCGGAGAACATCTTCGTCCGCGTGTTGAGCTCCACGTGGACCTCGAACCCGAGCACGGGCTCGAACATCTCGATGGCCTTCTCGTAGTCCATCAGCTCTGCCTTGGCCATCAGTGCGTGTCTCCATCCGTGGTGCGCGTCGCGGCGCGCGCGAGCTCGGGCGCCTGGGCGAGCAGCGGCCCGCCCCACTGCCGCTCGAGGATCCCCTCGAGCGCGGCACCGACCGTGTAGAGGCGCGCGTCCTCGCGGGCGGGCGCCATGAACTGGATCCCGACGGGCAGCCCGTCCTCGGGCGCCAGCCCGATGGGCAGTCCGATGCCGGGGACGCCCGCGAGGTTCGCGGGGATCGTGGTGAGGTCGTTGAGGTACATGGCGAGCGGGTCGTCGAGCTTCTCGCCCAGCTTGAACGCCGTCGTGGGCGCGCTCGGCGTGACCAGCACGTCGACCTGCTGGAACGCGGCGTCGAAGTCGCGCTGGATGAGCGTGCGGACCTTCTGCGCGCTGCCGTAGTAGGCGTCGTAGTAGCCGGCGCTCAGCGCGTAGGTGCCGAGGATGATGCGGCGCTTGACCTCGGGGCCGAAGCCGGCCTCGCGGGTCGCCGCCATGACGTCCTCGACGGTGCCGCCGCCGGGCGGGTTCACGCGGAGGCCGAAGCGCACCGAGTCGAACTTGGCGAGGTTGCTCGACGCCTCCGCGGGGAGGATCAGGTAGTAGGCGGCGATGGCGTGCTCGAAGTTCGGCGCGCTCACCTCGACGATCTCGGCGCCGGCCCGCTCGAGCAGGTCGAGCGCCTCGCGGAAGCGCTGCGTGACGCCGGCCTGGAAGCCCTCGCCGTCGAGCTGCTTCACGACGCCGATGCGGAGGCCCTTCACGGATCCCTCGCGCTGGCCGGCGCGAGCGGCGTCGGCGAACGACGGCCACGCGTCCGTGAGCGACGTGGAGTCGCGCGGGTCGTGCCCGCCGATGACGTCGTGCACGAGCGCCGAGTCGAGCACGGTGCGGGAGACGGGGCCGACCTGGTCGAGGCTGGAGGCGAGCGCGATGGCGCCGTAGCGGCTGACGCCGCCGTAGGTGGGCTTGACGCCGACGGATCCGGTGACGGCGGCGGGCTGCCGGATGGAGCCGCCCGTGTCGGAGCCGAGCGCGACGGGCGCCTCGAACGCGGCGACCGCGGCCGCGGATCCGCCGCCCGAGCCGCCGGGGATGCGGTCGAGGTCCCAGGGGTTGTGCGTGGCGCCGTACGCGGAGTGCTCGGTGGAGGATCCCATCGCGAACTCGTCCATGTTGGTCTTGCCGAGCGGCACGAGGCCGGCCGCGCGGAGGCGCTGCACGACGGTCGCGTCGTAGGGCGGGGTCCAGCCCTCGAGCATGCGCGAGCCCGCGGTGGACGGCATGTCGATGGTGCAGAGCACGTCCTTGATGGCGATCGGCACGCCCGCGAGCGGCCCGAGGGCGGCGCCGTCGGCGCGCTGCGCGTCGATCTCGGCGGCGCGCCCGAGCGCGCGCTCACCGGAGACGTGGAGGAACGCGTGGACGTCTCCGTCGACGTGGTCGATGCGGTCGAGGTGCGCGCGCACGGCGTCGACGCTCGAGACGTCGCGGGAGGCGAGGCGGTCGGCGAGGTCGGCGGCGCTGAGGCGCGTGAGGTCGTCGGTCATGGTGCTCCTACTGCTCTTCGCCGAGGATCGCGGACACCTTGAAGCGGGATCCGTCGTGCTCGGGTGCGCCCGCGAGCGCCTGGGCGGTGGTCAGCGTCTCGCCCGGCACGTCGGGCCGGTAGACGTTCACGAGCGGGATCGGGTGGCTCGTGGCGGGGACGTCCGGTCCCGCGACCGCGGTGACCTTCGCGACCGACTCGACGATGAGGCCGAGCTCGGTCGTGAGCGTGTCGATCTCCTCCGGGCTGAGGCGGATCCGGGCGAGGCCCGCGAGATGCTCCACCTGCTCCCGGCTGATCTGCTCCGTGGGGGTCGGCGCCTGCGGGTTCGGCGCCTGGGGGTTCTCGTCCCCGCTGGTCGCGTCGGCGGGCTCGGGCCGGGTGTCGGGCATGCGTCTCCAAAGGACTGTGTGCGGGGGTACCGGGAGATTCTATTAGCGTGACCCCCATGCCCACCGCAGCCCGGATCCCCTCCCGCCGCCGATCCCGGCGCCCCCGCGGGGCCGCGGTCGCCGCCCTCGCCGCGGTCGCCCTGGTGCCGCTCGCCGGATGCGCGCCCGTGAGCGACGTGCGCGGCAACTGGCACCTGGTCGCGGGATCCGATGCCGCGGGCGACCTCGGCGTCGGCGACACCCTCATCACGATGCGCGTCGGCGGCGGCGAGATCAGCGGACGCGGCCCCTGCAACGACTACTCCGGGCGGATGGCCGAGCGGGGCGAGGGGATGCTCAGCGCGGTGGCACCCGGCACGCTCCCGTGCGAGGACGGCGGCCTCGAGGCGCGCTACTTCCAGGACCTCGCCGTCGTCTCGTCGATGCAGGTGGACGACGGCCACCTCGTCGCCACCGGACCGGACGACGTGCGGCTGGAGTACGCCGAGCGCAGCCGCGGCTGACCGCCGCCCGGCCCGATGCGCGCGGCCCGATGGGATCGGCGTGCTGCGTGCTGCGTGCTGCGTGCTGCCGCTACCTGCCGCTGGCGTCCGAGAGGACGTCGCGCGCGACCGGCCGGTCGATCCCGATGAGCGCGAGGTTCTGGAAGGACTCCGTGCCCCGGTCGAAGTAGCTGTTGTGCCCGACGACGCCCGCGAGGGATCCGTCGGCCGAGACGCCCCAGGCCGCGCCCGTGCCTGCGACGCCGAAGTGCTCGGCGCCGAAGGTCGCGCTGCCCGGGTCCGGCCCGAAGTACGAGGACCCGACCACCGGATCCCACGGCGCCTCGCCCACGAAGACGCGGCCGACCGGCACGTCCAGCTCCGCGGCGTCGCGGACAGCCCCGCCCGGCGACCCGACCATGGCGAAGGCGTCGACGGACGCCCGTCCGCTCGAGAGCGCGAGCAGCGCCGCCGTCGACCCGTAGGAGTGCGCGATCACGGCGAGGTACGGCGGGTCGTCGCGGCGCAGACCCTGGATGCCCTGGATCGCATCCTCCAGGTACTGGGCGCCCTCGTCCGCGAGGTCGAGGGATCCGATGCCCAGGAGGTCGGGCGTGCGGTAGCCGATCCACGCGATGGTGGCGACGCCGGCTCCGCCCGGCTCCGCTCCCGCGCGAGCGCCGAGGAGCGTCGTCTGCTGCTGCTGGAGACGCGCGGCGACGTCCGTCCAGTCGACCAGGCGGTCGGTCACGGAGTAGAACATGCCGGGCACGACGATCGAGACGTACGCCGCCGTGTCGAGGTCGCCCAGCACGACGCCGGCGCGTCCCGGCCACGTCGTGTCGAGGGTGAGCAGCGACCGCGCCGGCCCGCCCGCCGCGGGCTCCAGCGCGCGACGGATCTCGGCGAGCATGTCCATCTCCCGCCCGATCTCCCGGTGCGCACCGCGACCCGGCGTCGTGGCGGCCCGCGCGTGCAGCTCGCGCTCGCGCTGGTCGAGGAGGCGGCGGTTGGCGGCGTCGCGCTCGATCACGGGGATCCCCTCCAGGTTGCCCACGAGCTCGGGGATCCCCTCCGCCAGCTCGAGCCGCTCCGGCTGCGCGAGGCCCGACCACCAGGCGGCGACGCCGGACACGGAGGGCGGACGGCGGATGAGATCCCGGATCGTCTCCGGGATGGCGCGGGCGAGCCGCTGGAGCTCGGGCACGTCGAGCGCGGGCAGCGCGCCGAGGAGCGCGACGGGGGCCGTCTCTCGGAGCGCCCGGTCGGAGACGCCCTCGTCACGGAGCTGCTGGACCATGCGCGCGGGGCTCGACAGGTGAGCGCCCATGGTCGGATCCGCCGCGTCCGGCCCGGCGAGGACCGCGGGCGGACGCGTCGCCGCGACGGCAGGGGCCGCGGGTGCCACGAGCGCCCCGACCATCGCGCATGCGATGGCCGAGGCGGTGAGCAGCGCGCGCACGCGAGTCGTCACGGTTCAGTTCCCCCAGAATGCGGCGGGGGAGGACCTGCGCCCGACGTCGGCGCGCCCCGCGCCGACGCGTGGATCCATGGTATCGGCGCGGGGTGTCGGGCGGGAGGCCCGATCAGGGGGTCTCTGCGGCGCCCTCCGGCTGGTGATCGGCTGGTTCGGGGTCGGTCGACGCGGGGTCGGCTGCGGCGTCCGCGTCCATGTCCGCGGGGGTCGCGATGTCCGCGGGGGACGCGACGTCCGCGGCGGCCGGCGCCTTCCGCTTCCGGGCGCGCTTCGGCTTCGCCTCCGCGGTCGCGACCTCGTCCCCCTCGCCGACCGCTGGGGCCCCGGCCGCGTCGGCCGCGGGTTCCGCATCGGCCACCGGATCCGCGCCCGGCAGCGCGATGGCGTCGGGCCCCTGCTCCACGAGCAGGCGGAACTCGGCCGCGTCGATGATCCGCACGCCGAGCGCCTCCGCCTTCCCGAGCTTGGATCCCGCGCCCGGCCCGGCCGCGACGTAGTGGGTCTTCTTGCTGACACTCGATCCGGCCTTGCCGCCCGCCGCCATGATCGCCTCGAGCGCGCCCTCGCGCGTGTAGCCCTCGAGCGACCCGGTGGCCACGACCGTGAGCCCGGCGAGCACGCCGCCCGCCGCGGCCGCCGCGCCCGGACCCGGGTGGCCGGGGACAGCCGTGACGACGCCCGCCTTCTCCCAGCGGTCGACGATCTCGCGATGCCAATCGACCTCGAACCAGTCGAGCAGCGCGTCGGCGATGATGCCGCCCACGCCGTCGACCGCGGCCAGCTCCTCGCGGCTCGCGGAGCGGATGGCGTCGAGAGAGCCGAACCAGCCGGCCAGCGCGCGCGCGGCGACCGGGCCGACGTGGCGGATGCTGAGGGCCACGAGGATGCGCCACAGGTCCTGGGTCTTCGCCTTGTCGAGGTTCTCGAGCAGCACCTCGGCGGACTTCGAGGGCACGCTGTCCTCGTCGCCCCACGGCGCGGCCGGATCGAAGGCGCCGTCCCGCTTCGGGGCGCGCTTGCGCCGGAACGGCGTGACGCGCTTCGCCTCGCCGGTCCTCTCGTCGGCCTTGACCATGCCCGTCTCGGCGTCACGGACGACCACGGTGATGGGCACGAGGTCGGCCATCGTGAGCTCGAACAGGCCGGCCTCGGTCTCGAGCGGCGGATCCTCCGGCTCGAGCGGCTGCGTCAGCGCGGCCGCCGCGACCTCGCCCAGGCCCTCGATGTCGAGCGCGCCGCGCGACGCCACGTGCTCGACGCGGCCGCGCACCTGCGCCGGGCAGCTGCGGGCGTTCGGGCAGCGGAGGTCGATGTCGCCCTCCTTGGCGGGCCTCAGCGGCGTCTGGCATTCGGGGCAGAGCGTGGGCATGACGAACTCGCGCTCGGATCCGTCGCGCAGCTCGACGACCGGGCCGAGGACCTCGGGGATGACGTCGCCGGCCTTGCGCAGCACGACCGTGTCGCCGATGAGCACGCCCTTGGCCTTGACGACCTGCTGGTTGTGCAGCGTGGCCTGGCGCACCTCGGATCCGGCGACCTCGACCTTCTCCATGACCGCGAAGGGCGTGGCACGACCCGTGCGGCCGACGCTCACGACGATGTCGAGGAGCTTCGTGTTGACCTCCTCGGGCGGGTACTTGTACGCGGTCGCCCAGCGCGGCGCGCGGCTCGTGGCGCCGAGCTCCTCGTGGAGCCCCAGGTCGTCGACCTTGACGACGATGCCGTCGATCTGGTGCTCGACCTCGGCGCGGTGCGCGCCGTGCCGCCGCACGAACTCCGTCACCTCGGCGATGTCGTCGAACACGCGGAAGTGCGTGGAGATGGGGAGGCCCCAGCCGGCCAGCAGCCCGTAGACCTCCGACTGCGCGGACACGTGCGCGTCGCGCTCGAGCTCGTGGACGGGCCACGCGCCGATGCCGTGCACGAGCATGCGCAGGCGGCGGATGCGCGCGCGCATGAGCTCGAGGCGTGCCGGGCTCTTGCCCTCCTCCTTCTGGCGCAGGGATCCCGCCGCCGCATTCCGGGGGTTCGCGAACACGCGCTCCCCCACCTCCAGCTGCCGGGCGTTGAGCTCGTCGAACTCCGCGACGGGGAAGAAGATCTCGCCACGCACCTCGACGAGCGGCGGGTGGCCGGATCCGGCGAGCCGCTCGGGGACCGTGCCCATGGTGAGGACGTTCTGCGTGACGTCCTCGCCGACGACGCCGTCGCCGCGCGTGGCCGCCGTCACGAGCACGCCGTGCTCGTAGCGGAGGTTGATGGCGAGCCCGTCGATCTTGAGCTCCGAGAGGTAGCGGACGCGACCGCTGCCGGCGTCGCGCTCGACCTTGGCGGCCCACTCGGCCAGCTCCTCCTCGCTGAAGACGTTGTCGAGGCTGAGCATGCGCTCGGCGTGCGTGACGGGCGCGAAGAGCGTGGTCTCGGCGCGGCCGCCGACCGTCTGCGTGGGGCTGTCCTGGCTGCGGAGCGTGGGGTGCGCCTCCTCCAGGGCCTCGAGCTCGTGCACGAGCGCGTCGTACTCGGCGTCGGCGACCGTGCTCGCGTTCGACGCGTAGTAGGCGTCGCGATGGCGCTCGATCTCGGTGCGGAGCGCATCCACCCGGGCGGAGGCCGCGTCGAGCTCGGCGGGGGTGGTGGCGGGGACGGGGTCTGCGGCCCGGTCGGATCCGGTCGTCGTGTCGCTCATGTGACGCTCACTCCCCCGCGATCGCGTCGGCCAGGGCGGCGTCGGCCAGGGCGGCGTCGCGCATCGGCGGCCGGGCGTCGTCCACGGCGCTCACCGTGCGGTCGATGGTGACCTGGCCGAGCACGCGCGTGCCGGCGTAGACGACGGCGGTCTGCCCGGGGGCGACGCCGTGCAGGGGCTCTCTCGGGGTGATCACGAGCTGCATGCTGCCGTCGACCACCGACACCGCCGCCCGCGCGGGCACGGGGTCCGCGTGGGCGCGGATCTGCACGTCGCAGTCGAACGGCTGGTCCGGCCGCGTCGGAGGGGTGCCGGCCCAGGTGTACGAGGATCCGGCGATCTCGCGGATGGCGAGCGCCTCCTGCGGGCCGACCACGACGGTGTTGTCCTTCGGCCGGATCTCCAGCACGAACCGCGGCCGTCCGTCGGGCGCCGGCGTGCCGATCGCGAGCCCCTTGCGCTGCCCGACGGTGAACGCCGCGGCGCCCCGGTGCGTGCCGATGGCGTTCCCGTCGCCGTCGAGGATGACGCCCGGCTCGGCGCCCACGCGGTCGGCGAGCCAGCCGCGCGTGTCGCCGTCGGGGATGAAGCAGATGTCGTGGCTGTCGGGCTTCTGCGCGACCTGGATCCCGCGGGCCTGGGCCTCCGCGCGCACCTCGGCCTTGGAGGGCGTGGACCCGAGCGGGAAGTAGGAGTGCGCGATCTGCTCGGCGGTGAGCACGCCCAGCACGTACGACTGGTCCTTGGCCCACGCGGCCGCGCGGTGCAGCTCGGGCTGCCCGTCGGGTCCCTCGACGACGTCCGCGTAGTGGCCCGTGCAGACGGCGTCGAAGCCGAGGTCGAGCGCCTTCTCCAAGACCGCGGCGAACTTGATCCGCTCGTTGCAGCGCATGCACGGGTTGGGGGTGCGGCCCGCCTGGTACTCGGCCACGAAGTCGTCGACCACGTCGGCCGCGAAGCGCTCGGAGAAGTCCCACACGTAGAACGGGATGCCCAGCAGGTCGGCGGCCCGGCGCGCGTCCATCGAGTCCTCGATGGTGCAGCAGCCGCGGGATCCGGTGCGCAGCGTGCCCGGCATGCGGCTGAGGGCGAGGTGCACGCCCGTCACGTCGTGCCCGGCCTCGACGGCCCGGGCGGCGGCCACGGCGGAGTCGACTCCGCCACTCATCGCTGCGAGGATCTTCACTCCGCGAGCCTACGCGCCGCGCGACCCGCGAGGCCCGCCCGGGAGGCGCGCGCGACGGCGTCGGGCAGCGCCGCCAGGAGCGCGTCGACGTCGGCGTCCGTCGTGGTGCGGCCGAGCGTGAAGCGGAGCGCGCCGCGGGCCTCGTCCTCCGGGACGCCCATGCCGATGAGCACGTGCGAGACCTCGGGCACGCCGGCCTGGCACGCGGATCCGGTGCTGACCGAGACGCCGGCCATGTCGAGCAGGAGCAGGAGCGAGTCGCCCTGGCAGCCCGCGAAGGTGAGGTGCGCGTTGCCGGGGAGGCGGCCGGCGGGATCCGGGTCGCCGCGGAGCACGGCACCCGGCACGTCGCGGAGCACGGACCCGACGAGCCGGTCCCGGAGCGCCCGGAGCCGCACGCGCTCGGCGTCGAGCTCCGCGACGGCGAGGCTGACGGCCGCCGCGAACGCGACCGCGGACGCGGCGTCCTGCGTGCCGGAGCGCACCTGCCGCTGCTGACCGCCGCCGTGGATCTGCGGGTCCACCGTCGCCCGCCGCGCGAGCACGAGGGCGCCGGTGCCCACGGGGCCGCCGACCTTGTGCGCGGAGACGCTGACGGCGTGGACGCCCGCGTCGCGCCAGCGCCGGAACGGGACGGCCATGTGGCCGAGCGCCGCGACCGCGTCGACGTGCACGGGCACGCCGTGCGCCCGGGCGAGGGCGGCGAGCTCCTCGACGGGCTGGATCGTGCCGACCTCGTTGCTCGCGGCGAGGAAGGTGAGCAGGGAGACGGATCCGGGATCCGCGGCGAGCGCGGCGGCGACCCGATCGACCCGGATGCGCCCGACCGCGTCGATCGGCAGGCGCTCCACGACGGCACCGCGCCGCTCGAGCCACTCGACCGTGTCGACCGTGGCGTGGTGCTCGCCGTCGGGCACGAGGATCCGCGTGCGCCGGGGGTCGGCCGCGACGCGTGCGCCGTGCAGCCCCTTGATCCCGAGGTTCACCGACTCGGTGCCGCCGGACGTGAGCACGACCTCGACCGGGTCCGCGTCGAGCGCCCGCGCGATGGCCTCGCGCGCCTCCTCGAGCACGCGCCTGGCCTCCTGGCCGTGCGAGTGGATGGAGGAGGGGTTCCCCACCAGGGTCAGCGCCCCGGCGAGCGCCGCGATCGCCTCCGGCCGCATGGGGGTCGTCGCGGCGTGGTCGAGGTAGACCGTCATGCCCCCTACCCTAGGTCGCATGCCGCGCCCAGGACCGCCCGTGCCCCTGGGGCTGACGCTCCATGACCAGGGCGGCACGCTGCGCGTCGTGAGCCACGGCGCGTCCGCCGTGGAGCTCACCGTCTCAGCCGTCGACGACCCGCGCCGCGTGGTGGAGGTCGTGGCGCTGGAGCGGGGCGACGAGGGCGTCTGGACCGGATCCAGCCCACGGCTCGTCCCCGGCACCGCCTACTCGGTGCGCGTCGACGGCGACCCGGCACCCGGCGACTCCTTCGACCCGACGCGGCACCTGCTCGACCCCTACGCGCGCGGCCTCGTGCAGGTCGGTCCCGCCGCGTGGCGCTCGGTCGTGACGAGCGAGGTGCCCGCCGAGGAGCGCGAGGCACGCCGTGCCGCGCGACCGGTCGTGCCGCGCGACCGCCAGGTGCTCTACGAGCTGCACGTGCGCGGCTTCACCAAGCTCGACGAGCGGCTGCCCGAGGAGCTGCGCGGCACGTACGCGGGGCTCGGGCACGCGACCACGGTGGAGCGCCTGGCCGACCTCGGGATCACGACGGTCGAGCTCCTGCCCGTGCACGCCTCCACGAGCGAGGAGCGGCTGCGCGCGCAGGGCCGCATCAACCACTGGGGCTACAACACGCTCGCCTACCTCGCGCCGCACGCGCCATACGCCACCCGCGCCGCGCGCGACGCCGGGGCCGACGCGGTCGCCGCGGAGTTCCGCGGCATGGTCGACGCGCTGCACGCCGCGGGGATCCAGGTCGTGCTCGACGTGGTCTACAACCACACCGCCGAGGAGGGCGCCGACGGGCCGGTCACGAGCCTCCGCGGCATCGACGGCTCGCGGTACTACCGACACACGCCGGACGGGACGCCCATCGACGTGACGGGCTGCGGCAACACGGTCGACCTGTCCCGGCCCGACGCGCAGCGCCTGGTGCTCGACTCGCTCGAGCACTGGTCCGACGTCATGGGCGTCGACGGCTTCCGCTTCGACCTCGCCGTGACCCTCGGCCGCGACGAGCGCGTCGACTTCGACCCCGCGCACCCGCTGCTGCGCGCCATCGTCGAGGACGAGGCGCTCGACGGGCTCCTCATGATCGCCGAGCCGTGGGACGTGGGCATGGGCGGCTGGCGCACGGGCGGGTTCGGATCCGGCTGGAGCGAGTGGAACGACGGCTACCGCGACGTCGTGCGGGACTTCTGGCTCGCCGACGTCGCCGAGTCCCGGCGCGCGGGCCGCGCCCCGAACGGCGTCGGGGCGCTCGCCTCCTGCCTCGCCGGGTCATCGGGCACGTTCGCGGCCGATCGCGGCCCGCTCGCCTCCGTCTCCTTCGTCACGGCGCACGACGGCTTCACGCTCGCGGACCTCACCACCTACGACCGCAAGCACAACAGCGGCAACGGCGAGTCCAACCGCGACGGCACGGACGCGAACCGCTCCTGGAACCACGGCGTCGAGGGGCCGACGCGCGACCCCGCGATCCTCGCGGCCCGCCGTCGGACGTCGCGCAACCTCCTCGGCACGCTGCTCGTCTCCGCGGGCATCCCCATGATCACGATGGGCGACGACCGCGGCCGCACCCAGCGCGGCAACAACAACGGCTACTGCCTCGACAACGCGGCGACCTGGATGCATTGGGACGAGGACGCGTGGCGGATGGACCTGCACGCGACCACGCGCCACCTCATCCGCATCCGGCGGGAGAACCCGGCGCTCCGGCCCGTGCGCTACGCCGAGCCCGACGCGCACGTGCCGAGCGCATCGGTCCTCGCCTGGCGCGACGCGGGCGGCGCGCCCATGACCGAGGCCGCCTGGGAGTCTTCGGGCAGCCGCACCCTGCAGTGGATCACCACATCCACCCCCGAGACGGAGGACCCGAGCACGGTGCTCGTCGTGGTCCACGGCCAGGAGTCCCGCGCGGAGGTGACGCTGCCGGAGCACGACGGGGTGACGCGCTGGCGGCTCCTGTGGTCGAGCGAGTGGGAGCGGCCCGAGGTCGTGGCGACGGACGACGCGCCAGGCGACCGGGTCGAGGTCGACGGGCCGGCGTTGCGGATCTACCGCGCCAGCTGAGCCGCGCCTCCCGGGATGCGGCGCTGCCGACGCGGCGATCCGTCCCGGACGGGGGCCGCGCCGGGTTCGCGTCGCGCGGCGCTCATGTGCTCTCCTGGAGGCGCCCGCACCATCCGCCGCGCACCGCCGCGCCCAGAACCTCCGAGGACGCCGCACATGACCGACGAGTCCCCCGCACCGCCCGGCGACCGCCTCCCCGACGCGTCGCCCGTGACCCGCCCGACCGGTCGACGCCGCACCATCACCCGGCGCGCGCTCGTCGCCGGCGGCGGCCTGGCCGCGCTGTCCGCCGTGGCCGCCGTCGCGGGCTGCACCACGACGCCCCGCCCCGCCCCGCCCACGAGCGGCGCCACCGCCACCCCGACCCCGGATCCCGGGGATCCGGCCGCGCCCGAGGTCACCGCATCCGGCGGCCCGCCGCTCGACCCCATGACCTACGCCCCCGACGACGCGCTCGCCGGCTTCTACGCCCTCCGGGACCAGGTGCGCGAGCGCCGGCTCACGATCGGCGTGCTCGGCGACAGCATCACCGAGGGCCAGGGCGCCACCACGCTCCAGCACGCCTACCCCGCCCAGCTCCGCGACCGGCTGCGCGGCGCGCTCCCCTCGGGCGCGCGCGGCGGACTCGACTACATCGCCTCCCGACACCAGATCACGGTGCCGGCCGACCAGGGCTTCGCGTTCGCCGGGACGCCCGCCGCGGGCGGCCGGCACGGCTGGGGGCGGCGCGTGGTGATGCTCACCGAGGCGTCGGGTCCCGGCACGTACACCGCGCGCATGACCTCGGCTCGGGTGTGCTGGTGGGCGCCCGGCCTCGACGCCGCCATCACCGTGCAGGTCGACGACGGCGAGCCCGAGACGGTGCGCGCCGACGTCGGCGGATCCCTCACCTGGACGAGTCCCGCCATGGACTCCGCCGAGCACGCGATCACGGTGGCGTGGGCCGGCGGGAAGCCCGAGCTCGAGGGCGCGTGGCTGTTCGACGGCGACGAGGACCGTGGGATCCACGTCATCGAGGGCGGCAACTCCGGCTCGCAGCTCTGGCAGCTGTCGGAGAAGGCGCGGCCGGACGGTGTGAGCACGTGGATCCGCTCGGCCCCGCGCTTCGAGCTCGACCTCTGGATGCCCGAGCACCTCATCAACGACGTGGTCGTCCGCACGCCCGAGCAGGTGCGCTCGGACGCGGCCGTGCTCATCGAGCTGATCCGCACCACGAGCGACGCGCCCATCCTGTTCACGCCGCCGTACGAGCGGACGACGCTGCCGATCCGCGGCACGACGTGGGCGGACTACATCGGCGCGCTGCGGGACGCGGCATCGGCGGATCCGCTCGCCGACGTGTTCGAGATCGGCGCGTACATCCCGCGCATGGTCGGCGAGGGCGCCTCCGACCCGTACGGCTGGATGGGCCCGGACAACCACCCGAACGACAAGGGCTACGCGCGCTTCGCCGAGGTGCTCGCCGCGAAGCTCTCCGCCACCCCGGCCTGAGACGGCGGGGCGGCGGGGCGGCCGTGCGGGCTCGAGCGCACGCCGCCCGGCCGCGTCAGCTCGCGACCGCGACCAGCCCCGGCTCCGCGCTCGACGCCAGCAGCTCGTGCCGCGGCACGACGCGCACGGTGTACCCGAACGGCCCGGCGACCGCGAGCCGCACGGTGCCGGCGTACTCCTGCTGCCCGCCGGATCCGCCCACGGGCTCGAGCGCGTGCCGCACCACGTCCGTCAGCACGTCGCCCTCACCTGTCCGCCCGTGCACGACCTCGACCGTCACGTCCCCGTCGCCGAGGCCGCCGAGCGCGACCCACGCGCGCACGCGCAGCTCGTCGCCGACCTGCGCCTGGTGCTCGACGCCCTCCGACTCGACGTGCGCGACCTGCACCGACGGCCACGCGGCCGCGACGCGTCCGCGCCAGGCCGCCAGCTCGCGGGCCCGGGCCGAGCCGTCCGCCGCGACGACGGCCTGCGCCCGGCCGGCCGGCACGTACAGCCGCTCGACGTACTGCCGCACCATGCGATCGGCGCTGAGCTCGGGCGACAGCGTCTTGAGGGTGTGCCGGATGTCGTGCACCCAGCCCGTGGGCACGCCGTCGGCGTCGCGGTCGTGGAAGCGGGGGGCGATCCGGTTCTCGATGAGGTCGTAGAGCGCGGTCGCCTCCATCGCGTCGCGCTCGGCGCCGTCGTGCGCGCGGTCGGCCGACGGGATAGCCCAGCCGTTGCCGCCGTCGAAGTACTCGTTCCACCAGCCGTCGAGGATCGACAGGTTGAGCGCGCCGTTGAGCGCCGCCTTCATGCCGGACGTGCCGCACGCCTCGAGCGGGCGCAGCGGGTTGTTGAGCCAGACGTCGGTGCCCGGGTAGAGCAGCTGCGCCATGCCGATGTCGTAGTCGGGCAGGAACACGAGGCGGCCGCGGATCCCGGGCTCGGCCGCGAAGCGCACCAGCTCCTGGATGAGGCGCTTGCCCTCGTCGTCCGCCGG
The DNA here is from genome assembly GCF_021952865.1 of Clavibacter californiensis. Taxonomy (NCBI): domain Bacteria; kingdom Bacillati; phylum Actinomycetota; class Actinomycetes; order Micrococcales; family Microbacteriaceae; genus Clavibacter; species Clavibacter californiensis. The sequence continues at coordinate 1,921,589 of NZ_CP040792.1, read as the reverse complement.
GTGCGACTTGCCCGCGACCACGATCTGCACGGGCCGCTCCGGGTCGGTCAGGATCCGGCGGAGGCGCTCGCGGTCGTGGAGCATGAGCGTGAGCCGCTTGTAGGTCGGCACGCGCCGGGCGAACCCGATGGTGAGGACCTCGGGGTCGAGCACGTCCTCGAGCCACGCCGGCTCGACCGCGCCCGGGTTCTGCTCGCGCCAGGCGCGCACGACGCGGCGTCGGGCGTCCTCCACGAGCTGGCGGCGCATCCGGCCGCGCACGTCCCAGAGGTCGCCGTCGCTCACGGCCGTCGACGACCAGTCGGCCGCCGTGGTGTCCCACGTGCCGAGGCGCTCGCGCGCGAGCGACATGAGCATCGGATCAGTCCACGTCGGCGCGTGCACGCCGTTCGTGACGCTCGTGATCGGCACCTCGTCGGTGTCGAAACCCGGCCAGAGCCCGGAGAACATGCCGCGGCTGACCTCGCCGTGGAGCTGCGAGACGCCGTTGGCGCGCTGCGCGAGGCGGAGGCCCATGAGCGCCATGTTGAAGACGTCCGGGGATCCGCCGTCGTGGAGCTCCGCGCCGAGCCCCAGCACGCGCTCCGGCGGCACCCCGGGCAGCAGCCGCTCCGTGACGTGCTCGCGCACGAGGCCGACGTCGAACCGGTCGATGCCCGCGGGCACGGGCGTGTGCGTCGTGAACACGGTGCCCGCGCGCACGACCTGCAGCGCCTCGTCGAAGTCGAGCCCGTCGGCCATGAGCGTGGAGATGCGCTCGACGCCGAGGAAGCCGGCGTGTCCCTCGTTGGTGTGGAAGACCCGCGGGACGGGCGCACCGGTGACGCGGGCGTGCGCGGCGATCGCCCGCACCCCGCCGATGCCGAGCAGCAGCTCCTGGTGCAGCCGGTGCTCTCCGCCTCCGCCGTAGAGCCGGTCGGTGACGCCGCGGAGGTCGTCGTCGTTCTCGGTCACGTCGGTGTCGAGGAGGAGCAGCGGGACGCGTCCGACGCGCGCCTGCCAGATCCGGGCGTGCAGCGTGCGGTCGGCGGGCAGCTCGAGGGCGACGTGGACGGGCGCGCCGTCGGCGTCGCGCAGCACCTGGAGCGGCAGGCCGTCGGGGTCGAAGACGGGGTAGGTCTCCTGCTGCCAGCCGTCGGAGGAGATCCCCTGGCGGAAGTAGCCGGAGCGGTAGAACAGGCCGACGCCCACGAGCGGCACCCCGAGGTCCGACGCGCTCTTCAGGTGGTCGCCCGCGAGGATCCCGAGGCCGCCGGAGTACTGCGGCAGCGCGGCGGCGATGCCGAACTCGGGCGAGAAGTAGCCGATCGCCTCCGGCACGTCACCCTCCAGCTGCTGGTACCAGCGCGGCTCGCGGACGTACGCGCGGAGGTCCGCCCGCTGCTCCTCGGCCCACGCGACGAACCCCTCGTCGGCTGCGAGCTCGCGCAGCCGCTCCTGGTCCACCGCGCCGAGCAGCGCCACCGGATCGTGGCCCGTCCCCTCCCAGAGCTCGGGGCTCACGTGCGCGAACACGCGGCGGGTGGGCTCGTACCAGGACCATCGGAGGTTCCCGGCGAGCTCGTCCAGCGCGGACAGCTCCTCGGGGAGGACGGCACGGACGGTGAATCTGCGGATGGCCTTCACGGGACTCCCTCGGACCGGACAGCGGCGGGCTGGCCCGCGCGGATGGCTCCCGAGCCTAGGGCCGCGGGGGGGCAGGGCACCAGGGTCGTGCCCGCGCGTGGAGGCTCCGTGGACACCTGCCGGACGGACGGTGTCGGGCGGGCGTCGGGCATCCGCACGGCGCCCGCCATCGCCGCGGCGAGCGACAGCCGGACGGCGCACGGGCTACGGTCGAACAGTGACCACACCCCAGGACGGACCCGATCCCCTCCCCCGCCCGGTGCGCGGCCGTGCAGCGCGCAAGGCCGCCAAGGCCCAGAAGCTCCAGGACGCCCAGAAGCCGCCCGAGGCCCGGCCCCCGCTCATCCCCGAGGCGCCCCCCGCGGAGCCGGTCGATGCCCCCGTGACGGTGGATCCCCCCGCCGTCGCCGAGGCTCCCGTCCCCGGGGTCCCCGAACCGGTCCCGGCCGAGCTCGCAGGCGTCGGCCTCGACGGCGTCGAGCCGGAGGCCCACGCCGACCCGCTGCCCGCGGACGCCCCGGCGGATCCCGTCGTGGAGCGCGCCACGGCCCCGCGTCACGCCGCGCCCGATGCCGAGGTCGACGCCCTTCCCGCCGAGCCCGCGCCCGAGTCGGGACCCGTGCCCGCGTCGGGACCCGTGCCCGCGCCCGGGATCGCCGTCGCGGATGTCACCGAGCCCGACGTGGAGGCTCCCGGCGTGACTCCCGCCGATGCGCCCGCGGCAGCCGCCCCGGCGTCGACCGACACCGCGACCGCGCACGGGTCCGAGCCCGCCGACGAGCCGTACGTCCCCGTCATCGGCCGCATCCCGATCCTGTCGCTCACCCCGCAGATCGAGGACGACCTCTGGCCCGCGAAGAGCTTCGTCCACGACGTGGTGCCCTTCGGCGCGACGATCTTCCGCGAGGGCCACGACCTCATCGGCGCCGACGTGCTCCTCACCGATCCCACGGGCGCCGTGACCGAGCACCGCATGCAGCTCGACGCCACGAAGCCCGGGCTCGACCGCTGGATCACGACGGCCCAGCTCGAGACGCAGGGCGTCTGGACCTGGCGCGTGAGCGCGTGGTCGGACGACTTCGGCACGTGGCTGCACAACGCGGAGATCAAGGTCCCCGCTGGCCTCGACGTCGACGTGATGCTCGCCCTCGGCGGTGAGGCGCTCGAGCGCGCCGCCGCCGACGAGACCCGCGACGCCGCCGACCGCGACGTCCTCCGGGCGGCGCTCGCCGGCATCTCCGACGCCGACGCCTCACCCGAGGCGCGCCTCGCCGCCGCGACGACCCCCGACGTCCTCGCCGCGATCGACCGCCTGCCCCTCCGCAGCCTCGTCACCCTCTCTCCCGAACGGACCATCGTGGTCGAGCGCGAGCGCGCCGCCGTCGGATCCTGGTACGAGTTCTTCCCCCGCTCCGAGGGCGCGGTCCAGCACGAGGACGGATCCTGGACGAGCGGCACATTCCAGACCGCCGCCGGCCGCCTCCCCGCGATCCGCGACATGGGCTTCGACGTCGTCTACATCCCGCCGGTGCACCCCATCGGCCGCACCAACCGCAAGGGCCCGAACAACACCCTCACGGCCGGCGAGCATGACCCGGGCTCGCCCTACGGCATCGGCTCCGAGGACGGCGGTCACGACTCCATCCACCCGGAGCTCGGCACGGCAGAGGACTTCCGCGCGTTCGTCGACGCCGTGGCCGACCACGGCATGGAGCTCGCGATCGACATCGCCCTCCAGGCCTCGCCCGACCACCCGTGGGTCACGACGCACCCGGAGCTGTTCACGACGCTGCCCGACGGATCCATCGCCTTCGCGGAGAACCCGCCGAAGAAGTACCAGGACATCTACCCGCTGAACTTCGACAACGACCCGGAAGGGTCGTACCGGGAGATGCTGCGCGTCATGCGCGTGTGGCTGGGGCTCGGCGTCAAGATCTTCCGCGTCGACAACCCGCACACCAAGCCGCTCGTGTTCTGGGAGCGCCTCATCCACCAGGTGATGCGCGACGAGCCCGACGCGATCTTCCTCAGCGAGGCGTTCACGCGCCCCGCGATGATGCGGACGCTCGCCAAGATCGGCTTCCAGCAGTCGTACACGTACTTCACGTGGCGGAACACGAAGCAGGAGCTCGAGGAGTACCTCACCGAGGTCAGCCACGAGACGAGCGACTACCTGCGCCCGAACTTCTTCGCGAACACGCACGACATCCTCACGCCGTACCTGCAGTTCGGCGGGCGCGCGGCGTACCGGATCCGCGCGGCCATCGCCGCCACCGCGTCGCCGTCGTGGGGCATCTACTCGGGCTACGAGCTGATCGAGAACGTCGCGCGCCCCGGCGCCGAGGAGAACATCGACAACGAGAAGTACGAGTACAAGCCGCGCGACTGGGCCCGCCAGGAGGAGCTCGGCGGGTCCATCGCGCCGGAGATCGCGCGGCTCAACGAGATCCGCCGCCAGCACCCCGCGCTCCGACAGCTGCGCAACCTCGACGTGCACTGGAGCGACGACGACTCGATCCTCGTCTACTCCAAGCACCTCGCGGCGGAGCACACGGGCACGGGCGAGGCCGACACGATCCTCGTCGTCGCCAACGTCGACCCGCACTCCGCGCGCGAGACCCAGGTCCACCTCGATCCCACCCGCTGGGGCCTCGCCGAGGACGCCGTGTTCGACGTCGAGGACCTCCTCACGGGCGACGTCTACACGTGGTCGACCTCCAACTTCGTCCGGCTCGACGCGTTCACGCACCCCGTGCACGTGTTCCGGGTCACCCCGACCGCATCGAAGGGATGACGGACATGACAGACACCACCCCCCAGCACGACCCGCAGGACCCGCAGGACCCGCAGCACGAGCTGCCCGGCGCCGACGTGGTCGTGCCGCCGGCCGCGGACGCCGACATCGAGCAGGGTGCCGACGTGGTCGTGCCCGACGACGACGACGGCGCGGCGGAGGAGGCGCCCGCCTCCGCATCCGACCCCATCCGCCTCCCCGAGGTCGGCGACGGCGACCTGCGCGCCGTCGCCGAGGGCGTCCACTCCGGACCTCACTCGGTCCTCGGCCAGCACCCCGTCGCGATCGACGGCGTCGGCGACGACCTCGTGGTCGTCCGCGCGCTGCGTCCGCTCGCCGACGCGGTCTCGGTGATCCTCTCCACCGGCGCACGCGTCGCGCTCGCCCACGTCGGCCACGGCGTCTGGCAGGGCGCGCACGTGCTCGGCCTGCAGGACTACCAGGTCGAGGCGCGCTACTCCGACGGCGGCACCTGGACGAGCGACGACCCCTACCGCTTCCTCCCGACCGTGGGCGACCTCGACCTGTACCTCTTCGGCGAGGGCCGCCACGAGCGCCTCTGGGACGTCCTCGGCGCCCACCACCGCGAGCACTGGGGCGTCGCGCAGACGTACTGGGGCGTCTCCTTCTCGGTCTGGGCGCCGCACGCCCGGGCCGTCCGGGTCATCGGCGGGTTCAACGGCTGGGACGGCGTGCAGCACGCGATGCGCCGCCTCGACGGCAACGGCGTCTGGGAGCTCTTCGTGCCGGGCGTCGAGCCCGGCGTCTCGTACAAGTTCGAGATCCTCACGCAGGCGGGGCAGTGGATCGAGAAGGCCGACCCCATGGCCCGCATGACCGAGGTCCCGCCCGCCACCGCCTCGCGCGTCGAGACGAGCGGCTACCAGTGGGACGACGCCGCCTGGCTCGAGGAGCGGGCCGCGCGCGACCCGCACGACTCCCCCATGAGCGTGTACGAGATGCACCTCGGATCCTGGCGTCCCGGCCTCGGCTACCGCGAGGTCGCCGGCGAGCTCGTCGCCTACCTCCAGGAGCTGCGGTACACGCACGTCGAGTTCCTGCCGCTCGCGGAGCACCCGTTCGGCGGATCCTGGGGCTACCAGGTATCCGGCTACTACGCGCCCACCTCGCGCTTCGGATCACCCGACGACCTCAAGTTCCTCGTCGACTCGCTGCACCGCGCCGGCATCGGCGTCATCGTGGACTGGGTCCCGGCCCACTTCCCGAAGGACGCATTCGCGCTCGCGCAGTTCGACGGCCAGCCGCTCTACGAGCACACGGACCCGCGCCGCGGCGAGCAGCAGGACTGGGGCACGCTCGTCTTCGACTTCGGGCACTCGCAGGTGCGGAACTTCCTCGTCGCGAACGCGCTGTACTGGTTCGAGGAGTTCCACATCGACGGCCTCCGGGTCGACGCCGTGGCCTCGATGCTGTACCTCGACTACTCGCGCGAGGAGGGCCAGTGGCTCCCCAACGTGCACGGCGGCCGCGAGAACCTCGAGGCGATCAGCTTCCTGCAGGAGGTCAACGCCACCGCGTACCGCACCCACCCCGGCATCGTGATGATCGCGGAGGAGTCCACGAGCTTCCCCGGCGTCACGCGCCCCACGAGCGACGGCGGCCTCGGCTTCGGCCTCAAGTGGAACATGGGCTGGATGCACGACAGCCTCGACTACGCGGCCGAGGACCCGATGTACCGCTCGTACCACCACGGCCAGATCACCTTCTCGATGGTCTACGCGTACACGGAGAACTTCCTCCTCCCCATCAGCCACGACGAGGTCGTGCACGGCAAGGGCTCGCTCGTCGGCAGGATGCCGGGCGACCACTGGCAGAAGCTCGCCAACGTGCGCGCCTACCTCTCGTTCATGTGGTCGCACCCCGGCAAGCAGCTGCTCTTCATGGGCCAGGAGTTCGGGCAGGTCTCCGAGTGGAGCGAGGAGCGCGGGCTCGACTGGTGGATCCTCGACCAGCCGGTGCACCGGGCCCTGTTCGACCTCGTCGGCGCGCTCAACCGCACCTACATCGACACGCCCGCGCTCTGGGCGCTCGACAACGACCCGGCCGGCTTCGAGTGGATCGACGCCGGCGACGCCGGGCGGAACGTGCTCGCGTTCCTCCGCCGCGACCGCGAGGGCAACCAGGTCGCCGTCGTGCACAACTTCTCCGGCGCGCCCATCCAGGGCTACCGGCTGGGGCTGCCGCAGGCGGGCGTGTGGGAGGAGATCCTGAACACGGACGCCGAGCAGTTCGGCGGATCCGGCGTCGGGAACCTCGGCGCCGTGCACGCGGGCGACGAGGGCTGGCACGGCCGCCCCGCGTCGGCGGAGCTGACGCTGCCGCCGCTCGCCGGCCTGTGGCTGCGGTTGGAGCAGGATCCGGAGGACCTCCGCCCCGTCGAGGCGCCCGCGCACGCGGCACCCGACGCGGACGAGTCGCGCGCAGACGGCACGCCGTTCGCCGAGCCGGACGTCCTGCCCGTGCTGCCGCAGTCGCCCGACGCGCAGCCGCCGGTCGAGGGGCTGTCCACGACGGACGACGCCCCCGGATCCGACGACGGCACCCCGCGGGTGCCCACGGTCTGATCGGATCGCGCAGACGACGACGGCGCCGCACCCCTCGGGGATGCGGCGCCGTCGTCGTCCGTGGGGACGCGCGTCCGTGCGGGACGCGCGTCAGTAGAGCAGGCGCGTGAGCTGGCGACGTGCCACGGCCACGCGAGGATCCTCGAGGCCGACGACCTCGAAGTGCTCGAGCAGGCGCTGGCGGATCGCCTCGCGACCTTCGGCGTCGGCCGAGGGGAACAGCTCGAGCAGGCGCGTGAACGCGTCCTCGACGTGCCCGCCGGAGAGGTCGAGGTCGGCGACGAGCAGCTGCGCGTCCACGTCCCCGGGGGCGGCCGCGGCGGCGCCGCGGATCTCGTCCGCCGCCTTCCCGTCGAGGCGCTCCAGGAGGCTCACCTGCGCGAGCCCTGCGACCGCGAGGGCGTCGCGCGGGTTCTGCGCGATGGCGGTGCGGTACTCGGCGGCCGCGGACGCGTAGTCGCCCTGCTCGATGAAGGCGTACGCCTCCGCGTGATGCGGCGGCAGCGGCTCCTCGACCGGGGCGGCCGGAGCGGCGGATGCATCGGGAGCCACGGCCTGGCCGGTCACGCCGTTCTGCTGCGCCAGCTCCAGCACCTGCTGGATGACGTCGCGCACCTGGTCCTCCGGGATCACGCCGGCGAACAGGCCGACGGGCCGTCCGCCGATGAGCGCCGCGACCGTGGGGACGGTCTGCGCCTGGAACGCCTGCCCGAGCTGCGGGCTCTGGTCCACGTCGATGCGCACGAGCAGCACGCGTCCGCCCTGCTCCGTGATCACGCGCTCGAGCACGGGCGAGAGCTCGCGACTCGAGGCGAGTCCCGTCGACACCAGCTCGACGATGACGGGCACCACGGACGAGATGTCGAGGAACTGCGTGAACGAGGCGTCGTCGGCCGCGAGCACGAGGCCCGGGACGTCCACCGTCTGCGGGGCGCCAGCGGCACCGGCACCGGCGGCCGGCGCGCCGGGTGCTCCGGGCGCAGGGGCCCCGGCCGGCGCTCCCGCGGGTGCGGCAGGCGCCTGCGCGCGGTTCACGAGCGAGGACAGGTCGACGGCGCCGCGGAGGCTGGCGGCGGAGGGGGGCACGTTCGTCATGGGAGCTCCTTGGCCGAGGTGATGTGGGTGCTGGAGGCGTAGAGGCGGATCTTCTCACCCGAGTTCACGGGCGGCACGTACATGAGCATCTGCGCCGTGCGGACGGTGTCGAAGCCCTTGGCCGAGTCGGTGAGCCCGGTGATCGCCTGGACCTCGGGGTTCGCGTTGACCTTCGCGCCCTCCGCGGTCGGCTTCGCGACGATGCCGAGCTTCACGGTCACGCTGACGAGCGCGCCCGACTCGACGGTCGACATGGCGACGGGCGTGGCGGAGTCGGCCGTGGCCGCGAACTCGACCGTGCCCGTCTCGCCGATCGACGCCGGGAAGTCGACCTTGCGCTTGGCGTCCTGCGCCCGCACGCCGTCGTCGGTCGCATCGAAGAGGGCGGCGTACTGGCTGGCGTCGCCGTTGTTCAGCACGTCCGCGTAGGCCGCGGAGAGCTGGTCCGGCTGCACGGCGAGGAGCTTGACGTCCGACGCGAGCCGCGCCGCGCCGATGGCGGCCGGGGCCACGTCCGGCAGGGCCGCCGTGGTGGAGATGGGCATCGCGTAGAGCACGCGGTAGTTGTCACGCGGGCTGTCCTGCACGAGCGTGAGCGACAGCGTGGGCGCGTCGTCCGTGTCGGGGTCCTTGACGACCGCCGCGACCGTGCGCGGCCACGCGACCGTGGCCTGCGGCAGCGTCAGCTGCAGGTCGCCCGCGGGGATCGCGGGGACGGCGGCGATGTCGGGCTTGGCCTTGCGCACCTGGTAGTCCGAGGTGCGCTCCTGCAGCGCCGGGCCGGCGAACCGGGGCGTGAGGGTGGCGGCGTCGAGCGACTGGTCCGCCGCGGTCGCGACCTCGGAGACGCGCGACACGATGCGCTCGGCCTGATCCTGCGTCACGACGGGCGGATCCGCGTCCTCCGCCTCGCGGGCGGCGTCGAGCGAGGAGGTCGGGGTGGGCGTCGCGGTGGATCCCACGCCCGCGGCGAGGTCGGCCGGAGCGCCCTGCGCGGTGCACCCGCTGAGCGCGAGGCCGGTGACGACGAGCACGGGCAGCGCGATGCGGCTGCGACGACCGCGGCCGCGGGGCGTCACGGGTGCAGCGCCGCTGCCGGCCGTCAGGGCCGCTCGACGGGCTGCCGGGCCGATGCGCGGGATGCGCGGGCCGCCGCGCGGCGGCAGGTTGCGGCGCGGTCCGCGGCTGCGACGCAGATGGCGGAGCGCGAGGAGGTACAGGACGAGCCCGACGACGAGCAGCACGATGCCGCCGACCACGAGCGGCACGACCCAGGGCGACTCGCCCTCGGACGGCCAGGAGAGCTCGACGTCGGCCGGCGCGGCGGCCTGGCCGTCGGTGGCGAGGATCAGGCTGACGTCGTCCGGGAGGCGGGTGCTCAGCTGCACCTCGCCCTGACCGGTCTGCTCGGAGAGCCAGAGGTCGGATCCGCGCGGGTCGGTCACCGTGGAGGTCGTCGCGGCCGCGGTGCCCGACGCGTCGGCGCCCGAGGCTGCCGCGGTGGGGCTCGGCGTGGGGGTCGGCGTGGTCGCCTCCGGCTGCACGACCTGGCTCGTCAGCACGCCCTGGTCGTCCATGGCGATGCGCGCGTACGGGCTGCTACCCACCCACGCCTCCACGTCCGTGGTGGGGCCGTAGGCCACGAACACCTCGCCGTCGCCGCGGACGACCGTGTCCTGCAGGCCGGGATGCGCGTTGAGCGTCTTCCCGTCGACGATCGCGTACGCGGCGTCGCCGGTGGACGACGTGGCCGCGGTGATGCGGTCGGGTCCCGCCAGGAACGTGTGCTGGGCGATCCCCAGCCCGATCATGAGGGCCGCGACCACGAAGGTCGCGATCGCCAGGACGAATCGCACGGGTGTCTCCTCTCGTGTCGTCGCGGGCGGCGGCCGCATGAGCAGCGATCGGATGACGACCGCGCCGGCCGACGAGCACGGATGCTCTCGCGACGCTCCGTTGTGCTGCAGGCGGACCGGCGGCGGACGACGACATCGAAGGATACCGGACGACCCTGGGAGCGCCTGCCTCGGCGGCCGCCGGCGCCGGGAGACGGACCGGGTCGCCGGCGGCCGACTCGGTAGGATCGGCACCTGCTGCGCCCCGCCCGGCGCCCGCGAGCCGCCCGCGAAGGAGTCCCCCGTGCCCCACGACGACACGCCGTTCAGCCCCGCCATGCGCGGCTACAACCGCGACGAGGTCGACCGGGCCGTCGCCGACCTGCGCCGCGAGCTGATCCGCTCGAACCAGCAGGGGGCAGAGCTGCGTGCCGAGGCCGAGCGCCTCCGTCGCAGCGAGCAGGAGCTGCGCGACGAGCTGGACGAGGTCGGCAGCCCCACGTTCGCCGGGCTCGGCAGCCGGCTCGAGGCCACGCTCCGCGTCGCCGAGGAGCAGTCGACCCGGCTGGTCGCCCAGGCGGACGCGGACGCCGGCCGGCTCCGCCGCGCCACGCAGGAGGAGACGGACGCGCAGCGCGCCGAGGCCGAGGCGACCGCCCGCCACCTCGTGGACTCCGCCCGGGCGCAGGCGGCGCACATCCTCGACGCCGCGCGCCGCGAGGCCGACGACCTGCACGAGCGAGCGGATGACCGCGCCGAGGGCCTCCGCAGCGACGCCGAGCGCGAGGCCGCCGCCCTCCTCCTCCGCACGCGCACCGAGGTGGCCGACCTCCGCGCCACCGCGGAGCGCGAGACGGACGCCCAGCGCGCCGAGGCGGCCCGCGAGGTCGCCGAGCTGCGTGCGCGCGTGGACCGCGAGACCGACGAGGCCCGCCGCGACGCCGCCGACCTCGCCCGCGACACGGTCCTCGCCCGGGGCGCCCTCGAGCGCGAGCTCGCCGACGCGCGCGCCCGGCACGACGAGTCGGTCGCCGAGGAGCGCGCCGAGCTCGACCGCGACGCGCGGGAGACGGAGGAGCGGCTGCGGCTCGACGAGGAGACCCGGCGCATCGCCCTCACCCAGCTCGAGGAGCAGACCCGCGCGGACCTCGACCGCGAGATCGAGCAGGCGCGCACCGACTGGGACCGCGAGCTGCAGGGCTCGCGCGACGACTTCGACCGCCGGATCCACGCGGAGCGCACGGCGTTCGACCGCGACGTGGAGGAGACCCGCGCCGCCCTCGAGCGGGAGATCGCCGAGACGCGCGAGGCGCTCGAGCTGGAGCTGGCGACCGCGCGCGGCGACCTCGCGCGCGACGTCGAGGAGGCTCGCACCGACCTCGCCCGCGACATCGCGCAGGGCACCGAGCGCCTGGAGCGCGAGACCCGGACGACGCGCGCCCAGCTCGAGCTGGAGGCCGTCACCGCCCGAACGGCCCTGGAGCGGGAGATCGCCGAGGCCGAGGCTCTCGAGGCCGACCGCCGGGAGGCCGAGCGCCTCCGTCTCGAGCGCGAGGCCGCCCAGACCCGGCGCGAGCTCGCCGCCGAGGCCGACGAGGCGCGCCTGCTGCTCAGCCGCGAGATCGAGCAGGGCCACCTCGACCTCGACGCCGAGATCACCGCCCGTCGCGACCACGACGCCCGTGACGCCGCCGAGCGCCAGCGCGAGGCCGCCGACCGCACGGCCGCCTATCTCGGCGAGGCGGAGGTTCGGCTGCAGGAGGTCACCGCCCTCCTCGACTCCACGCGCGAGGAGGCGGAGGCGCTCGCGAACGAGAGCCGCGACGCCGCGCGGAAGGCCAGGGAGGACGCCGACCACGACGCGCGCGCCGCCATCGCCGACGCGGAGCGCCGCGCCCGCCACACCGTCGCCGACGCGGAGCGCCGCGCCCGCGAGACCCTCGCCGACGCGGAGGAGCGCCTCGACCGCATTAGGATCGAGCGCGAGTCGGTGGCCGCGTACCTCGAGAACGTCCGCGGAGTGCTGACCCAGGCGGACGACTCCTCATCCGACGACGACGAACCCCGCACCGTGCGCTGAGCGCGCGCCGACTCGAGAAGCCCTGAGACGTGAAGATCCAGAACCCCTACCGCCTCGGCCTCCTGGCCGGTCTCGGCGTGCTCACCGCCCTCGTCATCGGCGGCGCGCTCGTGTCGCTCGGCACCGTCCTCACCTACGTGGGCACGGCGATCTTCCTGGCCCTCGGCATCGACCCGCTCGTGACCTTCCTCGAGCGCAAGGGCGTCCCGCGCCCGGTCGCGATCCTCGTCATCTTCCTGGTGCTGCTCGGCTCCCTCGCCGGCGTGCTGCTGGCGGTCATCCCCGTCGTCGTGAACCAGGCGAGCGCCCTCGTCACCCAGATCGTGCAGTACGCGCAGAGCGTGAGCGGCGACCAGTTCATCGAGAACCTGCAGTCGTTCGTGCCGCGCGAGGTCTTCGACGTGCAGACCGGCGCCGACCAGCTCGTCCAGTACCTCTCCAACGCCTCGAACGTGGCGACCATCACGGGCAACGTCCTCACCGTCGCCTTCACGATCGGGAACTTCCTCTTCGGCCTCGTGATCGTCGTGATCCTCACGATGTACTTCACGGCCTCGCTCAACTCCTTCAAGAGCGGCCTGTACAAGCTCGTGCCGGCCACGCGCCGGGCGCGCTTCGCCGACATCGCTGAGCAGATCACGCAGTCGGTCGGCCGCTACGTCATGGGCCAGGTAGGGCTCGCGCTCTGCAACGGCGTGCTCAGCTTCGTCTACCTCAGCATCGTCGGGGCAGCGCTGCCCGCGGTCTGGGCGTTCATCGCGTTCCTGTTCTCGCTGCTGCCGCTCGTGGGCACGATCACGGGCTCGGCGCTCATCGTGCTCGGCCAGATCGTGCTGCTGCCGGAGTCGATGAACACGTGGATCGCCGTGGCGATCTACTACCTCGTCTACATGCAGATCGAGGCGTACGTCCTGAGCCCGAACATCATGAACCGGGCCGTCAAGGTGCCCGGTGTCGTGGTGGTCATCGCGGCGCTCACGGGAGGGACGTTGCTCGGGGTGCTCGGCGCACTCATCGCGGTGCCGGTGGCTGCCGCGGTGCTGCTCATCATCCGCCAGGTCGCGGTCCCGCTGCAGAACGAGCGCTGACCGCGGCTCGCGGGGGTCCTTCGCGCGCTCAGCGCGCGATCGGCCACTCCGTCGGCAGCGGCAGCGCGCCGGGTGCCACCGTGCGCACGATCTCCGTGAGCACGCGCGAGACCTGCGTCTCCCCCACCCACAGGTGCTTGGCGCCCTCCACCGCGATGAGCTCGGCCTCCGGCACGGACCCGAAGCGCTCGCGCGCCTCGGCCGGCTGCAGGAAGTCGTCGTGCTCCGGCACGAGGATCACGAGACGACGAGGATCGCCGTGCCACGCGGCCACCTCGTCGGCCGTCGCGCGGTGCAGGGGCGGCGACAGCAGGATCGCGCCCTCGATCGGGTGCGCACGACCGTGCTTCAGCGCGATCTCGGTGCCGAAGGACCAGCCGACGATCCACGGGGCGGGCAGGCCGCGCGCCGCCACGAGGTCCATCGCGGCGGCCAGGTCGAGCCGCTCGGCGTCCCCGCCGTCGAACGCGCCGTCGCTCGTGCCGCGCGCGGACGTCGTGCCGCGCGTGTTGAAGCGCAGCACCGCGAGCCCGGCCATCGCGGGCAGGCGGAGCGCGGCCTTCCGGAGGACGTGCGAGTCCATGAAGCCGCCGGCCGTGGGCAGCGGGTGCAGCGTCACGAGCGTCGCCACAGGATCCCGGTCGGCGGGCAGCGCGAGCTCGCCCACGAGCCGCAGGCCGTCGGCGGTCACGAGCTCGACGTCCTCCCGTCGAGCGGGCAGCTCGGTGGAGCTGGTGATGGGGCGGGGCGCGGTGTCCGTCATGAGACCTTCCAGCAGTGGGTGTGCCAGTGGCGGCGGGCGGCGAGGTCGCTCTGCTCGCCCATCATGCCGTCGGCGCGCCAGGCCACCACGTGCGCGTGGCCGGGCTCGATGTCGAGGGTGCAACCGGGGCAGCGGTAGACCTTGAGGGCACGCGCCGCCGACACGGGCTGCACGTTCCAGACGCGGCCGCGGCGGGTCTCGGTGTGCTGCGAGCCGCTGAGGAGGCGCGTGAGCACGTCCTCGTCGTCCTCCTCACGCGCGCGTCTCCCCCGGGGTCGATTGCTGCGCGGCATGATCCGATCCTAGGCGGCGTCGCGTGCGGGTCCGGTCAGCCGGCGTCCGCCTGGCGACCGAGGCGGGCCTCCTCCTGGTCGAGCATGCGCTGCGCCCGAGCGAGCACGCGGGACGGGTGCTCCCCCGTACCGCGCGCCTCGAGCAGGGCCGCGCGCTCGGCGTCCAGGACGTGTCGTCGGAGCATCAGGTACGCGGCGCGGGGGCTGAGGGGCGCGTCGTCGTCCGCCGCCATGGCGTCCGCGCGCTCCATCACCCACTCGGCCTTCAGCGCCGTGTCGCGGCGAACCCGCTCGACGACATCGTCGTCCACCGTCGTCCCCTCCGGCAGCTGCCGGACGCCTTCTTCGACGGCGCGGATCCCCGCCGCGGCCAGCTCGGAGACGAGCTCCGCGAGCTGCCGCTGGTCCTCGACGGCGTCGCTGCCGCGGATCCCGCTCAGCCGGATGACCGCGGGCAGCGTCCCGCCGTTGACGAGCAGCGAGACGATCGCGACCGTGAAGGCGATGAGCACGAGCTGCGCGCGGTACGGCGTCCCCGACGGCAGCGACTGCGCCGCCGCGAGGGTCACCACGCCGCGCATGCCCGCCCAGCCGAGCACGAGCCCGCCGCGCCAGCCGAGCCCCTGCGAGCGGAGGGCCTGCAGGTCGGCCCGGCGTCGTCGGAGGATCCGCGCGGCGGCCCGCTCCCGCCGGGACGGACGATCGTCGCCGCGCTCCCGGCGGAGCCGCTCGAGCCCCCGACGCACCCGACGCGTGCGCGCCGCGACGTGCTCCTCGTGCCGCCGGAGACCCAGCAGCAGCGGCACCAGGAAGCCGAAGCGGATGAGCGTCAGCACGACGAGCGTGAGGATCCCGTAGGCCACCGCCGTGCCCACGCCCAAGTCGGCCTCGCGCACCTCGTCGATGATGTCCCGGAGCTCCAGGCCCATCACGAGGAAGACGCCGTTCTCGAGGAGGAACAGCACGGTCCGCCAGTTCAGCCGCTCGTTGATGCGCGACTGCGCCGACAGGGTCGAGGCGCTCCGATGACCCGACCAGATGCCGGCCGCCACCACCGCGAGGACGCCGGACGCCCCGACCTCCTCCGCGGGGATGAAGGCCACGAACGGCACGGCGAAGGAGATCGCGGTGTCGAGGACGGGGTCGTCGAGCCGTCGACGCACCTCGGTGGTGACGACGCCGACGGTCACGCCTATGGCGAGGGCACCCACCGCGGAGAGCACGAAGCCGCCCGCGGCCTGCCACAGGTCGACGGAGGCGCCGACGGCCGCGATCGAGGTGCGCAGCAGGACGAGCGCCGTCGCGTCGTTCACGAGGCCCTCGCCCTCCAGGACGGTGACGAGGCGCGGCGGCAGGCCGAGCCGGCGCGCGATGCTCGTCGCGGCCACGGCGTCGGGCGGGCTGACCACGGCGCCGAGGGCCAGCGCGCCGGCGAAGGACAGGTTCGGGAAGAGCGCGTAGAGGAGCAGGCCGATCCCGAAGGCCGACACGAGCACCAGCACGACCGAGAGGCTGACGATCGTGCGGAGGTTGCGCCTGAGGTCCACGAGCGGCACCGTCACGGCCGCGCCGTACAGGAGCGGCGGCAGGACGCCCGCGAGGATCAGCTCGGGCGGCACCTCGACCGGCGGCACGCCCGGGAGGTAGGAGATCCCGACCCCGACGAGCACGAGGACCAGGGGCGTGGCCACGCCGATGCGCCGCGCCAGGAGCGTGACGGCCACGAGGGTCGCGATCCCGGCGACGCCGAGAGCCGCGTAGTCCATGCTCAGAGGCTAGCCCGACGGGACGGGCACCCGAGGCACCGTCACCGCCGGGTCAGGTGCGGTCGTCAGTACCAGTTCTTGAGGACGCTGTGCGCCTTCGCGCCGCACGGCGAGCCGTACCGCGAGTCGATGTAGCCGAGGCCCCACGTGATCTGCGTGGCCGGGTTCGTCTGCCAGTCGGGACCGGCGGACGCCATCTTGCTGCCGGGGAGGGCCTGCGGGATGCCGTAGGCACCGCTGGGGTTGTACGCGTTCACCCGCCAGCCGGACTCCTTGGTCCAGAGGTAGTCGAGGCACGCGTACTGGTCGTCGCCCATCCCCTGCGAGGCGAGGATGCTGCGCGCGA
Source organism: Clavibacter californiensis (assembly GCF_021952865.1). Taxonomy (NCBI): domain Bacteria; kingdom Bacillati; phylum Actinomycetota; class Actinomycetes; order Micrococcales; family Microbacteriaceae; genus Clavibacter; species Clavibacter californiensis. The sequence continues at coordinate 1,905,318 of NZ_CP040792.1, read as the reverse complement.
TGCCCTTGGCGCTCCCCGGATCCGGGATGGCGATGGCGCCGCCGCCGCCACTGGAGCCGGAGCCGGACGACTTCCCGCTGGAACCCGACCCGGTCGACGGCGACGGGGTCTCGACGGGAGGCGGGGGCGGCGGGGCCGCGACGGACTCGAAGCCGGGCTCGATCTCCACGGCCGTGTCGGCCGTGGTCACCGAGATGGACTGCGCGTCGGCGCGGGCCAGCTGGGCGACCGTGGCCTGGTACTCCTGGTACTGCGGGTTCGCGACCGCGCCGGACGTGGGATCCACGACGTTGACGAGCATGAACGCGGCAGCGGCGCCGAAGGCGATGGTGGGGGCGGCCACGCGCGAGAACGCGGAGCGCCGTCGGGGGACGGCCCTCGGAGCGGTCGTGAGCGGCTGGCGAGGAGCGAGATCGTTCGTGTGTCTACCCATGGCTCCGGACGACTTTACCCAACCGTTACCCGTATGGCGACTCCCGGACCGGATCGGGGGCGTCCTGCCAGGCGGATCGTGCTGGGGATGAGAGGTGCGGGGATCAGCGGACGGCGTTCATGACGTCGATGACGGCGTCCAGCAGCAGGTCGACCTGCGCCTCGCGGTAGCCGCCGCGGCGCGGGTGGAAGGCCACCGTGCGCACGTCGTCGACGCTCATGGGCTTGGTGCCGCGGAAGTACTTCGCGACCCGGTCCGCGAACCGGTCCACCTCGCGGCGGTCGTACCCGGTGGTCAGGAACCCCGCCCGGTCGAACCGCTCCCCCGACGGCCGGCTGACCCGGTCGAGGATCTCCTGCGCCGCCCGCCTGGCCTCCGCGTTCCACGCGTCCGCGCCGACCCGTGCCACCGTGCGGTCGCGCTCCCGGACGGCGAAGGCGTCCTCCAGGCGCTCGAGCACGCGATCCACGGCGGCGGCCGAGTAGCCCCCGCGGCGCATGTCGAAGGACACCCGGCGGATGGTCTCGGAGGTCAGCGAGCGGTCGGCCTCGTCGTCGTAGCAACGGCGCGCGTCGCGCAGGAAGGCGTCGACCTGGTCCGGGTCGTAGCCGCGCTCGCGGCGCCCGGCGCTCGGGAAGGTGGTGGTCATCCGGGACATCCTACGAGGAAGCTCCCGTGACGATGAGGAACAGCGCATAGGCCACCGCGGCCGACGGCAGCACGGAGTCGAGGCGATCGAGGAACCCGCCGTGGCCGGGCAGCCAGGAGCTGATGTCCTTGACGCCGAGGTCGCGCTTGATCAGCGACTCGGCCAGGTCGCCGAGGGTCGCGGTGACCACGATGACGAGGCCGAGGACGACGCCGAACCACCACTCCTGCTGGATCATGAACACCGAGAGCAGGATCCCGGCGAGCACCGCGGCGACGACCGCGCCGGCGAAGCCCTCCCACGTCTTCTTCGGGCTGATCGTGGGCGCCATGGGGTGCTTGCCGAAGTTGAGCCCGGCGACGTAGGCGCCGGTGTCGCAGCACACCACGAGGATGAGGAAGGCGAGGGTCCACCACTCGCCGCCGTCGCCCGCGGTGAGCAGCACGGCGAACGATCCGAGCAGCCCCACGTAGGCGAGCAGGAAGACGCTCGAGCCGATGTCGCCGACGACCGCGCGGGCGGACGTCCGCCGGGCGGGCAGCGCCTGCTCCACCACGCGCCAGAGCGCGACGAAGGCCATGGCCCCGAGGAGGCCCAGCCACTGCCCGTCGGGCCGGCCGAAGTACGTGATGGGCATGAGCGCGACGACCGCGATCACCGAGCCCACGCGTGGCACGCGGCGGCCGGCCTGGCGGAGCGCGGTGGCGAGCTCGTAGGCGGTGAACGCGACGAGGGCGACGGCGATGACCAGGAAGAGCTGCTTGACGACGACGAGGCTCACGAGCACCACCCCGCCGAGGAGGAGCCCGACGCTCACCGCGAAGAGCAGGTTGCGCCCCGTGCGGGCGTTGATGCGGTCGTTCGTGGCCTCGAGCGAGGCGCGGGTCGCCCGGACCTGCGCCGTCAGGTCGGCACGCGTGGCCTGCACCTGCGCCTCGAACTCGGCGCGCGTCACGCGGCCGCGGTGCCGCCGGATCCGCGGAGCGCCGTCGGTCCCCGACGCGGGCGGCACGACGGGCGCCCGCTCGGCGGGATCCTCGGGGCTGGCCACCTAGACCTCGAGGAGTTCGGTCTCTTTGCGCTTCAGCGCGTCGTCGACCTGGTCGGTGTGCGTCTTGGTGAGGGCCTCGAGCTCCTTCTCGCCGCGCGCGACCTCGTCGTCGCCGACCTCGCCCTTGAGGGCGTCCAGCTCGTCCTTGGAGCGGCGGCGGATGTTGCGGACGCTGACACGCCCCTCCTCCGCCTTGCCGCGGACGATCTTGACGAACTCCTTGCGGCGGTCCTCCGTGAGCTCGGGGAGCGTGAGCCGGACCATCTCGCCGTCGTTGCCGACCGTGGCGCTGAGGTTCGGGACGTTGACGAGGGCCTTCTCGATCTCCTTGAGGGCCGTCTTGTCGTAGGGCGTGACGATGAGGGTGCGCGCCTCGGGGTTGTTCATGCTCGCGAGCTGGCCGAGCGGCGTCGGGCTGCCGTAGTACTCGACCATCACCTTCTGGAAGAGGGCGGGGTTGGCACGACCCGTGCGCACGCTCCCGAAGTCCTCCTTCACCGCCTCGACGGCCTTGTCCATCCGGTCTCGGGCATCTGCGAGGACTTCGGCGACGGTCACGGGTTCTCCTTCGGTAGCGCGGGCGCGGTGGGCGCCCGGTCGATCTTAACGCGGATGGCGAGGCGCTCCGGCCGCGACTCGGCCCGTCGGGGCCGCCGGCGGAGCGCCGTCCGTCAGTTGGAGACGATGGTGCCGATGCGCTCGCCCCGGATCGCGCGGGTGACGTTGCCGCCCGGCTCCATCCCGAAGACGACCATCTTCATGTCGTTGTCCATGCAGAGGCTGAAGGCGGTCGAGTCGACGACCTTGAGGCCGCGCTGCAGGGCGTCCTGGTAGGTGACGGTGTCGAGGAGCGTGGCGGACGAGTCCGTGCGCGGGTCGCCCGTGTAGACGCCGTCGACGCCGTTCTTCGCGACGAGGACCTCGACGGCCTGGATCTCGAGGGCGCGCTGCGCGGCCACGGTGTCGGTCGAGAAGTAGGGAAGACCGGCACCGGCGCCGAAGATCACGATGCGGCCCTTCTCGAGGTGCCGGACGGCGCGGCGCGGGATGTACGGCTCGGCGACCTGGGTCATCGAGATGGCGGACTGGACGCGCGTGGCGGCGCCGGCCTGCTCGAGGAAGTCCTGCAGGGCGAGGGCGTTCATGACGGTGCCGAGCATGCCCATGTAGTCGGCGCGACCGCGGTCCATGCCGCGCTGCGACAGCTGCGCGCCGCGGAAGAAGTTGCCGCCGCCGACGACGATGGCGACCTCGACGGTCTTCGCGGCCTCGGCGATCTCCCGCGCGAGCGCGCTGACGACGTCCGGGTCGACGCCCATCTGGCCGCCGCCGAAGGACTCCCCGGAGAGCTTGAGGAGGACGCGGCGGGTGGTGGTCTGATCGGTCATGGTGCTGTTCCCGTCCTCGCGTTCCGGTCGCCGGATCCGGCCCCGGTCCAATCTACTGTGACGCCCGGCGGGGACGGCGGCGCCTCGCGGCCGCCCCGACCGGACATGGAGAAGGGAGCCCGGGTCGCATGCGACCCGGGCTCCCCGTGGTGGTGCTAGGCGCCGACCTTGAAGCGGGCGAAGCCGGTGACCGTGAGGCCAGCGGCCTCGACGACCTTCTTCACGGACTGCTTGTTGTCCTTCGCGTAGTCCTGCTCGAGGAGCGCGACCTGCTTGAAGAAGCCGGTGAGGCGACCCTCGATGATCTTCGGCAGGGCGGCCTCGGGCTTGCCCTCGTTGCGCGAGATCTCGGTGACGATGGCGCGCTCGGCCTCGACCTTGTCCGCCGGGACGTCCTCGCGCGCGAGGTACTCCGGGTTGGCGAACGCGATGTGCTGGGCGATGCTGCGCGCGGTCTCGGCGTCCGTGCCGCTGTAGTCGACGACGACGCCGACCTGGGGCGGGAGGTCCTTCGACGTGCGGTGGAGGTAGACCTCCTGGTGCTCGCCGGCGAGGCGGGCGACGCGGCGGAGCGCGATCTTCTCGCCGAGGATCGCGGCCTGGTCGCTGATCAGCTGGTCGACGGTCTGCTCGCCCGCGGGGGCCTGGAGGGCCTCCTCGACGGTGGACGCGCCGGCCGCGACGACGGCGGCGAGGACGGACTCGGACAGCGCGATGAACTTGTCGTTCTTGGCGACGAAGTCGGTCTCGCACGCGAGCTCGATGAGGGTGGCGGCGCCGTCCTGCGTGGACGCGGCGACGAGGCCCTCGGCGGTGGAGCGGTCGCCGCGCTTGGCGTTGCCCTTCTGGCCCTTGAGGCGCAGGATCTCGATGGCCTTCTCGATGTCGCCGTCTGCTTCGACCAGCGCGTTCTTGCTGTCCATCATGCCGGCGCCGAGGCGGTCGCGCAGCTCCTTGACGTCAGCGGCAGTGAAGTTCGCCATGCTCATGGACTCCTTCTGTAGGTGGTGATCCGGGGGTCTCCCGGAGGTGAGTGCCCGACGGGCGGGCGCGGAACCCGCGCCCGCCCGTCGGGATGATGCGTGTGGTCGGACTACTCGGAGACCGTGGCCGTCGCGGCGGGCGCTGCCTCGGCCTCGGTCGCCTCGGCCTCGATCTTCGCCTCGGTGGCGTCGTCGGACTCGGGGGCGTGCACGGGGCCGGGGACCTCGTCCTCGGACTTCGCCTCGTTCTTGGCGGAGACCTCGGCGTCGACGTCGTTCTCCTCGACGGGCAGCTCGGCCTTGGCGGCGTCGCCCTGCTCGAGCAGCTCGCGCTCCCAGTCGGCCAGCGGCTCGGCCGGAGCGGAGCCCTCGGCGTCGGGCTTCTGGTGACGCTGGATGAGGCCCTCGGCCGCGGCGTCGGCGATGATGCGCGTCAGCAGCGCGACGGAGCGGATCGCGTCGTCGTTGCCCGGGATCGGGTACTGGACCTCGTCCGGGTCGCAGTTGGTGTCGAGGATGCCGATGACGGGGATGCCGAGCTTGCGCGCCTCGTCGATCGCGAGGTGCTCCTTCTTGGTGTCCACGACCCACATCGCCGACGGCGTCTTGGTCAGGTTCCGGATCCCGCCGAGGCTCTTCTCCAGCTTGTCGCGCTCGCGACGCTGGATGAGGAGCTCCTTCTTGGTGAAGCCGCGCGTCGTGTCGTCGAAGTCGACGAGGTCGAGCTCCTTGAGGCGGTTGAGGCGCTTGTGCACGGTCTGGAAGTTGGTCAGCAGACCACCCAGCCAGCGCTGGTTGACGTAGGGCTGGCCGACGCGCTGCGCCTGCTCGGCGATGGACTCCTGCGCCTGCTTCTTGGTGCCGACGAAGAGGATGGTGCCGCCGTGGGCGACCGTCTCCTTGACGAAGTCGTACGCCTTGTCGATGAGGGCAAGCGACTGCTGCAGGTCGATGATGTAGATGCCGGAGCGCTCGGTGAAGATGAAGCGCTTCATCTTCGGGTTCCAGCGCGTCTTCGGGTGACCGAAGTGGACGCCGCAGTCGAGCAGCTGGCGGATGGTGACGACGGCCATGGCCGTACTCCTGTTCCGGCGCGCGCTGTCGCGGCGCGCCTCGTCGGTTCGCTCGGCGGTCGGGACGACCGCTGATCCTGGTGCCCGGCGCGCATCCGCCCCTTCGGCGACAGGGATCATCGCCACGAGGAGACCGAGTGGATGCGGCGGCCTGATGGGCACGCGTAGTCACCCGACCTGGATCGGGTGCTGGTCGATGGTACCACCCGCCGGAGGATCGACGTGGCGGCGCGACGGATCAGGCGCGCGCGGCCTTGGCGCGCTTCCTGGGCTTGTCGACGAAGAGCGTCTCGGCCTCCTCGAGCGACATCCCGTTGGTCTCCGGGATCTTCGTGAGCACGAAGACGAAGGACAGCGCGGCGAACGCGGCGTACATGCCGTAGGTGAAGGGCAGCGAGAAGGCGGACAGCGCCGGGAAAGACACGGTGATGACGAAGTTCGCGATCCACTGGGCCATGGCGGCGACGCCGAGGGCCTTGGCGCGGATCCGGTTCGGGAAGATCTCGCCGAGCAGCACCCAGACGAGCGGACCCCACGAGGCGCCGAAGCCGATGACGAAGACGTTGGCGGCGATGATCGCGATGACGCCGAAGGGCTGCGGCAGGGCCACGTCGCCGTCGACGGTCGACGACTGGCTGAAGCAGATCGCCATCACGGCGAGGGACACGGCCATGGCCAGCGAGCCGGACAGGAGGATCGGGCGGCGGCCGATGCGGTCGACGAGCGCGATGGCGATGAAGGTGACGGCGACGTTCGTGACAGCCGTGATCACCGAGGTGAGGAGCGACTGGCTCTCGTCGAAGCCGACGGCCTGCCAGAGCGTCGTGGAGTAGTAGAAGATGACGTTGATGCCGACGAACTGCTGGAACACGGACAGGATGATGCCGATCCAGACGATGCCCTGCAGGCCGAGCTTGTTCCCGCGGAGGGTGCCGGTGCGCTTCGCGACGCGGTCCTCCTCGATCTGGCGCTCGAGGTCGCGGCTCGCGCGGTCGATGTCCTCCTGCTTCCAGACACTCGCGAGGATCGACTGCGCCTCGTCCTTGCGGCCCTTCTCGACCAGGAAGCGCGGCGACTCGGGCAGGCGGTACGCGAGGAAGCCGTAGACGATCGCGGGGATGGCGCAGACGAGGAGCATCCAGCGCCACGCCTCGAGACCGAACCAGAACTCCTCGGAGGCACCGTCCGCGGCGGCGGCGAAGACGGCGTCAGAGAGGAGCGCCGTGAAGATGCCGAGCGTGATCGCGAGCTGCTGCAGCGACGCGAGGCGGCCGCGGAGGAGCTTCGGCGAGATCTCGGCGATGTACGCGGGGGCGACGACCGACGCGATGCCGATGCCGAGGCCGCCGATGACGCGCCAGATCGTGAGGTCCCAGACGCTGAACGCGAAGCCGGAGCCGAAGGCGCTGATGAAGAAGAAGAACGCCCCCGCGATCATGGTCCAGCGGCGTCCGAAGCGGTCGGCGATGCGACCCGCGAGGTAGGCGCCGAGCGCGCAGCCGAGGAGGGCGCTCGCGACCGCGAAGCCGATGAGCGTCTCGCTCAGCTCGAACCGACCCTGGATCGCGGAGACCGCGCCGTTGATGACCGAGGAGTCGAACCCGAAGAGGAAGCCCCCCACCGCGGCCGAGACGGCCAGGCCGATCGCGCGTCGCTGGAGCTTCTTGTCATCCTGAGGGGTCGTCGTCTCGTTCACAACGGACCACTCTGCCACTTCTCCGCCGGGGCGGGCACCCGGCGAGGAGCCGGCGTCGCAGGGGGCATGATGCGGCGGACCGGAGGCCGGGACGCGTCCGCCGGGGAGGGGGATGCGCATGCGCGGCGGTACGGCACGACGGAAGGCGTGCGCGGCGGCGCTCGTGGTGGGGCTGCTCGTCGGCGGGACGACGCCGGGCCGCACCGCACGCGCGTCGGCGGATCCGCCGCCTGCCTCGTCATCCGACGCCGCGACGCCGCGATGGGAGTGGCCGGTCGATCCGCCGCATCAGGTCACGCGTCCGTTCCAGGCGCCGACCACGGCGTACGGTCCTGGCCACCGGGGCATCGACATCGCTGTCTCCCCCGGCGGCGAGGTCCGCGCTCCGGCCGCGGGCACCGTCTCCTTCGCCGGCATGGTCGTGGATCGCCCGGTCGTGAGCATCCGGCACGCGGACGGCTACGTGTCCTCCGTCGAGCCGGTCGTCCCACTGGTCGCAGCGGGCGACGCGGTGGTTGCCGGGCAGGTCATCGGCACGCTCGCCGCGTCGCCTCGCCACGAGCCCGACGGCGGGCTGCACCTCGGGGCGCGCCTGCACGGCGACTACGTGGATCCGGCCCTGCTGCTCGCCGCCCTGCAGCACGCGGTGCTGCTGCCCCTGGATCCCTGAAGCCGGCCCCGGCCCGGGCGTCTCCGGAGGGAGCGCGCGCTCGATCCGGTCGCGCACCCGCCGGTGCGGGTCAGGCGCGCGGGTGGGCACCCTCGTAGCTGCGCTGCAACCGCTCGATCGACACGTGCGTGTAGATCTGCGTCGTCCCGAGGCTCGCGTGGCCGAGCATCTCCTGCACGGTGCGGAGATCCGCTCCGCCGTCGAGCAGGTGCGTCGCCGCCGTGTGCCGGAGGGCATGCGGCCCCTGCGGCCCCGATCCGGGGATGTCCGCGAGCAGGGAGGCCACGAGGCCGTAGACGGCGCGCGAACCCAGCCGCCCTCCGCGCGCCCCGAGGAACAGCGCCGACCCGGTCCGTGACGAGACGAGCCCGGGACGGCCTCGCGCGACGTAGGCGTCGAGCGCCTCGGCGGCGGGGACTCCGAACGGAACTACCCGCTCGCGATCGCCCTTGCCGACCACGCGCACCGTGAGGCGGGAGGCGTCGACATCGCCGAGATCGAGGCCGGTCAGCTCGGAGACCCGGAGCGCGGACGCGTAGAGCAGCTCGATGACGGCGAGATCCCGGAGCGCGGCGGGGTCGTCCTCCGCAGCCCGTGCGGCGAGTCGAGCGAGGAGGGCCGACATCTGCTCGCGCGCCAGCACCCGAGGGAGATGCGATCCCGCCCGCGGCGCCTTCAGCCGCACGGCCGGGTCGGCATCGACGCGGCCCGTGCGGAGGAGCCACGCGCCGAAGCCCCGCACGGCGGCCGAGCGTCGCGCCAGCGTCGCGGGCGCCAGCCGCGCCTGGGACCCGCGCCACAGCCAGTCGCGCAGCACCTCCAGGTCGAGGGCGGCGGACGTCGCGACGCCCTGGCGGGCCGCGTGCGCGGCGAGGTCCCGCAGGTCGGCGGAGTAGGCCCGCACCGTGTGGGCGGCGCTCCCCCGCTCCCGCTCCATAGACGTCCCGAACGCGGCGATGTCGTCCGTGAGCGGAGTCATGGCTCCCGCGCCGCGCGAGGACCGCGGACCTCCAGCCGCGCCCTCGACGCGTCCGCCGTCGACCCGCACCCTGTCCATCCACGAAGGCTACGTGGATCCGCGCGCCGCGCGCCGCGGGCTCACCTGCGGATACGAGGTCGTCTGTCCGGGGCCCGGGCGCGTCACCGGGATCCGGATCGCCGCACCCACCCCCCGTCCGGTCGAGCCACCGCTCCCTCGAGCTCGAGCATGCCCAGCACGGAGGAGGTCTCGGCCAGGCCGAGACCAGCTCGTGCCGCGACGTCGGCGGTCTCGCGCCCACGTCGGACGGCGAGGGCGTCCAGCACGCGGACGACGCGCGGATCGCCTCGGACCTCAGCCGTGCGCGCGCTCGCGCGGGCGGCGTCGGGTGGGCTCGGCGCGGTGCGAGATGGCGCATGCGGGGCTTCCGGATCACGGGCCTGTGCGCCCGACCCGCCCCAGCCCGGCAGCAGCTCCATCACATCGTCGGCCGACGTGATGCACACCGCCTGGGACTCGCGGAGGAGACGATGGCACCCCGATGACGACACGCTCGTCACCGGGCCCGGCACGGCCCCGAGCGGCCTCTCCAGCGCGACCGCGTGGTTCGCCGTGTTCAGCGACCCGCTGCGCGCACCCGCCTCGACGACGACGGTGGCCGCGCTGACCGCGGCGATGAGGCGATTGCGCAGGAGGAACCTCCAGCGCGTCGGCGACGCCCCGCACGGCAGCTCGGACACCACGGCCCCGTCGCGGCGCATGCGCGCGAAGAGCTCCGTATGACCGGACGGGTAGAGACGGTCGACCCCACCCGCGAGGAACGCCACCGTGCGCCCCGCCGACCCGATGGCCGCGCGGTGCGCCGCGCCGTCGATGCCGTACGCACCGCCCGAGACCACCACCACGCCTCGATCGACGAGACCGGCGGCCAGCTCAGCGGTGACGTGCTCGCCGTATCCGGTGGCCGCGCGCGCCCCCACGATCGCCACGGACCCCGGGAGCGCGGCCATCGCAGCCGGCGCCCCCGTGCACCAGAGCACGAGCGGCGCGTGCGGCCCCAGGTCCTCCGCGCCGGCCGGCCAGTGCGCATCCCCGGGCACCAGCACGCGCGCGCCGACCGCGCACGCGGCACGGAGCCGTGCCAGCGCCTCGGTCCGCACGACGCGGGGACGCCAGCGTTCCAGCGCCCCGTCGACCTCGCCGACGAGCGCAGCGCGCCCGTCCGACTCCAGGCGGAGCCCGGCGTCGAGCATCGCCCCGACGACCGCGTCGGCCGAGCAGCCGTCGACCACGGAGGCCAGCGCCGCGCAGGCGCCGAGCACGCCGATGACCGCCCCGGCGACGCGATCGCCGGGCTCGGCGATGCCGGACCACGTGCAACGCGCCGCCACCTCCTCCGCATCGGCGTCGCTCCAGTCCACGCCCGGACATGCGGCAGCGGGGCGGAGCGCGGCCATCAGCTCCCCGAGATCGCTCGCCGCGAGTCCGAGACGGGCGACGGCGCGCGCACGTGCCGAGTCGGGCCCCGCGATGCTGCTCCGCGTCCCTTCCGCGGGCAGCGCTCGGCCTCCCGAGCGGGATGGGGAGGGGTGGACCGCCCCCTCGGAGGCATGCGCGTCGTCCACCACGCCGCCTCCGTCGTGGTCGGCGATCACGACGCGCCTCGCAGCAGGAGGGCACGGCCCAGATGATCCGCGTCGGGGCTCGACGCGCCCTCCAGGTCCGCGAGCGTCCACCCGATGCGGAGGACCCGGTCGTAGCCGCGCATGGTGAGGTGCCCGCGGTCCAGCGCTCGATCGAGGGAGGCCGTCGCGCCGCGGGCGATGCGCGCCTCGCGCCGGAGCCACGTGCCCGAGACGTGGGCGTTGGTGCGCCACGGCGTCGCGGCCCATCGCTCTGCGGCCGACGCGCGAGCTGCGGCGACCCGCAGCCGCGCAGCCCGCGTGGTCACGCGGGGTGCGTCTCCCGCCGCCAGGTGCACGGCCGTCGTGACCCGGCGGACGCCGAGTCGGATGTCCATGCGGTCCATGAGCGGGCCGGAGAGCCTGGCCAGGTAGCGCCGGCGAGCCTGGGGCGGGCACGAGCAGTCGGCACCCGCGACACCGTACGAACCGCACGGGCACGGGTTGGCCGCCATCACCAGCTGGAAGCGCCCCGGGAAGTGGGCGACGCCGTTGGCCCGGTGGATGCTGATGACGCCCGACTCGAGCGGCTGCCGCAGGCAGTCCAGCACGGCGCCGGCGAACTCCGGCGCCTCGTCGAGGAAGAGCACTCCCCCGCTGGCGCGCACGGCGGCCCCCGGACGGATGCGGCCGCTGCCGCCGCCCACGATCCCCGCGGCGCTGGCGGTGTGGTGCGGGGCCTCCAGGGGCGGACGAACGGGCAGCTCGGGTCCCAGCCGCTCCCCGCAGAGCGACCGGATGCAGCCGACCTCCAACGCGGCCTCCTCGTCGAGGTCGGGCAGGAGGCCGGGGAGCCGCTGGGCGAGCATCGTCTTCCCCGCGCCGGGCGGTCCGAGCAGGAACATGTGGTGCCCGCCCGCGGCGGCGACCACGAGCGCCTCGACGGCCTCCTCGTTGCCGACCACGTCACCCAGGCACGGCTCCGCGGGATCCGCGCCGCCGAGCACGCGCGACGGGCCGGTCTCCGTCGACGCCAGGGGGATGGCGTCGACCTCCTCCGGCTCCGGCTCGAGCTCGGCTCCGTGGTGGATCGCGGCATCCCGCAGCCCCGCCACGGGTATGACGCGCATGTCGGGCACGAGGGACGCCTCGTCCGCGTGGCAGCGGGGCACCATCACCCGCCGGACACCGGCACGACGCGCCGCGAGGACGGCGGGCAGTATGCCGTGCGTCGGCCGTAGCCGCCCGTCGAGGCCGAGCTCGCCGAGGTGCACCGTGCCGGCGACGGACTCCGCCGACACCGACCCGCCCGCCGCGAGGACCGCCAGGGCGATCGCGAGATCGAAGCCGGAGCCGTGCTTCGGCAGGACGGCCGGCGAGAGGTTGACGGTGACCCGGCGGACCGGGAACTCGCATCCCGCGTTGCCTGTCGCGGCGCGGACCCGCTCGCGCGCCTGGCTGAGCGCGGCGTCCGGCAGCCCGATGAGCACGAAACCGGGGAGCTGGCTCGTGATGTCGGCCTCGACATCGACGAGGGCTCCCTCGAGGCCGGAGAGGGCCACGGCGAGCGTGCGACCCACGGCCATCAGCAGGCGCTCCGGACGACCTCGACCGACGGCTGCCCGCCCCGGGGCCAGACCACTCCCACGACGTCGATCCGCACGGGCCCGCGCCGCTCGGGATGCGCCTGGCACCACAGGCCCGCGAGGACCCGCAGCCGTGCGGCCTTCGCACGCGTGACCGCCTCGAGCGGGTGCCCGTAGCCCAGCCCCGCGCGCGTCTTGACCTCCACGAGCACGGTCGTACCCGCGTGCGTCATCACGAGGTCGATCTCGCCCTCGCGGCACCGCCAGTTGCGCTCGACGAGCGCGTAGCCGCGCTCGGTCAGATGCTGCGCGGCGAGCTCCTCGCCGCGTCGTCCCAGGTCCTGCTCGCGTGTCATGCGCACCTCCGCGAGGAGGATGCGCCACCGCAGCGGCGTGGTCGGCCCTGGGCCGCGAGGGCGTGCGGTGCGCGTCGGGCGATCGCCTGGGGAGGGACCCCGTCGGGAGCCCTACTCGTCGATGGCGAGCTCCTTGGGGAGCTCGAACTCCTTCGCCGACAGCTCCTCGACGTTCACGTCCTTGAAGGTGAGCACGCGGACCGACTTCACGAACCGGTCCGAGCGGTAGACGTCCCAGACCCAGACGTCGGTCATGCTCAGCTCGAAGTAGAAGTCGTGCTCCGTGTCGCGCCGCACGAGCTCGACCTCGTTGGCGAGGTAGAAGCGCCGCTCGGTCTCGACCACGTACTTGAACTGGGACACGATGTCCCGGTACTCCCGGTAGAGCGCGAGCTCCACCTCGCGGTCGTAGTCCTCGAACTCGTCGTCATCCATGGTCCGTCGATACTAACCGCCAGCGGGGCCGCCCTCCGCCGAGGCAGCCGCCCCGGGGCATCCCTCCCCGTGCGTCAGGGCGTGGCGTCCCCGAGCACGCCGGAGAGCCACGTGCGCCGGTGGAGGGACGAGGCACCGCGTGCCCGGATGGCGTCGAGGTGCGCGGCGCTGCCGTAGCCCTTGTTGCCCGCCCACCCGTACTCGGGCAGGTCCTCGTGCCAGACGGCCATCATGCGGTCGCGCTCCACCTTGGCGAGCACGGAGGCCGCGGCCACCGAGGCGCAGTCGCGGTCGGCCTTGACGCGCAGGCGCACGGGCACGGGGTGGGCGAGGTGCGGCGTGAGCCAGTCGTGCGCACCGTCGAGCAGGACGACGCTCGCCAGCAGCGGGACGCCGGCGTGGTGCAGTTCGACGAGCGCGCGGCGTCCGGCGAGGCCGAGGCAGGCCGTGATCCCGAGCTCGTCCACCTCGGCCGCGGAGGCCATGCCGATGGCCGAGTGCCGGACCCACCCGGCGACGACCGGGTGCAGCTCCTCGCGGCGCTTCTCGCTGAGCATCTTCGAGTCACGGAGGCCGGTCGGGAATCCCACGGCGTCCGGCCCCACCACGGCCATGCCGACGGCGACGGGCCCCGCGAGCGCTCCTCGGCCCACCTCGTCACAGCCGATCACGAGGGCGGCACCCGCGCGGAGGAGCTCGTGCTCCAGATCGAGGGTGGGATCCGCGACCGGCATCAACCGGCGGGGACCGCGTCGGGCACGTCGCCGAACGTCTCGGGGTGGTCGCTGAGGATGGACCAGCGGTCGATGGGCCAGGTGATGACGAACGCGCGGCCGACCACGTGGTCGATCGGCACGAATCCCTTGGTGGGGCCGTCGACGTTGTAGCGCGAGTCCGCGGAGTTGCCGCGGTTGTCGCCCATGACCCAGAGCGAGTCGGCGGGGACGGTGACGTCGAATCCGGTGTCGGATGCCTGCGTGTCGCCGGGCACGAGCTTCAGGTACGGCTCGTCAAGGGGCACGTCGTTGACGCTCATCTGGCCGAGGGAGTTGCAGCAGACGACGTGGTCGCCCGGCAGGCCGATGAGGCGCTTGATGAGGTGGTCGTTGCTGTCGGACGCCGACAGTCCCACCGTGGTGAGGGCCCAGTCGACCGCGGCCGCGAGCGGCGGCTTGTCGACCTCGGGCGACGGGAGGAGCCACCCACCCGGATCGCGGAACACGACGACGTCCCCGCGCTCCAGCGGCACGAAGCGGGGCGTGAGCTGGTTGACCACGATGCGGTCGTTGATCTGCAGCGTGTCCTCCATGGAGGACGACGGGATGTAGAACGACCGGATCAGGAAAGCCTTGATCAGGATCGATACGAGGAGGGCCACCACGAAGATGACGAGGACGTCCCGGAGGAACGTCTTCCATCCACGCGACGCGTTGCCGCTGTGCCTGCCCGAGGATCTCGTCTCCATGGGCGCCGTGCTGTCTGTCATTTAACCGCCTGAGCTCCCGGCAAGCATATGCGCCGGGAGCTCAGTGGGATGACAGGTGGGGATGCGCTAGGAGCGCTTCTCCTTGATCTTCGCCTTCTTGCCGCGCAGGTCGCGGAGGAAGTACAGCTTCGCGCGGCGCACGTCGCCGCGCGTCACGACCTCGATGTGGTCGATGACCGGGGAGTGGACCGGGAAGGTGCGCTCGACGCCGACCTGGAAGCTGACCTTGCGGACGCAGAACGTCTCGCGGACGCCCTCGCCCTGACGGCCGATGACGATGCCCTGGAACACCTGGATCCGCGAGCGGCTGCCCTCGACGATGTTGACGTGGACCTTGACCGTGTCGCCGGCGCGGAAGTCGGGGATGTCCGACCGCAGCGACGCCTTGTCGACGGAATCGAGGATGTGCATGGTGTACCGCTCTCTGCAACCGCCACGGGTCGACTGCGCATCAATGTCTGGAAGGGGAACGGCCCGCATGAGTGGCCGACTCCCCCGTGGCAGGGTCGACGGCAGGCACGATCGCCCATTCTGTCACCTCGGGCGCGTCGAGCGCAAAGCGCGGGGTCCGCGCACGACGGATCAGTCCAGTCGGATGGTGCGCCCGGCGTCCGGGCCCTCCGCGGCCCTCCACTCGGGCGGGCGCGGCTGCGCGTCCCGCTCGATGACCGCGATGACCTCCTGCATGCGCTGCCGCGTCTCCGCGAGCAGCTGCCGGACGGCCAGGGCGACGAGCGCGACGACGGCGAGCACCGCGACGACCGCGCACCAGGTGCTGACGACGGAGTAGGTGCCGGTGCCGACGACCGCGAGGGTCAGCACGCCCATGGCTATCCCGTCCGTCGGGGACACGGCCCGGGCGGTGCGGACCGACCGACGGGCGAGCACGAGGCCGAGGGCCGCGAGCAGGGCGATCCCGAGCGCGCCGGCCGCGAGCATCACGAGGAGGAGCTCCCATCCGCGGGACCCGAAGGCCGCCCAGCCCACCAGGAGCCAGGCGGGGAGCACGACGACGGCCGCGAACTGCCAGCGGTAGAGCACACGACGGAGGCCGAGGGCCGGGGACTGCTGCATGGCCTCATGCTACGAGCGGATCCTGGGCGCCCCGGGAGGGCCGGAGCCCGGCTCCCGTAGGATCCTTCGCGTGATGGAACTGCGAACCCCCGCCGAGATGGACCAGATGCGACCCGCCGGGGAGTTCGTGGCCTCCGTGCTCACGGCCCTCGCCGCGAAGGCCGACGTCGGCGTGAACCTCCTCGACCTCGACCGCGAGGCGCACCGCATGATCCGCCAGCGCGGCGCGGAGTCCTGCTACATCGACTACCACCCGTCCTTCGGCGCCATGCCATTCGGCAAGGTGCTGTGCACGTCGGTCAACGACGGCGTCCTGCACGGACTCCCCCACGACTACCGGCTGCAGGACGGCGACCTCCTCAGCCTCGACTTCGCGGCGTCCGTCGACGGCTGGGTCAGCGACTCCGCCGTCAGCGTGATCGTCGGCACGCCCCGCGCGGAGGACGTCCGCCTCATCGAGGTGACGACGGCCGCGCTCGAGGCCGGGATCCGGGCGGCGCAGCCCGGTGGACGCACGGGCGACATCTCCGCGGCGATCGGCGCCGTCGCGACCGAGGCCGGCTACTCGGTCAACACCGACTTCGGCGGGCACGGCGTCGGGCGCACGATGCACGGCGACCCGCACATCGCGAACCAGGGCCGGCCGAACCGCGGGGTGCCGTTGCGCCCGGGTCTCGTCATCGCGATCGAGCCGTGGTTCCTGCAGAGCACCGACGAGATCTACACCGACAAGGACGGCTGGACCCTCCGGAGCGCCGACGGCTCACGCGGGGCGCACATGGAGCACACCGTGGCCATCACGGAGGACGGACCGGTGATCCTCACCGCACGCTCCTAGCTCGCGGCCCGGGTCCGCTCACTCGGGCAGCAGGTCCGGGCGCACGCGGCGGGTGCGCTCGAGCTGCTGCTCGCGCCGCCATGTCGCGATCGCTCCGTGGTTGCCGCTGCGCAGCACCTCGGGGACGGCCAGTCCGCGCCACTCGGGGGGCTTCGTGTAGCTCGGGTGCTCGAGCAGGCCGTCCGAGTGGCTCTCCTCGACGAGGCTGGCGGGGTTCCCGACGACGCCGGGGACGAGGCGGCCGATCGCCTCGATCATCGCCATGACCGCGACCTCGCCGCCGTTCAGCACGTAGTCGCCCAGGCTGACCAGGCGGACCCGTGCACGCGTCGCGGTGTGATCGACGACGCGCTGGTCGATGCCCTCGTATCGCCCGCAGCCGAACGCGAGGTGGGGCTCGGCAGAGAGCTCCTGCGCCATGGCCTGCGTGAAGACCTCGCCGGCGGGCGACGGGAAGATGACGACGGGATCCGCGTCGTCGGCGAGCACCTCGTCCATGGCCTCGCCCCAGGGCTCCGGCCGCATGACCATGCCGGCGCCTCCGCCGTAAGGCGTGTCGTCGACCGTGCGGTGCCGGTCGTGCGTGAAGGCGCGCAGGTCGTGCAGGCGGAGGTCGATGAGGCCGGACTGGCGGGCGCGGCCGAGGAGGGAGATGTCGAGCACCCCGAAGAACTCGGGGAAGATCGAGACGATGTCGATCCGCATGTCAGCGGGCGTCGTCGGCCTCGGGCGCGGGCTCCGCGGCCTCGGCCGGGGTCGGCTCGGCTGTCGGCGTCTCGTCCGGGATCTCCTCGAAGAGGCCGAGCGGGGGCGTGACGACGAGCGTGCCGGCGTCCACGTCGACCGACGGGACGATGGCCTGCACGAACGGGACGAGCACGGTGCCCGAGGGCGTGTCGACGTGGAGCAGATCCTGCGCCGGGAAGTGGTCGACGAGGGAGACGGTGCCGACCTCGACGCCGTCGCGGAGGACCCTGAGGCCCACGAGCTGGTGGTCGTACCACGCGTCGGGCTCGGCGGCCTCGTCGGCCGGCGGCGTCATCCAGAGGATGGCCTTGGCGAGCGACTCCGCGGCGGTGCGGTCGGCGACGCCGTCGAAGAACCCGACGGGGTGGCTGTTGTACCAGCGGAGCTCTGTGAGCGTGAGCGTGCGTCCGTGCCACGGCGAGGACTCGGGCACCTGGAGCGAGAACTCGGCGCCCGGGACGAACCGCTTGTCGGGATCGTCCGTGAACAGCTCGAGCTTGACGGCGCCCTTGAGCCCGTGCGCCTTGGTCAGCCGGCCCACGCGGAATGCCGCGGGGTCACGGACGATGTCCTCAGGAATCGGTGTCCACCACATCGACGCGGACGCGCTGGCCGTCGGCGAGAGCCGAGACGAGCGTCCGGAGGGCCTTCGCGGTGCGACCCGCTCGGCCGATGACCCGGCCGAGGTCCTCGGGGTGCACGCGCACCTCGAGGACCTCGCCACGGGGGGATCCCTTGCTCGTCACGGAGACGTCGTCCGGGTGCTCGACGATGCCCTTGACCAGATGAGCGAGCGCGGGAGCGAGCATGGGCTAGGCCTGCTCCTCGGTCGACTCGGCCTCGGGCGCTGCGGCCTCGGGCGCGGGTGCGGCCTTCTCGGTCTTCGGCTTGAGGACCGGCTTCTTCTTCTCGTCCGCGACGTAGGCGGGCTTCGCCTCGCGGGTGCGGACGGTGGAGACGGCGTCCTTGTCGCCCTTGAAGCGACCCCAGTCGCCCGTGAGCTTGAGGAGAGCCTCGACCTGCTCGGTGGGCTGGGCGCCCACGGAGAGCCAGTACTGCGCCCGCTCCGACTGGACCTCGATGAACGAGGGCTCCTCGGTGGGGTGGTACTTGCCGATCTCCTCGATGACGCGGCCGTCGCGCTTGGTGCGCGAGTCGGCGACGACGATGCGGTAGTACGGCGCGCGGATCTTGCCCAGGCGCTTCAGACGGATCTTGACAGCCACAATTCTCCTGAATTTCTTTTGTGTGGGGTGAACTGACGGCCGTGAGCGTGGGGGCACACTCGGCATTGGTTCGATGGGGTCTCGCGGCGCCTGATTAGAGGGTCGGACGATCGCGGACTCGACAGATCATTATGGCAGACGCGGCGCCCGGCCGGGACCCCCGCGGTCGGCGCGCCGCACGGCGTCATCGCCGGGCCGCCCCGCGGGGTGCGTGGCATGATCGGACGACACCCGGCGCATGCGCCCCGAGACCCCGTGGACGGCAGGACCCGCATGCAGATCGACTTCGCCCACCAGCCGCCGTCCCGCGTCGGGATCGAGTGGGAGCTCGCGTGCGTCGACCGCGGCTCCGGGGAGCTCGCGGGCGTCGCCCCGGAGATCCTCCGCTCCTTCCCCCACGACGACGCCCACCCGCACGTGACCGGGGAGTTCCTCACCAACACGGTCGAGGTCGTCAGCGCGCCGCACGCGCGCGTCGGGCACGCCGTGGACGACCTCGCGCGGCTCATCGAGCGGGTGGTGGACGTCGCGGATCCGCTCGGGATCGACCTCATGTGCGCGGGCACCCACCCCTTCAGCGCGTGGCCAGACCAGGACGTCACGCCCGACAACGAGCGCTACGCGACGCTGCTCGACCGCACCAGGTGGTGGGGGCGGCAGATGATGATCTGGGGCGTGCACGTGCACGTCGGCATCGACGACGCGTCCAAGGCCCTGCCCATCCTGAACGCGCTCCTCGTCCACCTCCCCCGCTTCCAGGCCCTCAGCGCGTCGAGCCCGTTCTGGTCGGGGCAGGAGACGGGGTACGCGTCGAACCGGGCGCTGATGTTCCAGCAGCTGCCGACCGCGGGGCTGCCGCCCGACCTCACGACCTGGGCCGACTACGAGCGGCTCGTCGGCGACATGACCCACGTCGGCGTCATCGACCACCACAGCGAGCTGCGCTGGGACATCCGGCCGGCGCCCAAGTGGGGCACCCTCGAGACGCGCGTCTTCGACGGCGTCTCGACGCTCGGCGAGATCGCCTCGCTCGCGGCGCTGGTCCAGTGCCTCGTGCACGACATGTCGGCCACGCTCGACCGCGGCGAGGAGCTGCCGAGGATGCAGCCCTGGTTCGTGCGCGAGAACAAGTGGCGCGCGGCCCGCTACGGGATGGACGCGATCATCATCCAGGATGCCGCGGGCGACGAGGCGCTCGTGGGCGACGACACCCGGGACCTCGTGGAGCGCCTCTCACCCACCGCGGATGCGCTCGGCTGCGAGGCGGAGCTCCGGGGGATCCTCGACATCGTCGACCGCGGCGCGAGCTACCAGCGGCAGCTGCGCGTCGCCGAGGAGAACGACGGCGCGCTCGCCCCCGTGGTCACGCACCTCGTCGAGGAGCTGCGCTCAGGATTGGGCCGGTGACGCGAGGCAGACTGTGCAGGTGAGCCCCGCCGTCGACATCGTGATCCTCGTCGTCGCCGTGCTCGCGGCCCTCGCCGGCTGGCGTCGCGGGGCCATCGTGACCGTGGCCGGGCTCGCGGGCATCGTGCTGGGGGTCCTGCTCGCGCTGTGGATCACGCCGGCGTTCCTCGCGCTCCTCGACCAGTTCGGCGTCGCCACCGGGATCACCCGCACGCTGGCCGCCGCCGTGCTCATGCTCGTCACGACCTCGCTCGTCAGCGGGATCCTGGCGCAGGTCGCCAGCGTCCTCACCCGCCTGCTGCGCCCCCGGGGTGCCGCGCGCGGCCTCGACCGCGGGATCGGCGCCGTCGCGGGGCTCGCGGCCTGGGCGGTCTCGGTCTGGTTCATCGGCGGTTTCCTCGGCTCCAGCGGCGTGATCCCCGCGGTGCAGCTCGCGTCCTCGTCCCGCATCGTCGCGGCGCTCGACCGGGTCAGCCCGATCTCGAGCGGCACCGCGCTCTCCGCCCTGGACGACGCGCTCCACGACGTGGGATACCCGCGCGTCTTCGCGAACGGCGAGGAGGCGATCGCCGACACGGCCGCGCCCGACGCCGACGTGCCCGAGGCCGTGCGGCGCTCCGCGTCGAGCGTCGTGAAGATCCTCTCGTCGGCGCCCGCGTGCGGCACCTCGTCGTCCGGCAGCGGCTGGGTCGTGCAGGGCGACCGGGTCGTCACGAACGCCCACGTGGTGACCGGATCCGACCAGGTGTACGTGCAGCAGGGCGGCACCGGGCAGCTGCTCGAGGCGGACCTCGTGGTGTTCGACCCGGCGCGCGACGTCGCGATCCTCGCGGTGCCCGGCCTCACGGCATCCCCGCTCGCGCTCGGCGACCAGCTCGCCGCCTCCGACGAGGCAGTCGTGGCCGGCTACCCCGGCGGCGGGCCGTACCAGGCCACGGGGGCGCGCATCCGCGAGGTGGTCCAGGCGCTCGGAACCGACATCCAGCACGAGCAGCCGGTCACGCGCGAGGTCTACTCGGTCCGCGGCACGGTGCGTCCCGGGGACTCGGGCGGGGCGCTGTTCGACGCCCAGGGCCGAGTGGTCGGCCTCGTGTTCGCGACCTCGACCGTCGACTCGCAGACGGGCTATGCGATGACGCTCGACGAGATCGCGCCCGTGCTGCAGCAGGCGGGCGCGACGACCCCGGTCGACTCCGGGCGCTGCTCCCGCTGACCCGGGCGTCAGGCCGCGACGACGGAGAGCACGTTGCCTGCCGGATCCCGGAACCAGGCGATGTCGGGGCCGTTGCCGCGCATGATGCCGCGCGCGTCCGTCGGCATCCCCGCGAAGATCGCCGTCTCGACGCCGCGCGCGTTCAGCTCGACCACCGCGGCCTCCACGTCGTCGACCGCGAGGTTGAGGACCGTGAACGTCGCGGGCTCGTGGCCGGGCTTGGGGTAGACGAGGACGCGCGCGCCGGATCCGGGGAGCACGAGCCGCAGCATGCCCATCTCCGGCACCTCCTCCACCTCGAGGCCGAGGGTGCCGCGGTAGAAGGCGAGGGCGGCGGGGACGTCGTCCACGCTGAAGCCGCTGAAGGCGGTGACGGGTGCGAACACGGGAGGGCTCCTGACGCGCGGATCGCGACGGGGTGCCGCGGTGCTCCCCCCACGCTGGCACGTCGGAGGGCGCGCGTCGAGCATGCGACGACGGCGCCCTCCTGTGGGGAGGACGCCGTCGCGGGACGTGCGGGTCGTGCCTCGGGTCAGCGCCCGAGGAACTTCTGCAGCGAGGCGAGCTCCTCCTCGCTCGGGGCGCCGTCCGCGCCGCCCTTCGCCGCACCGGCCAGGCCGAAGCCGGATCCCGCGGGGGCCGTGGGGCCGCCGATGCGCTGGCCCGACGCGAGCGCCGCGTTCTCCTGCGCGCGCTTGGCCGGGTTGCCCGACTTCGAGCCCTTCTTCTTCTGCTGCACGGGCTTGCGGCTGGAGTGCGCGCCGGGCATCGGGCCCATGCCGGGGATCTGCGGCATGCCGCCGCGGGCGACCGTGCGCATCATCTTCGAGGCCTGCTCGAAGCGCTGCACGAGGCCGTTGACGTCGGTGACGGTCATGCCGGATCCGCGGGCGATGCGGAGCCGGCGCGAGCCGTTGAGCAGCTTCGGGTTCTGGCGCTCCGCCTTCGTCATCGACTGGATGATGGCCTCGGTGCGGACGATCTCCTTCTCGTCGAAGTTCTCCAGCTGCTCCTTCATGGCGCCCATGCCGGGGAGCATGCCCATCATCTTCTTGAGCGACCCCTTGCCGCGCAGCTGCTGCATCTGCTTGAGGAAGTCGTCGAGCGTGAAGGTGTCGCTCGCGAGCTTCTGGGCGACCTCCATCGCCTCCTCCTCGTCGAAGGCCTGCTGGGCCTGCTCGATGAGGGTGAGGATGTCGCCGAGGTCGAGGATGCGGCTCGCCATGCGGTCGGGGTGGAAGGGCTCGAAGTCGTCGAGGCCCTCGCCGGTGGACGCGAACATGATCGGGCGGCCCGTGACGGAGGCGACCGAGAGGGCCGCTCCTCCGCGCGCGTCGCCGTCGAGCTTGGAGAGCACGACGCCCGTGAAGTCGACGCCGTCCTGGAACGCCTTCGCGGTAGCGACCGCGTCCTGGCCGATCATGGCGTCGATGACGAAGAGGACCTCGTCGGGGTCGGTGGCCTTGCGGATGTCCGCGGCCTGCTTCATCAGCTCCGCGTCGACGCCGAGGCGGCCCGCGGTGTCGATGATGACGACGCTGTACTGCTTGTCGACCGCGTGCTTCATCGCGTCCTTGGCGACGCGCACGGGGTTGCCGCGGCCGTTGCCGGGCTCGGGCGCGAAGACGGGGACGCCGGCCTGCTCGCCGACGACCTGCAGCTGCTGCACGGCGTTGGGGCGCTGGAGGTCGGCCGCGACGAGCATCGGAGTGTGGCCGTCCTTCGCGAGCCACTTGCCGAGCTTGCCCGCGAGGGTCGTCTTGCCCGCGCCCTGGAGGCCCGCGAGCATGATGACGGTCGGCGGCCTCTTGGCGAACTGGATCCGCCGCTGCTGGCCGCCGAGGATGCCGACGAGCTCCTCGTTGACGATCTGCACGACCTGCTGGGCTGGGTTCAGCGCCTGGCTGACCTCGCCGCCGAGGGCGCGCTCGCGGACGGACGCGGTGAACGCCTTGACGACGTCGAGCGCGACGTCGGCCTCGAGCAGCGCACGGCGGATCTCGCGGACGGTGCCGTCGACGTCCGCGGCGCTCAGCTTGCCCTTGCCGCGCAGGTTCTTGAAGGTCTCGGCGAGGCGGTCCGAGAGTGTTCCGAAGGTAGCCATGGTGGGTCCAGCTTAACCGGCGTCGGAGGTCCCCCGAGCCGGTGCCCGGGTCACCCGACCAGGTTCTGCGCGAAGACGTGCGGGCCGGTGAGATCCAGCGCCCAGGACGGACGCCGGGTCACCCCACCAGGTTCTGCGCGAAGAGGTGCGGGCCGGTGACATCCAGCGCCCGGGAGGGACGCCGGGTCACCCGACCAGGTTCTGGGCGAAGACGTGCGGGGTGAAGCCCGTGAGATCGCCGATGCCCTCGCCCTGGCCGATGAGCTTGATGGGGATGCCCGTGCGCTCCTGCACGTTGAGGATGAAGCCGCCCTTCGCGGATCCGTCGAGCTTCGTGATGACGAGGCCCGTGACGCCGCCGTGCTCGATGAAGGCCTGCGCCTGCGCGAGCCCGTTCTGGCCGGTCGTCGCGTCGAGCACCAGCAGCACCTCGGCGATGGGCGACTGCTTCTCCACCACACGGCGGATCTTCGACAGCTCGTCCATGAGGCCGCCCTTGGTGTGCAGGCGGCCGGCCGTGTCGATGATGACCATCTCGGTGCCCGTGCGCATGGCGTGCTCGACGGTCTGGAAGGCGACGCTCGCGGGATCCTGGCCGGGCTGCTGCGGGCGCACGATCTCGGCACCGGCGCGGTCGGCCCAGGTGGCGAGCTGGTCGACGGCGGCGGCGCGGAACGTGTCGGCGGCGCCCACCACGACCGTGCGGCCGTAGTTGCGGAGGAACTTGGCGAACTTGCCGATGGTGGTGGTCTTGCCGACGCCGTTCACGCCGACCACGAGGATCACCGCGGGGCGGGCGCTGAGCTTCAGCGTGGGGTCGTGCTTCGCCAGGCGCTCCTCGATGCTCTCGCGGAGCATGCGCTGGAGGTCGCGCGGGTCGGTCGTGCGGTAGCGCTCGACCTTCTGGCGGAGGTCGTCGATGGTGGCCTCGGTGACGTCCGGGCCGAAGTCCGCGGTGATGAGGGCGGTCTCGAGGTCGTCCCACGTGGTCTCGTCGATCGTCGGCTTCGCGAACATCCCGCGGAGCGCGCCGGAGAGGGACCAGGGGGTGCGGGCTGCCATGTGCCCAGCGTAGCCGCGGGTCAGGAGGCCGCCTGCTCCTCGCCCGCGGGCTCCGGCTCGGTCGCGGGCGCGCCGTCGGGCTCGTCCTCGCCCGCGGATCCGGGTGCCGGGTCGGGGCGGGCGTCGCGGCTCACGCGCTGGCCGACGACCGCGCTCACGCCGTCCTGCCGCATCGAGACGCCGTAGAGCGCGTCGGCGATCTCCATGGTGCGCTTCTGGTGGGTGATCACGATGAGCTGCGAGGTGTCACGGAGCTGCTCGAGGATCGTGAGCAGGCGGCCGAGGTTGGCGTCGTCGAGCGCCGCCTCCACCTCGTCCATGATGTAGAACGGGCTGGGCCTCGCGGTGAAGATCGCGATGAGCAGGGCAACGGCCGCGAGGGAGCGCTCCCCGCCGGAGAGCAGCGACAGGCGCTCGATGCGCTTGCCCGCGGGGCGCACGCTCACCTCGATGCCAGTGGTGAGCAGCTGCTCGGGATCCGTGAGGTGGATGCTGCCGGTGCCGCCCGGGAAGAGGATCGGGAAGACGCGGTCGAACGCCTGCCGGGTGTCCTCGAACGCGGCCGCGAAGACGCCCTGCATGGTGCGGTCGATGTCGTCGATGATCGTGAGCAGGTCCTTGCGCGTCGCGGTCAGGTCGGCGAGCTGCTCGGTGAGGAACAGGTGGCGCTGCTCGAGGGCCGCGAACTCCTCGAGGGCGAGCGGGTTGACGCGACCGAGCTGGGCGAGCTTGCGCTCCGCCTGCTGCAGGCGCGCGCGCTGTTCCTCGCGGTCGAAGGGGCGGGTGGGGACGGGATCCGCGGCGTCGTCCTCGTCGTCCATCTCGTCCGCCTCGTCTGCTGGCCCGGACGGCTCCGCGCTCGGGGCAGACGTCTCGGCCGACGCGGCGGCGGCGTCGGGATCGGCCTCGGCATCGTCGCCGCCGTCATCCGCCGGCGCGCGCGGCCGCTGCCGCGGCGGCAGCGGCGCCTCCTCGGGGACGGGCACGTCGGGCCCGTACTCGGCGACCAGCACCTCCTCCCCCAGTCCGAGCTCGCTCGCAGCGCGCTCGACCAGTTGCGAGACCTGCAGGCGCTTCTCGTAGATCTGCAGCTCGAGGCCGTGCACGTCCTCGGTGATGCCGTGCAGCCGCGTGCGCAGCTCGGCCTCCTCCCGGCGGAGCGCTACCAGCTCGGCGTTCCGGCCGGCCCGCGCCTCCTCGGCGCGGGCGAGCACGAGGCGCGCCTCCGCGGTGCTGCGGTCGGCGGCGCGCACCACGGCGGGCAGGGCCTCGGCGACGGAGGCGGCGCGGGCGATCTGCCGGCGTCGGATCACCTGGCGGCGGGCAGCCTCCTCGGCGGCGGCGCGCTCCGCAGCCAGGCGGCGCTCGAGCGCGACCGTGCGCTCCTGCTCGGCGCGGACGCGCTCGCGCGCGGTCTCGACCTGCAGGCGCGCCTCGATCTCCGCCTCGCGCGCCGCCTCCCACTCGGCCACGAGCGCGTCGCGGCCGCTCGCGTCGAGCACGGGCCGCGGGCGGGATCGGGCCTCGTCGAGCGCGCGACGGGCGGCGTCGGACGCGCCGACGGCCTCGTCGACGGAGGCGCCCGCGAGGTCGAGGCCGCGCTGCACGCGGGCGAGCTCCGCGGCCGCGGACTCGGCCTGCGCGCGGGAGCGGCTGAGGCGCTCGGCATGGGCGGCGAGGCGCGCGTCCGCCTCGCGCAGCCCGCCGAGCGCCGTGGACGCGCGCTCCCGGGCGGCACGGAGGCGCTCCCGGCCGGCCGCGAGATCCACCTGCAGATCGTCGATGCGGGCGCGGACGTCGGTCAGCGTCGTCGCGGCGGCCTCGCGCGCGGCGACGAGCTCGAGCTTGGAGCGGGTGGCGCCGGATCCGCCGCGCAGCACGTGCGCCGACACGACCTCGCCCGCGCGGGTGATCGCCGTGGCGGGAGCGTCCCGTCCGTCGAGGAGGGCGACCGCCTCCGCGAGGCCGTCGACGAAGACGACGTCCGCGAGGATCCGCCGCACGCCGTCCGGAGCGTCGACCACGGTGGCCGCGGCGACGGGGCCGGTGGATGACGGGACGGCGACCCGCGCGTCGGCGGATCCGGCCACGACCACCTCGACGCGCCCCAGGTCGTCGTCGACCGCGCGGCGGAGCGCGGCCACGGCGTCGTCGTGCGTCTCGGCGAGCACGGCGTCGGCGAGCGAGCCGAGCGCGGCGGCGACGGCGGCCTCGTAACCGGGCTCCACGTGCACGTGCTCGGCGAGGAGGCCGCGGATGCCGGGGAGGCCCGCGGCGACGAGGTCGCTGGATCCGTCGCGCTGGTCGAGCGCGCTCGCGAGGGCCTGCTCGCGCGCGGCCAGGGCGTCGCGCTCGCGCTCCTTCGCGTGCAGCTCCTCGCGCACGGCCTCGATGGCGGACTCCTCGCTGGCGACGTCGGCCTGCGCGTCCTCGTAGGCGCGGGTGAGCTCGGATCCGCCCTGCTCGTCGGCCTCGCCCTCCGCCTCGCCGCGCTCCCGCTCGGCCTCCGCTGCGGCCAGCCGGGCGCGCGCCGCGTCGAGCGCGTTCTGCTGGCGGAGCACCTCGCCGCGGACGGCCGCGAGCCGGGATCCCGCGGTCTCGGCGCGGCCCGTGAGCCCCGCGATCTCGAGGTCGTGCCGGGAGACGAGCGCGCTCTGGGCCTGGATCTCCTCGTCGAGCGCGTCGAGCGCCTGCCGGGCCGCCGCGGTCGCCTGACGTGCGGACGCCCAGCCCGCCTCCGCCTCGGCGATGAGCGCGACCAGCCGGGCCGCCTCGTCACGGGACTCCTGCACCTGACCGGGCGTCGTGCCCGCCGCGGTCTCGGGAGCGTCGTCGGCGGATCCGAGGAGCGCGAGCCGCTGCTGCGCGAGCGACAGCAGGCTGCGCAGCCGCTCCTGCACCTGCTCGAGCGCGAAGGCCGTGCGTCGGGCGCCGTCCACCTCGTCGCCCTCCTGCTCCTCGACGATGCGCTCCGACCGGATCACCGCGCGGTCGAGCTTCTCCTGCAGCACCATCCGCTCGGTCGTGCGCTCCTCCTCGGTGCGCGTGTGCTCCGCGAGCGCGCGCCGCAGGGTCACGACCTCGTCGGCCACGAGCCGCGCGCGGGCGTCGCGGACGACGGCCGCCACGGTCTGCGCCTGCCGCGCGACCTCCGCCTGCCGACCGAGCGGCTTCAGCTGGCGGCGGATCTCCCCCGCCAGGTCGTTCAGCCGCGTGAGGTTCGCCTGCATGCCCTCGAGCTTGCGGAGCGTGCGCTCCTTGCGACGGCGGTGCTTGAGGATCCCGGCGGCCTCCTCGATGAAGCCGCGCCGCTCCTCGGGCGTCGCGCGCAGGACGTTGTCGAGCCGGCCCTGGCCGACGATGACGTGCATCTCGCGGCCGAGGCCCGAGTCGCTCAGCAGCTCCTGCACGTCGAGCAGGCGGCAGGACGTGCCGTTGATCGCGTACTCGCTGCCCCCGTTGCGGAACAGCGTGCGGCGGATCGCGACCTCGGTGTAGTCGATGGGCAGCGCGCCGTCGGCGTTGTCGATCGTGAGCGTGACCTCGGCGCGGCCGAGCGGGCCGCGCGTCGACGTGCCGGCGAAGATGACGTCCTCCATCTTGCCGCCGCGGAGAGTCTTGGCGCCCTGCTCGCCCATGACCCAGGCGAGGGCGTCGACGACGTTCGACTTGCCGGATCCGTTCGGCCCGACGACGCAGGTCACGCCCGTCTCGAACTGGAACGTGGTCGGCTGCGCGAACGACTTGAACCCCTTGAGGGTCAGGCTCTTCAGGTGCACGCCCGTCGCCCTCCTCGCGTGATGGTCTCGATCACGGTACCGGACCGGCGGGCCAGGGCCGGGAGCCGCGCGCGCCACTCCCCGTCCGGCGGGCCGCCGCTACCGTGGGAGGGCGCGGGCCGGTCCCGGCGGCGCACGCCGACGAGGGAGCCGACCATGCCGCACGCCGACGACGCCCGCCCCTTCGCCGTGGAGGAGGTCCGCCCGCCCGTGGCGGTCGGCGCGGAGGGCTGGGACGACTTCGTAGCCGTCACCGACGTCGTCAACCGCGCGCAGTCGCACGACCTCGGCCACGACGCGTTCATCTGGCTGCCGGAGGAGCTGATCGCCGACTACGCCGACGTCGATCACGTGCGCAAGCGCCTCTTCGCCGCCCGGGTCGATGGCCGGATCGTCGGACGCGGCCTCCTCTCGACCTGGCTCAACGACCCGACGACCTCGGATGTGGCCGTGTCCGTGCTGCCCGAGCACCGCCGGAGCGGGATCGGCCGGGCGCTCCGGGAGCGCGTGGAGCGGATCGCCCTCGACGACGGCTGCCGGACCCTGATGGGCTTCACGATGCACCGCGCCCAGGCGAACGGGACGCCCATCCCCTCGCCCACGGGCATCGGCGCGGTCGGCGCCGACGACCCGTCCGCCCGCTTCGTCGTCGACGCCGGCTACCGCCTCGGCCAGACCGCGAGGACGAGCGCGCTCGACACCGTCGACGCCGCCCCGACGCTGGCTGCCCACCTCGCCGATGCCCGCCGCGTCGCCGGGGACGCCTACCGCGTCGTGTCCTGGGTCGACGCGACGCCCGAGCACCTGCTCGACGACCTCGCCGTGCTGCACACGCGCATGTCGACCGACACCCCGGCCGGCGACCTCCCGCAGGCGGAGGACCCGTGGGATGCCGACCGGATCCGCGAGGCGGAGGCGCGGCGCGCGTCGGCGGGCCGCACGGGGCTCACGACGGCGGCCCTGCACGTGGGGACGGGCAGGCTCGTGGGCTTCACCCAGATCGCCGTCTCCCCCAGCGGACGCCGTTCCGACGGCCACGCGTACACCTACCAGCAGGACACGCTCGTGCTGGCCGATCACCGCGGGCACCGCCTGGGCATGCTCCTCAAGGTCGAGAACCTGCTGCGCCTCGCGCGCGTGGCCCCCGAGGCCGACCGCGTCGTCACCTGGAACGCGGACGAGAACCGCCCGATGCTCGCCGTGAACGAGGCGCTCGGCTTCCGGCATGTGGGCACGAGCGGGAGCTGGATGCGCGAGGTCGACCCCGCGCGTTGAGCGTCCGGGTCAGGCGATGGCCGCATCCGCATCCGGCAGCACCTGGCAGTGCGGGCAGAGGTGCGACCCGCGGTTCATGAACGCCTCCCGCACGATCGGCGTGCCGCAGCGCGGGCACGGCTTCCCCTGCTGGCCGTAGGCGTGGAGCGAGTGCGAGAAGTATCCGGACGCGCCGTTGACGTTCACGTACTGCGCGTCGAAGCTCGTGCCGCCCTCGGCCAGCGCCCGCGCGAGCACCTGGCGCACCTCGGCGAGGAGGCGCAGCGCGCGGCCGCGACCGAGGGCGTCGGTCGGGTGCGCGTAGTGGATCCGCGCGGCCCACAGCGCCTCGTCCGCGTAGATGTTGCCGATGCCGCTCACGAGCGTCTGGTCGAGCAGCGCGCGTTTGATCCCCGTGCGCCGCCGGGCCAGCCGGTCGAGCAGCAGCTCGTCGTCGAAGGCCGGGTCGAGCGGATCGCGCGCGATGTGCGCGACCTGGGTCGGCACGAGCGCGGCGGGCGATCCGCGTCCTCCCGCGCGCCCGTCGGGCGTCGCCACGAGGCGGTCGACGGCCATGGAGCCGAAGATCCGCTGGTCGACGAACGCGACCACCAGCTCGCCGTGCACCGGGTGCTCGATGCCCATGCGGATCCGCAGCAGGCCGTCCGGGTCGGAGCCGGGCTCGCGGAGGAGCACCTGCCCGCTCATGCCGAGGTGGGTGACGAGGGCGCGAGGACCCGTGCCATCGCGTGCGGCGTCGGGCTCGAGCGGCAGCCACAGGAACTTGCCGCGGCGGACGGCCGACGTGATCACGCGACCGACGAGCAGGTCGACGAACACGCCCTCGAGCGGATCGTGCCGCTTGAGGGAGCGCGCGTCGAGGATCTCGACGCCGGTGATGCGCGCGCCGGCGACCGCGGGCTCGAGGCCCGCGCGGACGACCTCGACCTCGGGGAGCTCGGGCACGGCGGGTCAGGCCGTGGTGCGCGCCTCGAGGCGGGTCCACGCCTCGAGCGCGGCCGTCATCTCGGCCTGCTTCTTGCTGGTTCCCTCGCCCGTCGTGCGGACGACGTCGCCCACGGTGACGACGGCGTGGAAGCGCTTGCTGTGATCGGGTCCGCTGTCGCGCACGACGTAGACGGGTGCGGGCAGGCCCTGGCGCGCGGCGCTCTCCTGGAGCGCGGTCTTCGGGTCCATGGCGGCGCCGAATCGCGCCGGGTCCTCGAGGAGCGGCGCGATGAGACGCAGCACGAGACCGGTCGCGGCCTCTCCGCCGGCGTCGAGGTACGCGGCGCCGATGATGGCCTCGACCGTGTCGGCGAGGATCGACGACTTGGCGCGGCCGCCCGTGAGCTCCTCGCCGCGCCCGAGCAGCAGGTGCTCGCCGAGCCCGATGCGCGTGGCGACCTCCGCGAGGGCGACGCTCGAGACGAGGCTGGCGCGCCGCTTGGCGAGCTCGCCCTCGTCGAGGTCGGGGTTCTCGAGGTAGAGCATGACCGTGACGGCCTGCCCGAGGATGGAGTCGCCGAGGAACTCGAGGCGCTCGTTGTGCGGGATGCCGCCGTGCTCGTACGCGTACGAGCGGTGGGTGAGCGCGAGCTCGAGGAGCTCGGGGCTCACGTCCACGGCGAGGAGGCGCCGGAGCGCGTCGCGGTCGCCGTGGACGCGGGATCCCTGGGTGTCGGTCATGTCCGACGTGCCGAGCGGATCGCGGCTAGACGTCGGCGACCTTGCGGCCCTTGTACTCCATGTACAGGGGGGTGCCGGCGGCGTCCTCGACCACGCGGGCGCGGTGAGGCATGGAGTAGACGACCTTGCCGTTCTCGATGGTCTTGACGAGCGTGGGAGCCTCGGCCTTCCACTGCGAGCGACGCGCGCGCGTGTTGGATCGGGACATCTTTCTCTTGGGTACAGCCATGGGTCAACTCTCATCTCTCTGCGTTTCGGTGTCGGCGTCTTCACGCGCCGCACCGCTGTCTTCGGAAGCTCGGAAGCCGGACAGGGCTGCCCAGCGCTGATCGATCACGGGTTCCGGGTCGGAGTCCGCCAGGACCAGGCTGATGCCGGGACCCAGATCGAGATCGAGGTCCTCGCCCGGCACTTCGGGCTGGAACGGCAGTGAAAGGACCACCGCATCCCGGATGACCGGCTCCAGGTCCACGTGCTCGTCCTGGACCTGGTAGTCGAAAGCTTCATCAAGACCATACGCGAATAGCTCCGCGAAATCGACTTGGACACGCTCCTGCATGTCGGCGAGCGTGCGCGCGGACTGGCCGTCGGCCACCGTGTCGACCTCGCCGGTGACCAGGATGCCGTCGTGCAGGGACTCGAGGCGGACATGCACGCGCATCTCGCGACCCGCGGGCACGGCGATGAGGCCCTCCCCCATGCGCTCGGGGGTGACGATGGTCAGGTCGAGCTCGCGCATCTCCCCGGGACGGTGCACGATGTCGTGGACGTGGACCGTGAATGGGGTCTTCTGGAACCTGGACACCCGTAGATCCTACGGGGCGTCAGCCGGCCCGCCGGACGGCCAGCGCCTCCGCGACGGCCGCCGGCACGTACGGCGCCACGTCGCCGCCGAGCGCCTCGACCTGGCGCACGAGCGAGCTGGACACGTGGGCGTGCGCGGGATCCGGCAGCAGCAGCACGGTCTCGACGTCCGCGAGGTCGCGGTTGACGAGGGCCATGGGCGTCTCGTACGTCACGTCGAGCTGCGAGCGGACGCCCTTGACGAGGACGGTCGCGCCCACCTGCCGGCAGTAGTCGACGAGGAGGCCGGCGCCCCAGGAGTCGACGCGGACCGTGTCCGGGAGGCCGGCGTCGCGGCTCACGCGCTCGATGAGGGCGACGCGCTCCTCGAGCGGCAGCATGGGGGTCTTGCCGGGGTTGTGCACCACCAGCACGACGAGCTCGTCGTACAGGCGGGCGGCCCGGCGGATCACGTCGAGGTGCCCGAGCGTGACGGGGTCGAACGATCCGGGGACGACGGCGATCCGCTGCATCCCGCCAGCCTACGGCGGGCGCTCCCCTAGTTCTTGTCGAGGAAGGCGCGCTCCTCGTCGTCGAGCCGACGGGCGAGCGCGCGGGCGAGCGCGGGGTGGCCCTGGAGGTCCGGCGACGCCTCGAGCACGTCGTGGGCGTGCTCGCGCGCGGACTCGATGAGGTCGCCGTCCTGCGCGACGCGCAGCAGCCGGAGCGAGGAGCGTCCGCCGGACTGGTTCGTGCCGAGGACGTTGCCCTCGCGGCGGAGCTCGAGGTCGACGCGGGCGAGCTCGAAGCCGTCGAGGGTCGCGGCGACGGCGTCCGCCCGCTCGCGGGCGACCGTCTCGGGCTCGGCGTGCGTGACCATGAGGCAGAGGCCGGGCACGCCGCCGCGACCCACGCGGCCGCGGAGCTGGTGCAGCTGCGAGACGCCGAAGCGGTCGGCGTCGAGGATCACCATGGTCGAGGCGTTCGGCACGTCGACGCCCACCTCGATGACGGTGGTGGCCACGATGAGGTCGATGTCGCCCGAGGAGAACGCGCGCATGACGCGGTCCTTCTCCTCCCCCGACATGCGGCCGTGCAGCACGGCCCGGCGGACGGATCCGAGGCGCGGGTGCGCCGCGAGGAGGGCGTCGACCTCGGTGACGGTCGCGAGCGCGGGCCGGGTCGGCGCGTCGTCGGCGCCCTCGGACGCGTCCTCGTCCTCCGCGTCGGGATCCTGCGGGTCGATCGCCGGGCAGACCACGAACGCCTGCCGGCCCTTCTGGATCTCCTCCGCCGTGCGCTCCCACACCCGCTCGATCCACCGCGGCTGCTCGTGCAGCGGGACGACGAACGACTCGATGGGCTGCCGCCCGCTCGGCAGCTCGGCGATGGTCGAGACGTCGAGGTCGCCGAACACCGTCATCGCGACCGTGCGCGGGATGGGCGTGGCCGTGAGCACGAGGACGTGCGGCGGCGTGCCTCCCTTCCGCCGGAGCGCCTCGCGCTGGTCGACGCCGAAGCGGTGCTGCTCGTCGACCACGACGAGGCCCAGGTCGAGGAACTCGACGCGGTCGCCGAGGAGCGCGTGCGTGCCGACGACGATGCGGGCCTGGCCGCTGACGATGCGCAGCAGCGCGCGCTTGCGCTCGGCGGTCGAGAGCTGGCCGGTGAGCAGGGTCGGCATGAGCTCGGCCGCGAGGTCGGGACCGAGCGACGCCGTGAGCGAGCGCAGGTGCTGGCTCGCGAGCACCTCGGTGGGCGCGAGCAGCGCCGACTGGCCTCCCGTGTCGGCCACCGCGAGCATCGCCCGGAGCGCGACGAGCGTCTTGCCGGAGCCGACCTCGCCCTGCACGAGCCGGTTCATGGGCCAGGTGCGCGCCATGTCGGTGGCGATCTCCTCGCCCACGAGCCGCTGGTCGCCCGTGAGCTCGAAGGGCAGCTGCGCGTCGAGCTGGTCGAGGTGGCCGCCGGGGGTCGAGATCCGCGGCGTGGCCGGCAGCGCGCGCGCCGCCTGGCGCCGCTGCAGGAGCGCGGTCTGGAGGACGAACGCCTCCTGGAAGCGCAGGGCGTCGCGGCCGCGGCGCCAGTCGACGTCCTTCTCGGGGCGGTGCACGCCCTCGAGCGCCTCGCGGTACGGGAGCAGGCCGCGCTCGGCGCGCACGTCGGCGGGGATCGGGTCCTCGAGGTCGTCGACCGCGTCGAGCACCAGCTCCACCGACTTCGCGACCTGCCAGCTCGCCATGGAGGCGGTGGCCGGGTAGATGGGGATGGGCATCTCGGCCCAGCGGCGCGCGGCCGCGTCGGGCTCGCCGCCGGAGAGCTCGGGGCCCTCGTGGGCGTCGAACAGCTCGTAGTCGGGGTGGGCGAGCTGCAGGGCGCCGCGGTAGTCGCTGACCTTGCCCGCGAAGATCCCGCGGACGCCGGGAACCAGGTCCTTCGCGCGCCACGCCTGGTTGAAGAAGGTGAGGGTGAGGAAGCCGCGGCCGTCGGTGATCCGCACCTCGAGGATGCTGCCGCGCCGGGCGCGCATGGGCCGCTCGCGGACCTCGCGCACCTCGGCGACGATGGTGGCCTGCTGGTCGACGGGCAGCTCGGCCAGGGCCGTGAGCTCGCCGCGGCGGGCGTAGCGGCGCGGGAGGTGCTCGAGGAGGTCGGCCACCGTGCGCAGGCCGAACGCCTTCTGCATCACGCCGGCGGTGCGGCCGCCCACGACGCCCGCGAGCGCGGCGTCGGATCCGGTCATCCCCCGAGTGTACGAGGGGCGTCCGACGCGGGCGGTCCGGCGACCGGTCGGGCCGGTGGCGCGCCCGCGGTCCCGTCGTCCGGCCCGTCGTCGTCCCGAGGGCGGCGGCGGACGAGCGAGCGCGGGGCGACGAGGGCGAGGATCCGATCGACGCGGCCCGCGCGGGCGCGCAGCGCGTCACCCAGCGCGACGAGCGCCGCGGCCTGCGCGGCTCCGGCCGCGGAATCCACCGGCGCGTCGGCGCGGGCGAAGCGCTCCCGCTCGCGCGCGGTGACCAGGAGCGCGATCGGGTCGGCGAGGGACGGGTCGTCACCCTGGAGGCGGCGGCCGAGCTCGCGGGGCGACTCGGTGTCCGGCACGCGGAGCCCGAGGTCGACCGCCTGGTCCTCCACCTCGCGCCAGGCCGTGCCCGCGGCGGCGGCCCCCGTCTCGAGGGCGCACAGTCGGCCGGAGCGGCGGGCCCGACGCAGCAGGGCGGGGGTCGCGAGGAGGGCGAGCACCAGGAGCACGAGGGCGACCGTGCCGAGGGCGGCCCACGGGATCCGGACGCCCGCGGTGCCGCTCACGCCGGGCGCGGCCGACGCGGTGGGCGCGGGCGTCGCGGAGGGCGTCGCCTCAGCGGTTGCGCTCGGCGTCGCCGAGGGCGTGGGCGGGGCGGTCGGCGCGGCCGACGGCTGGGCGTAGGGCGCGGCCTGGCCGCGGCCCGGCGTCGGCTCGAACGCGATCCAGCCGATGCCGGAGAAGTACAGCTCGGGCCACGAGTGCAGGTCGTGGGATCCGACGCGGTAGGTGATGAGGTCGCCGTCGCGCCCGACCTGGTCGCCCGGCAGGTAGCCCACGGCCACGCGCGACGGGATGCCCGCCTCGCGCGCCATGATCGCCATGGCCGACGCGAAGTGCACGCAGTAGCCCGAGCGCACGCGGAGGAACTCCCCCACGACGTCGACGCCGCTGCCGTCGTAGCCCTGCTGGACGGGCGCGTCCTCCGAGTAGCGGAACTGCCCGCCCGTGAAGAACTCCTGGAGCGCGAGCGCCTGGTCGTAGGGCGTGTCGATGCCCGCGAGCACGTCGGCGGTGGTCGAGGCGACGATGGCCGGGGTGCCCTCGGGGATCTGCAGGTACGGCTCGAGGTCGTCGTCGGTCGCGGGCGCCACGGCCTCCAGCTGCGCGCGCTCGGGTCGGGGCAGCTCGCTCGTCACGGTGTAGCTCTGGTCGCGGCTGTCGGAGTCGGACGAGCGGATCGCGAGGCCCTGCTCCGACCAGCGCCATGACCCCTCGAGCCCGGTGACGCTGCGGGGCGCGTAGGGCGCGGGCAACCAGGCGCTCGAGGAGCCCTCGACCTGCACGCGGGCCTCGACCTCTTCGGCGGGGACGTCCGATCCGGATCCGAGGTCCGGCCCGATCTCGTCGACGGTGTTCCCGTCCGGCGGGCGCAACGGCGATGGCGCCCACTCGTCGCCCTCGAAGCGCGAGAGCGTCGTGACCTTGAAGTAGAGGGGCGTGAGGGACGCGGTCGAGTAGCGGAGCGCCTCCACGTCGACGGGGCGGCGGAGGTCGTCGCCGAGGTCGAGGATCGGGTTGACGACGCGCGAGCCGCCCTGTCCTGCGCCGGACGCCGTCGGGAACGTAGCCGACGTGAGGCCCGGGACGATCGCGGGCACGACGAGGGAGAGGACGACCGCACCGCCCGCGAGCGCGCCCGCGGACACGAGCGTCGTGCGCGCGGATCCCGCCGACCGGCCGTGCGCGGCGCGGAGCGGAGCGGGCGGTGGCGCGGGCCGGGACACCCCGAGGAGGCCGGATCCCATCCAGCCGCCCTCCCGGTCGCTCTCGCGCGCGTCGGCGGCGAGCACCGCGAACCAGGCGAGCGCCGTGACGGCGAAGGACGCGATCGAGAACTCGCCCACGAGGACGGCCCCGGGGACCGAGACGAGCACGAGGAGCGGGAGCCCGGTGACGGCGGGGACGCGCAGCGCGTGCGCGAGCACGTCGAGCACGACCGCGAGGGCTCCGACCGCGGCCACGATCACGAAGACGATTGAGGCGAGCGGCGGCACGGGCGCCGAGCGCCGGTAGATCTCGCCGCTCGCCTGATCGCCGACGGCGAGGAGCGTGCGCACGGTGTCCGGGGTGGGGATCACGCCGAGGACGGCGGTGCGCGCCGCGAAGACGAGCGTCAGGAGGAGCACGAGGAGCACGAGGCCGCCGGCGGACGCGAGCAGGCGCGGCACCCCGACGGAGCGGAGCATGGCCGCGGTCCCGAGCACGGCGGCGACGACCACGACGCAGAGCAGGAACCAGGCGCCCGGCTCCACGAGCAGGTGCAGGCTGGCGGCTCCCGCGAGGAGGGCGACGCCCAGCGCGGCGGTGAGCGGCCATCGTGCGGCGGCGCGGCCGGCGCCGGGACGGCGGCCGCGGCCGCCGGGCCCGCCCGAGCGCTCGCCCGGCAGCGGGCGCGGCTCGACGCTCCAGCGCTCGCGGCGACCGAGACCCACGGCGTCGAGGTCGGTCATCGCGCCATCTCCTCGGCGCGGGCCGCGCTCCAGGCGTCGGCGGGCCGGGTGCCGTCGTCGAGGACGACGGTGCGCCAGCCGGACTCGCGGAGGATCCGCACGGCCTCGACGTCGTCGCGGCCGTCGACGCGACCCGAGCGCGCGAGGAACGCGACCGCGGGGCGGCACGCGGCGCCGAAGCCCGCGAGGCGGCGGGCCTCGTCCTCGTCGAGGTGGCCGAGGACGGCGTGGATCGGGACGGCGCGGCGGCTGCGGCGCAGGTCGGCCAGGGCCTCCTGCACGCCGTCGCGCTCGGGGTCGGAGGCGGCGGGGCGCACTCCCGCGAGGTGGAGGAGCAGGTCGCCCTCGGCGGCGGCGTCGCCGGGACGGGCGGAGACGGGGGCCTGCCGGTCGGATCCCGCTGCCGTCTCGATCAGGTGCACCGCGTATCCCCCGCGCTGCAGGTGCACGCCCACCGACGCCGCGAACGCGACCGCGCGCTCGAACGCCCGGTCGCTCTCCCCGTCGTCGTCGGCGTGCTGCGGGAAGCCGGCCGCGCGCGTGTCGAGGAGCACGAGCGAGCGCGGGCTCGAGCGCTGCTCCTCCTGCCGCACCATGAGCTCGCCGTGCCGGGCGGTGGCGCGCCAGTGCACCCGGCGGAGCGGATCCCCCGCCCGGTACTCGCGCGTGCCGAGGTCGTCCTCGCCGCCGTCGGCGCGGCGCTGCACGCGCTCGGACTCGCCCTCGGACGAGACCTGCCCGCCGGGATCGGCCTCGAGGTCCGTCAGGCGCGGCGTCACGACGAGACGCGACGTGCCGCCCGCCACGTGCCGCAGCCCCATCAGGCGGAACGGGTCGTGCTCCTCGACGGCGAGCGGGCCCACCTCGTGGATCCCCCGCCTCTCGGGCGTGAGGTCGTAGCGGAGGACGGGCCGGGCCGACGAGCGGCGTGAGCCGCGCGCGAGACCACGCATCGACGGCAGCTCGGCGGGCGGCGTCGCGCCGTCGGATCCGGGCACGAGGTCGAGCACCCAGGAGCGGGGCGTGGGCATGGTGCCCGCGTTCGCGACGGACACGGTGACGGTGGTCGCCATGCCCGACTCGACGACCTCCGAGGTGAAGGCGCGCTCGACGTGCAGCCGGACCCGCGCGATCACGAGCCAGACGGCGGCGAGCAGCGGGAGCGCGAGGAGGGCGACGCCGATGAAGACGAACTCGCGCCGCCCGGCGATGAAGGCGCCCGCGAACGCGGCGACCCCGGCCGCGAGCAGGGCGATGCCGCGGATGGTCGGGTGCGGGACGGCCTCGATGCCGATCCGGCGCATCAGGCGCGCGAGGGGCGGCACGGGGTCAGCGCGTCCGTCCCGCGGCGCTCAGCGGCACGGCGGTCGACGCGACGATGCGCTCGAGGATCTCGATGACCGCCGCCTGCCCGCGGCCGCGCTGGCCGAGCGCCCGGCCGGTCGCGACGAGCCGGTGCGCGAGCACGGGCGCGGCGAGGGCGTCGATGTCGTCGGGCAGCACGAAGTCGCGCCCGTCGAGCGCCGCCCGGGTCTTGGCGGCGCGGATCAGCTGGAGCGTCGCGCGGGGGCTCGCGCCGAGGCGGATGTCCTCGTGGCCGCGCGTGGCCTGCACGATCGCGACCGTGTACCGCGACACCGGGTCGGACACGTAGACGCCGCGGGCCGCGTGCATCATCGCGTCGAGGTCCTCCGCGTCCACCACGGGCCGCAGCTCGTCGAGCGGGCTCACGGTGTCCCGCGAGCGGAGCATGGCGAGCTCGGCGGACGCGTCGGGGTAGCCCATCGAGATCCGGGCCATGAAGCGGTCGCGCTGCGCCTCGGGGAGCGCGTAGGTGCCCTCCATCTCGACCGGGTTCTGCGTCGCGACCACCGTGAAGGGCTGCTGCAGCGGATGCGTGACCCCGTCGACCGTGACCTGCCCCTCCTCCATGCACTCCAGGAGCGCCGACTGCGTCTTGGGGCTCGCCCGGTTGATCTCGTCGCCGATGACGATGTTCGCGAAGACGGCGCCCGGCTGGAACTCGAAGCGGTGGTCGGCCTGGCTGTAGACGGAGACGCCCGTGACATCCGAGGGCAGCAGGTCGGGCGTGAACTGGATCCGGTTGACGGTGCAGTCGACGCTGCGCGCCAGCGCCTTGGCGAGCATGGTCTTGCCGACGCCCGGCACGTCCTCGATGAGGAGGTGGCCGCCGGAGAGGAACACGATGAGCGCCATGCGGGTGGCGTCGTGCTTGCCGGACATGACCGAGTCGATGTTGCCGAGGATCAGCTCGGCGAGACGGCGCACCTCCTCCAGCGGCATGGCGGGCGCGTGGTCGGCCTGGCGCGCGGCGGCGCGGATGCGGGCGGGGTGCGGGCTCGATCCGGCGTGCAGGGGAACGGACTCGGACTCGGGACTCGTCACGGAGGTCCTCCAGCGTCGTGGGCGTGTTGGCAGCATACGTGAGGGATCCGGGAGCGTCCGGCCCGCCTCCGGGGGCGGACAGGCCGGGTAGCGTGGTCGCCCGTGCACCCCGCTCCGAACGCCGCCGTCCTGCGTCCCGCCGGGCGACCGTCGTGACCCGCATCGTCGCCGGGTTCGCCGGCTCCCTCGTCCTCCGCGTGCCGAGGACCGGGACGCGCCCCACGAGCGACCGCGTGCGCGAGGCACTGTTCTCCGGCCTCGAGGCGCGCGACGCGCTCGACGGCGCGCGCGTCCTCGACCTGTACGCCGGATCCGGCGCCCTCGGGCTCGAGGCCGCCAGCCGCGGCGCGCGCGAGGTCGTCCTCGTGGAGCGCGCGGTGCCGGCGGCGGCCGTCTGCCGGTCGAACGCGGGCATCGTCGAGCGGGCGGCACCGCGGGGTGGCGAGCTGCGGATCCGGGTGGCCGCCCAGAGCGTGCGCGCCTTCCTCGCGGGCGACCGCGGCTCCTACGACGTCGCGTTCCTGGATCCGCCCTACGAGGTCGGCGACGCCGAGCTCGCGGAGGAGCTGGCCGCGCTCGTCCCGCGGCTCGTCGACGGGGCCGTGGTCATGGTCGAGCGCAGCGCGCGCTCCGCCGAGCCGGCGTGGCCGGCGGGGCTGGAGCTCGATCGCAGGAAGGCGTACGGCGACACGGTCGTGTGGTGGGCGGTCGCCATGTCGCCCGACGAGGACGCGTCCGAGGACGCGGGGCCTCCCGCGTCCTAGCGGGCCCCGTCCCAGTCGGCGTACGGATCCCAGCCGCCGAGCGTCGTGCGCGGCCCGGCGTACGGGGCGCCATCCACGGTCACGGCCGGGCCCGCGGCACCGGCGGCGACGACCCGGCCGATCGCGCGGAACAAATGCGGCAGCGCCGCGCCGGCTGGGAACGCCGCCACGAGCGCGTGGTCCTCTCCCCCGGTGAGCACGAGGTCGAGCGCCAGCGGCGGCAGGGACGGATGCGCGGCGGCGACCCGGCGCGCGTCGTCGGCGAGGGCGTCGGATCCGAGGTCGATGCCCACGCCGCTCGCGCGCGCCATGCGGCCGAGGTCGAGGAGGAGTCCGTCGGACACGTCGAGCATGGCGGTCGCCCCGGCACGCGCCGCCTCGACCCCCGCGGTCAGCGGCGCGACGGGCGCCAGCTGGGCCTCGACGGGGTCCGGATGGGATGCCCGCAGCGCACGGGCGAGCGCGGCGTCCGGGACGGGGACGCCATCGGCATCGGCGCTCCTGGCGTGGTCGAAGAGGAGGCGGACGCCGGCCGCGGCCATGCCGAGCGCGCCGGCCACCGCGATCACGTCGCCGGGTCGCGCGCCGGAGCGCAGCACGGGGTCGCGCCCCTCGAGGTCGCCCGTGGCCGTGACCGTGATCACCAGCGCGTCCGAGACGGACAGGTCGCCGCCCACGACGCCGCAGCCGGGGGCCTGGAGGAGGCAGCCCTCGCGGAGCCCGTCGGCGAGGGCCTCGAGGTCGGCGACGCGCGTCGCCGCGGGCGCCGCGATGGCGACGAGGAGCGCGGTCGGCCGGGCTCCCATGGCAGCGACGTCGGCCAGGTTCGAGGTCGCGGCCCGCCGTCCGAGGTCGTGGGTGCGCGACCAGGCGAGGCGGAAGTCGGGGCCCTCGATCATCATGTCCGTCGTGATCACGAACCGGCCGTCGGGCGCGCGCACGACCGCGCAGTCGTCGCCGGGGCCGACGTCGGCGTGGTCCGATGCGGGCAGGTGCGGGAGGATCCGCGCCAGCGTCGCGAGCTCCCCCGCGCTCCCGAGGGTGGCCGTGTCGTCGGCGTCCCCGTCCGTCGGATCCGCGGTCGAGGGCGTCCCAGGAGTCGTCACGACTGCCACGGTAGCCTGATCGCGATGACTCCCCGCCGCTCCGCCCGCGCCCTGCTGCGCCCCCTCGCCGCCGCGGCCGCGGCGGCCGGCATCGCCCTCGCCGTCTCCGGCTGCGCCCCCACGGTCTCGCTCGAGGCGGCCCCCGACGCGACCGATCCGCTGTGCGCCGACGTGGTCGTGCACCTCCCCGCGACGCTCGGCACGGCGCCGCTCCGCGAGACCGACGCGCAGGGCACGGGCGCGTGGGGCGCTCCGCAGAGCACCGTGATCCTCCGCTGCGGCGTCGCGACGCCCGGCCCCACCACGGACGCGTGCATCAGCTACGACGACGTCGACTGGGTCGAGGACGACTCGCGCGCGCCCGACATCCGCTACACGACCTACGGCCGCACGCCCGCCGTCGAGGTGGTCATCGACTCGACGCAGGCCAGCTACACCGCGCTCACCGACCTCAGCGGCGTCGTCTCGGCCATCCCGCAGACCGCCAAGTGCGTCAGCGCGCAGGATCTCGGCGAGGCGCCGCCTCCGGGGAGCTGACCGGGAGCGGTCCCGCCCGCCCTGGCGCCAGCGCACGACGCACGCCGCGCTCGCGGATCATCCGCCGGCCCGTCCGCCACCAGCGCAGCCACGGAAGCTCGTGAGGCCAGTGCACCGTCAGCGAGGTCATGCCGCGGCTCATCCGCAGCGGCAGGGTCGACGGCCGGGTGAGCGGCCGCATGCTGATCCCCATCCCGAGATGCGGGTCGAGCACGATGCGGTGCTCGGGTCCGAGGTGCACGGACAGGTCGATGTCGTCGTGCAGGTGCGTCCCCTCGCGGTGCACGTCGTCGCGCACCGCCAGCCAGGCGTCCCGGCGGAGCGCGAAGTTGGATCCGAACAGCGGCGGGTGCCCGAGCGCGAGCGTGACGGACACGAAGTAGGCGCCGAGGTAGGCGACCGCCGCGACGCCGCGGAGCGCGCGGGGTCCGTCGAGGAAGCGCGCCGCCCCGGTCACGGCCGCGACGTCGTGACGTGCGGCGAGCACGTCGCCGAGCCGCTCGATCCAGTCGGCGGGCGGCACGCAGTCCGCGTCGAGCCGGGCGATGACCTCGTGCCGCGCGGCGTCGTAGCCGGCGGACGCGGCCGCGGGGATCCCCACCACGGCCTCGTGGACGACGCGAGCGCCTGCCTCCCGCGCGACCTCGGCGCTGTCGTCGCGCGACGCGTTGTCGACCACCACGATCTCGTCGGGCGCGACCGTCTGCCCCGCGATGGCCTGCAGGCACGCCCGGAGGTGGCCCGCGTCATCGCGCACCGGGATGACGACGGAGACGGTGGGCCGAGCTGACGGCGCCGGGCGGATCCCCGTCAGGCCACCGCGGGCGCGGTCCCCGAGCCGCACGGGCCCGCCGGGTCGGGCGACGGGATGGAGGCGGGGCCGGGCGACGGATCGTCCTACGAGCATGCGCACGAGCCTAGGCTCATCGCCCCGGCGCCACAGGCCTCAGGCGCGGGCGTCATCCGCCTCCCATGCCAGCGCCACGTCGAGCAGGCGCGAGATGAGGTCCGGGTACGCGAGGCCCGAGGCCTCCCAGCACGCGGGGAACATCGAGATGGGCGTGAAGCCCGGCATGGTGTTGATCTCGTTGAGCACGAAGCCCTCCGCCGTGAGGAAGAAGTCCACGCGCGCCAGCCCGCGCGCGTCGACGGCTCGGAAGGCGCGGACCGACAGCTCGCGCAGCTCTGCGAGCTCGGCGTCGGTCACGTCGGCGGGGCACACGAGGTCGATGCCGTCGGCGCCGAGGTACTTCGCGTCGAAGTCGTAGAAGTCGCGGCCGGTCACCACGATCTCGCCCGCGACCGATGCGCTGGGCTCGCGGCCCGGACCCTCGTCGAGGATCGCGCACTCGACCTCGCGGCCGACGAGGCCCGATTCGACGAGCACGCGGTCGTCCTCGCAGAAGGCGACCTCCAGCGCGGCGTCGAGCCCGGCGTCCGCGGCCACGCGGCTCACGCCGACGCTGGATCCGGCGCGGGCCGGCTTCACGAACGCCGGCAGCCCGAGCGCGGCGGCCCGCTCGCGGACGCCCTCGGGATCCGCGGCCCACTCGTGGCGCGACACCGTGATCCACGGCGCGACCTCGATGCCCGCCGCGCGCAGCACGGTCTTCGCGTAGTGCTTGTCCATGCCGAGCGCGGAGGCGAGCACGCCGGATCCGACGTACGGCAGGCCGGCGAGCTCGAGCATGCCCTGCACGGTCCCGTCCTCGCCCTGCGTGCCGTGCAGGATCGGGAAGACGACGTCGACCCGGCCGAGCGACCGCTCGGCGCCGTCCGCGTCGCGCACCGTGAGCTCGCGGTCGGCCGTGCCGTCGGGCCAGCGCACG
The DNA here is from genome assembly GCF_021952865.1 of Clavibacter californiensis. Taxonomy (NCBI): domain Bacteria; kingdom Bacillati; phylum Actinomycetota; class Actinomycetes; order Micrococcales; family Microbacteriaceae; genus Clavibacter; species Clavibacter californiensis. Next base: position 1,861,837 of record NZ_CP040792.1, on the reverse strand, counting down.
CGCGTGCCGTTGTCGACCACGCGCGGCAGGGCGTCGGCGTCGAGCGCGAGCGCCGAGGCGTCGTCCTCCTGGAGGGTGAAGGCCCCGTCGGGCGTGATGCCCACGGGGATCACCTCGAACCGCTCCCGGTCGATGGCGCCCAGCACGCCGCTCGCGGTCGCGCAGCTGATGGAGTGCTCGCTGGAGGTGCCCCCGAAGAGGAGCACCACCCGGATCCGTGCGGTCATGCTCACTCCCCCTGGGGCGTGTCGTCGTCGGTGGTCAGGTGCGGTGCGATGTCGCGCGGAGACAGCGTGCCCGCCAGCACCTGCGACACCTGCTCGACGATCGGCATCAGCACGCCGCGCTGGCGGGCGAGCTCGAGGACGGGCGCGACCGAGGAGAGCCCCTCGGCCGTCTGCTGCATGCTCTTCACGACGTCGGTGAAGCTGTAGCCCTGGCCGAGCAGGCGCCCGGCGGTGTTGTTGCGGGACAGCGACGACTCGCACGTGGCGATGAGGTCGCCGAGGCCCGCGAGCCCCGCGAGCGTCTCGGCGCGGGCGCCGTAGGCGACGGAGAAGGCCGTCATCTCGGCGAGGCCGCGCGTGATGATCGACGCCTTCGTGTTCTCGCCGTAGCCGACGCCGTCGACGATGCCCACGGCGACGGCGATGAGGTTCTTGAGCACCCCGCCGAACTCGGTGCCGATCACGTCCGTGTTCACGAAGGAGCGGAAGTAGGAGCTGCGGGCGATCTTCGCGACCCGCTCGGCGGTGGACTGCTCGGCCGACGACACCACGACGGCGGTCGGCTGCGCCCGGGCGATCTCGAGCGCGAGGTTCGGCCCCGATGCCACGGCGATGCGCTCCGGCCCGATCCCCAGCACCTCGGCGATCACCTCGCTCATCCGGAGGCCCGTGCCCTTCTCGACGCCCTTCATGAGGCTGACGACCACGGCGTCCGAGGGGATGAGGTCGCGCGCCGCCTCGAGGTTCGCGCGCAGGGTCTGGCTGGGCACCGAGACGAAGACGTCGGTCGCGCCGGCGAGCACGCGCTCGAGCGACGGATCGGCCGTGAGCCGCTTCGGCAGGTTGATCCCCGGCAGGTAGTCGCTGTTGCGCTTGGCCTCGGTGATCTCCCGGGCGAGCTCGGGCCTGCGGGCCCACATGACGACGTCGCTGCCGCCGTCGGCCATGACCTTGGCGAACGTGGTGCCCCAGCTGCCGGCGCCGAGGACGACGATGCGGCGCCGGTCCCCGCCGCCCTCCTGGTCGGGCGTCGATGCGGCGGATGCGGGGGTCGGGCTCGCGGTCGCGTCACTCAAATCGGCCGGTCTCCTTCTGGTTCTTCGAGCGGGGATCCCACCGCTCGGTCGGGGCGGTCTCGCCGCGCAGCTCCTCCACGAGCTCCGTGATGGCGGCCATGACGACGGCGGTCGCCTCGGTGAGGGTCGCGGAGTCGAGGCTCCGGTCGCGGAAGCGGTCGAGGTCGACGGGCTCGCCGATGGCCACGTGGATCGTCGTCCGCGGGAAGAGCCGCACGCGCTTCGAGTAGCGGCCCATGAGCTCCTGCGTGCCCCAGTGCGCGGCGGGGATCACGGGGATCCCGGCCTGCAGCGCGAGGCGCACGGCGCCGGTCTTGCCGCGCATGGGCCAGAGGTCGGGGTCGCGCGTGAGCGTGCCCTCGGGGTAGACGACGACGATGCGGCCGTCGCGCGCGAGGTCCGACGCGGCCTCGATCGCCTTGCCGCCGCGGACGCCCCCGTCGCGCTGCACGGGGATCTGCCCGGAGCGGCGGAGGAACCAGCCGACCACGGGCACGTCGAAGAGCGACGCCTTCGCGAGGAAGCGGGGCAGGCGCCCGAGCTTCCACGCCACGGCGCCCATCACGACGGGGTCGATCTCGCTGTGGTGGTTCGGCGCGAGCACGTACGAACCCGTCCGCGGCAGCCGCTCGGCGTGCCGGATCTCGAACCGCACGGCCGCGTTCAGCACCGGCAGCACCAGGGCGGCCAGCACCCAGAAGATCGACGGTCGGGCCTTCTCGTTCGCCATGGATCCTCCGGTCGGGTCGCGGTCGTCATCGGTCGCCCGCCGGGGGCCGCCCGACGGAGGGCCGGGCGCGTCCGTCGTGGACGCGCCCGGTCGGCGTGGGCGGCGCGGGGCGCCGCCGGTGAGGCTATCCCTCGTAGGAGAAGTCCGCGCCCAGCTGGCGCAGCTTCCCGATGAAGTCCTCGTAGCCGCGCGAGATGATCCCCACGTTGCTGACCGTGGACCGGCCCTCGGCCGTGAGTGCGGCGATGAGGTGGCTGAACCCGCCGCGCAGGTCGGGGACGGTGATGTCCGCGCCGTGCAGGTGGGTCGGCCCGGTGATGACCGCGGCCTGCTCGAAGTCGCGTCGCGCCACGCGGCGCTCGTGGCCCTCGAGGCCCTCCTTGTGGACGACGATGTCGGCGCCCATCTCGTTGAGCGCGTCCGTGAAGCCGAAGCGGTTCTCGTACACGGTCTCGTGGATGATCGAGACGCCGGGCGCCTGCGTGAGCGCCACGACGAGCGGCTGCTGCCAGTCCGTCATGAAGCCGGGGTGCACGTCGGTCTCGATGACCACGGGCTTGAGGTCGCCGCCCGGGTGGTAGAACCGGATGCCGTCCTCCTCGATGTCGAACGCGCCGCCGACCTTCCGGAACACGTTGAGGAAGGTCATCATCTCGGCCTGGCGCACGCCGCCGACGAAGATGTCGCCGCCGGTCGCGAGCGCGGCGGATGCCCAGCTCGCCGCCTCGTTGCGGTCGAAGAGCGCCCGGTGCGTGTAGCCCTCGAGGCGGTCGACGCCCTCGATGAGGATCACGCGGTTCGGCTCGACGGAGATGATCGCGCCCATCTTCTGCAGGATCGCGATGAGGTCCATGATCTCGGGCTCGATGGCCGCGTTCTTGAGCTCGGTGATGCCCTTCGCGCGGACGCCGGTGAGCAGCACCTGCTCGGTGGCGCCGACGCTCGGGTAGGGCAGCTCGACGTTGGCGCCCTTCAGCCCGTCCGGCGCCGTGAGGCGGATCCCGCTCGGGAGCTTCTCGACGACCGCGCCGAACGCGCGGAGGGCGTCGAGGTGGAAGTCGATGGGGCGGTCGCCGATGCGGCAGCCGCCGAGGTCGGGGATGAACGCCTCGCCGAGGCGGTGCAGCAGCGGCCCGCAGAAGAGGATCGGGATCCGCGAGCTGCCGGCGTGAGCGTCGATGTCCGCCATGTGGGCGCTCTCGACGTCCTTCGGGTCGAGGATGAGGTCGCCCTCCTGCTCGCCCTTGCGGAGCGTCACGCCGTGCACCTCGAGGAGGCCGGAAACGACGCGGACGTCGCTGATGTCGGGCACCGAGCGCAGGAGGCTGGGGCTCTCGCCGAGGAGCGAGGCGACCATGGCCTTCGTGGCCAGGTTCTTCGCCCCGCGGACCTCGATGCGGCCGCGCAGCGGGATGCCGCCGTTGATGACGATGGAGTCGGACAGGAGACCCACTCGCTCTCCCGCCTTCTTGGCGTCGCTGACTAGTGAGTTCATTCAGTTCTCCAGAGCTGCCGGCCGGGCCGGCAAGGTGCGCGGGCGCCATGAGGCCCGTCGGTGTTCGAAGGTGGTGATGGCGTCCTCGTCCCGGAGGGTGAGGGCGATGTCGTCGAGCCCCTCGAGGAGCCGCCACCGAGTGTATTCGTCGATCTCGAACGGGACCGTCAGGCCGGGTGCCGTGGCGATCCGCTCGACGAGGTCGACGGTGAGGTCGAGTCCGGGCTCCGCGTCCATGGCGGCCCACAGCCTCTCGACGTCGTCCTCCGTCACGAGTCCCGTGAGGAGGCCCTGCTTCCCCGAGTTGCCGCGGAAGATGTCGCCGAACCTCGGGCTGAGCACGGCGCGGAAGCCGTAGTCGCGGAGCGCCCACACGGCGTGCTCGCGCGAGGATCCGATGCCGAAGTCCGGACCGGCGACGAGGACGGTGGCGCCCTCGTAGACCGGCTGGTTGACGAAGAACGCGGGGTCCTTGCGCCACTGGAAGAAGAGTGCGTCCTCGAAGCCGGTCTTGGTGACGCGCTTGAGGAACTGCGAGGGGACGATCTGGTCGGTGTCGACGTTCGACCGCTCGAGCGGCACGGCGGTGCCGGTGACGCGGGTGATGGGCTCCATGCTCAGGCCCCCTGTCCGACGGACGCGGCCTGCCGGATGGACTCCGCGTCGACGACGCCGTCCTCGTGCAGGTCCCACGGGCTCGAGAGCGTGCCGCGGATCGCGGTGGCCGCGGCCACGAGGGGCGACACGAGGTGGGTGCGCCCGCCCTTGCCCTGGCGGCCCTCGAAGTTGCGGTTGCTCGTGGAGGCGCAGCGCTCCCCCGGCGCGAGCTGGTCGGGGTTCATGCCGAGGCACATGGAGCAGCCGGCGAAGCGCCACTCGGCGCCGAAGTCGGTGAAGACCTTGTCGATCCCCTCGGCCTCCGCCTCGAGCCGCACGCGCGCGCTGCCGGGGACGACCATCACGCGGACGCCCTCGGCCTTGGTGCGGCCGCGCACGATCTCGGCGGCGGCGCGCAGGTCCTCGACGCGGCTGTTGGTGCAGGATCCGATGAACACGGTGTCGACCGCGATCTCCTTCATGGGCGTGCCGGGGGCGAGATCCATGTAGGCGAGCGCGCGCTCGGCGGCGGCGCGCTCGTTGGGGTCGGCGACGGCGGCGGGATCGGGGACGGGCTCGCTCAGCGAGACGCCCTGGCCCGGGTTCGTGCCCCACGTGACGAAGGGCTCCAGCGTGTCGGCGTCGAGGAAGACCTCGGCGTCGAACACGGCGTCGTCGTCGCTGGCGAGCGTCTCCCAGTAGGCGACGGCCTCGTCCCAGTCGGCGCCGGTCGGCGCGTGCGGGCGGCCCCGCAGGTAGTCGTAGGTGGTCTGGTCGGGGGCGACCATGCCCGCGCGCGCGCCCGCCTCGATCGACATGTTGCAGATCGTCATCCGGCCCTCCATGGAGAGCGAGCGGATCGCGCTGCCGCGGTACTCGAGCACGTAGCCCTGCCCGCCGCCGGTGCCGATCTGCGCGATGACCGCGAGGATGATGTCCTTCGCCGTGACGCCCGGACGCAGCGTCCCCTCGACCGTGACCGCCATGGTCTTGAACGCCTGGAGCGGCAGGGTCTGCGTGGCCATGACGTGCTCGACCTCGCTCGTGCCGATGCCGAAGGCCATGGCGCCGAACGCACCGTGCGTGGAGGTGTGCGAGTCGCCGCAGACGACGGTGATGCCCGGCATCGTGAGGCCGAGCTGCGGGCCGACGACGTGCACGATGCCCTGCTCGATGTCCCCGAGGGAGTGCAGGCGGATCCCGAACTCCTCGGCGTTCTTGCGCAGGGTGTGGATCTGCGTGCGGCTCGTGAGGTCGGCGATGGGCTGGTCGATGCCGACGGTCGGCGTGTTGTGGTCCTCGGTCGCGATGGTGAGGTCCGGGCGCCGCACGGGGCGGCCGGCGAGCCGGAGTCCGTCGAACGCCTGCGGGCTGGTGACCTCGTGGACGAGGTGGAGGTCGATGTAGAGGAGGTCGGGCGTCCCGTCCGCCCCCTCGGCGACCAGGTGGTCGGCCCACACCTTCTCGGCCAGTGTCTTCGCAGGCTGCACGGCTCTCCTCATGGCAGTGGCGCGAGGGACCCCACGCGCATCATGGGAGTCTAACGCCGGGTGCCCGCGGCTATTCCTCAGGCGGTGGGCGCGCCCGCGGACCCGTCGTCCCGCGGCGCGTCCTCGGCGCGGGCCTCGATCACCACCACGGTCACGTTGTCGCGGCCGCCAGACGCGAGCGCCTGCGCGACGAGCGCGTCCGCCGCCCGGTCGACGCCCCCGCCGTCCGCGTGCGCGAGCTGCAGCACGCCGGAGATGGCCTGGTCGTCGAGCTCCTTGGTCAGCCCGTCGGAGCAGATGAGGAACACCTGGTGGTCCACGACCGGCAGCAGCCACTCGTCGGCCGCGACCTCGTCGTGGGATCCGACGGCGCGCGTGATGAGGTTCCGCACCGGGCTCCGCTCGGCCTCCGCGCGGGTCATCCGGCCCTGGTCGACGAGCTCCTGCACGGCCGAGTGGTCGATGGTCACCTGCTCGAGGCGCCCGCCCGTCCAGGCGTAGACGCGCGAGTCGCCGACGTTGAAGACCATCCAGAGCGGGTCGCCGGCATCCGAGCTCACGAGCGCGACGCCCGCGAGCGTGGTGCCGGCCACCGTGCCGGGCGGGTCGTCGCCCGTGATGAGGTCGCCGATCGCGTCGTTGGACGCGTCGACCGCCTCGATGATGAGGTCGCGCGTGACAGGGGCGTCGCCGGACAGGCCGCCGAAGGTCTCCACGAGGGTCGCGCTGGCACGGTCGCCGAACGCGTGCCCGCCCATCCCGTCGGCCACCAGCCAGACGGGCGGGTCGGCGAGGAGGCCGTCCTCGTTCACGGCGCGCACGCTGCCGACGTCGGTGCGGGCGGACCACGTGACGTGGATCCTGCGCCCGCCGAGCGCGATGGTGCGCGCCTCGGTCACCGGGCGTCCCGGTCGTCGGCGCCGCGCTCGACCGGAGCGGACTCGTCGGCCGACCCGGTGACGGGGACGCCGTCGGCCCGCATCTTGATGAGGCTGGCCACGGTCGCGACCACCATCGACGCGAGGATCACGACGAGGCTCACGATGGTCGGGATCTCGGGCGCCCACTCGATGCCCTCGCCGCCGTTGACGAACGGCAGCGTGTTCTCGTGCATCGCGTGCAGCACGAGCTTCACGCCGATGAAGAAGAGGATGAACGCGATCCCGTACTTGAGGTACACGAGCCGGTCGAGGAGGCCGCCGAGCAGGAAGTAGAGCTGGCGGAGGCCCATGAGGGCGAAGATGTTGGCGGTGAAGACGATGAAGGGCGACTCGGTGATGCCGAAGATGGCCGGGATCGAGTCGAGGGCGAAGATCAGGTCCGTGGTGCCGATCGACACGAACACGATGACCATGGGCGTCAGCACCTTGCGGCCGTCGATCACCGTGCGCACCTTCGCGCCGTCGAAGTCGGGGGCGATCTTGAGGCGCCGGCGGAGGAACCTGATGAAGAGCGAGTCCTCGCTCTCCTCGTCCTCGTCGCCGACGGCCTGCTTCACGGCCGTGTAGAGCAGGAACGCGCCGAAGATGTAGAAGATCCAGCTGTAGCTCTCGATGAGCTCGGCGCCCAGCAGGATGAAGATCCCGCGCAGCACCAGCGCGATGATGATGCCCACCATGAGCACCTCCTGCTGGTACTTCCGGGGCACGCTGAACCGGCTCATGATGATGACGAACACGAACAGGTTGTCGATGCTGAGGCTGTACTCCGTCAGCCACCCGGCGAGGAACTGGCCCGCGTGCTCGCCGCCCGCGACGAACAGCATGATCACCGCGAACACCAGCGCGAGCCCCACGTAGAACGCGACCCAGAGGGCCGACTCCTTCGTCGACGGCACGTGCGGGCGACGGTAGACGATCAGCAGGTCGGCGACGAGGACGAGGACGAGGACCGTCAGGGAGATGATCTCGAACGGGAGGGGGAGGACCAGGGGCACGCGGAGGCTTTCTGCAGCACGGGGACGGCACGGACATGCCTCGACGAAACTACATGGCGGCCGACGGGTTGTTCACAATTCCCCCATCCGGGGCATCCGTCCATCGGCCCGCGGTTACGGTGGTCGCTCATGACACGAGAGGGACGCCCTATGTCCGTACTGGCGAACGAGCTCGATGCACGCGACCACGGCGGGGAGGACACCGGCCCCCGTCGCCGCGGCCCCCGCACCTCCGGCGACGCCCGGGCCAGCATCATCGACGCGGCCCGCATGCTGTTCATCGAATCGGGCGCCGACCGCGTCAGCGCCCGCCGCATCGCCGCGGCGGCCGGCGTCGACCCGAGCCTCGTCCGCTACTACTTCGGCTCCCTCGAGGCGCTGCTCGAGGAGGCGCTGCGCCCGTCGGAGGACCTGCTCGCCCCCTACCTCGGTCTGCGCGACCTGCCCATCGAGGAGCGCGGCGCGGCCCTCGTCTCCGCGGCCCTGCACACGTGGGAGCACCCGGTCGGATCCACGATCATGCGCTGGGTCACCGTCTCGTCGGACCACGACAGCGCGGCCTACCGCCGGTTCTCCGAGGCGGCGCCGCAGCACTGGATGAGCGCCCTCCCCGACGGGATCCCGCAGGAGGAGGCCGCCGTCCGCAACTCGCTCGTGGGCGCGGCGCTCGGCGGCATCGCGATCACCCGCTACATCTGGCGGAGCGAGCCCATCGCGAGCATGTCCCGTGAGACGGTCGTCGCGCTGCACGGGCCCGTGGTGCAGGGGTTCCTCACCGGCCCGCTGCCGGACGTCCCGGTCGCGGCCTCCCTGCCCGCCGCCTGACCGCTACCGCCACCTGCCCCGGAGGGCATCGCGATCATCCTCGGTCGGTCAGCTCCTCGCGGACGGCGAGCGGCTTCCGCACCAGCTTGTGCGGCGCGGCCTGCGCGACGGGCTTGAGGGTGAGCAGGTCCACGTTCACGTGCGGCGGCAGCTCCACCGCGTGCACGATCGCCTCGGCCACGTCCTCGGCGGTCAGCGGTCCGGGGACGCCGTCGTAGACCGCGTCCGCCTTCGCCCGGTCGCCGCCGAAGCGCACGAGCGAGAACTCCTCCGTGCGCACCTGGCCGGGCGCGATCTCGATCACGCGGATCGGCTCCCCCGCGAGCTCCAGACGGAGCACGCCGAGCATCGCGTGCGCGGCGGCCTTCGCGGCGTTGTAGCCGCCGCCGCCCTCGTAGGGCACGTGCGCGGCGATGGAGCTCACGGTCACGATGTCGGCGCTGCCTCCCTCGGGGACGCCGGCGCGGAGCAGCGGGAGGAGCGCGCTCGTCACGCGCCGCACGGCGAGCACGTTGATGTCGTACATCCAGGCCCAGTCCTCGGACGAACCGCCCTCGACGGAGTCGGTGCCCACGGCTCCCCCGGCGTTGTTCACGAGGGCGTGCACGTGGCCGGTCTCGCGCAGGTGGTCGCGGAGCGCGTCGACGTCGGCCTGCACCGTGAGGTCGGCGACGGCGTAGGTCGCGCCGGTCTCCTCGGCGAGCGCTCGCAGGCGGTCCTCGCGGCGGGCGACGCCGACGACGTCCCACCCCCGGCTCCGGAACAGGCGGACGGTGGCGGCGCCGATCCCCGAGCTCGCACCCGTGACGACGACCCTCTTGCTGCTGGACATGACCCCAGCGTAGGGAACGCCGGCGGCCGCGGGTTACGCCCCGCGACGGACCCGCGTTGACCGGTCGCCCCCGCGATTCCTACAGTCGGGGAGCGCCCGCACGGGAGGCACCGACGCACGAGGGAAGGCACGACGATGAGCGACCACGACGAGGACCGGGCAGCGGGCTGGCGCTTCGAGACGCAGCAGATCCACGCGGGGGCGGCGCCGGATCCGGTCACGCACGCACGCGCGACGCCCATCTACCAGACCACGTCCTACGTGTTCGACGACGCCCAGCACGCGCAGGACCTGTTCGCGCTGGCGCAGCCCGGCAACATCTACACGCGCATCATGAACCCCACGCAGGCCGTCGTGGAGGAGCGCATCGCTGCCCTCGAGGGCGGGACCGGTGCGCTGCTGGTCGCCTCCGGGCAGTCGGCCTCCACCTTCGCCGTGCTCAACATCGCGCAGGCGGGCGACCACATCGTCTCGAGCTCCTCCATCTACGGCGGCACGTACAACCTCTTCAAGTACACGCTCGCGAAGCTCGGCATCGAGACGACGTTCGTCGAGGACCAGGACGACCCCGAGGCGTGGGCACGGGCCGCGCGGCCGAACACCAAGCTGTTCTTCGCCGAGACCATCGGCAACCCGCGCATCAACGTCCTCGACATCCGCGCCGTCGCCGACGTGGCGCACGATGCGGGCGTGCCGCTGATCGTGGACAGCACCATCGCCACCCCGTACCTCATCCGGCCGCTCGAGCACGGCGCGGACATCGTCGTGCACTCGGCCACGAAGTTCCTCGGCGGGCACGGCACGGTCATCGGCGGCCTGGTGGTGGACGGCGGCCGGTTCCCGTGGTCCGAGCACGCGGAGCGCTTCCCGGGGCTCACGACCCCCGATCCGTCGTACCACGGCGTCACCTACGCCGAGGCCTTGGGTGACGGCCTCGCCTACATCACCAAGGCGCGCGTTCAGCTGCTCCGCGACCTCGGGGCGTCCATCGCCCCGGCGAGCGCCTGGCAGCTCATCCAGGGCATCGAGACGCTGAGCCTCCGGATCGAGCGGCACGTGCAGAACGCCCAGGCGGTGGCCGAGTGGCTCGACGCGCACGAGGACATCGCGAACGTCTACTACGCGGGTCTCCCGTCGAGCCCCTGGTACGCGGCGGGGAACCGGTACGCGCCGCGCGGCGTCGGCGCCGTCCTCTCCTTCGAGCTGAAGGGCGGGGTGGACGCGGGGCGCGCGCTCGTCGAGTCGCTGGAGCTGTTCAGCCACCTGGCGAACATCGGCGACGTGCGGAGCCTCGTCATCCACCCGGCGTCGACCACCCACGCGCAGCTCACGCCCGAGCAGCAGCTGACGGCGGGCGTCACCCCCGGGCTCGTGCGCCTGTCGGTCGGCCTCGAGAGCATCGACGACATCATCGAGGACCTCGCGGCCGGGCTCCGGGCCGCGCGCGCCGTCAAGGACGGCGCCGCCGCCCCTGCGCTCGCGGGCACCCGGCAGAGCGGGGCGTAACACTCGGGCGCGCGTCCGCCCCGGGTGCTTCACTGACCGGGATGGACTGGCAGACACCCGAGGACACCGTCCCGTCGAGCCTGGTGACGGATGCGCAGATCCGCTCCCTGATCGGACGGCCGCCCGCGTCGGGCGCGTGGCGCGAGGGCGACCCCGTCGCCGACCGGCTGTTCGCACAGGTGGGGGGGATCGACCTGGAGGCGGGCGGGCGGATCCCGTCGGTGCGCGTGGCATACGAGACCTTCGGCGAGCGCGACCCCGACGGCGGCAACGCCGTGCTGGTGCTGCACGCCCTCACGGGCGACAGCCACCTCCGCGGATCCGCGGGTCCCGGGCAGCCCACGGGCGGGTGGTGGTCGGGCATCGTGGGTCCCGGCCTCGCGATCGACACAGACCGCTGGTTCGTCGTCGCCCCCAACATGCTGGGCGGCTGCCAGGGCACGACAGGCCCCGCCTCCCTCGCGCCCGACGGCGCCGAATGGGGAGCGAGGTTCCCCTTCATCACCATCCGCGACCAGGTCGCCGTGCAGGCCGCCCTCGCGGATGCGCTCGGGATCGCCGTCTGGGCGGCGGTCGTCGGCGGGTCCATGGGCGGGATGCAGGCGCTGGAGTGGGGCGTGGGGCTCCCCGACCGGATGCGCCGGCTCGCGATCCTCGCGGCCCCTGCCATCGCCAGCGCCGACCAGATCGCGCTCAACTCCGTGCAGGCCGAGGCGATCCGGATGGATCCCGCGTACCGCGACGGCGACTACTTCGACGCGGCGGACGGCGACGGGCCGCACCGGGGCCTCGCGCTCGCGCGCCGCATGGCGCTGCTGAACTACCGCAGCCCGGACGAGCTCAATCAGAGGTTCGCCCGCTCGTGGCAGAGCGGCATCAGCCCGATGGGCGACGAGGGCAGGTACGCCGTGGAGTCGTACCTCGACTTCCACGGGAACAAGTTCACCCGGCGCTTCGACGCGACCAGCTACATCCGCCTGATCGACGCGATGAGCTCGCACGACGTGGGTCGTGACCGCGGCGGCGTCGAGGCCGCGCTCGGGAGGGTGCGGGCGGCGACGCTCGTGGTCGGCATCGACAGCGACCGGCTGTTCCCCGTCCCCGACCAGCGGCTCGTCGCCCGGCATGTGCCCGGGACCGTCGACGGCGGCGAGGTCGTCGTGATCTCCTCCGACTACGGCCACGACGGCTTCCTCATCGAGAACGAGGCCGTGGGCCGCGAGCTCGCGCGCCTGCTCGACACCCCCGCGTAGGAGCGCCCCAGTCCGGGGGTGAGTTCCGTGCGCGGCATCGCCCGCGACATCATGCGTTCCTATGCTTCCCCTGGGAGCACGCCGCCCCCTCCGGGCACCGGCGTACGAGGGGAGCACCGATGAGCCGACGTCCGCTGCACGCGACGGGCCACGGCCAACGGGTCCGCGTGGCGCTGGTCGACGACCACGTCCTCCTGCTCGACGGCCTGAGCGCCCGGCTCTCGCGTCCCCGCACGGGCGTCGAGGTGGTCGCGACCTCCCCCACGTGGAACGGGCTCGTGCGCGACGACCGCTTCCCTGATGCCTTCGACGTCGTCGTCCTCGACCTCGCGCTCCGCGACGAGGTGCCGGTCGCGCAGAAGATCCGCACGCTCACGGGCGCCGGCCTCACGTCCGTGCTCCTGAGCACGCATGCCGACCCGTCGACCATCCACGGCGCCATGCGCGCGGGCGCCTCCGCCGTGGTCCCGAAGGCCGAGTCGTCGGAGGAGCTGATCGCGAGCATCCACGCCGCCGCGGACGGCACGCCCCGGCAGACGGCGCTCGTGCAGCAGGCGATGCAGGACTTCCAGGCCGAGGAGGATCCGCGGCTCGGCCAGCAGGAGCAGCGCGCGCTGGTGCTCTACGCGGGCGGGCGGTCGATCCGCGACGTCGCGGAGGCGATGAGCACGACGGAGGAGACCGTCAAGTCGTACATCAAGCGGGGGCGCCGCAAGTACCTGCACGCGGGGACGGACCTCGGGACCAAGCTGCTGCTGCGGCGCCATGCGATCCGCCACGGCTGGATCGCGCCGGAATAGGGTACGGATCCATCCGCCGCCCACCCGCCCGGGCGGGCGGTGCGCGATCGTAGGGCATGTGGACAATCGCCCCGCACCGTCACGTCGGCGTGAGATGCGCGTGACGGACGCGCCTAGGATCGGAGCACACCCAGCGCTCGCCACCGGCGTCGGCGCACTCCGAGCGGGGACCCGATGGATCGCATGAAGCGCGAGCGCGAGCGCCTGCTGCAGCGGACCGCACGCGTGTACGGCCTCAGCTTCACCGCGGTCGCCGCCGCGTGCATCCTGCTGCCGGGCGAGATGCCGGTGCCCGCCGCGGCCGGCGGCGTCGCGCTCCTGGCGGTGCTCGCCGTCGCCCAGTGGCGGATCGGCACCGACGCGCGCGTCAGGTGGATGGTCGTCGTGCTCGTCGCCGGGCTCGCGGCGATGGTCGTCGCCCAGCTCGGCGGGCGCTCCGCATCGTCGCTCACCGCGCTCACCCACATCTCCGCGGGCGCCATCGGCTCGCTCGCGCTCCTCGAGACCGTGCGGCCGGGACGGCTCCGCGTCGTGGCGGCCGCCTTCGTCCTCACGAGCGCGGTCGCCGTCGGCGCCTCCTGGTCCACCGGCGCCTTCCCGTACGTCGTCCTGGTGCACGTGTTCGGCTGGCTGCTCGCGGGGATCCTCGGCTACTGGCTGAGCGTGGCCGTGCACCGGGTCGGCCGCCGCATCACCGACATCGGGCGCGCCCACCGCGCCGAGCGCATGGCGAGCGAGCTCGAGGCGCAGCGACGCCAGGGCGCGCGCCTCCTGCACGACACCGTGCTGGCGACCCTCACGCTCCTCGCGCACTCCGGGGTCGGCGTCACGCCGCAGGCCATGCGCCAGCAGGCGGCCGACGACGCGCGCCTGCTCCGCCAGCTGCGCCTGGGCGCGAACCCCACCCCGCAGGCGTCGGGCGGGTACACGCTCGAGCCCGTCGAGCAGTCGGTGCTCGGCAACACGCTCGAGTCGGTGAAGCAGCGCTTCGGCCGGATGGGCCTCGAGGTCAGCTGGCACGGGACCGGGCAGGTGCTGCTCCCGAGCGACATCCTCGACGCGTTCCTGCTCTCGCTCGCCGAGTGCCTGGAGAACGTCCGGCGGCACGCGGGCGTCACCGAGGCCCACGTCACCATCACCGACGACGACACCACCGTGCGCGCCATGGTCACCGACGCCGGCGTCGGCTTCGACCTCGCGCACGTGGACCAGGCGAAGCTGGGATTCAAGGAGTCGGTCGTCGCGCGCCTCACGGACGTGGGCGGCAACGCCCGGCTGTTCTCCTCCCCCGGATCCGGGACGACGGTCGTGCTGGAGGTGCCCAAGTGAGCGCCCGCGCGGACGACGCGCCGCCGCGCACGAGCCGTCGGATCCGCCTGCCCGCCGGGACGCCCGCGCAGCCGACGTCCATCGGACTCGGGTACCTGGGCGCCGGGTCCGCCGTCGTCTGCGCCATCTCCATGGGCTACGGCCTCGTCCGATTCGCGCTCGACTACCGGATCATGCCGTCCCCCGGGCTCACGGCGACCGCGTGGGTCCTCCTCGTCGCCCTCCTCGCCGCGGCCGTCGTCACCATCCGTGCCCTCCGCGACCGCATGCCCGGCCCGCTCATGGCGGTCTTCGTCGGCGGGCTCGGCATCGTGGTCGCGCTCGACCTCGCGGCGGTGTGGCCCCTCGGCGACGTGATGCAGCACGCCACGGCGGGCATCGCGGCCGGCGCGGCCCTCCTCACCACGGTCACGTACCGGCCGGCGCGCGAGGTGCTCGCGGTGGACATCGCCCTCGGCGTGGTTCTCCTCGCCGTGTTCCTCTTCTCGGATCCGGTGCGTCCCGCCGACCTCGCGCCCGAGATCTCCGCCATCGCCCGCGCCGTCGTGCCCGCGGCGTTCGGCGTCACGGTCGTCCGCGGCTTCCGACGCGTGACCGAGATGGAGCTGGACCGCGTGCTCGTGCAGAGCACCGTGTCCGCGCCGCGCTACGCCGTCGGGATGATGGCGTCCGAGGAGCTGGCGCGCCTGGACCTGGCGGCGGAGCAGCTCCTCGACGACGTGGCGAACGGCCGGGAGCCGCTGCCGCTCTCGCCCCTCGCCGCGTCCACGGCCGCGTCCCTCGCGACCGAGCTCCGCCTGCACCTCATCGAGGGCCGCCGCGAGACCTGGCTGCACCACGCCATCACGGAGTCGGAGTTCCTCGGACCGGACGTGACCCTCAGCGACCCGAGCGCCCTCGCCGGCCTCCTCGACCGCCGCCAGCGCGACGGCCTGCTCTCGGCGGTCTGGCTCCTGCTCACCTCGACCGAACGGCGCAACGGCGTGCCCGAGGTGTCGGTGCAGCTCGCGCTCGGACCGCTCCGCGGACGGCCGCCCGGCGCGCAGCCCGTGCCGCTCCGCCGCGCCATCGTGCCCATCGTCGTGACGACGACCGGCCTCACCCGCACCCGACTGGATCCCTCGACGTGGGATGCTATCGACAAGGTCGGCACGCACACCGAGAGCACCCGCGGGTCGAGCCTCCTCATCACCATCGACTGCGTAGTAGACAACCCCGCCGACCGGTGAGGGCCCCGCACAAGGACCGGAGAGCACGTGCCAGCTGAGAACCGACCGATCACCCTCGCCATCGTGGACGACCACAGGATGCTGCTCGGGGCCCTGACCGAGTGGATCCGCAACGCCGCGTCCGACATCGAGATGGTCGCCGCCGTGTCCACCTGGCCCGACCTCCTGACGCATCCGCGGTTCCCCGTCGATGTCGTCCTCCTCGACCTCGACCTCAAGGACAACCTGCCGATCTCGCTGAAGATCGCGACGCTCAAGACCACGGGCGTCAAGACCGTGCTCATGAGCACGTACTCGGAGCCCAACGTCGTGCGCGAGGCCCTGGCCTCCGGCGCCCTCGGCTACCTCGTGAAGAGCGAGGACGCCAGCATGATCGTCGACGCCATCCGCCTCGCGGCCGACGGCCAGTCGTACATCTCCGCCGAGCTCGACCTCGCGATCAACAGCACCGATGTCGGCGGGGTGCCGAAGCTCAGCGCGCAGGAGCGCCGGGTCATGGCGCTCTACGGCGGCGGCGAGCCCGTGAAGTCGGTCGCCTACAGCCTCGGCATCTCCGAGGAGACCGCGAAGTCGTACCTCAAGCGGATCCGAGAGAAGTACCGCGTCGCGGGCTTCGACGTCGGCACCAAGGTGGCGCTGCGGAAGCGCGCGATCCAGGACGGCATCCTGCTCCAGGGCGAGTAGCCCGGCCCCGCTCCGGCCGGCGCCGGTGGCGCGCCCCGCTCAGCCGCCGATGCCGATCGGCTGGGTCGTGGGCCGCCGGCCGTCCGCCGGCCGGCGGGATCCGCGCCGGTGCCGGTCGAGCCCGAAGGCCGTGAGCGCGATGAGGAGGCCGGCGACGCTCAGCCCCACGCCCACGAGCGCGGGCGACGTGTAGCCGAGACCGGCCGCGACCGTGACCCCGCCGAGCGCGGCGCCGACCGCGTTGCCCGTGTTGAGCGCCGAGTGGTTGAGCGCCGCCGCGATGGACTGCGAGTCGTGCGCCACGTCCATCAGCCGGATCTGGATCCCGGGCGACAGCGCCGCAGCCGACCCGCCGATGAGGAACAGGAACCCGAACAGCCCCACCGGGTTCGAGGCGGTGAGCACCAGCCCCACGAGCGAGACGATGAGCAACCCGAAGAGGGAGAGGAGCGCCGCCTTCACGTCGCGGTCCGCCCACCAGCCGCCCGCGAGGTTGCCGGCCGTCATGCCGAGGCCCACGACGACGAGCGCCAGCGGCACCGACCACTCGGGCAGCCCGGTCACCTCGGTGACCATGGGCGACACGAACGTGTAGACGGCGAAGAACCCGCCGAAGCCGATCGCGCCGATGAGGAGCGCGAGCCAGACCTGCAGCCGCGTGAACGCCCGGAGCTCGCGCCGCAGCGTCGCCTCCGGGTTCCCCGCCTGCGCGGGTACCGCGAGGAAGACCGCGACGAAGGTGGCGGCGAAGATCGCGGCGACGACGAGGTACGCGACGCGCCAGCCCGCGTTCTGCCCGATCCACGTCACGATGGGCACGCCGATGACGTTGGCGATGGTGAGCCCCGCGAGCACGAAGGCGACGCCCCGGGCGCGCTTGCCCTCCCCCATCAGCTGCGCGGCGACCAGCGACGCGATGCCGAAGTAGGCGCCGTGCGGCAGGCCCGCGACGAAGCGGGCGACGACCACGAGGCCGAAGCTCGGGAGGATCGCGCTGAGGACCGTGCCGAGCGTGAAGGCCAGCAGCAGCCAGAGCAGCAGCTTCCGCCGGGGCGCCCGAGCCGATGCGGCCGCGATGGTCGGCGCGCCCACCACCACGCCGAGGGCGTAGGCGCTGATCAGCGTGCCGGCCTGGGCGTTCGCGGCCTCCGTCGAGCGCGCGGCCACCTCGGGGAGCAGGTCGGCCGCGAGCTGCGGCAGGAGCCCCATGGCGACGAACTCGGTGGTGCCGATGGCGAACCCGCCCATCGCGAGGGCGAGCAGGGCGACGCGGACGCGGGCCGGCGACAGGGTCGCCCGCCCGGAGGAGGGGGGATTCACCCGACGAGCCTACCGGCGGTCGGGATCCGGTCCCGGCCTCGTCCTCGGCGCCGGCCCGGCCTCAGGCGTCGGCGCCGCGGGCCTCGATGGCCTGCTCGAGCCGGTCGAGCTTGCCCGTGAGCTCGCCCTGGTAGCCGGGGCGGATGTCGGCCTTCAGCACGAGCGAGACGCGCGTGCCGAAGGGCGCGACGGCCTCGGTGGCGCGACGGACGACGTCGAAGACCTCGTCCCAGTCGCCCTCGATCGTGGTGAACATGGAGTCGGTGCGGTTCGGCAGGCCGGACGCGCGGACCACGGCGACCGCGGCGGCCACGGCGTCGTGGACGGAGGCGTCGGGCGCGTCGCCCCCGCTGGGTGCGACGGAGAAGGCGACGAGCATGGGGACCCCCGGGGTTCGACGGCGTCGGTGCTCCGGGCGGACGCCCGGCCGGCGACCGGCTCTGCGCCCAGGCTACCGGCGGGTGGTCCGCCTGTGGACGACGGCCGACGCCGGGGGCCACGCCCCGCGAGACTCCCCAGGTACTTGAAAGTTCACAGAACCGGTGGGTCTCCGCGCCCGCCCGGAACGCACGGAGGAGCAGGGCCATGGACAGGAAGACCAAGATCATCATCGGGGTGGCGGGCGGCGTGGTCGTCCTCGTCGGAGGCTTCGCGGCGTTCGGCGGCCCCATCTACAAGCAGCTGGCGGGCACGCCGGACGCCGCCCCCACCCTCGCGTCGACGCCTGCGCCGGGCGGCGCGGTCGGCGACCTCTCCGGCGACTGGAAGGTGGGCGGGTCCTCGTACGCCGGCTACCGCGTCGACGAGGTGCTGAACGGCACGCCCGTCACGGTGAACGGCCGGACGGACGCCGTCACGGGCGACATCACGGTCGCCGGATCTCAGGTCACGAAGGGCACCATGACGGTCGACGTGAAGCAGATCCACACCGACCAGCCCCCGCGCGACGCGTACTTCCAGAACGAGGCGATGAAGACGGGCGACTTCCCGACCGCGACCTTCACGCTGACGCAGCCGATCGCGGCCGACGGCGTCGAGGCGGGAGTCCCCGCGACGTACGACGTGACGGGCGACCTCACCCTGCACGGGGTGACCAAGAGCGTGACCGCGCAGATGCAGGCGAGCTTCACGTCCGACGGCGGCCAGATCGTGGGCTCCATCCCGATCACGTTCCAGGACTTCGGCGTCCAGGCCCCGAGTCTCGGCTTCGTGACCGTCGAGGACCACGGCTCGGTCGAGTTCTCGCTCGACGTGGCGAAGGCCTAGCCGCCGGATCCCGCCAGCGTCTCCCGCACGGCCCTCGGCATCGCCTCGGCGATGTCGAGGGCCGTGATCGGTCCGCCGCCGGACGCGAGGCCGCCCGCACGACCGTGCAGCCACGCCGCGGCCGCGGCGATGGCGGCGAGCTCCGCGAGGCGATCCTCCGCGTCGGCGATCCGCGCGGACGCCCCCGCGGTGAGGGCGCCGAGCACCCCGCCGAGGACGTCGCCCGAGCCCGCCGTCGCGAGCCAGGGCGTCCCCGCGCGGATCGCGATGCGCGCGGACCCGCCGACCACGAACGTGGTCGCGCCCTTGAGCAGCACGCAGACGCCGAGCTCCCGCGCCGCGCGCTCGGCCCAGCCGGAGGCGTCCGCCGCGATGTCCTCCGCGGACGCCCGGATGCCGGCGCCGTCGAGCAGCCGGGACAGCTCGCGGAAGTGCGGCGTGACCACCACGGGTCCCGTCGCGCGCCCGACGAGGTCGAGCGCGCCGGCGTCCACGACCGCGGGCAGCCCCTGCTCGAGCGCGGCGACGATCGCGTCTGTCGCGGCGTCGTCGCGGTGGGCCAGGTCCATGCCGGATCCGACCAGCCACGCCTGCACGCGCCCGTCGGCCGTGACCACCTCGGGCCTCCGGGCGAGCACGGAGGCGGACGCGCCCGCTGGCCCGAGGTAGCGGATCATGCCGACGCCCGTGCGCGCGGCCGCCTCGACGCCGAGGACCGCGGCGCCCGGGTAGCGGTCGGACCCCGTGCGGATGCCGAGGACGCCGCGCGTGTACTTGTCGTCGTCGTCGCGCGGGAGGCGGATCGCCCGGCGCGTGCGTTCGGCGTCCTGCCGGATCCAGCCGTCGGGTGCGTGGTCGTCGTGCGCGTCGCTCATGCCCACACGATAGGCGCGCGGGAATGCGACGGCCGCGCCGGGCCTTGGGTCCATGAGGCCGCCGATGCCCTCCGCCCGTCCCCGCGCGCCGCGCCTCCCTCGAGGATCCGCGCCGCCGCCCGCCTGGAAGGATCCCCATGACCACCTCCCCGCTCTTCGAGCCGATCACCGTCCGCGGCGTGACCGCCCGCAACCGCATCTGGGTCGCGCCGATGTGCCAGTACAGCATCGACGCCCGCGACGGCGTGCCGGGCGCCTGGCACCTCGCGCACCTCGGGTCGTTCGCCCGCGGCGGCGCCGGGCTCGTGATGGCGGAGGCCACCGGCGTCAGCCCCGAGGCGCGCATCACGCCGGAGGACACCGGCATCTGGGACGACGCGCAGCGTGACGCGTGGAAGCCGATCGTCGACTTCATCCACGAGATGGGCGCGGTCGCGGCGATCCAGCTCGCGCACGCCGGCCGCAAGGCGTCCACCTACTCGTTCTCCGGCCGCGGCACCACGCCCGCCGAGGAGGGCGGCTGGCAGACGGTCGCCCCGTCGGCCGATCCGTTCCCCGGTTACGGCACGCCCGTCGCGCTCGACGCGGACGGGCTGCGCAAGGTCGTCGACGACTTCGCCGCGGCCGCCCGCCGCTCGGTCGACGCCGGCTTCGACGTGCTGGAGATCCACGCGGCGCACGGCTACCTCATGCACCAGTTCCTCTCGCCGCTCAGCAACCACCGCGACGACGAGTTCGGCGGCAGCCTGGAGAACCGGGCGCGCCTGCTGCTCCAGGTGATCGACGCCGTGCGCGCTGAGGTCCCCGACGTGCCGCTGCTGGTGCGCTTCTCCGCGACCGACTGGGCGGGCGACGCCGGCTGGGACGAGGCGCAGACCGCGACCGTCGCCAGCTGGGCCGCCGAGCACGGCGCCGACTTCTTCGACATCTCCACGGGCGGCAACACGACCGGGGTCACGATCCCCGTCGCACCCGGCTACCAGGTGCCCTTCGCCGAGTACGTGAAGGAGCACGCGAAGGTCGCGCTCAACGCCGTGGGCCTCATCACCGAGCCGGCGCAGGCCGAGGCCGTCGTCGCCGAGGGCCGCGCGGACGCCGTGATGCTCGGCCGCGAGATGCTGCGCGACCCGCACTTCGCGCTGCGGGCCGCGCACGAGCTGGGCGTCGAGATCGACTACTGGCCCAAGCAGTACGACCGCGCGCGCTGGGCGGCCTGACCCGCCGATCCGCATGACGACGGCCCGGCACCCCGTGGGGGCGCCGGGCCGTCGTCATGCGCTGGCGGGTCAGACCCGTCGGGTCGCGTCCTGCACCTCGCCAACGAGCTCCTCGATGATGTCCTCGAGGAACAGCACGCCCGTCGTGTCGCCTGCCTCCGTGAAGGCGCGCGCGAGGTGGGCACCGGAGCGGCGCATCATCGCCAGCGCGTCCTCGAGCTCGGTGCCCTCGAAGACCGACACCAGCTGGCGGATCCGCTTGGCCGGCACCGGTCGCACGAACTCGTCGGCCTCGTCGAGGTCGATGACGTCCTTGAGGTGCAGGTAGCCGGTCGGCTCCCCTGCCTCGTCGACGATCACGTACCGCGAGAAGCCGTGCCGCGCGACAGCGCGCTCGACCTCGGAGGGGCTCGCGGTCTCCGGCAGGCTCACCAGCGCGTCCAGCGGGATCGCGATGTCCTGCACCTTCTTGCCCGTGAACTCGAACGCCGCGGTGAGCGCGCCGGTGCGGTCCTCCAGGAGCCCCTCGCGCGTCGACTGGTCGACGATGCCCTGCACCTCGTCGAGCGTGAACGCGCTCGCGGCCTCGTCCTTCGGCTCGACCTTGGCGAGGCGGAGCACCGCGTTGGAGATCGCGTTGAGGGCCACGATGAGCGGCTTCACCACGCGGGCGATGCCGACGAGCGGCGGCGCGAGCAGCAGGGCGGCCCGGTCCGGCACGGAGAACGAGATGTTCTTCGGCACCATCTCGCCCAGCACCACGTGCAGGAACGACACGATGAGCAGCGCGATGACGAACGCGATGGTGGAGATCGCCTCCTCCGGCAGCCCGGTGGCGCCCAGCGGGATCTCCAGCAGGTGGTGGATCGCCGGCTCGGACACGTTGAGGATCAGCAGCGAGCACACGGTGATGCCGAGCTGCGTCGTGGCGAGCATGAGCGTCGCGTGCTCCATGGCGAAGAGCGTGATGCGCGCGGCCCGGCTGCCCTCCTCCGCCCGCGGCTCGATCTGCGACCGCTTCGCGGAGATGACCGCGAACTCGGCGCCGACGAAGAAGGCGTTGACGGCGAGCAGCACGACGAGCGCGATGATCCCCCCGGCGTACTCACCCACGGGACGGCTCCTTCCTCATGGCGGCGCGCTCCGCATCCGCCTGTCGTCCGGCCTCGCGACCGGCCTCCCGCTCCGCCTGGCGGTCCGCCTGGCGCTCGGCCCGCGTGGTGCCCACCGCGGTGGCGACGGGCACGGGGACGGGCGTGAACCGGATCCGGTCGATCCGCCGGCCGTCGAGCCGCTCGACCCGCAGCGTGCCGGTCTCGAGCTCGAGCTCGTCGCCGACCACGGGCAGGCGGCCGAGCTCGCTCATGACGAAGCCCGCCGCGGTCTCGTACGGACCGTCGTCGGGGATGCGCAGGCCCGTGCGCTCGAGGAGCTCGTCGGGCCGGAGCATGCCGGGGAACGTCAGCGAGTCGCGCGAGCGGACGACGCCGGCGCGCGCGCGGTCGTGCTCGTCGGCGAGCTCGCCGACCAGCTCCTCGACCAGGTCCTCGAGCGTCGCGACCCCGGCGGTGCCGCCGTACTCGTCCACGACGACGGCCATCTGGAACCCGCGGCCGCGCAGCTCGCCGAGCAGGTCGTCGAGCTTCATGGTCTCGGGCACGCGGATCGCCTCGGACTGCAGCGCGGTGACGGGCACGAGCGCGCGCTTCTCGCGCGGCACGGCCACGGCCTGCTTCACGTGCACGAGGCCGATGACGTCGTCGACGCCGTCGTCCGTCACGGGGAAGCGCGAGTAGCCGGTGGTCATGGCCAGCTCGATCACGGTCTGCGCGCTGTCGGTGCGCTCGACCGACTTGACGCGGAGGCGCGGCGTCATGACGTCGGACGCCGTGAGGTCGGCGAAGCGCAGC
Organism: Clavibacter californiensis; assembly: GCF_021952865.1. Taxonomy (NCBI): domain Bacteria; kingdom Bacillati; phylum Actinomycetota; class Actinomycetes; order Micrococcales; family Microbacteriaceae; genus Clavibacter; species Clavibacter californiensis. The sequence goes on along the minus strand of NZ_CP040792.1, from coordinate 1,839,240 downwards.
GTGCGGCTGAGGAGCATCGCCGTGTCGTCCTCGAGGAGGCCGGCGAGCGCGGAGCGGCGGACGAGCGAGGACAGCTCCTCGGCGCTCCGGGCGCCCGACAGCTCCTCCTTGGGCTCGATCCCGACGAGCCGCAGGATCCCGTTCGCGCTGTTGTTGAGCAGCAGCACGGCGGGCTTGAACACGGTGGTGAACAGGGTCTGGAACGGGATCACGAGCTTGGCCGTCTCGCGCGGCAGGGCCAGCGCGAAGTTCTTCGGCACGAGCTCGCCGATGATCATCGACAGCAGCGTCGCGACGACGAGCGCCACGACGGTCGAGACCGGGGAGACGAGGCCCTCGGCGAGCCCCGCCGAGGTGAGCGGGCCGGCGAGCAGCAGGCTGAGCGCCGGCTCCATCGTGTACCCGGTGAGCAGCGTCGTCAGGGTGATGCCGAGCTGGGCGCTGGAGAGGTGCGTCGAGGTGATGCGGAGGGCCCGGATGGGCGGGCCGAGCCGCTTCTCGCCGCGCTCCTGGCGCTTCTCCAGGTCGGAGCGGTCGAGGTTGACGAGCGCGAACTCGCTGGCGACGAAGAGGCCGGTGCCGAGGGTCAGGAGGAGACCCGCGGCGAGGAGGAGCCATTCATGCAAGGGGATGGCTCCCGGGCGCCGGGCGCGTGGCCGGCTTCAGTGGGAGGGGCGCGCGCAGCGGGGGTCTATGAGCAGGAGGGGGGTCGTCCATCGTCCGTCGAGCATACCGGGGCTCACCAGCCGACCGGCAGGGGCTTGCCCTCCTCGTAGCCCGCGGCCGACTGGATCCCGACGGCGGCCCGCTCGGCGAACTCGGCGCGCGTGTGCGCCCCGGCGTAGGTGAACGAGCTGCGGACGCCGGACGTGATCGTGTCGAGCAGGTCCTCGAGGCCGGGGCGGAGCGGGTCGATGCGGATGCGGCTGGTGGAGATCCCCTCCGCGAACAGCGTGCGCCGCGCCAGCTCGAACGCCTCGCGCCGGCCGAACCGCTCCTGCACGGCGCGCGTGGACGCCATGCCCCAGCTCTCCTTGGCGAGCCCGCCGTCCTCGTCGACGAGCAGGCGCCCGGGCGACTCGACGGTGCCCGCGAACCAGGATCCGATCATCACGCTGGCGGCGCCCGCGGCGAGGGCGAGCGCGACGTCCCGCGGGTACCGCACTCCCCCGTCCGCCCAGACGAGGGCGCCGGCGGCGCGGGCGGCCTCGGCTGTGTCGAGCACGGCGGAGAACTGGGGCCGGCCCACGGCGGTCATCATGCGCGTCGTGCACATGGCGCCCGGGCCGACGCCGACCTTGACGATGTCGGCGCCCGCCTCGACGAGGTCGCGCGCGCCCTCGGCGGTGACGACGTTGCCCGCGACGATCGGGACGCGCGGGTCGAGGGCGCGCACGTCGCGGATCGCGCGGAGCATCGCCTCCTGGTGCCCGTGCGCCGTGTCGAGGACGAGCACGTCGACCCCCGCGGCCAGCAGCGCCCGGGCGCGGCCGATCGGATCGCCGTTGACGCCGACCGCGGCGCCCACCGCGAGGCGCCCGTGCCCGTCGAGCGCGGGCGCGTAGACGGTGGACCGCAGGGCGCTGCGGCGGCTGAGCGTGCCGACCAGGCGGCCGTGCGCGAGCACGGGAGCGAAGTCGATCCCGGCGGCGTGCATCAGGTCGAACGCCGCGCGGCCCGTGGGAACGTCGTCGGCGTCGAGGGAGGCGAGCGCGCCGTGCGGCAGGTCGCCGAGCCGGGTGCCGTCGGGTACCCCGGCGAGCTGCGTCCCCTCGAGGCAGCCGATCATCTCCCCGTCCGCGTCGCGCAGCACGATGCCGTGCCCCGCGATGGGCGGCAGCAGCTCGCGCGCCTGGCCGGCGGTCGCGTCCGGCGGCAGCTCGAGCGGCGAGTCGTAGGCGACCGGCTGGTCCTTGACCCGATGGATCGCGGCGTCGAGCTCCTGGGGCCGGAGGTCCTGCGGCAGGATCCCGATGCCCCCGCGACGCGCGAGCACGGCGGCGAGGCGGGGTCCGGTGACCGAGCCCATGTTGCTCGCGACGACCGGGATGGTGCACGGCGTCCCGTCTCCCGGGGCGAGGTCGACGTCCATCCGGCTCGCGACGTCGGACCGGCCCGGGCTCAGGAACACGTCCGAGTAGGTCAGGTCGTGGGCGGGAGCCTCTCCGGTGAACCTCATCCCCCGACGGTATCCCCGCCGTCCCGCCGCGCGCCAGGGCGCAGACGGGTCGCCGGTCCCGACGCGCCGCTCCCGACCGGCCGACCGGCGGAAGGTTTAGGCTGGGTGATCGTGGACGCGCGGCACGCGAACGGGCCGCGCGAGGCAGACGACCAACAGCAAGAGAGCGGGCGATCAACTGTGTCGAGCCAGGTGACTGGTACGGGGACCGATGACGGTTCCACGGGCGACTTCGGAGCCAACGAGTGGCTCGTCGACGAGATGTACGAGAGGTTCGTGGTCGACAAGGACTCGGTCGACCGCAGCTGGTGGCCGATCCTGGAGAACTACCACACGACCGTGATCGAGGGCCGCGAGGCCACGCTCGCCACTGGCGCCCAGACCGCTGAGGCGCAGATCCCGGACGCGGACGGCACCTCCGCCCCCGCGTCGACCAACACGGGCAGCCCGGCGCCGACGCCGGCTCCCGCGTCCGCCGGCCAGCCCGACGCGCAGGCGCAGCAGCCCGCGACCGGGTCCCAGCCCGCCGCGCGCACCACGAGCATCGCCCCCAAGCAGCAGCCGATCCCGGCGCAGGCGCCCGCGAAGGCCCCGGCGAAGAAGGGCCAGGAGCCCACCCCGCCCGGAGAGGACGAGGTCTCCCCGCTCCGCGGCATGGCGAAGAGCCTGGCGACCAACATGGACGCGTCGCTCACCATCCCGACCGCGACGAGCGTCCGCACCATCCCGGCGAAGCTGATGATCGACAACCGCATCGTCATCAACAACCACCTCAAGCGCGCCCGTGGCGGCAAGGTCTCCTTCACGCACCTCATCGGCTGGGCGCTCATCCAGGCGCTCAAGGAGTTCCCGAGCCAGAACGTGCACTACGACGAGGTCGACGGCAAGCCCAGCGTCGTCTCCCCCGCGCACATCAACCTCGGCATCGCGATCGACATGCCGAAGCCCGACGGCACGCGCGCGCTCCTCGTCCCGAGCATCAAGGGCGCGGAGGCCATGACGTTCGGCGAGTTCCTCTCCGCGTACGAGGACCTGGTCAAGAAGGCCCGCGGCAACAAGCTGGCCGCGGGCGACTTCGCCGGCACCACCATCTCGCTCACGAACCCCGGCGGCATCGGCACGGTCCACTCCGTCCCGCGCCTGATGAAGGGCCAGGGCGCCATCATCGGCGCCGGCGCCCTCGAGTACCCGGCCGAGTTCCAGGGCTCCTCCCCCAAGACGCTCGTCGAGCTTGGCATCGGCAAGACCATCACGCTCACGAGCACGTACGACCACCGCGTGATCCAGGGCGCGGGCTCCGGCGAGTTCCTCAAGATCGTGCACGAGCGCCTCATCGGCCAGCACGGCTTCTACGAGGACATCTTCGCGGCGCTCCGCATCCCGTACGACCCGATCCAGTGGGCCACCGACATCAACGTCGACCTCTCGGAGCGGGTCTCCAAGACCAGCCGCGTGCAGGAGCTCATCAACGCCTACCGCGTCCGCGGGCACCTCATGGCGGACATCGACCCGCTCGAGTACCAGCAGCGCACGCACCCGGACCTCGAGATCACGAACCACGGGCTCACCTTCTGGGACCTCGACCGCGAGTTCGTCACCGACGGCTTCGGCGGCCGCCGCCAGGCGCTCCTCCGCGACGTCCTCGGCATCCTGCGCGACTCGTACTGCCGCACCATAGGCATCGAGTACATGCACATCCAGCAGCCCGACGAGCGCCGCTGGATCCAGGGCAAGGTCGAGCAGCCCTACGCGAAGCCCACGCACGACGAGCAGATGCGCATCCTCTCCAAGCTCAACGAGTCGGAGGCGTTCGAGACGTTCCTCCAGACGAAGTACGTCGGGCAGAAGCGCTTCAGCCTCGAGGGCGGCGAGTCCACCATCTCCCTGCTGGACACGCTCCTCCAGGGCGCCGCGGACCACGGGCTCGACGAGGTCGCGATCGGCATGGCCCATCGCGGTCGCCTCAACGTCCTCACCAACATCGCGGGCAAGAGCTACGGCCAGATCTTCCGCGAGTTCGAGGGCACGCAGGACCCGCGCACCGTCCAGGGTTCCGGCGACGTGAAGTACCACCTCGGCACCGAGGGCACCTTCCGCGGCGTCCACGGCGAGGAGATGCCCGTGTACCTCGCGGCGAACCCGTCGCACCTCGAGGCCGTGAACGGCGTGCTCGAGGGAATCGTCCGCGCCAAGCAGGACCGCAAGCCCATCGGCTCGTTCTCCGTCCTGCCGATCCTCGTGCACGGCGACGCGTCGATGGCCGGCCAGGGCGTGGTCTTCGAGACCCTCCAGCTCTCGCAGCTGCGCGCGTACCGCACGGGCGGCACGGTCCACATCGTCATCAACAACCAGGTCGGCTTCACCACGCCGCCGTCGGAGTCCCGCTCGTCGGTGTACTCCACCGACGTGGCCAAGAGCATCCAGGCGCCGATCTTCCACGTGAACGGCGACGACCCCGAGGCCGTGGCCCGCGTCGCGCACCTCGCCTTCGAGTTCCGCCAGGAGTTCAAGAAGGACGTCGTCATCGACCTCGTCTGCTACCGCCGTCGCGGCCACAACGAGGGCGACGACCCCTCGATGACGCAGCCGCTCATGTACAACCTCATCGAGGCCAAGCGCTCGGTGCGGAAGCTGTACACCGAGGCGCTCGTCGGTCGCGGCGACATCACCCAGGACGAGTACGACGCGGCGCAGAAGGACTTCCAGGACCGCCTGGAGCGCGCCTTCGCGGAGACGCACGCCGCGCAGACCTCGTCCATCCCCATCCAGACCCAGGACGCCGGCGCCGTCGCGGACCTGGAGCGCCCCGACTCGCAGCAGGACGACGGTCACGGGGAGCCCGAGACCACCGGCGTGTCCGAGTCGGTGATCCAGACGATCGGCGACGCCCACGACAACCCGCCGCAGGGCTTCTCCGTCCACCCGAAGCTGCAGGCCCTCATGCGCAAGCGGCTCGAGATGAGCCGCAGCGGATCCATCGACTGGGCCTTCGGCGAGCTCCTCGCCATCGGATCCCTGCTGCTGGAGAACACGCCCGTCCGCCTCGCCGGCCAGGACTCGCGCCGCGGCACGTTCGTCCAGCGCCACGCGGTGCTGCACGACCGCGACAACGGCCAGGAGTGGCTGCCGCTCGCGAACCTCAGCGACCGCCAGGCGCGGTTCTGGATCTACGACACGCTGCTCAGCGAGTACGCGGCGATGGGCTTCGAGTACGGGTACTCGGTCGAGCGCCCGGACGCACTGGTGCTGTGGGAGGCCCAGTTCGGCGACTTCGCCAACGGCGCGCAGACCATCATCGACGAGTTCATCTCCTCCGCCGAGCAGAAGTGGGGTCAGCGCTCGAGCGTCGTGCTGCTGCTGCCGCACGGCTACGAGGGCCAGGGACCCGACCACTCGTCCGCGCGCATCGAGCGCTTCCTGCAGCTGTGCGCCGAGCAGAACATGACCGTCGCGCGCCCCTCGACGCCCGCGTCGTACTTCCACCTGCTGCGCCGTCAGGCGTACTCGCGGCCCCGCCGCCCGCTCGTGGTGTTCACCCCGAAGGCCATGCTGCGGCTGCGCGGCGCCACGAGCGACGTCGAGGCCTTCACCTCGGGCCGCTTCGAGCCCGTGATCGACGACCTCCGGATCCAGGACCGCGGTGCGGTCCGCCGCGTGCTCCTCCACTCGGGGAAGGTGCACTACGACCTGCTCGGCGAGCTGGAGAAGCGCCAGGACACCTCGATCGCCCTCGTGCGGCTCGAGCAGTTCTACCCGTTCCCCGAGGAGCAGGTGCGCCGCGTCGTCGCGTCCTACCCGGAAGCCGAGGTTGTCTGGGTGCAGGACGAGCCCGAGAACCAGGGTGCCTGGCCGTTCGTGCACGTCGAGCTCGGGCGCGTCCTGCCGGACCGCCAGGTGCGCGTCGTCTCGCGCCCGGCCGCGGCGTCCCCCGCCGCCGGCTCGAGCAAGCGGCACGCCACCGAGCAGACGGACCTGATCGCGCGGGCCACCGCGGAGTGATCCGCCCGGGCTCGCGCCCGGCATGACGAGAGGCCCGGTCCCCCAGGGGATCGGGCCTCTCGTCATGCCGGGCGCTGCTGGTGCCGGACGCGCCGGCCTCGGGTCAGCCGAGCTTGGAGTAGCGGATGCCGGACGCGTGGTATCCGCGCCGGGCGTAGAAGCGCGTGACGTTGTCGCGCGCGGCCGCGGAGGTCGCGAGGAACCGGGACGCACCGTGCCCTCGCGCCCACGCCTCGTAGTGGCGGATGAGGTCGGATCCGATGCCGCCCGCCTGGCGTCCCTCGCGCACGACCAGGATGATCAGCTGCGCCATGGGCTCATCGTCGGCGAAGCCCCACATGAGGTGCCCGCCCGCGAGGCCCGCGATCTCGCCGGCCTCGTCGCGCACGACCCACGTCTCGTGGCCGGCCGCGGCCGTCATGCGCGAGAGCCGCGCGGCGACGCGGTCCTCGTCCACCTCGTAGTCGAGCAGTCGGAGCAGCTCGACGATGACGGTGAGGTCTTCTGAGGTGGGCGTCCCGAGGGACTGGATCGCGTTGGTCACATGCCGAGATTACCGGCCGCGCGCGACTCGCCGCGTCAGTGGGTGGCCTGGATGGCGCGGAGCTTGTCCATGACCTGCGTGCGCAGGTCCTCCGGAGCCGCCTCCGTGCACGCGCGGCGCACGGTGTCCCGCAGGACCACGCCGACGCGGTGCTCGCGCGCGCAGTCCGGGCAGTTCGCCATGTGCTCGCGGATGTCGGCGGCATCCGCCTTGTCGAGCTCGTGGTGCAGGTACTCCTCGAGATCCTTCTTGGCCTTGTCGCAGCCGCAGTCGCTCATTTGGTCGCTCCAGTGAGGTGCGCGGTGGAGATTCCCCGCTCGCGCGCGTAGTCGGAAAGCAGGCTCCGCAGCATCCGGCGGCCGCGGTGCAGGCGGCTCATGACGGTGCCCACGGGGGTCTTCATGATGTCGGCGATCTCCTGGTAGGAGAAGCCCTCGACGTCCGCGAAGTAGACGGCCATGCGGAAGTCCTCCGGGATGGACTGCAGCGCGTCCTTGACGGTGCTGTCCGGGAGATGGTCGATGGCCTCGGCCTCGGCGGAGCGCGTGGTGGTCGCCGTGGCGCTCGTCGCGCCGCCCAGCTGCCAGTCCTCGAGCTCGTCGATGGTGCCGTTGTAGGGGTCCCGCTGCTTCTTGCGGTAGTTGTTGATGAAGGTGTTCGTGAGGATCCGATACAGCCAGGCCTTGAGGTTCGTGCCCTGCTTGAACTGGTGGAAGGCCGTGTAGGCCTTCACGAACGTCTCCTGCACCAGGTCCTGCGCGTCGGCGGGGTTGCGCGTCATGCGCAGGCCCGCGGCGTACAGCTGGTCGATGAACGGGAGCGCCTGCTCCTCGAAGAGCTCGCGGTTGTCGCCGGGCTGGGCCGCGCGGGGCTCCTCGGCCTCGGCGCGCTCCGCATCCTGCTGATCGGCGGCCTCCTCGGTGGAGTGCACGACGGCCTCCACGAGCTCCGCGGGCGCTGCCGATGCGGTGGGCGCGTCGCGCTCGGTGGTGTCGCCCGGCGCGTCGTGACTGGTGTTCCCTGAAGTGGCCATCAGGGCAGATTCTACGGCTCGCACGAGCTCGGCGGACGGGGCCGCTGGTGCTGTCCTCGTGATCACGGGTGATCCTTCCCGGCCCGGGATCCGGGCCTGCCGGACGCCTGCCCGGTACTCTGGTGAACCCATGGAGATCTTCAGGTATTCCGGTCCCACCTTCAGCCCGTACGACGACGACCGGACCCACGCGCCCGTGCCGACGGACGACGGCCCGTGGGCGGCGCCCGTGGCGGACGGTCTGCTGGACGCGACGGTGCCGCTGCCCGGATCCAAGAGCCTGACCAACCGCGAGCTGGTCCTGTCCGCCCTCGCGGACTCCCCGTCGACGCTGCGCGCTCCGCTCCGCTCCCGCGACACGCGGCTGATGATCGAGGCGCTGCGGTCCCTCGGCACGGTCATCGAGGAGGTCGACGGCGGGGGCGGCGCCTTCGGGCCCGACCTGCGGATCACCCCTGCCGAGCTCGCCGGCGGCGTCACCATCGAGTGCGGCCTCGCCGGCACCGTCATGCGCTTCCTCCCGCCCGTCGCCGCGCTGGCCCTCGGTCCGGTCTCCTTCGACGGCGACCCGAGCGCCCGACGACGCCCCATGTCCGGCACCATCGAGGCGCTCCGGGCGCTCGGGGTCGACGTGAACGACGACGGGCGCCGGGCGTTGCCCTTCAGCCTCTACGGCACGGGCGAGGTGCCGGGCGGCGAGATCGCCATCGACGCCTCCGCCTCCAGCCAGTTCGTCTCCGGCCTCCTGCTCGCCGCGCCGCGCTTCGCCGATGGGCTCCGGCTCCGCCACACCGGCGACCGGCTGCCGAGCATGCCGCACATCGAGATGACCATCCGCACGCTCGCCGAGCGCGGCGTCGTGGTCGAGAGCCCGGAGCCCGGCGTCTGGATCGTGCCCCCCGCCCCCATCGCCGGCCGCGAGGTGCGCATCGAGCCCGACCTCTCCAACGCGGCGCCGTTCCTCGCTGCCGCGCTCGTCGCGGGGGGACGCGTCGCGATCCCCGGCTGGCCCGCGGAGACGAAGCAGGTCGGCGCGGACCTCGCGCACCTGCTGCCGCGCTTCGGCGCGACCGTCACGCGCGAGGGCGACGCGCTCGTCGTCGACGGCGGTCCCGGGCTCGCCGCGGGCGGCCGCATCCCCGGCGTCGACCTCGACCTCAGCACGGGCGGCGAGCTCGCTCCCGCGCTGGTCGCGCTCGCGGCCCTCGCCGACGGACCCAGCCGCATCACGGGCATCGGGCACCTGCGCGGGCACGAGACCGACAGGCTCGCGGCGCTGGCGGCCGAGATCACCGGGCTGGGCGGATCCGTGACCGAGCTCGAGGACGGACTCGCGATCATCCCCGCCCCGCTCCACGGCGGCCCGTGGCGCGCCTACGAGGACCACCGCATGGCCACCGCCGGGGCGATCATCGGCCTGGCCGTGCCGGGCGTCGAGATCGACGACATCGGCACGACCGCGAAGACCCTGCCCGAGTTCCCGGAGCTCTGGCTCGGACCGCTCCTCGGTCGTGCGCCGCGCGCGGCCGTCGAACCCCTCGCCCTCGGCGGTATCACCGGGCCGGGCGCCGCGGGCGGGCTCGGCGGGCTCCTGTGAGCTGGCTCGCGGATCCTGAGCAGGACGACGGCGTCTGGGACGCCTACGACGAGTCCTCGGTGCGCGTGCGTCCGAACCCGAAGGCCAACAAGCCGCGCAGCAAGCAGCGGCCCGGCCACACCGACTCCGTCGAGGGCCGGGTGCTCACGGTCGACCGCGGTCGCTTCGGCGTGCTCGTGGGCGAGGACACCGCGGACGAGCACACGCTCATCGCGACGCGTGCCCGGGAGCTCGGCAAGAAGGCCGTGGTCACGAACGACCGGGTCGACATCGTCGGCGACACCTCGGGCGACGAGGGCAGCCTGTCGCGCATCGTGCGCATCGCCCCGCGCCGCACGCTGCTGCGCCGCAGCGCCGACGACTCGGACGCCGTCGAGCGCGTGATCGTGGCGAACGCCGACCAGATGCTCATCGTCGTCGCGGCCGCGGAGCCCGAGCCGCGCGCGCGTCTCGTCGACCGCTACCTGGTCGCCGCGTTCGACGCCGGGATCCAGCCGATCCTCTGCATCACCAAGTCCGACGTGGCCGACCCCGCGCCCTTCGCCGCCCACTTCCGCGTGCTCGACGTGCCGATCGTGCTGAGCCGCTCGGACGACGTGCCTCTCGACGAGCTGCGCGCGCTGCTGGTCGACCGCACGACCGTCGCCGTCGGCCACTCCGGCGTCGGCAAGTCGACGCTCGTCAACGCCCTGGTGCCGGACGCGAGGCGCGCGACGGGCGTCGTCAACCAGGTCACCGGGCGCGGACGCCACACGTCCAGCTCCACCGTCTCGATGCGCGTCGAGACGGGCGACGGCGGCCACGGCTGGATCATCGACACCCCGGGCGTCCGCTCGTTCGGGCTCGGGCACGTGGATCCGGCGAACATCCTCCGCTCGTTCGCCAGCTACGCCCACCTGCCCGAGGGCGAGCCGCCGGGCGGCATCCCGCTCACCGAGGCGCACGACTGGGAGATCGTCGACCGGGTCGAGGCGGGCGAGCTCGGGGACGCCGGTCGCGAGCGCCTGCACTCGCTCCAGCACCTCGTCGCCAACCGCTCCGACGCGTCGAAGGGCGACCAGGCCGATCGCTAGGCTCGACCCCGTGGCCTCCGAACCCCTGCACTCCCTGTCGTCCGACCTGCGGCTCGCGAGGGAGCTGGCCGACATGGCCGACGCCATCTCGCTCGACCGCTTCCGCTCGGCCGACCTCGCCATCGAGACGAAGGCCGACTCGAGCTGGGTCACCGACGCGGACACGTCGGTCGAGCGGGCGATACGCGCCGGCATCGCCGAGAGCCGCCCGCACGACAGCGTCCTCGGCGAGGAGTACGGCACGTCCGGCTCGTCGTCCCGGCAGTGGATCGTGGATCCCATCGACGGCACCTCGAACTTCGCGCGCGGCGTGCCCGTGTGGGGCACCCTCATCGCGCTCGCCGTGGACGGCGTGCCCGTGGTGGGCGTCGTCAGCGCGCCCGCGCTCGGCCGCCGCTGGTGGGGCGCGGCGGGCCTCGGCGCGTACGTCGACGACACGCTCGGGCAGGCCACGACGTCCGAGGAGCGCCGGATCCGGGTCTCGGACGTCGACCGGCTCGAGGACGCCTCGATGAGCGTCGCCGGCGTCCAGCGGTGGCGCGACGCCGACCGGCTCGACGAGCTGCTCGACCTCTCCGCCCGCGTGAAGCGCTCCCGCGACTTCGGCGACATGTGGGCGTACATGCTGCTCGCCGAGGGCCTCGTCGACATCGCGGGCGAGCACGACCTGAAGCCGTACGACATGGCCGCGCTGATCCCCGTGATCGAGGAGGCGGGCGGCCGGTTCACGTCGGTCGACGGCGAGGCGGGGCCGTGGCACGGATCCGCGCTCGCCACGAACGGGCGCCTCCACGACGCCGTGCTGGCGGTCGTGGCGCGCTGACCCCGCGCCCGCCGTGCCTCCCGCTCAGGCGGTCGCGGCGCGCTCCCGGCGACGGCGGCGCTGGCCGAGGTCGACCAGGCCGAGCGTGAGGGCCACGGCGACCAGGGCGATCGTCACGAGGAAGCCGTTGCGGAACCCGTCGTGGTACACCGCGAGGCTCGCGTCGCCGCCGCCCGCGGCCTCCGCGTAGAGCGTGCTGAAGAAGGTGGCGGACGCGGCCGCGACGCCCACGGCCGTGCCGACGCGCTGGCCGACCTGGGCCATGGATCCGGCGACGCCGCCCTCGGTCACCGGGATCTCGGCGAGCGTGAGCGTCTGGTTCGGCGAGATCACGAAGCCCGCCCCGACGCCCGCGACGAGCATCGCCGCGGCCATCGCCCACGGCGTCGCCTCCTGCGGCGTGAGCACGGCGGCCAGGAGCAGCAGGGTGATGCCGACCGCGACGATCGCGAGCCCGATCACCACCAGCTGGCGTCCGAGGCGCGAGACGAGGCGCCCGCCGATCCACGCGGTGACCGCGGACGACAGCGCGAACGGGATGCTGACCATGCCGGCGAACACGGGCGCGAGGCCGAGGCCCTGCTGCAGGTACAGCGTCGTGAGCAGGAACACCGCGGGGATGGCGGCGAAGTACGCGGTGGCGATGAGGATCCCGTTGCGGTACGAGGAGAGCGTGAAGAGCGCGAAGTGCACCACGGGCGACTTCCCCGACCGCTCGTAGCGCCGCTCCCACGCGACGAAGAGCGCTGCCGCGACCACCGCCGCGGCGAGCCAGATCCACCGGAGCGGGTCGTCGTCGGGCCCGCCCGTCGTGAGCACGAACGGCAGCATGAGCGAGAACGTGGCGATCGCGAGCAGCACGATGCCGACCGGATCGAGGCCCGTCTTCTGCTGGGGCCGGGCCTGCCTGCGCGGCAGCAGCTTGAGCGCGAACGCGATGGCGACGATGCCGAGCGGGATGTTCATCCAGAACAGCAGGCGCCAGCCGTCCTCGGGGCCGCCGAGCTGGATCAGCAGGCCGCCGAGGGTCGGCCCGAACGCGGTCGCGATGCCGACGACGGCGCCGAACAGGCCGAATGCGCGCGCCCGCTCCTCGCCCTGGAAGAGCTGCTGGATGAGGCCGAGCACCTGCGGCATCTGGATGCCGGCGGCGACGCCCTGCAGGATCCGCGCGACCACGAGGGTCTTCACGTCCGGCGCGATGGCGCAGAGCAGGCTGGCGATCGTGAAGGAGCTGAGGCCGACCACGAACATGAGCCGGCGGCTGCGGATGTCGCCGAGGCGGCCGGCGGGCACGAGGGCCAGGCCGAACGCGAGGGCGTAGCCGGCGACGATGAGCTGCAGGTCGGTGGATCCGGCGCCGAGGGACTCCTCGATCGACGGCAGGCCGACGTTGACCTTCGACAGATCGAGGATGGTGAGCGCCGCGACGCCGACGCAGACCCAGAAGGCCTGCCAGCGGGTGCGGTCCTGGTCGTCGGTCGAGGTCGGGGTCGTGCCCGCGGGTGTGCGTCCGGTCATGAGGTATCGAATCCCATACACGGGCTATGTATTCCCGCTCCCGCGAGCGGTGGCGACCTGCCTCGACCAGCCTGCTCCTCATCCGGGGGGATCGTGCCGGTGTCCCTCTGCTGAACAACGAGCCAACAGCGACAGCCGGGCCGGGAGGCCGGGCACCCCGCTCATATGGTGGGGACTTCGTGTCCATCCGGCGCGATCGCCCTGCGAGCACATCGACGTGCTCCCTCCGAGAGGACACCATGAAGAACCGCGCCCGCCGTCTCACCGTCTCCCTCGCCGCCGTCGTCGCGGCGGGGCTCGCCCTCAGCGGATGCGGGTCGTCCCCCGACAGCGGCACCGCGGACCCCGCCGTCTCCCCCGCCTCCGGCGACACGCTCATCGTCTACACGAACTCCAACGGCGACGGCCGTGGCGACTGGGTCACGGCCGAGGCGGCGAAGGCGGGCTTCGACATCCAGATCGTGGGACTCGGCGGTGCCGACCTCGCGAACCGCATCGTGGCGGAGAAGAACAACCCCGTCGGGGACGTGGTGTTCGGCCTCAACAACATGTACTTCGAGAACCTCAAGGCGGAGGACGCGATCACCGCGTACACGCCCGCGTGGTCGGGCGAGGTCGACCAGGCCGCGGGCGATCCCGCCGACGGCGCGTACTGGCCGCTCGTGGAGCAGGCGATCGTCACCGTGCACGATGCGAAGCAGACCTCGGGCGGCGACGTGCCGAAGGACGTCACCGACCTCTACTCGTCGAAGCACGAGGGCGAGTACGAGGTGAACACGCGCCTCGGCGAGGCGACCCCGCAGCTCATCCTCGCGGGCCTCCTCGCGCCCTACGAGGACCCGGACGGCGACCTCGGCATCAGCGACGCCGGCTGGCAGGTCGTGAAGGACTACTTCGCGAACGGATCCCCCGCGGTCGAGGGCACGGACCTCTACGCCCGCCTCTCCCGCGGCGAGGTCGCGTTCGGCACGCTCGCCTCGAGCGGCATCGCGGCGCGCGACGCGCAGTACGGCACCACCACCGAGATCGTGCCCGCGAAGGCGGGCGTCCCGTTCGTCACCGAGCAGATCGCCGAGATCGCCGGCACGAAGAAGGAGGAGCACGCCCGCGCGTTCATCGACTGGTTCGGCAGCGCCGACGTCCAGGGGGCCTTCGCGGAGCAGTTCTCGAGCTATCCGGTCAGCACGACCGCGCGCGAGAAGGCGCTGCCTGCCGTGAAGGAGCTCATCGAGTCGCTCGACAAGCAGGACGTCGACTACGGCTTCGTGCGCGAGCACATCGCCGACTGGGTCGAGAAGACCGAGCTGGAGTACCTGCCCTGATGATCCGCTTCGACGACGTCGAGGTGCGCTTCGGCGACCAGGTGGCGATCCCCGGGCTCGACCTCGAGATCCACGAGGGCGAGTTCTTCACGCTCCTCGGGCCGTCCGGCTGCGGCAAGACGACGGCGCTGCGGACCCTCGCCGGCTTCGTCGACCCGTGCCGCGGAGACATCGTCATCGACGGCCAGGTCGCCACGCGGCTGCCGAGCGAGAAGCGCCGCGTGGGCATGGTGTTCCAGAACTACGCCCTCTTCCCCAGCATGTCGGTGCGGCAGAACATCGCGTTCGGCCTCACGGTGCGGAAGGCCGGTAAAGCCGAGACCGACCGGCTCGTGCGCGCCATGGCCGACCAGGTCGAGCTGAGCGAGGCGCAGCTCGACAAGAACGTGGCGGAGCTCTCGGGCGGCCAGCAGCAGCGCGTCGCCATCGCGCGGGCGCTCGTGCTCGAGCCGCGGATCCTGCTGCTCGACGAGCCGCTCTCCAACCTCGACGCCAAGCTCCGCGTGCAGCTGCGCGACCAGCTGAAGGGCCTGCAGTCGCGCCTGGGCATCACGACCGTGTACGTCACGCACGACCAGGAGGAGGCGCTCACCATGAGCGACCGCATCGCCGTCTTCGACGCGGGGCGGATCGAGCAGGTCGGCACCCCGGAGGACATCTACGACCGCTCGGCCACCGAGTTCGTCGCCACGTTCGTCGGCGCCATCAACGCGCTCGGCCCCGCCACGGTGTCCCGCCTCCGCGACGCCGGCGCGACCGACCTCGACGCCTCGAGCCGCGCCTACGTGCGCCTGGAGCGCGTGTCGGTGGATCCGCGCGGGGCCACCCCGGCGGACGCGGGCCGCGTGCGCATCGACGGCGTGGTCGCCGAGCGGTCGTATCACGGGTCCTACAGCACCTACCGGGTCGACCTCGGGGACGACGCCGTCCAGGCGCTCGTCGCCGAGACGGGTGCCCCGCCGCTCACGCCCGGCACCGAGGTCGTCGTGGGCATCGACCCGGCCGCGATCCTGCAGTACCGGTCGTAGCCGTGCGCACCCCCGTCCGCGCCCTGCTGCGCTCGCCCCTCGGCGTCGTGGTGCTCATCGCCGCGCTCTGGTTCGTCGTCACGTTCCTCGTGTTCCCGAACGCGAACCTGCTCGTCACGACCTTCTTCCCCGACGGCGCTTTCAGCGGTCGCGCGCTCGAGAAGCTCCTGAGCTCCGACCGGGCGATGCGGAGCGTCGGCAACAGCCTCCTGCTCGCCGTCACCCTCGCGATCACGGTCAACGTGGTCGGCATCTTCATCGTGCTGGTGACCGAGTACTTCGTGGTGCGCGGATCCCGCGTGCTCTGGCTCGGCTACGCCACGACGCTCATCTACGGCGGCATCGTGCTCGCGGCAGGGTACAACTTCATCTACGGCCGCTACGGGTTCGTCACGGCGCTCGCCCAGCGCGCGTTCCCCGACCTCGACCCCGACTGGTTCTCGGGCTACTTCGCGGTCGTCATCGTGATGACCTTCGCCACCACCACGAACCACATGCTCTTCCTCCGCTCGTCTCTCGCGGCGATCGACCACCAGACCATCGAGGCGGCCCGGAGCATGGGCGCGGGCACCGGGCGCATCCTCTTCCGCATCGTGCTGCCGGCGCTGCGGCCCATGATCTTCGCGGTCACCGTGCTCACTTTCCTCACGGGCCTCGGGGCGCTCACCGCTCCCCTGGTGCTCGGCGGCACGGGCTTCCAGACGGTGGCGCCCATGATCGTCACGTTCTCCAAGAGCACGAGCTCCCGCGACCTCGCGGCGCTCCTCGCGATCGTGCTGGGCGTCGCCACGATCGTGCTGCTGGCGATCATGAACCGCGTCGAGAAGTCGGGCGTGTACTTCTCGGTGGCCAAGGTCGCGACGCCGCTGCAGAAGCAGCGCATCCGGAACCCGATCGTGAACGGCGTCGTGCACGTCGTCGCCTACGCCCTGTTCGTGGTCTACGCGCTCCCCGTCATCCTCATCGTGCTGTTCTCGTTCCTCGACTCGAAGAGCGTGCAGACGGGCACGATCACGCTGGACTCGTTCACGCTGCGGAACTACGCGACCGTCCTCGGCTCCCCCGACGTGCTGCGCCCCTTCGTCGTGAGCCTCGTCTACAGCGCGCTGGCCGCCGTGATCGTCGTGGCAGGCCTCCTGTTCGTCGCGCGCATGATCCAGCGCAACCGCAACTGGGTCACCGCGACGCTCGAGTACCTGCTGCACATCCCATGGATCCTGCCGACCATCCTCATCGCGCTCGCACTGCTGCAGACGTTCGACCGGGCCCAGCCGCTCATCGGCGGGCAGGTGCTCACGGGCACGACCTGGCTGCTGCTCGTGGCCTACATCATCGTCAAGGTGCCGTTCACCCTGCGCCTGCTCAAGGCGGCGTTCGCGAGCGTGCCGCAGTCGCTCGAGGACGCGGCGCGGATCCTCGGCGCGAAGTCGCTCACGACGTTCCGGCGGGTGCTGGTGCCGCTCGTGATCCCCACGGTCGCCGCCATCACGGCGCTCAACTTCAACAGCCTGCTCGACGACTACGACGCGGCGGTGTTCCTCTACCAGCCGCTGTACGAGCCGCTCGGCATCGCCATCAAGGCGAGCACCGAGGGCGAGGCCAACCTCGACTCCATGAGCATCACGTTCGTCTACACGGTCCTGCTCATGATCATCATGGGGCTCACGATGTACCTCGTGTACGGGCGCTCGGGCGGGCGGAAGCGGCGACGCGGGCGGACGAGCTCGCCCGCGCTGGAGACGACGGCGCCGGCCCTCGCCACGTCGGATCCGGGAGCGCCCGCCATGACGGCGCCGCGCACGCCGATGGGCTGATCCCCACGTCGAACGCGACGAAGGCCCCGTCCGGGTGGACGGGGCCTTCGTCGTGCCGGACGGATCCGTACCCTCGACGAGCGTGGAGCATGCGACGCGATGGTGGAGATGCGGGGAATCGAACCCCGGTCCACTGCTGTAATCCTGCGCCTTCTACGGGTGTATCCAGGAAAGGCGTCCTGCTCGGCCCCGGAACTTGCTCCTGGCATCTGATCCGACGGGCCCAGCCTCAGTTCGAGTCCCACGCGGCCCTGAGGCACGACCGCGCAGCGAGCTCCCTTTTCTGACGCCGACTTACCGGTTAGAGAGCATCCCCGGGTCGACGGTCCTGTTAGTGCGCTCGCTTAGGCAGCGAGAGCGAAGGACGACTGCTTGTTATTGGCAGTTGTATTTTGCAGAGAGCGTTTACGAGATAGCCCTGCATCCTCGACCCGCTTCTCGCAGTCATTCAGGCAATGTCGAAACCGATCATCCCCATGAACGGCCCAGCGCCTCCGTGAGGCGCCCGAGCCGGGTCGCATGTTCCACGCTGTCGAGTTGTCAATCGCCGATCGCGCACGCACGACCAGCCCTCCATGTTAGCCGACCGCTGACGGTCGCACCACCGGGAGGAGCGAGCTACTCGCCGAGGCGGCGGTGGGACGACATCGCCCGGTCCGCCTCGCGCTTGTCCTGTCGCTCGCGCAGCGTCTGGCGCTTGTCGTACTCCTTCTTGCCCTTCGCGATGGCGAGCTCGACCTTGGCGCGGCCGTCGACGAAGTAGAGCTGCAGCGGGACGACCGTGTAGCCGCCCTCCTTCACCTTGGAGTGGATCTTGAGGATCTGCTCCTTGTGCAGGAGGAGCTTGCGCTTGCGGCGCACCGGGTGGTTGTTCCAGGTGCCCTGGTTGTACTCGGGGATGTGCACCGCGTCGAGCCACGCCTCGCCCGCGTCGACGAACGCGTAGCCGTCGACCAGCGACGCCCGCCCCTGCCGGAGCGACTTGACCTCCGTGCCCGTGAGCACGAGGCCGGCCTCGTAGGTCGACTCGATGGTGTAGTCGTGGCGCGCCTTGCGGTTGGTCGCCACCACCTTCTCGCCACGTTCCCTGGGCACGGTGGACTCCTCGATGGTTCAGGTGTATCCGCCCGGATCCGGGCAGCCCATCAGCATACCGGAGGATCAGATCCGCAGATAGCGGCTGATGGCGAAGTTCGCGGAGACCGCCGCGAGCACGACGCCGACACCCAGGAGGATCGGCACCACCAGCAGCGCGTCGTCCATGTTCACCAGGGATATCGACGTGAGCCTCGTGCTCAGGAACCCCTGGACGAAGAACTTCACGAGCGCCACCGTCGCCGCGCTGGCGAGCACCGAACCGATGAGCGCCGCGAACACGCCCTCGAGGATGAACGGGGTCTGGATGAAGCGGTTCGACGCCCCGACCAGCCTCATGATGCCCAACTCCCGTCTCCGCGAGAACGCGGACAGGCGGATCGTGGTGGCGATCAGCAGGGCGGCGGCCACGAGCATCAGGCCGGCGATGCCGACGGCGGTGAGGCTGGCGGCGTTGAGGATCGAGAAGATCTGGTCGAGGTACTGCCGTTGGTCGGTGACGTTCTCGACACCGGCGAGCCCGGAGAGGCTGTCGCTCAGGATGTCGGACTTCGACGGGTCCTTGAGGTTCACCCAGAACGCCTCGTTGAGGAACTCCGGCTGCACCAGCTCGGTGACGGGATCGCCCTTGAACTGCTCCTGGAAGTTCTTGTACGCCGTGTCCTGGTCCTCGAAGTAGTACTTGTCGATGAACGGGGCGAGCGTGTCGCTGTCGAGCTGCTGCTTGACGGCGTCGATCTGCTCCTGGGTGGCCTTGCCGTTGACGCAGGTCTCGCTCGGCACCGAGGTGTCGGTGCAGAAGTCGATCGCGACCTGGGCGCGGTCGTACCAGTAGTTCTTCATCTGGCCGATCTGCATCTGCAGCAGCACGGCCGCGCCCACGAACGTGAGCGAGATGAAGGTGACGAGCACGACCGAGACGACCATGCTGACGTTCCGACGGAGGCCGTGGCCGACCTCGGAGAGGACGAGTCCGAGTCTCATCGCGTGGGCCCCACATCCTGTGCGCCGGTGTCGTCCGACGACTCGCCTCGGGCGCGGAGGCCCAGCTTCTCGGCCAGGCCGAGCTCGGCGAGCTCGGCGTCGTCGCGTCCGTCGGCGGGCGCGGATCCGCCCTCGCCGTCGGACAGGTCGGGCAGGCGGATCACGCCGGTGCCCTCGGGGAGCCGCCGGATCGATCCGGTGCTCGGGGCCGCGGGGGCGGCACCCCCGCCGTTTCGCCTGCTCGGCGGGGCGGGCGCAGTGAGCGGGCCGTCGTCCACGGGCGCGTCGGCCTGCCCAGCGGCCGGGTCGGCACGCGAGGGCTCGACGGGGTCCGCGGGGACCGGCTCGGCTGCGCGCGGCTCCGGGCGCGCGGGAGCGGCCTCACGGCGCTCCTCCGCGGCCGCGGCGGGGGCGGCGGCCGGACGGTCGCGCTCGGCGTCGCGCTCGGCGTCACGCTCGACCTCGCGCACGGGGACGGGATCCACGCGCGCGGCCTCGGCGAACGCGGAGGGAGCGTAGGCGGGAGCCGCCGGCCGGGATCCGCGGTCGGACCCGTCGTCGCCTTCCGGTCGCGCCGCGCGCCCGGCCTCGGCGTCGCGGTCGGGCGACGTCGCCGGGATGATCTGCACGGCATCCACGGCGGGAGCGGCGGACGAGACGGCGGCGGGCGCGACGACGGGAGCGGCGGATGCCGGTGCCGCCACAGCCGCAGGGGCCTCGGCGCCCGTCCCGGGCTTCCGCGGCGCCTTCCTCGCGGCCTTGGCTGCGGCGGCCTCGCGGGTCGCCTCCTCCTTGGCGCGCGCCTTCTCGTCGGCGCGCCGCTGCTTGTCGCGCCTGGCCTGCTCGCGGCGCTCCGCGGCGTTCGCGGGCTCCGCCGGAGCGGTCGGGCGCACGGGTGCAGGGAGCGGCGCGGCGGGCACGAACACCGGCGTCGGCGCGGCGACGGGAGGGTGCTCGGGGTTCACGCCGACCGGGTTCTCCGCCGTGCGCGGCAGGTCGATGGCGGACGTCTGGTACTGGCCGCCGACCTCGTCGCGGACGACCTCGCCGCCGATCAGCTCGATGACGCGCTTCTGCATCTGGTCGACGATGCCGGAGTCGTGGGTGGCCATGATCACCGTGGTGCCGTTGGCGTTGATCCGCTCGAGCACCTGCATGATGCCCGCGCTCGTCAGCGGGTCGAGGTTGCCCGTGGGCTCGTCGGCGAGGAGCACGGCGGGCTTGTTGACCACGGCGCGGGCGATGGCCACGCGCTGCTGCTCACCGCCGGACAGCTCGTGCGGGAGCCGCTGCTCCTTGCCCTTGAGGCCCACCATGTTGAGGACGTCGGGGACGGCCTCCTGGATGAAGCCGCGCGACTTGCCGATCACCTGGAGGGTGAAGGCGACGTTGTCGAACACGGACTTGTTCGGGAGCAGCCGGAAGTCCTGGAACACCACCCCCAGGCTGCGCCGGTAGTAGGGGACCTTGCGGCTCGACAGCTGGTTCAGCTGCTGGCCCAGGACGTGGATCGTGCCCTGCGTGGGCCGGTCCTCCTTGAGCACGAGACGCAGGAAGCTGGACTTGCCGGACCCGGACGCGCCGACGAGGAAGACGAACTCCCCGCGGAGGATCTCGAGGTCGACGGAGCTCAGCGCCGGTCGGGGGTTGCCGGGATACACCTTGGATACGTGGTCGAACCTGATCATGTCGGTACGACCCTAGGCACGGGAGGTGCCTTTCGCCGCATCGACTCACCGCGGCGAGGGGTCCCTTCGGACTCTCTCAGGCGCGGTCGGGCGACTTCCGCCAGCGGATCCCCGCGGAGATGAAGCCGTCGAGGTCGCCGTCGAACACGTTGGACGGGTTGTTGACCTCGTGCTCCGTGCGGAGGTCCTTGACCATCTGGTACGGCGCGAGGACGTAGCTGCGCATCTGGTCGCCCCAGCTCGCGGTGATGTTGCCGGCGAGCTCCTTCTTGGTGGCCGCCTCCTGCTCGCGCTGCACGAGGAGCAGGCGCGACTGCAGCACCCGGAGGGCCGCGGCGCGATTCTGGATCTGGCTCTTCTCGTTCTGGCAGGTGACGACGATGCCGGTCGGGAGGTGGGTGATCCGCACCGCCGAGTCGGTCGTGTTGACGGACTGGCCGCCGGGGCCGGACGAGCGGAAGACGTCCACCCGCATGTCGTTCTCGGGGATCTCGATCGACTCGGTCTGCTCGATGAGCGGCACGACCTCCACGGCGGCGAACGACGTCTGGCGCTTGCCCGCCGAGTTGAAGGGGCTCATGCGCACCAGGCGGTGCGTGCCGGCCTCGACGGAGAGCGTGCCGAAGGCGTACGGCGCGTCGATCTCGAAGGTCGCGGACTTGATGCCCGCCTCCTCCGCGTAGGAGGTGTCGAGCACGGTGGCGGAGTAGTCGTGCTGCTCGGCCCAGCGCAGGTACATGCGCATGAGCATCTCGGCGAAGTCGGCCGCGTCGACGCCGCCGGCGCCCGCGCGGATGGTGACGACCGCGGGGCGCGGGTCGAACTCGCCGTTGAGGAGCGTCTGCACCTCGAGCTCGTCCATGATCTTGGTGATGCCGGCGAGCTCGACGACCGCCTCCTCGGCGGACTCCTCGTCGTCCTTGGCCATCTCCACGAGCACGTCGAGGTCGTCGAGGCGGCGCTGCAGCTCGTCGATGCGCTTGAGGTCGGCCTGGCGGTGGCTCAGGTCGCTCGTGACCTTCTGCGCCTTGTCCGTGTCGTCCCAGAGGTCCGGCTCACCCGCCTGGGCGCTCAGCTCCTCGACCTCCTGCTGCAGGCGCTCGACGCCGATCACCGAGCGGATGTTGGAGTAGGTGTCGCGCAATTCTGTGATCCGCGAAGAGAAGTCCTGGTCGATCATGGTGCCGCCCAGCCTACCGTCAGGGCCGTCGGCGGCGTCCGGGGCGGGGGCCGCCCGCGCGTAGGCTCGGGGGCGATGTCGACCCCCGATGCCCCCTTCTCCCTCCGCGAGGTGGCGCTCCCGGCGCTGCTCCCCGCGCTCCTCTTCTCCATCGGCGAGGGGGCGATCATCCCCATCATCCCGATCGTCGCCGGCAGCCTCGGCGCCACGTTCGGCATCGCCGCCTTCATCGGCGGCATGATCATGCTCGGCGAGCTGGTGGGCGACATCCCGAGCGGATCCGTGGTGAGCCGCATCGGCGAGCGGACCGCCATGATCGGCGCGGCCTTCGTCTCCATCGGCGGCCTGGTGCTCTGCCTCCTCGCGCCGAACCCGCTCGTGCTCGGGGTGGGGGTGTTCCTCATCGGCGTCTCGACTGCCGTCTTCGCGCTCGCCCGGCACGCGTTCATGACGAGCTTCGTGCCGCAGGCGTACCGGGCCCGCGCGCTCTCGACGCTCGGCGGGACGTTCCGCGCCGGGTACTTCGTGGGGCCGTTCCTCGCCGCCGGCGTGATCCACCTGACGGGCGTCTCGCAGTCGGCATTCGTGATCCACGTCGTCGCGTGCCTCGCCGCCGCCGTGACCCTGCTCGTGCTGCCCGACCCGATGGACGTCGTGCGCCGCAACCGCGCCGTGGACCTGCAGAGCGCCGCGGCCGCGACGGCCGGCGAGCCGCAGGACGACGAGTCGGTCGGCGCCGCGGCCGGGACCGCGGTGGCGGGGCGCGAGTCGGAGGGCCTCGCGCGCACCCTGTGGCGGTTCAAGGGCGTGCTCGTGAAGCTCGGATCCGGCGCGGCGCTCATCGGCGCGATGCGCGCGGGCCGCGGCGTGCTCCTCCCCCTGTGGGCCGTGAGCATCGGCATCTCGGACGCGAACACGGCGCTCATCATCGGCATCGCGGGCGGCGTGGACTTCGCCCTCTTCTACGCGAGCGGCCAGATCATGGACCGCTTCGGCCGCCTCTGGAGCGCCGTGCCGTCGATGGTGGGCCTCGGCCTCGGCTACCTCGTGCTCGCGCTCACCCCGGACCTGCCGACGAGCGTGCAGTGGTTCATCGGCGTGGCCATGTTCATGTCGGTGGCGAACGGCGTGGGCTCGGGGATCCTGATGACCCTCGGCGCCGACCTCGCCCCGCGCGAGGACCCGGCCCCCTTCCTCGGCGCCTGGCGCTTCACGGGCGACGCCGGCAGCGCCGCCTCGCCGCTCCTCATCGCCGCGCTCACCTCCGCCGCGTCGCTCGCGGTCGCCAGCGGCGTGATGGGAGTGCTCGGGCTCATCGGCGCCGGGATCCTCGTACGGTACGTGCCGCGCTACGTGCCCCGGAAGCCGCGACCGACCGCCTGAGGCACGGATCACCCGCCTCCCGCGGGTCCGACCGGCGCGGCGCCCGGCCCGACCAGCACGCTGCGGGCGGTGCTCGTGACGTCGATGCGCACTCCATCGGGGGCGAAGAGGGAGGCGACCGGCGGGATCCACGTGGCGGAGAGGGTGACGCGCGCGCTGCGGCCGTCCGGCGTCGTGGCGCCGTCGACGTGGAGGTCGCGGATCCCCGCCGTCGGCTCGTCGGCGAGGAACGCCGTGACCGTGGAGGCCACTTCGGCGTCCGTGAGGGGCGGGAGCGCGACGCCGTCGTCGCCGACCGCGACCGCCGCCGCGCCGCCGCCGCCGCCGTCCACGTCGAAGGACTCGGCGCCCGCCAGCGCGGCCGCGTCCGCCAGCGAGAAGAGCCGGGCGCGCTCGAGGTAGAGCGAGGACGCCGCCGACACCATGAGGATCACGGCGAGACCCAGCGCGCAGGACGCGATCACGAGCGGCAGGATCGAGCCCTCGTCCTCGGCCGGGGTGAGGGCCGGGATCGACGCGCGGTCGCGCCGACGCCGCGACGGGCCGGCGATCATCGTCCCCCTCGTGCGAAGACGGAGACGCGCTCGTCCGCGTCGCCGTGGACCGCGACCGCTCCTGGCGCGTCCGGCCCGGCGACGGGCGGCGCGAGAGGCAGCTCGACCGCGACGCGCACCGACACGTGCACGAGCGACCGCGGGGCGTGGCAGCTCTGCGGATCCGGCGTGCACGTGATGTCGAGGGCGATCCCGCCCGGGGCGATCCCCTGGTCGGCGAGCGCGACCTCGACGGCCGACCGCGCCTCCCGGCGTCCGGTCGCGTCGTCGTCCGCCCGCACGTAGACGCGGGCCGCTTGCCGGGCCGCGCCCTCCGTGCCCAGCGCCGCACCCTGGATCGCGGACAGGGCGAGCACGAGGTAGACGAGCGGGACGAGGAGGAGCACGCCCGCCGTGATGAACTCGAGCGCCGCCGAGCCCCGGTCGTCAGCCCAGGCGCTCCACGGCCGCATGGCCCGTCACCTCCAGTCCGCGGTCGACGCCGAGGAGGCCGATGAGCGGCAGCGTCGTCCGCACGGTGACGCTGACGACCGCGTGCCCGAGCACGGTGCCCGTTCCCGCTGTCACGTCCTCCGCGTACCGCGCACCCACCGCCGTCGTGATCAGCTCGCGCGTGCGCTCGACGCCGTCGGCGCGGGTGGCGCCCGCGAGCGCGGCCGTGCGGGCGCCCTCCGCGGCGGCGTCGAGCACGGTCGTCCGCACGTGCAGCGCCAGCGCGAGCTGGACGACCGACAGGGCGAGGACGACGAGGAGGGCGCCGACCATGACGAACTCGGCGGGTGCCGAGCCGCGGTCGTCGCGCATCAGAACGACGTGACCCGGTTGATGGCCTGGGTGAACACGCTCTGCAGGAGGGGACCCGCCACTCCCCAGAGGATGATGACGAGCCCGGCCGTCATCAGCGTGATGAGCACCCAGCCGGGCACGTCGCCCCGGTCGTCGTCCCACGGGGCTCCGGGCGTGGCATCAGGGCCCAGTGCGCCTCGTTCGTCGGTCATGTCGTGCCTCTCGGTCGGTGTCGGTGTCGGTGTCGGTATCGGTGTCGGATCGGGTCGTCGGTGCCCGCCTACAGCCCGAGCTGCAGGACGAAGACGCCGGGGAACAGGGCGAAGACGATGGTGAGCGGGAGGATCAGGAACACCAGGGGCACGAGCATGGCGTTAAAGTACCTTTATGCTCTGCGTCATCTACACCCGGATCAGCCTCGACCGCACGGGTGAGGAGATGGCCGTCACCCGACAGGAGCAGGCGTGCCGAGAGCTAGCAGCTCGTCAGGGCATGGACGTGGCCGCGGTGTACTCCGACAACGACATCAGCGCCACCAGCGGAAAGGTCCGGCCCGCGTTCGAGGAGATGCTGGCGGCGCAGCCGGAAGCAATCGTGGCGTGGCATCAGGACCGGCTGCTTCGCCTGACGCGAGACCTAGAGCGGGTCATCAGCCTGAACGTGCCGGTCTACACCGTTACGGCAGGCACGCTAGACCTCACTACTCCGGCAGGCCGGGCGGTTGCCCGCACCGTAGCCGCGTGGAGCCAGTACGAAGGTGAGCAGAAGGCGACCCGTCAGGTCGCAGCGAACGCCCAACGAGCCGGCAGTGGTCGCATGTCGTCTCGGGCAGGCTACGGCTACATACGGACAGGTGACTCAATCGAGCTTGAGCCTGAGCAGGCACGGGTGATCCGGGAGGCCGTGAAGCGGGTGCTTCGCGGTGACTCCTTACGGTCAGTGTGTGCCGACTTCAACGAGCGAGGCATCGCGACCCCTGGCAGCGGAGCACAGTGGAACTCGACGACGCTGAAGCAATTGCTGCTTCGACCGAGCCTGGCGGGACGCACGGTCCATCGAGGAGAGCTAGTGGGCTACATGCCCGAGAGTACCGAACGCGTCATCAGTGAAGACGAGCGCGAGGAACTGAAGGCTCTGCTCACTGACCCGGAGAGGAGGACCGCCCCCGCGGGTCGCACCCCGAAGTACCTTCTCAGCGGCATCGCCCGTTGTGGCCGGTGCGGCGGCGTCATGGTCCGCGCTGTTGGCAGGATGACCGTCCAGGCCAACGGCAACACCAAGCGGCAGCCCCCGAGCTACGTCTGCAGCGAGTGCCACCGCGTACGCCGAAAGCAAGCCGATGTTGACGCCCTGGTCGAAGGTATCGTGGTCGGCCGTCTGGCGATGCCGGATGCCGTCGGGTTGTTCCCTCAAGGTGACCCTGCCGCCCTCCACGAGGCTCTGCAAGCCGTCCGGACCGTGGACTCGCGCCTGGCCAACGCCGCCGATCTGTACGCATCAGGCGCGATCGACGGGGCACAGCTCTCGCGCATCAGTGAGGGGCTCCGTGCCGCGCGCATCCAGGCGCAGGCAGAGGTGACCGCGGCGCTGCCATCAGCCGTCCCGCCGGAACTCCTGGGTGGTCTCGCCGCCGAAGTCTGGCCGACCCTGCCGATGGATACGAAGCGCCCCATCCTGGACACCCTCGTGAGCGTCACGATCATGCCCAGCGGCAGCGGCAAGTCGTTCAACCCAGACAGCGTGGTGGTGGCCTGGCGGTCCTAGCGTGGCGGCGCGGCCGTCTCTCAGCGGTCGCTCGGCGGCGCCCCGCCTACCTCACGCCTATCCCGCTTTGCTCGCGCGACACGCCGTTTGACCAGGGATTTTACCGGTCCTGCGCAAGCCGGTAAAGTGCGCCACAATAGTGCTTGTGACCACCACTATTAATCTCACCTGCCGGAACCCCCGGCATGACCATGACGCTCGCGTCGTGTCGCGGTGGGATGACGGACGGAACGGCACCTGGAAGCCTCGACAGGCATACAGCCCGGCGGTCGGTGAGGCGTTTGCGCTCATCTGGGAGCCGACTGGCGACATTTACGCTCGCTACAAGTTCCCATGCGGTGCCGAGGTCAGGCAGGAGCGGTTGCACTTGCTTCTCTCTGAGGCCCGCGCTTCCGGTCAAACGGAGATCACGCTAGCCTGACCCCGCACTTGGTCCTCACGACCCGCTTGACGGGTAAGTCGACTTCTAACTGAACAGACAATCGCTCTCTCAGCGGAGGGCTCCCTACTTGGCGCGCACTCGCGCCGTGAGGAGTCCCTCATGAAGTCTGTTCGACAGTCCGCCGCCCTGGAGAAGGCGCAGGCGTACCGCACTCCCGACCCGGAGCGCAGAGCCGAAGCCAGCCGCAATCTCGCTGAGCTCAACATCGCCGACGCCATCGAGCGTGCCCTGAGCTCTGCCCCGCCCTTGACGCCGACCCAGGTCAAGCGCCTGTCGGGCCTCCTGCGGGGAGCCCAGCGATGACCGGGGGCTGGCCTGAGGAGGTCGACTACCCGAGCAAGAAGTGGGTGACCGAGTCCGAGGCGATGGGCGTGCTGAGGAACGGCCCCAAGATCACATGGTTCGAGCCGTGGGCTACCCGCGGCACGCTGTTCGCTGCCCCGGCGGGGTTCAAGGGTCCGTACGGGTACGTCCACATGCGCGGCGGCGCCGACGACCCGGAAGCGAAGACGTTCTGGGACAGGTCGGGTCTGGCCTGGGGCCTGGACAACCTGTACGGGCATCACGACGGCTGCGCTGACTGCGAGGGCGTCTTCTACTTCATGCCGGACGAAAAGATCGCCATGCGCATGGTCGTTGAGGAGTACCCGCCCGTCACCAACGGGGAGGCTCGGAGGATCGCTCGACGTCAGCGTCAGCAGGAGCGCAGGCAGGCACGCTTCCACAGGTTGCTGTGGAGGGCTGCCGAGCTCGTTGCGGCCAGGGCCGAGGCCGACTCGTGAACGGCAATCGTTACCGCGCGCTGCGTCTTGCCGAAGCGGGGTGGGCGGTCCTACCGCTCGACGGCAAGCGTCCCGTCACGCCCCACGGCCACCTCGACGCGACGACGGACCCGAACACCATCCGTCGACTGTGGGGCGACCAGGACTGGAACGTCGGCTCACCCGTGCCGCACAACCTGCTCGTCCTCGACGTGGACCCCCGCAACGGTGGAAGCGTTGAGGAGTTGGAGCAGCGCGCCGGGGCGGCCCTGCCGCCAACCCTGGAAGTGATCAGTGGTCGCCGTGACGGTGGGCGGCACCTGTACTTCATGCGGCCGTTCGAGCGCCCGTACCGCGGGAACATCCCGCAGGGCATCGATGTCAAGACAAACGGCTACATGGTCATGCCGCCGAGCACGCACCCCGACACCGGCAAGAGCTACAAGTGGGTCCAGCGGGACATCGCGCGCCTGCCCCGTGAGGTCGTCGCGCTGATGCTGCCGCGTAGGCGGGCGTCTCGTCGTACGGCCACCGGGGTGGATGCCCTGGCCCTGGCCACGTGGCTGCGGAAGGTGAGCGTGGGCGAGCGCCACGACAGCCTCCTGTGGGCGGCAAGCCGTCTGCACGAAGCCGGAGCCGGCGACCGCCAGCTGGACCTGCTCATCGACGCCGCGGAGGACATCGGCTTCAACCCCCGGGAGGCACGCCGTGTTGTCGAATCTGCCCGGAAGGTGGTTCACAGATGACCGTGCGCAAGAGCACGACCCCGGTCCGCAAGAAGCCGACCGTGCCCAGGGTGCCGAAGGTGCCCGACGTCGACGGGTTGCTGCCGGAGGGCGAGCGCCGAGAGCTCGAAGTCCAGGAGAAGGTGCGGCAGCTGGAGGTCACCGACGAGGCCCGCCGTCGTCTAGAGGAGGCCAAGGCGGGCGCACTGGAGATCCCTACGCCGGAGTCGCTGTCGAGGTTCCTCCGCAGGAAGATGCCGCCGGAGCGGTACGTGATCGACAACCTTTGGCCCGTGGGCGGAAACATCATGTTCTCGGCGCAGCGCAAGGCAGGCAAGACGACCATCGGCCACAACCTGATGCGTTCGCTGGTGGACGGCGACCCGTTCATGGATCACTTCGACGTGCTCACTACGCGGCGCGTGCTGCTGCTCGACTTTGAGATGTCCGACCGGATGCTTCAGCACTGGCTGAAGGACCAGCGGATCCGCAACACGGCCAACCTCAAGGTCGTCAACATGCGGGGCAAGGCGGGGTCGTTCCGCATTACCGACGACAAGATGCGCGCGCGGTGGGCGCGGGTCATTGAGGACACCGGAGCCGAGGTGCTCGTCGTGGACCCCATGCGCCCTGTGCTCGACGCGATCGGCCTCAAGGAAGCGAACGAAGGCGGCCCGTTCCTGCAGGCGTTCGACGCGCTCAAGGTCGAGGCAGGCGTGAGCGAGGGCATGATCGCCCATCACCACGGCCATGTCGCTGAACGTGCTGCCGGTGACAGTCGCTTCGAGGGCTGGCCGGATGCCATCTGGAACGTGACCCGCCAGGACATGACCGACCCCGACTCCTTCCGCTACTTCGAGGCGTTCGGCCGGGACGTGAGTGTGCCCAAGGGCATGGTCCTGATGAACGAGTCGAGGCGGGTGGCGTTCAAGACGGACATTCCGGAGGAGACCAAGTCCGCCGTCATGGACCGGCTGGTCATGTGGCTGCTGGAACAGAACGGCGAACGCAACACGGGACAAATCCAGGATGCGGGCATCAAGGGCATCAACAAGAACAACGTCGCCGAGCGAATGCGTACGGCCGTGAGTACGGGTCGGGTCGAGATACGCGAAGGAGAACGCGGTTCCAAGTGGTACCGCCCCGCCCAGCACCCCTAGCGAGTAGTAGTACCCCCCCCCCCCCCCTAAAAGGAGGGGGGGGGGGCACACAACTACAGGAGCGGGCTCACCTCAAAAACAGGCAAGAGGGGGTGGTGGGGGTACTACCCCCGGCCGCCGTCCACCAGCAGACAAGGAAGCGCACCATGACCGACAACAACGACACCGAAGCCGCCCAGACCATCACCATCCACGTCGACGACGAGGTGCTATTCCGCCTTCGGGAAGGACGACACCCGCTCGTCTACTCCGACACGGTCGCTCGCGTCTCGTACGACATGGGCATCGGGGTCCTGCACATGGGCACGCTCTGGAACTTCGGCCTCGTGGACGGCGCTGAGGCTATCGAGCTGGACGACGGCACGGTCGTGGCCGTGGCTGACATCGACCCCAAGTCGCTCGCCGTCAACCGAGCAGGGAGCGGCCCATCGTGACTCATCCACTACGGCTGTACGGCTCATATGTCCGCCTCGCAGGAAGGCGCACCCCGTGACCGCCAATGAAGCGTGGGATGCCCTGAGTGAAACGCTGGAGGACAACGCGCCCGCGTGCCGTGGAGACGAGCGCTTCACCGCAGACCGCCTGACCGACCGGCAGCGCGAGGACTGCGAGTCCATATGCGGGCGCTGCATCGTGGTCGACCTGTGCGACACGTACGCCCTCACGGCCCGCGTCGAGGCCGGGTACTGGGGCGGCCACATCTACTCGCCCAAGGGGCGACGGTGACCCTCGCGGGCTACTCACACAAGACCACCGCGCCGGGCGGAACCCGGCACCCTCTGAAAGGAACCACCATGAGCAAGACCACCCCCGCCACCCTCGAGCGCGACCTTGCGGTCACCCTCGGCAACTTCAAGCAGCGCGCCACGGAACTGAAGAACGCACACAGCGCGACCCGGAAGGAGATCCTCAGCGACCCGATGACGTCGGACCTTGCCAAGCGCGAGAAGGTCGACGAGCTGACCAAGCAGACGCGGAGCAGCCTCGACGCGATGAAATCGGAGCAGAAGAATTACGTGAAGGAGCTGCGCGTCAAGATCGAGCGCGAGCTGCTGGGCAACCAGCCGACCGACGCGCAGAGCGTGCTGGTCCGCAGGGACGCCGCCGACCGTGCCCGACGCATCCCCAACGAGGACGAGGCGCTGGCCGTGCTGCAGGACGCGACCCGCGGCGGGGACGACAGCCTGGCGCACGCCGTGGGCTACCGCGCCCGCAACTCCGGATGGGAGAAGGCGCTCGACGCCTACCGTGAGGCCCAGCCGGGCTCCGCAGACTCGGCCACCGCCCTGGCCACGGTCGAGGGCCTGGACCGGGACCCGAGCTACAACTTCTCGACCTCGGCCACGTACTCCATGCCGCTGTAGTAACCACCGCCTGACGGAGACCCCTCCGCCGCACGAGAGACCCCTGGCCCACGCTAGGGGTCTCTTGCTGTAGGTGCACCTACGCCCGGGCCTGCCGACGAGCCCTTGCCCGACCCGAGAGGCAGCGGCGAGGAGACCCGGCTGCCTGGTGCGGCCCCGCCATCGGCCCCGCTGCCGAGGACCGTGAGCTCGCCGCCGAGGAGCCGTTTGCCACGAGGGGACCCTTCAGGCAAAAAACCTTCATGTCACACCTCACACCGCGCCGCGTGCGCCTCCTCCTCATGGCGGACTCGACCGCCCTCGTCCGTAGCGGCACGACCGGAACCGTGCAGCAAGTGGACGACACCGGAACGGTCCA
This sequence comes from Clavibacter californiensis, assembly GCF_021952865.1. Taxonomy (NCBI): domain Bacteria; kingdom Bacillati; phylum Actinomycetota; class Actinomycetes; order Micrococcales; family Microbacteriaceae; genus Clavibacter; species Clavibacter californiensis. The sequence continues at coordinate 1,808,063 of NZ_CP040792.1, read as the reverse complement.
CGTGCTCTGGGACGACGGCGCGATGCTCGGTCTCCTTCCGGGCCACGACGTATGGGACGAGCTGTGCGCGCTCTGCGGTCACGTTCTCCTGCCGGGGTGCTGCCCCGCCTACCCGACCGTGCGTGAGCCGGAGGGCGACCGATGACCACGATGATCGGCTACCTCCGCGTCTCGACCGAGGAGCAGGTCAGCAGCGGGCTCGGGCTCGACGCCCAGCGCGACACCATCCAGCGTTACGCCGACGCGCACGGGTGGGACGTGGTCTGGTATGAGGACGCGGGCCTAAGCGCCAAATCGCTAAACCGCCCCGCTCTACAGCAGGCCCTCACCCGACTGCACCCGAAGCGTCGTGACGTGAACGGCATCGTGGTCGCCAAGCTCGACCGACTTAGCCGCAGCGTGCATGACTTCTCAGGCCTGCTCCGCTTGGCCAACGCGCGCCGGTGGTCAGTCGTGGCGATCGACCTCGGCGTCGACACCAGCACCCCCACCGGCCGGCTCGTGGCGAACGTGATGATGAGCGTGGCTGAGTGGGAGCGGGAGATGATCGGGGCGCGTACGTCGGCTGCCATGCAGGCCGCCAAGCGTCAGGGCAGGCATATGGGCAGGGTGTCCTCACTCCCCCAGGCCACCGGCGAACGCCTGCTGGCGCTCCGCGCCACGCATACCCTTACCGACACCGCGGAGCGGCTTAACGTGGAACTCATTAAAACGGCGACAGGCACATGCTGGTCAGCCAACGCAGTGGCAAAGGCACAAAGACGTCTCAACGGCTTACATAGCGGATAGCACTTTTATTGCGTACTGTGACGCAGCTGGTCTCTACGCATCCCGCGGTCTGCCTCGCGCCGATCCTCGCGCCACATGTAAACTTCCGTGTACGAGTCGAAAAAGGCCTTATAGCGGCCGACGAGTTCCCCGTCCGGCTCTTCCATGCGAGATGCGGTCATAGCAAGATCGGCCGCAATGTCTGAGAGCCACCTGGCCCAACCTTTAGGACTCGACCCATGGAACGTCTGGATTTCCGTGTCGGTTGCCGAATCCACTAAGCTGTCCAGCCGATTTCTCAGGGTGCCGTCTTTTAACCCCCCTATGGCTCGACGAAGGTCTACTTCAAAGCCTGGCCACCGCTCGGCGAAGTAGTACTCAAATACCTGAGTATCTCGCTCCGTGTCCTGCGAATCAATGTACAGGATCACGGCAAAGAACAACTCGGCGACGGCTTGGGCACGGGCAGCCTCGTCGGTAGCCGCAACTCTCTTGGCGGCATCCTCCGCGTCGGCTCGTAACTGACGAGCTGCCGCTTCCGCTCGATCGGCGACAGCCTGCGCTAGTTCTTTTTCATGCGCAAGTCGCATCTTTTCGCGTTCTTTGTCGGCCTCAATCTTTGCTTGCTCATTCTTCCGATTAGATCGGGCTGTGACTATGGCTACTAGGACTGGTATGATCCCGGCTGCCAGGATAGTAAGCACGGGCAAAAGCGCGCCTACTCCCGCCACGAAGTCGGCGGAGGTCATCAGCTGACCCTGTTGCGGTGAGTCTCGAAGTAGGCATGGCGTGTGTGGTTAGCCTGACCCGTGAAACCCTTAAACTCACCGAGCTTGTACGCGACACCTGTCGACGTCTCCTTGATTTCAACGTCAAAGTCTCGGGCAAGGACGGCAAGGCGACGTTCGACGGACGCCTGGCTGAAATCAGTCAGGGCCTCGATCAAGCGCTCCATCGATACGAAATCTTGGGTACTAGAAAGTGCCCGATATACCGGATCGTGCACGTCGGCCGTAAGTTCGGGCAGCTCATGCGGCGAGCCCTCGTGAGTTAGAGCATCACGGATCGAGTTGCCAATGGCCTCAGCGACCGGCGGTGGGAACGCGTTACCGATCTGACGGTACTGCGCCGTTTTGCGTCCTGCGAACTTCCACTCGAAGTCGTCGCGCCAGCCCTGCAGGCGTGCGACCATCTCGATCGTGAGCTTCGGCGCCTGTACTGACGGATGCGGGGCGTCAGCAGCAGGAGCCGAGTTCGCGACCCCCCGCCCATCTACGCCCATGGCCGCCCAAGCACTCTTGGCACGCGTCGGACCGAGGTCTGCCCCGCCGTGCTTCTTGCTACCGCCGACAAGCGTCGGGCCAATGCGGTTCGCCATCGCCGCCCAGTCATCAACGTGCGGCCACCCGTTGGCCCCCATGAGGTCGCGGAGGGCCTCCCCGACAGACACACGCTCGGCGACCGGCTCGGGCCAACGGAAGTAGGCAGCATCCTCGGGCAGCATGGCGACCAGGACGAAGCGCGGACGTAGCTGAGCCACGCCATAGTCCGCCGAGTGGAGCAGCCGCCAGTCCGCCACGTACCCGAACTCCGCGAGGCGGTCGAGGATGTGCTGGCGGTACGCGGCGAAGCGCGGGGCTGCAAGGCCACGCACGTTCTCAAGGAGTAGCGCCCTGGGGTGCATGACCCCCACCTGCTCGACAGCCCATGCGAAGAGGTCGCGCTCGTCGGATGAGCCGAGCTGCTTGCCTGCGATAGAGAAGGGCGGGCAGGGGACGCCGCCCGCCAAGAGATCCACCCCTTCGTAGTCCAGGGGGTTCCACACGTCGAGGTCTGCGACGTCTCCCTCGGCCACCTTCCAGTCCGTGTTGTCTCGTAACGTCTGGCTCGCGTAGGCGTCCAGCTCGACAGCAAGGGCATGGTCAAAGCCCGCACGGTGAAGTCCAATCGACTGGCCACCCGCTCCTGCACAGATCTCGACGACACGGAGTGAGTTCATGATGTGACCTTTCGGGCTGGGTGCCTGCAACCATCATCTCGTGTCTCGCGCAGGCTCACGGCCTGGCGAGCACACTGTGACGTTGCACGTGGGCGATCGAACGCATGTTCGATCCTACGCCAAGTGCTCTCGTCATACGGGCAGGCGCGCGGAGCGCTGCTCCTGCCCTCGAACGTCTCGCAGCCGCGCCGGACGCTGCCGCGGCAAGGTGCGGCTTGACAGTGGCACTGTCCGGCATCCACTCTGGTCACGGAGCAGAGCGACGGTCTCTGCCGGATTGAGGGATGTCCATGAATACGGAAGAGCGTCAAGAGTCTTCGAAGGTGCGCGTGGCGCGGTTCGTTGCATCGATTGGGGAGGGCAACATCTTCACGAAGCAGGATCTGGTTGCCGCAGTGCCCGGTGTGTCACAGGCTGATCGGCGCATGCGTGACCTGCGGGAGATCGGCTGGAAAATCGACAACTACAAGGACAACCCGCGCCTTCGTCCCGATCAGTACCTGCTGCGCACCATTGGCGTCAAAGTTCACGATGGCGAGAAGCCGGAGCGCGATCTAGGCAGAAAGGCGATCACCGGCGCGAAGCGTCGTCGCATCCTCGAACGGGACGGCAACACCTGCCAGGTCTGTTTCACGCCCGGCGGTGGCGAGTACTTCGATGCTCCCGGCCGTATCGCCCGGCTGACCATCGGCCACATCCTTCCAGTTGCGCGAGGTGGCGGCGACGAGGACACCAACCTCCGCGCGGAGTGTCAGCGCTGCAACGAGGACGCCCGGGACCAGACCGTGAACCCGCCGGACCTCGGTGAGATCAAGATGCGTGTGAAGGCGGCAGGGGGCCGCAAGGAAAAGGCCGAGCTCTTCCAGTGGATGCAGCGCGGCAGTCGGCCGCAGTCCGACAAGGAAAAGCTCTTCACAGACTGGGCGCGGCTCCCATACGCGCAGCGACAGGAGGTTCAGCTCGAGCTGGCAACGCAGTTCCTGTCGGACCCAGAGGCTTAAAGCTCACGGCCGCACGTCCACCGTCTCAACTCCCTGAATCGACGTTTTCCAGGAAGACGGATGGCAAGCGACTGGACATGCCGCCGGGCCGTAAGCCCGTGTGGCCTAAGAGCCTCTAACGCTCAGGCTGATCGTCTTTCCATTTTGCCACGATGCGCTTGACGGTTAAAGACGCTTTTTCTTTATCGTCAAGAGTTGCCGCGACGTCAAGTAGCCCAGCGAGCATGTCATTAATCGTAGCAATCTCTCGCAGTTGATCGCGCAGCTCGACATTTTTTGACAGCTGGCCGTGAACCAGGTCATTTCTGACGGTGAGCATCTGTTTGATATGGTACGCCTGGTCTTCGGTCAATGTTCCATCGTAGGTAAGCTGCTTGATGATCGTACCTATAGAGCGACGGCCGGTGTCGGGCAGCACGCGCGAGGCAAGCTCCTCCAGCTGTTGTTCAAGCGAGCTCCACGCGCGCATGAATTGGACGTTGGCTTCGTCTCCGCGAAGCGCGCTATGAGCAGTCGTACTGACCGAACGACGATGCAAAGCCACGGACCGCGCAATGACTTGATCCGCTCGCTCCCTGTGCATCGCAGCCTTTTTGCGGCCGTCACTGAACAACACATAGTTGACTATTGCGAATGCGACAAGTGTCCAGACGGTGGTGAATACCAAAGATACACCACCAGTTGGGTCCATGTCGAATATAGTCGCAGTCAGCGGGACGCTTAGGCCTCCGGCAATAATACTGACTACCGCGGCTACGGACGAAGTTAGGCGCGCATACCTAAGAATATACCGTGAGAAATGAGATTCTTCCTCCGCTCGGATGCGCAGTTGCATCAGTTCATCCACTTCCGGATCGGCGTAAACCGACCGCATCAAGTCGATGGCGGAAATTTCCCGCTTGGCAGTTTCAGCCAGTGCTTGCTCGATAAGGCGCGCCCGGTACGCTGCAGTCAACTCGTCCAGCGACTCGCGGGCTGCTGGAGTCAGCCGACGTTCGCCGTCTCGTGCGCTCGCGGAGTCAAAAGTCATTGGGAGTCCTTTCGGCCCTGTCGAACGGTCACTGTGAAGATAATGCCAAGCAAGAGTGAGAAGAAACAGACAACACCCCAGTTACTGGGCTCGAGCCAGAGCCATTCTCGATCTCCGACAGCAGCGCCGCCCGCAACGCCAAAGAGGGCTGTGAAAAAGTACTGGCCCACTTCGACGGGAAGTACCCACTTTGGTAACTTGCGGCGAGGGGACTCCCGATACTCGATATCTCGCGCCCCCGCCTCCGCTAGGACGATCATTTTGGTCGTGAATTGAGCCTTCGGAGACGTGTCATTACGATGAACCGCTTCGAGGCGTTCAGCCTCGGTCATCATGCGATCTCCAAACGCTTTGATACCAACCTCAAAAGCCTCGCGCGCCTCGGGCAATTCAATTGCGGAGATACCTGGGATCACCACAGACACGGTATCGATGGGCAGCGCATCGTCGGTTTGGGCTACTGCTATGCCGTCACCTGACGTCGGTGTCAGGGACTTGCTGTTCTTCCCGAACATCGCCAACTTGCTTCCCCTCGGATCACTAGGAAGACTATAGCCGGATCAGGCGCAGTTGGTAGTGTCCATACCTTCGACAACTTTGAGCCATAGAGCGCCCGACCCCTCTCGAAGCTCGCGACACCGCGCGAACCTTCCAAGCAGAGTCCTCTGCCCCGGGGAGGCAGCTGCTACAGACGCAGATCTGTACCGGGCCCCCAGAGAGGGTCAGCGTCTGGCAGATCGACGCCGGTCTGAGCCGGTCGTGCGGAGCAGGCTCTCCAGCGTATGGCCAAGTATCGAGCGTTACCGCAGCCGGTGTACCCCCAAGTAAGGGCACTGCGGAAAGCGCGCCGCTGCAGTAGCTTCAACCTTATGAGCCAGTTTACCGAGCTAGATAACATCGTTCCCTCCCTTTACGAAGCACAGACTGCAGAAGCAGGCGGCGCCACGCAGACGGACACACGAAACGCTTACATAGACGTCATTGCTCGCATCAACCGGTACCTGCCCGAAGCGCAGAAGTGCTCGGATGACGCAGAGGTCGTCGCTCTTGTCGTGAACGGACTTCAGGAAGCAGTCGAGAAGTTAGTCGAACTCACCAAGGAGCCGTACGACAGCCGGCGCAGGACGGATCTATTCTCGAAGGCTGTGGATCGCGTGGAGACTGCCTCGGAGCTCGCGGGTCGGCGCTTCTTGGAGTAAGAGTACCTTTTCGCAATTTTGCGCGGCACCAGCATCCCCACCTCCTTGCGGCCGGCGCTCTCGAGGAGCTCGCGCTTGGCGACCTCGCGCGCATCCTGGGCCTGTGCGCGCAGCACCTCCGCGAGCGGTGTGCCGCGCTCGAGGGATCCGGCGAGCTGGTCGACGAGACGCGACACGGCGGGCATCGCGAGGCGTCGGGAGAGGTCGTCGAAGGCTCGGGTGACGGGGATCCCGGTGCCGACGTCGGCGACGACGCGCCCCAGCTCCGCCGCGAGCTCCCCTGAGCCGACGCGGGCCACGCGGCGGAGCGCGTCGATCAGGCCCTCCCCCGCGGCGAGGCTGAGTGCCAGGAACTCCAGGACGGTGGGCAGCTCCGCCTGGATGCGCGCGATCCGACGCTTCGCGCGCCGCTCGAGCGCGGTGTCGCAGGCGACCAGACCGGCGACGGCCGCGACGAACGGCACGGCGGCCAGCTGCGCCTGCGGCAGCCCTCCCGCCACGACGGCGGCGCCGCCCACCAGGGCGGCGATCACGATGCCCGCGGCGGCCCCGAGGACGAGGCCGACGAGCTGGCGCGACCGGTGCCGCTCGACGTCCTCGCCCGAGCCCGACTGTCCGAGCATCCGCTCGATGCGCTCCGTGCCGCCGAGCACGCGCGCGAGGCCGCGTCTCAGCGGGATCACGGCCGGGGCACCGAGCGTGCCGAGCACGGGCAGCGGGTGGACGGTGGTGAGGGCGAGGTGCCGCCGGGCGCCCTCCGAGACGTCGAGGACGTGCGGGGCCACTCGGTCGAGCAGTCGAGCGCGGCGGAACCGGGGAACCGCCCCCATCATCGTCCAGAGCCCCACGCCCGCGACGAGGCCGAGGACGGCGCCCCAGGACTCGACGCCCGTCATGCGAACCACCTCCGGTCCTCCGGCAGCCGCCCGAGGGCGAGCATCAGCCGGTACGCGATGGCGGACACGACGAGCCCGACGACGATCACGACGGTGCCCGCGGCGGTGTCGTACGCGGCGACGGCCTCGTGCCGGGTGGACAGCAGGGCGAGGATGATCCACGGGGCTGCGACGCCTAGCTTGGCCGCGTTGACGACCCACGACTGCCGGGCCTCGGCCTCGCTCCGGATGGCGGCCTCCTCCCGGAGGAAGCGGGCCAGCCCGCGGAGCACGTCGGGCAGCTGCGTGCCGCCCACCTCGCGTGCCATCCGCAGCGTCTCGAGGATGCGATCGGCCGTCGGATCCGCCAGCTGCTCCTTGAGCTCGTCGAGCGCCACGGCGAAGCTGCCCGTCGTGCGGTGCACGGACGCGAAGTCCCGGAAGGCGGGCCGGAGGACCGCGGGACCCGCGACGGCGAGCGACGCCACCGCATCCGGCAGCCCCATGCCCGCCCGGACCGCGCTCACGAGGTGGTCGACGACATCGGGCCACACCTCGCGATGGGCTCGACGACGTGCCGCGGATCGCGCGCCGACGACGGCCCACGGGAGCAGCAGTCCGGTCGCCGCCGCGGCGAGGGCGGCGCCGTCCACGCGGAGGAGCGCCTCCACCAGCACGCCCGCGGCCAGGCCGACCAGCCCGGAGACGGCGAGGAAGGAGCTCACCGAGACCCGAGCGAGACCCGCGTGGGTGAGGCGGTCGTGCACGGACGCGGTCAGCCCCCGGGCGCTCGCCGACCCGTCGGGCGAGGCGGGCCACAGGCGCGGCGAGATGAGGAGCACGAGGCCGGCGCCGAGCGCGAGCCCGAGGGCGACGCTCACGGCGCGCCCACCAGGACTCGGAGCGGATCCAGCCCGGCCGCGCGGAACTTGGCCAGGTGCGCGGGCTGGCCTCCTGTGGCGGTCAGGATCCCGTCCTCCAGGGCGAACACCGAGCTCGCCTCGATGACCATGCCCGAATGGCGGCCGCCGGGGGCGAGGATCTCGACCACCCGCCGGGCACCGGACGGCAGCACCTCGAGGTGCACGACGAGGTCGACCGAGCTGGCTACGGTCGGCACGACGAAGGCGGAGTCGATGTTGCGGCCGGCCAGCAACGGCAGGGTGCAGAGCTTGACGAGCGCCTCGCGCGCGCTGTTCGCGTGGATCGAGCACATGCCCGGCACGCCCGAGTTGAGCGCGATGAGGAGGTCGAGGCACTCCGCCTCGCGCACCTCGCCGACCACGAGCCGGTCGGGCCGCATCCGCAGCGCCTCCTTGATGAGCCGCCGCAGCGTGATCTCGCCCGAGCCCTCGAGGCTCGGCTGCCGGCACTGCATGGCCACGACGTCGCGTCCCGCGGGATCCAGCTCGAAGGTCTCCTCGACCGTGACGATGCGGTCGGACGCGCGCGCCGAGGACAGGAGGGCGTCGATCATCGTGGTCTTGCCCGTGTGCGTCGCCCCGCTGACGACGATGGAGAGGCCCGCACGCACGCTCATGCGCAGGAACTCCGCGGCCTGGAGCGGCAGGCTGCCGAGGGCGACGAGGTGGTCGAGCTCGCGGATCCGCCGCGAGAACTTGCGGATGTTGACGGCCCAGTGGCGACGCGTGACGTCGGGGATCACCACGTGGAGCCGGGATCCGTCGGGCAGGGAGGCGTCCACGAAGGGCGTGGAGAGGTCGACGCGGCGCCCGGAGGACTGCAGCATCCGCTCGACCAGGTCGCGCACCTCCGCATCGCTGAGGACGAGCGGCGTCAGCTCGGGGACGCCGGCCCGCGCCACGAAGACGCGGGTCGGCGCGTTGATCCAGAACTCCCGCCGGGGTGTTGGCTGTCGACGGCAGGTGTTGACTATGCCGAGATTCCGGGGATGTGGGGTTCAGCCGTTGATGACTGGATGTGGTCGCTGCGAGGTGTGCTGACGAACGGCTGACGAATTGCGCTCCGTGGACGGTCGGCGTGACTACTACATGGGCGGTTCGCCGAGGGGCTTCACCTCGCGGCCCTCGAACCACGCGTCAGGCGTGCGGCCAAGGCGCCACTGTGAGATCCGGATACTGAACGCGGAGTGGCGGTCCTGTATCTCCTCCATGTGCAAGGGCCGCCCGTCGTCGTCTCTCACGTCAGTGACTTGCAGCACGGCATTGATGTCGGCCAGCGCCCAGCGGTTCACCACGGCATGATGTGGTCGCAGCTTCAAGCCCATCTCCAGCAGGAGAGAGCGCATCGGGACTAGGAGCTCTCTCTGCTTGAAGTCCTCGCGCTCCTGAGCCACTCTCAGGAGCTGCTCCATGGCTTCCAGCGCGGCCGCTCCCCCTGCCTGTCGCTGCCGCTCGCGGTCCTCCTCTTGCTCAAGGCGGCGATCTTCGTCGCGCGCCTCCTTCACGAGTCGACGGTCCTCATCGCGAGCCTCCACAGCCAAGCGGCGATCCTCAGCCCGTGCTTCTGCGTCGAGTCGCCTGTCTTCGATGCGAGCAGCGTCTGCCGCCAACCGCTCCGCCTTCGCGAGTCTGACCGCGAGACGGGTGGGAATGTAGATGGCCAGAACGGGGATGAGGATGTCCGTGAGGACGTCCAACCACGATCCAAGGGTGTGTGCGTTCACCCGTAGACGGTAGCCCCGCAGAGACCTCAGCGACCGGCGACGACGCCTCGCATCGGGTTCGACTCGAGCGGGTGCAGCTTCTGCCGGGCCGGGTTCGCCTTGAGGTTCGCTCGGTAGTGCAGCAGCAGGTCCTCGAGGCGGATCATCTTGCGGCCGCCCTTCCAGATGAAGCGCATCCCGTCTTCGTTGATCCACCTCTGGATGGTGCGCTCGGTGCGGTGCACGCGCTGCGCCGCCTTCTTCATCGACAGCAGCTCAGCCTTCTCCATGCGCAGATTCTATGCGTCCAGCCCGGCGTTCACGCAACGATCGTGCGCGTCAGTTCTTCGGCCGTCGCGGGCGGAGCGGCGAGACGTTCTGCTTGTGGATGCACGGGTCGCCCTCCATCCACGCGAGGAGGCACTGGCGCTCGATCATCCACTTCCCACGGGCGACTCGCTGCACGCCGTGGAGCTCTCCACCCTCGAGCGCAACGCGGATCGTCGCGTCGTGCCTCCGGGCGGCCGCCGCGGCTTCCTTCACGCTCATGCGGTCGGGCATGGTGCCACCGCTCGCCTGCTCCGCCTCGGTGTGTGCACGTCGGTCCTCGTCGAGGGCTCGCGCGATGATGACGGGCATTTGCTCCTGCAGCTCCTGGCGGACGAGCTTCTGGATGATGGTCTCGAGGTCAGACATCCCGCCAGAGTGCCCGAATCGGGACGCACCATGTTGGTGCACATCTGCACCACCAGCCGCGGTGTCGGCGCCCGTTCGTAGCCTCCTGGCATGACGAACAAGGTGCGCCGCGACTCCTCCACCCCGACACCCGCCGGCGCGCCCGTAGGGCCTGCGCTGTACCGGACATCACCGGGCGGCGCGAGCATCGAGGACCGGTCGACCGCGTGGCCGTCCCGCCGGCACCTCGCGACCCTCGTCCTCGACTGGGACGGGTGGATCCTCACGCCGCGACTCGGCGACGGCTCGCACGGGCCCTTCAGCAGCGCGGAGGCTGCGTACGTGTGGTGGCTGCAGCACCGGGACGCGTTGCCGCCTCCACGGCGCGTGTGGCGCAACGGAGACCCCTGGGAGCCGCGGGACCCGGGCCACATGGAGCAGTAGCCGGCGTCGGATGCGGGCGGTACGGTCACCCCATGAGCCTTCACCGCGACGCCCGCTCCGTCATCGCTTCCGCCCGGCAGGCGCTGAGGTTCGCAGATGAGGGCGCCAAGCTCTTCCTCGCCCGCGGCGACGACGCTGACATGGGCCTCCAGAACGCCATCATGAACGGCAGGCGCGTCACCTTCATCCTGCAGAACCTCAGCAACAAGGACCTCGCTGGACCGGCCTTCACCGCCTGGTACGACGAGGAGATGAAAGACATACGAGCAAGCAAGCGGGACCAGTACTTCAAGGAGCTCCGCAACCTCATCGAGAAGCAGGGCGCCACGGGGCTGGTCGTTGCCGCGACCATCACGAATCTCAGCTCGAACACCCCGCAGCCGACACCTCCACCCGGCGCTGTACGTCGCTTCTACGGCGATCCTCTCGGCCGCTCCGGGTGGGACGTCGTACTGCCAGACGGCACGGAGACGGTCGTCTACTCCTCAACGCCGGAGTTCCTGCACGCGCGCCTGACGAGCGCCGACGCCCCTGATGGCTTCAACGTCTTCGAGGACATCCGTCCGTGGCTCGATGGGCTGCGTCAGCTGGTCGATCGTGCGGAAGCCAGGTGGGTCACCGGGCAGTAGCGCCACGCTGCCGCGGGAGGCAGCCCTGAAGTCGCGAGCATGAGCCCCCATCTGGGGCGCTTGGTGACGCCCGTGCACGCTTACGCTCCGAGCATGGGGTTGTGGGCGCGCCTGACCGGGACGAAGAAGAGCGAGGCGACGGCTGAGGCAGCGCCTCCTCGCGTGGTGGTCGAGACCATTGGCGTCCCTCGAGCGGCCACTGCGCGCCGGCGCGCTGACCTGCACGTCGACCAGCTGAACATCATGGACCTGCGCCACCTCGAGGCCCGTCGACTTCGCGTCGTCGGGAGCAGCTACGTGTGCTCGGACCGGACCGGCAAATCTACGGCGGGACGCAGTACCTCCTCGTGCGGGAGCCGGATAATCGTGCCGACGTCAACGCGGTCGCGGTGTACGGGAAGGGACGGCAGCTTGGTTACGCGTCCTCGTCGAAGGCTGGGTCGCTGGGGCCGCTGCTCGACCGGCTTGGGGCCGACGCCTACCTCGTCGACGGAGCATCCGTGACCGAGGCCTCCATCAAGCTCTGGGTCGACCTCCCCACGCTGCCGGCACTCCGAGCGCACGTGGCCGCGTCCGGCTGACGCAAACCCGAACAGGGGCCTGGGCGCCCTCGTCGCGGCTCCGTACGCTCGACGGGACCCAGGAGGACCCATGACCCGAACAGCCCTCACCCTGCCCGCCCTCGCGCTCATGCTCGCGCTGACCATGGCGGGCTGCACCACCGCGCCGGCTGCACCCGAAGCAGCCGCAACGACAGCACCCAGCCCCACCCCCACTCCCAGCCCGACGCCCACTCCCGAGCTCCTCACCACGGAAGCTGCAGGCGCCCGCTACCTCTCAGCGGTCTGCGGCAGCAACAAGGAGGACCGGGAGTTCGGAGAAGCATCTCGGGTCCCCAACCAGCCCATCGCGGTCATGAACACAGCGGCAGCGGAAGGAAGGGACGCGACTCGTGCAGCCGCGCAGATCCTTGATGACCCGATGTTCGTGTGGCCCGACACCGTGGCCGAGGACGTTGCGCTCGTGCGGGACAGCATGCTGGCCGGCGCCGGTACCTACGACTCGCTGGCTGCTGCACCGTCCCTCGAGGTTCTGAACACCATCGCCTTTGCAGACGACCCTGCTTCAGGTGAGGCGGCACAGCGCGTGCGCCTGCGTCTCAACCTGTCCGCAGACACGTCGGCCGGCTGTGAGGAGTACACGCAGTAGCACCCGTCCGCCCCGCACCCGCCACCCCAAACCAGGAGATCTCTTGACCCGCGCTCTGCCCGCACTCCCCGCCCTGCTCATCGCCGCAACCCTCGCCCTGTGCGGATGCTCCACCGAGGCCGCACCCGAACCCGCCGCTTTAGCCCCCGCCACGTCCGCACCTGCAGCCGACTCCGAGATCTCCACTGCGGCGCAAGCCCTCGTCGGCGGATCTGTCACTGCGGCCACCGAGACCGAGCCCGGCCGGCTGAAGCTCGACACCACGATCGTCGACCCCCGCGGTGACGACGGCAGCCCCGAAGCACTCGAGGCACTCGCCCTCTGCGAGCAGGCGAAGGCCATCCCCGGTGTCACCGACGTGTCCGTGATGGAGGCCGACGGGACCCATTTCGTCCTCGCGGGCCATCCCACCAACGGCGAGGACTGCACCGAAGTCTGATCTCCGCGCCCTGTCTGAGCAGCTGGTGTCGCGCTGGCGCTCTCTCCATCCGAACTCCTGTGGGGTTCGGCCGATAGTACGGGGAGAGGGCGGAAACACCCCCTCCGAGATGAATGGAGGCGCACATGCGCGACACCGAATGGGACGACTGGGCCATCGAGGCGGACAGGGAGCTGTACGGCCCCCAGGACGACGATGACGAGGATGCCGACATGTAGGCGCCCAGGAACAGCAGAAGCCCCCGACACCCCTCCCGTGAGGTGGTGTCGGGGGCTTCCCTGCATCTACATGCGGGTGGCCATGATGAGCCGATGCATCCGCGTCGTGAACACGGGAACGAGCGCGATCGGCATCTCCCGGATCGTGTACCTGGCCGCGAGCTCCACCGCCTCGATGGCCACCGACTTGGCGTACTCCCGCTCGAGCGCCGGATCCCGCACGGCCGCTCGTACCGCGGCGTAGGCGGCCTCGTCCGGGCCGATCACGATCAGCTGCGCCGTGAGGGCCTTCACCCGCTCCACGTGCCCCTCGGCCTGCACGGACAGCTCTCCGTCCGTGCCCTGCAGGAGCGAGAGGTGGTCGGGCTCCGTGGGGGTGTCGTCGCTCATGTGACCAGTGTTCCTCACCATCAGCGGACCTGCCTTCCCATCCGGCCAGCAAGCTCAGCCTGCGCGTCGGCCCGCTCGAGGCGGACGTCGATGTACTGCGTGAGGTCGATGCCTCCCTTGCTCTGCACGATCACGTTGAACTGCGGCGCGACGGCGACGGCGGGGGCGGTCATGTACATCTGCGCGGGGCGGTCGTAGACGGGCCTAGGTGCGTACACGCCTCCGTTGGCGAACTCCTGCACACCGAGGCGTCGGCCGGTCTCCTTGAAGATCTCGAGCGACCGTGCGCGCTTGGATGCGGCGAGGGGGATGTATGCCTCTCCCCCGGTCTCGTCCTCGGCCCAGACCCGCCAGGTGCCGGCCTTCGCGATCTGCGCGACGTGGTTCTCACGGATGCCGCCGGCGGCGTAGAAGTCGACGACACCGCCGTCGGCCTTCATGATCGCCCGTGGACCAGCGGCACCGCCCTGCACCGGGTTCGCGGCGCCGGTCGTCTCGACTCGCATGACGATGCGGCGGCCGTTCCAGGTCCGGAAGAACGTGTCCACCTCGTTCGCCGCGGCCGCCGTGTCCGCAAGGAGCTGGAACGACTTCTGCGACGGGATCCCGTAGACCTTGTCCGTGAACGCCTGCGCCTGCTGGGCGTTCCCCGTCAGCGCCAGCGCGTTGTCGTAGAGGGTCTGCCGACCAGACTCGAGGGACGCCTTGTACTTGTCCGTGGCGTCCTTCGCGGACATGGTCTTGACGTCGAGGTCGTACTGCGCAGCCGCGGCCTTCTGCGAGTCGTCAGCGAGCCCGCCGAGCATGGCGGCGTTCGCGGATCCTGCGGCCGTGGTCTCGTCGAGGGAGGTCGAGTACCCCTCGGCGCCCTCCTTGGCCTTCTGGATCGTGTCTTTCACGTCCTGCAGCGACTTCTGGTAGCTGGCGTTCGCGGAGACCGCGTCCTGCCCGACCCCGTTCGCCTCGTTCGTCGCGTCGATCAGCTGCTTGATCTGGTCGACGACCCCTGCCGCCTCGTCAGCCGCGGCAAGGTACGCCTCAGCGGCGGACTGCGTGGACTCGGTGTTGCTTTCCGTCGCCGCGGAGAGGTTCTCGTTCTTCTCCTTGGCCTTGTCGAGCTGGTCCGACTGCTCCCCGAGTGCGCCCGACAGCTGCCGGGCGGCGGCGTCCTTCTCCGACCACGGCACCAGCGAGGTGGTGCCGTATGCGTCGATCTTGTCTTGCACGTCGTCGAGGGCCTTGCCGCCCTCGAGGATCGCGTCGGTGAACTCCTTCTGCCCAATCCCGGCCTTCTTCGCCGTCTCGAACACGCCGTCGTCCGCCAGGCGCTTGGCGATCGTCACCCGAGTGAGCTCCGTGATGGCGCCCGTCGACTCATCGAAGGTGTCAGACAGCTCGGACACCTGGGCGGCAGCATCAGCAGCCGCACTGACGATGCCACCGATGACCAGCACGGCGATGCCGATTGCCCCACCAAACGCACCGACACCGAGCGCAGCCGCCTTGCCCTTGATGCCGGTGAGGCTCACGGCCTCCTTGAAGGCCAGGACCTTCGGAGCAGCCACCAGCGCCGCACCACCGGCCAGGGCGATCGACCCCCCGATGCCGAGGATCGCGGTGCCGGCGGAGAGGACAGGTGCCGGGAGGCCGCCGACGAGGTCGAGGAGCCCTGTCGTGGTCTGCACGAGACCACGGATGGCGTCGTTCGCGCCGGAGCCGCTCTTGATCAGGTTCGTCTCGAAGGACCCGCCGAGCTTCTCGACGTCGCCGGCGAGGTTGTCCATGCGGATGCGGGCGGTCTCGGCCGCGTACCCGCTGTCGTTGACCTTCCCCTCCCAGTCGGCGATGCCCGACGCGCCCTCGGAGTAGAGAACGGAGGCAGCGCGGACGGCGTCGGAGCCGAAGATCGTGGCGAGGGCGCTGTTGCGCTGCTCGACGCTGAGGTCGGCGAGGGACGTCTGCAGGTTGCCGGCGAACTCGGACAGGCCGATGAACTCGCCCTGGCTGTCGTACGCCGAGATGCCGAGCTTGTCCATGGCCGCCTGGGCCTCTGCGGACTGCGGGGTGAGCCGCTGGAGCATGGACTTGAAGGACGTGCCGGCGTCGGATCCGAGGAGGCCCGCGGACGCGAACGCGGAGAGACCGGCGGTGGTCTCCTCGATGGACAGGCCCGTCTGGGAGGAGACGAGGCCGGCCTGGTTGAGGGCCCCGGAGAGGTCCTGCACGGACCCCATGGCCTTGCCCGCACCCGCGGACAGGAGGTCGGCGACGTGGGGGATGTCGGACCCGGCGAGCTTGAACTGGGTAAGCGCCGTCGACGCGATACCTGCAGCGTCGGCGACACCGAGCCCGCCGGCCGCGGCCAGGTCCAGGGCTCCGGACAGCCCGCCGCTGAGGATGTCGGCCGTGGAGATGCCGGCCTTGGCGAGCTCCTCGATGGCGCCGGCTGCCTCAGTGGCGGAGTACTTCGTGCTGGCGCCGGCTTCGAGGGCCGCCTCCCGGAGGACGTTCTGCTCCTCGGCGGCGGAGTGGGTGGCGGCCTGCACCTCGGACATGGCCTTGTCGAACTCGGCGTACTTCGCGATCGCCGCACCGGCCGCGAGGACGCCGACACCGCCGAGCGCGACAAGCCCGGTGCCCGCGGTGGTGAAGGCCTGCTCGTTCTTCTGGACGTGGACTGCCAGCTTGTTCGAGAACTGGGTCGTCTGCTCCTGGGCCTTCTTGAGCCCGGTGATGAAGCCGTCGACCTTCGCGCCGATGGTGACGAATACGGACCTGTCCGCCATGCCCTACTCCTGCTCGTGTCACGGTGAGGTGGGGACCCGGCGCCGCCCCGCGTGTGCGGCGCCGGGAGATGAGGGTCGGGCTACGCCGACGGCAGGGGAAAGCTGTTGCCACTCCCGCTGATGACGGCGCCGGCGAGGTGCGCATAGGTGTTGGACATCGCGACGCCCTTGTAGCTCACCGCGAGGTTGCCGACGAGGGCCAGCGATCGGGCAGAGGCGGCGACGTTGGCGAAGGCATCGGCGTTCAGGTCGAGCGCGAACGGGGTCGGGCAGTCGATGAACTGGTTACCGGTGAAGGACGTGTTCGCCGAGCCCCGATGACGGATCCCGACCGCACAGTCCGTGAGGACGTTCCGGTCGACGAATACCGACTTGCCCAGTCCCGCGAGCTCGACGAGCACCCCGGTGGCGCAGTCCCGCACCCGGTTCGCGTAGATCCTGTTCCGGTCGGTGGCGACGGTGTACGCGTTCGCGGTGACGCCCATCATGTCCTCGATGCCGTAGTCGAATCCGGCGACGTAGTTGTCCGTGATGTCGCCGTTCATGGACCCGTACGTCACGATGCCCTGCCCGGTGCCTTTCCTGGTCGTCGACGTCTGTTCGACGTGGTTCCCGGTGATGGTGAACGCTGCGCTCTTCTCCGCGTGGATGCCCTGCATCTCGCAGTTCGTGATGATGTTGTTCACGATGCGGAAGCGTCGGAACGCCTCGGACTCGGCCGCGCTGTAGGCGCCGAGGCCGGCGACGCCGATCCCGAAGCCGGCGTTGACGGTGTTGTTCGCCGTGACGTCGTCGATGATGTTGCCGTCGATCAGCACGCCGGTGTCCGCGCCGGCGTTGAGCTCTATCGCGTCGCCGCGGCGGATGGTCTTGAAGACGTTCCGGATGATGCGTAGCCCGTGGGCGCTGGCGTACGCGCTCGAGGGACCGCCCTGCTTGAGGACTCCGAACGCGGTGTTCTCGAACCGGTTGCGCTCGATGAGGACGTTGTCGCATGCTCCGGCGATGCTGGCGCCGGCCGCGTTGACGAACTCGATGACGATACCCATCCGGTATCCCTGGCCACCGAGTGTGCAGCCGGTGACCTCGACTCCCGATCCCTGGATGGTGATACACCGCTCGCCGCCGACGAAGCCCGTGAGGCCCTGGTTGACAAAGAAGACGTCGCGGAGCTTGGACCGGTCCCCGAGAGTGATCGACCCCTTGCGGGTCAGCGCGATGGTGGCGCCGTTCCCCTCGATGGTCGTCCCCGCTCCCAGCGCCACCGGCGCGTCGATGGCGTAGGTGGCGCCAGGCGTGAGCCGGATGACCTTCGAGAGCGACGCAAGCGCGGCAAGCGCTGCGGCCTGGCCGGTGGCGACAGGCGCGTACTGGGCGGCGAAGCGCAGATCTGCGACCTGTGGGGTGAGGATGTCGATCTCGTTGCGGCCCTCAGCGTTCACCGTGATCCCCGGCCAGGTCATGCGTGCCTCACCTTGATGTACGGGGTGCCGTCGGGACGCGCGTAGACCGTCAGGGGGACGGGCTCGTCTCGGGGCTGGTACAGCTCCGCCGCCCATTCCGGCGTGAGGGTGCGAACCTCGGTACGGCCTGCCGCGTTCACGGAGCCTCCCGGTGCGGTGTCGTTCATGGTGTGCCTTTCGTGCGGTCTGCGGCGATTCTCAGGAAGGGCCCAGCAGGCCCGGATGCCTCTGAATACGAGGGAAGTAGCGGGTTCAGTGACCAGGGGGCCGTAAACTTTGAACCCGGCGCATGTTTGGCAGGGTTCTCCGGCGGTTCGAATGTGGTCTCGGAGGCCGGGGTGGCCCCCACCCCCCTGTGGGTCGGAGAGCGGGGCTGGTGGTCAGGTGGGGTGTGCGTGTGCCTTGGTGCCGCCGGCGCTGTCGTTGCACCGCTTGTGCGAGGGCCCGAGGTAGTTCTCGCGGTCGTCGGTGTGGTCGAGCGCCCATGGTGCTGCGGGGGCAATGGTGCGGTTGCAGCGTGCGCACTTGACGGTGCCGGTGGCGACGCGTGCGGACCATGAGGTTCGGAGCTTGGTGTGCTCGCTGCCGTACCCGCGCTCGGCGTTCGTCCCGCGTGCGCGGTGGTGCTCGCGGCGGTGCGTGGCGCAGCGGGGGCCCTCGCTCTTCGGGTACAGCTCCGGGCATCCGTGTGCCGAGCAGACGCGGTTGCTCACGTGGTCCTCCGTGCCCGCTCTGTGTGGCCCTGTGCCGCTTCAGCAGCGGCTCGTGCAACGTCCGGTCCCGCGGCCTGCGCAAGCGCCTCACAGCCTCGATACGGGCGCGATCCGGGGCGGATGCTGAGACCCCCAATCCCGTACACGGAGAAGTTCTGTTCACCGTCGGTGTTACGTGAGAGTCGAGGGGGGAGGCATGCCCCACCCCTTGGGCTGGTCGTGAGCTGCTGCGTCATGGGCGTGGTCAGCGTCGGGCGTTGGCCTGCTGGCGTGCGTACTCGTCGCGGATGGAGTCGGTGATCTCGGGGCCGCGGATGACGTCGGTGTACACGTCGGCGGGGTTGCGGGTCGATCCTCCTGCGACGAGCTCGCGCATGCCGGCGATGGTCATGTTCGCGATCTCGGTGGGGGCCTTGGTCTTGTACACGTACCAGGCGAGCATCGAGGCGTCGGGGTCGTAGGTGCGCAGCTGCAGGTAGTCCTCGACTGCTCCGGTGCTACCGGTGTTGGCGTCGCGGTAGTCGTTGAGGAAGCGGGTCCATCCGCGGCTGACGGCGGTGGCGATGATTGCGCGGACGAGGCCGGCGTCGTTGGTGGTGGTCGCGCGCTTGAGCAGCTTGGTGGCGTCGCGCTCCCCGTCGGCCGTGTTGGGGATCTGCTCGACCCGGTCGTACGCGTCCCGAGTGGAGATGACGTCCGTGCTGCCGGCGATAGTGCCGAACAGGGCGGTCTCGGTGCGGGTGATGGCGCGGTCGAACTCGGTGCGCTCCTTCTCCTGCAGGCGGGCCACTCCCTCGAGGACGGGGATCCACGCGTTCGCGATGAGGATTTTCTTGCCCTCGGCGGAGAGGGTGTGGTTCGCGCGGATGGGCGGCAGGGTGTCGCGCTCGAACGTGTTCTGCAGCTCGGACGCCTGCTGCTGGATCGAGGTGGGCGTGTTGAGGTTGGGCGGGATCTCGAAGCCGGCGATGACGGGCATGTGCTTCTCTCGGGTCAGTGGGCGCGTGATGCCCGGAAGTGGGCGAGGTCGGTACGGGAGATCCGCCAGCTGCGACCGACGAGCCGCGCGGCAAGGCGCTTCTCGGCGATCGCACGACGGATCCCGCGATCCGTGATGCCGACTCGGGCTGCTGCCTCCGCCGTTGTGAACCACTCTGCTGCTGGTTCCGGACGTACTTCATGGGGGGTTCCGGTCGCGGACTCACGCCACACGAGGGCAGCACGGTGCAGGTCGTAGAGGACGGCGTACACCTCGGCGTCGTGCCCGCGTATCCGCTTCCGGAAGTCGTCGAGGCCGGCGTACCGCTCGAGGTACGCGGCCACACGGCCGGGCAGGACGACGATGGGGCCGCCCTGCCCGTGCACGTAGCTGCCCGGTGGTCGCTCCTGCATCAGAGCACCACCGCGGTCCCATCTTCGGACACCGGTCGCGTTGTCCCCGCGGGAGTCCCCTGGGACAACTCGGCGCCGGCGCCCCTTGCACTAGAAGCGGGTCCTGCATGCGGTAGCCGTTGGCCTCGTGACCTCACAAGCAGCATCGGACAGCTGTCATCCATGCTGTTCCTCGTCGACGACGAAGACACTGCGCGACCGGCAGGTTGCGCTGTGAGTTCCTCTGAGAGCTCTCTTGGGAGTTCTCTAAGAGATAGTGCGTCACTGTGACAGGGGGGCTGTGACTCTCTGACAGGGGCCCAAGTGACTCTCTGACAGGGGCCCTGTGACTCTGTGACAGGGTGCCCGCTCGAATGGGCGCAGTGGCGCGCTGCACCGCACCACCTCACAGCCCCAGTGCTTCCCGCTCCACGAAGAAGTTCGTGCCCGGGGTCTGCACCAGGTCGTCGAAGCTCGCCGCCAGGACCCTGTCCGACCATGCCGAAGCAAGAACCGGCAGCACCCGTGCCCGGCGCACGTCGGCCCTGTACGCCGGCAGGAGGTACCGCTGCGACATGCGCTGTGCCCCCTCGTTCAGAGTCCACGGCTCCGTGACGACGAGGCCCTTCTTGCGCAGCTCCTCCACGGCACGCACCACCGTGCGCAGCGCGAGCGACGTCTCTTCCGCGAGCGTGGTCTGGCTCGGCCACGCTCGCCCCAGCGTCTCGTTGTAGTGGTCCCCGAGCATGAGCAGCACGGATGCCTGCGGAGGCGACAGCGCGGGTCCTGCGCCGGCCTCCTTCCTGTTCCGGCGCCTGATCTCGGTCTTCGCCCACCTGAAGGCCTCGATGCTCACTCAACGCCGACCTCACCTGCGATGCCCTCCGCCTGCGCAGTCGGCTGCAGGAAGGCGCTGTGGACGATGAAGTAGTGCCCCTCGATCACGAACCACAGCCCGGCGTCGATGAGCTCCTGAGCGGCAGCCGACGCCTTCGTGGTGCGGTCGAGGTCGCCCTTCGGGATACGGAGGTCGAAGCCGTGCTTGTTGGACCACACCAGCGCCTCGACGTGCAACCGGAACGCAGCGTCGGACAGGTCCCGCAGGTCGTCCACGAAGCCGGCAGACAGCCGCGTCACCGCGCTCACGCCTCGGCCTCACCGGTCAGGACGCGCTCGAGCAGGTCGGCGGCGTCGATGAGCTGAGCGGCGAGCCTCCGGGCCTGTGCGGGCGTGCGGATGTCGTCGTCGGCCGCGTCGTCGCCGGCTAAGGTGACGCGGATGCCCGGGGCGCTGCTCTGAACGGTGCCATCGACCTCGAGGTAGTCCGTGCGCTCGACGCACACCGACCATGGCCGGAGAGCGGCAGAGCCGAAGACAGCGATGCGCTCACCTCCCCGTGCTTCCTCACGAGGCTGCACCTCCACGCGTGTCGCCCACGAAGGCGCGGACTCCGGCCAGGGCACCACGTACCCGACCTGCGCCTGCAGAGTGCCATCCTCGACGTCCGGGGCGGGGCACTGCGACCACGGGATCCAGCTGCTGTCGTCCCCGTCGAGGAGGCCGCAGACGATGTTCGTGACCCGGTCGCGGTCCTCCTTCGTGCCGCCACCGAACTCCTCGACGTAGAGGGTGCCGTTGGCTGGCCGGTAGACGAGGCGGGCGAGCATCTTCTCGCACGTGCCGTTCTTCGTGAGGTACTGCACCTCACGGCGGCTCGAGATCATCTTCGTCTCGAGGTCGCGGCAGTCGATGGTCGACGTGCTCTTGCTGGGGGCGGTGCGGGTCGGTACGGTGATCATGATCTGCTTCCTGTGCTGGATGTTGGATTCATGACCCTCGAGTGGCTGCAACCGCGCGGGGGTCTTCGTGTTGGTGCTCATCGTGCGGAGAGCTCGCGGTCGCGAACCCTGCGGAGTGACGCCTCGAGGTCTGCGACGAGCTTCGGGAGCTCCTTCAGCAGGTAGGCGGCGTCGACCTTGGCCTTGCCGCTGCTCGCGCGGACAGGAAAGTGCGCGTGCCCCGCGGAGATCGCGAGGACGACTTCGCCGACGGCAGCCATCAGACGGCCGCGTCCATGCGAGTGTTGATCCACGCGTCGACGTCCTCGACGGTGAACATTCGGCGCTTGCCGAGCTTGAAGGACTTCGGGGCGGTGCCCTGGACGATCCAGTACCTCAGGGTGCTGAGCGGCGTGTTGATGTACTCCGCCGTCTGGTCGGTGGTCATGAACTTGCTCACATGGGCTCCTTACTTCGTCAGCGATCGGTTCGCTGTCGAAGACAATCTACGACCGTCGCTTGCTGTTGTCCAGTCTCGACGGTAGATTTTCTTGGATGGAGAACGGACGCCGACGAGGCCACGATCAAGGAGCTACCGGCCGGACTGTGGCGGCGAACATCGCGCGCGTCCGCAAGAGCCAACAGATGAGCCTTGAGAGGCTCGAGTCCATCTTGTGGAACATGGGGAATCGCATCAGCTTCTCCGGCTTGAGCAAGATCGAGAACAACAGCCGCCGCGTTGACGTTGATGACCTCATGGCCATCGCGCTCGCACTCGATGTGTCGCCCGCGTCGCTTCTGCTGCCGCATGCGGGAGTCGACGAGAAGGCAGAGATCACGGGCGGGCACGGATCCGTCGTCCTGCTCTGGGAGTGGATGTACGCCGAACGAGAGCTCGAGCCGGATGACGTTCGCGCGTTCAAGGCCCGCTCCCTCCCTGGGTGGCTCTACCCTCTGGTGTCGATTGAGGCGGACAAGCCAGTCGATCGCTCCTTCTTGCGCAACGGAACGACAGAAGGCGGCATGCGAGCCTTCGGTGGCCGTTGGTATGAGAACGAAGACGGCGACGATGAGTAGCATCCGCAAGCTCCCCAGCGGGAAGTACCAGGCGCAGTTCCGCGCGGTCCCGGGTGGCCCGCAGCAGACCCGCACCAACGCGCGCCGTGCCGTCGTGCAGCAGTGGCTCGACGAGCGCACCGCGGAGCGCGTCACCGGCCGCAGCACCGACCCGCGGACCGCGCGGTCGACCTTCGCCGACTTCTACGCCGTCTGGGCCGTGCGGCAGGTCTGGGAGACCAGCACCCGACGCGCGATGGACCTCGTCGCCGGCCAGGCGCCGTTCGCCGACGAGCGGCTGCAGCGCATCACCCGCGCGCACGTCGAGGAGTGGGTGAAGGCCATGCAGAAGCGCGGCCTCGCGCCCCAGACCATCCGCACGCGCGTGATGAACGCGCGCACCGTGTTCCGGGCCGCGATCCTCGAGCACAGGATCCACGAGGACCCCACCCTCGGTGTCCGCACGCCCGCGCTACGCCGCGCCGACGCCGCGATGGAGATCCCCACCCCGCAGCAGGTGCGCGCCATCCTCGACGGCGCGAGCGACCGCTACAGGCCTCTCTTCGCCGTGTGTGCCTTCGCTGGCCTTCGCCTCGGTGAAGCGTCCGCGCTGCAGCTCGGCGACATCGACTTCCTTACCCGCAAGCTCGCAGTCCGCAGGCAGGCCGTGCGCGGAGAGGGACAGCTCGAGGTCCGGCTCCCGAAGTACGGATCCGAGCGCGTCGTCGCGGCCGCCCCCGCGCTGATCGAGATGTTCGCCGAGCACGCCGCCCGCTACGAGCTCGCCGGCGACCCGGGCGCCTGGCTCTTCCCGAGCGCGACCGGAGGACCCGCGGCGCCGTCGACGGTGAACAGCGCCTGGCTCGCCGCACGCGGGGACCTCGGCTTCACGCTTCACGCCCTGCGGCACTTCTACGCGTCCGGACTCATCGCCGCCGGCTGCGACGTCGTGACGGTGCAGCACGCGCTCGGGCACAGCAAGCCGAGCATCACGCTCGACACGTACTCCCACCTCTGGCCAAGCCCGGAGGACGTCACACGCGCCGCGGCAGAGGGCCTCGTCGATCAGGTCTTCGCGCCCGCTGACGAATTTCTGACGAGTGACACCCGCGCATCCGTGTAGCCGCGGGGCTGCGCGGAGTTGATCCAGATCTCCTCGATCGAGTCGTCGTCGAGGAGCGGCTGCAGGGCGCCGAAGCCCGTGATGCGCGCGAGCACCTGGCGCTCGGTGGCCGCCTCGTCGTCGAGGAGCCGGGAGTCGGATCCGAGCGCCTGCTCCGCGAACCGCCTGACCTCCTCACGCACCACCGCGGCGGTTCCCGCGGGATCGGCCGCCGCCCCGTCGTCCCGCAGGCGCTCCCGCACCCGTCCGGCGATGGTGTCGAGTGGGGTCCGCGTCTGCACCCGCACAGGATGCTGATCAGGGGCGGATCCCGTCGGGGCCGTCCACAGGTCGAGGCGTCAACGCCGACGCACGGGCGTCAGTACCCCAGCTCCGCCTTCGCCGCCGCGTACGCCTGGCGCACCGCGGGCACGCCCGGCGCGTCGAAGACCTCGTCGCCCGCGAGGGGCCATTCGGGGACGCTGCCCATGAGGATCCACGCGGCCTGCTTCGCGGCGCCGTCGGCGACGAACTCGCCCGCGTCCGGCACGTGGATCGGGACGCCGAAGATGGTCGGCGCGATCTCCCGCACGGCGCGGCTCTTCGCCCCACCCCCGATGAGGAGCACGCGCTCCACCTCGACGCCCTGGCGCGTGATCGCGTCGAGCCCGTCGGCCAGGCCGCACAGCATGCCCTCGACGTGCGCGCGGGCCATGGTCGCCGGCGTCGAGTTGCGGAGGGTCATGCCGTGCAGGGACGCGGTCGCGTCGGGCAGGTTCGGGGTGCGCTCACCCTCGAAGTAGGGCAGGAGCACGAGGCCGTCGGATCCCGCGGGGGCCTCGAGCGCGAGGTCGGACAGCCGCGCGTGGTCGACGCCGAGCAGGCGCGCACCGCCGTCGAGCACGCGGGCGGCGTTGAGGGTCGCGATGAGCGGGAGGAAGTTGCCCGTGGCGTCCGCGAAGCCGGCGACCGTCCCGGAGGGGTCGGTGGTGGGATCCGCCGTGACGGCGAAGACCGTGCCGGACGTGCCGATCGAGACGACGACGTCCCCGGGCACCGCGCCCAGGCCGAGCGCGGCGGCGGCGTTGTCCCCCGCGCCGGGGCCGACCGGGATGCCGGCCGCGACGCCGGGGATGCCGTCGTCCGTGACGCCGGCGGACTCGCCGGGGCCGAGCACGCGCGGCAGGCCGACGACGCGGCCGAGCGAGCGCTCCAGCAGGTCGAGCCGGTACTCCCCCGTGACGCTCGACCAGTAGGCGGTGCCGCTCGCGTCGGAGCGGTCGGTGGCGAGGGCGGCGAGGTCCGGGGATCCGACGCCGTGGCCGAGCAGGCGCCAGGTCAGCCAGTCGTGCGGGAGGGCGACGGCGGCGACGCGGGCGGCGTTCTCGGGCTCGGCGTCGCGGAGCCAGCGGAGCTTGGTGGCGGTGAAGGACGCGACGGGGACGACGCCCGTGGCGCTCGCCCAGGTCTCGGCGCCGAGCTCGTCGCGGAGGTCGGCGGCGGCCTGCGCGGATCGCGTGTCGTTCCAGAGGAGCGCGTCGCGGATCACCGCACCCTGCTCGTCGAGGCAGACCATCCCGTGCTGCTGGCCCCCGACGGAGACGGCGGCGACGTCGTCGAGGCCGCCCGCGTCGGCGATCGCGGCGAGGAGCGCATCCCACCAGTGCGCGGGATCCACCTCCGAACCGTCGGGGTGGGACGCGCGGCCGGAGCGCACGAGGGCGCCCGTGTCGAGGTCGCGGACGACCACCTTGCAGCTCTGCGTGGAGGAGTCGATGCCTGCTACCAGTGTCTTCGTTGTCACGATCAACATATTAGGGGGCGTCCTAAGCTGGTCGGGCACCCGCGGGAGTGGTGGAATCGGTAGACACGCAGGATTTAGGTTCCTGTGCTTTCGAGCGTGAGGGTTCAAGTCCCTTCTCCCGCACCAGGCGAGGCCCGCCCGCCCGTGGTCGACGGGAGGGGATCCGGCCGCCGCGGCTCTCCGACCCTCGACGCGGAGCTCCCGTGGACGACCGCCTCCGGCTCGGGACCGGGCCGACGTCCGTGCATCCCATGCAGCGGCTCGCGGAGGCCGTCGGGCTCCAGCCCGACCGGCTGCTGGGCAAGCGGGACGACCTCATCGGCTGGGGCGGCGGGGGCGGCAAGGTCCGGAAGCTCGAGCTCGAGCTCGAGCTCGCGCTCGGTTCGGACGTCGTGCGCGTGCTCGAGGGGCACGAGGTCGCCGAACGCGGCACCGTGCTGCACGGGGCGCGGGTCCTCTGGTCGGGTCACGCGGGCGACGAGGAGCGAGCGGGATCCGTCGCCGCGGGACGCGATGGAGGAGTCGGCGAGGACGACCACGTCACGATCCGGCACTCCGGCGGCGTCCCGGGCCTCTTCGGGCACGCCGAGCTCGGCGGCGGAGGACGCCGCGCCCCTCGACCGGGGGTGGCCAGGACTCGGCGCGCACGCGGCGGCTCCCGATATCCTGTGCTCTGCCGCCGCTCGATCGAACGGGTCGTCGCGGCCCACCACGACTGGAGCCCCACACGTGCACCCCCAGCTCTTCGACTTCCTCGACTCGACGACCCTCATCGAGTCGTTCGGGGGATTCGCCCTCATCGGGATCTGCCTCATCATCTTCGCCGAGACCGGCCTCCTCTTCGGGTTCCTCTTCCCCGGCGACACGCTCCTCGTTATCGCGGGGCTGACCCTCCCCGGGATCACCGGCATCGACATCTGGTGGGTCTGCCTCGCGATCGCGTTCTCCGCGTTCGCGGGCGGCGAGGTCGGCTACCTCATCGGCCACAAGGCAGGACCGAAGGTGTTCGAGCGCAAGGACTCCGGCATCTTCAGCCGGCAGAACGTCGTGCGGACGAACGCGTTCTTCGCGCGCTTCGGCGGGCTCGCCGTCATCGCGGCGCGCTTCGTGCCCATCGTCCGCACCTTCGCGCCCATCGCGGCCGGCGTCGGCCACATGGACTACCGCAAGTACTCCTTCTACAACGCGATCGGCGCCCTCATCTGGGGCGCGGGCCTCACCTTCCTGGGCCACCTGCTCAACGGCTTCCCGCCCATCCGCGACTTCGTCACCCACTACATCGACTACGTGCTGCTCGGGGCCGTGTTCATCACCGTGGTGCCCGCGGCGATCCACTTCCTCCGCGCGCGCAAGCACGCGCACGACGGGGAGGCGGCGGCCGTCGTGACGGACGGCGACGACCTCGCGCTCGCCCCCGAGGAGTTCGACCAGGACCACTCGAACGACCCGCGGCGCTGACCCGGCATCCGCGGCCGCAGGATCCCGGCCGCGGTCCCCGCCGATCCCGCCGGATCAGACGTGGTGGCGGTGCTCGTGCCCGGCGTGCTCCTCCGGCTCCAGCTGGAACGTGCTGTGCTCGACGTCGAAGTGGTCGTCGAGGCAGCCCGACAGCAGGTCGAGCAGCTCGCCCGTGCGGCCCTCGCGGAAGACCTCCTGCTCCACGACGACGTGGGCCGTGAAGACGGGCGACCCCGAGGTGATGGCCCACACGTGCACGTCGTGCACCGCGGTGACGCCGGGGGTCTCCAGCAGGTGGGCGCGGATCCTCTCGGGCTCCGTGCCCACGGGCGTGGACTCGTTCAGGACGCGCACCACGTCACGCAGCAGCACGGCCGCCCGCGGCACGATGAGCGCGGCGATGACGAGCGACGCGATGGCATCCGCGCGGCCGAAGCCGGTGACCGCGATGACGACGCCCGCGGCGATGGTGGCGACCGATCCGAAGGCGTCGCCGAGCACCTCGAGGTAGGCGCCCCGCATGTTGATCGAGCTCCCCGCTCCCCCGCGGAGCACCAGGAGCGACGCCACGTTGGCGACCAGGCCGATGCCGGCGGCGAGCAGCATGATCCCCGGATCCACCATGGGCCCCTCCGGCGCGAGCAGCCGCCCGATGCCCTGCACCGCCACGTAGACGGCGACGCCCGCGAGGATCAGGCCGTTCACGAGGGCGCCGAGCACCTCGCCGCGCTGGAAGCCGAACGTGTGCCGGTCGGTCGCGGGGCGCGCGGCGACGAGGGTGGCGACGAGGGCGATGCCGAGGCCGAGCAGGTCGCTCGTCATGTGCCCCGCGTCGGCGAGG
Source organism: Clavibacter californiensis (assembly GCF_021952865.1). Lineage (NCBI taxonomy): Bacteria > Bacillati > Actinomycetota > Actinomycetes > Micrococcales > Microbacteriaceae > Clavibacter > Clavibacter californiensis. Next base: position 1,780,189 of record NZ_CP040792.1, on the reverse strand, counting down.
AGCGCCAGGGACCCGGAGACGAGCGCGCCGACGACCTCGACCACCAGGACCGTCGCGGTGATGGCGATGGCGACGACGAGGCGCCTGCGGTCGGTCGTGGACGCGCCGTGGTCGTGCGATCCGGAGCCCATGCGTCCACCGTACGGGCCCGCAGGCGCGCGCATCCAGCCGACGGCGCAGTCGGGAACGACTCCCGCTCTCAGCAGCGTCGGGCAGCGTCAGCCCTCGCCGAGGAGCTCCCTCCGCACCACGGGCATGATCGCGTCGAACGCGAGCGCGCGGTGGCTCACCCGGTTCTTCTCGTCGGCGCTGAGGGCCGCGGCGCTCGCGCCGCCGGTGGCGGGGCGGAAGATCGGGTCGTAGCCGAAGCCGCCCTCCCCCGCCACCTCGCGGAGCACGGATCCCTCCCACACGCCGAGGGCCGTGCGCTCGACGAGACCGTCGGCGGTCGGGACGACCAGGGCCGCGGCGCACGTGAAGCGGGCGGTGCGGTGCTCGTCCGGCACGTCCCCCAGCTGCCAGAGCAGGAGCTCGAGGTTCTCCCGGCTGTCGCGCGCGGGGCCCGACCAGCGCGCCGAGAAGATGCCCGGAGATCCGCCCAGGATGTCCACGCCGATCCCCGAGTCGTCCGCCAGCGCGGCCCTGCCCGTGTGCACCGCGGCGGCACGCGCCTTGATGAGCGCGTTCTCCTCGAACGTCGTGCCGTCCTCCACGGGCTCCGGCCCGTCGTAGGCGACCAGGTCGATCCCGTCGAGGCGGGCACCGAGGATGCGGCGGAGCTCCTCGACCTTGTGGGCGTTGCGCGTGGCGAGGACGAGCGGGATCACGGACGGTCCTCTCAGCGGCCGAGCGCCTGCGCCTGCAGCGCGGTGAGCGTCGTGCCGCCGCCGAGCGCGAGGTCGAGGAGGGCGTCGAGCTCGGCGCGGTCGAAGGGCGCGCCCTCGGCGGTGCCCTGGACCTCGACGAAGGATCCGCTGCCCGTCATCACGACGTTCATGTCGGTCTCGGCGCGCACGTCCTCGACGTAGGCGAGGTCGAGCAACGGCCTCCCGTCGACGATGCCGACGGAGACCGCGGCGACGCTGTCCTTGAGCGGCGTGGCGCGCTGTGCGATGAACTTCTTCTCGCGGCCCCACTCGAGCGCGTCGGCGAGGGCGACGTAGGCACCCGTGATCGCCGCGGTGCGTGTGCCGCCGTCGGCCTGCAGCACGTCGCAGTCGATGACGATCGTGTTCTCGCCGAGCGCCTTCATGTCGACGACGGCGCGGAGGCTCCGGCCGATGAGGCGTGAGATCTCGTGCGTGCGGCCGCCGACCTTGCCCTTGACGGCCTCGCGGTCCATGCGCTCGTTCGTGGCGCGCGGGAGCATGGCGTACTCGGCGGTGACCCAGCCCTGGCCGCTGCCGGCCTTCCAGCGCGGCACGCGGTTCGTGAAGGACGCGGTGCAGAGGACGCGGGTGCGTCCGAAGGAGATGAGGGCGGATCCCTCGGCCTGCTCGCTCCAGTTCCGCTCGATGGTGATCTCGCGCAGCTGGTCGGTGGCGCGGCCGTCGTGGCGGGGTGTGTCGTCGGTCATGTGCGGCCTCAGCTCGGGTCGGGGGTGGATGGGGTGCCGTCGGCGTCCGGAGGCGTCGCCGCGTCCGGCCGCGGCCGGCGGGGAAGGGTGATGGCGCCCGTCTCGACCAGCTCGACGTGTGTGACGCCGGAGCCGAGCATGCGGTGCGCCAGCGTCTCGAAGTCGGAGGCGCTGCCGCCGGTGGCCTCGTACCGGATCACGGGCGGCGCGTCGGAGCGGCGCTCGAGGCCCGCGGACACCAGCTCGCGGTAGACGTCCTTGGCGGTCTCGGTGTCGCTGGAGACGAGGGTGACGTCCGGGCCCATGAGCAGCGAGATCGCGCCCTCGAGGAACGGGTAGTGGGTGCAGCCGAGGACGAGCGTGTCGATGCCCGCCGCGCGCAGCGGCGCGAGGTAGCCCTCGGCGGCCGCCATCAGCTCGGGGCCGGACGTCTCGCCGCGCTCGACGAAGGCGACGAAGTCGGGAGCCTCCGCGGAGGTGAGCTCCAGGTGCGGCGCGGCGGCGAAGGCGTCGTCGTAGGCGCGGCTCGTGACCGTGGCGTGCGTGGCGATGACGCCCACGCGGTGGTTGCGGGTGACGCTGACGGCCGTGCGCACGGCCGGCTGGATCACCTCGACGACGGGGATGTCGTAGCGCTCGCGGGCGTCGCGGAGCATGGCCGCCGATGCCGTGTTGCACGCGATGACGAGCATCTTCACCCCGCGCTCGACGAGGTCGTCGAGGACCGCCAGCGCGTAGCGCCGGACGTCCGCGATGGGCTTGTCGCCGTAGGGCGTGTGCGCGGTGTCGCCGATGTAGATGATCGACTCCCGCGGGAGGAGCGTCGCGACCGCGCGGGCCACCGTGAGGCCGCCGACGCCGGAGTCGAAGATCCCGATCGGCGCGTCGCTCATCTGGCCAGCCTACCGGCGGGTCCGGGCGCGGCCGGAGCCGGCGTCCGGCTGGCCCACGTCACAGCGACCGCCGCGCGTCCTCCTGGGCGACGAGCTCCGGCAGGTCCTTCAGCCGCCCCAGCCCCGCGAGCGGCTGCGCCATGCGGGCGTTGCCGCGGAGCCGCTCCCGGTTGCGGTCGAGGAACCACCAGTACCCGGCCGTGTACGGGCACGCCGTGGGGCCGACGCGCACCTTGGGGTCGAACGGGCAGCCGCCGCAGTGGTCCGACATCCGGTCGATGTACGCGCCGCCTCCCACGTAGGGCTTGGTCGCCATGCGCCCGCCGTCCGCGTGCAGCGCCATGCCGACCACGTTCGCCGGCATGACCCACGGCGTGCCGTCGACGAACGAGTCGATGAACCAGTCGTTCATGGCCGCGGGGTCGTAGCCGCGCTGGAGCGCGAGGTTGCCGAGGATCATCAGCCGCTCGATGTGGTGCGCCCAGCCGTGCGTGCGCACCTTGTCGACGACGTGGGAGAGGCAGGCGGCCTCGATGCCGGATGCGTCGAGCTCCTGCAGCGCGGTCGGCACGCCGCGGTGCGCATCGAGCCGGTTCTGGGAGGTGTAGTCGTCCTCGAACGCCCAGTAGAGGTGCCACACGTAGTCCCGCCAGCCCATGATCTGCCGCACGATGCCCTCGACGCTCTGGATGGGCGCCCGACCGGCCGCGTGCTCGGCCGTGATGCGCTCGATGACGTCCGCCGGATCCAGCACTCCCATGTTCATGGTGGCGCTCAGGAGCGAGTGCGCCATGGTCCAGTCGCCCGCGAGCGACGCGTCCTCGAACGGGCCGAAGTCGTTGAGGCGGCTCGCCACGAAGTCGTCGAGGGCGAGACGCCCCTCCTCCGGTGTGACGGCGAAGCGGCGCGGCCCGTCCTCGCCGACGAAGCGCACGAGGCCCTTCCGCTCCCACTCGTCGAGGTCGGCGCGGACCTCGGCGTCGATGTCGTCCTCCTCGGGCCACCACGGCTCGGGCAGGCCGAGGCTCGTCGCGCCCTTCGGCGGGCGCTCGCGGTTGTCGTGGTCGTAGTTCCAGCGCCCGCCGACCGGGTCGTCGCCGTCCATGAGGATGCCCGTGCGAGCCCGCGACCAGCGGTAGAAGTCCTCCATGACGAGCCGGTTCGACGTGCGGCCCGCCATCCACTCGGCGAACTCCTGCTCGCTCGTGACGAAGCCGCGGCTGGGCAGCACCTCCGCCCCGATCTCGGCGACGAGGCGGCGCAGCCCGCGGGCGGTGGGGTCGATGACCTCGAGGTCGTCGCGTCCCTCGACGACCTCGCGGTAGTGGTCCACCTGGTGGAACTCGACGCGGTCGCCCAGGGCCCGTGCGCGGTGCCGGATGCCCGAGAGGATGAGGTGCGCCTTCGCGCGGTGGTACGGCCTCCGGGCGAGCAGGCCCCGCGACTCGATGAGCAGCATCCGCCCGCCGTCGTCGAAGTGGTCGCCCAGCTGGTCGGCGAGTATCCATCGCGTGCGCTCCATGGCACGAACCTAGGCCGGACCCCCGTCATCGTCCCGCGGCGTGCGCCAGGCGGATCGGACCGCCGCCCTAGGCTGAGCGGGTGAACCAGGCGACCTCCCTCCTCACCGACCGGTACGAGCTCACCATGCTCGACGCAGCGCTGAAGGCCGGCACCCACGACCGCGAGTGCGTCTTCGAGTGCTTCGCCCGGCGCCTCCCGAGCGGCCGCCGCTTCGGTGTCGTCGCGGGCACCGGCCGCGTGCTGGAGCTCATCCGCGACTTCCGCTTCGGCGACGCCGAGCTCGAGTACCTGCGCTCCGAGCGCGTCGTCGGCGACGAGGCGCTGGCCTGGCTCGCCGACTACCGCTTCCGCGGCCGCATCACGGGCTACCGCGAGGGCGAGGTGTACTTCCCCGGATCGCCGCTCCTCACGGTCGAGGCGCCCTTCGCCGACGGCGTGATCCTCGAGACGCTCGTGCTCAGCGTCCTGAACTACGACTCCGCGGTCGCGAGCGCCGCAGCGCGCATGGTCCAGGTCGCCGGCGGACGCCCGCTCGCCGAGATGGGATCCCGCCGCACGGGCGAGCGCTCGGCCGTCGCCGCCGCCCGCGCGGCCTTCGTCGCGGGCTTCAGCGCCACCTCGAACCTCGAGGCCGGCCGCACCTGGGGCGTCCCGACGATGGGCACCGCCGCGCACTCCTTCACGCTGCTGCACGACACCGAGGAGCAGGCCTTCCGCGCGCAGGTCGAGGCCCTCGGAGCGGGCACCACGCTGCTCGTGGACACGTACGACGTACGGCAGGGCGTGGAGACCGCGGTCCGCGTCGCCGGCCCCGGCCTCGGCGCCGTCCGGCTCGACTCGGGCGACCTCCCCGTGCTCGTCGGCGAGGTGCGCGCCCAGCTCGACGCGCTCGGGGCGACCGGGACGCGGATCACGGTCACGAACGACCTCGACGAGCACGGCATCGCCGGCCTCGCCGCGTCGCCCGTGGACTCCTACGGCGTCGGGACCTCGCTCGTGACCGGGTCAGGGGCCCCCGCGGCCGGCATGGTCTTCAAGCTCGTCGCCCACCGCGACGCGGGCGGCGCAGGCGACTGGGTGTCCGTCGCGAAGCGGTCGACGGGCAAGCAGAGCCGCGGCGGCCTCAAGGCGGCGCTGCGCCGGCACGATGCGCAGGGGGTCGCGACGAGCGAGCTCGTCACGGTCGGGCCGCACCCGGCGCCGCTCCCCGGCGACCGCGACCTCGTCGTCACGCTGGCGGAGGGCGGCGAGCCGGATCCGCGCTGGCTCGGCCGCCAGGGCACGGCCGCGGCGCGCGAGCACCACTCCCACGTCGTGCGCGCCCTGCCCCCGCAGGCATTCCGGCTGCGCGCCGGCGACCCGGCGATCCCCACCGAGGAGGGCGCTACCGCCTGACGCGGACGTCCGGTCCTATGCGCCCTACTCGGGCTTCATGTTCTCGTAGATGCGCTTGCAGTCGGGGCAGACCGGGAACTTCTCGGGGTCGCGACCCGGCAGCCACTTCTTGCCGCACAGCGCCTTCACGGGCTTCCCGCTGATGGCGGACTCGAGGATCTTGTCCTTCTTCACGTAGTGCGAGAAGCGCTCGTGATCGCCGGGCTCGATCGTCTCCTGCTCGAGGAGCTCCTCGAGCTCGCGGTCGAGCGTGTCGGTGCCGCCGCCCTGCGTGGGGCTTCCGGGGGCCTGTTCGATGCTGAGGATGACCATGCGGCCAGTCTACTTTTCCGTCGCCCCGGGACCGGCGGCGCGGGTCGCCTAGTGGCGCTGCGCGAAGGCCAGGAGCTCGGGTCCGCGCCGCTCGAAGACGCGGCCTCCGCTGGCCACGCCGACGACGAGGGTCACGATGCCGATGCCCAGCCCCACGACGAGCGACCACGTCGGGTACGCGCCGCCGTGCACGAGCCCCAGCCAGCCGAGCCACACGGACGGCAGCGCGAGGACCACGGTGGCGAGGAACGTGAGGGTGGGCACGGTGGATCCCCCTGCGCTCACGCTCTGCGGCGCGTGGAAGGGGCTGTCGCCGGGACGCGATGCCGGATACGGGAATCGCGCGGAGAAGAGCGAGGCCAGCCCGACTCCGCCGAGCAGGACGCCGCCGCTGACCCCGATGACGGAGGGCAGGACGGACGGGTCGCCGAAGCCGAGCGCGCTGAGCGGCGCGCCGAGCGCGACGAGAGGGATGCCGATGGCGAGGACGGGCACGATGCGGCCGACGCGGTCCGCGACGCCGCGGATGCCGGACACGACGTGCAGCCACACCGCGGTGTGGTCGTGCGCGGTGTCGTTGTGGACGCTCCAGCCGAGGAAGAGCGCCATCACCGGCAGCGGCACCAGGGCGAGCACGTGCGCGTCGACGTCGACGATGACGAGCGGGATGAGGAGCACGAGCGGGAGCACCGGGATCAGCACGAGCGTGGCGCGGTAGCGCGGGTCGCGGATCCAGTAGGTGACGCTGCGCGCGGCGACCGCGCCCGTGGGCGACGCCCCGAAGCGGCCGAACCAGCCGAGGCCGGTGTGCGCGCGGCCGCCGCCCGCGCGGTCCGGCGCGGTGAGGGACCACGGCACGATGCGGACCCAGAGGAGCGCGAGCAGCGCCGCCGAGGCGACGGCCACCAGGAGCATGCCGGCGGCTCCCCCGGCGTCGCCCGAGACGGCCGCGGCGGGAGCCGCCCAGGCCGCGCCGAGCGGGGTCCAGGCGACGACGCCGATCACGCCGCGCGCGGGGCGGAGCCCGTCGTCGAGGAGGTCGGCCTGGGCCAGCGCGACCACGGCGGGGACGAGGAGCACGGCCACGAGACCCGCCGCGAGCCCGGTCGCCTCGCGTGCCCGGCGCGTGCTGAGCAGCACGGAGGAGAGGACGGTGCTGATCCGGGCGACGAGCACGCATGTGACGACGGCGGCACAGGCGGCGATCACCGCGACGAGGGCGGTGAGCGGATCGCGGGCCCATGTGACCACGGTGGTCAGTGCCACGACCACGAGCACCGCGCCCGGGACGCTGACGACGGCGGCAACGCCGAGGGCCAGGGCGAGTCGCCGGGGCTCGATGCCGTAGGGCGCGAAGCGGCGCGGATCCATGGCGTCCTGCGTCCCCAGCACGAGCGGCACGACGAGCGACCCCAGGACGACGAGCGCGCCACCGGCCACGACGACGTCCCGCGCGGCGGCGACGTCGGCGTCGCGGAGCCCGGCCAGCGCCCCGACGGCGAGCACCGTGACGAGGATCCCGTACACGGCGGCCGCCACGAGGCCGAGGACCTGCCAGGGGCTGCGACGGAAGGCGTTGGCGAGGAGGGCGAGCCTCAGTCGGAGAACGAGTGCAACCACGAGAACCCCTCCGCCGTGCGTCGACCGCCGGCCAGCGCCACGAAGCGCTCCTCCAGCGAGCGGCCCGCGCGGACCTCGTCCATGGTCCCCGCGGCGAGGACCCGGCCGTTGACGATGATCGCCACGTGGTCGCAGATGCGCTGGATGAAGTCCATGCCGTGGCTCGACAGCACCACCGTGCCGCCGTGCGCCACGTAGTCCTGCAGGATCTCGACGACGTTGGCCGCCGACACCGGGTCGACCGACTCGAACGGCTCGTCGAGGACCAGCATGCGCGGCGAGTGGATCATGGCGCACGCGAGCGCGACCTTCTTGGTCATGCCCGCCGAGTAGTCGGTGACGAGCCGCCCGACGGCGTCCTCCAGCCCGAAGGCGGCGATGAGGTCCGACGAGCGGCTGCGGATCTCGGCGTCGTCGAGCCCTCGGAGGGCGCCCGAGTAGTGCAGGAGCTGCGCGCCGGTGAGGCGGTCGAAGAGGCGGAGGCGGTCCGGCAGCACGCCGATGCTCCGCTTCGCGGTGAGCGGCTCGCGCCAGACGTCGATCCCGTTGACGGTGACGGTGCCGGCGTCGGGTCGGAGGAGACCCGTGACCATGGACATGGTCGTGGTCTTGCCCGCGCCGTTCGGCCCGACGATGCCGTAGAAGGAGCCGGCGCGCACGGTGAGGGCGATGTCGTCGACGGCGACCTTCTCGTCGAAGCGCTTGGTGAGCCCCTCGATCACGAGGACGTCGTCCCCCAGCTCCGGAGCGGCCGCGCGATCGCCGCGCACGGACGGCGTGAGGGCGGTCTCCGCTACTCCAGCGAGGCCAGGGCGGGTGGAGCGGGGCGCGGTGAGGCTGTCCGTGCGCACGGTCACGGGGCGGGCCGTCGCGGGCTCGGGATCCGGCACGTGTCCCGGCGCGGCGTCGGCGTCGGCGTCGGCGTCGGGGTCGGCGTCGGCGTCGGGGTTCGCGGACACGTCTTCAACGACCTGCTCGGACGGCTCGGCTGCCTCGGCCTCTGCGGTCGGCTCGAGCGCCGTCTCGTGATCCGCGAGCGGCTCGGGCTCGGGCTCGGGCTCGGGCTCGACGCTCGCATCGCGTTCGGCGGCCGCGTCCGGGGCGTCGGGGACCGCATCGCCCGGATCCGTCGCCTCCACGCTCACGGGGGCGCCCGGATCCGCGTCCACAGAGGTCGGGCCGGGTCCCTCCGACGCTTCCGCCGCCGAGACGGCGTCGGTTGGCGCAGTGCCGTCGTCCTCCCGCACGGGGACGACGGGATCGCCCGCGGGCTGGCGGTCAGCATCCGAGAACATGCTGCTGAGCTCCGTCAGGCCGTCCTGCTCCGGCGCCGTGGCTCCCGCATCGTGCGCGTCCGCCGCATCCGGCACCTCGACGGGCGTCGTCGGCGAATCCGCGGACGTGCCGGTCGCCGTCCGCTCCTCGTCCACGTCCGATGCCGCGCTGTCCTCGGAGACCACGCCGGCCTCCGCGCTCCCGGCCGCTCGCTGGACGCGGGTGCGCCGTCGGACGCGCGCAGGGCGCGATGCCGCGGACGGGGTCTCCCCCGCGTCGTCCGCCGAGACGGGCAGCCGCGAAGTGGGCGCGACGACCGGGCTCGACTTCACCCGGGGTGGCGTGGGCGTCACGACGACGGCGGGCGCCGTGCGCGGGGAGGGCGCGGTGGCACGGCGCGGGACGCGCTGTCCGGGGCGCGGCGGGCGCGGCACGGCGGCCGATCCCTCGACGGGGACGGCCATCGCGGTCGGTTCCTCCGCCGGCACGGCTGCGGCGCTGGCGGCGTGATCCCGGGGCTCCGCGGAGGAGTCGGACGTGGCGTCAGGGGAGGTCGTCTCGTCGGGGGCGTCGGTCACAGCCCCACGTTAGCAAGGTGGTCCTCCGTGCCCGGTGCGTCGTCCTCGGAGGTCCGCGTGCGCGACCGCCCCGGCCCCGGATCGCACCAGACGCGTCCTCGGCGGACGCGCATCCACATCACGAAAGGGACACGACCCCGCCCCCGATCCCGCCTATTTCCCCGCCCGCGGCGTACGATGAAGTCGGCATGACGGCGTGTCGAACAGGAAACCCGCGGGTGAAGTCCCGGCGAACCCTCGATGTCCGAGGGCTGCCGAGCGGACTCGGCACCCCGCATCGAACGGAGAACACATGACCACGCAGGTAGTCATCCTGGCGGCAGGCATGGGCAGCCGTCTCGGACGCAGCCTCCCCAAGCCCCTCACCGAGCTGAGCGACGGCCGCACCATCATGGGCCAGCAGTTCGACAACATCCGCTTCGGCCTCGGCGACGACGCCAAGGTCAGCATCGTCGTGGGCTACAAGCTCGACCACATCATCGACGCGTTCCCCGACGCCGACTACATCTACAACGAGCAGTACGACCAGACGAACACGTCCAAGAGCCTGCTCCGCGCGCTCCGCGCCTCGGGCCCCGGCGGCGTCCTCTGGATGAACGGCGACGTCGTCTTCGACCCGATGATCCTCCGTCGCGCCGCCGCGATGATCGCGCGCGACCAGTCGTTCGTCACCGTCAACACCTCGCGCGTGTCCGACGAGGAGGTCAAGTACACGACCAGCCCCGAGGGCTTCATCCGCGAGCTGTCGAAGACGGTCAAGGGCGGCCTCGGCGAGGCGGTCGGCATCAACTACGTCTCCAAGGCCGACAAGCCCGTCCTCATCCGCCAGCTGGCCCGGGTCGCCGACCAGGACTACTTCGAGCGTGGAATAGAGTTGGCGATCGAGCAGGACTCCCTGCTCGTCGAACCGGTAGACATCTCCGACCTGTACGCGGTCGAGGTCGACTTCGCGGAGGACCTCGAGAGGGCCAACCTCTTCGTCTAGACCGCCTCGGGGATGCTGACGCAGAGGATCCCCGCCGTGCCCGACGCCGCCAGCCCCGGTCGCGCATCCCGCACCCCCGCCGCCCGCTACCGCAGGTCGCTCTGGCTGCTGACGACGCGTGACCTCAAGGTGCGCTACTCGACGAGCGCGCTCGGCTGGTTCTGGTCGATCCTCGACCCGCTCGTGATGTCGGGCATCTACTGGTTCGTCTTCACGGTCGTGTTCTCTCGCGACGTCGGCGAGGAGCCGTACATCGTGTTCCTCCTCGCGGCGCTCCTGCCGTGGATGTGGTTCACGGGGGCGACGAGCGACTTCACGCGGGCATTCAGCTCCCAGGCGAAGCTCGTGCGCTCGACCCGCATCCCGCGCAGCATCTGGGTGCTCCGGCTCGTCCTCGCGAAGGGCTTCGAGTTCGTCGCGAGCCTCCCGGTCCTGGCGGCGTTCGCGATCGTCGCGGGCGCGCGCCTCGACGTCCATGTGCTGCTGTTCCCGCTCGCCGTGCTCATCCAGGCGGCGCTGCTCCTCGGCATCGGCCTGATCATCGCGCCCCTCGTCGTGTTCTTCCGCGACCTCGAGCGCGCCGTGAAGCTCGTGCTGCGCTTCCTGTTCTACGCCTCGCCCATCGTCTACTCGTCCAGCGACCTGCCCGCCGAGCTGCATCCCTGGGCCGCGCTCAATCCCCTCACCGGCGTCTTCGGCCTCTACCGCGCGGCGTTCTTCCCCTCCGAGCTCGACTGGTACGCGGTCGGGGTCAGCGCGGCGATCTCCGTCGGCCTGGTCGCGGTGGGCGCGCTGGTCTTCCGCCGCTCCCTGCCCGCCGTCCTGAAGGAGATCTGATGGCTGCATCGCTCCCCTCGCCGGACCCGCGCACCGTGCTCTCGGTCGACGACGCCGGCATCCGCTTCCGCCGCAACCGGAAGGCCCGGCGCAGCTTCAAGGACCTCTTCGCGGGATCGGCGCGGCGCGCGCGACCGGGCGAGTTCTGGGCTCTGCGCCACGTGTCCTTCGAGGTGCGGCAGGGCGAGGCCATCGGCGTGGTCGGCCGCAACGGCCAGGGCAAGTCGACGCTCCTCAAGCTCGTCGCCGAGGTGCTCATCGCCGACGAGGGGTCGATCGGCGTCCATGCCGGCGTCGCACCGCTGATCGAGATCACGGGCGGCTTCGTCAACGACCTGACGGTCCGCGACAACATCTACCTCACGGCGGGTCTCCACGGCATGTCCAAGGCCGAGATCGACGCGCGGTTCGACGAGATCATCGCCTTCGCCGAGATCCCGGACTTCGTCGACACCCCCTACAAGCACCTCTCGAGCGGCATGAAGGTGCGCATCGCGTTCGCCGTGATCTCGCGGCTCGACGAGCCGGTGCTCCTGGTCGACGAGGTCCTCGCCGTGGGCGACCGGGCGTTCCGGGAGAAGTGCTACCACCGCATCGAGGAGATGCTCGCGGAGGGACGCACGCTGTTCTTCGTCTCGCACAACGAGCGCGACCTCCGCCGCTTCTGCACGCGCGGGCTGTACCTCGACAAGGGCGCCCTCGTGCTCGACGGCCCCATCGACGAGGTCATGGACGCCTACAACGCCGACCACAACCCGCCGGCTCCGACCGGCGCATAGGCCGAGGCGCTCCCCTCCTCCCCAGCCCTGCCCTTCCACAGGCCCGCGACCCCGCACGTCGCACGCCGCCCCTACCGTGCACGCATGCTGCGACCGGTCCCGCCCCTGCCCATCCGCCCCGATCCCGAGCCCGCGTACCGCGTGCCCTGGCACTTCGACCGCACGCTCGAGCGGCCGCGCTTCGCGCTGGTCAACGTCGGTGAGGAGGTGCTGCACGCCATCTCGCTGCACCTGCTCGGGTCGGGCACCCTGCTGTCGCGCGCGCCCGTCACGGTGCGGCCGGGAGAGCGCCTGTCCACCACGATCCGCGGCGACGACCTGGCGCTCGACACGATCCTCGTGGTGCGCTGGTTCCGACCGGACGGGGGCGAGTACCTGTGGCGGGTCAGCTTCTGACGGGCGTGGTCCCGCGTCGGTCCCGCTCGCGCTCCAGACGGATCAGCTCGGCGGGCGAGTCGCCGTCGTCCTGCGGCAGCATGTCGGCCGTGAGGCCCGTCACGAGGAGCCCCGCATCCACGTCGAGCCCGCTCGCGATCTTGATGATGTTGCGCAGGCTCGGGTTGCGTTGGCCGCGCTCGATCTTGCCGAGGGCCGTCCAGTGGATGCCGGAGAGCTCCGCGAGCGTCTCCTGGCTGATGCCGATGCGCTGGCGCTGCTCGCGCACGCGGGAGCCGAACTCGGCGGCGGCGTCGGAGACGGTGGTGACCATGGCACATGCTTATCCGTCACATGGAGGAATGACCAGAGCGGCGACGCCCCATGCGCTTGTGCCTGTGCCTCCGCGGATAGGCGGGTCAGGCGCGCCTCCATCCGGTGGACGACGAGGGGACGAACGGCACAGGTGCCGCGCGTAGGCTCGCAGCATGAAGGACGCCTCCGAGCTCGACCCGACCGTGGCAACCGGCATCGATCGTCTCCTGTCCGTGCAGCGCCCCGTCGTGCTCGCCCACATCCGCTCGATCCGCGCCCGCCACCCCGACGCCTCACCCGACCGCATCATCGCGATCCTGGAGAAGCGCTTCCTCGCCGCCGTCACCGCGGGCGGTGCCGCCGTGGGGGCGAGCGCCGTGATCCCCGGCGTCGGCACCGGCGTGTCCCTCGCGCTCACGGGCGTGGAGACGGCCGGCTTCCTCGAGGCGAGCGCCCTGTTCGCGCAGTCGATCACCGAGGTGCACGGCATCACCGTCGAGGACCCGGCCCGTGCCAGGGCCCTCGTCATGACGATGATGCTCGGCGCTCCGGGTGCGCAGGTCATCCAGCAGTTCACGGGCCAGTTCTCCGGCCAGCCCGTCGACCGGAACGCCAACTGGGGCCGCGCCATCACCTCTGGCCTGCCCTCGTTCGCGATCGGACCCATCGCGGACCGCATCAAGCGCGCCTTCATCAAGCGATTCGTGGTGAACCAGAGCGCGAGCGCCATCGGCCGGGCGGTGCCGTTCGGCATCGGGGCGGTCGTCGGCGGCGCCGGCAACCGGATGCTGGGCGGGAAGATCGTCGCGAGCTCCCGTCAGGCCTTCGGCCCCGCTCCGGCCGGATTCCCCGAGGAGCTGGCGGTGCCGGAGAAGAAGCCGCGCGTGATCCGCGTCGCCGAGAAGAAGGCCGCGAAGGGCTGACGCAGCCCGCAGGCAGGTGGGCCTCGTCGCTCGATCCCGCCGAGCCTCAGGCGTCCTCGTCCTCGTCGTCGACCTGGTCGTCGGACGGCGGGCCGTCGCCGCCGTCCCGGGCGTGCAGAGCCGCGTGCCGCTCCCACTCCCCCATGAGGTGGTCGATCGCCCCGTGGAAGCGCGCGGTCGCCGCGCCGGGAGAGGTGTCGCCGAAGTAGTGGCGGACCCACGCTGCGAGCCGGCGATCCGCGGCCGCGTCGTGCTGCAGCGCGTCCAGCCGGGTGACGATGTCGCACGCGTCATCCGCCGTCAGCCACTCGCAGTCGGAGAGGTAGCCGTCGGTGTCGATCTGGGCCTCCGGCCGGACCGGCCGCGTCACCATCAGCGGGCGTCCCGCCGCGAGGCGGTCGTAGACCATCGCGGAGATGTCGACGATGGCGAGGTCGGCGGCGGACAGCTGCCAGGCGAGCTCGCGCGAGCGGTCGACGACGTGCTGCGCCGAGGGATCCTGCGCGTTCGCCCGCTCGAGCATCGCGGCGATCTCCCGGTTCGCGCGCGCGTATCCGGGATCGACGACACCCGACCGCGGGTGCGGCCGGTAGACCACCCTATGCCGCCCGGTCGCGATGAGGTCACGCACCAGCGGCACGCCATGGGACGCGAGGGATCCGTACGCGGCGGCGGCGCGGTCCCCCTCCCACGTGGGCGCGTAGAGCACGACCGTGCGGTCGTCGGGCGCGTAGGGCAGCTCACCGGCGTAGTGATCCGCCTGCGGACGGCCGATGGGGATCGCGCGGCGGTCGAGGTCGTAGTCCCAGAGGACCTTGCCGAGCCGGGCGCGGGCGGCGTCGCCCGCGATGAGGCTGTAGTCGTACGCCTTGAACTGGTTGGTGGTCATGTACATCTTGTCGGACTCGCCATGGTTGACGAAGACATGCCAGCGGCGTCCGTACCGCATCATCTGGAAGTTCCGGGTGTTCTGGTTGACGTAGAGGACGACGCGGATGTCCTGCTCCGCGATGACCCGCTCGAGGTCCGCGACGCGGCGCACGTACTCCACCGGGAGGGGGCTCTCGTCGAGGAGCGCGTTCGCCCCGCTCGGGTGGCGGCTCAGGATGACGACCGGATGCGTGCGGGCCAGCTCCACGAGCGGCCGGTACCACTGGCGGATCTGGTACATGTTCACGGCCGAGTCGGCGAAGTACACGGCGACGCGGTACTCGCCTCGGGGCGAGGGGGCACGGAGCGCGAGCTTGCGCTGGAGGGTCCCGCGCGCACTGCGCTGCTGGACCAGCGAGCGGACAGCGCGCACGCCGAGGCGAGCGTCGTTCAGGAGACCCATGCGTCCACCGTAGCCAGCGCTCCGGGTGCCTCCGGACGCGCCCCGGCCGGGGGCGCGGAACGGTGTGCGATCGTGACCGAGCGGGGTCGGATCACGATCAGATGACGGGCGGCCTGCCCGCGCGCGTCATGCGGACGACGGTCCTCCACGACATCGGACGACGCGGCCCGGGCGACGTCGTCCACCCCTCGCGCCAGCCGCGCAGCCAGGTGCCGAGGCCGTCCCGGTTGCGCACGCTGCGGATCAGCTGCACCGCCGTCCACGACCCGACGTACACGGGCACGAGCGGCAGCGGCAGGTTGCGTCGCGCGAGCCAGACCCGGTTGCGCGCGTTCAGGCGGTGGTACTCCGCATGCCGGGTGGGGGCGACGGCGGGGTGATGGGCGACGAGGGCGCCCGCGTACCAGGCGCGGAGCCCCTGATCCCAGATCCGCCATGCGAGCTCGATCCCCTCGTGGGCGTAGAAGAACTCCCCCGCCCAGCCGCCAGCGGCCTCGAACGCGTCGCGGCGGACGACGACGGCGCCCTCCAGCACGGACATGACCGCGCTCGAGCTCGCGGGATCGCCCTTGCGGATGCGCGGGATCCAGCGGCGGGGCGTGGCGGCACCGGTCGGGTCGATGATCCGCGGCTGGATGAGCGCGATGTCACCCGTCGTCCGCATCAGCTCGAGGGAGTCCGCGAGGAACGCCGCGCTCGGCACGGTCTCGTCGTCGTCGAGGAAGAACAGCGTCTCGCCGGCGACGAGCGGGACCCCGGCGTTGCGCCCTGCGGGGATGCCCAGGTTCTCGGGCAGGTGCAGGCCCCGCACGCCGTCGGGCAGGCCCACGGGATCCCAGCCGTTGCCCACCACGACGACGTCGAGCGCGACGCCCTGCTGCCGCAGCACCGAGGCGAGCGACGCCGCCAGCCCCTCCGGCCGCCGCCCCTGGCTGAGGACGACGACGCCGACGCGCGGGACGGCGACCGTCACGCGGACGTCAGCCGACGCGAGGTGACGATCATGACGAAGTGCCCGACGAGCGCCAGCACCGCGAGCGGCACCAGGACGACGAGGTACACCCGGTCGGTCTCCGGCTGACCCGCGACGAGGCCGATCACCGCGACGACGAAGGTCACGATGGTGAGCTCCACCGAGTGGAACATCCGGTGGAACGGCAGGAACCGCACGACACGGCGAGCCGTGGCGATCAGGGAGTGCTGTGACGCGACCGTGCCGGCGCCGACAGGAGCCTTGGGCAGGTCGGCCGACGCCCGCGCGACGCGGACCATGTCGTTCAGCGCCTTGTTCAGCACGATCACGAGCGCCAGGGCGAACGCGAGGGTCGTCCACGGCAGATCGACCGGCGCCTCGAAGGGGTAGGCGGCGGCGCGTATCCCGAGGGCGAGCGCGATCAGCGTCTCGGTGGAGTAGTGCCCGACGGCGTCGAGGAAGTGGCCGACCGGCGACGACGTGCGCCGCCAGCGCGCCACCTCGCCGTCGCAGCAGTCCACCAGCATCTGCAGCTGGCCGAGGACCAGCGCGAGGGCGGCCCCCGCGATGCCGGGGATGAGGAGCGCGGCGGCGGCCGCCCACCCCGTGAGGATCATGACGACGGTGACCCCGTTCGCGCTGATCCTCGTCCGCAGCAGCAACCATGTCAGGTACGGCGAGAGGTCGCGCAGGTACAGGTGCGCCGTCCAGTGCTCGGCGTTCGCGCGGAGTCGCACCTCGGGCGGCTGCGTCACGCGGCGGAGCTCGGCGATGGAGGTGGGCAGGCCGCGCTCGCCGGTGCCGTGAGAGGCGCTCATCGGCCGGTGTGCCCGTCGAGGTCGTCGGTGAGCTCGAGGAAGCCGAGCACGAACCCGGTGCCCCAGCTGAAGTGGATGGACGGGAGGACCGCCGCGAAGCGCAGCATCGTCGCGGCGCCGTCCCGCGAGGCGACCGAGACCGCGCTCACCAGCACGAAGCCGGCGTAGACGCCGGGCACGACGAAGGCGCCGACGAGCCGGCGCAGGCCAGGCATCCCCAGCGCCGCGCCGACGAGGCCCGCGGTGCCGACGAGGAGCCCCGCGGCCACTCCGGCGACCGCGACCGGGGGCACGAAGTACCGCACGGAGTTCTGCCGCGTGTAGCGCCGCGCGAGCTCCCCGCGCCACAGGCCGGTGGCGAAGAACTGGCGGATGAGCGAGCGGAACGTGGAGCGCGGACGGTAGGTGACCTTCATCCTCGGCGTGAACCACACGAGTCCGCCGCTCTGGCGGAGCCGCCGGTTGAGCTCCCAGTCCTGGCCGCGTCGCACGCCCTCGTCGAAGAGCCCTACCTCCACGAGACGCTCGCGACGGAAGGCGCCGAGGTATGCGGTCTCCGCCGGCCCCTCCTTGCCGCCCACGTGATGCGCGGTGCCGCCGAGCCCGACCCGGGCGCCGTACGCGCGGGCGACGGCCTTCTCGAACGGCGTGCGCCCCTCGGCCGACATGAGACCGCCGACGTTGTCGGCGCCGGTCGCCTGCAGGGTCTCGACGGCGATGCGCGTGTAGTCGCGCGGCAGGAGCGAGTGAGCGTCGACGCGGATCACGATGGGGTGGCGCGTGGCGCGGATGGCCGCATTGAGGCCGCCGGGCGTGGAACCCGTGGGGTTGTCGACGCTCGTGATCCGCGGATCGGCCCGGGCCATCTCGCGGACGACCTCGGTGGTGCCGTCTGTGCTCGGACCGAGGGCCAGGACGACCTCGAAGTCGCCGGCGTAGTCTTGCCGCATCATGCTGTCGACGGCGGCGCGGACATGGGCCGCCTCGTTGAGGATCGGCATGACGTACGAGACGGCGGGGAGATCGCCGGGGCTGCCGGCGACGGGATCTCGTCGCGGGTGGTGCGCCATCTGAGCCGATCTCTTGAGGGAGGTGCGGCCGGGGCCTGTGGGGGGGCCGAGCCTCGCAGGAGTTTACCAGCCTCCCCGGCGGCCGCCCGCCGGTCGAGGACGACGAGGGGCGGACCGGCGCCAGCCGATCCGCCCCTTGTGACGCCCCTCGCTACTGCTCCAGCGTGCCGAGCGTGACGTCCACCTTCTGCTTCTGCCCACCGCGGATGACGGTGAGCTCCGCGGCGCTGCCGCCGGCGAGGGCTCGCACCTGAGCCGTGAGGTCGCTGGCCTTGCTGATCGGGATGCTGCCGATGGCGGTCACGATGTCCCCCTGCTTCAGCCCCGCAGAAGCCGCCGCGCCACCGCTCTGGACCTCGGCGATGAAGGCGCCGCCGACCGGGGTGGTCGAGTCGCCGCTGGCGACGTCGCGGACGCTCGCCCCGAGGAGACCGTGGGACGCCTTGCCGTTCTGGATGATCTCCTGACCGACGCGCTTCGCGAGGTTCGACGGGATGGCGAAGCCGACGCCGATGCTGCCGGCGGTGGAGCTGGTGCCGCCCGCGTTCGCGATGGCGACGTTGACGCCGATGAGCTTGCCGTCGCCGTCGAGGAGCGCACCGCCCGAGTTGCCGGGGTTGATGGCCGCGTCGGTCTGGATCACCGCGAGGTTGATGTTCGCCGAGGCCTGGCCCTGAGCACCGGAACCGCCCTGGCCACCCTCGCCGCCGGAACCGCCCTGGCCACCCTGGCCCTCGTTTCCGAAGGGCCAGAAGTTGAACGGCGTCTCGTCGCTCTGGCTGCCGTCGCCCGGTGTCGCCGGGGCCGCCGATGACGCGACCTGGATGCTCCGGTCGAGGGCGCTGACGATGCCGTCGGTGACGGTGCCGGAGAGCCCCAGAGGGGCACCGATGGCGATGGCGGTGTCGCCGACGTTGAGCTTCGACGAGTCGGCGAACTCGATGGGCGTGAGACCGCTCGCGTTGTCGAGCTTGATGACGGCGAGGTCGACGACGGGATCCGTGCCGACGAGCTTCGCCGTGTAGAGGGCCCCGTCCGCGGTCTTCACCTGGATGGTGGCGTCGCCGGTCTGGCCGTCGAGCGTCACCACGTGGGTGTTGGTGAGGATGTAGCCGTCGCTGGAGAGCACCACCCCCGAGCCCGTGCCGCCGGCCTGCGCACCGGCCACCTCGATGGTGACGACCGAGCCGGACACCTTGGCGGCGACGGCCGTGATGGGCGTCGCGTTGTCCGGGTCGTTGACCGTGATGTTCGCGGGCGACTGGCTGACCGACTGGGTCGAGACGTCGTCGTGTGCGATGGCCCAGGTGGTGAGACCGCCTGCGGCACCGCCGATGAGTGCCCCGACGGCCAGCATGGCGACGAGGGGCAGTGCCTTGTTCGGCTTCTTCTTGGGAGGAGCGGTCGTGGTGTCGCCGACCTGCTCGGATCCCGCCGCCGCAGCGCCACCGAGAGGCGCGGGCGCCGCGTGGTCGGTCGATGCTGCCGTTCCGTAGGCGAGGGTGTCCTGCTGATCCGACGTGGTCGGCGCGGTCGGCGCGGTCGGCGCGGGATGGGACGCGGCCGCGGGGCCGGCGGGCGCCGGCCAGGCCGATCCTTCGTCGCGCGACTGAGGGGCATCGGACGACGTCGCACCCGTCGAGGAGCCCTCGGCTCGGCCGGCTGCCTCGCGGCCGCCCTCGTGCTCGTCGTCGCCGTGGCTTCTGTCGGTCATCGGTGGTGCTCCTCTCAGGTCGTGCCAGCATTCAGGGCGAGTCTGGGCGTTCCCTATGGTCGCCCTGACAGGGCACCTTCGCCGGACCTCGGCAGGCACGGGCGGCTCGGGACCGGACACGCTCAGCTCACGAGCTGGTTCGAGCGTACGCGGCGACGGTGTTCCTGCCGCCGGTCACGCCGTGGGACTCGCCGCCCCAGATCCCGCGCGCGGTCCGATGCAGCTCACGGGCATCCGGGTCCGGCGTCCCGCTCCCCGCACGCACCACCCACCAGCACCGTCGACCCCTGCAGGACACGGATCGTCACCGGCCCGACCTGCACCGGCAACGTCCCCGGGATCTGCTGCCAGCCACCCCCGTCGAACCGGTAGGCGGGCGAATACGCGATCGTCAACGACACCTGCCGGGCACCGATGGACTCGTACACGTGACTCGTGTCCGTCGGCGTGAAGTCCTGCTGCCCCAACGCCTTCCACGACGCACCGGGCCCCACCACCGTCGTACTGGTCCCGTCGCCGTGATCCCACACGAACGACACCGGCACGAACCGCACCTGCGCCGGACGACCCAGCAACTGGCCGTCGACCACCTGCGGCATCGCGTCGGTGAACAGGTTCACCGGCGCCCCCACGATCGCCCACCCGTTCGGCTGCGACCGGATCGACGCATCCCGCGGCACGAACTGCGCCACATCCGCCAACGACACCCCCGGAGCCGCCGGCGCGGGCGGGGCCGGATCCGCCGGCTTGGTCGGCGCCTTCGCCGGCGGCAGGAACGCATGCTGCCCATCCGAACAGAGAGATCCACCCGACAGACGCGCACTCGGAGCGCACGGCACATCCACATCCGCCGCCATCCGCCCCCGCGGCACCGGAGACGGCGCCTGCGGACTCACGACGGTGATCGCGGGCAGTTCAGAGTGATTTGGGGTGCCGGGCGAGGCCTGGCCTTCCGTGGTCGTCTCCGCGCGGATTTGCACCTCGCCGTTGCCGACGGCGCCGGATGAGCAGCTCGGCGAGCGCGCGTATCCGATGCCGCAGTACCCCTCCGCCGCTTGGCTCACCGACGCCGGGTCGAGAACGGTGACCACCGACGCGACGATCACCACGAGTGCGCATCTCACCCACATGCGCGGGTGTCCTCGTTGCGGACCGAGTCACTGATGCGCCACGAACCGTCGGCGATCTTGACTGCCTTCATCTGGAGAGCCACGGCAGCATCACGTTGCGGCGTCACATCATTGCCCTGTTCATCCACTGTCCTCGTCCCGCTGATGTCGAGGCAGGCCTGTGCAGTCATGTACTCCGACCCCTCTGTGTCTGCCCCTCGATCCGTGACTCGGAAGCCTCTGGCCGTCGCCTTGCCGATGACCTTCTGATGGTTGTCCGCGCTGTACTTGAGCGAGTCGAGTTCTCCTTGAAGCGCCGACCCCGTGAGCAACGGGGTCAAATCGCCCTCGGTCTCGCGACTGAGATCGATCCCGACGAAGCGCGTGAACAGATCTTGGAACGTGCCCTCGTCCTGCTGCTCCTGCGTGAGGGACGGGGTCGGGGCGGGCGTGGGTGCTGGGGGCGAGGAGGGGGCGCATCCGGTGAGCAAGTGGAAGGTGGCGAGGACGGCCACCGAGACGGCGACCGCTCCCCCTCGTCGCAGCGGGATGCGCGGTCGGTCGTTCACGTTCGTCTCCCCTGGGCGGTGCGGATCCCGCGCGGGAGCAGGCGCTCGTGCGCCGTGCGTCGCGGGTCCAGGAAAGGTAGCGGGGGTCGCGGAAGGCGGACGTGGTCGCTCCACACCATGCCGGGCGCGTACGGCGCTGCCGCCTGTGGAGGACGAGCGCGCGGGATGATGGGCCCATGACGATTCCCGGCGCGTGGGTGCGCGCGGCCCGTGGGGCGATGCTGCTGACGCCGGACGGGATGCCGGGCACCACCGTGTTCGCGGAGATGAGCGCGCTGGCCGCGGCGACCGGCGCGATCAACCTCGGTCAGGGGTTCCCCGACGAGGACGGGCCCCGCGAGGTGCTCGAGGCCGCCCGTGCCGCGATCTCGGCCGGCATGAACCAGTACCCGCCGGGGCGCGGCACGCCGGAGCTGCGGTCGGCGATCGCTGCGCACCAGGCGCGCTTCTACGGTCTCGCCGTGGATCCGGATACGGAGGTCCTCGTCACCGCCGGCGCGACCGAGGCCCTCTCCGCCACGTTGCTCGCGCTGGTCGAGGAGGGCGACGAGGTCGTGACGCTCGAGCCGTTCTACGACGCGTACGGGGCGCTCATCTCGCTGGCCCGCGGGATCCACCGGACCGTGCCGCTGCGCGCCCCCGACTTCCAGCCCCAGCTCGACGACCTCCGCCGGGTCATCACCGACCGCACCCGCGTGATCCTCCTCAACGACCCGCACAACCCCACCGGCACGGTGCTCAGCCGCGAGGTGCGGGAGCTCGTGGTCGAGCTCGCCGTCGCGCACGACGCGGTGATCGTCACGGACGAGGTCTACGAGCACCTCGTCTTCGACGCACCCCACGTGCCCGTCGCGACGCTGCCCGGGGCGCGCGAGCGCACGGTGACGATCTCCTCGGGCGGCAAGACGTTCCGCACCACGGGGTGGAAGGTCGGCTGGCTGACCGCGCCCGCCCCGCTCGTGTCGGCGATCCTCGCGGTGAAGCAGTTCCTGACCTTCGTGAACGGGGCGCCGTTCCAGCCCGCCATCGCGACCGGCCTCGCGCTGCCCGACGCGGTGTACGAGGAGATCGCGGACGACCTCGGGTGGAAGCGCGACGTCCTCGCGGCGGGCCTGACCGCGGCGGGCTTCCGGATCCACCTGCCCGCCGCCGGGTACTTCATCGTCGCGGACGCGGCCCCGCTCGGCTTCCCCGACGCCCGCGAGCTGTGCCTGCGCCTCCCGCAGCTGGCCGGCGTCGTCGGCGTGCCGCTGTCCGCCTTCTGCCATGCGCCGCTCGCCGCGGAGCACGCGTCCCTCGTGCGGTTCGCCTTCTGCAAGCGGATCGACGTCCTCGAGGAGGCGGCGAGGCGGCTCGGCGCGCTAGCGGCAGGGACCGCCTGAGCCGGCACCCTGGTACCAGCCTCCTGCGCGAGACGGGGGCCGGAGGGGGGACGCCGCCCCGACGGCCCCGCCCCTAACGTTGCTTCCGCGGGCGCTGGGCCCGCGCACCCACCCTGAGGAGGCAGCGCGCATGATCGTCGCTGAGAACCTGACCAAGCGCTACGGCGCGAAGACCGCCGTGGACGGCGTGAGCTTCACCGTCCAGCCGGGCATGGTGACCGGATTCCTCGGTCCGAACGGCGCCGGCAAGTCCACCACGATGCGCATGATCGTGGGTCTCGACCGCCCCACGTCCGGCACGGTGACCGTCAACGGCCGCCCCTACCGCGACCTCCAGGCCCCGCTCCACGAGGTCGGCGCGCTCCTCGACGCCAAGGCCGTCCACACGGGCCGCTCCGCCTACAACCACCTGCTCGCGATGGCGGCCACGCACGGGATCCCGCGCTCGCGGGTGGACGAGGTCATCGAGATGACGGGCCTGCAGCCGGTCGCCAAGAAGCGCGTCGGCGGCTTCTCCCTCGGCATGGGACAGCGCCTCGGCATCGCCGTCGCCCTCCTCGGGGACCCGCGCACGCTGATCCTCGACGAGCCCGTCAACGGCCTCGACCCCGAGGGCGTCATGTGGGTGCGCAACATCACCCGCTACCTCGCCGGCCAGGGACGCACCGTCCTCCTCTCCTCGCACCTCATGAGCGAGATGGCGCAGACGGCCGACCACCTCATCGTCCTCGGGCGAGGTCGCGTGCTCGCCGACGCGCCCGTCGCGGCGGTCGTCGCGGGGGCCACGAGCGGCCTCGTCCGCGTCCGCTCCCCGCACGCCGACCAGCTCGGCCAGGCGGTGGCGCGGCCGGACGTCGTGGTCACCAGCGTCGAGCGCGACGTGATCGAGATCACCGGCCTCACGGCCGCGCAGGTCGGCGACGCGGCGATGTCCGCGGGTGTCGTGCTGCACGAGCTCACGCCCGTCACCGCGTCCCTCGAGGACGCCTACCTGTCGCTCACGCAGGGCGACGTCGAGTACCACAGCGCCGCAGTCGGCACGACCGAGCAGGAGATCGCACGATGACCGCCACCAGCACGACCTACGCGCCCGCACCGGTGTCCACGGGTCGGCCCACGCTCTCCCGCCTGATGCGCTCCGAGTGGATCAAGCTCCGGACGCTGCGGTCCACCGTCTGGTGCTTCGCGCTCGTCTTCCTCCTGCTCGCCGGCTTCTCGGCGCTCTTCACGCCGTTCGTCGTGGACCAGCTCCGGACGCAGCTGTCCCTCCCCGGAGTCCCCGCGACGGACCTGCTCCTCCAGGTGGGCCTCAGCGGCGTCACCCTGTCGATGCTCGTCGCCGGCGTGCTCGGCGTGCTGGTGATCAGCGGCGAGTACTCGACCGGAATGATCCGCTCGTCCTTCAGCGCCGCGCCGCGCCGCCTGGGCGTCGTCGCCGCGAAGGCGATCGTCTACACGGTGGTGACGTTCGTCATCACCGCGATCGCGGTGGCCGCCGCGCTCCTCATCGCCCGCGGGTACTTCGCGTCCGCCGGCGCCGAGGTCGACGTGCTGGACGGCGACTTCCTGCTCGCGGCCCTCGGCGGCGTGCTCTTCGTCGTGCTCATCGGCCTGATGGGCTTCGGCTTCGGACTGCTGCTGCGCAACGGCGCGGCGGGGATCGGCGCCCTCGTCGGCCTCGTGCTCGTCGTGCCGATCGTCGGCCAGCTGCTCGGCGGCGTGCTCGACTGGGTCGCGGATCTCGCGCCGTACTTCCCCCTGAGCGCCGGCAACCGGCTCTACAGCATGGCCACGGGAGCGCCCGGTGAGCTCGAGTTCTGGCAGGCGCTGCTCGTCATGCTCGGGTGGGTCGCCGTGATCCTGGTGCCCGCGATGGTCCTCGCCCGGAAGCGGGACGCCTGATCGACGCGGGACGGAGGGCGCCGTCGGGCGCGGCGGACACCGCCGCGCCCGACGGCGTCCGCCTGCCCACCCCGCCGGGCGCCTTCCGCGGCTGGATGGCCCGGCACCCGCGAGCGGTCGACGCGGTCA
Organism: Clavibacter californiensis; assembly: GCF_021952865.1. Lineage (NCBI taxonomy): Bacteria > Bacillati > Actinomycetota > Actinomycetes > Micrococcales > Microbacteriaceae > Clavibacter > Clavibacter californiensis. Next base: position 1,755,803 of record NZ_CP040792.1, on the reverse strand, counting down.
TCGCCATCGCGTTCACCCTGCTGTCGGTGAGCGCGGCTCCCGTCGTCGGGAGCAGATCCCCCGGCCTCGCCGGCGGCCTGGCGCTGGCGGCGTTCAGCGTCCTGACGGGCGTCGCCCTCATGTTCCGACGCAGCCGACCCGTCATGGTCCTCGCCGTCTCGGGGGCGGCGGCCGCCGCGGGCGCCCTCGTGTCCGGCGCCTTCGACGGCGGGGCCGTCCCGCTCGCGCTCTACGCGCTGGCCGTCTACGGGTCGGCCCGGCACGCGTGGATCGGGTTCGGCGGCGTCGCCGTCCTCATCGCGGTCGTCGCGCCGGCGACGGCGGGCGAGGGCCCCATGGCCCTGTCGATCGCCTCCATGCTCCTCATCAACCTGATCCTCCCGCTCATCGCGACGCTCATCGGGATCAACGTGGGCGGGCGCAAGCGCTACGTCGAGGCGCTGCGGGACCTCGCCATGCAGCTCGCCCGCGAGCGCGACCAGCAGGCGCGGCTCGCCACCGCGGCGGAACGGACGCGGATCGCGCGCGAGATTCACGACATCGTCGCCCACGGGATCACGGTCATGGTGACCCTCGCCGACGGGGCGGCCGCGAGCGCCGTCGCCCGACCGGAGCTCGCCCGCGACGCGATGCGCGAGGTCGCCGAGACCGGTCGCACCTCCCTGTCCGAGATGCGCCGCATGCTGGGCGTCCTCGCCGAGGAGCCCGGCACGGGCGACGCCGCCCCGCCGTCGCTCCGAGCTCCCCAACCCGGGCACGCCGACCTCGCCGCCCTGGTCGACTCGTTCCGCTCCACCGGCCTCCCGGTGCGCTTCACCAGCACGGGCACGCCGCCCGACGACCCGGGACGGCAGCTGGCCGTCTTCCGCGTCGTGCAGGAGTCGCTGACCAACGTGCTCAGGTACGCGCCGAACGCCGACCGGGTCGAGGTGAAGCTCGACCACCGTCCGGAGGAGATCATCGTCGAGGTCACGGACGACGACCTCACGGGACCCGTCGTGCCGCCCGTCCCCGGCAGCGGCCGCGGCCTCGTGGGCGTCGCGGAGCGCATGGCGGTGTACGGCGGCAGCGCGACCGCCGGACGACGCGATGGCGGCGGCTGGCGCGTGCTGGCCACCATGCCCAGCGGGCTCCACGACGTGCGACCGGGCGACGCGACCCGTGCCCCCGGACCCACCTACAGCCCCCGCCTCCAGGAGGACCGATGACCGACAGCATCACCCCCGTCCGCGTGCTCATCGTGGACGACCAGGCGCTCGTGCGCATGGGCTTCCGCATGGTGCTCGACGCCGAGCCCGGGATCGAGGTGGTGGGCGAGGCCGCCGACGGCCGCGCGGCCGTGGAGCGCACGGGCACCCTCGCCCCCGACATCGTGCTCATGGACGTGCGGATGCCCGGGATGGACGGCATCGACGCCACCGCCGAGATCGTCGCCCGCCACCCGGCGACGCGCGTCATCGTGCTGACCACGTTCGACCTCGACGAGTACGCGTTCGCCGGGCTGCGCGCCGGCGCGAGCGGGTTCCTGGTGAAGGACACCCGGCCGGAGCACCTGATGGAGGCGATCCGCGCGGTCGCCGACGGCGACGCCGCCATCTCGCCCCGGGTCACCCGGCGCATGATCGAGCTGCTCGGTCCGACGATGCCCGCGACCGGCGGAGCGGCCGGCACGGGCGAGGGCGCCGCCGATCCACGCCTGCGACCGCTGACCGCGCGCGAGCTGGAGGTGCTCACGGCGCTGGCCGAGGGGCTCACCAACCAGGAGATCGCCGGACGCCTGTACCTGTCGGAGTCGACGGTGAAGACGCACGTGGGCCGGGTGCTCGCCAAGCTCGAGGTGCGGGATCGCGTGCAGGCAGTGATCCTCGCCTACGACTGCGGGCTCGTGCGGCCCGGCGCATGACGCGCCGGCGACCGCGGTCTCCGGCGACCCGCGCGGCGAGGGAGGATGGATGCTCCGGCCGCCCGCCGGGACTACCCCACAGGAGCGCGATGACCACGACCACCGCGGACGCGCGGGCCTCCCGCCTCCTCCCCGCCGCTCGCCGCGCCGCCGACCCGCCCGCGGGCGACCCCGGCTCGGGGACCCGCACGGGATCCGACACCAGCCTGCTCGAGCGCGCGTCGACCCCGCCTGTCTGGAGCTGCGTGGTCTGGAACGACCCCGTCAACCTCATGACCTACGTCTCGTACGTGTTCCGCAGCTACTTCGGCTTCCCCCGCGAGCGCGCCGACGAGCTCATGCTCCGCGTGCACGAGGACGGCCGGGCGGTCGTCGCCACGGGGATCCGCGAGGAGATCGAGCGCCACGTCCTGGCGATGCACGGCTACGGCCTGTGGGCCACGCTCGAGCGGGTGGACGCGTGAGGGCCTTCCGCGCGCGCCCCGACGGCACGGTCGCCGCGCACCTCGAGCCGCACGAGGTCGCCATGCTGCGCGGCCTGCTCGGCGAGCTCCGCGGGATCCTGGACGAGGGCGCCTCGCCCGGCGGCGCCACGGACGGCGCCGCCCCCTCCCCCGTCGTCGCGCGCCTGCTGCCCGACGCGTACCCGGACGACGCCGAGGCGTCCGCCGAGTTCCGGCGCTTCACGGCGTCGGACCTCAGCGACGCGAAGGCCGCGAACGCGACCGCGGTGGAGGCGACGCTGGCGGAGGCCGACGCGCGCGGGGCCGGCCGGCGCGGGCTGCTCGTGGTGCTGGATCCGACGGGCGCGCAGGCCTGGCTCCGCACCCTCAACGACCTCCGGCTCGCGATCTCCGTGCCGCTGCGCATCGACGAGGCGGACGGCTGGCGCGACCGCGCGCCGCAGGAGAGCGCGAGCCTGTACGACTGGCTGACGTTCGCGCAGGGATCGCTCATCGAGGCCGTCGACCGCTGAGCGTCCGCCCGCCGCGACCAGCTCGCCAGCTCGGCGGCGCGCGACGGCGAGCATGATGGAGGGGACCCGCGGATCAGCCGACCCGACGGGTCCCGTCCGCAGGAGAGGATCAGCATGCGCGTCGTCGTCATCGGAGCGACCGGGAACCTCGGCACCGGGGTGCTGCGCCGCCTCCACGCCGCAGGCGCCGAGATCGTGGGCGTCGCCCGGCGCATGCCCGACGCCTCCCTCGAGCCGTACTCCGCGGTCACCTGGCGCCTCGCCGACATCGGTGCGGCGGGCGCGGTCTCGGGGCTCGCCGCCACCATGCGCGGCGCCGACGCCGTGATCCACCTCGGCTGGGCGCTGCAGCCGAACCACCGCGAGCGCGTGATGCACCGCACCAACGTCATCGGGACGGCGCACGTGCTCGAGGCCGTCGCCCAGGCGGGCGTCCCGCAGGTGGTCGTCGCCTCGTCGGTCGGCGCGTACAGCGCGGCGCCGAAGGACCGGCCGCGCGACGATACGTGGCCCACCGGCGGGATCCACACCTCCCACTACTCCCGGCACAAGGCCGAGAACGAGCGCGCGATGGACGCGTTCGAGCAGGCGCACCCGGAGATCGTCGTGACGCGCATGCGGCCCGGGCTCGTGATGCACGACGAGGCTGCGGCCGAGATCGCCGGGCTCTTCCTCGGGCGCTGGATCCCGACCCGCTGGCTCGGCCTCGCCACCCGCACCCCGGTGCTGCCGCTCCCCCGCGAGCTGGTCTCGCAGGTCGTGCACAACGAGGACGTCGCGGACGCGTTCTGGCGCGCGGTGGAGCGGCGCGCTCCGGGAGCGTTCAACGTCGCGGCGGATCCGGTCGTCGACCCCGCGCTCGTCGGCCGCCTGCTCGACGCGCGCGTCGTGACGGTGCCGCTTCCGGCGCTCCGCGCGCTCGTGTCGGCCAGCTGGCGGCTGCGCGTTCAGCGGACGGATCCGGGCTGGATCGACATCGCCGCGAACGTGCCCGTCATGTCGACCGCGCGCACCCGCGAGGTGCTGGGCTGGGTGCCGACGCACACGGCGGAGGAGGTCCTGGTCGAGTTCGGCCGCGCCTTCGTGCACCGCACCGGGCGCGAGGGCTCGGCGCCGCTCGCCGGATGACCGAGGATGCCGAGTTCGTCGCGGCGGCCCTCGAGCGGGAGGGCGCGTGGTACCGCGCCGAGGCGGAGCGGGAGCGGCTGCGCTCCGACCTGGAGTTCGTGGGCGCGTCCGTCGGCGCCGTGCGCGGGACGGTGCGCGACCTGGGCCGGCGGCGGCCGGGCATGACCCGGGACGAGGCCGCCGCCCTCGCGTCCGAGCTGTGGCGGTCGCGCGTCTACGAGCGGAGGCTCGCGGCCGTCGTGCTGCTCCAGGAGCACGTCGACGCGCTCGACAACGGCGACCTGACGCGCATCGAGGGCTTCGTGCGGGACGCGCGGCTGCGCGCGCTCGTGGATCCGCTCGCCCTCGACGTCATCGGCCCGCTCGTCGAGCGGCTGGCCGGTGCCGCGCGCGCCCGGGCCGACCAGGCGCTCGACCGCTGGGCGGGCGAGGCGGACGTGTGGCTCCGCCGGGCGGCCCTGCTCTCGTCGACGCGTCCGCTCCGGGCCGGCGGCGGCGACTGGGACGGGTTCCTCCGTCGCGCCCGCACCGCGCAGGCGGCCCCTCGCGGTGGGCACGACGTGGTGCGCGAGGCGGTCGAGCGCGTGCGGGACATCGTCGCCGAGACACGACCTGATCTCGCCTGACGCCCCCGCTGACCGCGGGTAGGTTCGGCACATGACCTTCGACGACGACGCCCGCATCGACAGCAGCAAGGTCACGCGGCGTCGCGGCGGCAGGGGACGCACGACTGGCATCGCGGCCGGCGGCGGCGGGCTCCTGGTGGTGGTCGCGGTGATACTCGTGCAGCAGCTCACGGGCGTCGACCTGTCGCAGCTCGTCGACGGGACCGGCGGCGCGGGCGGCGCGGACTCGTCGCAGGGGCAGGACGAGGCGATCGAGGGCTGCACGACCGGCGCGGAGGCGAACGCGAGCGTCGAGTGCCGGATGGCGGGCGCGGCCGACTCGCTCGACACCTACTGGACGACCGCGGCATCCGAGGTCGGCGTCGCCTCCTACGCCAGCCCGGGCTTCTCCCTGTTCGACGCCGCGACGAGCACCGGATGCGGCGAGGCGACGAGCGCCACCGGCCCGTTCTACTGCCCGCCGGATCGGCGCCTCTTCGTCGACGTCACCTTCTTCGACGAGCTGCGCACGCGCTTCGGCGCCTCGGGCGGGCCGCTCGCGCAGATGTACGTCGTCGGGCACGAGTGGGGCCACCACATCCAGCAGCTCTCGGGCGCGTTCGACCGCGCCGACCGGAGCGGGACGGGACCGGACTCCGACTCGGTGCGGCTCGAGGTGCAGGCCGACTGCTACGCGGGCGCATGGGTAGGCGCGGCCGCCGAGGTGCGGGACGACACGGGGACCGCGTTCCTCGAGCCCGTGTCCGCGACCGAGGTGGCGGACGCGCTCGACGCCGCGGCCGCCGTGGGCGACGACCGCATCCAGGCGAAGGCGGGCGGAGGGGTGGATCCGGACACCTGGACGCACGGGTCGGCCGAGCAGCGTCAGCGCTGGTTCGAGGCCGGTCGCGCCGGCGGCCCCACGGCGTGCGACACGTTCTCGGTCCCGGGCAGCGCGCTCTAGGCCGCGCGCCCAGGACCGGCCGCCGTCACTCCGCGGCGGGCGCGGGCGGATCCGTGCGGAAGCCGACCAGTCGATGCGTGCCGTCGCAGTAGGGCTTGATCGACGAGACGCCGCAGCGGCAGAGCGCGACCGTGCTGCGCGTCCGCGGGATCGGGCGGCCCTCGGGGTCCACGATCTCGAAGTCGCCGCGGACGAGCAGCGGGCCGTCGGGATACGCGATGATGCGCGCGGCCTCGGGAGCGGTCGATCGTGCGGGCGCCCGGCCCGACGCGGGCGCGTCGTCCGCGGACGTCGCGCTCACGCGGCGACCACGGCGGCCGTCGACCCCTCGCGCAGCGACGACCGCCCGGCCTGCCAGCTCGCCAGCACGTGCGCCCCGACCCAGCCCTCGACCTCGAGGCACGCGGCGGCGCCGAACAGCACGTCGTCGAGGAGCTCGGGCTCCGACTCCACGAGCCCGCCCGCGAGGTCGTGCGCCGCGATCTGCTCGTGCACGGCGTCGGCCTCGACGTGCTCGTCGTAGTACCAGGCGACGTCGTCGCCGAAGCCGAGGCGGCGGATCCCGCTCGCGTAGAGGCGGCTGGGCACGCTCGACGTCATCTCGAACGCGGCCAGGTGCCCGACGATCGCGCCGCGGAGGCGCCGGTGCAGGCCGAACAGCGACATGGCGTTCGACGACGCGAACGTGATCGCGGGCACGTCGTCGAGGTACGCGCCGTAGCGGTCGTCGAGGCCGACGCCGCGGAGGGTCGCGCCGAAGATCGTCGCGTGGACGCGCTCGGGCCGGCCGCCGCCGTACTCGTCGGCCTGGATCTCCACGAGCGCCGCCTTGGCGCGACCGCGGAGTCGCGGGATCGCCCAGGAGTGCGGGTCGGCCTCGCCGAGCGTGTAGATCGAGCGCTGCACCAGGAACTCGCGGAGCTGCTCGAGGCTCGCCTTCCGCGCGACGAACCGCGAGAGGGACGGGCCGGAGTCGGCCGAGGTGAGCGCGAAGAGCGCGGCCGCGACGCCGGCTGACGTGGGTTCGGGGCGGTCGGGGACGGGCACGCGGTCGCGCAGGGCGGCCTCGAAGGCATGCTCGAGGATCCCTCGGACGGCGATGAGGCGCGGGTCCCACTCGCGGTCGTCGTCCACCCCCTCGAGGCCGGCGTGGTGCAGCTCGTAGAGGCAGAACAGAGCCAGCTGGACGTCGTCGTCGCGGACCACGTCGTCCGTCGCGGCGAGCGCCTCCGCGGCGAGCGCCGCGAGGTCGGGGGCGGAGGCGATGGCGCGCGCGTCGGCTGCGGTGCCGACGGCGGCGTCGGATCCGGCCGGGGACAGCGCGGAGGATCCCCCGGCGAGGTCGGCGAGGAGCGCGGCGCTGAGCGGGCCGCGCGCGGCGGGCAGGGGCGAAGGAGGAGTGCGAACCGCTTCGTGGGCGGTCGCGAGCAGATCGGTCATGCATCCACCCTCCTCCGTCTCCGGTCCGCGCGGCCGGGCGTGTCGCCGCCCTCCCCCGGGCAGTGGTACGGCCTGGCGAGGGCGCCGAGGACGATGCTGCTGCCGCGCGCGCATCCGGGATACTGCGGAGTGGTCCGCACCCGGCGGGCCAGGCCCACACGAGGAGGTGCCCATGCGACGCGGCACCAACCTGCCCGCCATCGGCGGCTACAACCGCACCGTCGTCCTCGATGCGGTGCGCCGCGCGGCCGAGGGCGCGAGCCGCTCCGAGATCGCCGAGCGCACGGGCCTCAGCGCGCAGACCGTCACCAACGTGACCCGCCGCCTGATCGACGAGGGGCTCGTGCGCGAGGGCGGCACCGTGATCCGCGGCCCGGGCAAGCCGCGCACCCTCCTGCACCTCGTGGCCGACGGGCGCTTCGCGGTGGGCGTGCACGTGGATCCCGCGGTCATCACCTCCGTGCTGCTCGACCTCGAGGGCACGGTGCTCCGGCACGTCAGCAGCCCCACGCCCTCCGCGTCCCGACCCGACGAGGTGGTGGCGCTCGTGGCACGGCTGGTGGACGGGCTCATCGCCGACGCGGGGGTCGACCGGCAGTCCGTGCTCGGGGTGGGTCTCGCCGCGCCGGGTCCCATCGACGTCGGCGCGGGCCTCGTGCTGGATCCGCCGATGCTCCCCCGCTGGCGCCACGTGCCGCTGCGCTCGGCCCTCAGCACCGCGACCGGCCTGCCGGTGCTGCTCGAGAAGGACGTGACCGCGGCGGCCGTCGCCGAGCTCTGGTTCGGCCCCGGGGATCGTCGCCACCTCGCGTTCGTGTACTACGGCACGGGCTTCGGCACCGGGCTCGTGCTCGGCGGCGAGCCCGTGCGGGGAGCCAGCTCCAACGCCGGGGACGCCGGCCACATCATGGTGGCCTCGCGCGGCAGGCGGTGCACGTGCGGGCGCGTCGGGTGCGTGGGCGAGCTGATCACCCCGCACGCGCTCGTGCGCCAGGCCGTCGAGGGCGGCGTGCTCGGGGCCGGGGATGTGTCGGACGCGGCGCTCGCGGAGTCCGCGGCGAGCGGCGACGCGGTCGACATGCGGCTGATCGGCGAGGCCTTCCACGCACTCGCGGCCCGCGCGGACGCGGAGGACGGGCCCGCCCGCCGGATCGTGGAGGCCGCGGCCCGGCACCTCGCGCGCGCCATCGTGATCCAGGTGAACCTGCTCGACGTCGACGAGGTCGTCTGCGGCGGCCCCTTCTGGCACCCGATCGCGCGCCTGGTGCTGGAGACGCTGCCCGAGGAGGTGCGGCGGTCCCCCGCGCTCATCGCCAAGCACCCCGTGCGGGTGGTCGAGTCGGCGGTCGGCGAGGACGTCGCGGCAGTGGGCGCCGCGTGCCTCGTGCTGGACAACGCGTTCTCGCCGCGCCCGTCGGCGATGCTCATCCGCGGATAGCCGCCCGCGCTCCGCCGCGCGCTGCCGCCGGACCGTCCTCCCGCCGGACCGTCCTCCCGCCGGAGCGTCCTCCCGCCGGAGCGTCCTCCCGCCGCGCCCGTGACCGGATCGACACCATGATGTCTTGACATGGATTAGTCCATACGTTTGGCTAACCCTCGACGGTCCGCGAAGACGCCGACCGTCCGAGCCAGTGGAGCAAGGGAGCACCATGACGAATCGAACGCCTCGCCGCAGGACGCGGGCCCGCATCCTCCAGATCACGGCGGCGTCCGTCGCCGCCCTCCTCCTCGCCACCGGCTGCTCGGGCGGCGCGGGCGGCGGGGACGACGGGAAGACCATCAAGGTCGCGTACCAGAAGTTCGGCACCTTCACCCAGATGGACGCCCACATGAAGGAGACCGCGAAGACCTTCGAGGCCGCCAACCCCGGCATGAAGGTCGAGTTCGTCCCCATCGCCGCGCAGAACGACGACTACTTCACCAAGCTCGCGCTGATGAACCGCTCGGCCTCGACCGCCCCGGACGTCATGTACGAGGACACCTTCAAGGTGAAGTCCGACGCGGCCGCCGGCTACCTCCTCCCCCTCGACGACCAGGTCGCGAAGTGGGACGACTGGTCCAAGTTCTACGACTCCGCCAAGCAGGCGGGCGTCGGCGAGGACGGCAAGGTGTACGGGATCCCGATGGGCACCGACACGCGCGCCCTCTGGTACAACAAGGACCTCTTCCAGAAGGCCGGCCTCCCGGTCCCGTGGGAGCCCAAGACCTGGGACGATGTCCTCGACGCGGCGAAGACCATCAAGCAGAAGATGCCGGACGTGATCCCCCTCAACGTCTACTCGGGCAAGCCGCAGGGCGAGGGCGCGACGATGCAGGGCTTCGAGATGCTGCACTACGGAACCCCCACCGGCACCCTCTACGACGACTCGACGAGCAAGTGGATCACGGGCTCGCAGGGCTTCGAGGACTCGCTCGGCTTCATCCGCGACGTCTACCAGGGCGGCATCGGCCCGAAGCCCGAGGAGGCGCTCGACACCAACATCGGCACCATCGTCGCCGGCCAGTGGATCCCCCAGGGCAAGCTCGCCATCGACCTCGACGGCTCGTGGCTGAGCGGCACCTGGCTCGACACGGGCACGAACCCGTGGCCCGAGTGGAGCGACGTGATGGGCCAGGCCCCCATGCCCACGCAGGACGGCCAGGCGCCAGGCGCCGTCAGCATGTCGGGCGGCTGGACCCTGGCGGTCGGCGCCAAGACGAAGGCCCCCGACAAGGCTTTCGAGTTCATCGCCGACGCGCTCGACAAGGACGGGTCGCAGTCGTACGACATCGCGGCGAGCCAGATCGCGGTCCGCAGCGACGTGGCCGAGGACCCGGAGTACGTGGCGTCGAACCCGACGTTCGAGTTCTTCTCCTCGATCGTCGACAAGACCCACTTCCGCCCCGCGACCACCGACTACAGCCGCATCTCCAACGCGATCACCGTGGCGATGGAGTCGGTGATGACCGGCCAGCAGTCGCCCGAGGAGGCCGCGGCCGCGTACGACCAGGCCCTCGTCGGCATCGTCGGCGAGGACGGGACGCAGAAGGCGAAGGGCTGACGGTGGCCACCATCGCCCCCGTCCCGGTCGGCCGCGACGCCGCTGCGCGGAGCGCCGACCGGCGGGGCGCGGCGGGGTCCGGCGGCGCTCCGGGCGCGGGCGGGCCGCCCCCGGCCCGCCCCGGCCGGGCCCGCGCCCGCGCGCTCCGCACCGGCGCGCGCACCATCCCGCTGATCCCCTCCATGGTCCTGCTCGCCCTGTTCCTCCTCGGCCCCGTGATCTCGAGCCTCTACGGCTCCTTCACCGACGCGTCCCTCACCGGGTACGCAGCCGGCGGCGCGCAGTTCATCGGGTTCGACAACTACACGGCGCTCTTCGCGGATCCCGACTTCCCGAAGTCGGTGCTCCTCACGCTCGCGTTCGTCTTCTTCTCGGCGGTCGTCGGGCAGAACGTCGTGGGCCTCGGGCTGGCTCTGCTGATGCGGCAGGGGAACCGGGCCGTCCGCGCGATCGTCGGCACCTTCGTCATCGCGGCGTGGGTGCTGCCGGAGATCGTGGCCGCATTCGCCGCGTACGCGTTCTTCAACGACTCGGGCACGCTCAACACGATCCTCGGCTGGTTCGGGATCCAGGGCGCGAACTGGCTCTACGGACTGCCGCTGCTCTCGGTGATCCTCGCGAACGTATGGCGCGGATCCGCCTTCTCCATGCTCGTCTACGCGGCGGCCGTGCAGGAGGTGCCGCCGGAGATCACCGAGTCGGCCGAGGTGGACGGCGCGACCGGCTGGCAGCGGCTCGTCTTCATCACGCTGCCGGTGATCCGCCGCAGCATCTCGACGAACCTGATGCTCACCACGCTGCAGACGCTGTCGGTCTTCACCCTCATCTTCGTGATGACGGGCGGCGGCCCCGGCACTTCCAGCTCGACCCTGCCGATCCTCGCCTACCAGGAGGCGTTCCAGTTCTCGCAGCTGGGCTTCGGCACCGCGATCGCCACGATCATGCTGCTCGTCGGAGCGGTGTTCAGCGTGATCTACATCAGGGCTCTGCGCCCGGAGGTGGACTGACCATGGCCGTGACCACGATGACCCCGCCCGCCACCCGGCCGGCGCGAGCGAGGCGGGCGGCCCGACCGCCCGGCTCCCGCATGACCTCACCGAGCGGACGTGTGATGCGGGCTGTCGCGAACGGCGTGCTGGTGCTCGTCGCGCTGTGCTTCGCGGTGCCGCTCGTGTGGCTCCTGCTCGCGGCCTTCGATCCGTCCGCGACGCTGTCGGCGAAGGTGCCGAGCGAGTTCACGCTGGACAACTTCCGGGCCGTGCTCACGCCCGAGATCTCCTTCATCCCGCTGATGAACAGCCTCGTGCTCTCGGGCGGCTGCGCCATCGTGACGGTGGTGGTCGCGATCCTCGCGGCCTACCCGCTGTCGCGGTACCGGATGCGGATCAACAAGCCGTTCCTCTACGGGATCCTGTTCGGCACATGCCTTCCCATCACCGCCATGATGGTGCCCGTCTACAGCCTCTTCGTCACGCTCGACCTCATCGACTCGATCGGCGGCACGGTCTTCTTCCTCGCCGCCACGAGCCTGCCGATGGCGATCTGGATGGCGAAGAACTTCATGGACTCCGTGCCGATCTCCCTCGAGGAGGCCGCGTGGACCGACGGCGCGTCGATGATGCGCACGCTCACCCACATCGTCGTGCCGCTCATGCGGCCGGGGATCGCGGTGGTGTTCATCTTCGTGTTCATCCAGGCGTGGGGGAACTTCTTCGTGCCCTTCATCCTGCTGCTGAGCCCGGACAAGCAGCCGGCCGCCGTGAGCATCTTCAACTTCTTCGGGCAGTACGGCTCCGTCGCGTACGGCCAGCTCGCGGCGTTCTCGCTCGTCTACTCCGTGCCCGTCATCGCGCTGTACGTGCTCGTCTCGCGCACGCTCGGCGGATCCAACGCGCTGGCCGGCGCCGTGAAGGGCTGACCGGCCGGCGCATCCATCCGCACCACCGCACCACCCGCCGCCGGACGCCGACGCCCGCGCGGCGCACGCTGGAGACACCCGCCCGCGGTCCGCCGCGCCATCGACTGGAGACGACCATGCCCCCCACCACCGCGCTCGCCGAGGCCCGCGTCGAGCGGTTCGTCCGCGACCGCCTCGTGCCGAACGTCCACCGCCGACGGATGCCGCTCGCGATCGAGGCGTGGGACGCGCCGGGCGAACCCGTGCCGTTCGCCGAGGCGGTGCGGCAGGACTACCGGCCGTTCGCCGTCGGCACGCCGTGGAGCAGGGCATGGGGCACGACGTGGTTCCACATCACCGGCACCGTGCCGGACGACGGGGCCGCGGACGGCACCGCGCTCGAGGTGATCGTCGACCTCGGCTTCAGCGACCGGCAGCCCGGTTTCCAGGCCGAGGGCCTCGTCCACCGGCCCGACGGCAGCGTCGTGAAGGCCATCGAGCCGTACAACGGCTACGTGCCGCTCGAAGCGATCGGTGCCGGCACCGCGCCGGGGACGCGCATCGACCTCTGGATCGAGGCGGCGTCGAACCCCGACATCGGCGGCGACTCCTTCCACGGCGAGACGCCGCTCGGCGACCCCGCCACCGCGGGCGACGACTCCATCTACCGGCTGCGCACGATGGACCTCGCGTGGCGCGACGAGGCCGTCTGGGAGCTCGACCGCGACGTGTGGACGCTGCAGGGGCTCATGGGCCAGCTGGATCCGGCGTCGTCGCGGCGCGCGGAGATCCTCGCCGCCCTCGAGCGCATGTGCGACGCGGTGGATCCGGACGACGTCGCCGGCACCGCCCCCGCCGGCCGGAGGGCGCTCGAGGCCGTGCTGGCCGCGCCCGCCCACGCGAGCGCGCACCGCGTCACGGCGGTCGGACACGCGCACATCGACTCGGCCTGGCTCTGGCCCGTGCGCGAGACCCGACGCAAGGTCGCCCGCACCTTCTCGAACGTGCTCGCGCTCATGGACGAGGATCCCGACTTCGTGTTCGCCGCCTCCAGCGCGCAGCAGTACGCGTGGCTGAAGGAGGACCATCCCGAGCTGTTCGAGCGGCTGCGGCAGCGCGTGGCCGAGGGCCGGTTCGTCCCCGTCGGCGGGATGTGGGTCGAGTCGGACACGAACATGCCGGGCGGCGAGGCCCTGGTCCGCCAGCTCGTGCACGGCAAGCGGTTCTTCCTCGAGGAGTTCGGGATCGACGCCCGCGAGGTGTGGCTGCCCGACTCGTTCGGCTACACGGGCGCGCTGCCGCAGATCGTGCGCGGTGCCGGCGCCGAGTACTTCTTCACGCAGAAGCAGTCGTGGAACGAGACGAACACGATGCCGCACCACACCTTCCTCTGGGAGGGCATCGACGGCAGCCGCGTCTTCACGCACTTCCCGCCGGTGGACTCCTACAACTCCGACCTCTCCGGGGAGGACCTCGCGCGCGCCGAGCGGCAGCACGCCGAGAAGGCCGTGAGCAACGCGTCCATCGTCCCGTTCGGCTGGGGCGACGGCGGCGGCGGGCCGACCCGCGAGATGACGGCGGCGGCGCACCGCACGCGCGATCTCGAGGGGTCGCCGCGCGTGACGCTCGGCACGCCGCTCGCGTTCTTCGACGCCGCGAAGGCCGAGATCCGGGACCCGCACGTGTGGTCGGGAGAGATGTACCTCGAGTTCCACCGCGGCACGTACACATCGCAGGCGCGCACGAAGCAGGGCAACCGGCGCAGCGAGCACCTGCTGCGTGAGGCGGAGCTGTGGCTCGCGACCGCCGCGGTCCGCGACCTCGGCGAGTACCCGCACGACGAGCTCGACGCCCTGTGGCGCACGGTGCTGCTGCTGCAGTTCCACGACATCCTGCCCGGCACCTCCATCGCCTGGGTGCACCAGGAGGCCGAGCGCGAGCACGCCCGCGTGCAGGGCCGCCTGCGCGAGCTCGTCGCGGACGCGCAGTCCGCGCTCGCGGGAACCGGCGACCGGCGCATCGCGTTCAACGCGGCACCTGTGGACGCGGACGGCGTCGGCGCGCTGTCGGCCGGGGTCGTGGATCCCGCGCCCGCCTCCCCCGCGCCCGTCGCGGACGGCGACGGCTGGGTCATCGACAACGGACTCGTCCGGGCGCGCGTCGACGCGGACGGCACCGTCTCGTCGCTCGTCGACGCGGCGTCCGGCCGCGACCTCGTCGCCCCCGGCCAGCGCCTCGGCCTCCTGCAGCTGTTCCGCGACACCCCGAACCAGTGGGACGCGTGGGACATCGACGACGCCTACCGCCGCAACCGCACCGACCTCACCGAGGTGGCGGACGTGCGGATCGACGGCGCGGCCCTCGTGGTCGAGCGCGCGTTCGGCGCCTCGCGCGTCACCCAGACCTGGACGCTCCCGGCGGGCGAACCCGAGCTGCAGGTGGTCACCGACGTCGACTGGCACGAGCGGCAGAAGCTCCTCAAGCTCGCGTTCCCGCTCGACGTGCACGCCGACCGCGCCGCGTCCGAGGTCCAGTTCGGCCACGTGCAGCGGGTGACGCACGCGAACACGTCGTGGGAGACCGCGCGCTTCGAGACGGTGGCGCACCGCTGGGTGCACGTGGGCGAGCCGGGCTTCGGGGTCGCGGTCGCGAACGACGCGACGTACGGGCACGACGTGACGCGGATCCCCCGCCCCGACGGCGGCAGCGCGACCCTCGTGCGCCAGTCGCTGCTCCGGGCGCCCGTGTTCCCCGACCCGCACGCGGACCAGGGCCGTCACGTTCTGCGCTCCGCGGTCCGGGTCGCGCCGGATGTGCTCGACGCCGCCGACGCGGGCTACCGGCTCAACCTGCCGGTGCGCGAGGTCCGTGGCGACCACCGCGTCGACCCGCTCGTCGCCTCGTCGAACGCGGCCGTCGTGATCGAGGCCGTCAAGCTCGCCGAGGACCGCTCGGGCGACCTCGTCGTGCGGCTCTACGAGGCGCGCGGCGGCCGCGAGCGCACGGTCGTGCGGGTGGATCCGGCCGCCGGCCTCGGCGACGCCCTCCGCACGGACCTCGTGGAGCGGCCCCTCGAGGGCGCCGTCCCGGAGCCGTCCGCCGACGGGGTCGAGCTGACCCTGAGGCCGTTCGAGATCGCGACGCTGCGGTTCGCCCGCGGCTAGTCGTGCGTCGTGCGGTGGGGCGCCCTGTCAGTCGACCGGCGGCAGCCCCGCCGCGACGCGCGCGACCCGCGCGGTCTCGGCGTGCTCGGCCCGCCAGAACGCGGCGTCGCCCTCGGGCAGGTTGCCGCTGTCCGGGCGGAGCCCCGCGGCTCCGTCCACGAGCTCGCGGAGGACGTCCGCGTGCCCCGCGTGCCGGTTGAGCTCGGCGATGAGATGCACGGCGATCCGCTGCACGGTCACGCGCCCGGCCTCCGCAGGCCACCACGGCACGCGGCCGACGGCGTCGAGCGGCAGCGCCCGGAGCGTGGCCTCGGAGTGCGCGCCGACCCGCTCGGAGAGGCCCACGATATCGGCCCGGGACTCCTCCGCGGTGGCGCGCATGTCGGCGTTCGGCGGCGCGTCCTCCTCCATCCACGGCAGCTGCTCGGGGAACGGCCGGCCGAAGACGAACCCGAGGTAGCCGGCCTCCACGCCCGCCGCGTGCTTCACGAGCCCGAGCAGGTTGGATCCCGTCGGCACGAGCGGCCGGCGCACGTCGTGCTCGCCGAGGCCGTCGAGCTTCCAGACGAGCACCTCCCGTGCGAGCCGGAGGTGGCGGATGAGGTCGTCGCGCACGGCGTCGTCGCCGGGATCGGACGGGGTCGCGGAGGAGGGCTGCGCTGCGGTCATGCCGCGAGCATCCCAGCCGCCTCCGACGTCCGTCCAGCCCGGCGGGTGAGCCCCGGCGTCGATCGCGCGCCCCGGAGAGGGGGCGCGCGACGGTCCGTCCCGGGCCCGACCTCCCGGGAGGATGGACGGGGGCCGACGACCGGCCCCGGACCGGGAGGCCCGCATGGACGCCGACGACACGACCGCCGACGGCGCTGCCGCCATCCACGCCGACGGTCCCGCCGACCCGGGCCACAGCAGGCGCGCCCTCGCCCGCATTGGCTCCCGCGCCGTTGCCGCCTGGATCGCGGAGGTCGTGACCCCGCGACGGCGTCTCGTGGCGCTCGGCGTCGCGCTGGTCGCGGGCGTCGCCATGGCGCTGCTGATCGAGCCCGTGCTCGTTCGCGCGGACGGCCCCGAGGGCGCGCTTCCCGGAGCGATCGTGCTCGGAGCGGTGGTGGGCAGCGCCGCGGCCGTGATCCCGATCTCGATCTGGCTCGCGCGCGCGATCCGCCGCCACCCGACGGTCGCCGGGACGCACCCGGCCTGGCGGGACGCGGCCCTCCTCGACGCGGCTGTGGACCCGCGCGGCCGGGTGGCCCTCGCCCCCGGGACCGCCGGACGCGTGTCCACGGAGTCCCGCCGGGCGATCGCGCAGGCGGCCACGCCCGTGCCCGGGGCTCTCGTCCTCAGCGTCATGGCGCTCGTCGGGCTCCCCGCCTACGCCCTCGCGGGAGACCCAGGCACCCTGCTGTGGTTCGCCCCGATCTACCTCGTCATGTCCGCGTCGACCCTCTGGACCCAGTCCCTCGCCGCCGGCCGCATGGCACTCCTCCGCGACGCCGCCGACGCGGAGCTCGCCCTCCCCGAGTCCGAGCGCACCGTCGCGCCGCCCGTCGTGCCGCCGCACGGCACCCGCCTGCCCTGACGAACGCCGCACCCAGGGGATTCCCCCGCGCGGGGAATACGGTGGACGCATGAAGGCGCTCCAGTACACCCGCATCGGATCCCACCCCGAGGTCGTCGAGATCGAGAAGCCCGTCCCCGGGCCCGGTCAGGTCCTCCTCCGCGTCACCGCCGCCGGCGTCTGCCACTCGGACGAGTACGTGATGGGCCTCTCGGAGGAGGAGTACCGCGCCGCCGGCTACCCGCTCCCCCTGACGCTCGGCCACGAGGGCGCGGGCGTCGTCGAATCGCTGGGCGCGGGCGTCGAGCACCTCGCCGTCGGAGACGCCGTCGCGGTCTACGGCCCGTGGGGCTGCGGCCGCTGCCACGCGTGCGCCGAGGGCCGGGAGAACCACTGCGAGAACGCCGCCGCCGAGGGGATCCAGCCTCCCGGGCTCGGCGCGCCCGGAGCCATGGCCGAGTACATGATCGTCGACGACCCGCGCCACCTCGTACCCCTCGGCGACCTCGACCCCGTGGCCAACGTCTCGCTCACCGACGCCGGCCTCACCCCGTACCACGCGATCAAGACGTCGCTGCCGAAGCTCGGCGCGGGCACCTTCGCCGTCGTCATCGGCACGGGCGGGCTCGGCCACGTCGCGATCCAGATCCTCCGCGCCCTCAGCGGCGCCACCGTCATCGCCCTCGACGTCACCGACGAGAAGCTCGACCTCGCCCGCCACGTCGGCGCGCACCACACGGTGATCAGCGACCAGGACGCCGCCGACGGCATCCGCGCCATCACCGGTGGCCGGGGCGTGCAGGCCGTCTTCGACTTCGTCGGCGCGACCCCCACCATGGCGACGGCCCTCCAGGTGGTCGAGCCGGTCGGCGACGTCACGATCGTCGGCATCGGGGGCGGCACGGCCGAGGTCGGATTCGGGACCATCGCGTTCGACGCCGCCGTGCGGATCCCCTATTGGGGCAGCCGCTCCGAGCTGATCGAGGTGCTCGACCTCGCGCGCTCGGGCCAGGTGACCGTCGAGACGCAGCGGTACGCGCTGGAGGACGGCCCGGACGCCTACGCCGCGCTCGCCGCGGGCACCGTCCGCGGGCGCGCGGTGATCGTGCCGTAGCGACGCGGATCGTCGGCGGATGCGGGCCGGCGGACGAGCGTGCATGCCGCGGCGGGAATGCGTCCGTGGAGCTCCTCCAGCGGTCGGCGACCGAACCGCGGGACCGTCGGCGACGAACATTACGCGCGACCGACGAGCCGCGACGCACCGACGGTTTCTCAGCCCACGGCGCATCGCGACATGGCAGGGTAAGGACTCGGTCGCCCCTGATCCCCGGCAGCCGGAGCGTCATCCGGATCACGGCACTGCATCCCATCGGTCCCGTGAGACGGGCCGCTCCCCCTGGCCGCGAGGCCCCGACCTTCGAGTGAGCAGGCACATGACAGACACCCGCACCTCCGCCCCTCCCCGCATCGTGCTGACCAAGCCCAAGCGCGGCGGTGGGTCCAATCCCACCACCGCGTACTCGGGTCTCCTCAACACCGTCCGCGAAGCCGGGCTGCTGGAGCGCCGCGTCGGGTTCTACGTGCTCATGTTCGCCGGCATCACCGCGGCGCTCGTCGGCCTCGGCATCGGCTTCTTCGCGCTGGGCGACAGCTGGTTCCAGCTCCTCATCGCCGCCGGGCTCGGCATCATCTTCACCCAGTTCGCCTTCCTCGCCCACGAGGCCTCGCACCGCCAGGTGTTCGAGTCCGGCAAGGCCAACGACATCGCGGGCCGCACGCTCGCCAACCTCTTCGTCGGCATCAGCTACTCCTGGTGGATGACCAAGCACTCGCGCCACCACGCCAACCCGAACGTCATGGGCAAGGACCCGGACATCGAGCGCGACGTCATCTCCTTCACGCAGGAGGACGCCGCCCGCGCCACGGGCCTCTACGGCTGGTTCACGCGCCACCAGGGCTACGCGTTCTTCCCCATCCTCATGTTCGAGGGCCTGAACCTGCACGTGCACGGCTTCCGCACGGTCTTCGGCCGCGGCAAGGTCGACAAGCGCTGGCTCGAGATCTCGATGCTCTCCACGCGCATCATCGCGTACCTCGCCGTCGTCTTCTTCTTCCTGCCCCTCGGCATGGCGTTCGCGTTCGTCGGCGTGCAACTCGCCGTCTTCGGGGTCTACATGGGCGCGTCGTTCGCCCCGAACCACAAGGGCATGCCGGTGCTGCCGAAGGACTCGAAGGTCGACTTCCTCCGCCGACAGGTGCTCACCAGCCGCAACATCAGGAGCACCTGGCTCACCGACGTCTACATGGGCGGCCTCAACTACCAGATCGAGCACCACCTCTTCCCGAACATGCCCCGGCCCGCGCTGAAGAAGGCCCAGGTCATCGCGAAGGAGTACTGCGCGACGCACAACATCCCGTACACCGAGACCACGCTGCTGGCCTCCTACGGCATCGTCATCGCCTACCTCAACCGCGTCGGCCTCTCCGCCGGCGGCGACCCGTTCGACTGCCCCGCATCGGCGGCCTTCGGACGCTGATCACGGCCGCTGGTCACGGCCGCTGATCACGGCACCCCGCACCACCCGACGCCTCCCGCTCGCTCCGCCCCTCGGGGCCGCGACCGGGAGGCGTCGTCGTCCGGGCCGCTCCCGACGCGCAGCCCGCTAGCGCTTCCCCCAGTCCCAGGACGGCGTGCTGAGCAGCCCCTGTCCGCGGAGCACGGTCTGCCCCTGCACCTTCTCGAGCACGAGCTCGCCCACCTCGGCATGATCCGCGATGGCCGACGCGAGCCCCGCTGCGTGCGTCACCACCACGATCTGGATGTGGGCCGACGCGCGGGCGATGAGCTCGCCGAGCGCCGGGAGCAGGTCGGCGTGGAGGCTCGTCTCCGGCTCGTTGAGCACCATCAGCTCGGGCGTCTCCGTCGTGAGCAGCGCCGTCGCGAGCATGAGCAGCCGCAGGGTGCCGTCGGAGAGCTCCGCGGCGTCGAGGACGCGCAGCACCCCCGGTTGCTCGAGCCCGAGGGAGAACACCCCGTCCCGGGAGGTGATGACGATGCGGGAGCCCGGGAACGCCCGATCCACGATGGCGTCGAGGTCGTCGCCGCGGCCCCACTCGCGGATGGTCTCCACCGCGGCCGCCAGGTCGGCGCCGTCGCTCGCGAGGACCGGGGTGCGGGTGCCGACGCGGGGTCGGCGGGCGGGCGCGTCGAGATCCGTGCGGAGGTGGTCGTAGAAGCGCCAGCCGCGCATGCGCTGACGCAGGATCATCGCCTCGGGACTCGTGACGGCGTCCGCGACCTCGCTGAGGACGCTGCGGTGCTCCGGGATGAAGGCGGGCACGCGCTGCCAGGCATCGGATCCGTCGCGCACGCGGACGTCCTTCCACCTGCGCTCCAGGACGAGCGACCTGGGGCGCGCCACGGGCCCGGAGAAGATGAGCTCCCGCTTGATCTCGGGATCGCGTTCGAACTTCGACCGCGGCACCGCGTCCGGATCGCGCTGCGGGATCCCGAGGTCCACCAGGTAGCCGAGCTCGTCGGACGCGAAGCCGAGGCGGAGCGCGATGGGGCCTCGCCGCATGGTGCCCTGCACGGGGTGCTCTCCCTGCAGCACGGAGCGCGCGATGGTCTCGGGGCCCGCCCACAGGACGGCGTCGAGGCCGCCTTCGCGTGCCAGGGCGCCGACGGCGCCGCCCTCCGCCATGTCGGAGATGAGGCGCATGGCCCGGTAGAGGTTGGACTTGCCGCTGCCGTTCGCACCCGTGACCACGTCGAGCCCGGTGAGCGGCAGGACGAGGTCGCGGACCGAGCGGTAGCCGGAGACGGCGAGGGTGCGGATCATGCCGCGACCCTGCCACGGACCGCCGACAGGGGCGTCCGCGGCCGGGCGATGCGGATCAGGAGTCCTGCGGCACCCGCACCGTCAGCCCGCCGGGGAGGACCTGGATCTTGAAGCCGATGGCGCGGCCGAAGGGATCGCCGTCGAGCTCGATGTCCTCCTCCTTCTCGAGGCGGACCACGACCTCCTCGGCGGTGCGGTACTCGAGCGCGCGCACCTCCTTCTCCGGGCCCATCAGGCGGCGACCCGCGGCGGTGCGGCGGACGACGCCGTTCTCCCACGCGACCTTGACCCAGATCTGGATCCAGCCGAACAGGCCCTCGGGGCGCATGAGCACGACGTCGAGGATGCCGTCGTCGACCGCGGCGTCCGGCAGCAGCAGGATGTTGGCGGGCAGCGATCCGCAGTTGCCGACGATGAGCGTGTGCGCGCGGCGGCGGTGCACGCTGCGTCCGTCGATGCGGTAGCGCAGGCGGAGCTGGTCGCGGTCGCGCAGGGCCTTGAAGATGGCGTCGACGTAGGCGAGCCAGCCGACCCGCTTCTTCAGCTCCGAGTCGGTGTTCGCGAGCATCTTCGCGTCGATGCCGACGCCCGCCATGACGACGAACACGTGCTTGTCGCGGGACTCGTCCTCGCGGAGGATCTCGATCGACGCGAGGTCGACGGTGCGGTCGTGCCCGGAGAAAGCGGCCTCCAGCGAGTGCTCGACGTCGTTGAGGGTGAGCTTGAGGTTGCGGGCCAGCAGGTTGCCGGTGCCGGAGGGCAGCAGGCCGAGCGAGACGCCGGATCCCGACATCCCCTCCGCGACCGCACGGACCGTGCCGTCGCCGCCGGCCGCGATCACCATGTCGACGTCGTGCGACAGGGCCTCCTCTGCGGCGCCCTTGCCCGGGTCGTCCTCGCTCGTCTCGAACCAGAGGGTCTCCTGCCAGCCGGCAGCGCCCGCCGCGTGCGCGACCTTGGTCCGCAGCGACGGGAGGTCGACCTTGATGGGGTTGTAGACGATGGCGGCACGGCGGCCCGACCCGGAGGTGGGCGCGGGCGATGGTGCGGAGGCGGGGGTGGAGGTCGTCATCATGGTCACCCTACCGACGCGCGCGGTCCGCGAGGGGCCCGGGAGGCCCCGCATGCGCCCGGTGTCCCGGAGACGACGATGCCGACCCGTGCGCGGGGCGCGGGTCGGCTTCGTCATCGGGATCCGGTCGTCAGGAGCGCCGGGCCTCGTCCTCGTCGCCGAGGGGCTCGCGGACCTCCGCCTCGTCCGGCTCGACGGGGTCGACCGAGAGCTGGAAGTGGTCGCCGTGCTGCTCGACGCCGTTGACCACGGCGTCGCGCATCATCTCGACCGCGACCTGGCGGCGCACGATGAGCGGATCCGTGCGCAGCTCCTTCCAGAGCGCGTAGCAGGCCACGAGCATCACGATCACGAACGGCAGCGAGGCCACGACCGTGAGGTTCTGCAGGCCGGTGAGGGCCTCCGTGCCTCCCCCGCCGATGGCGAGCATGATGGCCGCGACCGCGCCCATCACGACCCCCCAGAAGATGACGACCTTGCGGCTCGGGTGGAGCGCGCCGCGCTGCGACAGCGTCCCCATCACGATCGACGCCGAGTCGGCGCCCGAGACGAAGAAGATCGCCACGAGCACCATCACGAGGACGGTGCTGACGCTGGCCAGCGGGTAGTGGTTGAGCAGCTGGAACAGCGTGTTGTCGCTGACCACGGCGCCGTCGACGGTCATGTCGCCGTCGGTCTGCTGCGCGTGGATCGCGGATCCGCCGAAGATGGAGAACCAGATGAGGGCCACGATGCTGGGCGCGAGGAGCACGCCGACCACGAACTCGCGGATGGTGCGGCCGCGGCTGATGCGCGCGATGAACATGCCGACGAACGGCGTCCACGAGATCCACCAGGCCCAGTAGAAGACGGTCCAGCTGGAGAGCCACGCGCTCATCTCGTCGCCGCCGGTCGCCGCGGTGCGCGACGCCATCTCGGTCATGTCGCCGAGGTACGCGCCGAGCGTGGCGGGGATGAGGTTCAGGATGAGGAGCGTCGGGCCGACGACGAACACGAACACGGCGAGCACGACGGCCAGCACCATGTTGATGTTCGACAGCCACTGGATGCCGCGGGCGATGCCCGAGACGGCCGAGAAGATGAACGCGATCGTGAGCACGACGATGATGCCGATGAGCAGCGGGGCCGTGGCCTCGTCCACCCAGCCGTTGAACTCGAGGCCCGCGCCGATCTGCGTCGCGCCGATGCCGAGCGAGGCCGCCGAGCCGAAGAGCGTGGCGAAGATCGCGAGCATGTCGATGACGCGACCCGCCCAGCCCTCGGTGCGCTTCGTGCCGAGCAGCGGCTGGAAGATGGAGGAGAAGAGCTGCTTGCGTCCCTTGCGGAACGTGCCGTAGCCGATCGCGATGCCGGCGACCGCGTAGATCGCCCAGGGGTGCAGGCCCCAGTGGAACATCGCGGTGGCCATGGCCGTGCGGATCGCCGCCTCCGACTCCGGCTGCGTGGTGCCGGGCGGCGGGGTGACGAAGAAGCTGAGCGGCTCGGCCGCGCCGAAGAACATCAGGCCGATGCCCATGCCCGCGCTGAACATCATCGCGATCCACGAGACCGTCTTGAACTGCGGCTTCTCGTCGTCGGCGCCCAGCTTGATGCGGCCGTAGCGGCTCGCGGCCAGCCAGATGACGAAGACCACGAAGAAGCTCGCGGCCAGCACGAACAGCCAGCCGGTCTGGTTGATGACCCAGCTCTGCGCGGTGCCGGAGATCGTCGCGAGGCCGTCGGTGCTCACGATGCCCCAGACGACGAAGCCGACCGCGAGGACGGCCGTGACGCCGAAGACGAGGCGGTCGATCTTCGGGTGCTCGGGCTCGTAGAGGTCGACGGACCCGGTGAACCTGGCCTCGAGGAGGCGGTGGTCGGAGTGGTCGCGGCGGGGTGGCCGGGTCCCGTCGGGGCGCGATCTGCGCTTCGGGACGAGACGGTCGAGCAGGCGTTCTGCGGACGTTCGCGTGGAGGTCATGGAGGGGATGGGCTCCTGTGGGCTCGGATTCCTGGGCATCGCCCGCAGGGGTCCGGCGAGCGACCGGCCGAGTCTAGGCGGCGGTCGCGGGATCTGCCGATTCGCCCGTCGGCCTTGCCATCGGCTATGAGGAGGGCTAGGAGCCGCCCGCGTCGCCGCCCCGCGGGAGGGTCGCGACCACGCGCGTGCCGTGGCCGAGGCGGCTCGCGATGCGCACGCGTCCGCCGTGCGCCCTGACGGTGCGCTCGGCGATGGAGAGGCCCAGGCCGACACCGGGGACGGCGCCGTCCCTGGCCGACTGCGCGCGGAAGAAGCGGTCGAACACGTGCTGCTGGTCCTCCTCGCTGAGGCCGACGCCCGTGTCGACCACCGAGATCACGGCGTCGTCCCCCTCGGTGACGACGGCCACGTCTATCCGGCCGGATGGGGTGAAGAGGAGCGCGTTCGAGACGAGCGCCTCGACGACCTGCGTCAGCCGATCCGCGTCGCCGTCCAGCGCGATCCCGGGCTCGAGCCTGGCCTCGAGCACCAGGCCGCGCTGGGCGGCCCGCGCGGCGGCTGGCCGCACGACGGCGTCGACGAGCGCCGTCAGGTCGACCGGTGCGCGACGGAGGTCGGGCGCGTGGTCGGCGCCCTCGAGCAGCGAGCCGATGATGCTCGACAGCTGCGCCACGTTCCGCTGGATGACGGCGAGCTCCTCCTGGATGCCCAGCTCGGCGGGGTCGTGCAGCTCGTCGAGCAGGTCGAGGTAGCCGACGATGCTTGTGAGCGGCGTCCGCAGCTCGTGCGACACGGTCGCCAGGAACTCGTCGCGCACCTGGACGGCCTGGGCGAGGTCGGTGACGTCGTACGCCCCGAGCACGGTGCCCGCGAGCTGGCCGGGCCGGCGGCCGATCGGTCGGACGGAGAGCACGAGGGCGCGCTGGTTGCCGGGCTCCCCCACCCAGTAGACGGGCCCGTGCACCTTGTCGGCGTACACCGCCTCCATCAGGATCCTGCCCTCGCGCGCGACGGGCGTGACGCGATCGGCCCCGTAGACGGACGTCGCCATGCCGGTCTCGTGGTCGTAGCCCGCGATGTGAAGGAGCGTGCGGACCGCCGCGTTGCGGATCACGGGCCGGTCGTCGGCGTCGAAGAAGACGATGCCCACGTCGACGGCGTCCGCGACGTCGCGGATGGTCGCCGTCTGCTCGCGCGACTCCGCGAGGAGCCGGGCCTGGGCCGCCGTCGCCTCGGCGAGCTCGCGCTGATCCCGGCGCTGCGTGGCCGCGGCCTGCGCCGCCGCGCCGACCAGCAGGGCGGTGAGGAGGAGGCCGCCGACGAGATCCGCCCACCCGGAGCTCGTCTCGGGGAACCCGCCCTCGCGGAGCAGGGGGAACACGGTGATGGCGAGCGCGCCCGCGACGGCGACGGGGACGCCGCCCGAAGGGAAGCCGAACACGAGCCAGAGGAGCGGGAAGATCACGAGCAGCGCCGCCGCGGGGAGGGTGGCGACCGTCGCATCGCGGATGGACGCCACCGCGAGCAGGTCGAGCGCCGGCACCGCGATGAGGACGGCGGACGGGATCCGGGTGCTCGCGACCACGACGGCGAGCACCGAGCCGGCCAGCACCATGGCGACGGCGACGGCGAACCAGACGTCGAGCTCGATGGCCGGGTCGACGACGGCGACGACGACCGCGACGACGGCGCAGCTGAGGAGGAACGGGACCTGCGCGCGGGTGGACCCGCGCCTGCGCCGCGCGTCCGCCGACGACCGGGCCGCGAGGACGGGAGAGGTCATGCGCGTCCCTCCTCGGTCCGCCGTCTGTGGACGCGGTGGCCCGAGCCTAGACCGAGGGACCTGCGCAGGCAGCGACCGCGCCGCCGCGCGGATCCGGCCGGACCGTCCGCGGACAGCCGGCCCGGCCTTGAGCCGACGCCGGGGCGGGCTTGCGGCAAAGCTCGGGGGGACTTGCGGATTGCCAGCGGGTGGCTTGAGACCGCTCCGTCAGAGTGATGCATGTCGAACGAACACCGGTACGACACCGCGGGAGCGCTGCTGAGGCGCCGATGCGGGACCGGAGACGACCGACGGGACACCCACCCGACGCCTCCCCCACAGCATGCGCGGAACAACCGCGCGAGAGAACAGGAATCCCCATGAACAAGATCGTCTCCGGTGCCGTCGCAGGTGCCGCCGGAATCGTCCTCCTCCTCGGCGGCGCCGGCAGCTTCGCGCTGTGGAACGCCAACGCCACGGTCGCCGCCTCCAGCGTCTCCTCCGGCAACCTGGCCCTCTCCGCCGACACCGCGGGCGTCTGGACCGACATCACCAACGGCGGCAGCAAGGTCATCGACCCGGCTACGTACCGCATCGTCCCGGGCAACGTCCTCCAGTACACGAGCGCCCTGACCGTCACGGCGACCGGCGACTCGCTCGCCGCGGACCTCACCTACAACCCCGTCTCCATCACGGGCGACGCGGCGCTCAAGGCCGCCATCACCACCAAGCTCGACGTCACCTCGACCGACGCGAGCATCACCCCCGCCAGCGCCGCGAACACCTTCACGGTCAAGCCCTCCACGTCCGCCTCCAAGGTGAACGTTGTCCTCACGGTGACCTTCCCCTCCACCGCGACGACCGGCCAGAACGGCACGCTCTCCTTCGACAAGCTCGCCTTCACGCTCACCCAGCGCGCGATCTAGTCGCCCTGTCTCCCCTCCCCGCGGTGACGTCGCCCGCGGGGAGGGGGCTCCACCCCATCACCGCACCACCGCATCACCCACCACCACCACCGGAACGAGGACGACATGCGCAGGAACGAGGCCCCCGCCCCGCGTCCCGCGCACGGCCGTCGCTCCGCGCGACCGGCGCGCCGCAGCCCCCTCCGCGCCGCCTGGCTCACCACCGGCCTCCTCACCGCGGTGGTGGTCGCCTCCCTCGCCGCCACCGGCGGCAGCTACGCCCTCTGGAACGGCGCCGCCAGCACGAAGCCCGCGAGCGTCACCAGCGGGACGAGCGGTCTCGTCGTCACCCAGCAGTCCGCCCTCGACTCCTCGAAGCTCCTCCCCGGGCAGAGCACCCTCGGCACCTTCACCGCGAAGAACACCGGGACGATAGCCTTGGACGTGGCCATCTCGACCCGAGGCACGTCCGCGAACAGCGCCTTCCCGGGCGAGCTCTCGCTGCGCCTCGGCTCCGTCGCGACGGCCGCCGACTGCGTCCACGGCGCCACGACCTACTCCGGCCGTCCCGGCCAGCTGCGCACCCCCGACGGCTTCGTCCGCATCCAGCCCGGCGCCTCGGCGGTCGTCTGCACCGAGGTCCTGCTCGACACGGACGCGCCGCAGTCGGTGCAGGGATCCACCGCGCAGCTCGCCTTCGCCCTCGTCGGCACGCAGGTGCAGCCGTGAGCCGCACCCGGCGGCCCTGGCGCCGCGCGCACGCCGCGCTCCTGGTCGGCCTGACCGTCCTCCTCGTCGGGATCGGCGCCACCGCCGGCCACGCGCTCTGGGCGTCGTCGACGTCCACCAGCGCGAACGTGCAGAGCGCCACGGTCGCCGTGACGGAGAGCGGCTTCGACCGCCTCGCGGGCGAGCTCACCTCGCAGAGCCCCAGCCGCACCGCGACGGTGCTCGTCACGAACACGGGATCCGCCCGCGACTCGTGGACCGGCACGATGACGGCGCCCGCCTCCTCGACGAACGACCAGTACTTCGCCCGCAACGTGCGCGTCGTCGCGTGGGCGGCGAGCGGCTCGAGCTGCACGGCCAGCACCCCCGTCGGCTCGGGTGCCGCCGCCGCTAACTGGGTGGTCCCGCCCACGCTGTCCGGGACGCTGTCCCCGGGCGCCTCGGCGACCTGGTGCGTGCGCACCACCGCGACCGCGTTCCCCCAGGGCGCGGCCTCCGTCACGGCCACGCTCACGACGGTCCTGGGATCCGGCAGCTGGACCGGTCGCGACACCGCGGCCGCGAAGCAGACCGCTCCCGCGCCCGCCGTCACCGGCGGCTTCCGCTGCGAGCCGACGGACGGGAACTGGTACGTCTTCGTCGCCTGGGACACCTCGGTCGCGTCCTCCGGCTCGAACTACGGCGTCATGGTCAACGGCACGCGCATCGCCACGTCGCAGGGCTCCTACGGCAAGGCCGCCATCACGCGCGACCAGGTGCCGTCGACGCTCGCGGCCGACGGCACGGTGCCCGTCTCCGTCGACCTCCTCGACGGCAACGGCGCGAAGGTCCGCCAGGTCGCCAACGGCACGGTCGTCGCCTTCCAGCAGAGCGGCGCGCGCGGCTTCCGCTGCTCCTGATCCCGACCGACCCGACCCGGACGACAGACCATGCCCCTCCTCCTCCCCCGCCGACGCGCACGGCACGCCGACGCCCTCGGGCGCTCCGCGGACGACCTCGCCCCCGTCGAGCCCGAGGCCGGCACCCGGTCCCGCGGCGGTGTCGCGCAGCTCGCGCGCTCGGCTGCCGTGGGCCTCAGCGTCGGGATCCTGCTGCTCGTCATCGCGCTCGCGGCCGTGCTGCTCGTGGTGCCAAAGGTCTCCGGATCCGTGCCGCTGACGATCCTCACGCAGTCGATGGAGCCGACGCTCCCGCCCGGCACGCTCATCGTGGTGCGGCCCGTCGACCCCGACGCCCTGGAGGTCGGCGACGTCGCGACCTACCAGATCCGCTCGGGCGACCCCGCCGTCATCACCCACCGGATCACCGCCATCTCGTCCGCCTCCGACGGCACGCGCTCGTTCACCTTCTCGGGCGACAACAACGCGTCGCCCGACTCGCTGCCCGTGACGCCCGGGCAGATCCAGGGCGAGGTCTGGTACTCGGTGCCGCTCGTCGGCTGGGCGAACCAGGCCGTGAACGGGCAGGCGCGCGGCTGGATCATCCCCGCCGCGGCGGTCGCGCTCCTCGCCTACGCGGCGGTGACGATCATCACGGGCGCCGTGCAGACCCGCCGGAGGCGCACCGCCTCCGCCGCGGCGGACGTCGTGGCGGAGGGCGACCACGTGCACTCCGACGCCATGTCGGCGGGCGTCGCCGAGGCAGCCCGCATGGATCCGTCGCACCCGGGCGTCGACGCGGCCGAACCGAGCCCGGCGGCCGTCCGACCCCGGGGACGCCACCGCGGCTGATCAGACGTGCCGGTGCTCGGGGCCCTCGTCGAAGAGGAGCACCGGCCGGCCGGCCTCCTCGCGCTCGACGACCAGCATCCAGTTGCGTCCCGAGGGCAGGATGCCCCCGCGGAGCTTCGCCGGCGACGGGACCCTCTCGAGCACGCCGTCCGGGAGCGTCCGTCCGACGCCGCGCGCGTCCGGGAGACGTCCGCCGGAGCACCAGGAGATGCGCCACGCGCATCCCTCGGCCAGGCGTCCGGCCACCTCATCGCGCGACAGCGCGCCGTACGGTCCGTGTCCCATCCCCCGAGGCTGGCAGCCGCGCGCGATGCGGCGTGCGATCCGCCCCCACCCGGACGACGGAGGGCCCGGCCGCTCCCCGCGTGAGGGAGCGGCCGGGCCGGGAGTCGTGCCGCGTCGCGGGTCAGCGCCCGGAGCGGCGCTTGCTGTAGACGTCGAAGGCGACCGCGAGGAGCAGCACCAGGCCCTTGATGACCTGCTGCCACGCCGCGTCGACCGACAGGATCGACAGGCCCTGGTTGAGCACGCCCATCACGAGGCCGCCGATCACCGCGCCGACCACCGTGCCGACGCCGCCCTGCACCGCGGCGCCGCCGATGAACACCGCGGCGATCGCGTCGAGCTCGAAGCTCTGACCGGCCGAGGCCACCGCGGATCCGGCGCGCGCCGTGCTGACGACGCCCGCGAGCCCCGCGAGCAGGCCCATGTTCACGAAGATGAAGAAGTTGACCCAGCGGGTCTTGACGCCCGACATCATCGCGGCGAACAGGTTGCCGCCCATCGCGTACACGTGCCGGCCGAACACCGTGCGCGTGAGGAGGAACGAGTAGAGCAGCACGAGCGTCGCCAGGATGATCAGGATGATCGGCGTCCCGCGGTTGTACGCCAGCAGGTAGCAGAGGTACATGATCGCGAAGACGGCGATGGCGGTGCGGATCCAGAACGAGACGCCCCGCTCGCGCGGCAGCTCGAGCTTGCGGAGCGTCGCGCGGCTGCGCAGCTGCTGCACCACGAGCGCGACCGACACGAGCGCGCCGATCCCGAGCGTGAGGAGGTCGGGCGCACCGGTGGTCGGCAGGTTGCCGGATCCGATGGAGTTGAACTCGGCCGGGAGGCCCGAGATCGTGCCGCCGGTGAGCAGCACGAGCGCGACGCCGCGGAAGACGAGCATGCCCGCGAGCGTGACGATGAACGCCGGGATCCCGACGAACGCCACCCAGAAGCCCTGCCACGCGCCGATGAGCGCGCCGACCACGAGCGACAGCACGACCGCGGTCCCCCACGGCAGCCCCCACTCGTTCATGCTGAGCGCGGCCACGGCGCCGACGGTCGCGACGACCGAGCCCACCGACAGGTCGATGTGGCCCGCGATGATCACGATGACCATGCCCATCGCGAGGATCAGCACGTACGCGTTCTGCTGGATGAGGTTCGCGACGTTGCCCGGGTAGAGCAGCCGCCCCTCCGTGAGGATCTGGAACAGCAGGATGATCACGGCCAGCGCCGCGAGGATCCCGTACTGGCGGAGGTCGATGCGGCGGCGCTTGCGCGTCTTCACGCCGTCGGGCGCGGGCGCGTTCGGCGATGTGGCCTGCTCGGCGGTGACGGTCACTGGTCGACTCCTGACTTCCGGCTGGCGGTCATGTGCCGCATCAGCTCCTCCTGTGTCGCGTCGGCCCGGGAGACCTCCGCGGTGAGCCGCCCCTCGGCGATCGTGTAGATCCGGTCCGAGAGGCCGATGAGCTCGGGCAGCTCGGAGGAGATGACGATGACCGCTTTCCCCTCGGCCGCGAGCTGGTTGATGATGCTGTAGATCTCGTACTTCGCCCCCACGTCGATGCCGCGGGTGGGCTCGTCGAGGATGAGGACGTCGGGACCCGAGTAGATCCACTTGCTGAGCACGACCTTCTGCTGGTTGCCGCCGGACAGCTTGCCGACGACCCCCGAGACGTCGGGCGTCTTGATGTTCATCCTCTTGCGGTAGTCGTCGGCGACCGCGTACTCGCGGTGCCGGTCGATCACGCCGAGCCGGACGAGCTTCGAGAGCGCGGCGGCCGAGACGTTCACCGTGATGCTGCCGATGAGGTTCAACCCGTAGCGCTTCCGGTCCTCCGTCGCGTACGCGATGCCGTTCTTGATGGCCTCGCTCACGGTGCGGGTGCGGATCTCCTTGCCGTCCTTGAAGATCCGGCCGGTGATGCCGGTGCCGTACGAGCGCCCGAAGATGCTCATCGCGAGCTCGGTGCGGCCCGCTCCCATGAGGCCGGCGAACCCGACGACCTCGCCCGCGCGGACGGTGAAGGACGCGTCGTCGACGACGATCCGGTCGACGTCGACGGGGTGGTGCACGGTCCAGCCCTCGACGCGGAGCTTCTCCTCGCCGATGTGCGGATCCCGCGGCGGGAACTGCGCATCGAGCGGCCGGCCGACCATCGCGCGGATGATGCGCGTCTCGATCTCGTCCGAGTCGGTGACGGGGAACGTCTCGATGGTCTTGCCGTCGCGGATGACGGTGACGTCGTCCGCGATGGCCCGGATCTCGTTGAGCTTGTGGCTGATGATGATGCTCGTGATGCCGTCGTCGCGCAGCAGGCGGATGAGGCCCAGCAGGTGCGCGGAGTCGTCGTCGTTGAGCGCGGCGGTCGGCTCGTCGAGGATCAGGAGCTTCACCTCCTTGGAGAGCGCCTTCGCGATCTCCACGAGCTGCTGCTTGCCGACGCCGAGCTCGAGCACGCGCGTCGCCGGGTTCTCGTCGAGCCCCACGCGCCTCAGCAGCTTGACGGCCTCGAGGTTCGTCCTGTTCCAGTCGATGACGCCGCCGCGCGACATCTCGTTGCCGAGGAAGATGTTCTCGGCGATGGAGAGGTAGGGGCTGAGCGCGAGCTCCTGGTGGATGATGACCACCCCGTCGCGCTCGCTGTCGTTGATGGATCCGTAGCGGACCTCGCGGCCGTCGATCGTGATCGTGCCCTCGTAGGAGCCGTGCGGGTACACGCCGCTGAGCACCTTCATCAGCGTCGACTTGCCCGCGCCGTTCTCGCCGCAGACGGCGTGCACCTCGCCGCGGCGGACGGTGACGTCCACGCCGTCGAGGGCGCGCACGCCCGTGAACTCCTTGACGATGCCGGTCATCTGCAGGATGACGTCGTCCATTGCTGCTCCTGGTTCCCGTTCGGGTCGGTGGCGCGCGTCGGATCGGCGCGCGCCGGGTGGAGACGGATGCGCGGCCGACGGGCGCCCGGCGTGGTGCCGGGCGCCCGTCGGCCGCGGGTCGGGCTACAGGCCGACGTCGGACGCCGTGAGGAAGCCGGAGTCGATGAGCACGGACTGCACGTCGTCCTTGACGACCACCTGCGGGTCGAGGAGGAACGACGGGACGACCTTCTTGCCGTTGTCGTACGACTCGGTGTCGTTGACGGTGACCTCGTCGCCCGCGACTATCTCGCCGATCATCTTCTGGACCTGGTCGCCGAGCGCCCGGGTGTCCTTCCAGACGGTCATGGACTGCTTGTCCGCGAGGATCGCCTGCACGTTCGCCTTGTCGGCGTCCTGGCCGGTGATGACGGGCCAGTCGGCGCCGGGCGCGTAGCCGGCGCTCGCGAGCGACGCCTCGATGCCGAGCGCGAGGCTGTCGTTGGGCGAGAGCACGACCTGGACCTTCTGGCCGCCCGTGTAGAACGACTGCAGGCGGTTGTCCATCTCGGCCTGCGCGTCGTCGGATCCCCAGCCGAGGATGCCGATGGCCTGCCAGTCGGCGCTCGTGGCCGGCGACTTGCCCGAGGGCACGGTCAGCTTGCCGCTCTCGACGTAGGGCTGGAGGACGTCCCACGCGCCGCCGAAGAAGAAGCCGGCGTTGTTGTCGTCGGGGCTGCCGGCGAAGGGCTCCATCGTGATGGGGCCGGTCGCGGTGTCCAGCTTCAGCTGGTCCTTGATGAACTCGCCCTGGAGCTGGCCGACCTTGTAGTTGTCGAAGGTGGCGTAGTAGTCGACGGCCTCGGTGCCGTTGATGAGGCGGTCGTAGGCGATGACGGTGACGCCCTGGCTCTTCGCGTCCTCGAGGGCAGGTCCCAGCGTCTTGCCGTCGACGGCCGCGACCACGAGGATCTTGGCGCCGCCGGCGACCTGGTTCTGGATCTGGCTGATCTGCGCGTCTGTCTTGTTGTCGGCGTACTGGAGGTCGACGGTGCAGTCATCGCCCTCGAGCTTGGTCTTGAGGCCCTCGCCGTCGTTGATCCAGCGCTCGAGGCTGCGGGTCGGCATCGAGATGCCGACGTTGCACTCGGTGCCGGCAGCGGTGTCCCCGCCGTCGCCCGAGCCGGTGTTGGTGGCGCCCTGCGGCGCGCACGCGGTCATGCCGACGGCGACGCCGGCGAGGAGGAGGAGGAGGAGGGAGCTGATCTGTCGTGCGTGTCGTCCGGATGCCATGGCGGCGGGTCCTCTCGGGTGGCCCGTCCGGGTCGTGCGGGCACCGGGCGGTCGCGTCGTCGCGAGGGACTGGGTGCTCCGACGCGTCCTCGGGTCGGGTGCTGGTGCGGTGAATGCTGGTGGTTTTGCGGGTTCCGTGCGGGGCGACCCTCGGCGGAGCGGCCGGATCCCGGCGGTCCGTGCGTTTGTCGTCTGTCAGAACTTATCCATTTCCACAGCTGCCGATACTGCATCCGGCAGACGTTATCCAAGCGTTACCGCCGGTCGCCCTCGCACGGGGGCGGCCCGATCGCGCCGCGGCGGGCGCGCCTCCTGATCGCGGAGCGGACAGGCGCTCGCGTCCGGGCCGGACGTGGCGTAGACCAGAGTGATGACCGCGACACGCCGCCGCTCCCGGCTCCCGCTCCTGCTCGCTCCGCTGACCGTCGCCGCCGCCCTCGCGCTGGCCGGTTGCACGGGCTCGCCCGGCGGATCCGCGACCACGCCGTCCGCCGATCAGCCCGCCAGCATCGCCCCCACCGCCACCGCCACCCCGTCG
Source organism: Clavibacter californiensis (assembly GCF_021952865.1). Lineage (NCBI taxonomy): Bacteria > Bacillati > Actinomycetota > Actinomycetes > Micrococcales > Microbacteriaceae > Clavibacter > Clavibacter californiensis. The sequence continues at coordinate 1,722,164 of NZ_CP040792.1, read as the reverse complement.
CCGTCGGCCTCCCCCACCGCCGCCGCGTCCGACGGCGCGACCGGCGACCCGGCCGCGTCCGGCGACGCACCGCGCTGCGCGGTCGACGCGCTCACGGGATCCATCGCCCCGGCGTCCGGGCCCGGCGGCGACCCGGGCGAGGGCACGGGGATGAACCAGCAGCGCGTGACCGTCGTGCTCACGAACGCCTCCGCGTCGCCGTGCACCCTGCAGGGCTGGCCGGGCGTCTCCTTCGTCGGCGACGGGGACGGGACGCAGCTCGGGCTCCCCGCGACGCTGGACCGCAGCACGGATCACCCCACCGTCACGCTCCAGCCGGGCGCGTCGGCGCAGGCGCCCCTGCATTACACGAACGGGGAGGTCTACCCCGACGCGGAGTGCGGGCTTACCCCGGCGGACGGGCTGCGCGTGTACCCGCCCGGATCCACCGCGTCGCTCTTCATCGCGTGGCCGGAGCCCGCGTGCTCGACGACCGACCACGGGCTGCTCGAGGTCGGCGGGTTCGTGGCGTCCTGATCCGTCGTGATCGGCGTCAGCGCGGGGTCGTGCGGGCGGCCGGCGGCAGCAGGCCGAGCTCCATCGCGAGGGTGACCGCGCGGGTCCGGTCGCCGACGCCGAGCTTCTCGAAGACGTGCAGCAGGTGCGTCTTGACGGTCGCCGGGGTGACGTGCAGCTCGAGGGCGATGCGGGCGTTGGTGCGGCCGGCGGCCACGAGCGCGAGCACCTCGGTCTCGCGCGGGCTGAGGGTCGGCGTCGGGCCGGAGGGCTCCACGGCGGGGCGCGCCACCTGCCGCACCAGCGCGGCGGCGATCGCGGGCGCGAGGGCGACCTCGCCGCGGGCCACCGCCCGCACGCCGGCGAGGATCTCCTCCTCGGGCGCCGCCTTCAGCAGGTAGCCGCTCGCGCCCGCCTCGATGGCGGTGAGGATGCTCGCGTCGGTCTCGTAGGTGGTGAGCACGAGGACGCGGACGTCGGGGGTCTCCTCGCGGATCCGCGCCGTGGCGCCCACGCCGTCGAGCCCGGGCATGCGGAGGTCCATGAGGATCACGTCGGGGCGCTCGGCGAGGGCCAGCGCGACCGCCGCCTCGCCGTCGGCCGCCTGGCCGACCACGTCGATGTCGTCGGCGGAGGCGAGCAGCGCCGCGAGCCCGGCGCGGACGACGGGGTGGTCGTCGACGACAGCGACGCGGATGGGCGCGGGCGTCATGCGCGGGCCCGCGCGGGGACCGTCGGCACGGTCTCGGCCGGAACCGGACCCGGGTCGGTGCCGCGCGGACCGGCGGGCGCCGCCGCGGGCGCAGGGATGCGCGCCGTGAGCCGCGTCCCGCCGGGGCCGCTGGTGACGTCGAGGCGTCCGCCGGCCGCGTCCAGCCGACGCCGCATGCCGTCGAGGCCGTACCCGCCTGATGCGCGGGCCGGGTCGAACCCGCGGCCGTCGTCGCCGATCGTGAGCACGACGTCGGCGCCGTCGCGGTCCAGCAGCAGCTCCACGGCCGCGGCGGCCGCGTGGCGGCGGACGTTGGCGAGGCCCTCCTGCGCGCAGCGGAGCAGGACGACCTCGACGTCGCGGGCGACGGATCCGACGGCCGCGTCGGCGCGCACGTCGACGGGGATGCCCGCCTCCCGCGTCAGTCGCGCCCCCAGCCGCGCGAGGGCCGCCGCCAGGCCGTCCGTCAGCTCGACGGGCGCGGTGGCCGCGACGATCGCGCGGGTCTGGGTGAGCGCGTCGCGCGCGCCCTCCTCGAGCTGGGCGAGCGTCTGGTCCATCGCGTCCGTCTCGCCCCCGCGGAGCTCCCGCCTGCCCCGCTGCGCCAGCATCACGAGGCCCGTGAGGTCCTGCGCGACCGTGTCGTGGATGTCGGCCGAGAGCCGCTCGCGCTCGCGGGCGGCGCCCGCCTCGCGGCCGAGCTCCTCGACCTGCGCCTGCGCCGCGCGGAGCCCCTCGAGCAGATGCAGGCGCTCGTGGCTGAGGTCGGCGATGCGCGTGATCCAGAGCCCGAGGGCGATGCTCCCGCCGAGGCTCAGCCCCTGCGACACGGCCATGGTCGGGAGCGCGCCCGGCAGGTCGCCGAAGCCGAGCACGAAGCCCACGGCGATGGATCCGGTCAGCGCGAGGGTCCCGATCACCGCGTCGCGCACGCGGTCCAGCAGCAGCCAGACGAGCGGGCACAGCACGCACTGCACGATGGCGAAGGACGACAGGCTCGCGACGCCCCAGGTCGCGGCCGGGATGACGAGCGCGAGGAACACGAGCGCGGACGGCAGCGGCGGCACCGGTCCGGCCTTGGCCGCCGACGCCGCCGCGGAGGCCTCGAGCGCGCGGCGGCCCAGCAGCAGGTACAGGACGGACATCGCCGCGATCGCCCCCCACGCGCCCCCGCCGGCGTCGCTCCCGGCGCCGATGGTCAGCACGACCAGCAGCGCCATCGTCACCGCGAAGCCGACGTGGACGGTGCGGGTCGGGATCATGCCCTGAGCCTGCCATCCCGCTCCGTGGTCGCGCACCGCTCAGGAGTCCCGACGGATCCAGCGGAAGGTGGCGGCCGCGGCGATCGTCCCGCCGACCAGCCAGATCGCGAGGACGACCGCGACGCCCGCGAGGTCCCACGTGCCGCCCCGCTCGGTCGCGGCGAGCGCGTCGGGCAGGAACACCGCGCGCATGCCCTGCGCCATCCACTTCAGCGGCAGGAAGGCCGCGACGTCCTGGAGCCAGGTGGGCAGCATCGTGAACGTCAGGTACACGCCGCTGATGAACTGCAGCACGAGCACGATCGGCGTGATGACCGCCGTGGCCGAGGCGCCGGAGCGCGGGATGCGGCTGAGCGCGATGCCGAGCACGGCCGACGACGTGATCCCGAGCGCGTACACCCACGCGAACGTGGCCCAGCGTCCGGCGTCGGCCGGCAGCTCCACCCCGAACGCGAATCGCGCGACGAGCAGCAGCACGACCATCTGGAGCAGCGAGGTCACGATCACCTGCCCGCCCTTGCCGATGAAGTACGAGAGCACGGGCAGCGGGGATCCGGCGAGCCGCTTGAGCGTTCCGTCGCTGCGCTCCATCGCGATGTCGACCGCGAGGTTCTGCACGCCCGAGAGGAGGATGCCCGCCGCGATCATGCCCGGCAGGTAGTAGGCCGCGGCGCTGACGCCGCCGGATCCGTCGGGCGCGGTGCCGAGGTTGCCGGACGACCCGAAGGCCACCGAGAAGATCGACAGCATGATGACCGGGAAGAGGAACGTGAAGATGATCGTGTCGGTCTGCCGGAAGTAGCGGCGCACCTCGTAGCGGATGCGGTGGATCCCGAGGGGCAGGACGCCGGGGAGGGCCGGGGCACGGTCCGCGGCGGGACGCGCGGAGCTGACCGCGGTCATGCCGCCACCTCCGCGGTGGTCGCCGGGGCGGCGGAGGGGGTCGTCGCGCCGGGCGCGCCAGCCTCCGCGAGCAGCCCGAGGTACACGTCCTCGAGGCTCGGCCGGACGATGCGGAGGTCGCGCGGCTCGCCGCCGGGCGTCGCCTCCGACAGGCGGGACACGAACGCGCCGGGCGTCCGGGTGCGCTCGTCGTGGGATCCGTCGTCGTCGTGCCACAGCACCCGCGGGATCCGCGCTTGCTCTCCCCCGATCTCGTCGAGCCGGCCGATCGCCACCAGGCGCCCGCCCGCGATCACGGCGGCCCGGTCGCCGAGCTGCGCCGCCTCGTCGAGGTAGTGCGTGGTGAGGAGGATGGTCGTGCCCTCCGCCTTGAGCTCGCGGATGAGATCCCAGAACCGGTGCCGGGCCTCGGGGTCGAAGCCCGTGGTCGGCTCGTCCAGGAAGAGCAGCTCGGGGCGGCCGATGATCCCGAGGGCCACGTCCACCCGCCGGCGCTGGCCGCCCGAGAGAGCGCGCAGCAGCGTGCCGGCCTTCTCGGTGAGGCCGACGGCCTCGATGGTCGCGTCGACGTCACGCGGCCGCGGGTACATCGCGGCGAAGTGCGCGACCTGCTCGCGGACCGTCATCGCGCCGCTCTCGGAGCTCGACTGGAGCACCATGCCGATGCGGGCGCGCCAGGCACGGCCGCCGGTCGCGGGGTCCACGCCCAGCACGGTCGCGGAGCCGCCGGTGCGGAGCCGGTACCCCTCGAGGATCTCGATGGTCGTCGACTTGCCCGCGCCGTTGGGCCCGAGGAGCGCGAACGTCTCGCCGCGGTGGATGTCGAAGGAGACGCCCCGGAGGGCGGTGGTCGTGCCGTAGGTCTTCTCGAGGTCGCGCACGCTCACGTGCTCCTCGACGGCTGCTGTGGTCATGGGTCCAGCCTCGCGCGCGCCGGGCGGGAGCGGAACGGCCGAGCGGTCGATCCGCGGCCTCGGCCGATCGGTGGATGCCCGCGTCGGCGCGCGGTGGCGTGCCGATCACCGCACGGGCAGGCTGGACGGGTGACCCCGCTCCCCGGATCCCCCGCGCCCGTCGCCCACGCCGGCCCGACGCCCGCGGCGGAGCGCAGCCTCGCGCCCGACCTGCTCCGTGGGATCGCGCTGCTCGGCATCGCGCTCGCCAACTCCGTCTACTTCATCGTCGGCCGCCCGACCGGTCCGCTCGGCCGCCCGACGGACGGCACCGCGCTCGACCACGTCGCCGACGTGCTCGTGGGCACGCTCGTCGACAACCGGGCGTTCCCGCTGTTCACGATGCTGTTCGCGTACGGCTTCGCGGTGATCCTGCGCCGCCAGGCGGCAGCGGGCGTCGACGGGCCGCGCGCCCGCGCGCTGCTCCTCCGCCGGAGCCTGTGGCTCATGGTCTTCGGCGCCCTGCACGTGGTGCTGCTGTTCGAGGGCGACATCCTGCTGTCGTACGGGATCCTCGGGCTCGCCCTCGCGACCCTGTACCGCGCGAGCGACCGCGTCCTCCGCGTGCTCGTGTGGGCGCCCGCGATCGTGTTCCTCGCCGTCGCCGGGGCGGACGGCCTCGCGGGCGGCGACGGGTCCGGCTCTGCGTTCGGGCTCGGCGGCGACGGCACCTTCCTCGGTGACCTCGCGAGCCGCGCCGTCGCGCTCACGGCACTCCTCGTCGCGACGCCCGTGACGGTCGGCGCGCTCGTCCCGCTCGCCGCGATCGGGATGCTGCTGGGCCGCCGCCGCGTGCTCGAGGACCCGGCCGCGCACCTGCCGCTGCTGCGCGGGCTGGCACTCGTCGGCCTGCCGCTCAGCGTGCTCGGGGCGGTTCCGCTCGTGCTCGCGACGGTGGGCGCGATCGACGCGGATCCCGTGGCGCTCTACCTGCTCGGCGTGCTGCACGGCGCGACCGGGGTGGGCGGCGCGCTCGGGCTGCTCGGCCTCGTGGGCTGGGCGGTCGCGGCGCGAGCTCGCCGCGGGGATCCCGCGCCCGGGCCGGTGCTCCGCGCGCTCGTGGCCGTGGGACGCCGCTCGATGACGTGCTACCTGCTCCAGTCGGTGCTGTTCACGATCCTGCTGGAGCCGTGGTCGCTCGGCCTCGGCGTCGGCGCGGGGACCGCCCGGATCGCTCTCGTCGCGATCGGCGTGTGGCTCGTCACGGTCGCGGCGGCCGTGGCGCTGGAGCGCGCCGGACGTGCGGGTCCCGCGGAGTGGGTGATCCGCCGCCTGGCGTACGGGCGCCCGGCCGCGGGACCCGGTGCGCCCGCACAGCCCGTCAGCGCGGGATGAGCCCCTCCGCGCGGTAGCGCTCGAACAGCCCGAGGAAGCTGTCGAGCGTGCGGTGGTGCGTGTGGAACCCGGCGAGCCGGCTCTTGATGATGTCGGTGACGACCTCGATGTCGCGGCCGAGGTCCGCGTCGGTGTGCCACCACGACGCGATGCGGTCGAGGTCCGACTCGGCCAGCCCGCCCTCGCGAGCGATGCGTGCCCACTCGTCCACGTAGCCGGCCATCTGCTGCTCGAGCGGACGCGGCGCGTCCTGGAAGCCGACGGGCTCGACGCCGAAGAACGCGGCGAGGCGCGGCCACATCCAGCGCCAGCGGAACACGTCGCCGTTGACGACGTTGAACGCCTCGTCGCGTCCGGCCTCGTGGGTGGACGCCCAGATCATCTGGTCGGCGAGCACGGTCGCGTCGGTCACGTCGGTGAGCCCGTCCCACTGGGTCTCGCTGCCCGGGAAGACGAAGGGCAGGCCGAGGTCGCGGCAGATGGATCCGTACACCGCGAGGGTCAGCCCCATGTTCATCTGGTTGCCGACCGCGTGCCCGATGACGGTGTGCGAGCGGTGCACCGACCAGCCGAAGCCCTGGCGGGAGGCTGCGGCGAACAGCTCGTCCTCCTGCGCGTAGTAGAAGTTCGGGGCCTCGAGGCGCTCCTCCTCCTCGTGGAAGGGGGTGTCGGGCATGTTCCCCTGCCCGTACGCCTCGAACGGGCCGAGGTAGTGCTTGAGGCCGGTGACGAGCGCGGCGTGCTCGACGGGCGCGCCGTCGAGCGCGGCGAGGAGGTCGCGCACCATGCCGCCGTTGACGTCGATGTTCTCCTGCTCGGTCGCCTGGCGCGACCACGCCGTGAAGAACACGTGGCTCGGCTGCTCGCCGGCGAGCGCGCGGCGGAGGTCGTCGGCGGAGCGGAGGTCGGCGCTGATCCAGCGGACGCCCGGGCGATCGGCGCCGGCGCGGCGGCTGAGGGCGAGCACGTCCCAGCCCTCGGCGGTGAGCTGGTCGACCAGCGCGGATCCGCTGATGCCGGTCGCGCCGACGACGAGGGCCGTGCGGCCGGACCCGTCGGAGCGCGGGGACGCGGCGGGAGCGGACGTGCGGGCGGGGGTCACTCGGTTCTCGGTCATCCCCTGCCCCAACGGCGAGGAGCCGCCCGGGCATTCCGGGCGGCTCCTCGCGGGCGTGTCGGCGGATCAGACGGGGTGCGGCCCGTCGACCTCGGCATCGGCCTCGCCGTCGACGCCGTCACGGCCGGTGGATGCTGCCTGCGTCGCCGCCGGGTCGGCCGGCCCGTCGCCGAGACCCGCGTCCGCGATGCGGCGCTCGAGGTCGGCGGCCATGGCCTCGGATCCGCTGTGGCGGTGGTCGTGGGCGACCTGCTCGGCGAGCCCGGCGCGCTTCTCGTCGGCCGTGGCGTCGCCGGCGCCGTCCATGATGGGCTGGTCCTGCTCGTGGGTGCTCATGGTCCGACGGTACGCCGTCGCGCGGGGTGCCAGATCCGCGGGACGCTTGTCGGCTCGCCCGGCACCTGTCACGCTCCAGTCACACCACCACGCGAGGGAGCGGGCATGACCGACAGCGGTTTCTCCAAGGACGAGCGCGACGCGATGAAGCAGCGCGCCCGCGAGCTGCGCGAGGAGGCGAAGCTCCAGAAGGCCGCCGACAAGCAGGCCGCGGCGCTGCAGGGCGTGCTCGACGCGTTCGCGGCGATGCCGCCCGAGGAGCGCGCGATCGCCGAGTGGCTGCACGGCATCGTGCTCGAGCACGCCCCCGACCTCGCGCCGAAGACCTGGTACGGCTTCCCGGCCTACGCCGACGCCGACGGGAAGCCCGTCGTGTTCTTCCAGCCGGGCTCGAAGTTCGGGACGCGGTACTCGACGCTCGGCTTCCAGGATCCGGCGCGGCTCGACGAGGGCACCATGTGGCCGACGTCCTACGCGCTGACCGCGGTGGATCCCGCGAACGAGGAGCGCGTGGCGGAGCTGGTGCGGCGGGCCGTCGGCGGCTGAGCGGGCGGCGACGGGACTGCCGTCAGCTCGGCTCCCACAGCTCTATCCGGGAGCCCTCGGGATCCGTCACCCAGGAGAAGCGTCCGACGCCGGGCATGTCCTCGATGCCGGGCGCGACCTCCGCGCCGGCCGCGGCGAGGCGCGCGACGAGGCCCTCCAGGTCGCTCACGCGGAGGTCCAGCATCAGCCGCTGCTCCGGCGCCCCCGACGGCGGCGCCGTGCGCGCCGCGGCCGCGACGACGGTGGGGCCCGCCTCCTGCTCCCACACGCCCTGCGCGTCGAGGTCGAGCCCGAGCACGTCCCGGTACCACGCGGTGAGCGCGGCGGGGTCGTCCGCGCGGAAGAGCAGACCGCCGATGCCGAGGATGCGTCCCATGCGCTCATGCTGGCCCCTGCGGATCCGCGGGGGAAGGGCACGGGCGCGCGCTCGCCCAGACGTCCCCCGGACGCGGACCCGGACCCGGACCCGGACCCGGACGGAGTGGAGTCGATTCGCCGTACCCTCGCTCCTATACTCATGACATGTCATCTGTCGATGCGTCATCGGTCTCTTCCGTCCTCCCGGCCATCGTCGGCGTCCCCTGCTTCTCGGGAGCGCCGTGGGACTTCGGTCCGCTCCGCGCGCTGGCCGCGTACCCGCTCCGCACGCTCGCGCTCCCGAACGACGCGAGTTCGGTCGAGGAAGCAGCGGACGCCGTCGAGGACCTCGTGCGCGACCTCCCGCGCTACGTGCTCGTGGGCGACTCCTTCGGCGCCGTCGTGAGCCTCGCCCTCGCCCTGCGTCGACCGCCGGGGTTGGCCGGGCTCGTGCTCTCGGGCGGCTTCGCGGCGGATCCGACCCCCGCTTGGAAGACGCGCGCGGCGTCGCTCGCGTGGCACGTGCCGCGCGGCGTCTACGAGCACGGCGTGCTCCGCTTCCACGCGGCCCAGCTGGCTTCGCGGCTCGATGCGGCGGCACCGCGCCCGATGACGCGGCGCGACTACCGCGAGCTGTTCCGCGTCCACACGCCCGCCGCCGCGTACTCCGCCCGCGTCGGCGCGGTCGTCGGGTTCGACGTGCGCGCACGGCTGCACCGGATCGCCGTGCCGACGCTCCTCCTCACCCCCGAGGACGACCGGCTCGTCGGCGCCGCCGCGGCCGCGGCCCTCCGCGAAGGGCTGCCGCACGCCCGCGAGCAGGTGATCCCCGGCACCGGGCACATGCTCCGCTTCACCCACCCCGACGAGTACGCGGACGCGGTGGACGCGTTCGTGCGAGCCGAGGTCGGCGTCGGCGTGACGGCGGGCACCGCGTGAGCCCGGCCGAGGAGCTCCGGTACCTGATCCTGGGGGCGCAGCGCGAGGGCGCGCGAGCGTACGCGGCGGCGCTCGCATCCACCGGCCTGACACCGGCGCAGGCGGAGGCGGTCGTCGTGCTCGACGAGGCGCCCGGGATCAGCCTCGCCGCACTCGGCGCGCGGCTCGTCTGCGAGGCCGGTTCGCCGAGCCGCCTCGTCGACGCGCTCGTGCGCCGTGGCCTCGTGCACCGCGACCCGGATCCGCGCAGCCGCCGCAGCGTCGTACTCCGCCTGACCGCGGAGGGTTCGCGCCGCGTGGCGGAGGTGCGCGCCGCCGAGGCCGCGGTGCACGACGCGATCACGGACTCGCTCGATGGGGAAGCGATGCAGGGCGCGATCACGGCTCTCCGCCGCCTCCTCGACGGGCGGCCGACGATCGACGCCCTGACCTCGCGGCGTGGGGATCGCGCGTCCACGCGCCGCTGACGGACACCCGCGAAGTGGGGGTGCGCCGCCCGCGTAATGGGGGTGCGGCAGCCGGCCGATCGAACTGGAGGGAGCCCTCCGCGCTGAGAGGCTTCCCGCATGACCGCACCCGACCAGCCGGGATACCCGTCCCCGGACCCGCACCAGCCCCCGCCGCCGAGCCCCTACGGGCCGCCCGCCCCCGCCGGCACGGCCACCATGCCGCCGCCCCCGCCGCCGTACGGCGTCCGTCCGAAGGGCCTCGCGATCGCCGCGCTGGTCGTCGGCATCGTCGCGTTCCTCACGGGTCTCGCCCCCTTCTTCGGGCTGATCGCGGGAGCTGCCGCCGTCGTGCTCGGGATCCTCGCCCTCCGTCGCGCGCAGAGCAAGGGCATGGCGATCACCGGCCTGTCCCTCGGCGCCGTCGGGGCCGTCACCTCGTTGATCGTCACCCTCGTGTTCGCCGCCGCGCTCGGCACGGCGGGCAGCTCCACCGGCGCAGCCGAGGTCGTGGAGTCGTCCGCCGAGGCCGAGGCCGAGGCCGAGGCGTTGCCGACCGCCGCTCCCGAGACGACGGCACCGTCCGTCGACGAGACGACGGCGCCCGCCGAGCCCGCGGCACCCGCCGTCCCGGCCGAGAGCGCGACCGCGCTCATCAAGGCCGAGACCTACGCGAACAGCCTCGACATGAGCAAGGCCGGCCTCTACGACCAGCTCACGAGCGAGTACGGCGAGCAGTTCACGCCGGAGGCCGCGCAGTACGCCGTGGACAACGTCCAGGCCGACTGGAACGCCAACGCGCTCGCGAAGGCCAAGACGTACCGGGAGATGGCGGCGATGTCGCCCGCCGCGATCCGCGACCAGCTCACGAGCGAGTACGGCGAGAAGTTCACCGCGGAGGAGGCGGACTACGCCATCGCGCACCTCGACGACTGACGCGTGAGCTCGGAGGAGGGGAGGCGGCACGAGCGCTGCCTCCCTTCTTGCGTCCTGCGGGAATGATCCCGCCATCCCATGCGTTTGCATGGACATGGCCCGATCGGGCCGCGCGGAAGGAGCGCCTCATGACCGCCAGCACCCAGGGACTGCATCACGTGACCGCCATCGGCGGCGACCCGCAGCGGAACGTCGACTTCTACGTGCGCGCGATGGGCCTCCGGCTCGTCAAGCGCACCGTGAACTTCGACAGTCCCGGCAGCTACCACCTCTACTACGGCGACACCGAGGGCCGACCCGGATCCCTCCTCACCTTCTTCCCGTGGAAGGGCGTTCCCGCGGGCCGCGTCGGCGCGGGACAGTCCACGACGACCGCGTTCTCCGTCCCCGCCGGGAGCCTCGGCTGGTGGGCCGAGCACCTGCGCCAGGTCGGCGTCGCCTCGGCGATCTCGTCGCAGGGATCCGAGGAGGAGCGCCTCTTCCTCCACGACCCCGACGGCCTGCAGACCGACCTCGTCGCCTCGTCCGTCGTCGACCCGCGCGCGCCGTGGGACTCGGCCGACGTCCCCGCCGAGCACGCGATCCGCGGCCAGCACTCCTCCGTGCTCACGGTGCGGGATCCCGCGGGCACCGCGTCCGTCCTCACCGACGACCTCGGGCTCCGGCTCGTGGACGAGCGCGACGGCCGGTTCCGCTTCGCCGCGGGAGACGGCGGACCCGGCGCGATCGTCGACGTCGTGGCCGACCCGGGCGCGCAGCAGGGCCTCACGGCCGGCGGCACCGTGCACCACGTCGCGTTCCGCGTGCCGGGACGCGGCGAGCAGCAGGCGTGGCGCGACGAGCTGGTGGATCGCGGGCACCAGGTGACGCAGATCCTCGACCGGCAGTACTTCACCTCCATCTACTTCCGCGAGCCGGGCGGCGTGCTGTTCGAGATCGCGACGGACACCCCCGGCTTCGACATCGACGAGCCGCTGCTCGAGCTCGGCCGCAGCCTGCGACTCCCGCCGTGGCTCGAGCCCAGCCGCGCGGACATCGAGGCCGCGGTGCCGCCGCTGCGCCTGCCCGACGAGGAGCCCGTGCCGACCGACGGGTCCGCCGCATGAGCGCGCTCCTCGACGCGACGCCGCACGTCTTCCATCCGGGCGCCGACACCGGTCCCGTGATCCTCGGCCTCCACGGCACGGGCGCCGACGAGCGCCAGGGCCTCGAGCTCGCGCGGCTCCTCGCGCCCGGGCAGCCCGTGCTGGCACCGCGCGGGAGCGTGCGGGAGGGATCCGCGGCCCGCTGGTTCCGCCGGCACGCGGAGGGCGTCTTCGACGTCGACGACGTGGTCGGACGCGCGGCCGAGCTCGCCGACCTGGTCGCCGCGGCCCGGTCGGCCTACGCTCTGGGAGACCGCGAGATCCTCGCGGTCGGCTTCTCGAACGGGGCGAACATGGCGCTGGCGACCACGCTGCTTCACCCGACGGCGCTGCCCGCGACGATCGCCTTCTCCGCGCGCTGGCCGCTCGGCGACCGGGAGCCTGCCGCCGACCTCTCGGGCACCCGGATCACGCTGCTCAACGGCGACGCCGACACCATGGCGCCGCTCGTCGACGTGGAGCGGACCGTGCGCGAGGCTCTCTCCCGCGGCGCCGACGTCTCCTCGCACGTGCGCCCCGGCGGACACGGGCTCGACGCGCGCGACCTCGACGCCGCCCGCACGCGGATCCGCGCCGGCTGAGCGCCGCCGCACACCGCTCTCCCCTCCCCGCCCGATCCCCGCCCACCGGAAGCCGCGCATGCCCGAGATCATCGCCTGGGTCGTCTCCTTCGTCGTCGTGACCGTCGCGGTCTCCGGCCTCGCGGGGCGCGTGGGGTGGTCGGCGCCCGTGGCGCTCGTCGCCGTGGGGGCGGCGCTGTCGTTCGTGCCCGGCGTTCCCCGGATCGAGATCGAGCCGGACGCCGTGCTCTACGGACTGCTGCCGCCGCTGCTGTTCGCGGCCGCGATCCGCACGCCGCTCGCCGACATCCGCGCCCGGCGCGACAGCATCGTCGTGCTCTCCGTGGGCGTCGTCGTGGTCACGCTGTTCGTCTTCGGGCTCACGCTGTGGGCGCTCGTGCCCGCCGTGGGCCTCGCGGCGGCGCTCGCCCTCGGCGCCGTCGTCGCCCCGACGGACGCGGTCGCGGTCTCCGCCGTCGCGGGCCGCGTGAAGCTCCCCCGTCGGGTCATGTCGATCCTCGAGACCGAGAGCCTCCTCAACGACGCGACCGCGCTGGTCGCCCTCAACACGGCCATCGCCGCGATCGTCGGGATCGTGCACCCGGTCGACGTCGCGGGCGGCTTCCTCGTGGCGGTGATCGTGGGCGTCGCCATCGGCCTGGCCGTCGCGTTCCTCTTCTCGGCCGTGCGCCGCTACCTCCGTTCCGCCGTCCTCGACACGAGCCTGTCGCTGGCGATCCCGTACGTCGCGTTCATCCCCGCGCAGGAGCTCGGCGGATCCGGCGTGCTCGCAGTGGTCGCCGCCGGGCTCGTGCTCGGCTACCGTTCGCCGCTGATCCAGTCGCCCGAGGCGCGCATCGCGGAGTCGGTGAACTGGCGGACGATCCAGTTCCTGCTCGAGAACGCCGTCTTCCTCCTCATCGGGCTCAGCCTCGCGGGCATCGTGCGCGGGCTGCCAGAGTCGAGCCTCGACGGGTGGCGGATCGCCGGGCTGTCGATCCTGCTGCTCGCCGTGCTCGCCGCCGCGCGCTTCGTGTCCGTCGGGCTCGCGAAGGTGCTCTTCGACCACGGACCCGCGCGCCTCCGAGCGCGCACGTGGAGCTGGCGGACCGTCACCGCCGTCTCCTCGGCCGGCGTCCGCGGCGTGGTCACGCTCGCCGCCGCGTTCCTGCTGCCGGCGGAGACGCCGGAGCGGGAGCTGCTGCAGTTCCTCGCGTTCGTGATGGTCGCGGGCACGCTCGTGGGCGGGCTCGCGCTGCCCGCGATCATCCGCCGCCTGCGCCTCGGGCACTCCGCCGACGACCAGGAGCGCTCCGACCGGGACCGCCTGCTCGACGAGGCGCGCGAGGCCGGGCTCGCGGCGCGGACGGTGGCGATGCGGGAGGACGGCGAGGACGCCGGACCGGGCGACGACGCGCTGCCGGAGACCACGTCCGAGCGCCTCGCGCACGACCGGGTGCGACGCCGGATGATCGACGCCGAGCGGGTCGCCGTCCTCGCGGCCCGGCGCGAGGGGCGGTACCCGGAGATCGCCGTGCGGGCGGTGCTCGGGATGATCGACGCGGAGGACGTGGCCCTCGGGCGACGCGAGGCGGACGACGCCCGCTGACGGCGCGGCCGTCGCGCCCGACCGCGCTCGACACCCGGCACCTCGGTCGCCGCCTTCCCGGTCGCTGTCTCCCGGTCGCCGTCGCGTACGGGGGCGCCGGGCGACGCCAGGAGCGCCGGGGGCCTGCGCCCCCGGGCGGGCGCCCGGCCGGCCCACGCCCCGCGACCGCAGATCCGCCGGTGGCCTCGCACGCGCCATGCGCCCCGGAGAGGTCGCGGCAACGCGGCGGGTCCCTCCCCGCAACGCGCCGGAAACGACCCCGCGCTAGCGTCGGCGGCACACCGCCGCGCGGCATGCCGGCCGCACCCGACCGGAGGACCCGTGAGCGCAGGATCGACGGACGTGCACGCCGCTCGTGTCGTAGCCGATCCCCTGCACACCGTTCGCGTCCCCGCCGATCCCCTCCGCGCCGACGACGCGGCGGCCGTGGTCCTCGCCGGGGGACGCGCCCGGCGGCTCGGCGGCATCGACAAGACGGCCCTCGCCCGCGGCGGCGTCTCGCTGCTCGACGACGGGGTGCGCGCGGCGGGCGGGTGCGCCCGCGTCGTCGTGGTCGGGACCGGCAACCGGCCGGGCGCCCGCACGGACGGCGCATGGCGACGGGCCGGATCCGTGCGACTGGTGGACGAGGTCCCCGCGCACGGCGGACCGGCCGCCGCCCTCGCCGCGGGCGTGGGCGCCCTCGACCCGGACGCGCTCCCGGAGTGGGTCCTCGTGCTCGCCGCCGACCTCGCGCACTCGCCCGCCGCGGTGCGCGCCCTCCTGCCGCTGCGACACGACGCCGGCCTCGCGGACGGCCGGGACGCCATCGTCGCGCGCGATCCGGACGGGCGCGCGCAGCCGCTCCTCGCCCTGTACCGGGCCGCTCCGCTCGTGGCGGCGCTCGACGCGATCAGCCGCACGACGGGCGTCGACGGCGTCGCGCTCCGCCGCGTCCTCGACGCCCTCGGCGCGGACCGCGTCGCCCACGCCGACCTCCCCGCCCGGCTCTGCGCCGACGTGGACACCCCCGACGACGCGCGCGCCCACCGTCTCCGCCTCCCCGACGACAGGATCCCCGATGCCCGCTGACACCTCCCCCGCCGTGCTCGACGCCTGGGTCGACCGGGTCGCCGCGCTCCTCGAGCTGCCCGCGCAGGAGGTCGAGGTGGGGCTCGTGCTGGACCTCGCGCGCGACGCCGCCCACGGCATCGCCCGGCCCGCCGCGCCCCTGACCACGTTCCTGCTGGGGCTCGCGGTGGGACGGGCCGGCGGCACGGCGGCCGACGCCCGGCGGCTCGCGGCGGAGATCACCGCCGAGATCGACCACCTGCGGGATCCGGTCGGTCCGGTCGCCGCCGACGGCGGCGCGGCGGGCGGCGACCGGCTGCTCCGCGCCGACGCCGCGCCCGCGGCCCCCGCCGAGGACCTGGGCGGCCCCGCGTGACCCCGACGGGGACGCGGTCGGCGGTCGCGCGGACGGCGGTCGCGCGGCCCACGCCGACGGTCGCGCCGGCGACGCCCCCGACGCTGCGGGACGCCGGCTGGGACGACGCGCGCGACGCCGCGCTCCTCCTCGGCAGGCGCCTGCGCGAGCGCCGGCCCCGGTCCGCCGAGCTCGTGCCGCTGGGCGACGCCCTCGGGCTGACGCTCTCCGTGGACCTCCGCGCCCGCGCCGACCTCCCCGGCGCCGACGCCTCCGCCATGGACGGCTGGGCCGTCGGATCGCCCGGTCCGGGGCCGTGGCGCGTCGGCGACCCCGTCCTCGCCGGGCACGCCCCCGCCGACGTCGCCCTCGCGGCGGACGAGGCGCGGCCCATCGCGACGGGCGCCCCCGTGCCGCCCGCGACCGCCGGGATCCTCCGCAGCGAGCACGGCGACGTCGCGTCCGGCGTGCTCCGCGTCAACGCGCTCGCGCCCGGCGGCGGAGCCCGGGTCCGGGCCGAGATCCGGCCGGCGGGCGAGGAGGCGCGCCGGGGAGACGTGCTGCTGGCCGCCGGCACCCGGCTCACCGCGGTGCGGCTGGGGCTCGCGGCGGCGGCCGGGCACGACCTGGTGCCGGTCCTCGCGGCGGCGGGCGCCGACGTGATCCACCTGGGCGACGAGGTCGTCGACCGGGGCGTCCCGGTGCCGGGCCGGGTGCGCGACGCCATCGGCCCCGCGCTGCCCGCGCTCCTCGCGGCGTGCGGGCTCGGCGCCGGATCCACCGTGCGCGTCCCCGACGACGCCCGCGCCACGCGCGACGCCATCGCGCAGGCCACCGCCCCCCTCGTGATCACCACCGGCGGCAGCTCCCGCGGCCCCGCCGACCACGTCCGCAGCGCGCTCGACGCCCTCCGCGCGCGTCTCGTCGTCGACGCGGTGCGGATGCGCCCCGGCCATCCCGTGATGCTCGCGGAGCTGCCGGACGGACGCGCCGTGCTGTGCCTCCCCGGCAACCCGCTCGCCGCGATCGCGTGCCTCCTGTCGTTCGCGCCGGCCATCGCGGACGGCCTCGCCGGACGCCCGCTGCCGGTGCCGGCCCTCGCCGTGGCCGGGGCCGAGCTGCCGGGCGGCGGATCCGGGACGCGGCTGGTCGCGTGCGCCCTCGACGCGGAGGGCCGGCTCGTGCCCGTCAGGGCGCAGGGCCCGGGCATGCTGCGCGGCCTCGCGGCGGCGGACGCGCTGGCGGTCGTCCCGCCGACCGGCGCGCGGGTCGGGGAGGCCGTGCGCGCGATCCCGCTCCCCGGCTGACCCCCTCCCGCGCGGGCACCGGTGCGCGGTCGGGCCGGCGCACCGCCCGGCCGACGGCCGGCTGCCGGCGACCGACGGTCGGCGACCTCAGAGCAGCGCGGCCGCCCGGCCGCCCGCGGACGCGAGCACCTCCTGGATGCGGCCCCGGCACGTCCCGCACCCGGTCCCCGCGCGCGTGCACGCGCCGATCGCCTCGACCGTGGTCGCGCCGTCGGCGGCCGCCTGCGCGATGGTGCCCGCGGTCACGCCGTTGCACCAGCACACGGTCGCGTCGGGCGCGAGCGGGTCTCCGGTGGGCAGCGCGCCGGCGTCGGCGGCGTCGAGGCGGAGGAGCACCGACCGGTCGGCCGGCAGCTCGCCGCCGCGCTCGAACAGGAGCGTGAGCTCGGCGCCCGCGCGCGGCATCCCGACCGCGACGAACCCGACGAGGACCCCGTCGCGCGTCACCGTCTTCACGTACGCGCCGCGCGCGGGGTCCGTCCACACGGCCACCTCGCGGGGCGCGGGACCATGATCGGCCGCGTCCCCCGACGCGTCGGCGGCGTCGGCCGCGCATTCCGCGGCGTGCGCGCGACCGGGGCGTCGGCGACGCCTCGGCGGGTCGTCCCACGGCTCGGCGGTCACGTCGCCGCCCGCGACGACGTCCACGCCCTCCGCCTTGAGCATCACGACGGGCGGGCGCCCGGCGTCCCCGGCCGCGGCACCCCGGGGGCGGGCCGCCGCGCGTCCGCCCGGGGCCGTCGCCTCCGCCGCGAGCAGCGCCGCGAGGGCGTCCGCCTGGCGCCAGCCGGGGCCGATGAGGCCGGATGGGCCGCCCGGCACCTGCCCGTCCGGCCGGGCGGATCCGGGCGCGGCGACGTGGGCGCAGTCGCCGACGGCGAAGACGTCCGGATCGGTCCAGCTCCGGAGGTCGCCGTCGACGAGCACCCCGCGGCCGACCGCGAGTCCCGCCGCGGAGGCCAGCTCGTCGCGGGCCGTGACGCCGCAGGACAGGACGAGGAGGTCCCCGTCGATGCGCCCGCCGTCGGCGAGGAGCAGCGCCTGGAAGCGCTCGTCGCCGGTGCCGCGGTCGTGCAGCAGGACGCCCTCGGCGCGGGCGTGCGCCGCCATGGCGACGCCCGCCGCGTCGGCCGCGTGGCTCAGGGTGCGCCCGCCGCCCCGGTCGAGGTTGCGGGCCATCGGCACGTCCCCGTGGTGCACGGCGACGACGTCGGCGCCCCGCTCGGCGGCGGCGAGCGCGAGCTCCATGCCGAGGACGCCCGCGCCGAGCACGATGACGCGGCGCCCGGCGCGGACGGCCTCGTGCACCGTGCGCGCGTCGCGCAGATCCCGCAGCGCGACGACGCCCGTCGGCAGCGGCCGGCGTCCGTGGTCGAGTGCGTCCGGGTGCCCGGGGGCGTCGCCGCGGGCGTGCCGGGACGCCTCGAGCCCGTCCATGGGCGGGACGTGCGCGCGGGCGCCCGTGGCGAGCACCAGCCGGTCGTACGCGACCTCGCCCCCCGAGTGCAGGACGGCCGTGCGGCGCGCGCGGTCGATCGCGACCACCGCGTCGCCCCGGATCACGCGGACGCCGGCCTCCTCCACCGCGGCCGTGTCGGTCACGTCGAGGCGCGCCCGGTCGGCCCGCCCGACCGCGTGCTCGGCCACGAGGACGCGGTTGTAGGGGTCCTCCTCCTCGGCGCCCACCACGACGACCGCCACGGATCCCGCGCGGACGACCGGGAGGAGCTCCTCGACGAGGCGCGCGGCGACCGGGCCGTGACCCACCACGAGCACGCGGAGCGCGCCGCCCGAGCCCTCAGCCACGCGCGGGACCCTCGGACGGCACGGGACCCGCGGACGGCGCGAGCGCGCGGACGGTCACGGGCGTGCGCTTGAACTCGGGCATGGCGGAGACGGGATCCACCGCGGCGGCGGTCAGCAGGTTCGCGCACTCGGACCCCGCGTAGTGGAACGGCAGGAAGACCGTGTCGTGCCGGATGCCGGCCGTCACCTCCGCGACCGCCCTGACCTCACCGCGCGCGTTGCCGATCGCGACCGGCGCTCCGTGCGCGATCCCGAGCCGGACCGCGGCGGACGGGTGGATCTGCAGCCGCGCCACCGGCTGCGCGTCCTGCAGCTCGGCGACCCGCCGGGTCTGCGCACCCGACTGGTAGTGCTCGAGCAGCCGGCCGGTGATGAGCGTGAGGGCGCCGCCGACGGGTGCCGGGTCCTCCGCGGCAACGTCCCGCGGGGTGACGGCGACGAGCCGCGCCCGGCCGTCGGGGTGCGCGAACCGGTCGGCGAAGAGGCGCGGCGTCCCCGTGGATCCGGCCGGGTACGGCCAGAAGCCCTCGACGGCGTCGTCGTCCAGGAGGGCGTGGCTGAGCCCGGAGTAGTCGGCGAGGCCGCCCGCGGAGGCGCGCGCGAGCTCGTCGAAGACGACGGTCGGGTCGGTGGGCCAGGTGGAGGGCGCGTCGAGCCGGGCGGCGAGGGCGGCCATCACCTCGAGCTCGCTGCGGACCTCGGGCGGCGGGTCGATGGCCCGGCGGCGGCGGATGACGCGGCCCTCGAGCGAGGTGGTCGTGCCCTCCTCTTCCGCCCACTGCGTGACGGGCAGCACGACGTCGGCGAGCGCGGCGGTCTCGGACAGCACCAGGTCGCACACCACCAGCAGGTCGAGCCGCTCGAGCCCGCGGCGGACGGCGCTCACGTCGGGGGCGGAGACGACGACGTTGGATCCGTGCACGAGGAGGCATCGGATGCCGCCCGGCTCCCCGAGCTCGCCGAGGAGCTCCACGGCGGGGACGCCGGGTCCGGGGATGACGCCGGGGTCGACGCCCCAGACGGCGGCGACGTGCGCGCGGGCGGCCGGGTCGGCGATGCGCCGGTAGCCGGGCAGCTGGTCGCACTTCTGGCCGTGCTCGCGCCCGCCCTGGCCGTTGCCCTGGCCGGTGAGCGTCCCGTATCCGGATCCCGGCCGGCCGGGGAGCCCCAGCAGGAGCGCGAGGTCGATCGCCGCGGTCGCCGAGTCGGTCCCGTCCACGTGCTGCTCGACGCCGCGCCCGGTGAGGATGTAGGTGCCGCGCCCGTCGGCCAGTCGCCGCGCGACCCTGCGGATGTCCGCGACCGGCACGCCCGTGACGGCCTGGACCCGCTCGGGCCACCACGCGTTCGCGCTCCGGCGGACGGCGTCGAGGCCGGTGGTGCGGGCGGCGACGTAGGCGTCGTCGGCGAGGCCCTCGGCGAGCACCACGTGGATGAGCCCGAGCAGCAGCACGAGGTCGGTCCCGGGGGCTGGCTGCAGGTGGATCCCCTGCCCGTCGTCCGTCAGGTGCGCGGTGGCGGATCGGCGCGGGTCGACCACGACGAGCCCGCCCGCGGCGCGCGCCCCGCCCAGGTGCCCGATGGACGGCGGCATCGTGGCGGCCACGTTGGAGCCGAGGAGCAGGATGGTCGACGCGCCGTCGAGGTCGGCGACGGGGAACGGCAGCCCGCGGTCGACGCCGAACGCGCGGTTCCCGGCCGCGGCCGCCGACGACATGCAGAAGCGCCCGTTGTAGTCGATGCGGGAGGTGCCGAGCGCCAGCCGGGCGAACTTGCCCAGCTGGTAGGCCTTCTCGTTGGTGAGGCCGCCGCCGCCGAAGACGCCCACGGAGTCCGCGCCGAACCGGGCGCGGCTGTCCCGGAGCCGGTCGGCGACGAGGTCGAGGGCATCGTCCCAGCTCGCGCGGACCAGGTCGCCCGCCGCGTCCCGCACGAGCGGGTGCGTGAGCCGACCTGCCGCTGTCAGCACCTCGGCGCTCGTCCAGCCCTTCCGGCACAGGCCGCCGCGGTTGGTGGGGAAGTCCCGGCCCGAGACCGTGAGCACCGGGCGGGCGGGCGTCGGCCCGGCGGCCGCGCCACCCGCCGCCGCCCCGCCCGGGGCGCCGGCGGGGCCGTCGGGGCCGTCGGCGACGGACGGAGACAGCGTCATCGCGCACTGCAGCGCGCAGTACGGGCAGTGCCCGCGCGTGCCCGGGTCGATCGCGGCGGCCACGCGCATCAGACGCGCGTGCCGGCGGCGGTCCCGCGGCGGATGCCGCCCGCGCGGAGGTAGACGAGCCCGGTGACCGCGAGCATGACCGCGTACGCGACGACGAAGCCGCCGAGGCCGGTGGTGTACCCGCCGGTCTCCGTCTTCGAGAGGCTGAGCACCTGCGGGATGATGAACCCGCCGTACGCCCCGAGGCCCGAGATGAGGCCGAGGGCGGCCGCGGTCTTCCGCTGCGTGCCGACGTCGCCCGACGAGCGGCCCGCGCGCGCGGTGCCGGAGCGCAGCGCGAACACCGCGGGGATCATGCGGTAGGTGGCGCCGTTGCCCATGCCGCTGGCCGTGAAGAGCACCAGGAACAGCACCAGGAACAGCGGGAAGCTCCCGATCGGCAGCGTCACGATGACGGCGACGACGGCGAGGCCCATGGCGACGAAGGCGCCCATGGTGACCGCGGCGCCGCCGTGGCGGTCCGCGAGGCGCCCGCCGAGGGGCCGGGCGAGCGACCCCATCAGCGAGCCGAGGAACGCGAGCGACAGCGTCGCCGAGCCCACCGCGAAGGTCGAGAGCTCCGGGAACTCGTCCGAGATGAGCTTCGGGAAGACGCCCGCGAAGCCGATGAAGGAGCCGAAGGTGCCCACGTAGAGGAACGCGAGGATCCACAGGTGCGGCTCCCGGAGGGCCGCGAGCGACGCCGTCAGGTCGGCCTTGGCGTGCGACAGGTTGTCCATGCGGCGCCAGGCGCCGAAGGCCGCGACGAGGATCAGCGGCACCCAGACCCAGCCCGCGAGGGGCAGGTCGAGGGTCGCCGCGGCGCCGACCGTGATGACGAGCGGCACGACCAGCTGCGCCACCGACGCACCGAGGTTGCCGCCCGCGGCGTTGAGGCCGAGCGCCCAGCCCTTCCGGCTCTGCGGGTAGAAGTACGTGATGTTCGACATGGAGCTCGCGAAGTTCCCGCCGCCGAACCCGGCGAGCGCGGCGACCGCGAGCAGCACGCCGAACGGCGTCTCCGGGTTCCCCACGCACACGGCGAGCGCGATCGTGGGGATGAGCAGCAGCAGCGCCGAGATCACCGTCCAGTTGCGGCCGCCGAAGCGCGGGACCATGAACGTGTACGGGAAGCGGAGGGTCGCGCCGACGAGGCTCGGCATGGAGATGAGCCAGAACACCTCGCCGGTGGAGAGGTCGAAGCCCGCGGCGGGCAGCTGGACGACGACGATCGACCACAGCTGCCACACGACGAAGCCGAGGAACTCGGCGAGGATCGACCAGCGCAGGTTGCGGGCGGCGATGCGCGAGCCGCCGCCCTCCCACTGCGCCCGGTCCTCCGGATCCCAGCCGTCGATGACGGAGCCGTCGCGGAACGAGAGCCCGGGTGCCGAGGCGCCGTGCGCGTCGACGGTGCGGGAGCCGGGCGCCGGCGGACCGGCGGGGGTGGGCGGCGCGGAGGGCGGTGCCGGGGGCAGACCGGTCTCGGTCCTCGGGTCGGTCGCGGGCGGGAGGAGTTCGGTCATGGCGTGTCTCCTGGTGGTCGGGGTCGGGGTCGGTGCGGATGCGGGTGGGGCCGCGGGCGCGGCGGGGCCGGACGTCGTGGCGCGCCGGATGGGCGCGTGCCGCGGCACGGCGGTCGGGAGGGGATGCGGGTGGCGGGATGCGGGCGGTCGACGGATGGTCGACGGATGGTCGACGGGACGTCCGGCGCGGATCAGCGCGCGGGCACCGTGGCCCGCTCGTGCAGCTCGACGACGATGTCGACGAGCTCGGGCGGCGGCGCCTCGCCGTCGACGAGGAGGGGGGCGCTCGTGGCGTCCCCTCCCGCGCGCTCGGCGAGGGTGGCGAAGTAGCCGGGGGCGAGGAGGTAGGTGCCGACGACGACGCGGGAGCCGGGGTGGGCCTCCCGCTCGGCGCGCACGGCCGCGGGAACACGCGGCCGGGCGGCGGAGATGAAGGACGTGACGACGTCGCGGCCGAGCTCGGCGGCGAGCAGGGCGCCCACGGCGTGGCAGTCGGCGACGGCGCCCGCGTCGCTGGATCCGGCGGCGGCGAGCACGACGCGGTCGCCGTCCCGGAGGCCGGCGTCGCGGAGGCGCCGGGCGAGGACGACGGCGAGGCGCGGATCCGGGCCGAGCGCGCCCGTCACCCGCACCTCGCGCGGCGCGGCGTCGGCGGCCGCCTCCGCGAGGTCGACGTGCACGTGGTAGCCGGCGCTCAGGAGCAGCGGCACGACGATCACCGCGCGGGCCGGGTCGTCGAGGCCGTCCATGGCGGCGGGGACGTCGGGCTGCTGCACGTCGACGTGGGCGTCCACGACGCGGAGGTCGGGGCGCGCCTCGCGCACCGCCTGCACGAGCGCGGTCACGGCTCGGCGGCCCGCGGGATCCGACGTGCCGTGGCTCGCCGCGACGAGCGCCGCGCTGCGGGCCACCTCCACGACGCCGTCGCGGACGCGGCTCCGCCACACGGGCAGTCGCAGCTCCGGCCGGGTGAGGCACTCCCCCGTGTCGAGGTCGAACACGTCCTTGTGCAGGGGCGACGCGATGGTGGTGCGGCCGCCCCGGGAGCCGACGATGCCCCGCGCCATCACGAACGCGCCCGTCGCGGGATCGGCGTGGCCGACGGCCCGGACGCTCCCGTCCGGCAGGCGGAGGAGCGCGACCTGGTCGCCGCCGACCAGCGCGGCCTCGCCCCAGAGCGGCTCCAGCTGGTCGAGCCGGCACACGGCGAGCCAGGGGCCCGGCGACGCCACGGAGGCGGCGGGGGCGGTGTGCTCCGTCATGGTCATGCGGTCTCCTCGCGGTCGGTGCTCGGGCGGATCGGCGAATGGGCGGATCGGCGGCCGTCCCGGATCGGGGCGGCTCGTGTCGGCAACGCTAGGGACGCGGTGTTTCGGGCTCCGACCGTCGCCGTGACGGCGGCGTAACGAACACCTCTCGCCCGGTCGGTGTCGGCGTGAGGCGCCCGTCACACGGCGTGACACGGGGGCAACGACCCGGAAACGGGGCGTCCGTAGCGTGGGAGGACACCCGAGCAGGAGGTCCGACATGAGCGCATCCGGTGCCACGCCGTCCGATCCGCACGCAGCCCCGACGACCGTCGCCGCGTCCCCGACGCCCGTCGCCGCGTCCGCGATCCCGACGGGGACGGCGCCCGCTCCCGGGCCGTCGACCCCGACGACGGCCCCCGACGGCGTCCGCCGCGTCGTGATCGTGGGCGGCGGACCCGCGGCCCACCGGCTCGCCGAGTCCCTCGCGTCGCGCGTCGACGCGGGATCGCCGAGGCTCCGGATCACGGTGGTCGGCGACGAGCCCCACCTCCCCTACGACCGGGTGCAGCTCTCGAAGCGGCTGCACGGCGAGGTCGACCTGACGCTCGGCGCGCCCGCCTTCTGGGACCACGCGGTCCTCGACTGCCGACCGGGGCGCCTCGCGACGCGCGTCGACCCCGTCGCCCGGACCGTGCTCCTCGACGACGGCGCGGTCCTCGCGTACGACGAGCTCGTGCTGGCGACGGGCAGCGCCGCGTCCGTGCCGCCCATCGAGGGCGCCGCCGCCGGCCGCGTCTACCGGACCCTCGCCGACGTCGCCGACCTGGTGTCCGAGGTCGCGGCGTTCCGCGAGCGCCACGGGCGGCCGGCCAACGTGGTGACCGTCGGCGGCGGGCTGCTCGGGCTCGAGGCGGCGGGCGGCGTCCACGCCCTCGGCGCGCGCTCCGCGGTCGTGCACTCCGGGCGGTGGCTCATGTCGTCGCAGCTGGACGAGGGCGCCGGCCAGGCGCTCGGCCGCATCATCCACGGCCAGGGCATCGAGCTGCACCTGGGTGTCCGTCCGACGGCGATCCTCACGACGCCCACCGGCCGCGTGACCGGCATGACGCTCACCGACGGCCGGACCGTCCACGCCGACGTCGTCGTCTTCTCCATCGGGATCACGCCGCGCGACGAGCTGGCGCGCGACGCCGGGATCGAGCTCGGCCCGCGCGGCGGCGTCGCGATCGACGCGGCGTGCCGCACCTCCGCCCCTCACGTGTGGGCGATCGGGGAGGTCGCCGCGGTCGACGGCGTGTGCGTGGGCCTCGTGGCGCCCGCCAACGCCATGGCCGAGACGGTGGCCGACCGGATCACCGGCGGCGATGCCCTGTTCCCCGGCATCGACGACGCCACGAAGCTCAAGCTCTCCGGCGTCGAGGTCGCGTCGTTCGGCGACGCCATGGGCCGCTCGCCGGGGGCGCTCGAGGTCGTCTACGCGGATCCCGCCCGCGGGCTCTACCAGAAGATCGTGATGAGCGACGACGCGCGCACCCTCCTCGGCGGCGTCTTCGTGGGCGACGCCGCCCCCTACAGCGCGCTCCGCCCCCTGCTCGGACGCGAGCTCGGCGGGGAGCCGGGCGCCTACCTCTCGGCCGCAGGCGCCGAGCCGCCGGCCGCCACCGACCTCCCCGACGACGTGCAGGTGTGCTCCTGCAACGACGTGAGCGCGGGCGACGTCCGTCACGCGGTCCGCGGCGCGGACGGCACGCCCGGCTGCACCGACCTCGCGGAGCTGAAGGCCTGCAGCCGCGCGGGCACGCAGTGCGGGTCGTGCGTGCCGCTCGTGAAGAAGATCCTCGACACGGAGCTCGAGGCCGCCGGGGTCGAGGTGTCGCGCGCGCTCTGCGAGCACTTCGCCGTCAGCCGCAGCGAGCTGTTCGAGACCGTCCGGATCCTCGGCCTCACCTCCGCCGCCCAGGTGTTCGAGCGCCTGGGCGCTGGCCTCGGCTGCGACGTGTGCAAGCCCGTCGTGGCGTCCGTGCTCGCCACGCAGACGAAGGGCTACATCCTCGACGCCGGCCAGGGGCCGCTCCAGGACACCAACGACCGCGCGCTCGCCAACATGCAGAAGGACGGCAGCTACTCGGTCGTGCCGCGCATCCCCGGCGGGGAGATCACGCCGGCGAAGCTGAAGGTCATCGCGGAGGTCGCCGAGGAGTACGACCTCTACACGAAGATCACGGGCGGCCAGCGCATCGACATGTTCGGCGCCCGCCTCGAGCAGCTGCCCGAGATCTGGCGCATCCTCGTCGACGCCGGCTTCGAGTCCGGTCAGGCGTACGGGAAGGCGCTGCGGAACGTGAAGTCCTGCGTCGGATCGACGTGGTGCCGCTACGGCGTGCAGGACGCGGTCGCCATGGCCGTGCACCTGGAGCTGCGGTACCGCGGCGTCCGGTCCCCGCACAAGTTCAAGATGGGCGTCTCCGGATGCGCACGCGAGTGCGCCGAGGCGCGCGCGAAGGACATCGGCGTGATCGCGACCGAGACCGGCTGGAACCTGTACGTCGGCGGGAACGGCGGCTTCACCCCGGTGCACGCCCAGCTGCTCGCGAAGGACCTCGACGACACGACGCTCATCCGCTACATCGACCGCTACCTCATGTACTACGTGCGCACGGCCGAGCGCCTGCAGCGCACGGCGCGCTGGCAGGAGGAGCTCGAGGGCGGCCTCGAGCACGTTCACCAGGTGGTCGTGGAGGACTCGCTCGGCATCGCGGAGGAGCTGGAGCAGGCGATGGCGCTGCAGATCGACGGCTACGAGGACGAGTGGGCGGCGACGCTCGCCGACCCCGACCGGCTCCGGCGCTTCCGGTCGTTCGTGAACGCTCCGACGACGCCGGATCCCGCCATGGCGCGCGTCGAGGAGCGCGGCCAGCGACGGCCTGCCTTCCCGGAGGAGCGCGACGGGTCCGTCATGCTGTCCGGACCCTCCATCCCCGTCCGGAAGGCCTGAGCCATGCAGTTCGACCTCGATGTCCAGGGCCGCCGCGTCGTCGTGGTGGGCGGCGCGGCCGCGACGCGCCGCCTCACCGCCGCCCTCCGCGCCGACGGCGCCGACGTGGCGCGCGTCCCCGACCACGCCGCGGGTGCCGCGCTCGACGGCGCCGACCTGCCCGACCTGGTGCTGTGGGTGGAGGGGGACGCGGTCCGCCGCGCCGCCGTCGCGGAGGCCTGCCGGGCCGCGCGCGTCTGGTTCCAGGTGCGGGAGGGGACCGCGCCCACGCCCCGCGGCCACGTGACGCTCGTGGGCGGCGGCCCCGGGGATCCGGGCCTCATGACGGTCGCGGCCCGCGCGGCCCTCGCGGAGGCCGACGTGGTGCTGCACGACCGACTCGGCCCGACCGACGACGTGGCCGCCTTCGCCCCCGGAGCCCTCCTCGTCGACGTGGGCAAGACCCCCGGGCACCACGCGGTGCCGCAGCGCCGCATCGAGGAGCTGCTCGTCGAGCACGCGTCCCGGGGCCTGCGCGTGGTGCGCCTCAAGGGCGGCGACCCGTTCGTCTTCGGGCGCGGCGGCGAGGAGGTCATCGCCTGCCGGGCAGCCGGCGTGCCCGTGACCGTCGTGCCCGGCGTCACGAGCGCGGTGTCCGTCCCCGCCGCGGCCGGGATCCCGGTGACCCACCGCGAGGTGAGCCGGGCCTTCACGGTCGTCTCCGGCCACGTGCCGTTCGGTGAGGACGAGCTCTCCCACCTCGTGGGGCTCGGCGGGACGCTCGTCGTGCTGATGGGCGTCAACACGCTCCCCCACCTCATGGCGGGCCTGCAGCGTCACGGGATGCGCGCGGACATGCCGCTCGCGATCGTCGAGCGCGGCTACGCCATCGACCAGCGGACCACCGTCACCACCGTCTCGGGCGTCGCGGGCCTCCTCGGGACGGTCGCGCCGCGCTCCCCCGCGGTCATCGTGGTCGGCGAGGTCGTCCGCGTCCCCGGCTGGGCGGAGGAGGCTGCGGCCGCCGGCCATGCGCCGTGGGAGGATGACCGGCGGGCACGGGCGACGCCGTGACCGCCGAGGGGGTGGCCGCCGTGACCGGATCCGACGCCGAGCCCGGCTTCCGCCCCGACCAGCTCGAGGGCTTCCGCATCGCCGTGACGTCCGACCGGCGCTCGGAGGACCTCATCGCCGCGTTCGAGCGCCGCGGCGCCGACGTGGTGCACGCCCCCACCATCCGCATGACGGGCGTCAGCGACGACTCCGCGCTCGAGGCCGAGACGCGCGCGATCATCCGCGACCGGCCCGACGTCCTCCTCGCCACGACCTCGTACGGGATCCGCCGCTGGTTCGAGGCCGCCGACGCGGCGGGCGTCGGCGACGAGCTGACCGAGGTCCTCGGCCGGGCGCGGATCCTCGTGCGCGGGCCCAAGGCGCGGGGCGCCATCCGCGCCGCGTCCCTCGACGACCACGGCATGAGCGAGCGCGAGACGACGACGTCGCTCGTCGACCTCGTGCTGCGCGGCGACGTGGCCGGGCAGACGGTCGCGGTGCAGCTGCACGGCTTCACCGACCCGGTGCAGCTCGCGCGCCTGGAGGACGCGGGCGCCCACGTCCTCACCGTCGCCCCGTACCGCTGGACGGTGCACGAGGACTCGGCGCGCGTCCTGCGGCTGGTCGAGGCGGTCTGCACGGGCGGGATCGACGCGGTCACCTTCACGAGCGCGCCCGCGGTGGAGGCGCTGTTCACGACGGCCGACGCGGCGGGACGGCTCGAGGACCTCCAGGAGGCGCTGCGCACGCTGGTCGTCGCGGCGGCCGTCGGCCCGGTGACCGCGGCGCCGCTCGTCGAGGCCGGGATCCTGCCCATCACGCCCGACCGGTTCCGCATGGGCGCCCTGATCCGTCTGGTGTGCGCGCACCTGGAGGAGTCGGGCGTCGCGCGCGTGGAGACCGGCCACGGCGCCGTGCAGCTGCGCGGCCGGCTGGTCGTGATCGACGGCGAGCGCCTCACGCTGAGCCCGGTGCCGCTCGCCCTGTTCCGCGCGCTCGTCGCGGCCGAGGGCGCCACGGTGCCGCGGCGGGTGCTCGCGCGCGCCACCCCGGAGGTCCTCGACGACCACGCGGTGGACGTCGCGATCTCGCGGCTCCGGCGGTCGCTGCCCGACGCGGGCATCGTCGAGACCGTGATCAAGCGCGGGTACCGGCTCTCGACCGTCTGAGCGGGGCGGGCGGCCGCGCGGCGGCCAGTCGGGTCTCCACCCCGCGGACGAGGCGCGGGGGCCGCGCGGATGACGCGCCGCGGTGCCCGGTCCGCGAACCTGGGGTCACCGCCCGCCCGGGCGGTCGATCTGGAGGATCCCGTGCCCGTGTCCGTCGCCCCCGCCCCCGCCCCCACCGCGCGCGCCGCGGCTCCCGTCGCCCTCGCACCGCGCCCCGGGGATCCCGCCTGCATCGCGTTCTCCGGCTCCGGCGCCTTCCTCCACCTGGGCACGACCAGCCTCGAGGTCGACCTCGCGCCGCAGGCCGCCGCGACCGCCGCAACCGCCGCCTGAGCGGTGCCGCAGGCCGGAGCGCGCCTGCGGGAGCCCGCCGACGCGGCCTCGTCGGCGGGCTCCCGCTCGGGACCGGCTCGGCCACCGGCGGGCTCGCCGCGGGGCACCGGACGCCCCTGACTGGGGGTGCCGGGGACATCCGACTCGCATCCCGGGGCTTCACGGTCGCCCCACCCGCCGCCTAACCTGAGCGGAGGAGACCTTTTCTCCAGCTGAGGAGCACCATGTCGTCGACCCCGCCGCCCGCCTCCCCGACGTCGGTCACACCGTCGTCCGACGAGCCCGGCTGGTTCGGCGACGGCGAGGGCAACCAGCGCTACTGGGACGGCGCCCGCTGGACGGAGCTCGTCTCCGGCCGTCGCGTGTTCCCGGGCCGCGCGTCATCGACGCCCGAGCCCAAGCTGATCACCGAGTCGCCGCTGCCCGAGGGCTACGCGCCCGGGTCCGCGCCGATCGCACCACCCGTCGGATCCACCGTCGACGCCTCGGTGGACGCCGGGCCCGCAGGCGCTCCGCTCGCGCCGCCCACGGGTGCGCCCGTCGCGCCGCCCGCGGGGTACCCCATGGCACCGCCGACCGGTGCCCGCTTCGGCCCTCCCGCCGGTCTGCCCGTGGCCCCGCCGACCGGTGCGCCCGTCGGCGCCCCCGCCCCGCGCACCTCCTCCGTGGCCGGCAGCTTCGCGCCGCCCCGACCGGCCACGAGCGCCGCGTCCGCCCCGACCCCGCGCTCCGCGGGCACCGCCCCAGCCCTGCGCGGCCGCAGCACCTGGCCGTGGGCCGCTCTCGCGGTCGCCGCGGTGCTCGTGGTCGCGGCCGCCGTCATCGCCGGCATCCCCGGACTCCTCATCGCGCTCGGCGTCGTGGCCCTCGTCGCGGGGCTCATCCCGCTGCTCCGTGACGGCGCCGCCTGGATCCCCGGCGTCCGCACGCGCGCCACCGGCGGCGTCGCGGCCGGCCTCGCGCTCGTCCTCATCGCGAGCGGCGCGGTCGCCGCCACGCTCCCGACGCCGAGCGACGACGTCGCCGATCCCGACACCATCGAGATCTCCGACTCCCGCCCGGTGCCGGATGCGACGGACCCCGCCAACCCGCTCCCGATCTCCGCGGACGGCCTGGTCGAGATGGTCGACGTGACCCGCATGACGGGGGCCGACGCCGGCGACACGCTCGCCGCGTCCGGCTTCGGCATCGCCTTCGCGGGCGCGGGCGGCGGCGGGTTCGTGCGCCAGGACGTCGGCATCGTCGCGAGCCAGGACCCGGCGGCCGGCACGCGCGTCGCGCCCGGCACGGTCGTGACCCTCACGCTCGCCACCGCGGCCCCCGAGCGCATCGCGGTCCCCGTCGTGCCGAAGGCGCCGAACATCCCGTCGCGTCCCGGCACGCGGCCGGGCACGGGGACGTTCAATCCGGGCACCGGCGGCGGCAACAGCGGCGGCGGCGGCAGCACGGATCCCGGGACGCCGTCGGACCCCGGCACCGGCGGCGGCTCGCCGTCGAACCCGGACCCGACGACGCCGACGGACCCCGAGCCCCAGCCGACGACGGACCCGCCCACGGTGCCCACGCCCGAACCGACCACGCCCGCGCCCGTGGATCCCGAGCCGTCGCCCGAGCCCCCGGTCGAGAGCCCGGAGCCGACGACGCCGCCCGCTCCGCCGGAGCCCGAGACGCCGGTCGAGCCCGTGCCCGAGACGCCGCCGGCCGAGGGCTAGCCCGCCGCCGGGTCGTCCCCCGCGTGAGCGGCGGCACTCGTCCCCGTCGCCCGCAGGTGCGCCCGCTGCCCGTCGCGGTCGAGGATCGTCAGGATTTCGACGACGCCCCGGTGCGCGCCGATGGCGTGCGGCACCATGGTCGAGAACTCGGCTGCGTCGCCCGCCTCCACGAGGATCGTCCGCTCCCCCAGCTGGAGCCTGGCCGTGCCCGAGAGCACCGTGAACCAGTCCCGTCCGGGGTGCACCCCGAGCTGGTCGACCGGGACGGGCCGCGTCGGAGTCATGCGCATCTTCGCGACGAACGGGCCGGATCCGCTGCCCCCGCCGCGCGAGAGGATCCACGTCGTGCGGCCCGCCTGCGCGTCCTCCTGCGCGCGGATCACGACGTCGGCGTCGTCGCCCGACTCGATGAGCGCGTCGAGCGACGTCTCGAGGGCCCGCGCGATCGGCACGAGCTGGTCGAGCGCGATGCGCCGGTGACCGGTCTCGATGCGACTGAGCGTCGACGGGCTGAGGAAGCACCGCGCGGCGAGCACGTCGAGCGACCAGCCGCGGGCCTCGCGGAGGCTGCGGATGCGCTGTCGGACGAGGGCGTCGAGGTCAGGCTCTTGCGTCATGGGCAAGATCGTATGCGCGTGCGGCAGGAGTGCGCCAGCCTGGATCCATGACCCACCCGCACTCGCACCATGCCTCCGGGCACGGATCCGCCGACCCCTCGCTCGCCCGCATGCTCGACCTCGACGCCCGGATCCTGCACGGCCACCAGCGCGAGCTCACCGCCTGGGTCCGCCGCCTCGGGCGCGACACCGCCGGCCGCGTGGTCGTCGACCTCGGCGCGGGGACGGGCACCGGCACGATCGCGCTCGCGCGCCGCTTCGACCGGGCCGAGGTGCACGCCGTCGACGCGAGCGCCGCCATGCTCGACCGGGTCGCCGAGCGCGCCGTCGTCGACGGGCTCGCCGACCGGATCAGCACCGTCCACGCCGACCTCGACGCGGGCTGGCCCGCGCTGCCGCCCGCCGACCTGGTGTGGGCGTCGCTCATGCTGCACGAGGTCGCCGACCCGGCGCGGCTGCTCGCGCGCGTCCACGACGGCCTCGCGCCGGGCGGGATCCTCGCCGTCGTCGAGATGGACGGCCCGCCGCGCTTCCTGCCCGACCGCCTCGATCCCGCGCTCGGCCGCGCTGGCCTCGCCGACCGCCTCGACGACGCTGTCACGCACGGCGGCACGGGCGGTCCGTCGCATCCGGACTGGGCGCCGTGGCTGCGCGATGCGGGCCTCGTCGACGTCGCGACGCGCGCGTTCCCCATCGATCCCGACCCCGCGGATCCGATCGCCGCCGCCGCGACCCTCCCCTACGCACGCGCGTGGCTGACCCGCGTCCGCGACCGGTCGGCCGACCGCCTCGATGCCGACGACCGCGCCGCCCTCGACGCGCTCCTCGACGACGACGGCCCGCACGCCCTGGCGAGGATCCCGGGCCTCGGCCTCCGCGGCACCCGCACGGCGTACGTGGGTCATCGGCCGCGCTGACTCCATGCCGCGAGCGCCGCGACACCGCGCCGCTGCACCACCGCGAATTCACCGAGTGGGGAAGAAGATCGCCCGCCGTTCGCCCGCGCGGCCCGGCGCTGCGGTAGTCCTGGGGCATGACGCACCTCGATCACCCGGTCGTCGCGGATCCACCGTCGGCCATCCCGCCCAGCGGCGCGCGCCCCGCGCCGCCCCGCGCGCGGATCCCCGGCGGCTGGCGCCTCGTCGCGTCCGGACTCCTCACGGCGTCCGCGCTGCTGCAGCTCGACGCCTCGCTCCAGCGCTGGGTCACCGCGCACGGCTCCTGGACCCGGCAGGACCGCTGGATCGAGGACCACCTCTTCCGCGGCGAGAATCCGGTGCGGGGCCACTGCCCCGTGCGCCGCGGATCCGACGGGGAGACGCACCCGCAGGTCACGTACCCGACTATGGACGGACCCCACATCACGGCATCCGCCCCCGTCACATCACGGAACAGCGGAGCGAGGCGCGGGCCGTCCGCCCGCCGCACGGCCGGGACGACGGCGTCGAGGAGTTCCGGCACGCTCGCGCCGGTCGGTCGGGTGCTCGGTCCCGCCATGCGTCGATCGCGTCAGGCGGGAGGGCGGGACGGAGCGGCCCCGCGGATCCCCGTGGCGATGAGCGCCGCCAGCAGCACGGCCAGGGCGACCGCCGCTCCGCCCCGGGTGATGGCGTCGTAGACGAGGTCCCGGAGCGCCCCCACGTCCCGCGGCACGCCGTCCGCCGCGACCGGCACGAGCACCACGGCGGCCGCGATGGCGACGACGGCCGCAGCCAGGGAGATCCGCAGCACCCGTCCCCCGTGCCTGCGCGGCACCGGGCGCGGCTCGGCATGGCGCAGCCCGAGGATCCCCGCGACGAGCAGCACGATCAGCCCGCCCACGGAGGAGGCGTACTGGATCCACCGGTACCCGGGCAGCGGACCCCACGGCTCCGCCAGCGCGGGCAGCAGCTCGGTCCCGAGCCGGCCCGCGTGCGTGAACGCGTCCCATGCCACGTGCGTGAGCACCCCGAGGAGCAGCGCCACGAGGGCCAGGAGCGCGCCGCGCACGGTGGGCCGCGACCGGTGCGACCAGGACGCGGGCACGCGCGACGCGACCACCGAGGGCAGGAGGATCCCCGCGGCCGGCCGCAGCAGGACCGACCAGACCACCAGCAGCACCGCGCCCGCGGGGAGCGCCGTCACGAGCAGGCTCGGGAACGCGTGCGTGTCGGCGTAGGAGAGGCCGCCGCCGAGGAACAGCGGCACGTCGGGGGCCATCGCGCCCGCCGCCACGGCCGCCGCCGGGAGCGGCCCGCGCACGGCGGGGAGGGCGACGACGGCATGGCTGACGGTGAAGGGCACCCCTCATCCTCGCGGGATCCCGCCCGGCGCGGGGCCCGGGACGCCCCCGACCCCCTACCGTTGAGGCATGAGCACTGACGACACCGCATCCACCCCCGACGCGGACGCCGCCCCCCGCACGACCTTCAGCGACCTCGGTCTCTCCGACCAGGTGCTCAAGGCACTCAAGGAGGTGGGCTACGAGACGCCCTCCGCGATCCAGGCGGCCACGATCCCCTCCCTCCTCTCCGGCCGCGACGTCCTCGGCGTCGCCCAGACCGGCACCGGCAAGACGGCCGCGTTCGCGCTGCCGATCCTCTCCAACCTCGACGTGTCCCAGAAGACCCCGCAGGCCCTCGTGCTCGCGCCCACCCGCGAGCTCGCGCTCCAGGTGTGCGAGGCGTTCGAGCGCTATGCGTCCGGCATGCGCGGCGTGCACGTGCTGCCGGTCTACGGCGGCCAGGGCTACGGCGTGCAGCTGTCGGCGCTCCGTCGCGGCGTGCACGTGGTCGTCGGCACCCCCGGCCGGATCATGGACCACCTCGACAAGGGCACCCTCGACCTCTCGCAGCTGAAGTTCCTCGTGCTCGACGAGGCCGACGAGATGCTCAAGATGGGCTTCGCGGAGGACGTGGAGACGATCCTCGCGGACACCCCGAAGTCGAAGCAGATCGCGCTCTTCTCGGCGACGATGCCCGCGCAGATCCGCCGCATCTCGGGCAAGTACCTGCAGGACCCCGAGGAGATCACGGTCAAGAACAAGACCACGACCTCGGCGAACACCACGCAGCGGTACCTGATGGTGTCGTACCCGCAGAAGGTCGACGCCCTCACGCGCATCCTCGAGACGGAGAACTTCGAGGGCATGATCGTGTTCGTCCGCACCAAGAACGAGACGGAGACGCTCGCCGAGAAGCTCCGGGCCCGCGGCTACGCGGCAGCCGCCATCTCGGGCGACGTCGCGCAGGCGCAGCGCGAGCGCACGGTCGAGCAGCTCAAGAACGGCAAGCTCGACATCCTCGTGGCCACCGACGTCGCGGCGCGTGGGCTCGACGTCGACCGGATCAGCCACGTCGTCAACTACGACATCCCCATCGACACCGAGTCGTACGTCCACCGCATCGGCCGCACGGGCCGGGCCGGACGCAGCGGCGCGGCGATCAGCTTCGTCACGCCGCGCGAGCGCCGCCTCCTCACCGCCATCGAGAAGGCCACGCGCCAGCCGCTCACCGAGATGCGCATGCCGAGCGCCGAGGACGTGAACGTGACGCGCCTCTCCCGCTTCGACGACGCGATCACCGCGGCCCTCGCCGACCGCGAGCGCCTCGACGCGTTCCGCGACATCGTGGGCCACTACGTGAACCACCACGACGTCGTCGAGTCCGACGTGGCCGCCGCCCTCGCCATCGTGGCGCAGGGCGACACCCCGCTCCTCCTCTCGGCCGACGACCTCCGCCCGCCGCGCGTGGAGCGCGAGCGCCGCGACGACCGCCCGGGCCGCGACGGCGACGACCGCGGTGAGCGTCGCGCCCGTCCCGCGCGCGGCAGCGGCAACATGGCGACGTACCGCATCGACGTCGGGCGCCGCCACCGCGTGGAGCCGCGCCAGATCGTCGGCGCGCTCGCCAACGAGGGCGGCTTCAGCCGCGAGGACTTCGGCCACATCGACATCCGCCCCGACTTCTCGCTCGTCGAGCTGCCGGCCGGGCTGCCGCAGGACCGGATCGACAGGCTCGCGAGCACGGTCATCAATGGCCGCCCGATCGACATCCGCCCCGACCGCGGCGGCCCTCGCGCCGCCGAGCGCGGTGCGGCCCCGGAGCGTCGCGGGCGGAAGCCGCGCGACTGATCCGCTGATCGCCCGACGACGGCCCGTTGCCTCTCCGGAGGCGGCGGGCCGTCGTCGCGTCCGTCCGTCATCGCGCCCTGCCCGCCGGAGCGCGGCCGATAGCGTGGCCCGATGGATCCCGTCACCCTCCGCACCGCGCGCCTCACGCTCCGCCCGACCGTGGTCGACGACGTCGACGCGATCACGGCCGCGTGCCAGGACCCGGCGATCCAGCGGTATGTGCCGGTCCCCGTGCCGTACTCGCGGGACGACGCGGTCTCCTACGTCTCCGGCTTCTGCGCCGACGGCTGGGCCTCGGGCGACCGCCTGACCTGGGCCGTCGTCTATGGCGACGCGCTCATGGGCACCATGGGACTGCACGCCGTCGCGGACGGCGCGGCCGAGATCGGGTACTGGCTGGCGCCGGGCGCGCGCGGCCGCGGGATAATGCGCGAGGCCGCCGGCGCCATGGTCGACCACGGCTTCGACGCGTCCGCGGGTCTCGGGCTCGCGCGCATCGGCTGGCGCGCATACGCCGGGAACGCCGGATCCGCCGCCGTCGCCCACGCGCTCGGCTTCCGCTTCGAGGGGATCGCGCGACTCGGTGCGCTGGGCCGCGACGGACGAGAGGACGACTGGCTCGCGGGGCTCCTCGCGACCGACGACCGGACGCCGCGGCGGTGGCCGGTGCTCGCGTGACGGCCGACCTCCTCGGCCGCGTCGAGACGGTCACCGCGCCCGACGGCCGCCGCCTGCGCGCGATGGCCCGGGGGGGGGCGGCACTAACGACCCGAAGACGATCATCGCCCTCCGAAGACGCCGTCGAGGCATGAGGGCGTGCGCATTTATGGAATTACTCGTATTGCCTTAAGGATCACCTGAGTAGAGAATAGACCATACGCGTTGCGCATTACCCTATTGTGTCACCAAAACGAGACTGAGCGACTAGGCGCTCGGATCGTCGCGCTCATCTGTATATGCAAAACGTCCGTGAGCCGATAATAGCAACATTCGCGCGCTTTCACGAGAGCGCACGCCTAACTGGACGTCTCTGATCAGGCAATAAAGGTCCCGAGAGTCGACGACGACCCCGGAAAATACCTTTGCAAACCCCTCTACCTGCTCTGAGTTGGATGCCAGAACAAGGGGACGATCGTCGGGGTCAACACCTCGAAACGAATTTACTACGTACCAGAGGTGATTGGGCTCCGAGTTCTCATTCATGGCATATACCATGGCCGCCTTCTTCAATTGCTCCAAATCATTTGCCTTAGCGCCTTTTCCATACCCCTTAACCTCTGCGAGAATAACCAACCCATCGATAGAAATGCGCAAGTCCTCTTGCTTAGCGGCTTTATGTTGCGGCAATACGTCAGCATCCTCAACCTGGAACCCAAGTTCAGTCAAGACGGCGGCACATGCCTCCACAAGCTCGACACCAGTTCCCGAGAGAAGAAGACGCAATTGCGCACTCATTCGTCCAGCTTCTTCGGCTGCCTGCTCTAGCTTCATGCGAGCCTCAGAGTTGGCAAGACGCCTGGCAGATTCCATCGCGTCGAATTCTGTCAGCGCAGCCTTGGCTTTCAATTCGGCGGCGGTCATCCATTGCGATTTGGTAGCATCTAGCGACTTGACCGGAAAGCGATGTTCGTTAAGCGTCTGGAAATACTCAAATAGCGCTTGGAGCCAGTCAGCCAAATATTTCCTGGCCGTGAACGGCAAGAAGACTGTCGTAATACCGGCACTCATGACGCAGCCCGCAATTACCAACGTCCCGGCACCAGCCTCGGTGAGTAATGGATAGATTTCGTTACGACTGTCCGACAGCTTTGGCGAGAACGCCTTATAGGGCGCACCTAGCTTGGGAACGAGCGTGGAAGATATCAAACCTTGAAGTTGAAGCTGCTTAGCAAAATTGCTTATCGAAAAGCCGAGCGCTAGTACCGTTGGTCGCGACGCATATAGTAGCGGTGGCCCAAAGACGTTTTGCGATTCTCCTCCCCTGATCCTGGAGACCACATCAGCATATTCCCCCGGCGCGCCGAAAACGATCCTATAGGGCACATGTAATGCTTCTGTTACAGTGCTTTCAAAAACTATCGCGAGATCAAAAGCTCTCTCGTCAAATACCAGTTCTCGACTAGGCGAGATCGCGTGCAACCATCCGGAAAAGCGACGCACAATAGCGCGCTCCTCATCACTACCACCTATTGCAAGGACTTTTGGCGGTAAGAGAGTCTCGCTTTGGGTCATCGTGTGCTTTCGATTCTTTATTGCCGACTCAACTGAGTATGCCCTAAAGATGTCCGACCGTTCGTAGCAGGATCAGCCGCCCGCGCGCCGCAGCTCGAGCACGCGCGGGATCAGCTGCCTGCTCGGGATGCGGCCGCGCGCGAAGTCGCCCCACACCTGCCGCACCCGGCGGGCGTCGCGCTGGAT
Organism: Clavibacter californiensis; assembly: GCF_021952865.1. NCBI lineage: Bacteria > Bacillati > Actinomycetota > Actinomycetes > Micrococcales > Microbacteriaceae > Clavibacter > Clavibacter californiensis. Next base: position 1,684,635 of record NZ_CP040792.1, on the reverse strand, counting down.
CCCCTCCCAGTCGGCGCCCGCGAGGAGCCCGGCCCCGCGCCACGCCTCCGCGTCGCCGAACAGCAGCGGGAGGTCCACGGTGTGCGCTGCGCCGAACGGGCTGCCGGGCGCCGACCACCGGATCACGTAGCGGTGGGCCGTGCCGCCGGCGCGCGCGTGGCGGCGGGCGAAGCGGCGGGCGGGGACGCCGTAGACGATCGCGGTGACGACAGCGACGGCCGCGCGGCGCACGAGCGGGCCGATGACCGGGAGGCGGGTGAGGCGCGCGAGCCACGGGATCCCCGGCAGGAACAGCCGCGCCTCCTCGGCCGTGTTGCCGATGAGCACGTCCACGCCGGGCGCGGCGCGATCCCACGCCGCCTCGATCCCGGACTCGGGCGGCAGCGGCGCGTGGCCGTACTGCGTGCCGAACGGCATCGCCCCGAGCAGCCCGAACGGCGCGGCGGCGCGCTCCACGGCGGCCTGCCGCGCGAGCACCTCCGCCACGGGCATCTCGGCCGTGAGCCCGCGGGAGGCGCGCACCATCGCGGCGGCCATGCGGCGCCTGCCCCGCGAGATGCCGAGCGGCGCGCTCTGCACGATCGCCCGGCGGAACAGGCCCGCGGCCTCGGGCACGGCCATCAGATGCGCGACCGCGTCGCCGCCCGCCGACTGCCCGAACGCGGTGACGCGGTCCGGATCCCCGCCGAACGCGCGGATGTTGCGCGCCACCCAGCGCAGCGCCGCCAGCTGGTCGAGGAGGCCGAGGTTCGCCGGCCGTTCCCGTCCGTCGCCGAGGTAGCCGAGGAGCCCGAGCCGGTAGGTGACCGTGACGACCACCACGCGCTGCTCCGCGACCAGGGGTGCCGGATCCATGATCGGCACGTCGCCGGCGCCCGAGACGTACGAGCCGCCGTGGATCCAGACCATCACAGGAAGCGCATCGTCCGCCCGCACATCGCGCGGCATCGTGACGGAGACACGCAGGCAGTCCTCGTCGACGGCGAGCCCCGCGAAGCTGCCGAGCACGGCGTCGAGCTCCTCCATGGGCGGCTGCGGGCACGCGGGCGACCACGCCTTCGCGTCGCGCGGCGCTGTCCAGTCGGGGTGCGCGACCGGCGGCGCGAAGCGGACGGCCGTGGCGTACGGGATGCCGGTCGCGCGGACGACGTCGCCGTCCGCCCACCCGACGACGGGGCCGCAGGGCGGCGAGAATGCGCTCATCAGTTCGACGCTACCGTTCGGGTGGCGTTCGCCGGGAGGCCCGCGGGCGCGACGGATGCCGGTGCTACCGTGACGCCATGCCCCGCCTGATCGACCACGCCCGCCGCGAGGACGAGCTCGCCGAGGCGGTCTGGCGGGTCATCCGGCGCGACGGGGCGAGCGGGGTCTCGGTCCGCACGGTCGCCGCCGAGGCGGGCCTCTCGACCGGATCCCTGCGCCACAGCTTCCCCAGCCGCATCGACCTCGTCGCGCACGCCACCGCGCTCGTCGCCCGGCGCATCGACGGCCGCATCCGGAGCCGCCGCACCGACCCGGACGCCCGGCGGCGGGCCGTGCGGATCCTCGCGGAGCACCTGCCGCTGGACGACGCGCGCCGCGCCGAGGCCGAGGTCTCGGCGGCGCTCCTCGCCGACGCGGCGTCGCATCCGCGGCTGCGCGAGGTGCGCGCCGCAGCCCATGCGGCCGCACGCGAGACGTGCCTGGAGCAGCTCGCGCAGCTGCGAGCGGCGGGCCTTCTGCGGCCCGACGCGGATCCGGAGGCCGAGGCCGACCACCTGCAGGCGCTGATCGCGGGCCTCGCGCTGCAGCTGCTCGTGCAGGAGGCGGATCCAGCCCGCAGCGCCCGCGCGCTCGGCGTGCTCGAGCGGCACGTGGACGCGCTCGTCGCCCGCCGCGTCGACCGGCGGGCCTCCGTCGACGCCTAGCGCGCCGCCGGGTCGCCCGCGACGCCGCCGAGCCGGCCGCGCAGCTCCTCGACGCGCGCGCGGATGTCGTCGCGCACGAGCCGCATGCGCTCCATGCCGTCGATGCCGCGCTCGGACGGCTCGTCCGTGATCCACGTCTCGATCGCGACGTCCTGGTCGCCGTCGACGTGGGCCTCCGCCCCGAGCACGACCACGAGGTCGGCGGCGCGGACCATGTCGTCCGTCAGCGGCTTCGGGCGCTCGCCCGCGACGTCGATGCCCAGCTCGGCGAGCGACTCCACGGCGAGGGCGTTGAGCGAGGATCCCGGATCCGTTCCCGCCGACGTGACGGCGACCGCGTCGCCCGCCGCGTGCCGCATGAGGGCGGCCGCGAGCTGGGACTTGCCGCCGTTGCGGGCGCAGACGAAGACGACGTGCGGGATGCGCTCGGCCATGGATCCTCCGGTCGGGACGTCGCCCGCTGCTCGGGCGTCCTCACGATCCTGGCAGACCGTCGCCGAGCCGCCCTCGACATCGTTACAGCCCTCGCTGTACCGTCATCGCATGCCCACCCTCGCTCCCCGCCTCGACGTCATGACCCGGCTCGGCCGGGCGCTCGCGGATCCGACCAGGGCGCGGATCCTCATGGAGCTGCTCGACGGACCCGCCTACCCCGCTCTCCTCGCCGAGACGCTCGGCCTCACGCGGCAGAACGTCTCCAACCATCTCGCCTGCCTGCGCGGCTGCGGCATCGTGCGCACGGTGCCCGAGGGGCGCAGCACGCGCTACGAGATCCAGGATCCACGCATCGCCCGCGGCCTCGGCGCGCTCGTGGAGGTCGTGCTCGCGGTGGACGACGACCGGGCCTGCGCGGATCCGGCGCTCTGCGACCCCGGCTGCTGCAAGGCGGGCGCGTGAGCGGCCTCGCCTCCGCGCCGGGCCTCACGGTCGCGCGCCGCGACGTGCTGCGCCGCCGCATCCGCTGGATCGTCGCGGGCACCATCGCGTGGAACACGGTCGAGGCCGTGGTCGCCCTCACGGCCGGCGCCGTCGCGTCGTCGACCGCGCTCATCGCGTTCGGGCTCGACTCGATCGTCGAGGTGCTCGCCGCGTCCGCCGTCGCGTGGCAGTTCTCCGCGCCGGATCCCGAGCGTCGAGAGCGCACGGCCCTCCGGCTGATCGCGGTGTCGTTCCTCGGGCTCGCGGCCTACGTGAGCGTGGACGCCGTCCTCGCCCTGACCGGCGGATCCGAGGCGCGCCCGAGCACCACGGGCATCGTCCTCGCGGCGCTGAGCCTCGCCGTCATGCCGGCCCTGAGCCTGCTCGAGCGCCGCACGGGCACCGAGCTCGGCTCCGCGAGCGCGGTCGCCGACTCCCGGCAGACCCTCGTGTGCGCCTGGCTGTCGGCTGCGCTCCTCGTCGGGCTGCTGCTCGACGCCGGGCTCGGCTGGTGGTGGGCGGATCCCGTCGCAGGGCTCGCGATCGCGGCGTTCGCCGTCCGCGAGGGCGTCGAGGCGTGGCGCGGGGACGCCTGCACCGTTCCCGTCGGCGCGCTCACGGGCGAGCGGGCGGTCGACGCCGACGCCGACGCCGACGCCGACGCGCACCGTGACGCCTGCTGCTGACGCCTGCTGCTGACGCCCGAGTCCATCGGACGGCGCGCGGCCGGGCATCGCGCCCGGCCGCGCGCCTCGGCTACTTCGACAGCTGCACCGCGCCCGTGGCCCGCTGGTAGGCCGCGAAGTACTTGTCGCCCATGGCCCGGGCGCCGGCCGCCGTGTAGTGGATCGAGTCCTCGGCCCTGCTGTACCCCGCGGCTCCCGGGATGTACGACACGTTGGCCCGCAGCGCGGGCATGCCCTGCTGCGCGGTGTCGATGGCCTGGCGCAGCGGCGACACGTTCAGCCACTCGGGCACCATGCCGCCGATGAGGAACGGCACCGCGCCGTAGCGCGTGTTCAGCCGGTCGACGAGGTCGAGCAGCATCGACTGGTAGCCGGCCGCGTCGGTGCGGGTCGCGTCCGACTCGCCCTGGGCCCAGACGACCGCGACGAGGCGGTTGTCGGGATCCTGCGCGAGCGCGGCGTCGATCTGCCCGAGCGCGCGCGTGAACAGGTTGATGCGCGAGTGCGTGTCCGCCGGGTTCCACGCGTAGGTGCCGTCGCCCGTCATCGAGGTGGACGCCATGGCCGCGGGGACGAGCAGCACCTTCCGGCCCGGGCGGGCGTCGGCGAGCATGTGCCTGCCGAGCTCCATCCCGGGGCCGACGGCCTGCACGCCGCCGGTGGTCGTCCAGGTGGTCACGTGGCTGAGCGAGTCCTTGGCGGGCACGATCTGCCCGGCCTTGGCGCCGCTGCCGGCGAGCTGGTCGAGGCCGGGCACGCTGACGTCGATGGACGGATCCCAGCCCGTGCCGACGCCCTGCGCGTTCGACTGGCCGAGGATCACGACGACGTCGTAGCCCTCGCCGGTCGACGCGATCCGGCGCGGCACGGAGGTGCGGGACGTCGGCGCGTAGCCGTCGGCCCGTCCGGTGACGGTGACGGTGATCTGCGATCCGGCGTCGCGCGGCGCGGGCACGTAGGTCGACGCGGTGCGGCCGGGGACGACGACGCCGTTGCGCTGCCACACGTAGGAGAGCGCGGTGGCCTCGGGGGTCCACGCGGGCGTCTCCGCCGTGAGGGTGGATCCGACGCTCGCGTCACCCGTGATCGTCGGGGTCGGCGCGTCCGTGAACGGCTGGTCGTCGGGCGACGGCGCGGGCTCGGCGGGCGGCACGTCGAGGGCGTCGACCACCACGGCCGTCGGCTCGCTCGTCACGCTCGTGGCCTTGTAGCCGGAGCGCGTGCCGGTGAGCGTCACGGTGATCCGCGACCCGGCGTCCGCGCGGCGCACGGTGTACGTCGCGTCGGTCGCGCCGAGCACGGTGACGCCGTCGCGGGCCCACGCGTAGGTGTAGGCGGTGGCCTCCGGCGTCCACGCGGGCGTCTCGACCCGCAGGCGGCTGCCGGCGACGGGCGATCCCTGGATCACGGGCGTCGTCGTCGCCTCGAACGGGATGGACGGCGCGGGCGGCGGCGGCGTGACGGGCGTCGCGACGACGGCGACGCCGGGGCTCGTCACGGTCTGCGTGACGTACCCGGTCTTCGTGCCGGTGACGGCGACCGAGATGCTCGTGCCCACGTCGCCCGCGACGACCCGGTAGCTCGTGCCCGTCTGGTCCGGGATCGCGACGCCGTCGCGCAGCCACGCGTAGGAGAAGGACGGCCACGGCGACCACGTGCCGGACTTCGCGTTCAGCGTGTAGTCCACGCGGCCGAGACCGGTGATGGACGGGGTGCCGACGGTCTCGAACGCGACGTCGGGGGCGGGCGTCGGGTCCGGCGTGGGCACGGTGGGCTCCGGCGTCGGCTCGGGCAGCGGCACGAGGAGGCCGTCGCCCGCGAGGGACTGCGTGACGTACCCGGTCTTCGTGCCGGTGACGATCACGGCGATCGTGGCGCCCTGGTCGCCCTCCTGCACGCGGTAGGTGACCGCGGTCTGGCCGTCGATCGCGACGCCGTCACGGGTCCACTGGTAGGAGAAGGTCGGCCACGGGGTCCAGACCCCGGCGCGCGCGGACAGCGTGAACCCCACCCGGGCGGTGCCGCCGATGGTCGGGGTGGCGGCGGCCGCGAACGGCGCGTCCTCGGCCGGGGCGGTGGGCTCCGGGGTCGGGACGGGCGTCGTCGCGGTCGGCGTCGGCGTCGGGGTCGGCGTCGGCGTGCCCGGAGTCGCGGTCGGGGTGGGCGTGGGCGTCGGCGTCGGCGTGCCCGGAGTCGCGGTGGGGGTCGGCGCGGGCGTCGTCGGGGCCGGGGTGGGCGTCGGCGTGCTCGCCGCCGGGACCCGGAGCTCCGCGCTCGTGAGGGACTGCGTCGTGTAGCCCGTCTTCGTGCCCGTCACGGTGACGCTGATGCGGGATCCCGCGTCACCAGCCTGCACGCGGTAGGTCACTCCGCTCTGGCCGGCGATCACGACCCCGTCGCGGAGCCAGGCGTAGGAGAACGTGGGCCACGGGGTCCACACCCCGGCGCGCGCGGACAGCGTGAAGCCGACGCGCGCGGTGCCCGCGATGGTGGGCGTCGCGGCGGCCGTGAAGGGCGCGGCGGCGGGCGTCGTGGGCGCCGGGGTCGGCGCGGTCGTGGGGGCGACCGTCGGGGTCGGCGTGGGCGTCGGCGTCGGCGCTTGCGTCGGCGCGACCGTCGGGGTCGGGGTCGGGGTCGGGGTCGGTGCCTGCGTCGGCGCGACCGTGGGCGTGGGCGTGGGCGCCTGCGTCGGCACCGCGGTCGGCGTGGCCGTAGGCGTCGGAGCCGCCGTCGGCGTGGTCGTCGGAGTCGGGGCGGGCACGCTCATCGCGTCGCTCGTCCGGGTCGTCGTCGAGTACCCGGTCTTCGTGCCGGTGACCGTCACGGCGAGCGCCGCCCCGCGGTCCGCCTCGGTGACGCGGTAGGTGACGCCGGTCTGGCCGCCGATCAGCACGCCGTCGCGGGTCCAGGAGTACGAGAAGGTCGGCCACGGTGCCCATGTCCCGGCGCGCGCGGTGAGCGTGAAGCCGACCTGCGGGGATCCGGCGATGGTCGGCGTCGGGGCGGCCGTGAACGGCGCGACGACGGGGGTCGGGACGGTCGCGGTCGGCGCGCTCGTCTGCGTGGTCGTGTCGTAGCCGGAGCGACTGCCCGTGACGGCGACCGTGATGACGGATCCGGCGTCGGCGGCGCGCACCGTGTACGCGGTGCTCGTCTGCCCGCTCACGGGAACGCCGTCGACGAGCCACGCGTACGCGCTGCTCGTGGCCGCGGGGGTCCAGCGCGCGGCGGTGGCGACCAGGCGCTGCCCGATCACGGCCGTGCCGGTGATCACGGGCGCTGGCGTCGCGGTGAACGGCGTCGCGGCCGCGGTGGCCTGCAGCAGGCGCATCATCGACGCGGTGGTCGGCGCGCCGTCGGTCGCGACCGGCTGCACGACGCTCGTGCCGGACGCGATGACGCGCGTGGTCGACGCGGCGGTGCCCGTCGTCGCGGCCTCGGCCGGAGCGGCGGTCGGCTCCACGGCGACGAGCAGCGTCACCCCGAGGCTGAACCCCGTGATGGCGGCGATGAGTCGTGCGCGTGCGGATGCGGTGCGCGTGCTTCGTGTCGAGGCACGGCGAACGGCAGAGTGGTGCTCCCCCAATTGATCCCCCCAGATCGTCGAGGCGCATTCCACCTCATGTTGAAATGTTTGCACATCGCGACGGTGATGCGTGACACGTGTCCGGTGAGGACCTCGCGCACTCCCCGCTCGCAGGCGATGCGCAAGCGGCATGCACGGCCGCATCGGTCCCGCGCGTCGCGCACCCGCGCCGGATCGCGTCCCAGCTCCCGCCCGACCCCGCGCCGTACCCTGGCCTCGACCTGCCCCGCCCGTCGGATCCCGCGAGGATCCCCCTGCCCCGGAAGGCCCCATGACGAACGCCCCGCACCCGGACGCCGCCCCGCCCGCCGAGCCCGGGCCCCGCCCCGCGGGGTCGCCTGCCTCCCCCGCCGCTGCCAGCTCAGCACCGGCCACCGGCTTCGCGGCGCTCATCCGCGGCACGCGCGACCGCTCCGACCGCCCATCCCGCCTCGGCCGCCTCTTCGCCGTCGTCGCGGTGGTGGAGGCGGTCACGTGGACCGGCCTACTGGTGGGCATGTTCCTCAAGTACGTGACGGAGACGACCGAGCTCGGCGTCTACGTCTTCGGCCGCCTGCACGGGGCGGCGTTCGTGCTCTACGTGATCGTCACGGCCGTCGCTGCCATCCGACTGCGCTGGGGATGGAAGCCCGCGCTCCTCGCAGGCGTCGCGGCGATCCCGCCGCTCGCGACCCTGCCGCTCGAGGTCGGGCTGCGTCGCCGCGGGTACCTGCGGCAGCCGGCTGACGCCGTCGACGGCGGGACGCGCGAGGCCTCTGCCGCAGCCGCGTCGCCCGACCGCGCGACCCCGCGCGGCTGACCGCCACCGGGCTCACCGCGCCGGATCAGATCCCGGTGTAGCGCCCCGGCCGGTGGTTGAGCGCGAGCACCAGGTTGAGCAGCACCGCGCCGAGCGCCGACATGACGACGCCGCCGACGGACACGACCGTGAGGCCGAGCAGGATCACGATCACGTCGAGGATCATCTGGGCGTACCCGGCCCGGAAGCCGAACCGCTCCTGCGCGATGAGCGCGACGATGTTGAACCCGCCGAGGCTGGATCCGTGGCGGAAGACCACGAGCAGCCCGATCCCCACGAGCAGGTTCCCCGCGAGCACGCCGTAGACCGGCTGCAGCTCGAGCCCGGCGACCATGGCGGGGTGCAGCGTCGAGAACAGCGACACGAGCGCGACCGAGATGACCGTGCGGATCGTGAACCGCCACCCCTTCTTCCACACCGCGAGCGCGAAGAACGGCGCGTTGACCACGAAGAACAGCACCCCGAACGGCAGCACGCCCGTGTAGCTCAGCAGCAGCGCGAGACCCGCGGTGCCGCCCGTGACGGCGCCGGCGTCGCGCAGCAGGAACAGCCCGAACGAGGCGACGAAGGTGCCCGTGAGGATCCCGAGCACGTCCTCGATGACGGAGTGCGGGATCCCCGCGGTGGTCGGCTCGTCGGGCGAGGGGGCGATCGGCGTGGGCAGGGGCTCGGACGCGGAAGCGGTCATGGCGGTCTCCGGGGTGGGGGGACGGGATCCGCGCGGGCGGTCGTGCCGCATCACGCGCAGGGAACAGCATGGCGGATCGGCGGGGTGGTGGAGGACGAGAGCGGTCCCGCGCCGTGCCACCCGCGCCCGGGCTCAGAGGGGAGCGTCGAAGGGACGGACGTCGAAGTAGCCGTGGGTGGTCTTCTCCTCGGGCCGGCCGACGAGCCTGTCCATCGACCAGCGCTCCTTCGACGTGAGGCCCTCCCACCGGCGCGTCGAATCCCGGACAAACCAGGCGCGGGCCTCATCCCACGCTTCGGGGGCCGCGTCCCACTCCACCTCGAGCGCGGTCGTGACGACGTCGATGAGGGATCCCTCCGGCCAGGGCTCGCTCGCCGACTCGGCAGTCCCGACCATCCACTGGTTGTCGCCGTCTCCGTAGCGGAAGTGGTCCTCGGGGAGCATCAGGCGGTAGGCGTCGGGGCGGAGCCAGAAGTCGTCGTGCGAGCGCCGCGCCATCACCCACGAGTGCGGGTAGCCGGGCAGCCGGATGCGGCCGGCGATGCCGCACGGCAGCCACTCGTCAGGCGGCGGTACGGCGGGGTCGCGGAGGCGGCAGAGGCGAGGCTCCGGCTCCGGCTCCGGCTCCGGCTCCGGCTCCGAGACGATGCGCGGGCGGCGGGGCGAGAGGCGGATCACGATGGCCGCCCACGCCCGAGCAGCGCGCCGCGCTCACGCGAGGTGACGCGGCCTCCGAGCCGGCGCGCCCGAGAGCCCACGTGACGCCGCTCCCGGCCCACGGTGCTGACGATGTCCCAGCAGGCCCCCGCCCCATCGAGCCGCCAATGCGGATCGATGTCGCGAAGTAGACAGCGTCGTCACACGGTTGCATCAAGGTCGAACTTCCTCGTCCACACTTCCATTGCAAGAGCCGTCGCTATTCCCGCGGAATGCAAGACACCCCTACTCCTACCCGTCGGACAGTTCAGCACTGTATCGCTCGAAATCCTCGATGAGACCCATGCGGAACTCCTCGTCACATATGAGAGCATCACTCGACATCAGCGCATCGCGGAAGAGCAGGTCCGAACCCCTCCAGAACGCGAATGTCAGGGAGATTCGCGGATCGAGGATGACGGCACGGTCGCCATTTGGCACAGCATCGAGTACGCGGCTCAGCATACGTGCAGCCTTCTGACCGGGGATCAGCGGAACGACGAATTCCGGCATCATCCCGTCTTCGTGAACGTCTCTCATCTGTCGTTCACGGTAGTACCGCTTGTCGTGACGCAGGCGATTCCCGATTGTCTTGATGAGATGAAGACGAACGCCATCGCCCTCGGCTTCACCTTCACGCGCGTGCGGAGACCGCAGGGCTTGGATGACGTCTTCAAGCTCTGACTTCGATAGAACCAGATGCGTGGCCGACCAGGGCCCCCAGATGCCTTCTCGGGCGACGCCGGAGAGGCGGAGGATGGCTCGGGTCAACATCGAAGGCACTCGCCCTCGAGGCCGGACCCAGATGTTCCATTCTGGTTCTTCACCGATTGACATTCAGTCTCCGATCCTGTGAGTGAGATCCTTGTTCCACGTACCGCCCCGAGTTCGTCGACTGTTCAATGCCGCAGCCGACGTGGCTCTCTTCCAGTAACCACCGTTATGGCCGCTTCCGCGCAGGCTTCCTCGATCATAGGTGATGAAGTCATTCTCACCCTTCTTCTTGAAGATCGCCCGGCCTCGGACGGACCGTTGCTTGATTTTGACATAACCATGTTTTTCCGCCTCAGCCTGCGCCTCCTTATCGGTGACGGGCTCTCCCTTTCCAGCGTTCGGGTTCTTTGGCTTGCTGAACGCCTGGCCTATCCACGGAAAAGCGGTCGTCTTCAGCCAGGACCCGATTTGCTGTCCTACCCACCATGCACCGAGCACGACGGCGGCAGCGACAATTGCCATGCCGACGGCAGCTGCAACGAGAACAGCAAGGGGTATCAAGAAAACGAACTGCCCCGTCAGGTCGAACGCGTTGATCGGGTCGTTCGGATACGCGTAGTCGTCATCCGTCCCGCCCTCGACCGGATCCACCTGCAGGAACCGGCCCAGCGCCGCGACGTACTGCCTGGCGCCCATCTCCACCGTCGCGATGCCGCCCAGGTGCTCCGACAGCTTCTGGTGCTGACCCAGCCACCCGTAGTCCGCGTTGCCCTGCTGCGTGTCCGGACCCGACTGGTTCGCCGTCACCGTGCCCAGCGCGCCCGTCTTCGGATCCTCGACCTGACCGAACGGGTCGTACACCGCCAGGCCCGGCGCCCGCGCCCCGGCCTGGTCCGCCGTCACGAGGATGTCGCCGTGGATGCTCGGGTACGACCACACGGCCGACCCGTTCTTTCATGGTCTATACGTGCGGGTGGTTTGCGTCACCCAGACTCATGCGGCTCGCACACCAAACATCTTGCCGAAGGAACGGGCGAGGCAACGCCGGATCCGCGCCGAGTGGATGTCCGAGATCATGACATAGACGAGCAGCCAGGCATCCCAGCTCCACTCGAATGGCACTTCATCCACGAAGACCCGCACGTAGTCCCGGAGCTCGGGCCAGGTCTGCACCTGTTGAAATCCGGCTGAGAACTCAGGTGGCAGCACCTGACCTGGCTCCCCGAGCCGTGACTCATCAATACTGACCTCGCCTTGCGCGTATGGATTCTCGACTGCTCGTTCAACCGCCACTCCGAGTAGCTCCCGCAATTCCGAGGTGGGAGCACAGTAGCAACGCAACAGAGCGTTCTTTGTCAACAGGCTGAGCGGTGCATCATGGACCTGTCGCGCCAACTCCCCTTGATCGTCGATCCACATTTTACCGCTTCCACCTCACGTGTAGAACGTCATACCTTACACCCTGTTTTGGTGTCTTGCCCTTGGGTATCTTACTGTAGTCCACGTGGAAGTGATCAGGATTTTTCACGCACTTCTTCCGGAAATTAGCACATTTACCACCCGGTCCATTCTTGTTGAAATCATTGACAATCTTTCTCGCGAGCCGCTCTGCTTTTGCCTCGGTTTTCGCATATACGCTACCGGCCTTTGCGAAGACCTGTTGTACAACCTGGGGATGTTGCATGGTCCACGAGATGCCCCATCCCACGAGCACACCGACACCTATGGCCCCGAGTACGACCCATCCAGCCGGATTCCAGATATCTGCCAGACCGAATGCAAGCAACGGAGCGAAGGCCAAGGCGAATTGCCCGGTCAGGTCGAACGCGTTGATCGGGTCGTTCGGATACGCGTAGTCGTCATCCGTCCCGCCCTCGACCGGATCCACCTGCAGGAACCGCCCTAGCGCCGCGACGTACTGCCTCGCGCCCATCTCCACCGTCGCGATGCCGCCCAGGTGCTCCGACAGCTTCTGGTGCTGACCCAGCCACCCGTAGTCCGCGTTGCCCTGCTGCGTGTCCGGACCCGACTGGTTCGCCGTCACCGTGCCCAGCGCGCCCGTCTTCGGATCCTCAACCTGACCGAACGGGTCGTAGACCGCGAGCCCCGGAGCGCGCGCCCCGGCCTGGTCCGCCGTCACGAGGATGTCGCCGTGGATGCTCGGGTACGACCACACGGCCGACCCGGTGCGGAACTCCGCCGTCACGCCACCCGGCAGCGGCAGATCCCACTCGGTCGCCGCGCTCGACACGTCGAGCACGAAGTCGGGTGAATCGCCGCTTCCCGTGAAGCCGTACCGCGTCACCGTCTTCACGCCCGCCGCGGTCGTCTCCGTCCGCTGCACGATGCGATCCGTCGCGTCGCGCAGGTACGTCACCGACGAGCCGTCGGCCAGCTTGGTGGCCGTGTGGCGGTCCCCGCCGTCGTACGACAGGCTCTCGTCCGCGAGCTGCACGGTGTTGCCGTGCGCGTCGTAGGCGAGCTGCGCGGCGGTCAGCGAGCGGTTCACCGGCGAGGCGTCCGCGGGGGCGTTCGCCACCGTGGTCCCGATGAGCCGGTCCGCTCCGTCGTAGCAGGACGCAACCGTGGTCGGCGTCCCACCGTCGAGCACGTCCGACGACGAGGTGCGGTTGCCGTTCCGTCCAGCAGCGGCGACCGCGCCGGCCTGGGTGCAAGCCGCGGATCCGGCGAGCGCGTAGAACCCGTAGGTCAGGCGGTGGTGCGGGATGACGGCGGTGACGAGGCGTCCGGCCGCGTCGTACGAGTACGTCGAGACGTTGCTCGTGCTCCCGTCGCCCGTGGTGTCCTGCAGCACGTCGCCCGCCTGCGAGCGGACGACCCGATCGGTGACGGCGGTCTGCTTCCCGGGGAACGACCAGCCGATCCCGGTCACCGCGCCTGCGCCGTTCCGCGTGATCTCCGAGAGCGACGAGCCGTTGCCCGCGCCTGTCGCGCCGGAGGGATAGGTGATCCCCGTGAGCTCGCCCTTCGCGTACGTCGGATCGGCGACGACCTTGCCGTCCACGCGCATCACGTCGACCCGGGAGTCGATGTCGTACTCGTAGGCGGTGGTGTGCGCTGCGCCGGACGGCGGCGTCGCGACCGTCGAGGTGACCCGGCCGGCCGCGTCGTACGACATGGTCGTGACCGTCCCCCAGACGTCGGTGTATTTCACCGCCTGCCCGAGGAGATTCGCCGTCGTGGTGACGGTGCCGCCGCTGGTGGATCCGGTGACGGCGCCGTCCGAGACCGCCCCGGTGAGCGGATCCCCGCCGACCGCGTAGTCCGTCTTCTCCGTACGCGCCGCGACCGACCCGAAGGCGGCCGTGGTGCTCGAGGTGGCGCGCCCGCGGGCATCGTAGGTCGTGCACGACCAGTCGGCGTCGCCGGAGCGCTTCGATCCGACCACGCGCCCCATGACGTCGTAGACGAACGAGGTGACGATGGCGTCGCCGGTGGCCGGCTTCGCTCCCGTCGTGGTCTTCGTCGCTCCGTACTGCGGTGTAGACGCGTCGACGCCGCAGACCTTGCCGGTCGCACCCCACGCGGAGGCGATGGTCTCCGTCGGGCCGTAGTACGACGTCGTCGTGGCCACGTTGGCCTGCGCGGGCAGCGTGCGGGTGAGGCGCCGGAGGTATCCGGAGCCGCGCGCCTCGTGGGTCATGGAGTGCGTGAGCGCGAGGCCCTTCGGATCCACGACCGACGCGGTCGCGATGCCCAGCCAGGGCTCGTCGTACTGCGTGACCGAGGTGGCCGACGAGATCTGCGACGAGCTGATGCCCGCCACGCCCGTGGGCGCCTGGTCGGCGGCCGTCACGCTCGTCTCCAGCCCGTAGTCGGGCGTGAGCGCGCTGCCCGGCACCACGACCATGGCTCCGCTGCCGATCTGCCACTCCAGCTTCAGCGACGCGGACACCTGGCCCTCGTTGTACTGCAGCCGGATGCGCGCCGTCTGGCCGGCTGCGAGGTGCACGGCGTGGTTCGCCCGGATCTCGTTGCCGGGGTTCGCGCCCCACGCGTCGATCAGCGGGATGTCGTCGACGAAGAGCTGCGTGCCGTCGTCCGCCTTGGTGGCGAAGGTGTAGTCGCCGTCCTGCGGAGCCGTGACGAGACCCGTGAGCCGCAGCGAGAAGCCGTCGGACGGGAAGCCGTCGCCGGCCGCGGCCGGGCTGCCGTTCCCCCAGTCCTGGTCGACGCTGCCGTCGGCGTTGCCGATGCCCAGGCCGTACGCACGCGGCGCGCCCGTGAGGCTGCCGTTGTCGTACCAGACCGCGTCGAGGCCGTGCAGCCCGCCGTCGTAGCCGGTCGACGAGTGCGCCGTGGTCGCGGCGCAGGCCGCCGTGGGGACGCGGTCGGAGCCGAAGCACGACGCGGGCGCCGGACCGTAGGAGTCCGTCGGCCGGTCCTGCGCGTCGTAGAGGGTGGTGGACTTCCGACCCTGCGCGTCGACGGACGCCAGCGGCAGGTCCTTCTGGTTCCACTCGGAGGACGCGGTGAGACCCGACGGACCGGTGATGCTGGTCTGCCGCCAGGCATCGTCGTAGGTCACGGTCGACGCGTGGGTGCCCGCGGGCAGGCCGAGCGCCGGGACGTCGACGGAGGTGGTGCCGGATCCGTAGACGTACGACTTCGTGGGCCGCTTCGCCGCCGTGACGCCGTCGGGCGCCGGGAGCGTGACCGTGGTCGCGCGACCGGAGGCGTCGTAGGCGATGGTGGTGGCCACGTTCGCGTCGGCCGTGCGCCGCGCGTCCGCCGCGAGCCAGTCGTCGGCGAGCGCGTCGCGGACTGTGGTCAGGCGTCCGCCGTCGTAGGCGAGGTCCGTGATCTCGTCGCCCGGATCCGTGATGCGCACGAGGTTGCCGTGCGCGTCGTAGGAGAGGCGCGTAGTGTCCGCCGCTCCCGCGACGTGACCCGGGTAGACGATGCGGCAGAGCATGTCGGCGGGCGGCGCGGAGAACCCGGCGGCGACCCGGCAGGCGGATCCCGTGGAGTCCGTGTCCTTCGCGTCGAGGCCCACGGACGCGGCGGTGTCGCCGGCGTACGCGAAGCGGACCTCGCGGCCGTACGTCTCGGGCGATGTGCCGAGCGCGGAGAGCGGATCCGACACGCGGTCGACGAGGCCAGTACCGGGTCGACGCGTCGACAGGGGCGTCGCCCGCTTGAGGGCGTCCCCGGGGCCGGTGACCCCCTGCACGCGACCCGACGGGTCGAACGTGGTGATCGTGCCGTCGTCGCCGGTCACGACCTCTTGTCGCGACTGGTCGAGCGACACGTGGTCGTGCTCCCCCGTCGGCGCGGTGTAGCCGGTGCCGGATCCGTCACCCGCGGTGCGCGTGTAGGTGTGCGCGGTGCCGGAGGAGTCGGTGAGGATCACCGCGGAGTCCGTGACCTGGGCGCGCGACCAGTCGCCGGCGTCGCCCTCGAGCGCGGTGGTCGACGACCATCCGGCGGGGAGCGTGTCGACGGTGCGGGTGAACCAGTCGGCGGGCACGACGTACTGGGCGCCCGTCGGGTCCGTCACCCAGAGCGAGACCCCGGCCTCGCCGGCGTGCTCGAAGTAGTCGACCTCGAGCGGCACGGGCGTGCCCTGCGTGAGGGCGGTCGGCGTGGACCCCGTCGTGTCCTGCGCCACGTGGTCGTCACGCCACCCGGAGTACACGGTGGATCCCCCGACGCGCACGCAGCCGCCATCGTCGCGCGTCATGCCGAACGTGTAGGTGCCCGTGGTGGGCACGTGGAGGAAGCCCGTCCACTTGGCGGAGAAGTCGTCGGCGTCGACTCCCGGGGCGGGCGAGCCGTCGCCCCAGTCGAAGGAGATCGACGGATCGGTGCGGGTGGTCGCGAGCGTGCCGGCGTCCGCGTGGCACGCGTCGCCGTCGCCGAGGGGCGCGGCGCCGTCGTAGTAGCGGCCGAGGAGCCCGCCGCTGCCCGCCTGGAGCGAGTTGTAGCTGAAGCCGAGCCCCATGCTGCCGCCGAGCGCCTGGACCGTCGGCGACGCGAAGCGCAGCCCGACGTTGCCGTTCGCGAGGTTGACGCTGACGGGACCCGCGGTGTCCGTCGGCGCGGGCCCGGCATCGCCGACGCGGCGGTCGACCCGGATCTTGTCCGTCCACGTCACCGGCGGCTCGTCGTAGCCGTCGGAGGCTCGCACCGACCAGGTGTATCGCCCACCGTCTTGCAGGGAGTTCGCCGGCACCGTCCACGTCGTGCCCGCCTGCCAGCCCGACGTCGCGACGGCGCCCGTGGTGCCGTCGGCCCCGGAGGCGATCTGGAACCGGTACTTGACGGGGTCACCGTCGGGATCCGTGATGGTCGGCACCGTGAGCGTCGGGGTCGTCGTGGTGATCACGGACCCGTCCATGGGCGCGGAACCCGCCTGCGCCGTCATGGCCGGCGTGTTCGTCGTGAAGCTCCACGTGGAGGAGATGCCGAGCGTGGAGGTGCCGTGGACCCCGTCGTACCCGTCCTTGACGTAGCCCTTCCAGTGGTACCTGGTTCCGGGCTTCAACGCCCCGAACGGCACCTTCACCTGCTGGGCGCCCCAGCCCGACTCCCACACCGGGGCCACCTCGGGATCGTCCCCGGCGCTGATGCGGTAGAAGTACTGCAGCCCGGTGCCCTCCGGGTCCGTCCCCGAGATCGCGAGCGTGGGCATCACGGGACCGCGGGCTCCGTCGGCGGGAGAGGGCGCGATGGCCGGGCCCGCGGTGGGCATGTCCTTGTAGGTCACGACGAGCGCGACCGCGATCGACTTGTACGTATAGACGCCGGGGCGCTCGTCGCCGCCGATGATGAGGTATGCCCCGCGCGAGCCGTCGCGCACGTACTTCGCGATCTCGTCGGTGAGCCGGTCGTCCTGCGCGGAGCCGTTGTCGGACATGGCGAACTGGCTGAGGCGGTCCCCGACCCCGTTGTAGGAGAACGACGTCGCGGCGCTGATGGATCCCCCGAAGAGCGCCTTGGTCCCGCCGTTGTAGTACGAGCCGTCGATGCGGGCGCTGAGGACCTGCTTGCCGAACAGCTGCTCGTAGTCGAAGTGCTCGACCGTGCGCCAGTACTTGTCGCCGTGGTCCCGCGCGTTGCCGATGCGGACGGTGCCGTCGGTGAGCCGGGTGCCGTCGGACTTGTACTCGTGCTGGTCGTTCGACCAGGACGCGACGGACGACGGGTCCACGTGCACCGGGTAGGCGCGGTCGGGGCTCGCGAGCCACGCCGGATCGGGCGTCATCCGGATGGTCCAGCCGCGTCCGTCGGCGGTCAGCGTGGTGGCGACGGGGGCGTCGGCGGGCTCCTGCACGTCCGGGATCCCGCTCGAGTCGTACATGCGCGGCGAGGGGATGGCGAAGACGACGGATCCGGCCTTGTCCGTGAAGAGGATGGAGCCGTCGGCGTCCTGCGCCGCGTGCAGACCGGCTGCGCTCACGTGCCACGTGTACGAGGGGGCGGCCGGCACCGGCGGCGCCGCGAGGATGAGCTCCTCCTTGACCTGACCGGCCGTCACCGCGTAGTGCAGGTCGGTGCGCGGGAACACGTCCCGGTACTGCACCTCGTCGGCGCTGGGCCGCTCGAGCGGGCTGTCCGCGGCGCCGTCGAGCGTGTACTTCAGCACGTGCCCGTCGTGGTGCAGCGTGAGGACGCCCGCGTCGGACGCCGAGTCGGCGAAGCGCGGGGCTAGCGGGTGGTCGGGGACGACCCCCGCGCCGGACGACCGGACGGTGACGTCCGTGTTGACCGGCACCCAGTCGCCCTTCGTGTCCTGCACGTTGAGGGGCGTCTGCGAGAGCACCGCCGACTCGGTGCCGTCGTCGTTCGCGTAGGTGTCTTGGAACTGGGACTGGGACACGAGCTGGGCCGAGTCCTGCAGCTGGCTCGCCGAGGCCGCCCGCCGTGGCCGGGCGACGGCAGGGGCCGAGAGAGACGTGGGCGAGGTGGCCGAGGAGTCGACGGCCGGGGCGCTCGGATCGGCCGGAGCCTGGGCGTAGGCGGGAGCGGGGGCATCGACGGAACCGCTGGGGATCGTCGGCGTCGCGATGTCGACGTCGTCCGATGCGAGGGCGGGGATCGAGGCGACCGGCCGCGTGGGCGTGGTCGCGGCCTCGGCGGGCAGGGCGACGAAGATCTCCGCGACCAGGGCCAGGGCGACGATGACGGCGGTGGAGGTGAGACGGCGTGCAGGACGCATCCGAGTGCTCCCTTTCGAGCAGACGGATCAGGCACCCGCATCCGCGACCACCGAGCGGACGCGAAGCTGAGAATAGGGTCACAGCTCAGCAAGAATCCGCTGGCTTTCCACAGGCTGCGTCGTGAGAGCCTGCTCGGCCCCCGCGCCCCCGCACGGGGGCGCGGTCAGTCGGCGAAGATCGCCCCCACGGGCTCGCGCTTCTCGGCCTGGAAGCGGTCCTCCGCGCGGCCGAGCGCCCAGTACGCGGACAGCGAGAGGGCGCGCCGGTCGATGCCCCAGCCGTCCTGCAGCAACGCGCGCAGCTGCTTCATCGCGCCGCGCTCGCCGTGCGCGAAGACCTCGACCTCGCCGTCCGGCCGCTGGAGCGCGCGGGCGGCGTCGACGAGGAGCGCGCCCGGCACGGCGTCGGGCGTGCGCGAGCGGTGGATCCAGCGCAGCTCGAGACCGGCGGGATGCGCGAGCGGCAGCTCGTCGGCGGGACCCTCCACCTCGAGGAGCGCGACGCCCGTCGCGTCGACGGGGATCGCGGCGAGCGCGGCGGCGATCGCGGGCACGGCCGAGTCGTCGCCGATCAGCACGCGCGTGACGGCGGGGTCGTCGCTCGGCCGGAACAGCCCGCCGGGGCCGCTCGCCGCGAGCAGGTCGCCCGGCTGCGCGGACGCCGCCCAGGGGCCCGCGAGCCCGTCGTCGCCGTGCACCACGAAGTCGATCGCGCACGTGCCCGTGGCCGGATCCGCCTGGCGCAGCGTGTAGGTGCGCACAGCGGGCAGCGCCTCGGGCGGCAGCGTGTCCCGGAGGGCGGGCAGGTCGAACGGCGGCACGAGGCCGGATCCCGGCTGCGGCAGCATCAGCTTCACGTAGGCGTCGGTCGCGGCGAGACGTTCGGGGAGGGCCTGCTCCAGGAGCGCCCGCGTCCCCTCGCCGCCGAGGTGCACCCGGACGAGGTGCGGGCTGAGCCGCTCCGTGCGGGTCACCTCGAGGACGTGTTGGGCGCGCGCGGCGCGGACAGGACGGTCGGGGACGAGAGGGTCGGGCGAGGCGGGCAGGGCGGCGGGAGCGGCGGAGTCGGTCATCGAGGATCCATCCTCCGCTCCCCCGCGTCCCCGGGCAACGTCCCGTCGCGTCGCGCGCCGCCCGGGCCCCGGTGCCCGCTGACCGTGCGCCTACACTTGCCCCGTGGTCGACATAGTCGTCACGGGGCTAAGCGCCAACTCCGTGCCGTACATCGAGGCCCTCGACCGTCAGCGTGCCCTGCATGCCGACGTCGTCGCGGGCCGGGCGCAGGACACCGTCATCTTCCTCGAGCACCCCAGCGTGTACACCGCGGGGAGACGCACCGAGCCGGAGGACAGGCCGCGCGACGGCACGCCGGTCATCGACGTCGACCGCGGCGGCCGCATCACCTGGCACGGGCCGGGGCAGCTCGTCGGCTACCCGATCGTGCGGCTCCCGGAGCCCCTCGACGTCGTGGCCCACGTGCGCCGCCTCGAGGATGCGCTCCTCGGCCTCCTCGCCGACCTCGGCGTCGACGGCCGCCGCGTCGACGGCCGCTCGGGCGTCTGGGTCCGCGGCGCCGCCCCCGACGGGAGCCCCCGCGACGAGAAGGTCGCCGCCGTCGGCGTCCGCGTCGCCGAGCGCGTCACGATGCACGGCTTCGCCCTCAACTGCAGCAACGCCCTCGACGCCTACGACCGGATCGTCCCTTGCGGCATCCGCGACGCCGGCGTCACCTCGATCAGCCGCGCCATCGGCCGCACGGTCACCCCGGCCGACGTCGTCCCCCTCCTCCGCCCGCACCTCGTGCGCGCCCTCTCCTCGAACGGATCCGCCATGCCCTCCACCGCTCCCCTCTCCTCCGTCGCCGGAGCCCGCGCATGACCGCCGCCGCCGCACCCGATGGACGCCGCATGCTCCGCCTCGAGGTCCGCAACGCCGAGACCCCCATCGAGAGGAAGCCCGGCTGGATCAAGACGACGGCCCGCATGGGGCCCGAGTACCAGGCCCTCCAGCAGCTCGTGAAGACCGAGGATCTGCACACCGTCTGCCAGGAGGCGGCCTGCCCGAACATCTACGAGTGCTGGGAGGACCGGGAGGCCACGTTCCTCATCGGCGGATCCCAGTGCACGCGCCGCTGCGACTTCTGCCAGATCGACACCGGCAAGCCCGCCGACTACGACACCGACGAGCCGCGCCGCGTCGCCGACTCGGTGCGCCGCATGGGCCTGCGCTACGCGACCGTGACGGGAGTTGCGCGCGACGACCTGCCCGACGAGGGCGCGTGGCTGCACGCCGAGACCGTGCGGCGGATCCACGCGGACAACCCCGGCACGGGCGTCGAGATCCTCGCCACCGACTTCTCCGGGAACCCGGACCTGCTCGCCGAGGTCTTCTCCTCCCGTCCCGAGGTCTTCGCGCACAACGTGGAGACGGTGCCGCGCATCTTCAAGCGGATCCGCCCGGCGTTCCGGTACGAGCGCTCGCTCGACGTGATCACGCAGGGCCGGGACGCGGGCCTCATCACCAAGTCGAACCTCATCCTCGGCATGGGCGAGACGCGCGAGGAGGTGTCGGAGGCGCTCGTCGACCTGCACGACGCGGGCTGCGACATCATCACGGTCACGCAGTACCTCCGCCCCTCGCCGCGGCACCTGCCCGTCGCGCGCTGGGTGCGTCCGGAGGAGTTCGTGGAGATCAAGGCGGAGGCGGAGGCGATCGGGTTCCTGGGCGTGCTCGCCGGCCCGCTCGTGCGCTCGTCGTACCGCGCGGGTCGCCTGTACGCGCAGTCGATGCGGGCGAAGGGCCGGGAGCTGCCGGAGGCCCTCGCGCACCTCGCGGATCCTGCGAACGGCTTCGCGCAGGCCGTCGGCTGACCCCGCCGGGCCCTCGCCGCCTCGCGGACATGTCGGCTCGCTGACGAACGGGCCGCTCCCGGGCTCGCGACCAGGTGCGCGGCCTATCGTCGGAGGCACCGCGCACGTCCCACAGCAAGGAGCTCGACATGGCCGCATCGTCCCCCACCTCAGGATCCGCGTTCGGCGACGCCGCCGACGGCGTGTGGCAGGCGATGGAGTCGCTCCGCGCGCGCTTCGAGAAGCGCGAGGGCACCCCGGCCGGGCACGGCACCGGCCCGCACGACGTCCGCCACGCGGTCCTCGCGCTGCTCGCCGAGGAGCCCATGCACGGCTACCGCATCATCCACGAGATCGAGGAGCGCACCGCGGGCGCCTGGACCCCGAACGCCGGAGCCGTCTACCCGACGCTCCAGCTCCTCGCCGACGAGGGCCTCATCGCCGCCGAGACGACCGACGGCCGCAAGGTCTGGGCGCTCACGGAGGCCGGCCGCTCGGCGGTCGCCCGCGACGGCATCACGGCCCCGTGGGCCGACGCGTCCGAGCACGGCCATGACGCGCACGACCGCCACGACCGCTCCGCCCTCCCCAAGGCCGGCCTCTCGCTCGCGCAGGCCGCGGCGCAGGTGCAGCGCACGGGCACCCCCGCGCAGGTCGCCGAGGCCGTCGCCGAGCTCGACGCTGCCCGCCGCCGCCTCTACGCGATCCTCGCCCGGGAGTGACCGCGGCCACGGCCGGCGCCGTCCCCGGGGCGGATCCCGAGGCCGACGCCCCGGAGACGCGCGCCCGCTACCGCCGCATCCTCCGCTTCGCCGCCTGGAACCTCGCGGTCACCTGGTGGTACGAGCTCTTCCTCCCCCGCGTCGGTCTCCGTCGCATCGCCGACCGCACGCGCACCCGGCGCATGAAGCTCTTCGCCCGCCGCTTCCGCGTGCTCGCGGTCGAGCTCGGCGGCCTCATGATCAAGGTCGGCCAGTTCATGTCCTCGCGCCTCGACGTGCTGCCGCCCGAGATCACGGCCGAGCTCGAGGACCTGCAGGACGAGGTGCCCGCGGTCCCGTTCCCCGAGATCCGCGCGCTCGCGGAGCGCGAGCTGGGCATGCCGCTCGCCGCCGCGTTCGCGTGGGTCGACGAGACGCCCGTCGCCGCCGCGTCCCTCGGCCAGGCGCACCGCGCGATCCTCGGCCCGCTCGACTCCGCCGACACCGGCCTCACGGGCGCGGTCATCAAGGTGCAGCGGCCCGGCATCGACGACGTCGTCCGGATCGACCTCGCCGCGCTGCGCCGCATCGGCGGCTGGCTCACGCACGTGCGCCTCGTGTCCGACCGCGTCGACGCGCCCGCCCTCGTCGAGGAGTTCGCCGAGACGAGCCTCGAGGAGATCGACTACCTGCACGAGGCCCGCAGCTCCGCGCGCTTCCAGGAGATGTTCGCCGCGGACGAGCGCGTGGCCGTGCCCGAGATCGTCTGGGAGCGCAGCACGCGCCGCGTGCTCACGCTCGAGGACGTCACGGCCATCAAGATCACCGACCACGCGGGGCTCCTCGCGGCCGGCATCGACCCCGTCGAGGTCGCGCCCGTGTTCGCCGCCGTGATGTTCGACCAGCTGTTCGCGGACGGCTTCTTCCACGCGGATCCGCACCCCGGCAACGTCTTCGTCACGCCCGTCACGGACGGCTCCGTCGAGCAGGGCTGGACGCTGACCTTCATCGACTTCGGGATGATGGGCGAGGTGCCGCCGAGCACCCGCAGGGGCCTGCGCAAGATGCTCATCGCGGCCGCCTCCCGCGACGGCAAGGGCCTCGTCGACGCAGCCCGCGACATCGGCGTGCTGCTGCCGTCCGCGGACACCACGCAGCTCGAGCTCGCCATGACGCGCCTCTTCGCGCGCTTCGGCGGCCTGGGCTTCGCGGAGCTGCGCGAGGTGGATCCGCGGGAGTTCCGCGCCTTCGCGAACGAGTTCCAGGAGGTCGTGCGCACCCTGCCGTTCCAGCTGCCCGACGACTTCCTGCTCATCATCCGCGCCATGTCGCTCACCTCGGGCGTGTGCAGCGCGCTCGATCCCGCGTTCAACCTCTGGGACTCGGTCGAGCCCTACGCGCAGCGCCTCATCCGCGAGGAGCGCGGCAACGTCGTGCGCGACCTGGGCACACGCGTCTCCGACACCGCGGGCACGATCGCCCGTCTCCCGGGCCGGCTCGACGCGCTGCTCACCCGCATCGACGACGGCGCCCTCCCCATCAGCGACCCCACGCTCGAGCGCCGCGTCGGCGCCCTCGAGCGCACCCTCCGCCGCGCGGTCTCCGCCCTCGTGTTCGGCGGCCTCCTCGCGGGCGGCGTGCTCCTCCGCCCGGACGACGAGGTGCTCGGCACGGTCCTCCTCGTGGTCTCCGTGCTCCCGCTCGCGCAGGCGCTCCTCCCGGGACGCCGCGGGCGCTGACCGGCGCGGCCTCCGACCGGCGCCTATCCGCTCGGTGTCGGTCGTGACGCCGTGTGACGACGTGCCAGCAGCCCTCCCCGAGCATCTGCCTACGGTGAGCCCACCGACCCGACGGCACGAGGAGACACCATGACCGACACGACCATCCAGGCGCAGATCGCCGACTTCGACCGCGGCTTCGCCGAGCAGATCGGCCCGGACCTCTCCGCCGTCTTCGCCGCGGAGCAGCGGGCCCTCAGGGAGGGCGGCGTCCCGGCGGGCGCGGTCTCCCCCGGCGACGCGCTCCCCGCCGCGACCCTCGTGGATCCCGACGGCGCGGAGGTCGACCTGCATGCCGCCCTCGGCTCAGGACCCGCGGTGGTCGTGCTGTACCGCGGCGCCTGGTGCCCGTACTGCAACCTGACCCTCCGGCAGTACCAGGCCGAGCTGCTGCCCGCGCTGCGCGAGCGTGGCGCGACCCTCGTCGCGGTCAGCCCGCAGACCCCCGACGGCAGCGCGCAGGCCGTCGCGGGCGGCGGGCTCGACTTCGCCGTGCTGTCGGATCCCTCCAACGCGTTCGTCCGCGCCCTCGGCCTCGTGACGGAGCCGACCCCCGCGGCCCGAGCGGCTCACGCGCAGCTCGGGTTCGACGTCGCGGACAGCAACGCGGACGGCACCGGCGACATCCCGTTCCCGACCGTGATCGTGGTGGACGGCGACCGCCGCGTGTCCTTCGCCGACGTGCACGTGGACTACACGACGCGCACCGAGGTGCCGGAGATCCTCGCCGCGGTCGACGCCCTCCTCGCGCGCTAGCGGGCGCATCGGGACGCGTCAGCTCGCGTCCGGGGAAAGCAGAAGGCCCGGTTTCCATGAGACCGGGCCTTCATCTTGTTGCGGGGGCAGGATTTGAACCTACGACCTCTGGGTTATGAGCCCAGCGAGCTACCGAACTGCTCCACCCCGCGCTACGAGGAATACACTACCAGACCTCCGAGGTGCTCATGACCACGTGCGCGGCCCCGCACCCGCCCGACCCACCGGATGTCGCTCTCGGCACGAGGACGGCCCCGGCGGCACCCGCATCGCGGGGCCGTCGGGGCCGTCTCGGTGAGCAGCGGTCCGCTACTGCTGCTGGCTCAGCTCGTACGCGCGCTGCACGGCCTCGGTGAAGCGCTGATCCGCCTGCGCGGCGGCCACGAGGTCGCCGGATGCGTACGCGGCCTGCCGCTCCTGCAGCGCCGTGTTGGCCGCGTCGAGCGCCGCCTGCACGTCCTGCGCGGGAGCCGAGGGCGAGGTCGTCGGCGCGGGCGTGGGCGTGGATCCCGTGCCCCCGTCCGTCGCGCCGTCGGTGGACCCGTCTCCCGTCCCGCCGTCGACGGGCGTCGTGGGCACCACGTCCTCGTCACCGGCCGTGGCTCCCGAGTCGCCCTCGAAGATGCTGTCGAGGGCCGCGTCCAGCGTGTCCTCGAACGCGATCTTGTCGCCGAACGCCACCAGCACCTTGCGGAGCAGCGGGTAGCTCGTGTCGCCCGTCGAGCGGACGTACACGGGCTGCACGTAGAGCAGGCCGCCGCCGACCGGGAGGGTCAGCAGGTTGCCGCGCACTACGCTCGTGCGCCCGCCGCGTTCCAGCAGGTTGAGCTGGTTCGCCACGTTCGTATCCGAGTTGAAGTTGTTCTGGATCTGCGTCGGCGCCGGGATGGTGTCGTCGTTCGGCAGCGTCAGGAGACGCAGCTTCCCGTAGTCGGCCGCCTTCTCCCCCGCGGTGCTGCCCGCATCCGAGTCGACCCCGAGGTAGCCCGTGAGCACGCTCCGGGACGTGTCCTGCGTGGCCGGCGGGATGAAGGTCGAGTACAGCGAGAACCGCGGAGCGTCCTGACCCGGCATCTGCATGGTCAGGTAGTACGGCGGCTGGAGGCTCGCCGGGGTGCCCGCCTCGGTGGTGGCCGTCGGGTCGTTCGGCGTGGTCCAGAGGTCCTGGTTCGAGTAGATCGAACCAGGGTCCGTCACGTGGTACTTGCCGAGGACCGCGCGCTGCACCTTGAACATGTCGGCGGGGAAGCGCAGGTGGCTCATGAGCTCGCCGGAGATGTCCGAGATCGGCTTGAGGGTCGAGGGGAACACCTTCTGCCACGTCTTGAGGATCGGGTCGTCGGTGTCCCACGCGTAGAGCGTGACCTTGCCGTCGTACGCGTCGACCGTGGCCTTGACCGAGTTGCGGATGTAGTTGATCTGATCCGTCGGCACGAGCGGCTGCGTCTGCTGCGAGTCGGCGATGAGGCGGCTCATGTCCTGGCGCTGCGAGTACGGGTACTGGTCGCTCGTCGTGTAGCCGTCGACGATCCACACCACGCGGCCGTCGACGACGCTGGGGTACGGGTCCTTGTCGATCGTGAGGTACGGCGCGACCTTGCCGACGCGCTCCGCGGGGTCGCGGTCGTAGATGATCTGCGACTGGTCGTTGATCTGGTTGGCCAGGAAGATCTGCTCCGACTGGAACTTCAGCGCGTAGATGAGGCGCTTGAAGACGTTGTCGACCTTCGGCCCGCCGTCGCCCTGGAACGTCGTGTACGTCTCGTCGGCGCCGTCGACGCCGGACGGGTAGTCCAGCTCGACCTTGTCGCCCGACTCGGGGCCGCCGACGATGGAGTAGTCGGGCGAGTTCTCGCCGAAGTACACGCGCGGCTCGAAGTCGCCCAGGTCGCCCGAGGCGGGGATGCCCGACTCGAGGAACACGGGCTGGCCGTCGGAGGTGCGCTGCGTGCCGTACGCCGCGACGAGCGAGTAGCCGTGCGTGTAGACGAGGTGCTGGTTGACCCACGATGTGCCCGTGTTGGTGGGGCTCAGCTCGCGGACCGCGACGACGGTGTCCTGCACGCGGCCGTCGATCTGGTACCGGTCGACGTCGAGGTTGTCGCCGAACTGGTAGTACTGCCGGAACTGCTGCAGCTGGCTGAACGCGTCGCCCACGACGGCGGGGTCGAGGATGCGGATGTTCGCGGTCGTCGCGGCGTCCTCGCGGAGCGCGCCCGGCGTGGTGTCCGTGGTCGCGTCGTAGGGGATCTCCTCGATGTCCGCGAGGCCGTAGGCCTGCCGGGTCGCCTCGATGTTGCGCTCGTAGTACTGCGACTCGAGCGCGCGCTCGTTGGGCTCCACCTGGAAGCGCTGCACGATGGCCGGGTAGGCCGTGCCGACGAGGATGCTGGCGACGATGAGGCCGGCGGTGCCGATGATCGGCAGGCGCCAGCGGCCGATGACGGCCGTGACGATGAAGAACAGGGCGACGACGGCGGCGATGCCGGCGAGGATCGCGCGACCGGGGATGACCGCGTTCACGTCTGAGTACGCCGCGCCCGTGAACAGCCCGCCGTTCGCGTTGTTGACCACGGACGAGTACTGGTCGAGCCAGATGCTCACGCCTTGCAGCAGGAAGTAGACGCCCGCGGTGACCGCGATCTGGATCCGCGAGCTCTTCGAGATGCGCACCTCGCGGCCCGTGAACCGCACGGCGCCGTAGAGGTAGCTCGTGGCGAGGACGCCGAGCATGGAGATGATGACGACGGCCGAGGCGAAGCCGACGACCGCGTGGTAGAAGGGCAGCTCGAACATGTAGAAGGACGTGTCGAGCTGGAACTGCGGATCCACCGTGCCGGAGGGCGTGCGGTTGAGCCAGAGCAGCGTGCGCTGCCAGCCGCTCGAGGCCGAGACGCCCGCGAAGAGACCGAAGACCGCGGGGATCGCGAACATGGCGAGGCGGCGCAGCGGCTCGATGACCTGCTGGTAGCGGTCGAGCTGCGAGTTGAGCTTCGCGTAGACGGGCCGCGAGCGGTACGCGACCTGGATGCTGACGAACACCGGGATCGCCATCGCGAGGAACCCGATGAAGAACAGCGCGATGCCCGCGCCCCACTGCGTGAGCAGCACTCCCAGGTAGCCCAGCTGGTCGTACCAGAGGACGTCGGCGTAGAAGCCGGCGAAGATGAAGAACGCGATCACCAGCGCTGCGATGATGGCCGCGGTGATGGCGAGGGGGGCTCGGCTCCGTCTGGCGGGCCGGGCGGATGTGCTAGTCACAGATGTGCCTCAGAGTCGTAGGACAGCGGAATCCTCATCCTAGGCGGGGCGGTTGCCAGGTACCTGCGAGCGATCAGGGGTTCCCGTCTGGTAAGGGGCACCTCGCGAGTCCCGGCTGACCCCGTCGGTCTGCTGCTGCGTCAGCAGGTGGGCAGCGCGTCCAGGTCCCCGCCGGTGGAGATGGCGGCGAGCGCCGCGAGCGAGTCGTCGAGCGTCGAGACGGAGAAGACGCGCAGGCCGTCGGGCACGTGCCCGCGCACCTCGTCGCAGTTGTCGGCGGGCGCCAGGAAGTACTCGGCGCCGGCGCGCTCGGCGCCGAAGAGCTTCTGCCGGATCCCGCCGATGGGGCCGACCGTGCCGCCCGCGTCGATCGTGCCCGTGCCGGCGATGGCCTTGCCGCCGGTGAGCGAGCCCTCCTCGAGCTTGTCCATGATCCCGAGCGCGAACATCATGCCCGCGCTCGGTCCGCCGACGTCGTCGAGCTGGATGTCGACCTCGAACGGGAACTCGTAGGAGGTGGAGGTGACGATGCCGATGACGGGGCGGCCGTCGCGCTCGGCGGGCGTGACCTCGACCGTGCTGTCCTGGCCGTCGCGCGTGATCCCGAAGGACAGCGGTGTGCTGGTCCCCGCGGCGGCCACGCGGGCCTGCAGGTCGGCGAGGTCGACCACGTCTGCGCCGTCGACCGTGCGGATCGCGTCTCCGGTGCGCAGCGGGCCGTCGGCCGGGGAGCCGTCGATGACGCTCTGCACCTGGAGCGTGCGGGGCACCTGGATGCCGAGCTCGGTGAGGGCGGCGGCGACGGCGTCCTGCTGCGAGTCGGTCATCTGGACCTGGTTCTCGGCGTCGCGATCCTCCGCCGTCTGACCCGCGGGGAAGACCGCCTCCATGGGGACGACGCTGCGGCTCGGGTCGAGCCAGGCGGAGACGACCGCGAACCAGTCGGGGCGCTGCGCGGGGTTGCCGACGACGCTCACAGTCAGCATGTCGAGCCGGCCGTCGGTCGGGTACGTGGTGCGGTCGGGGATGGAGATGAGAGGGCGCTCGGTGCCCGCGTGGTCGCTCGTGCCCAGGGTGTCGAACACGGGACCGGGCTGCTCGATGACGTACGGCGACGGCATCAGGCCGAGCGCGAGGGCGAGCACGGCGCCGGTGCCGGCGAGCACGCGGCCGACACGGCGACGGCGCGCGGGCCGGGGTGCGCGGGGGGCGTGCTGGGCGAACAGGCTCATCCGGATGTCCTCGGTGTCGGGGCGCGTCGGGCCGGGAGGCGGCCGGTCGACGGGCGTCGGGGCGGCCCTCAAGGCCGCTGTTCGCGGCAGGCGGAAGCCGCGAGGGCTCAGCCTAGGCGAATGCGGATGGGTTTCCCGTGGGCGCGGGCTAGCGTGGATCCACCGGCCGCGGCACCGCGATCCGGACCCCCTCGACCCCCGGGAGACCCTCCATGGCCGACGAGCCCACCCCGAACCCCGAGGACGAGTTCCGGCGCATGCTGGAGCGGTTCCTCGGCGCCGACGGGCAGATCGACCCGGACAAGCTCGCGGGTGCCGCAGGCCTCCCGCAGGATCCCGAGATGGTCCGCCAGCTCCTCGCGCAGCTGCAGGGCGCGCTCGCCAACACCGGCGACGGCGTCGACTGGAAGGTGGCCCGCGAGGGCGCCAGGCAGCTCGCCGCCGCCGAGCAGACGCAGGTCACCGCCGCCGCGTCCGCCCCGCTGGACCAGGCGTTCCAGGTGGCGGCGCTGTGGCTCGACGAGGTCACGTACGTCAGCCAGCTCACGGTCGCCCCGCGCCTCATCACCCGCGCGCAGTGGACCGAGCTCACGATGCCGGTGTGGACCCAGCTCGCCGAGCCCGTCGCGCTCAGCATCGCCGACTCGCTCACCGAGGTCCTCCAGCAGAACGCGCCCGAGGAGATGCAGGGCATGGTCGCGGGCGCCGGGCGCATGATGCGGAACCTCGGCGGCACGCTATTCGCGATGCAGCTCGGCCAGGTGGTCGGGCAGCTCTCCACGGAGGTCGTCTCCGGCGGCGACGTCGGCATCCCGCTCCTCGACGACCAGCAGGCCGCGCTCCTGCCGCAGAACGTCCAGGCGTTCGGCGAGGGGATCGACGTCTCCGACGACCAGGTGCAGATCTACCTGGCCGTCCGGGAGCTCGCCCACGCGCGCCTCTTCCGGCACGCGCGCTGGCTGCGGCTGCAGCTCATCTCCTCCATCACGGAGTTCGCGAAGGGCGTGCACATCGACACCGACCGGCTCGAGTCGCTCGCCGAGGGCTTCGACCCGTCGAACCCCGAGGAGCTCCGCCAGGCCATGGTCGACGGATCCCTCATCCCGCCGAAGACGGACGCGCAGCTCGCCGCCCTCGCGCGCCTCGAGACGATGCTGGCGCTCATCGAGGGCTGGGTGGACGTGGTGACCGCCGCCGCGACCGTGCGGCTCCCCCGCGCGTCCGCCATCGCCGAGACGGTGCGCCGCCGCCGCGCGACGGGCGGTCCCGCCGAGTCCGCGTTCGCGACGCTCGTGGGCCTCGAGCTCCGGCCGCGCCGCCTGCGCGAGGCCGCGGCCATGTGGCAGGCCGTCACCGACGGCGTCGGGGCGGAGCAGCGCGACGCGCTCTGGTCGCACCCCGACGTGCTGCCGACGTCCGAGGACATCGACGCGCCGCATGCGCTCGTCGCGCGGCTCACGCAGGGCGAGCCGGAGCCCGACGAGGTCGACCAGGCGCTCGAGGACCTGCTGAGCGGATCCGACGCCGGCCGTCCCGTCGAGGACGGCCAGGGTCGCGCGACCGAGCCGGGCGAGACGCCGGGCGAGGGTCCGGACGACGCGCCCGGGACGGATCCACGCCCCGTCTGACCCGCACCCGCACCCGCACCACCCGGCGAGGCCGGCACCGCCACCGCGGTGCCGGCCTCGCTCACGTCCACCCGGCCGTGCCTCCCCGCCTCGGATCTGTGGACGCGCTCCCCGCCAGCCGCGCCCGTCGGGCACTCTCCGCGCCCATGGCCATCCGACTCGATCCCCGCCTCCCGCTCGTCTGGCGCACGCCGGACTCCCTCCAGCTCGGCGTCGACCGTCCGCCCGTGGTGCTCAGCGCCGTGTCGCGGCTCGACGAACGGCTGCTCGACGCGCTCGGTCGCGGCATCAGCCGCGGCGGGCTCGACATGATCGCGGCGACGGAGGGCGCCACGCCCGCGCACGTCACGCAGCTGCTCGACCTGGTGCGGCCCGCGCTCCTGCCGCCCCGCGACGAGGACCTCTCCCGCCGCGCGCGCACCGGACCGGTCGCGATCGTGGGCGGCGGACCGACCCCCGACCGCATCGCCGACGCCCTCGCCCGCGCCGGGCACGACGTGGCCCCGCGGCAGATGGCCGGCGACGCGGATCCGCGCACCGCCCTCGCCGTGATCGTCGCGCACTTCGCCATCGCCCCGGCCGCCTACGGACGCTGGTCCCGGGAGGACGTCCCGCACCTGCCGGCGGTCCTCGGCGACCGGCACGCCGTCGTCGGCCCGCTCGTCGAGCCCGGGCGCACGGTCTGCTGCTACTGCCTCGACCTCGCACGCCGGGACGCGGATCCGGCATGGCCCGCCATCGCGGCCCAGCTGCTCGGGCGCGACAGCGGATCCGAGCAGGGGCTCGTGCCCGCCGAGCTCGCGGCCCTCGCGGCGCGGCCCGCCGACCGCCTGCTCACGACGGGCGAGAACGCGCTCCCGACGCACCAGGCGGTGCTCGACGTGCGGACGGGACGGGTCACGCGCCGCGCTTCGCGCCCCCACCCGCGATGCGGGTGTCGAGCTCTGCCAGGAACCGCGACGGCTCCCGCTGCCCCGATCGGTGCGGTCCGCTCCGGCTCCAGGACAGCCGCAGCCCGGAGCGCGCGCGCGTGATCCCCACATAGAGCAGGCGGCGCTCCTCGTCCACCGCCTCGAGCGTCTGCGCGTAGCTGATGGGCACGAGCCCCTCGCTGAGGCCCATCAGGTAGACGTGCTCCCACTCGAGGCCCTTGGCGGAGTGCAGAGTCGCGAGGGTGACGGCCGAGACGGTCGGCTCGTGCTGGCCCGCCTGCCGCTCGAGCAGCTCGTCCGTGAAGGCGCGGAAGGTGCTGCCCGCGGGCATCCGCTCGGCGAGGCCCATGATGGCGTCGAGCGACTCCCAGCGGTCGCGCACGGCACCCGGCTGCTCCGGCGGCGCCTGGCTCCAGCCGAGGCCGCGGAGCACGTCGCTCACCGACTTGAAGAGCGGCTCGCCGGAGATGGAGACGGACGCCCCGCGGAGCGCCAGGAGCGCCTGCTTGATCTCGGGGCGGTCGAAGAACCGCTGGGATCCGCGCACCTGGTAGCTGACGCCCGCGTCGCCGAGCGCCTGCTCGAGCACCGCGGACTGGCCGTTCATGCGGTACAGCACGGCGATGTCCTCGGGCGCGATCCCCGAGCCGATCTGCTGGGCGATCGCCCCCGCGATCGCGCGCGCCTCGGCGCCGTCGGACGGGAACGCGCTCACCTGCGGCGCGCGGAAGCCCTCGCCGCGGCCGGGGACGGCGGCGGATCCGCGGCCCCTCGCGCGCGGGGAGGCCGTACCCGTGCCGTCGCCGTCCGGATCCGCGTCCGCCGACACGAGCGTGAGAGCGCCCGGCCGGCCGCGCATCAGCCGGTTCGCCGCCTCCGTGATGCCCGAGGTCGACCGGTAGTTCCGCTCCAGCCGCACGACCGTCGCCTCGGGGAAGCGCGACGCGAAGTCGAGGAGGTAGGCGCTCTTCGCGCCCGCGAACGAGTAGATGGTCTGGCTCGCGTCGCCGACCACGCAGAGGTCGCGGCGGTCGCCCATCCAGAGGTCGAGGATCGTCTGCTGCAGCGGCGAGACGTCCTGGTACTCGTCGACCACGAAGAAGCGGTACTGCTCGCGCACCTGCTGCGCGACCCAGGGCTCCGCCTCGATCATGCCCGCGGTCGCGAGCAGCACGTCCTCGAAGTCGAGCTGGCGGCGCTGGTCCTTGATGTCCTCGTAGGCCTGCAGGAGCGCGACGGCCTGGTCGGCGTCGAGCTGCGGCGGCAGCGTGCGCGTGGTGCGCGCGGCGAGGCCGTACTGCTCGACGGAGATCATCGAGACCTTGCGCCACTCGACCTCGGCGGCCATGTCGCGGAGCGCGGCCGTGTCGAGGCGGAGTCGGAGCGACTCGGCGGCGTGGCCGAGCATCCGCCCCTTGCTCTCGATGAGACGCGGCATCGTGCCGCCCACCACCTGCGGCCAGAAGAAGTTGAGCTGCTTGAGGGCCGCGGCGTGGAAGGTGCGCGCGGCCACGGGTCCGGCGCCGAGCTCGCGCAGGCGACCGCGGAGCTCCGCCGCGGCGCGCGAGGTGAAGGTGAGCGCCATGACGCGGTTCGGCGGGTACACGCCGGCCTGGATCCCGTACGCGATGCGGTGCGTGATGGCCCGCGTCTTGCCCGTGCCGGCCCCCGCGAGCACGACGACGGGCCCGAGGAGCGCCTGCGCGGCGAGCCGCTGCTGGTCGTCGAGCGCCTCGAGCAGGGACTCGGCGGACGGCGCCTCCTCCACGGGCTCGTCCGCGGTCGCGGGGCCGAGGGAGACGGGTGCGGGGAGGGCAGCCGACGCGGCCGACCCGTAGGGGTCGCGTCCGGGTGTGCCGGGGACGAGCTGGTCGGTCACGATCGGCGGATCACCACTCCCGCTCGCCGTCCTCGAGGGGTCCGCCGTACCACTCCTCGATGATGGCGCGCGCGATGGACGACGGGCCGGGCAGCGCGATCTCGCCGAGCGACGCGCGCAGCTCCTCGCGGCTGAACCAGCGCAGGTCGACGATCTCGACGCCGTCCGGCGTCGCGGGTCCGCTCGACGCGGAGACGCGCGCCAGGAAGCCGACCATGACGGACGCGGGGAACGGCCACGGCTGGCTGCCCAGGTAGCGAGGATCCTCGACGGTGACGCCCGACTCCTCCAGCACCTCGCGCTTCACGGCCGCCTCGAACGACTCGCCCGGCTCGACGAAGCCCGCGAGCAGCGAGTAGCGGTCGCCGCCCCACATGGCGTTGGCGCCGAGGAGGAGGCGGTCGTCCGCATCCACGACGCCCATGATCACGGCAGCGTCGGTGCGGGGGAAGACCTGCGAGCCGTCGGAGGGGGCGCGGCGCACCCAGCCGCCCTGCTCGACCACGGTGGGCTCGCCCGTCTTCGGCGAGAACGGGTGGGAGGCGTGCCAGTTCGCGGTCGCGAGCGCTCCCGTGAACAGCGCGGCGTCGCGGTCGTCGAGCTGCGTCGCGGTCGTGCGCAGCTCCAGCCAGCGCTCCTCGGCGGGCGCGAGCTCGGCCGCCGCGGCGTCGGTGAGGACCGCGGCGACGACGGGCGTGCCGACGGGCTCCCCCTCGTGCGCGACGGTCGTGCGGCCGAGGTAGATGCGGACGGTCGCGGCGGTGACCCGGTCGACCGGGAGCAGGTCGAGCGCGGCGCGGCCGTCGGCCGCGGATCCCAGCGCGCGGTGTCCGTGCAGGGCGAGGACGCGTGTGGAGGGATCCGCCCACAGCTCGTCGAAGAGGGCGGGCGAGTCCCGGTGCAGGCCGTCGCGGTCGACGCCCTCGCGGGACAGGGGCAGGCGGGAGAGGAAGCTGTCGAGCACGGGGACCAATCGACTTCGAGGGCGGACGGGCCGAGGGGCGGGACGCCATGCGTCGAGCTCCGCCCACGGTGCGCGGGGCCGGAAGCGCGTGGCGCGGTGAGACGGAGGGCTCCCAGCGACCTAACCTGTAAGGCATGGCCAGATCCCACCTCACTCTAGCCGCGTTGGCGACCTCGGCCGTCTCGGGGCTCGACGTGGTCCGCAGCACCCCGTTCACGGCCGGCGGCGCGGGCGACTTCGAGTCGGCGCTCCTCTCCACGCGAGACGGCCGCGAGCTCCTCGTGCGCGTCCCGACCACGCAGGCCGCCGAGTCCGAGCAGTCCGCGGACCTCGTGGCGCTCCGGGCGCTGAGCACCGGGATCCGCTCGCGGCTGCCGTTCCAGGTGCCCGAGTTCCTGGGGCAGGCGCCCATCAAGCCGACCCGGGGGTTCGTCTACGGGCACGTGCCCGGCCGCGTCATCTCGCTCGACGAGATCCCCGCGGGCGACGGCCTGGCGCGCTCGATCGGCGCCGCCGTGTCCGCCGTGCACAGCCTGCCGACCGGGTTCGTCGCCGACGCGGGGCTGCCCGTGCTCTCGGCCGCGGAGATCCACAGCCAGACCGCGGCCCTCATCGACCGGGCCGCCGCCACCGCGCTCGTGCCGAGCCTGCTCCTCTCGCGCTGGGAGGAGGCGCTCGACGACGCCTCGCTCTGGCAGTTCCAGCCCGCGGTCGTCAACGGCGCAGTGCAGGCCTCCTCGTTCCTCGTCGACGGCGACGACGTGACCGGGATGATCGGCTGGTCGGAGCTGCGCGTCGCCGACCCCGCGCACGACCTGCACTGGGTGCTGGGCGCGCGCGCCGAGCACGTCGCCGAGAGCGTCTTCCGCGCCTACAACCAGGCGCACCACGTGACGGTCGACCGCCAGCTCAAGCAGCGCGCGCTCCTCTACGCGGAGCTGGAGATCGCCCGCTGGCTGCTGCACGGGACGGACACGCGGAACCAGGGCATCATCGACGACGCCGTGAACATGCTCAGCGCGCTCGTCGACACGGTGCGCGCCGACGAGGGCCAGCGCATCGCGCACGAGACGCTGCCGGTGATGGACGTGGACCAGGTCGAGGAGATGCTCGACTCCCGGCCTCAGCCCACGGTCTCCCCCGACGGCGCGCGCGACGCGTCCGGCGTGCGCGCACCCGACCAGAGCGCCACGAGGTCCTCCTCGGAGTAGAGCCGCTCGGGCTTCAGCGACCGGTCGTCCGCGACGAAGTAGAACTCGGCGTCGATGAGGTCGGGGTCGATGCCCCGCCACTTCGCGAACGCGAGGCGGTAGAGCGCGAGCTGGAGCTGCTTGAGCTCGAGGTCGGCGGCGTCCTTCGGGGTGCGGCCGGTCTTCCAGTCGACGACGCGGTAGCGGCCGTCGATGAGGAACACGGCGTCGATCTTGCAGATGACGACCTGGCCGGCGAGCTCCATGTGGATCTCGACCTCGACCTCCTCCGGCTTCCGGCTCGCCCACTCGCTCGCCTCGAAGGTCGCGCGCAGCCGGTCGAGGTCCTCCTGCTCCACGGGCGGCTCGGTCGGATCCGCATCCAGCTCGACGCCGGACGCGTCGATGACGTCGGCCGTGCCCGCTGGTCCGTAGCGCGCCTCGACCCAGCCGTGGAAGAGCGTGCCCAGCCGGGTCTGCCGGTACGGCCGCTCGGGCATGGGGCGGCGCAGGCGCGCGGCGACGCCCGCGGGGTCGCTCACGAAGTCCTTGAAGCGGGACGCCGGGATGCGCGTGGGCAGGTCGACGAGCTCGGCGTCCCTGGCACGGGCGTCGCGCTCGGCGAGGAGCAGGTCGATGTCGCGGGTCCAGACGGTCTCGGCCTGCGGATCGGCGGACGCGACGGCCTCGGCAGCCGCGCGCACGCGGGCCTCGCGCGGGCCGAGCGGCGGCAGCGGCCAGGCGACGCGCGCGGATCCGGGCTCGAGCGGGTTCGCCTCCAGCTCGGGCGCCTGGGGCAGCGCGTCGGGTGCGATGAGGCCCACCTGCTGGATCTCGCGGAGGAACGCCCCGGGACCCCGCGGCTTCTGCTGCGTGGACCAGAACGACCCGCTCAGCAGCAGGTCGGATCGCGTGCGCGTGATGGCGACGTACGCGAGGCGCCGCTGCTCGGCCGCGTTGCGCTCCTCGAGCTCCTCACCGAACGCCTCCATCGCCTCGGCGAACGCCTTCTGCGACTCGAGGCCGCGCCAGGCGAGCGACGGCAGCTCGGCGGAGTCGCCGCGGAACTCGAACGGCAGGGCGCCGAACGCGACCCAGCCGCGCTTCTCCCGGAGCGTGCCGGGCAGCTCGCCCTCGACCATGCGCGGCACGGCGACGACGTCCCACTCGAGGCCCTTCGAGCCGTGGATCGTGAGGATCTGCACCGTGCCGGGCTCCGGCTCCTCGGTGCGCGGCGCGAGATTGTCGCGCCGCTCGGCCTCGGCGAGCCACGCGAGGAACGGCCCGAGCGTGCCGGCGGAGTCGCCCTGGAGGTAGCCGGCCACCTGCTCGGTGAAGGCCTCGAGGCTCGCGCGGCCGAGCGGATCCGTCTCGTTGGCCGCGACCTCGATGTCGAGCAGCAGCTCCTGCTGGACGACCGTGACGAGGTCCACCAGGTCGAGCCCGACGCGCGACCGCAGCACCTGCAGCTGGCGGCCCGCGGCGCGGAGGCGCGCGAGGCCCTCGTCGCTGAAGCCGGCGAGCGCGGTGTGGCCGTCGCGGGCGTCGACGACGAAGTCGAGCGCGTCGACGACGGATCCCACCTCGTCGGGCACCACGGAGGCCCGGAGCCCGTCGCGCACCTCGACGGCGAGCGGCTTCTGAGCGTGGTCCCGGGACATCAGCCACGACGCGACGCGGGACAGCGCGTGCACGTCCTTCGTGCCGATGCGCCAGCGCGCGCCCGTGAGGAGCCGCACGAGCTCGCTGCCCGCGGTGGGGTCGTGCAGCACGCGGAGGACGCACACGAGGTCGACGACCGCGGGCTGGTCGAGCAGGCCGCCGAGGCCGAGCACGCGGAACGGCACGCCCAGGTCGGCGAGCGCCGTGGTGAACGGCTCGACGCCCTTGAGGGAGCGGCACAGCATGGCGGCCGAGCGGGGGCGGCCGTCGGATCCGGTCTGCCGCAGCCGGTCGGCGAACCACGCCGCGACGCTCGCGGCCTCGTCGGCGACCGTCTCCGCGTAGGCGACGTCGAGCCGGCCGTCGCCGGCGTCGGGCCGGGGCTCGAGGCGCGCGACGGGGATCCGGGAGGCCGCGGTCAGCGGCTCGACGATGCGGTTCGCGGCACCGAGCACGGAGGCCGGGTTCCGCCAGCTGGTGGAGAGCGCGTAGACGGGCACGTCGGCGGCGGAGGCGCCGGCGGGTGCGAAGTCGGCGCCGAAGCGCGCGAGGTTCGCGGCGCTCGCGCCGCGCCAGCCGTAGATGGACTGGTGCGGATCCCCGACCGCCATGACGGGCGTGCCGCCGAACAGGGTCGACAGGAGCCGCGTCTGCACGACGGAGGTGTCCTGGTACTCGTCGAGGAGCACGACGCGGAACCGCGTCCTGTGCTCGGCGACGACCTGCGGCACGCGCTCGCAGATGGCGAGCGCGAACGCGACCTGGTCGCTGTACTCGACGAGCCCGCGCCGGGTCTTCTCCTCCTGGAACCGCACCGCGAGGTCGACGAGCGGCGGCAGCGCGCCGACGGCGGCGACCGCCTCGGCGGCCGGGGCCTTCCTGATCCGAGCGGACCCGAACGGCAGCTCCTCGAGGCCCGTGAACGACCCCGCGAGGCGCACGACCTCGGCGGGATCCGCGACGTTCTCGCTCATCGCCCGGCTGAGGGAGATGACGGCCTGCGTGATGGGATCCACGCCGCGCCCGAGCTCGAGCAGCCGCGGGTCGGTGCTCTCGACCACGAGCCGGCGCGCGAGCTGCCACGCGGACGCCTCCGTGAGCACGACCGACTCCGACTCGCGGCCGATGAGGGTGGCGCTGTCACGGAAGATGCCGTTCGCGAAGGCGTTGTAGGTCTGCACGGTGGGCGTGGCGAACGCGCCCGCCGGGACGGCCGCGAGCCCGGCCTGCTGGAGCTGCTCGATGCGCGCGCGGATCCGCACCCCGAGCTCGCCCGCGGCCTTGCGCGTGAACGTGAGCCCGAGGATCTCCTCGACCCCGACGTGCCCGTTGGCCAGCAGCCACACGACGCGGCTCGCCATGGTCTCGGTCTTGCCGCTGCCGGCGCCCGCGACGACGAGGCCGGGCTCCAGCGGCGACTCGATGACGCGACGCTGCTGCTCCGTGGGGCTCGGCAGGTCGAGCGCATCGGCGATGCGGCGGGCGCTGACCATGCCGCCGCCGACCGCGCCGGTGGCCCCCACGCCGGTCGCCTCCGCGCCGCTCACGCCGACACCGCCCGCACCAGGTGGATGCGGTACCGCCTCGCCGAACCCGGATCCCGCTCCCCCAGATCCGGCGTGCCGTCGAAGGTCGCGCCCGCCATGCCCGCGGCCGCCTCGGCGATGCGCGCGCGGAACCCGTCGAGCTCCTCGCGGGTGAGCGGCTCCTGCGGCAGCTCGCGATAGGGCAGGCCGCGCGTGCCGCCGGAGACGTAGAGCAGCTTCGCGCCGCCGGACGGCGTACCGGCGGGCACCTGCTCGAGCGAGCCCTCCACGTACGCCAGCTGGTAGGAGCCGAGCTGCGCGTGCGCGGGGATCTCGGCGCGGGTCGGGAAGTGCCGACCGGTCTTGAGGTCGACGATGACCACGCGGCCCTCCTCCGTCAGCTCGATGCGGTCGATCTTCCCGCGGAGGCGCGCGACGCCCACCTCGAGCTCGAAGCCGCCCTCGGCCGCGAGCATGCGCCCGCCGCGGGCCTCGAAGTCGCGGAGGTACCCGCTGACGCCCGCGATGAGCTCGCCGGCCTGCCGCCGCTCGCGCTCGCCCACCCAGGGCGACTCGAAGGGCAGCTCGCCCCACCGCTCGTCGAGGCGCTCCTCGAGGGCGGGCGGGCGGAGATCCGCGTCGGGGTCGAGGCTGGCCTCCTCCATGACGGCGTGCACGATGGTGCCGATGCCCATGGCCGTACTCGTGGATCCGCCGGACGCCTGGTCGATGAACCAGTTGAGCGGCGAGCGCTCGAAGGCCTCGAGCCGCGACGGCGAGACGGGCACGCGGGCCGCGGGATCGGTCAGGTCGACGACGGGCTCCGTGGTGGAAGGCTCGCGCAGCCCGTACCACTCGGCCGGATCCGCGCCCGTCACGCCCTCGGCCGTGAGGCGCGCGAGGGCGGATGCCGCAGCGAGGCCGCGCTCGCGGGTGGCGTCGGCGGGGCGACGAGCGGTGCGGTCGCCCGAGACGACGCGGCCGTCGTCGAGGAGCACGGCGTCGCGGTGCACGACCGCGAGCTCGCGACGGAGCGCGCCGACGAGCCCGCGCAGCGAGAGCGGGTGGTCCGGGCGGATCCGCAGCGCGGCGGGCGCGTCCTTCGCCGCCCGACCTGCCTCGACGCCCGCCTCCGCCTCGGAGAGGCCGGGCGCGGGCGGC
This sequence comes from Clavibacter californiensis, assembly GCF_021952865.1. Taxonomy (NCBI): domain Bacteria; kingdom Bacillati; phylum Actinomycetota; class Actinomycetes; order Micrococcales; family Microbacteriaceae; genus Clavibacter; species Clavibacter californiensis. Next base: position 1,644,940 of record NZ_CP040792.1, on the reverse strand, counting down.
ACGAGACGGAGGAACGGGGACGGCGCCTCCTCGTCGTTGGCGGTCGCGCTGAGCACCACGACGCGGGTCGCGCGGGAGACGGCGAGCGCGAGCATCCGCAGCTCGTCGCCGAGGACCTCGGCGCGCTCGTCGACGTCGGCCCGGTCGAGGCCGCGCGCGACGGCGGAGAGGCGCTGGGGGTGCAGCAGGGATCCGCGCAGCCGCAGGTTCGGCCACACGCCCTCCTGCAGCGCGGCGACCGCGACGACCTCGTATCCCGCGCCCACGACCGCGGACGGCGTGGCGACCAGCACGGTGTCGGCGAGCGGCTGCGGCGAGAGCGTGTCCTCCGGCACCTCGGCGCCGAGCAGCTCCTCCACGAAGTCCGACGCGGGACGGCCCGGGTTCCGCTCGACGAACCGCCGCGCGGCCGTGAAGAGCGCGACGACGCCGTCGAGGTCGCGGTTCGCCTGGTCGGCGACGATGCCCGTCTGCAGCGCCTGCTCGAACCACGGCTTCGCCAGCCCCGAGCCCTCCCACAGGTGCCAGAGCAGCTCCTCGATGGTGCCGTCGGCGGATGCCAGCTCGCGGGCGCCCTGCAGCGTGCGGGCGAGGCGGGCGAGTCGGCGCGCGGGCGCGAGGTCGAGCGTCTCGAGCCGGCCGGGCGCCGCGAGCGCCTCGACGAGCAGCTCGTCGCTCGACCGGCGCCCGTCGCCCGCGAGCTCCTCCTGGCGCATCGCGAGCCGGAGCCGCCGGAGCTGGACCCCGTCGAGCCCGCCGAGCGGACCCGTGGCGAGCTCCGCCGCGATGTCCGGAGTGAGCGGCACGCGGCCGAGCACGACGTCGACGGCCCGGATGAGGGCGAGCGCGGCGAGATCGTCGCGGAGGGCGCGCCCGGCGACGGCCGTGCGCGTGGGCACCTCAGCGGTCGCGAGGCTGCGGGCGACCTGGGGCACGAGGGATCCGGAGCGCACGAGCACGACCATGCGCGCCCACGGCACGCCGCCCAGCAGGTGCTCCTCCCGGAGCCGGCGCGCGAGGCGGGCGAGCTCGAGGGCGCGCGTCGGCGCCTCGATGACCTGGATCGGGTCGGCGTCGTCGACGAGGCCCTGCGCGGATCCCGCCTGCCGCTGCCGCCCCGCGCCCGCCGCGCCGATGCGCGCCGTGACGGCCGAGGTGAGCGCCCGGAGCGCGGGCGGCTGCCGGTGCACCCGGTCGAGCACGAGCGTGCGGAGCCCGGGCAGGCCGAGCACGGTGGAGAGCCGGCCGAGCGCAGAGGCCTCCGCCCCGCGGAACGTGGCCGCCGCGACGTCCGGGTCGCCGAACGCGACCACGTCGGCGCCGCGCGCCGCGAGCGCCCGGAGGAGGGACAGGGTCGCGACGGTCGCCTCGTGCAGGTCGTCGGCGACCACGAGCCGGATCCCCGTGAGCGCCTCCCCCCGCGACACGAGCAGCACGGCCTCGGCGAGGAGCTCCGCGCTGTCGAGGTGGTCGCCGCGGAAGGAGTCGACGACGTCCTCGTACTCCCGGGCGAACTCAGCCGCGGCGATCCACTCGGGCACCTCGTGCGCACGGCCGAGCTCGGCGAGGGCGTCCGGCCGCACGCCCTCCTCGGTGGCGCGCATGAGCAGCTCACGGAGCTCCGTGCGGAAGGCGCGGAGACGGCGCACCTCGACGCCGAGCGGATCCGGCCACGCGGGCCCGGTGCCCAGCTCCTCGTGCCCGGCGAGGAGGTCGGCGATGATCTGGTCCTGCTCGGCGCCCGTGAGCAGCCGCGGCGGCTCGGTGCCGGTCTCGGCGGCGCGGCGCGCGAGCACCTCGAACGCGACCGACGTGGCGGTGCGCGCGAGCGGCCCGAGCGTGGGCACCCCGACCCGCAGCGCGAGCTCGTCGCGGAGGCGCGTGGCGGCCGCGCGCGACGGCGCGAGCACCAGCACCTCGGCGGGGTCGAGGCCCTGCGTGAGGATCCGCTCGGCCACGAGCTCGCGCAGGGTCGTGGTGCGGCCCGAGCCCGGGGCGCCGATGACGGCGGCGCTCACCCCTACGGGCAGCTCGACGACGGCGCGCTGCGAAGGATCCAGCTCCACCGCGGGGACCTCGCCGCCGGAGACGGAGGCGGGCGGCTGGCGGAATCCCCTGATGGTCACGCGCCCACGCTACCGGCGGCCCCCGACGACGGCCGATCCCCGCGGCGCCCGCGACGCGGCCGCCGCGGGCGCACCCCGCCCCGGCCGCGCGGCCGCCCGTCCGCCCTCAGTGAACGCCGCGGGGCCGCGCATGCGGGTGCCCTAGCCTGAGGGGGCACCGTCGCATCCGACGCATCGAAAGGCACCTCCCGTGGAAATCCGTATCGGCCTCGTCAACACCGCCCGCGAGCTCTCCTTCACCACCAAGCAGACGCCCGAGGAGGTCCAGCGGACCGTCACGGACGCCGTCCGCGACTCCTCGCCCTTCATCTCCTTCACCGACGACAAGGGCGCCACGCACCTGGCCGTCACCGCCCACCTCGCCTACGTGGAGCTCGGCAGCGCCGACGCCCCGCGCATCGGCTTCGTCCGCTAGCCGACGCCCGTGGAGCTCCTCTTCGTCGCGATCTTCGGCGCCCTCGTCGGCCTCGTCGCGCGCTACGCGCTCCCCCACCGCGCCACGCACGGCGCGCTGCTGGTCCCCGCCGTCGGCACCGTCACCGCGATGGTCGTCTGGGTCGCGCTCACGTGGGCCGGCCTCCGCTGGGACCAGGGCGTCATCTGGATCGCGACGCTCGGGCTCTCGGCGCTCGTCGCCGCCGGCACCGACCTGCTCATCGGCCGTCGACGCTCCTCCGCGGACGCCCGCGACCTTGCCGCCATCGGCGGCTGACCCTCACCCGCACGACATGACGCCCGGTCCCTGGAGGGGCCGGGCGTCGTCGCGTGCAGGGTCGGAGCCGGCGGGCCGCGTCAGGCCGTGAGCCCCAGCGCGTCCATCCGCCGGGTGTGCGCCGTGATGATCCCCGCGAACACGGGCTCGAGGTGCACGCGCGCGTCGTCCGGATCGGCGAGGGAGGCGCGCATCGCCGTGCCCGCGACGAGCAGCGTGTCGCCGACGAGCCGGCGGCCCCACATGGCCAGGCGCGACGCGAGGCGCGGGTCGCGGCGGATCCCGGCGCGCACCGCGTCGACGATGCCCTGCTGCCCCACGCCCGACGACAGCAGCACGACGACGCGCTGGCGCTGGTCCGACGGGAGCCCGGAGGCGAGGCGCACGAAGAAGTCGTCGAGCAGCCCGGTGGTGATGTAGGCGGAGAGCAGGCACTCGTACCAGTCGGCGCCCGCGACGGTGGCGGTGAACCGGTCGAACGCGGCGCGGTGCGGCTCCATGACGACGCTCGGGTCGCCGTCCTGCCGCTTGATCTCCGCGGCGAGCGCCTGGTGCTTGCCGAGCGCGATGCCGGCGGCGGTCGAGACGGCCTCCTTGCCGGCGAGGTCGGGCGCCTCGGCGACGGCCCGCGAGAGGGTCTCGAAGACGGTGAGCTGCAGGTACGCCACGGCGCCGAGGAAGCGGAGGGTATCGGGCGAGAAGTCGTCCACGCTCACGGTCGTCGTCGGGGATCGACGCTTCGACTCGCCGCGGGACCTGACCCGGGGCGCCTCGATCGTCGTCGACCGGCGTCCGAACATCTTGAGCACGGGGCCAGCGTATAGGGCGGCGGAGGCGGTCATCTGGCGCCCGCCCGCTAAACTCGCCCGTGGTCCCTCAACGGAAGGGCCCCATCGCGCCCGCAGAGAAGCAGTCCGGGCGTGGACCGCACCGCTAGACAGGGCACAACGTGACTTTCACCGAACTGAACATCGACGAGGACATGGTGCAGGCGCTCGCCGACCACGGCATCCTCGAACCCTTCCCCATCCAGGAGCAGACCATCCCCCTGGCGCTCTCCGGCCAGGACATCATCGGCCAGGCGAAGACGGGCACCGGCAAGACCTTCGGCTTCGGCCTCCCGCTCATCCAGCGGCTCGGCCTCACCCCGGAGCCCGGCGTGCAGGCGCTCGTGGTCGTCCCGACGCGCGAGCTCGCCGTCCAGGTCACCGAGGACCTCCAGATCGCCACCAAGCACCGCGCCACCACGGTCGTCTCCATCTACGGCGGCAAGGCGTACGAGGGGCAGATCGAGCAGCTCAAGGCCGGCGCGCAGATCGTCGTCGGCACGCCGGGCCGCCTCCTCGACCTCGTGGGCCAGCGCCTGCTCTCGCTCCAGAGCGTGCGCGAGATGGTGCTCGACGAGGCCGACAAGATGCTCGACCTCGGGTTCCTCTCCGACATCGAGAAGCTCTTCGCGCAGACCCCGGCCGTGCGCCACACGATGCTGTTCTCGGCCACCATGCCGGGCCCGATCGTCGCGCTCGCCCGCCGCTTCATGACGAAGCCGATCCACATCCGCGCGACGGACCCCGACGAGGGCCTCATGCAGGCGAACATCCGCCACCTCGTGTACCGCGCGCACAACATGGACAAGGACGAGGTCATCGGCCGCATCCTCCAGGCCGAGGGCCGCGGCAAGACCGTGATCTTCACGCGCACGAAGCGCGCCGCCGCCCGCCTCGTCGAGGAGCTCAACGACCGCGGCTTCAACGCCGCCGCCGTGCACGGCGACCTCAACCAGGAGCAGCGCGAGCGCGCCATGGCCGCGTTCAAGGCCGGCAAGAAGGACATCCTCATCGCCACCGACGTGGCGGCGCGCGGCATCGACGTGCTCGACGTCACCCACGTCATCAACCACACCATCCCCGAGGACGACAAGGCGTACCTGCACCGCGTCGGCCGCACGGGCCGCGCGGGCAAGACCGGCATCGCGGTCACGTTCGTCGACTGGGACGACCTGCACAAGTGGGCGCTCATCAACCGCGCCCTCGAGTTCGGCCAGCCGGAGCCGACGGAGACGTACTCGTCCTCGCCGCACCTCTACACCGACCTCGACATCCCGGCCGGATCCACGGGCCGCCTCCGCGCGACCCCGACGGTCAACCCCGACGGCACCCCGCGTGAGCGTCCGGGCAGCCGCGGCTCCGACTCGGGTCGCGACGGCGGACGCGGCGGCAGCCGGGACGGCGGACGCGGCGGCAGCCGGGACGGCGGACGCGGCGGCGACCGGGGCGGCGACCGCTCGGGCAGCCGCTCCTCCTCGGCCTCCTCCTCCACGGCCGGCGGGGACCGCGACCGCTCGCGCAGCCGCAGCACGTCGACCGCGTCGGCCACCGCGTCGGCCACCGCGCCCGCAGACGCCACCGCGACGATCGGCAGCGAGCAGCCGAACACCGCGGGCGGCCACGACGCGCCCCACCCCGACGGCCAGACCCGCCCGCGCTCGCGCAACCGCCGTCGCCGCTCGGGCGGCGACCGCCCCACCGCGACGTCCTAGCGCCGCGCGCACGGATCGCACGAAGGAGGGGCCGCATCCACCGGATGCGGCCCCTCCTTCGTGCCCGGCCCGTCAGCCGCCGGTCGCGCGTCAGGCCGCCGGCACGGGCACGACGGGCGCCCAGCCCGTCGCGCGCTCGACGATGCGGGCGAGCACGGCGGGCTCGGTGGTGTTCTCCGCGAGCCGGTTCGGCTTGCCCGCGCCGTGGTAGTCGCTGGATCCCGTGACCTCGAGCCCGAACCGCTCCGCCAGCTCCGTGAGCCGCACGCGCGCCGCGGGCGGGTTGTCCCGGTGGCGCACCTCGAGTCCGAACAGGCCCGCTGCGACGAGCGCGGTCATGCGGGAGTCCGACAGCACGCGCTCCGGCCCGCGGGCGCCCGGGTGCGCGAGGACGGCCAGTCCGCCCGCCGCCGTGATCAGCTCGACGCCGAGGATCGGATCCGGCGCGTAGTGCGGCCGGTAGTAGCCGCCCTGCCAGTGCAGGATGCTCTCGAACGCGGCCGTGCGGCTCGGCACGTGCCCGCGGGCGACGAGCGCGTCGGCGATGTGGGGCCGGCCGATCGTGCTGCCCGGCGTGGTCTGCGCCAGCACGTCCGCCCAGGTCAGCGCGTAGTCGCGCGAGATCCGGCCCACCATGGCCTCGGCGCGCGTCATGCGCTCGGAGCGGACGCGGGCGGTCATGGCCGCGAGGTCCGCGTCCTCGGGGTCGAAGAGGTAGGCCAGGACGTGCACGCTCGCGTACTCGAGCTGCGTGCTCATCTCCATGCCGGGGACGAGCGTGATGCCGTGCGCGAGGGCGGCCGCTGAGGCGTCGTCCCAGCCGGCGGTGGAGTCGTGGTCGGTGAGTGCCACGGCCGACAGGCCCTGCGCGGCCGCCTGCGCGACGAGCTCGACGGGCGTCTCGGTGCCGTCGGACACGGAGCTGTGCGTGTGCAGGTCGATGGGACCTGGCTGCTCCTCCGGCATCCCGCCATCCTACGCGGCGGCCCGATGCCGCCCGGCCGGCCGGAGCCCGCGGCGGCGCTCTCCCAGAGAGCCGCCATAGTGTGATGCAGGTCATGGGTCGGATCGTCGGAGCAGCAGTCATCCTCATCACGGCTGCAGGGCTCCTCGTCGTCACCTGGCCGCAGCTCCTCGGGCTGGAGCAGACGTACCTCGTCGCCCACGCCGTGGCCATCCGCGGCGGCCTCGTCGCCGCGGCGGCCGCCGTGCTGGTGCTGACCCTCGTCCTCTGCCTCGCGATCCGCCCCGGCCGTCGTCTCCTCGGCAGCATCGCCGTGCTGCTCGTGCTGTTCATCGGCGCCAACTCGGCCGTGCTCGCCACCCGCGGGCTCGGCGACACGGCGTTCCAGGAGGCGCAGGACGACGACGTCACCGTGCTGACCTGGAACACGCTCGGCGGCGCGACGGGCGCGCGCGCGGTCGCCGACCTGGCCATCGAGTCCGGCGCCGACGTCATCACGCTGCCGGAGACGCGCGAGGAGACCGGCGCGGAGATCGCGGTGCTCATGCGCGACGCGGGACGGCCCATGTGGGTGAGCACCGCCGCGTTCGACGACGTCGCCGCGGCCCGCTCCACCACCATCCTCATCAGCGCGGCCTACGGCGACTACCGCATGGACGAGTCGCGCGGCACCACGAGCGTGCTGCCCACGGTCATCATGGAGCCGGTCGACGGGAACGGCCCCGTCATCATGGCCGTGCACCCCGTCTCCCCCATCCCCGAGCAGATGGACAACTGGCGCGCCGACCTCGCGTGGCTCGGGAAGCGCTGCGACGAGGGCAACGTGATCATCGCGGGCGACTTCAACGCGACGCTCGACCACATGAGCAGGTACGGCGGCGCGCCCACAGAGCGCGACCAGGTCACCGACCTCGGGAAGTGCGTGGACGCCGGACGCGCCTCGGGCAACGGCGCGGTCGGCACCTGGCCCACGGGGCTCCCCGCCCTCCTCGGCACGCCCATCGACCACATCATGGCCACGCCCGGGTGGGCGGTCACGGGCTTCCGCGTCGTCGAGGACCGCGACGGCGCCGGCAGCGACCACCGCCCGGTCATCGCGCAGCTCACACCGCTGCGCTGACACCGCACGGAGCACGAGGGCATCGCGCAGCTCACGCCGCTGCGCTGAGCGCCGCCCGCCGCCGCCGCCCCGCCTCGGTGCCGCCCGCAGGTGGGATGATCGATGGATGGCCGAGAACACCGACACCGCGTCCGAGACCTCCCCCGCCGAGATCGCCGCCGATCCGGCCGCGCCCCTGGCGACGACCGAGACCGCGGCCCCCGTGACGTCCGCACCCGGATCCGGCGACGCCCCCGTCCCCCGCGCCACCAGCAACCGCAGCACCACGCCCGCGAGCACCGCCTTCAGCGACTTCGTGTCCACGAACTGGGCCGACCGCGAGGAGGTCGACCCGTCGGCGCGCGAGCAGGCGCCCCATGCCGCTGACCGCCGCCGCCGCCTCTCCGCGCTCCACGTCGGCACGCGCCTCGTGATCCCCGCCGGCCGCCTCAAGCAGCGCAGCAACGACACCGACCACCCGTTCCGCGCGCACTCGGCCTTCGCGCACCTCACCGGCTGGGGCGCCGACAGCGAGCCCGGCGCCGTCCTGGTCCTCGAGCCGGTGGCCGAGGGATCCGCGGCCGACGGATCAGCGCACGACGCCACCCTCTACTTCCGCGAGCGGGCCGGCCGCGACAGCGACGAGTTCTACGCCAACGCCGAGATCGGCGAGTTCTGGATCGGCCCGCGCCCCTCGCTCCGCCAGGTCGCGGCCGACCTCGGGATCGCCACCGCGCCCCTCGCCGACGTCGACGCCGCCATCGCGGCCGCGGGTCCCGTGCGCGTGATCCGCGAGGCCGACCCGGCCCTCGCCGCGCGCGTGGACGAGGCCCGCGCGGCCGCGCCCGCCGCCTCCGACGCCGAACCGGCCGATCCGGCCGATCCCGCCGACGGCGACGCGCTCCTCGCGCGCGCCGCCTCCGAGCTCCGCCTCGTCAAGGACGAGTACGAGATCCGCCAGATGCGCGAGGCGGTCGACACCACCGGCCGCGGCTTCTCCGACGTGATCGCGGACATGCCCGCCGTCGTCGCGCACGCGCGCGGCGAGCGCGTCGTCGAGGGCGTCTTCAACGCGCGTGCCCGGGCCGACGGGAACGCGGTCGGCTACGACACCATCGCGGCGTCCGGCCCGCACGCCTGCATCCTGCACTGGACCCGCAACGACGGCCGCGTGCTGCCCGGCGACCTGATCCTCATCGACGCCGGCGTCGAGCTCGACAGCTACTACACGGCTGACATCACCCGCACGCTCCCCGTCTCCGGCACCTTCACCGACGTGCAGCGCGAGGTCTACGAGGCCGTGCGCGAGGCGGCCGACGCCGCGCTCGCGATCGTACGGCCCGGCATCCGCTTCCGAGAGGTGCACGCCGCCGCCATGCAGGTCATCGCCCGCAAGGTCGCCGACTGGGGCATGCTCCCGGTCACCGCGGAGGAGGCGCTCGAGGCCGACAACCAGCACCACCGCCGCTACATGGTCCACGGCACGAGCCACCACCTCGGCCTCGACGTGCACGACTGCGCGCAGGCCCGTCGCGACATGTACATCGACGGGATCGTGGAGGCCGGCATGGTCTTCACGATCGAGCCGGGCCTCTACTTCCAGCCCGACGACCTCACGGTGCCCGAGCGCTTCCGGGGCATCGGCGTGCGCATCGAGGACGACATCCTCGTGACGCGCGACGGCGCCGAGAACCTGTCCGCGGGGATCCCGCGCACGGCCGACGAGGTCGAGGCGTGGATGGCGGGACGCGCCTAGCCGCCACGGTGGGCGGGGCGCGCGGGGATCAGGCGCCCTGCGCGCCCTGCTCCCCCACGGGACGGTCGGTCGACGTGGGCGGCGCGGTCGGCTCGGGGGCATCGGACGCGCCCGGCTCGGGCACGCGCTCGCCGTACGGGCCGACGGGACGCGAGACGGGCGGCACGGCCGGCGGCGCGGTGACCACGGGCTCCCCGTAGACGGAGGTGCTCGCTCCCCCGATGCCCAGCACGTTGCGCGCCCGGTGCATCGAGTCGGGCTCGACGACCACGGAGTAGCTCGTGGCCGTCACCTGCATCACCGAGGTGAAGTCGCGGCGGCGGCGCGTGATGCTGTAGCTGACGATCCCGTAGATGGCGCCGAAGCCGACGCCGATGATGACCGCTCCGACGACGAAGGAGATGTTCGGCACGGGCGAGAACAGGAACGTGACGAGGCCGAGGAAGAGGCCGAGCCACGCGCCGCTCGCGGCTCCCGCGACCGCGGCCCGGGCGGAGGTGAGCTTCCCCGTGACCCGCTCGACGCTCGTCAGCTCGTTGCCGACGATGCTCACCTGCGTCACCGGGAAGTCCGCCTCGGCGAGCGTGACGACGGCCTTCTGGGCCTCGTCGTACGTCTCGTAGGTGGCGACGGGCTCCCCCTTCGGCAGCTTCGGCATGCGGGCACGGGACGGGCGTCCGAGGAGCGGGTTGGTCACCTGGCCAGTCTTCCACGCCGGTGCCGGGCGGGCGCTGGGCGAGCGACTAGATTGACTCTGTGAGCGCCTCCCGAGTCTTCGTCGCCCGGCTCGCCGGGTGCAGCGTGTTCGATCCAGCGGGAGACCGCGTCGGGCGCGTCCGCGACGTGCTCGTCGTCTACCGCAAGGACGATCCGCCGCGCGTCGTGGGCCTCATCGTCGAGATCCCCGGCAAGCGCCGCGTCTTCCTCTCCATCGGCCGCGTCACGAGCATCGGCTCCGGGCAGATCATCACCACCGGCCTCATCAACCTGCGCCGCTTCGAGCAGCGCGGGGGCGAGGTGCGCGTCATCGCCGAGATCCTCGGCCGTCGTGTGAGCATGCGCGACGGATCCGGGAACGCCGTCATCGAGGACGTCGCCATCGAGGAGTCCGGCCAGGCCGAGTGGGAGGTCTCGCAGCTCTTCTGCCGCCGCCCGCGCACGAGCCCGTCCCCCTTCGCCAAGGGCGCGACCATGTTCGCCACGTGGGAGGAGGTCGCCGAGCTCCAGGACGACGGGGTCGCCCAGTCCGCCTCCCAGTTCCTCGCCGCCTACTCCGACCTGCTGCCCGCCGACCTCGCCAACACCCTCCTCGACCTGCCGCAGGCGCGCCGCCTCGAGGTCGCGGAGGAGCTGACGGACGCCCGGCTCGCCGACGTGCTCGAGGAGATGCCCGAGGCCGAGCAGGTCGAGATCATGGCAACGCTCGACGACGACCGCGCGGCCGACGTGCTCGACCAGATGCAGCCCGACGACGCGGCCGACCTCATCGCGCAGCTGTCGGACGAGCGCGGCGAGACCCTCCTCGAGCTCATGCAGCCGGAGGAGGCGGACGACGTCCGCATGCTCCTCAGCTACGCGCCGGACACCGCGGGCGGCCTCATGACGACGGATCCCGTCATCGTCTCGGGAGACGCCACCGTCGCGGAGGGCCTCGCGCTCATCCGCCGCCACGAGCTCGCGCCCACGCTGGGCGCCGCCGTCTGCGTCACGCTGCCGCCGTACGAGCCGCCCACGGGACGCTTCCTCGGCATGGTGCACTTCCAGCGGATGCTGCGCTACCCGCCGCACGAGCGCCTCGGCACGCTGCTCGACCAGGGTCTGGAACCCGTGCGCGCGGACACGAGCGCGGCCGAGGTGTCGCGCATCATGGCGAGCTACAACCTGGTGTCGGTGCCCGTGGTGGACGAGAACCACCGGCTGGTCGGCGTCGTCACCATCGACGACGTGCTCGACCACCTCCTGCCGGACGACTGGCGCAGCGCCGACGCGGAACGCGAGACGCGCAAGCGCGCCACGGCCCGCTTCCACGGCACGGCCACGGCCGCCATCCCCACCGCAGGACCCGTACGAGGACGGAGGATCCCCCGTGGCACGGCAGAGTAACCGAGACGTCCGGCTGGACGCGCCCAAGGGCCTCCGCACGACCGTCCTCCCCATGCGCAACCGCACGAGCCGCGACCGGTTCGGCCGCTTCACCGAGTCGATCGCCCGCGGCATGGGCACGCCGTGGTTCCTCGTCGGCCTCACGCTCTTCTGCGTCGCGTGGATCGGCTACAACACCTACGGGCCGGAGTCCGCGCGCTTCGACTCGGCGGCCCTCGGCTTCACGGCGCTCACGCTGATCCTGTCGCTGCAGGCCTCGTACGCGGCGCCGCTCATCCTGCTGGCGCAGAACCGCCAGGACGACCGCGACCGCGTGCAGATCGAGCAGGATCGCCAGCGCGCCGAGCGCAACGTGGCCGACGTCGAGTACCTCGCCCGCGAGGTCGTGTCGCTGCGACTGCAGATGAAGGACGTCGCCTCGAAGGACTTCATCCGCGCCGAGCTTCGCCAGCTCCTCGAGGAGCTCGACCGCCGCGACGACCCCGAGGCGGACGACGCCGAGGGCGCGACCCGCAGGACGCATGCCCGCTGAGGCAGGCGGCTCCGGGGCGCTGACGGCGGACGCCGTGCGGCGGGCGCTCGCCCGCGTGGTGGATCCCGAGATCCGCCGCCCCATCACCGAGCTCGACATGGTCTCCGACGTGCGCGTCGAGGCCGACAGCGTGGCCCACGTGGACATCGCGCTGACGATCGTCGGCTGCCCGGCCGCGACCTCCATCGAGCGCGACGTGCGCGAGACCGTCGAGGCCGTGCCCGGGGTGGCGCGGCTCGAGCTCACGGTGGGCGTGATGAGCCCCGAGCGGCGTCGCGCGCTCACCGAACGCCTCCGCGGTCCCGCCGCCCAGCGCGGCATCCCGTTCGGGCCGGACAGCCTCACGCGCGTCTACGCGGTCACGAGCGGCAAGGGCGGCGTCGGCAAGTCCACGCTCACCGCCAACCTCGCGGTCGCGCTCGCGGCCAAGGGCCTCGCGGTCGGCCTCGTCGACGCCGACGTGCACGGCTTCTCGATCCCGGGGATCCTCGGGCTCGTCGATGCCGACGGGCGCACCGCCCAGCCCACGCGCGTCGGCGACATGATCCTGCCGCCCGTCGCGCACGGCGTGAAGGTCATCTCGATCGGCATGTTCCTCGACCCCGACGCCACCGGGGGCACCGCAGTGTCCTGGCGCGGGCCGATGCTGCACCGCACGATCCAGCAGTTCCTCACGGACGTCTTCTTCGGCGACCTCGACGTGCTGCTGCTCGACCTCCCGCCCGGCACGGGCGACGTCGCGATCACGGTGGGCCAGCTGCTGCCGAACGCGGAGGTGCTCGTGGTCACGACCCCGCAGCCGGCCGCCGCGGACGTGGCCGAGCGCAGCGGACTGGTCGCCCGCCAGACGGGCCAGCGCGTGGCGGGGGTCGTGGAGAACATGGCCGGGTTCGCGCAGCCCGACGGCTCCGTGCTGGAGCTCTTCGGCGCGGGCGGCGGCGCGGAGGTCGCGCGGCGGCTGTCCGCGGGGCAGGACGCGCCCGTGCCGCTCCTCGCGAGCGTTCCGCTCAGCATGGCGCTCCGCGAGGGCGGCGACGCGGGGGCGCCGCTCGTGCTGGCGGCGCCGACGGATCCCGCCGCGGTCGAGATCCTGCGCGTGGCGGACCACCTGGCCTCGCGCGGCCGCGGCCTCGCGGGCCGACGGCTCGGCCTGTCCGTCTCCTAGGCGCGCAGACGCCCCTGCTCCCGACGACGCCCCCGTGACGCACGAGGAGGACGGCAGCCCGCGGGCTGCCGTCCTCCTCGTGCGTGCTGCGGGCGCTGCCTAGACGTGGCTGCGGTGCGTGCGCGTGGGCATCGCGCGGTAGCCGTCGCGCGCCGTGACGACGACGGTGCCGGCGATGGCGGAGACGGAGAGGGCGGCGATGGCGATGAGGAAGACGGTCATGGTGGTGCTCCTGCGAGAAGGCGGATGGCGGCGCATTCCGCCGCACCTCAATGGGACCACCGCGTACCGTTCAGGACAAGCTCATAGTCCTTGCCTGGTCGAGTAGCCTGCCTTCATGGACATCCGTCGACTCGAGCTCCTCCGCGAGCTCGCCGACCGTGGCAGCGTGGGCGCCGTCGCCCGCGCCGCTGGCCGGACCCCGTCGGCCGTCTCGCAGCAGCTCAAGGTGCTCGAGCGCGAGGCCGGCGTGCCGCTCACCGAGCGCTCCGGACGCGGGATCGTGCTGACCGACGCGGGCCGCGCGCTCGCCCGCACGGCGACCGACATCGCCGTCGCGGTGGCGCGCGCCGAGGCGCTGTGGGAGGACTTCCGGCACCAGCCGTCCGGCGAGGTCACCCTCGCCACGTTCCCCACCGCGGCGCAGATGCTGCTGCCCGGCCTCCTCGACCGCGTCGCCGGGATCCCCGACCTCACGCTGCGGGCGAGCGACCGGGATCCGCCGTCCCGCGCCTTCGCCGACCTCACCGCCGACTTCGACGTGGTCATCGCCCACTCGCTCGCGGGCGCGGGCACCTGGCGCGGGCTCGGCCTCGTGATCGTGCCGCTCATGGTGGAGCCGCTCGACGTCGCGATGCCGACGGACCACCGCCTCGCCGGGCGGGCGTCGGTGAGCCCGGCCGACCTCAGCGGCGAGCCCTGGATCGGGGTGCCGCAGGGGCTGCCCTTCGACCGGATCCTCCTCGACATCGAGCAGGCCGTGGGCGCGCCCGCGCGCGTGGTCCAGCGGTTCAGCGACACCCGCATCACGGAGTCGCTCGTGGCGTCCGGGCACGGGATCGCGCTGCTGCCGCGGTACACGGCCGGATCGCACGAGGGCGTGGTGGTCAAGCGGCTGTCGGGCGTCACGTCGAAGCGTCACCTGCACGTGCTCCTGCGCCCGGACCGCGCCGAGCGTCCGTCTGTGCGCGCCGTCGTTGACGCCCTCCGCGCGGAGGCGAAGGCGGTGGACGCGCGCTTCAGCGGGAACGGCTGAGGCGGGATGGATGCCCGGATGACGCAGGCGGACGGATCGCGGTCAGGCGACGGGCGTCAGGTGGCCTCGGCGTCGAACGGCGCGGGCTGGGCCGACGCGGCGGCTGCCTCGCGCTCCAGGCGCTGGCGGCGGGCGATGGTGGTCTCGACGGGGACGCGCGGCTTCGTCACGACGGGCTCGTCCTCGAACAGCGCCTCCTTGATGATGCGGCGCGGGTCGTACTGGCGCGGGTCGAGCTTCTTCCAGTCGACCTCGTCGAACTCCGGCCCCAGCTCGTCGCGCATGCGCTCCCGGGCGCCGGTGGCCATGCGGCGCGCGGCCTTCACCAGATCCGCGAGCTTCTGGGTGTAGACCGGCAGCCGCTCGGGGCCGAGCAGGAACACGGCGATGATGCCGATGAGCATCAGCTTCTCGAACGTCAGGCCGAACATGATCACAGGCTAGTCGGTCGAGGTGCGATCTCCGCCCGAGCGCAGGGTCCCGTCAGCGGCAGGGGCGCATCCGATCCGCACCGGACACCCGTCGGTCGGGCGGGTGCCGCCGGGCCGATACCCTGGGGACCCGGAAGAGGGAGGTGCCGCGTGTCCGACCAGGAGACCGGGTGGAAGTTCGCCGAGGACGTCGTCGTGGAGGACGAGCACATCGCCCTGGCGCGCCAGCACTCGCGCGAGCTCGGCATCGAGGCCGTCTCCCCCGCCGTCGGCGCGCAGCTCTCGCTCCTCGCGGCGGCGACGCGCGCGACCAGCGTCATCGAGATCGGCACGGGAGCAGGCGTCTCGGGGCTCTGCATCTTCCGCGGCGCACCGCGGGCGGTGCTCACGAGCATCGACGTCGAGTTCGACCACCAGCAGGCGGCGCGCGAGATCCTCGCGGACGCCGAGGTGCCCGCCAACCGCGTGCGCCTCATCACCGGCCGCGCCCTCGACGTGCTGCCGCGGATGAGCGACGCGAGCTACGACCTCGTCCTGGTGGACGCGGATCCCGCCCAGGTCATCGAGTACGTCGAGCACGGCCTGCGCCTCGCGCGCACCGGCGGGCTCGTCCTCGTGCCGCACGCGCTGTGGCGCGGACGCGTGCAGAACCCGGCGGCGCGTGACGCGCAGACGGCGGCATTCCGCACGCTCGTGCAGGAGACGGCGGGATCGGGCGCCGTGGTGGCGTCGCTGTCGCCCGCGGGCGACGGCCTGCTGCAGATCGCCAAGACCGGGCGCTGACCCCCGGGCCGCCGGTCGCGGACCCCGGCTCCGGACGCACCACGCAGACAGCACCGCCCGCCCCGTCGTCGACGGGGCGGGCGGTGTCGCGTGATGCGGTCTCGACTAGCTCGCGCTGGTCACCGCGGCGAGGGCATCGTGAAGCTCCTTCGCTTCGGCGTCGTTGACGGAGACGACGAGTCGTCCGCCTCCCTCCAAGGGCACGCGCACGATGATGAGCCTGCCCTCCTTCACGGCCTCCATCGGTCCGTCGCCGGTCCTGGGCTTCATGGCTGCCATTCGGCTCCCCTTTCGTGGATGTCCCTCCATTATCCCGCATGGACACGCCCCCCGATGAACGCGCGGCTCCGTGCTAAGCCCGACGCGCCCCCGGCCGGCGGTGGAGGGGGCGCGGCGGGGCGGCCGGGAGGAGTCGCGGGCGCCGGGTCACGGCGGCGTCCAGTCGCCCGCGGTGGCACGCCAGAAGACGTCGATCCAGATCCACTGGCCGACGACCATGGCGACGCCCACCGCGATGCGGTACGCGCGAGACCTCGGCACGGCGAGCGCCCCGGCCAGCGGGATCATGGGCAGGAGCAGGCGGAAGACGCTCGACTGCGGGAAGAAGACCGCGAAGAGGTACAGGCCGTAGGACGCGATCCAGATGCGGAGGTCGGGGCCGAGCGCGCGCACGGAGGGGCGCAGCAGGATCAGGACGAAGGCCGCGACGGCGACCACCACGGCGATCGCGCCCGCGATCCCGCCGATCCAGAAGTCGCCCGCGTCGAACCACGCCTCGAAGGGCACGAGGTGCCGGTAGCCGACGTACGCCGCGCGCCAGGAGAGCTCCGTGTCGGTGTACGCCGTGAAGGAGCCCGTGCGGATCCAGGCGATCACCGGCCACGCGGCGCCCGCGGCGACGGCGGAGGTCGTCGCGAGGACGAGCCGTGCCCGTTCCGCGGGCGGGAACGGATCCCGGCGGGCCGTGGCGATCCGATGCGCGCCGTGCAGCACCAGCGCGAGCGCGAAGGCGAGGCCGAGGGGGCGGGTGAACGCCATGATCACCACGACGGGCGCGAGGAGCACGTAGCGCCGCTCTACCAGGAGCAGCAGGGCGACGAGGAGCAGGAGCGTCTGCAGGCTCTCGGCGTACGCGATCTGGAAGAGCGGCGAGACCGGCGCGACGCAGACGATGACCACCGCGGTGAGGGTGGAGGACGGTGAGAGGAAGCGCGACAGCAGGCGGTGCAGCACGAGCACGGCGCCGGCGCCGGCGAGCACCGAGACGGCGACCGCGGCCACGTCGAAGGGCGCGCCCGTGGCGTCCTGGATGGCGCGCACGATGGCCGGGTAGACGGGCAGGAAGGCCCACGGGTTCGACTGCACGTGCCCCGCGGTGTCGACGGGGAGGACGGTCGGGTAGCCGAAGGTCGCGATGTCGCGGTACCAGCCGGCGTCCCAGAAGGTGGCGTACTGCAGGTAGGACGGGGAGGCGGGGGCCCACGGGGTGCGGATCTGGCTGCGGGCCGAGACGAGCATCAGCACGGTGGTGAGCACGCGGCTCGCGGCGTAGACGCCGAGGACCGCTGCCCACCAGGGCACGCGCCCGGCGGGTCGTGCGTCCGGCAGGTCGAGCGGCGCGGGGCGCCCGACCGGTCGGGTCAGCGCGCCGTCAGCCACGCCCGCAGCCCGCGCTCGCACGACGTGATCTGGGCGACGTCGACGCGCTCGTCGTCGTGGTGGGCGAGGAGCGGATCCCCGGGGCCGTAGTTCACCGCCGGGACGCCGAGCGCGCTGAAGCGGGCGACGTCCGTCCAGCCGTACTTGGGGCGCGCCTCGCCGCCGACCGCGGCGAGGAACGGCTGCGCGATCTCGGCGTCGAGGCCCGGACGCGCGCCCTCCGCGAGGTCGACGACCGTGACCTCGAAGCCGGGGAACAGGCTCGTGACGTGCTCCACGGCCTCTGCGCCGGACCGGCTGGGGGCGAAGCGGTAGTTGACGTGCACCATGGCCTCGTCCGGGATCACGTTGCCCGCGATCCCGCCCGAGACGCCGACGGCGTTGAGGCCCTCGCGGTAGACGAGGCCGTCGACCTCGACCTCGCGTGCCTCGTACGCGGCCAGCGTGTCGAGCACGGGCGCGATGCGGTGGATGGCGTTCTCGCCGACCCAGGAGCGGGCCGAGTGCGAGCGCTTCCCGAACGCGCGGACCTCGACGCGCAGGTTGCCGTTGCAGCCGCCCTCGATCTCCGCGCGCGTCGGCTCGCCGAGGATCGCGAAGTCGCCCTCCAGGAGCTCGGGCCGGGTGCGGGCGAGGCGGCCGAGACCGTTGAGGCTGTCGGACACCTCCTCGTGGTCGTACCAGATCCAGGTGATGTCGTACGCGGGATCCACGAGCTCGGCTGCCAGCACGAGCTGCACCGCGACGCCCGCCTTCATGTCGACCGTGCCGCGTCCCCAGAGGTACTCGACGCCGCCCTCGTGCTCGGTGCGCGTGGGCAGGTTGCGGTTGAGCGGGACGGTGTCGATGTGGCCGGCGATGACGACGCGGCGGTCGCGGCCGAGGTGCGTGCGGGCGACGACCGCGTCGCCGTCGCGCTCCAGCTGGAGGTGCGCGCAGCCGGCGAGCGCGCTCTCGATGGCGTCGGCCAGCGTCGCCTCGTCGCCGGAGACCGACTCGATGTCGCAGATCACGCGGGTGACCTCCACGCTCCCCGCCGTCAGGTCGAGCACGGGCACGGGAGGCGTCTCGGTCGGCATGCGGACATCCTAGGTCGGACGCGGCACGCGGTCCTGGGGAGGACCCGGGACGGGCCACGGCGATCGGTACGCTGGCCGCATGGCCTCTCCCGATTCGCCCTCGTCCGCCGCGCCCACCTCCGCTCCCGCCTCCGGATCCGCGTGGGGATACGGCCTCGCGACCGTCGCGTCGGACGGCACCGTGCTCGACACCTGGTTCCCCGCGCCCGAGCTCGGGTCGCTGCCCGCCGGCCGCGACCGCTGGATCGCGCCGGCCTGGATCGAGGAGCTCGCCGTGACCGATCCGCGCCGCGGCGTGACGGTCGACATCGTCACGGTCGAGATCGACCTGCAGACGCCCCCCACGTCGACGCCCGACGCGTACCTGCGGCTGCACCTGCTCAGCCACCTGCTCGTGGCGCCGAACACGATCTCCCTCGACGGGATCTTCGGCCACCTCCCCATCGTCGTGTGGACCAACGCCGGGCCCGTGCACCCCGACGACTTCGACCGCCTCCGCCCCTCGCTCCAGCGGGCGGGCATCGCCGCGCACGGCATCGACAAGTTCCCGCGCCTGCTCGACTACGTCACGCCCGACCGCGTGCGCATCGCCGACGCCTCGCGTGTGCGGCTCGGCGCGCACCTCGCGCCCGGCACGACCGTGATGCACGAGGGCTTCGTCAACTTCAACGCCGGCACGCTCGGCGCGTCCATGGTCGAGGGGCGCATCACGCAGGGCGTCGTCGTCGGCGACGGCTCGGACGTCGGCGGCGGCGCGTCGATCATGGGCACGCTCTCGGGTGGCGGCACGCAGCGCGTCGAGATCGGCGAGCGCGCGCTCCTCGGCGCGAACTCGGGCGTGGGCATCTCCATCGGCGACGACAGCGTCGTGGAGGCGGGCCTCTACGTGACGGCCGGCACCAAGGTCCGGCTCGCGGGCGAGGCGCCCGGGCCGGACGGCACCGTGCCGCAGGTCAAGGCCGTCGAGCTCTCCGGGCGGCCCGGGATCCTCTTCCGCCGGAACTCGCTCACCGGGGCCGTCGAAGCGGTCCCGCGGCGCGGCGGCGGCTCGATCCTCAACGACGCGCTGCACGCCTAGCCCGGGCGTCGCGGACCGGCCGCGTCGGGCTCAGCGACGCAGGCCGCGGCGACGCGGGGTGTCGGTCGCATCGGCGGCGGGGTCGATCCGCAGCACGTCGACCACGATCGCCGTCACGTTGTCGCGCCCGCCGTTCTCCAGCGCGTGCACCACGAGGTCGCGCACGGCCGTCGCCGCGTCGTCGGCGCGGAGCAGGTGCCCGCGGATCTCGGCGTCGGCCAGCTCCTTGGTCAGCCCGTCCGAGCAGACCAGCAGCCGCAGCCGTGCGGTCACGGGCAGCAGCCAGTAGTCCGCCTCGGCGGCGTCGCCGACGCCCACCGCCCGGGTGATGATGTTGCCGTCCGGGTGCCGGTCGGCCTGCGCGCGCGTGATGCGGCCTGCGTCCACCATCTCCTGCACGACCGAGTGGTCCACGGTGACCTGCTCCAGCACGTCGCCGCGCAGCTGGTAGACGCGCGAGTCGCCGACGTTGAAGACGGCCCAGTACGGCCGGTCGGACACCAGGGTCAGGCACGCGCCCGTGACGGTTGTCCCGGCGTGCAGCTCGAGCTCCCCGGTCTCCTCGCGGATGTCGCCGACAGCCAGGTCGAGCGCGGGCTCCACGCCCTCGGGATCCGCGAACCCGGACTCCGCGCGCTCCTGCTCCTCGGCGAGGCGGCGGATGACGGCGTCGCTCGCCACGTCGCCCGCCGCGTGGCCGCCCATCCCGTCCGCCACCGCGAAGTACGGCACGGCCGCGAGCACGCTGTCCTCGTTGTGGTCGCGGCGGAGTCCGCGATCGGTCATGGACGCCCAGCCGAGCACGAGCGTGCGGCCGTCGGGCAGGGCGAGGGAGGCCTCCGCGACATCCGCTCCGATGGCGGTCATCAGGCGGACAGGATCTCGAGGACGACGCCGTCGCCGATGTCGATGCGCGTGCCAGGGACGACCACGAGCGACTCCCCCGGACGAAGCGCGAGGTGCTCGGACCCGGGAGCGAGCACGACCGTGCCGTTCGTGGAGTCGAGGTCGGTCACGACGATCACGCCGGCGTCCTGCCGGAGCCCGAGGTGCGTGCCGGAGATCTCGCCGAGCGGCGACGGCACCGCCACGAGGCGCGGGGCGACGCCCCGGACGACGCGCGGCGGCCGGGGGCGGCGGCCGACGATGGCGGGCGCGTCGAGGGGGATCCGGTCGGGGACGACGGCGTCGACGTGCGGCACGCCGTCGCGCAGGACGCGGAACGCGAGCACGACGCGCGCGGCGTCCACGTCGTCGGCCGCTGCGGGCACCGTGGGCATCGCGACGGTGGGGACGCCGGCGGACCCGGCGCTGGCCTCGGCCTCCGCCTCCGCCTCACGGGCGTCGGGTCCCCTCGCGTGCTCGCCCGGATCCGCCGGCCCGTCGAGGACGGTGGCGACGAGGCCGGGGTCAGCGAGGCCGGGGTCGGCGGGCGGCGCCGCGTGGCGACCGGCGCGCGAGCCGCCGCGGCGGTCCGCGCGAGCGCCCGCGGCGTCGCCGGATCGCGCGTCGCCGAGCCGCCAGTCGACGGCGTCGGCGGCGACGGCGCCCGCGATCAGAGGGAGGCCCCCGTTCGCGATCCCGGTCGCGCCCGCCGCGGCGTCGGCGTGCCCTGCCCGGTACGCGCGCACGCGGTCGAGGGTGGCGAGGTAGAAGGGCTGGGCCCGCCGCGCGTCCACACGGCGGGCATCCGCGTCACCGTCGACGGCGGCGTCCAGGACCGCGTCCCCGCGCAGCACCACCTGGAGGCGCGCGCCCTCCGGCCCCACGGCCTCGTGCACGATCACGGCGAAGGAGGCGACCTCGTCCGCGCCCCGCAGGGGCAGCCCCGCGACGACCGCCTCGGCCGTGGTGGCCGGATCCGCGACGATGCGCCAGAGGTCCTCCACGACGCGCGTCGGGGCGCCGGCGGGCAGGAGCACCACGGCGTGGGGCGTCACCACCGCGAGGCCGGCCGATCCCCGGGCGGCGGGAGAGGAACGGTGGGAGCCCTCGCTCACGTCATCGGCTCCATCGGGACTCGGCGCCCGGTCGGGCGGTCGGCGCCGGGCCTCGGGCAGCCGGACGCGCTGACAGGGATCCTACCGGGCGGCCGCGCGCCGACCGCCTGCTGCGCCGCCGCCGGACAGAGTCCAGGTGCGGCGCCGAGGAGGGGCATCCGGACCTCGGGGAGGGACGCTCGCCGCGGATCCGGTTGCCCGACCTCCGCCCGACTGCCATGCTCGGACGATGAGCACGCCGCAGCGCCCCTCCGCCCGCGGGCTCCCCGTCGACGCGATCTCCCGATCCATCGTCGAGCAGCTGCGGGAGGACGGGCGACGGTCGTACGCCGAGATCGGCAAGGCCGTCGGCCTCAGCGAGGCCGCCGTCCGGCAGCGCGTGCAGAAGCTCACGGACGCGGGCGTGATCCGCATCGTGGCGCTCACCGATCCGCAGCAGCTCGGGCTCACCCGCCAGGCCATGATCGGCGTCACCGTGAGCGGCGACGTGCGCGTGGTCGCGGACGCCCTCGCGGACATCCCCGCCGTCGACTACGTGGTCATGACGGCGGGCACCTTCGACCTGCTCGCCGAGGTGGTGTGCGAGGACGACGAGGAGCTGGTCGAGCTGCTCAACGCCCGGATCCGCGCGCTCGACGGCGTCGTGAGCACGGAGACGTTCGTCTACCTCAAGGTCCACACGCAGGACGGGCACGGGCGCTCCCGGTGACGGCGGCGCGCTCCTCCGCGTCCTCCCCCGGCGGCGGCTCTCGCCGTCCCTCCCCCGATCGCGGCGCCCCCGGCGCCATCCGCGCGGCCCGTCGTACGGTCGCCGCATGACCCCCTCCTCCGCACCCGCCGTCGCCCCCGCGCGCCCGACCGCGCCCCCGCCCGGCGGTCGCCGTCCCGGATCCCCGGCTCCAGACGCCGCTCCGCGCCGTCCGCTCCCGCCCGCAGCGGGGCTGCTTCCCGTCGGCGCCGCTCTCCTCCGGGTGCCCTCCCCCGTCGGCCGCCTGGAGCTCGTGGCCGAGGGCGACCGGGTCGTCGCCCTGTCCATCGCGACCGACGGCGTCCTGCCGCTCGACCACCTGGACGACAGGCCGAGCCCCGTGCTCGCGGAGACGTCCCGGCAGCTCGACGAGTACTTCGCGGGCCTCCGCACGACGTTCGACGTCCAGGTGCGGTTGACGGGGACCCCGTTCCAGGTCGCCGTCTGGGAGGCGCTGGCCCGCGTCCCCCATGGCGGTGTCACGACGTACGGTGCACTCGCGCAGGCGGCGGGTCGTCCCGGTGGTGCGCGTGCCGTGGGCGGCGCCGTCGGGGCCAACCGGCTCTGCATCCTCGTCCCGTGCCATCGCGTCCTGGGCTCCGACGGGCGCGTGACCGGCTTCAGCGCAGGCGACGGGGTCGCCACCAAGGTGCGGCTCCTCGCGCTCGAGGGCTCGGTGCTGTCGTGACCCGGGCATCGATCGCGGTCGGCGACGACGGCCTCGCGCGCTGCGCCTGGTCCGCGGCCGACGCGGAGTACCGGAGGTACCACGACGAGGAGTGGGGCCGTCCGTTGCACGGCGACCGCCCGCTCTTCGAGAAGCTCTGCCTCGAGGGCTTCCAGGCGGGCCTGTCGTGGATCACCATCCTCCGCAAGCGCCCGCGCTTCCGCGAGGTCTTCCACGGCTTCGACATCGACGCGGTCGCCGCCATGGACGATGGAGACGTCGAGCGGCTCATGGGCGACGCCGGGATCATCCGCAACCGCGCGAAGATCCTCGCGGCCGCCGGCAACGCGCGCGCCGTGCGGACCCTCCTCGACGCGCACGGGGACGGCGCCCTCGATCGGATGATCTGGGCGCACGCGTCCGATCCCCTGGTCCGCCCACGACCGACGTCGGCAGACGAGATCCCCGCCGTCACCGCCGAGTCCACGGCCCTCAGCCGCGAGCTGAAGGCACACGGCCTCCGCTTCGTGGGCCCCACCACCGTCTACGCGCTCATGCAGTCATCGGGCCTCGTCGACGACCACGTCGTCGGCTGCCATCTGGCCGCCTGACCGCTGGCACCGTCAGTGCGGCGCGGCGACCAGGACGAGCTCGCCGGAGTCGCCGCGTGACAGCTCGACGCCGGCGTCCTCCGCCCAGTCCAGCAGCTCCGCCACGGATGCGAGGTCGCGGCCGGCGAGGATCAGCGCCCTCACCAGCTCGCCCTTCGCCTTCTTGTTGAAGTGGTTGAGCGCCCGCACGGTGCCGTCCGCACCTCGGGCGACCACGCGCACCACGGCGGAGTCCTCGTGGCCAGGGCGCGGTCCGAGGGCCGCATATCCCTCCGATCGGAGGTCGAGCACGAGGCCGGGGATCCCCTCCAGCACGCGGCGGACCGAGGCCATCCAGTGCGCCTTCATCCGCACGCCCGGCAGCCGGCTGTCGTGCGAGAGCCGGTAGGCGGGGATCGGGTCGGTCGCCCGGACGGGCCCGAGGAGCGCGGAGTGCACGGCCACGTGTCGACCGGCGAACGCGAGCTGAGCGGCGTCCAGGGAGTCGGCGCCGACGGGGTCGTACAGCACGCCGGTGTAGCGACGGAGCGCCGGCATGGTCGGCGACGACTCGAGCACGCGGTTCCGCTCGACCTCGCCCGCCTGACGCGGTCCGAGCTTGAGGGCACGCGCGGCGGCCTCGGGATCCTGGGCGAGGTCGGCGACGGCCCGCACGACCGTCCGCCGCTCGGCCGTCAGCTCCGGGAAGGCGAGGAGGTCGAGGTCGAGGTGCGATCCCTCCGTCCCGCCGTCGCGCTTCGTCTCGGACGGGGGCAGCAGGACGAGCACGGGACCTCCGGGATCGGATGGGCTGGACGGGTGGGTCGGCGGGGACGAGCAGCGCCCGCCCGGACGCACGAAGGCGGACGGCCCCCGAGGGGACCGCCCGCCGTCGGACGGAGGTGCCGCTACGCGACCAGTGCGGCCTTGCGCGCGACCACGGTCACGTTGTCGTTCTCCACCGAGAGGAAGCCCTCGTCGGCGTCGGCCGTGATCACGGCGCCGCCGTCCTGCGTGATGCGGACGTTGCCGGTCGCGAGGATCGCCAGGAGCGGCTCGTGACCGGCGAGGATGCCGATCTCGCCCTCGCTCGTGCGCGCGACGACCATGGACGCCTGGCCAGACCAGACCTGCTGGTCGGCCGAGACCACGGTCACCGTGAGATCAGCGCGGGCCATGTCAGCCGTTCTCCTTCTGGATCTCGGACCAGCGGCGCTCGACGTCGTCGAGGTCGCCGACGTTGAAGAACGCCTGCTCGGCGACGTGGTCGTAGTCGCCGTCGGCGATCTTCGAGAACGACTCGATGGTGTTCTTCAGCGGCACCGTGGAGCCCTCGACGCCCGTGAACTTCTTCGCCATGTACGTGTTCTGCGAGAGGAACTGCTGGATGCGGCGCGCACGCGACACCGTGACCTTGTCCTCCTCGGAGAGCTCGTCGACGCCGAGGATCGCGATGATCTCCTGCAGCTCCTTGTTCTTCTGCAGGATCGCCTTGACGCGGGTGGCCGTGTCGTAGTGCGCCTGGCCCAGGTACCGCGGGTCGAGGATGCGGCTGGTGGACGTCAGCGGGTCGACGGCCGGGTAGAGGCCGCGCGACGCGATCTCGCGGCTGAGCTCCGTGGTCGCGTCGAGGTGCGCGAACGTGGTGGCCGGTGCCGGGTCGGTGTAGTCGTCGGCCGGGACGTAGATGGCCTGCAGCGAGGTGATGCTGTGGCCGCGGGTCGACGTGATGCGCTCCTGGAGCACGCCCATCTCGTCCGCGAGGTTGGGCTGGTAGCCCACCGCGGACGGCATGCGGCCGAGCAGCGTGGAGACCTCGGAGCCGGCCTGCGTGAAGCGGAAGATGTTGTCGATGAAGAGCAGCACGTCCTGGTTCTTCACGTCGCGGAAGTACTCCGCCATCGTGAGCGCGGACAGGGCCACGCGGAGGCGCGTTCCCGGCGGCTCGTCCATCTGGCCGAAGACCAACGCGGTCTTGTCGAAGACGCCGGCCTCCTCCATCTCCATGATGAGGTCGTTGCCCTCACGCGTGCGCTCGCCGACGCCGGCGAACACGGACACGCCGCCGTGGTCCTGCGCGACGCGCTGGATCATCTCCTGGATGAGGACGGTCTTGCCGACGCCCGCGCCGCCGAACAGGCCGATCTTGCCGCCCTGCACGTACGGGGTGAGGAGGTCGATGACCTTGATGCCGGTCTCGAACAGCTGCGTCTTGGACTCGAGCTGGTCGAACATCGGGGGCTTGCGGTGGATGGGCCAGCGCTCGGTGATCTCGATCTGCTCGCCACCCTCGTTGTTGAGGATGTCGCCGGTGACGTTGAAGACCTTGCCCTTGGTGATGTCGCCGACGGGCACCGAGATGGCGGCGCCCGTGTCGCGCACCTCCTGGCCGCGGACGAGGCCGTCCGTGGGCTTCAGGGCGATGGCGCGCACGACGTCGTCGCCGAGGTGCAGCGCGATCTCGAGCGTGATCTCCGTCGACTCCTCGCCGATGGTGATCGTGGTCTTGAGGGCGTTGTAGACCGGGGGGATCGAGTCGTGCGGGAACTCGATGTCCACGACCGGGCCGGTGACGCGGACGATGCGTCCGACGCCGGCCACGCTGTCGCTGGCGACCGGCGCAGTGGCGGTGTCAGTCATTGATGTCTCTCTTCTTCATTCGTGGAGCAGGAGTGTTACTTGCTGGAGGCGAGCGCGTCCGCGCCGCCGACGATCTCGGAGATCTGCTGCGTGATCTCGGTCTGGCGCGCGTTGTTCCGCAGCCGCGTGTAGGTGGTCACGAGCTTGTCGGCGTTGTCGCTCGCCGACTTCATGGCCTTCTGGCGCGCGGCGTGCTCGGAAGCGGCCGACTGGAGCATCGCGTTGAAGATGCGGCTCTCGATGTAGACGGGCAGCAGCGCGTCGAGCACGTCGCCCACCTCGGGCTCGAACTCGTAGAGCGGCAGGACGGCACCCTCACCGGGCGCCTCCACCCCCTCGACGACCTCGAGCGGCAGCAGGCGGACGACCTCGGGCTTCTGCGTCGCGATCGACACGAAGCGGTTGAAGACGATGTGGATCTCGTCCACCCCGCCCTCGGACGCCGGCGTCACGAACTTCTCCACGAGCGCGTCGCCGATGGACTTCGCGGTCTCGAACTCCGGCTTCTCGGTGCTGCCGGTCCAGATGCGCTCCGAATCCCGCTTGCGGAACTTGAAGTACCCCACGGCCTTGCGGCCCACCAGGTAGTAGACGATCTCCTTGCCCTGCGAGCGGAGCAGCTCGCCGAGCTGCTCCGACTCCTTCAGGACGCTGGAGCTGAACGCGCCGGCGAGGCCGCGGTCGGAGGCGAAGATGACGATCGCCGCCCGCTCCACCTTCTCGGGCTCGGTCGTGAGGATGTGGTCGACGTTGGAGAACGTCGCCACCGCCGAGACCGCGCGCGTGACGGCGCGGGAGTACGGCGCGGACGCCGCCATCCGCTGCTGCGCCTTCTGGATGCGCGACGCGGAGATCAGCTCCATCGCGCGGGTGATCTTCTTCGTCGTCTGCGCGGACTTGATCTTCTGCGTGTAGACCCGGAGTTGCGCTCCCATGAGTCTCCCTATCGGTCTCGGTCGGTGGCGGATCGGTGGGGCGAGCGCGTCAGCGCTTGCCCTTGACGATCTGCTCCTGGTTGACGTCCTCGGCCTTGGCGGGCTCGAACTTCTCGGATCCCACGGAGGCGAGGGGCTTGCCCTCGCCCGTCTGGAACTCGAGCTTGAACCGGTCCACGGCCTTGTCCATCGCGTCGACGATGTCGTCGGTGAGGACGTTCTTCTCCTTGAGCTGCGACAGCACCTCCGTGTTGCGGTGGAGGTGGTCGAGCAGCTCCCGCTCGAAGCGGAGGATGTCCTCGACGGGGACCTCGTCGAGCTTGCCCTTCGTGCCCGCCCAGATCGAGACGACCTGCTCCTCGATGGGGAAGGGCGAGTACTGGGGCTGCTTGAGCAGCTCGGTGAGGCGCGCGCCGCGGGCGAGCTGACGACGGCTGGCCGCGTCGAGATCGGACGCGAAGATCGCGAACGCCTCGAGGGAGCGGTACTGCGCGAGCTCGAGCTTGAGCGTGCCGGAGACCTTCTTGATGCTCTTCACCTGGGCGTCGCCGCCGACGCGGGAGACCGAGATGCCGACGTCCACCGCGGGACGCTGGTTCGCGTTGAACAGGTCCGACTGGAGGAAGATCTGGCCGTCGGTGATCGAGATCACGTTGGTCGGGATGTACGCCGAGACGTCGTTCGCCTTCGTCTCGATGATGGGCAGGCCCGTCATCGAACCGGCGCCCAGCTCGTCCGAGAGCTTGGCGCAGCGCTCGAGCAGGCGGGAGTGCAGGTAGAACACGTCGCCGGGGTACGCCTCGCGTCCCGGCGGGCGGCGCAGGAGGAGGGAGACGGCGCGGTAGGCCTCGGCCTGCTTGGACAGGTCGTCGAAGATGATGAGGACGTGCTTGCCGCCGTACATCCAGTGCTGGCCGATGGCCGAGCCGGTGTAGGGCGCGAGGTACTTGAAGCCGGCGGGGTCGGACGCGGGGGACGCGACGATGGTCGTGTACTCCATGGCGCCGGCCTCCTCGAGGGCGCCCTTCACCGAGGCGATGGTGGAGCCCTTCTGGCCGATGGCGACGTAGATGCAGCGCACCTGCTTGTTCGTGTCGCCGGACTCCCAGTTGGCCTTCTGGTTGATGATCGTGTCGATGGCGATGGCCGTCTTGCCGGTCTGGCGGTCGCCGATGATGAGCTGGCGCTGGCCGCGGCCGATCGGGATCATGGCGTCGATGGCCTTGATGCCGGTCTGCATGGGCTCGTGGACGCTCTTGCGCTGCATGACGCCGGGCGCCTGGAGCTCGAGGGCGCGGCGGCCCTCGGTCGCGATCTCGCCCTGGCCGTCGATGGGGTTGCCCAGCGGGTCCACGACGCGACCGAGGTAGCCGTCGCCGACGGGGACGGAGAGCACCTCGCCGGTGCGGCGCACCTCCATGCCCTCCTCGATGCCGGCGAACTCGCCGAGCACGATGACGCCGATCTCGCTCTCCTCCAGGTTCTGGGCGAGGCCCAGGGTCCCGTCGGCGAACGTGATGAGCTCGTTGGCCATGACGCCGGGCAGGCCCTGCACGTGGGCGATTCCGTCGCCCGCGTCGAGCACGTAGCCGACCTCGGTGGTCGAGGCCTTGCCGGGCTCGTAGGACTGCACGAAGTCCTTGAGCGCGTCCCGGATCTCGTCGGGGCTGATCGAAAGTTCTGCCATCTTCTTTCCCTTTGCATTCACGAGAGCGGACGGCTCCCGAGGTGACGCCCGCCGGTCAGGCGAACTGGAGTCTCAAATCGTTGATCCTGGTGGCGACGCTGCCGTCGATGACGTCATCGCCGATCTGGACGCGGAGGCCGCCGACGAGGTCGCGGTCCACGACCTGGTTCAGCTCGATCCGCCGGGAGTACCGGCGGCTCAGCGCCTGCGCGAGGCGCTCCGACTGCTCGGGCGACAGGGGCGAGGCGACGCTGACCGTGGCGATGGTGAGGCCCGCCTGGTCGGCCACGAGGGTGGCGGCGTGACGGACGAGCTCGCCGATGCGGCGGCCGCGGGGCTGCTGCACGAGCTGCTCCACGATGACGACCGTCTGCTCCGATGCCCGGCCGTCGAGGAGACGGTGGACGAGCGTCGACTTGGCCTCGGGGTCGCCCAGCTTGTCGCCGAACGCCAGCTCGAGGCCGTCGTCGGTGGACACCGCGCGTCCGAACGTGAACAGCTCGGACTCGACGGGCGTGCCCTCGGGCGCCGAGATCGCGACGGCGCGGATGCCGAGCTCCTCGATGCCCGCCAGCAGCTCGTCGTGCGACGACCAGCGGCCGTCGACGACCGCGCGGAGGACGCGGAGCGCCGGCTCCTGGACGGTGGAGCCGAAGACCCGGTCCACGATGCTGTGCTTGACCTCCGGCGCGATGCCGGTGTCCGCGAGCGCGGAGAGCAGGTGCGTGGATCCGCCGATGGCGCGGCCGGCTCCGAGGAGCTGACCGGCCGTCGACAGGTCGACGCCCCCGAGCTCCGCCAGGACGCGGCGTGCGGAATCGAGCGATGCGCGCGATGCACTGCCCATCAGCTGGCGGATCCCGTCCTGCCGGCGATCTCGCTGGCCTCCAGGTCGGCGAGGAACCGGTCGACGAGCGCCGTGGAGCGCTGGTCGTCCGTGAGGCTCTGGCCGATGACACCCGACGCGAGGTCGATCGCGAGCGATCCGACCTCGGAGCGGAGCGAGACGACCGCCTGCTGGCGCTCGGCCTCGATCTGCTGCTGCGCGCTGGCGGTGATCCGGGCGGCGTCGGCCGTGGCCTGCTCCTTGATCTCCGCGGCGATCGCCGTGGCGTCGACGCGGGCCTGCTCGCGGATGCGGCCGGCCTCGGCGCGCGCCTCGGCGAGCTGAGCGGTGAGCTCGGCCTTCGCCGCGTCGGCTTCCGCCTGCGCGCGCTCGGCCTTCTCGATGCCGCCAGCGATGGCCTCGGTGCGACCGTCGAGCATGGCGTAGACGCGCGGGAGCGCGTACTTCCAGATGACGACCAGGAGGACGACGAACACGACCGCCGACCACACGATGTCGTAGACCGCGGGTAGGAGGATGCTCGGCGCTTCTTCACCTGCCGCCATCACGTTGTGGGGCGTGAGCATGTGCGACTCCCCTAGTTGGTGAAGATGAAGTAGGTCGCGAGGCCGATGAGCGCGAGCGCCTCGGAGAACGCGATGCCGAGGAACATCGTGGTGCGGAGGCTGCCGGCCATCTCAGGCTGGCGGGCCATGGCCTCGACGGTCTTGCCCGCGACGATCCCGACACCGATGCCGGGGCCGATCGCTGCGAGGCCGTAGCCGACGGTCGCGATGTTGCCGTTGATCTCGGCGAGAATGATGGGGTCCACTGGGGTTTCCTTCCGGTTGGGTGATCTCGTTGGTCGACGAGATCGCTTAGTGCTCCTCCGCCACGGCCATCTGGATGTAGACGGCGGTGAGGAGGGCGAAGATGTAGGCCTGCAGGACGGCGACGAGCAGCTCGAAGAGCGTGAACGCGAACCCGAGGACGAGGGTGCCTGCGCCCAGGATCTTGAGCGCGCCCTGTGCCTCGAAGAGGAAGAACCACGTCGCGGAGAAGCAGAGCACCAGCAGGAGGTGCCCCACGAGCATGTTCATCAGGAGTCGGAGCGTGAGCGCGACCGGCCGGATGATGAACGTCGAGAGGAACTCGATGGGCGTGAGGAGCAGGTAGACCGGCTTCGGCGCGCCGGCGGGGAACAGCGTGTTCTTGAAGAACATCACGCCCCGGTCCTTGATGCCGGCGTAGATGAAGGTCACGTACGCCACGAGGGCCAGGAGCAGCGGGAGGCCGATGACCGACGTGCCCGCGATGTTGAGGAACGGGACGACGCCCGTCAGGTTCATGCCGAGCACCAGGAAGAAGATGGTCATGATGATCGGCAGGAAGCGCCGGCCGTCCTTCTTGCCGAGGATGTCCTCCGCGATGTTGACGCGGACGAAGTCGACGCCCATCTCGACGAGGTTCTGGCCGCGGCCGGGCACCAGCGCGAGCTTGCGCGTGCCGACGACGAACAGGACGACGAGGACCGCCATCACCAGGAGCCTGATGAGCATGATGCGGTTGAGGTCGAAGCCCGTGCCCTCGAAGAAGGCGATCGGCGGGAAGAACTCCTCGAGAGTGGGAGCGTGGAACCCCTCACCCGAGTCTTCAGCGGCGAGGGTGATGATGCTGGGTGCAGCGGTGGCTAACAGCGCTATCTCCTGTTTCGGGGCGTGGAGCACGAGCTCTCGCGGCGACGAACGGATGGGGTGAGAAGACGCCGGCGTGAGGTGGATCTGGGCACGGCCCGACGGGAATCGTCTTGACAGAGACTATCAACAATGAGGGTGCCCTGACTAATCGCGTCCCCTCCTCCCGCGGCCCGAGGGCGCGCGGTCAGCGCCCGGGGAGCTGTGCGTCGCTGACGTAGCCGACGCGGGCCCTGGTGATCACGATCATGTCCATCGCGAGGGTGCCCACGACGCCCACGATCACCGTCACGAAGAGCACGACCAGGTTGATCCACTGCTGCTCCTTGAGCACCATCGCGACCGCGAGGAACACCACGAACTTGAGCAGCCACGCGCCGAGCACGACCGAGAAGAACAGCGTCGGGTAGATGGGCGAGGACTGGAACCGGTTCGCGAAGAGGATGCTGCCGGCCGTGAGCCCGAGGAAGACGAGGGCCATGGCGCTGCCGATGACGGCGCTGAGGAGGCCGCGGCCGCCGTCGACCGCGAAGCCGACGATGCCGCCGACCACCGCGATGGCGAGGGCGAGCAGCGCTCCCCCGATGAGGATGCGCGTGAAGACGTCCTTCTTCGCGGGGGTCTGGGCCGGGGCGGGGGCGCTCGGGCTGTCGGTCATGTCGTCTCCTTGGCTGTCCCCGGGTTCGGGGCGTCGGTGGGGCGGGTCGCGATGGCTCCCGTGGCGAGCTCGGCGTGCTCGCGCTCGACCTCCTCCAGCTCGGACTCCGTGAGGCGCGCGAGCGGCCGGTCGACCGCGGCCTCGTCGAGCGGGTCGTACGCCGCGGCGTCATCGGACTCGGCGTCGGCGGGCACGAGCTGCGCGGCGGCCTCGAGGCGCTTGCGGCGGCTCAGCGGGGCCAGGGTCACGACCGCGCATGCCACCATGCCGACCGCGATGAAGGCCACGCCCCACGCGTACGGCTGCACGACGAACATGAGCAGGCAGCCGGCGGACACGACGCCCGTCCACGCGTAGAAGATCAGCGTCGCGTGCAGGCGCGAGTGGCCCATGTCGAGCAGGCGGTGGTGCAGGTGCTTGCGGTCGGCGCTGAAGGGCGACTTTCCGGCCTTGAGGCGCCGGAACACCGCGAGGGCGAAGTCGAGCAGCGGGACGATGAGGATCGCGAACGGCAGGAGGATCGGCAGGAACGCGGGCAGCAGCTGCGAGCGGCCGAACGTCTCCGGGTTCGGGTCGATCTCGCCCGTGACGGCGATAGCGCTCGTGGCCATGAGGAGGCCGACGAGCAGCGCGCCGGCGTCGCCCATGAACAGCTTCGCGGGGTGCCAGTTGAAGGGGAGGAAGCCGAGGCACGCGCCGATGAGGATCGCGCTGATGAGGGACGCCAGGTTGAAGCGCTCGGTCTGGCCGGTGGCGGTGTCCGAGAGCAGGAAGCTGTAGAGGAAGAAGGCGCCGTTCGCGATGATCGCCACTCCCGCGACCAGGCCGTCGAGCCCGTCGATGAAGTTGACGGCGTTCATCACGAGCACGATCGCGAAGATCGTCAGCATGATCGACATCTGCGACGAGCCGACGGTGAGGCCGCCGATCGGCAGCGAGGAGATCGCGACGCCCTGCCAGGCGAGGAGGCCCGCAGCGAGGATCTGGCCGGCGAGCTTGATCATCCAGTCGAGGTCGTAGACGTCGTCGAGGACGCCGATGACGACGATCATGAGCGCGGCGCCGAGGATCGCGAACACCGGACCCGGCCGGTCGAAGACCAGGCTGAACCAGGAGACCTGCGAGGCCACGGCGAACGCGACCAGGATGCCGGCGAACATGGCGACGCCGCCGAGCCGGGGCGTCGGTCGCGTGTGCACGTCGCGCGCCCGGATGGCCGGGTAGAGCTTGTAGCGGTAGCCGAGCTTCATGACGACCATCGACAGGACGAGCGTGATGACCGCCGAGACGACCGCCATGGCGGCGTAGTAGGTCACCGGGGGTGCGCGGGCGGATCCGCGGGGGGCTCGGTCGCGGTCGGGTCGGCGGGCGTCGGGTCGACCGGCTCGACGAACTCGGGGTACGTCGGGCCGGCGTCGGACGACGCGTCGGCGACGGTCGACGTGTCGGCGTCGGACGCCGTGACGGGATCCGCGGATCCGTCGACGCGCTCGGCGCCGCTCGCGATGCCGCGCGGGGCCTCGAGCTCGTCGGGGACGGGCGGCTGCTCCGCCTCCTCCTCCGGCTCCGTGGGCGCGGTGACGACGGGCTCGAGCTCGTCGCCGATGAGCTGCTGGATCTGCGCGCGCGTGATCGCGCCCTCGCGCACGATGCGGACGCGGCCGCCCGCCTGGGTGACGCGCGAGGCGTCGACGATGGTCGAGGCGGCTCCCCCTGCGGCTCCCCCGTCGAGGAAGACGTCGACCGACTCGCCGAGCTGGTCCACGGCCTCCTGGGCGGTCGCGGCGGCGGGCTGGCCCGTCCTGTTCGCGGACGAGACCGCGAGCGGGCCGGTCTCCGCGAGGAGCTCGAGCGCGTAGGAGTTCGCGGGCATGCGCAGCGCCACGGTGCCGCGGGTCTCGCCGAGGTCCCAGACGAGGGAGGGCTGCGCCACGAGGATCACCGTGAGGCCGCCGGGCCAGAACTCGTCCACCAGGCGGCGGACCACGTCGGGGACGAAGTCGGCGAGGGCGTCCAGCGTGGACTGCCCGGGGATGAGCACGGGAGGCGGAGCGTCGCGCCCGCGGCCCTTCGCGTCGAGCAGGCGCTGGACGGCGTCGGGGTTGAACGCGTCGGCGGCGATGCCGTAGACCGTGTCCGTGGGGATGACGACGACCTCGCCGCGGCCCACCGCCTGTCGGGCGAGTCTCATGCCGGTGAGGAGGTCGGTGTCGACTGAGCAGTCGTATATGCGCGCCATGTCGTCGCTCATCGTAGTCGAGCGCACGCCCCGGGCCCTGAGCGGGCGATCCGCGTGGCGGCCGCGCCCGCATACTGGGCGTGATGACCTCCGCGCCCCGCTCCCCCGGCCCCCACGGGCTCCTGTTCGTGTTCGACATGGACGACGTGCTGTACGACCACGACTGGCGGGGGCCCGCCGACCGCATCACGGCCGCGACCGGGCACGACCTGCCGGAGCTGCGCCGCCGCTGGTACAACGACGACGGCGAGTGGGCGGCGGAGGCGGGCCGCATCGACGCCGACTCCTACCTCGACGCGTTCTGCGCCGCCGTGGGCGTGGAGATGGACGAGGACGAGTGGGTGCGTCGCCGCCGCGCGTCCATGACGGTGCGGCCGCAGGCGCTCGCGGCGGTGGCCCGGGCGCGCGAGGCCGGGCGGATCACGCTGCTCACCAACAACAACGCGCTCGCGGCCCGGCACCTGCCGGAGCTCGCGCCCGAGCTGGTGCCGCTCTTCGGGGTCGAGCACCTGCGCACCTCGAGCGGGTACGGCGCCCGGAAGCCGGATCCGGCCGTGTTCCGCGGGGTGCTCGCCGCGTACGGACAGCCTGCCGCGCGGACGTTCTTCGCGGACGACCGGGAGGACAACGTGGCGTCCGCCCGCGCGCTCGGCATCACCGGGCACCACGTGCGCGGCGACGGGGACCTGCTGCCCGCGGTCGAGGCGTTCATCCGGGCGCAGGCGCACTCGGGCTGACCCGGGAGCCGGGCTCGCGATCCCCGTCAGCGCAGCGCGGTCGTCGCGCGGTCGCGCCGGGTGAGGTCCTGGAACGTGGCGGTCGCGCGCCAGCCGTCGGCGGCGAGGAGGACGCGGATCGCCTCGCCCTGCAGCTCCCCGTGCTCGATCACGAGCGCGCCGCCCGGGTGGAGCAGCCGCCGTGCGGTCGTCGAGACGAGCCGCACGACGTCGAGGCCGTCCGCGCCGCCGTAGAGCGCGAGCGCGGGGTCGTGCAGCCGCACCTCCGGGTCGCGCGGGATCGCGTCGACCGGGATGTAGGGCGGGTTCGAGACGACGACGGACACCGTGCCGTCGAGCTCGGGGAACGCGTCGGCGAGGTCGCCGAGCACGAGGTCCACGCGGGGCGCGATGCGCTCCACGTTGCGGGCCGTCCAGGCGTGCGCCTCGGGCGACACCTCGATCGCGTGCACGCGCGCGTGCGGCACCTCGGTCGCCATCGCGAGCGCGAGGGCGCCGGATCCCGTGCCGAGGTCGACGGCGACGGGCGCCTCCCCGGGCGCCGCCGCCAGCGCGTCGATCGCGAGCTGCGCCACGTGCTCCGTCTCGGGTCGCGGCACGAAGACGCCGGGTCCGACCAGGAGCTCGAGCGAGCGGAAGTGCGCGACGCCCGTGATGTGCTGCAGCGGCTCGCGCCGGGCCCGACGCGCGGTCAGCTCGAGGACGCGCGCGGCGTCCCCGGCGTCGACGGCCGCGCGCGTGATCGCTCGCGACTGCACCTGGCCGCGCGAGAGGCCGAGCACGTGCCCGAGGAGGAGCTCCGCGTCGACCGCGGGGTCCTCGATGCCGGCGGCCGCGAGCGCCTGGCCCACCCGCATGCGGAGGGCGTCCACGGTGACCGGGACGCCCTCTGCGTCAGGCACGGGCGAGCGCGACGCGCGAGGGCGTCACGCGTCCGTCCCGAGCGCGTCGAGCCGCGCCTCCTCGTCCGCCTGGATGCACGACTCCACGACGGGGTCGAGGGCTCCGTCCATCACGGCGTCGAGGTTGTACGCCTTGTATCCCGTGCGGTGGTCCGCGATGCGGTTCTCCGGGAAGTTGTACGTGCGGATGCGCTCGGACCGGTCCATCGTGCGGATCTGGCTCCGGCGCACGGCCGAGGCCTCCGCGTCGATCTCCTCCTGCTGCTTCGCGAGCACTCGGGCGCGCAGCACGCGCATCCCGGCCTCGCGGTTCTGCAGCTGGCTCTTCTCGTTCTGCATCGCGACCACGATGCCCGTGGGCAGGTGGGTGATGCGGACGGCGGAGTCGGTCGTGTTGACCGACTGGCCGCCGGGGCCGGACGAGCGGTACACGTCGATCTTGAGGTCGTTGGGGTCGATCGCGACCTCCTCGACCTCCTCGACCTCGGGGATCACGAGCACGCCCGCGGCCGAGGTGTGGATGCGCCCCTGCGACTCGGTCGCCGGCACACGCTGCACGCGGTGCACGCCGCCCTCGTACTTGAGGTGCGCCCACACGCCGAGCGCGGGGTCGTCCGATGTGCCCTTGATGGCGACCTGGACGTCCTTGTAGCCGCCGAGGTCGCTCTGGGTCTGGCTGAGGACCTCGGTCTTCCAGCGGCGCGACTCGGCGTAGTGCAGGTACATCCGGAGCAGGTCGGCGGCGAACAGCGCGCTCTCGGCGCCGCCCTCCCCCATCTTGATCTCCATGATGACGTCGCGCGCGTCGTCGGGGTCGCGCGGGATCAGGAGGCGCCGGAGCTTCTCCTGCGCCTGATCCAGCGCCTGCTCGAGGCCGGGGATCTCGTCGGCGAACGCCGCGTCCTCCTCGGCCAGCTCACGCGCGGCGGCGAGGTCGTCGCCGAGCTGGGTCCACTCCGCGTGCGCGGCGACGATCCGGCTCAGCTCCGCGTAGCGGCGGTTGACCTTGCGTGAGCGCGACGCGTCGGCGTGGAGCTCGGGGTCGCCGAGCTGCTGCTGGAGCTCCTCGTGCTCCTCCAGCAGCTGGACGACGGACTCGAACACGGGGGTCAGCCCTTCTCGTGCGCGCCGTGCCCGTGGCTCTGGTGGGACACGCCGTTGCCGGTGTTGGGCATGGAGGCCTGGACCTTCATGAGGAACTCGACGTTGGACGTCGTCTCCTTAAGGCGGCTGAGGACGATCTCGAGGGCCTGCTGCTGCTCGAGCCCGGCGAGGGCGCGGCGCAGCTTCCAGGTGACCTTGACCTCGTCGGCGCCCATGAGCATCTCCTCGCGGCGCGTGCCGGAGGCGTTGACGTCGACGGCGGGGAAGATCCGCTTGTCGGCGAGGGCGCGCGAGAGGCGGAGCTCCATGTTGCCGGTGCCCTTGAACTCCTCGAAGATGACCTCGTCCATCTTGGATCCGGTCTCCACGAGCGCCGTGGCGAGGATCGTGAGCGATCCACCGTGCTCGATGTTGCGCGCCGCGCCGAAGAAGCGCTTCGGCGGGTACAGCGCCGACGAGTCGACGCCGCCCGAGAGGATCCGGCCCGACGCGGGAGCCGCGAGATTGTACGCGCGTCCGAGGCGGGTGATGGAGTCGAGCAGCACGACCACGTCGTGGCCGAGCTCCACGAGGCGCTTGGCGCGCTCGATGGCGAGCTCGGCGACCGTGGTGTGGTCCTCGGCGGGGCGGTCGAAGGTGGAGGCGATGACCTCGCCCTTCACCGTGCGCTGCATGTCGGTGACCTCCTCGGGACGCTCGTCGACCAGCACGACCATGAGGTGGACCTCGGGGTTGTTGGTGGCGATGGCGTTCGCGATCGCCTGGAGCACGAGCGTCTTGCCGGCCTTGGGCGGCGAGACGATGAGGCCGCGCTGGCCCTTGCCGATCGGCGACACGAGGTCGATGATCCGCGTCGTGAGCTTGTTGGGCTCGGTCTCGAGGCTGAGGCGGTCCTGCGGGTACAGCGGCGTGAGCTTGCCGAACTCGACGCGGTTCGCGGCCTCCTCGGGCGGCAGGCCGTTGACCGAGTCGATCTTCACGATCGCGTTGTACTTCTGGCGGCTCTGGCTGTCGTTCTCCCGCGGCTGGCGGATGGCGCCGACGATCGCGTCGCCCTTGCGCAGCGAGTGCTTCTTGACCTGGCCGAGCGAGACGTAGACGTCGTTCGTGCCGGGCAGGTAGCCGCTCGTGCGGACGAACGCGTAGTTGTCGAGCACGTCGAGGATCCCGGCGACGGGCAGGAGGACGTCGTCCTCGGTGACCTCGGGCTCGAAGTCGTCGCCGCCCTGGCCGCGGCCGCGCTTGCGGTCGCGGTACCGGCTGCGACCGCCGCGGTCGTCGTCGCGGCCGAGGTCTGCGCGGGCCTGGTCGGCGCGCACGTCCTGCGTGCGGTCGCCCTGGCCGCGGCCGTTCTGGCGCTGGCGACCCGTGCGGGCCTCCTCCTGCGCCTCGTCGTCGGCGTCGGGCTCGCGGGGGGCCTGCTGCGACTGGCCCTGGTCGCGGCCGTTCTGCTGCTGGTCGTCCTGGTCGCGGCCGCGGTCGCGGTTGCGCCGGTTGCGGCTGCGGTTGCGGCCGCCCTCGCGACCCTCGCGTGCCTGGTCGTCGCGGCGTCCGCCCTGGTCGTCGGCGTCGCGGTCGTCGCGCTGCCGGTCGCCCTGCTCGGATGCGGCGGGGACCTCGTCGGCGGTGTCCTGGGCGGGCGCGTCCTGCGCGGCGCCGCGGTCGGCGCCGTCCTGGGCGTCGCGTCCGCCGCGGCGACGGCCGCGGCCGGAGCGCTGGGCGGGCGCCTGCTCCTCGGTGGGGGCGTCGGCGGCAGGCGCCTGCGCGTCGGCCTGCGCGTCGGCCTGCGCGTCAGCGGGGACGAGCTGGTCGGCGGTCTGGCCGCTGTTCACGTGGTGGGCGGCCTGGCGCGGGGCCTCGGTCGCGGGGTCC
This sequence comes from Clavibacter californiensis, assembly GCF_021952865.1. NCBI lineage: Bacteria > Bacillati > Actinomycetota > Actinomycetes > Micrococcales > Microbacteriaceae > Clavibacter > Clavibacter californiensis. Next base: position 1,606,360 of record NZ_CP040792.1, on the reverse strand, counting down.
ACGACACCGGAGCTCGTGGCGCGGCGGGATCCGCGGCCGGAGCGCGCGGGCGCCTCGGTGCGGGGTGCCTCGGTGCGGGGCTCCTGCGTGCTGCCGCCGGTGGCCTCGGCGATGCGGGCCTCGAGGCCCGTGCCGGCGGGCTCGGCGGCGGGCGCCTCGACGGTCTCGGCGATGCGCTCGGGCACGATGCGGGCGGTGCTGGCGCGGCGGGATCCGCGGCTGGAGCGCGCGGGCTGCTCGGCCGGGGCGTCGGCGGCGGGCGCCTCGGTGACGGGCGTCTCGGCGACGGGCGCCTCGACGGGGGTCGCGTCCGCAGCCGGGGCGGCGTCGGCGACGACGGGCTCCGAGGCGGGGGCCTCCTCGACGACGGGCGCGACGGCGGCGTCGGCTGCGGGAGCGGGGGTCACGTCGCCGGCCTCGGCGGGTGCGGCGGCCTCGGGGGCCGTCTCGTCGGCGGGGGCGGTGGTGCCCCGGGCGGCCTGGATCTCGGAGATCGCGGTCACGAGCTCGCCCTTCCGGAGCTTGGAGCCGCCCGGGATCCCGAGCTCGGAGGCGATCGCCTGGAGCTGGGAGACGCGGAGCGCGCTCAGGTCCGCGGTGGTGGCGCGGGTGTCGACATCGGTCATGTGCGTGGGTCCTTTCCCCTGTCCGGCGGGACGAAGCCCGTGCGGAGGAGAGCCGATCGCGTGTGTCTCTGCGAAAGCGGCGGACGGTCTGATTCCGTCCGGAGCTGCTGTCGGGCACGGAGGCACGGGATCTTGCAGAGACGACAGCGGGTGAGTGGTGAGGAACGACCACCGGGACCGGATCTCCGACGCGCATGCGTGGATCCGTTGATTCCGGGGTCGAGCAGAGCCTAGCACCCGGCGCCCCGCCCGAGGGGGAACGGCGCGCCGGGTGCGCGGGAGCCGCACGGTCCAGCTAGGCGGCGGGAGCGGGTCCCTCGTCGACGACCTGGACGGTCGAGCCCTTGACGTCGACGGCGAGCATGAGCGCGGTCCACGGGTTCGTGCTGCGCTCGGCGACGAGCTCGGCGGCGGTGAGGCGCTGGCCCGGGTCGCTGCCGAGGACGAGGAGCGAGGGACCTGCGCCCGACACGACGGCCGCGTAGCCGCGCTCGCGCAGCAGGTGCACGAGCGCATTGGTCTCGGGCATCGCGGCGGCGCGGTAGTCCTGGTGCAGCCGGTCCTCGGTCGCCGCGAGCAGCAGCTCGGGGCTCTGGATGAGCGCCGCGATGAGCAGGGCCGAGCGCGACACGTTGAAGATCGCGTCCTCGTGCGGCACCGACTCCGGCTGCAGGCTGCGGGCGAGCGCCGTGGACATGGTCGCGACCGGCACGAGCACGAGAGGCGAGACGCCGCGGTGCACGGCGAGCTTCTTGTGCTGCGGGCCCTGGCCGTCGACCCACGCGATGGTGAGGCCGCCGAAGAGCGCGGGCGCGACGTTGTCGGGGTGGCCCTCCATCTCGGTGGCGAGGCGGAGGAGTGCGTCGGCGTCGATCTCGACCGTGCCGGCGAGGAGGCCCTGGGCCGCCATGATGCCGGACACGATGGCGGCGCCCGAGGATCCGAGGCCGCGGCCGTGCGGGATCCGGTTCTCCGCCACGAGGTCGAGGCCGGGCATGGGCTGGTCGAACGCGGCGAACGTGTGGGCGATGGCCGTGACGACGAGGTTCGTCTCGTCGGTCGGCACCTCGCCCGCACCCACGCCGCGCACGTCGACGGTGGCGCCGGGCGCGTCGCGCACCGTCACCGTGAGGTCGTCGTACAGCGCGAGCGCGAGGCCGAGCGTGTCGAAGCCGGGGCCGAGGTTGGCGCTCGTCGCGGGAACGCGCACCTGGACGCGGCGACCCGTCGCGAGCGCCGAGGGCATCGGACCGTCGGTCACGACGCGACCAGGTCGAGCACGCCCGCGATCTCGGCGATGTCGACGCCCACGCTCGTGGGGGCCACGTCCGAGCCGTCCGCGGTGCGGAGCGCCCACTGCGGGTCCTTCAGGCCGTGACCGGTGACCGTGAGGACGACCGTCGCGCCCTTCGGGATCTGCCCGGCCTCGGCGCGCTCGAGCAGCCCGGCGACGCTGATGGCCGACGCGGGCTCGACGAAGATGCCTACCTCGGCCGAGAGGATGCGGTGCGCCTCGAGGATCTTCGCGTCCGAGATCGCGCCGAAGTAGCCGTCGGTGAGCAGCTGCGCCTCGAGGGCGAGCTTCCACGACGCGGGGTTGCCGATGCGGATCGCGCTGGCGATCGTGTCGGGGTCCTTGACGATGGCGCCGTCGACGATGGGCGCGCTGCCCGCGGCCTGGAAGCCGAACATGCGCGGCAGCTTCGTGGCGTTGCCCGCCTCGAGGTCCTCGCGGTAGCCGCGCGTGTACGCGGTGTAGTTGCCGGCGTTGCCGACGGGGATGAGGTGGAAGTCCGGCGCGTCGCCCAGCACCTCGACGACCTCGAACGCGCCCGTCTTCTGGCCCTCGATGCGGTCGTTGTTGACGCTGTTGACGAGGTGCACCGGGTAGTTCGCGCTGAGCTCGCGGGCGATGTCGAGGCAGTCGTCGAAGTTGCCGCGCACCTGGAGCAGCTGCGCGTCGTGGGCGACGGCCTGGCTGAGCTTGCCCATCGCGATCTTGCCCTCGGGCACGAGCACGGCGGCCGTGATGCCCGCGTGCGTCGCGTACGCGGCGGCCGAGGCCGACGTGTTGCCGGTCGACGCGCAGATGACGGCCTTCGCGCCGTGCTCGACGGCCTTCGAGATCGCCATGGTCATGCCGCGGTCCTTGAAGGATCCCGTCGGGTTCATGCCCTCGTACTTGACCCACACCTTCGCGCCCGTGCGGGCGGAGAGCGCCGGCGCGGGGATGAGCGGCGTGCCGCCCTCGCCGAGGGTGATGATCGGGGTGGCGTCCGTGACGTCGAGGCGGTCGGCGTATTCGCGGAGCAGTCCGCGCCATTGGTGGGCCATCAGGCTCCTTCTACTCGGAGGACGCTCGCGACTGCCGTCACCGCGTCGAGGTTCGAGACCGCGTCGACGGTGGCCCGGAGGGCCGCGTCGGTGGCGCGGTGCGTGCCGATCACCAGGCTAGCGGTGGGCCGGTCGCCCGCCCCTCCCGCCACGGGTGCCTGGTGCGTGGTCTGCTCGAGCGTCTCCACGGAGACGCCGTGCTCGCTGAACAGCTGCGCGATGCGGGCGAGCACGCCCGGCTCGTCCGCGACCTGCAGCGTGATCTGGTACTGGGTCGTGATCGCGCCGACGGGCAGCGTCTCGAGGTCGGCGTGCGTCGACTCGGCGACGCCCGGGCCGCCGACGACGTGCCGGCGCGCCGCGGAGACGACGTCGCCGAGGACGGCCGACGCCGTCTGCACTCCCCCGGCGCCCGCGCCGTAGAACATGAGGTCGCCGGCGGCCTCCGCCTCGACGAAGACGGCGTTGTTCGCGCCGTGCACCGCGGCGAGCGGGTGGTCGCGCGGCACGAGCGCCGGGTACACGCGGGCGGAGACGCCGTCGCGGCCGGTGGCGGGATCGGTGAGGCGCTCGCAGATCGCGAGCAGCTTGATCACGTAGCCGGCCTTGCGGGCGGAGTCGAACTGCGCGGCGGTGAGGCCCGTGATCCCCTCGCGGTGCACGGCCTCGACCGGCACGCGCGTGTGGAAGGCGAGGCTCGCGAGGATGGCGGCCTTCTGCGCGGCGTCGTAGCCCTCGATGTCGGCCGTGGGATCCGCCTCCGCGTACCCGAGCTCCGTGGCGGTCGCGAGGGCCTCGTCGAAGCCGAGCCCGTGGGTGTCCATCTCGTCGAGGATGTAGTTCGTCGTGCCGTTGACGATGCCGAGGATCCGCTCGACCCGGTCGCCCGCGAGGCTGTCGCGCAGGGGCCGGATGATCGGGATCGCGCCCGCCACCGCAGCCTCGTAGTAGAGCTGCGCGCCGACCTGCTCCGCCGCCTCGAAGAGCTCGGGGCCGTGGGTCGCGAGCAGCGCCTTGTTCGCTGTCACGACGTCCGCACCCGAGGCGATGGCCGCGAGGATGTGGGCGCGCGCCGGCTCGATGCCGCCCATCAGCTCGATGACGATGTCGGCCCCGAGGATGAGCGACTCCGCGTCGGCCGTGAGGAGCTCCCGCGGGACGGACGGGTCGCGCGGCGCGTCCTTGTCGCGCACCGCGATGCCCACGAGCTCGAGCCGGGCGCCGACGCGCTGCGCAAGCTCCTCGCCGTGCTCCCGCATGAGGCGCGCCACCTGGGTGCCGACCGAGCCGCAGCCCAGCAGGGCGACGCGCAGGTTCCGGTACTCGATCATCGTGCTCCGTTCACGTCGGGGGATGCGGCAGCGGGCGTGCCCGCGTCGCGCGCCAGCAGGTCGGCCTCGGTCTCGCCGCGGACGATGACGCGCGCCTCGCCGTCGCGCACGGCGACGACGGGCGGGCGGCCGATCCAGTTGTAGTTGCTCGCGAGCGCCCAGCAGTAGGCGCCGGTCGCGGGGACGGCGACGAGGTCGTCTGCGCGCACGTCGCCCGGCAGGTAGTCGGCGAGGACGACGAGGTCGCCGCTCTCGCAGTGCTTGCCGGCGATGCGCACGAGGGCGGGATCCGCCGCCGAGGACCGGCCCGCGATCCGCACCGAGTAGTCCGCGCCGTAGAGGGCGGGACGCGCGTTGTCGCTCATGCCGCCGTCGACGCTCACGTAGCGGCGGACGGCCGTCTCGGCCTCCTCGGCGACGCGCGGGTCCTCGACGTCGCCCGTCGCCGAGGAGGCCTCCGCGACCGCGCCGTCGACGCCGCCCACGGTCACGAGCACGTCCTTCACGGTGCCGACCGTGTAGAGCGTGGCGGTGGACGGGCCGACGATGCTGCGGCCGGGCTCGACCGCGATGACCGGCACCGGGATCCCCCGCCTGCCGCACTCGTCGCCGACGATGCGCGTGAGCCGCCGGGCGATCTCGGGCACCGGCACGGGCCGGTCGTCCGAGGTGTACGCGATGCCGAAGCCGCCGCCGAGGTTGAGCTCGGGCACGGCGCCCTCGGCGAGCAGCCGCTCGTGCAGGTCGAGGAGCCGGCGGGCGGACTCGACGAAGGCGTCGGTCTCGAAGATCTGGCTGCCGATGTGGGCGTGCAGGCCCGTGAAGGAGAGGGACGCGAGCGACCGGATCCGCGCGACGAGGCCGGGCGCGTCGGCGAGCGTGATCCCGAACTTCTGGTCCTCGCGGGCCGTGGCGAGGTACTCGTGCGTGTGGGCGTGCACGCCGCTGTTCACGCGGAGGCGCACGGGCTGGACGCGGCCGTGGGCTGCGGCCGCAGCGGCGACGCGCTCGACCTCGATCGCGCTGTCGACGACGATCTGGCCGATCCCGGCGCCGACGGCCCGGTCGATCTCCGCGACCGACTTGTTGTTGCCGTGGAAGCCGAGGCGGGCCGGATCCGCGCCCCCGGCGAGCGCGACGGCCAGCTCCCCGCCGGAGCAGACGTCGATGTGGAGGCCCTCCTCCACCATCCAGCGCGCGACCTCGATGCTGAGGAACGCCTTGCCCGCGTAGTAGACGCGCGCGCTCGTGCCGACGGCGGCCGCCTCGCGCGTGAACGCCGCGAGGGTCTCCGCGGCGCGTGAGCGGACGTCGTCCTCGTCCACCACGTAGAGCGGCGTGCCGTAGCGCGCGGCGAGCTCGGTCGCGGGCGCTCCCGCGATGCGGATGGCGCCGTCGTCGCCGCGGACGGTGCCACGCGACCAGACGGCGGGATCCAGCGCGTTCGCGTCGTCAGGGGGCTGCAGCCAGGACGGGGCCAGCGGGTTCGCGGTCACGGAGGTCACCTGTTCGTACGCGGGGCGGACGTGCGGGATGGCGAGCGGACCCGGTGTGGTCCCTGGAGCCGAAGGGGGCGGTGCGAGCCATCCTATCGAGGCGGGACGGGGGCTCCGCCCACGTGACGACGGCCGTCGGGGCCCGGCCGGGAGCGGCTAGCCGCAGCTGCCGGTGACCCCGAGCGAGTCGCGCGTGAGCTTCACGGAGGACGACTGAACGGTCATCGACGCGCGCCCGTCCGCGATGGTCACGTCCTGCACCTGGACGCCCGCGGGGAGGTACTGCGCGACGCACACGGGGTAGGTGATGTCGCGGATCCCCTGGATGGTCTGCGCGAGGTCGACCTTCAGCGACCCCGCCTGGAGCTCCACCTCGGCGGGGGTGATGACGATCGTGGATCCGTCCCGCAGCACGGGCTCCGCGGCCACGGTGTAGCCGAGCGTGAGGCCGAGGATCCGCGTGGAGCCGGAGTAGCCGAGCGTGCCGTCGCCGAAGCGCAGGTCGGGCGGCGTGCCCGCGGTCTTCGCGAGGAGGGCGCTGGCGGGATCCTGGTCCATGGACACGGTGGCGACCACGTCCCCCACGGTGCGCTCCTGGTCGGTCGGCACGTCGGTCGCGACGATGTGCGCCTGGAACGGCGTGCCGTCGGCCTGGAGGTTCGGGCCGTCGAGCACGACGCGGTCGAGCGTGCCGCGGATGAGCTGCGGGATGACCCAGTCGCCCTCGATCGCGACGTTCACGCGCCCGGTGATCCGCCCGGGCAGCTGGTCGGCGATCTGCTTCTCGGCCTGGTCCTGGGCGACGCCGCGCACGGTCTGGTCGATGATCCGCAGCCCGAACGCGAGCCCGACGCCGATCACGACGAGCACGAGGAGCCAGATGAACACGGTGCCGCCGCGCGGACCGCGACGGCGCCGCTTCGCCTCCCGCGGGTCGCGCCGCTCGGGCGCCTCGAAGACCTCCGTGCCCTGGAAACGACCCGACATGATCCGCTCCCCTACATGCGCTCGGGGGCCGAGACGCCCACGAGGTCGAGGCCGTTGGCGACCACCTGCCGGACCGCGTCGTTCAGCCACAGGCGCGTGCGGTGCAGGTCGGTGACCTCCTCGTCGCCCCGCGGGACCACCCGGCAGCTGTCGTACCAGCGGTGGTAGGAGCCCGCGAGCTCCTCGATGTAGCGGGCGACCCGGTGCGGCTCGCGCAGCTCGGCGGCCTGGGCGACGATGCGCGGGAACTCCTGCAGGAGGCCGAGCAGCGCCGACTCGGTCGGGTGCGTGAGCAGCTCCGGCGCGAAGGCGGAGCGGTCGACGCCCGAGGCCTCGGCGTTGCGATCCACCGCGCAGGTCCGCGCGTGGGCGTACTGCACGTAGAAGACGGGGTTGTCGTTGGTGCGCTTGCCGAGGACGGCGAGGTCGATGTCGAGGTTCTGGTCGGCGGAGGAGCGCACGAGCGAGTAGCGGCCCGCGTCCACGCCCACCGCGTCCACCAGGTCGTCGAGCGTGACGATGGTACCGGCGCGCTTGCTCATCTTCACCGGCTCGCCGTCGCGCAGCAGGTTGACCATCTGGCCGATGAGGATCTGGAGGTTGACGCCCGGGGTGTCGCCGAACGCCTCTGCCATCGCCATCATGCGGCCGACGTACCCGTGGTGGTCGGCGCCGAGCATGATGATGTTCTGCTCGAAGCCGCGCTCGCGCTTGTCGAGGTAGTAGCCGAGGTCGCCCGAGATGTAGGCGGGCTCGCCCGTGGAGCGGATGACCACGCGGTCGCGGTCGTCGCCGAACGTGGTGGTGCGGAGCCAGACGGCGCCGTCCTCCTCGAAGACGTGGCCGAGCTCCTTCAGGCGCGCGACGGCGCGGTCGACGGCGCCGGACTCGTGCAGCGAGTCCTCGTGGAAGAAGACGTCGAAGTCGACGCCGAAGTCGTGCAGCTTCTGCTTGATCTCGCCGAACATCAGCTCGGTGCCCGCGCTCCGGAAGACCTCCTGCTGCTCCTCGCGCGGGAGGGCGTCGATGTCGCCTTCGTAGCCCGACACGACGCGCTCGGCGATCTCGCCGATGTAGGCGCCCCCGTAGCCGTCCTCGGGTGTGTCCTCGCCGAGGTGGCTCGCGAGGAGGCTGCGCGCGAAGCGGTCGATCTGGGATCCGTGGTCGTTGAAGTAGTACTCGCGCGTGACGTCAGCGCCCTCGGCCTGGAGGATGCGCGCGAGGCTGTCGCCGACCGCGGCCCAGCGCACGCCGCCCAGGTGGATGGGGCCGGTGGGGTTCGCGGAGACGAACTCGAGGTTGATGCGGATCCCGTCGAGCGTGTGCCCGCGGCCGTACGCGGGGCCCGCGTCGACGATGGTGCGCGCGAGGGCGCCCGCGGCGGCCGCCTCGAGGGTGATGTTGATGAAGCCGGGCCCGGCGACGTCGACCTTCGCGACCTGCGGCAGCTCGCCGAGCGCCTCGGCGATGTCGGCCGCGATGGTGCGCGGGTTCTCGCCCAGCGGCTTCGCGATGCGCATGGCGATGTTGGTGGCCCAGTCGCCGTGGTCGCGGTTGCGCGGGCGCTCGAGCACGACCATGTCGGGGCTGAGCGCGAGGGCGTCGCCACCCGGTCGTCGTCCTGCCGTCCGGGCCACGATGTCGAACAGGGCGCCGGTCAGGTCAGGGGTCGTCATGGGGATAGAGCCTACCGGCGGGCGCGACCCGCACCTCCCGGCGCACGCGCCCGCGCGGGGCCTCCCCGGTGCACCGGGAGCGTCCCAGCGGGGCCGCGCCGCGTCTCGGTAGTGTGTCGATCTCGCCTCCCGCTCGCGGCCCGTCGCTGCGCGCCGAGCGTCGCACCCCGCGGCGCGCCCGGATCCGAAGGAGCACCACCATTCCCGCCAGCCTCCCCACGCCCCGACGCACCCACTCCGAGCGCACCGTCCCGGCCGTCGCGGCCGCCGGCCTCGCCGTCGCCCTCCTCCTCGCCGGATGCTCGAACCCCGCCCCGCTCCAGCCCGCGACACCCGACCCCTCGGCGAGCGCGGTCGGCGGGCAGGCGGCGGGCGGCGGATCCGCCACAGGTCCGAGCGCCTCCCCCACGCCCGCGCCGCCGAAGGGCACCCCGGTCAGCACCACGTGCGACCAGCTCCTGCCCGACCTCGCCGAGTTCGGCCCCGGCTTCGCGAGCGAGGCGCTCCCGGCGGACACCTCGACGGACGGCCTGCGCGCCGACGTCCTCACGATGCAGGGCATCGCCTGCGCCTTCCGGTCGTCCGACGGCACCGCGGTCGAGATCGACGTGGCGCAGCCCGTGGCCGCCGAGCTGCAGTCCCGGCGCGACGCGGCCATCCTCCTGGCCGATCCCATCGCCGGGTATCCCTCCGGCGTCGAGGCCTACTTCGAGCTCGAGGACGCGATCGGCGTCTCCACCATCTACTCCTCGAAGCACATGATCGTCATGCGGTCCGCCGCGTTCTACGAGCCGGGCGACCACGCCGACCTCGGCAACGCGGTGCTGGAGACCGTCGGCGGCTGATCCGGCCCCTCAGCCGGGGCGGACGGCTCAGCCCAGGCGCACGGCCGAGGCGACGTCGTCGACCGGCAGCTCGTCGACGGTGGCCATGACCTCCATGCGCGAGATGGTCACGAGGCTGCGGGTGTTGGTGAGGAACGCGGTGTCGGAGGCGTCGCGACCCGTGGAGATCCGCAGCAGGCTCTGCCGCGGCGCGAGCCCGGTGGCGTCCACCACGTGCCACGCGCCGTCGACCCACGCCTCGGCGACCGCGTGGAAGTCCATGGGGCTGAGGCCGGGCGCGTAGACGGCGGCCAGCCGCGCGGGCACGTCGAGCGCGCGGAGCATCGCGATCACGAGGTGCGCGTAGTCGCGGCAGACGCCGCGGCGGGCGAGCAGGGTGCGGACGGCGCCGTCGGTCGGGAGGCTGGATCCCGGCGCGTACCGCAGCGACTCCGCCACGAACGCGCGCACGGCGGCGAGGAGCGGCAGCCCGTCGAGGCCGCGGAACTCGCCGCGGGCCGTGGGGAAGAGCGTGTCCGACTCGCAGTAGCGGCTCGGGCGGCGGTAGATCCAGAGGTCGACGTCGTCGACGGGCGCGGGGTCGCGGCGGCCGGTGACCGTCGCGCGGTACTCCATCGTGAGCGCTCCCGCTCCTGTCGTCAGGACGTGCAGCCGGGTGTCGTGCCGGTCGACCACCTCCGTCGCCTCGATCGGGCGGCCGTCGAGCGAGAAGGAGAGGTGCTCGGACGCGATGTCGGCGCCCCGGGCGACGGCGATCGCGAAGGCCATCTCGCTCTCGCCGGAGACATGCAGCTCGAGCATGGAGGAGACGTCGCGGCGCATGCGTCCATCGTGGCATCGGATCCGCCCGGCCCGGTGCGCCTGCCCCGCGCGCCCGCCCGAGCCGCCGCTCAGGCCGGGTGAGGTCCCGTCGACGCGCGCGCCACGAGCGTCGGCTCGAGCATCCGCGACGCGGCCTCCCGGCCGTCGACGATCGCGAGGAGCGTCTCCCGCGCGATCCGCCCCAGCTCGTGCACGGGCGAGCACACGGGCGAGCGCACGCTCGTGAGCCCGATGGATCCCGACGCCGCGAGCGGGGTGCCGTCGTAGCCGACCAGCGCGCGCCGCGGTCGTCCCGGCAGGTGTCGGCTCAGGCTGCCGCGGTGCGCGCCGGGTCGACGGGCTCCCGCAGCGCGCAAGCCTCGGCGAGCGCGTCGAGCAGGGCGGGGAGCTGGTCGCGCGCGGCGCCCGGGTCCTCCGGGTGCCACTGCACGCCGATGACGGGCGCGCTCTCGTGCTCGACGGCCTCCGGCACGCCGTCGGGCGCGACCGCGACGACGCGGAGTCCCGTGCCCGGCCGGTCGACCGCCTGGTGGTGGGCGCTCCGCACGACGACGTCGGTCGATCCCAGCACGCGGGCGAGCCGGCTGTCCCCCGCGACCCGCACGTCGTGGTCGCGCATCACGGCCGTGATCTCCTCGGCGTCGTTGCGGTGCTCCCCCACGCCCTCGATGTGCTGCTGCAGCGTGCCGCCGAGCGCGACGTTGACGATCTGGGCACCGCGGCAGATGCCGAGGAGCGGCGTGCCCTCGGCGACCGCGCGGCGGACGAGCGCGATCTGCCCGGCGTCGGCGACCTCGCGGTGCGTCGAGCGGCCCTCGTACTCGGCGGGCCCGCCGTAGAAGCGCGGGGCGACGTCCTCGCCGCCCATGATCACGACGGCGTCGGCCTCTCGCGTGCGCGCGAGCAGCGACTCGACGCCCTCGTCCTCCGCGGCGATGTTCTCGACCAGCCAGCCCGCGGCGTCGGCGACCTCGGCGACGCGCGCGTTGAGGCCCTGCACGAGCGTGTTGTAGGCGGCGGCCTCGGGACGCGAGCGGGTCACCTGCACGACGGCGAGGCGGCGGAGGGTGGCGGGCATGGATCCAGTGTGCGGCGTCGCCCGCGGGATCGCACGCCGCGCGTCATGTTCCGCAACACGGCCCGACCGCGGCACGCGCCGCCCGAGGCACGCGCCGCCCCGCGGTGGGCGTCAGGGCCAGACGAGCGTGTGCGACCAGGACCCGTCGGGACCGGACCGGTACATGATCCGCAGCTGCCCGTGGTCCTCGGTCGCCTGCCAGAACTCGACGACCGTCGGCTGCAGCACGTAGGCGCGCCACGACTCGGCGACGAGCTCCGGATCCGCGTCCACGGCCTCGCGGGCCCGGGCGATCCGCGCGTCGCGCTCGGCGGCGTCGGGCATCGGCTCGCTCTGGTCGCCCGCGATGACCTCGGCGCGCGACGACGGGTGCCGAGCGAGGAAGTCGCGCTCGCTCACCTCGCGGTCGCCGTGGAAGACGGGGCCGGTGGCGCGGACCTGGCGCCCGCGCTCCCGCCAGTACGCGACGAGCGCCGCGCGCGGGTTGGCCTCGAGGTCGCGCCCCTTGGGGCTGTCTGCCAGCGAGGAGAACCAGAGGGCGCCGGGCTCGTCGTCGACCGTGGGCGTCACGTCCTTGAGCAGCAGCGTGCGCGCGCTCGGGCGACCCTCCGCGTCGGCGGTCGCGAGGACGACCGCGTTCGGCTCGGCGGCGTCGTGGGCGACGGCGTCGCGGATCCAGTCGATGACGAGGTCGATCGGGTCCTCCGGCAGGTGCGCGGGGTCGAGCTCGGGGAAGTCGTGCGGCTTCGGCTTCGCGCCCTTCAGGAGGTCGCGGACCGGGGTGGAGTCGTCGTCGTCAGCCATGCGCCGAGCCTAGGCCGGCTGGCGACGGATGCCCGGCCGACCGGCTCGGACGCGCCACCGCGCGACGGCGCGACCGCGCGTCCTGCCGGACCGGGGAGCGGCGTTTCGTCGCGATGCGGGGATCGGATTGGTCCCTGCACCACTGGAATTTTCCAGTACCGGGCGGCGTGGTCGTCCCGCCGGTCGGCCGCTACCTTCGTGTCGAGGCCCGCTCCCCCAGTTGGGCCCAGCACCACGCGGCGGGAACCCGAGACCCGTCTCGGGCCCCGCCGCGTGTGTTAACGCGTCCTCCGCCCCTGCCGCACCAGAAGCCACGTGCGCGCGTCGAGTCGATGCGATCCCCTCCGTCGTGCCGGTGCGCGCTATCTCGCGCAGCGGTCGTCGCCCCTCGCCATCCGCCGGCGAGGATGCCTGCGCGCGAAGCCGCGACGGCGGCGACGAGCGAGACGCGGATCACCCGGACGCACGAGAGGCCGGCCCCGCGGACGGGACCGGCCTCTCACCGCACCAACACGGGATATGGGAAGGTGTGCCCCCAGGAGGATTCGAACCTCCGCCCCTGCCTCCGGAGGGCAGTGCTCTATCCCCTGAGCTATGGGGGCCAGGGTGCGCGCGAGCGCGGATCCAGGGTAGCACCGGCGACGAGGCCCGCCGCGCCGTCGCCACGGGCCGGGAGCGCCGACGCATTCCCTCTCCCGAGGAGACTCCCCGCTCCGGCACAGGCGCGGCACGCCAGGATGGACGCAGGACGACCGCCGCGCCGCCCGGGCACGGCGGCCCACCCGATCCCCTCAAGAGGAGACCACCTGTGAAGCTGTCCCGCATCGCCGCCGCCGCCACCGGATTCCTGCGCACGTCCAAGGGCCAGGACGTCGGCCGCACCGCCATCGACAAGGTGTCCGGCATCGCCGACAAGGCCACCGGCAGCAAGCACGCCGACAAGATCCAGAAGGCCCGTCAGGCCGCCGACGACCAGCTCCGGAAGCTCGGCCCGGACGGCGGCCGCGGCCAGGGCCACACGCCGCCCGCGACCCCGCCCCGCCCCTGAGCGCCGGCAGCCTCGAGCTCACGCTGGACGCGGCGTCCGACGCCGCGGTCCGCGCATCCTGGCGCGCCCTCGCCGACGCCGACCTGCCGAGCCTCGCCGACCACGCGGGCGAGAGCAACCGCCCGCACGTGACGCTGCTGGCGGCTGCAGGGCTCGGTGGATCCGCGGACGACGCCGTCCGCGCCCTCGCCTCCTCCTCTCCGCTGCCGACGCTCCGGCTCGGCGGCCTCGTCGTCCTCGGAGTCCCGCCGCGGGGCCTCGTGCTCGCGCGGCAGGTGGTGGTCGACCGGGCGCTGCTCGACCTGCACGCGCGGATCCACGCGGCCGTCGACCAGGCGGACGCCGACGCGGACGCCGACGCGGATGCCGACGCCGCGCCCGTCGAGGTCGTCCCGCACACGCGTCCGGGTGCGTGGACGCCGCACATCACGATCGCCCTGCGGCTGACGGCCGAGCAGCTCGGCGCGGCGGTGTCGGTGCTCGGTCGCGTCGACCCGCTCGAGGCCCGGGCCGCGGGCATCCGCCGCTGGGATCCCCGCGACCGCACCGTGGCGGAGCTCGCGTGACCCGCGCGGCCCGGATCCTCACGGCCAGCGCACGCACCCGCGCCACTAGCCTGGACGGAGAACGTACTCGAGACGACGGAGGAGTCGCATGCCGCGGTCCGCGAGATTGATCGGGGCCGCGCTCGCGCTCGGCCTGGCCGGGGCCATGGTGCCGATGTCCGCGCAGGCGACGGGGCCGGTCGACTTCGGCGGGGCGACGATCCTCGACCAGGTCGACGCGGTGACGCCCGCGCAGGAGCAGCAGATCCAGCAGGCGATCGACACGCTCCGGACGGACACCGGGATCACCCTCCATGTCGCGTACGTGGACACCTTCACCGGGGAGGCGGATCAGGCGGCCTGGGGCCGCGCGACGAACTCCGCCAACGGCTTCGGGGACTCCGACGCGCTGCTCGCCGTCGCCGTCGACGGCCGGCAGGTCTCCTTCGGGGCTCCCGCGCAGCTGTCGGAGTCCGCACGCGACCAGCTCCTGCAGAACGGGATCCGGCCGGAGCTGCAGGACAGCGACTGGTCAGGAGCCGCCGTCGCGGCCGCGCAGGGCATCGAGTCCCAGGCACGCACCGGCACGGGCACCGAGTCGGGGACCGGGGCCACCCCGTCGTCCGGGAACTCCTCCGGCATCGACTTCGGCCTCGTCCTCCTCCTCGTGCTGGGCGCGATCCTCGTGGCAGCCGTCGCCACGACGCTCGTCGGCCGCCGCAAGAAGCGGAAGGCCGTCGCGCAGAAGCGGCAGGCGGTGCTCGAGGAGATGCGGACCGCAGAGCAGCGCGCCGGCAGCATGCTCGTGCAGCTCGACGACGCGCTCGAGACCAGCGAGCAGGAGGTGGGCTTCGCCGAGGCGGAGTTCGGATCCGGCGCGGTCGGCCCGTACCGGGAGGTGCTCGCGTCCGCGGGCGGCAAGGTCCGCGAGGCGTTCGCCCTCAAGCAGAAGCTCGACGACACGATCGAGGACACCGACGAGGAGCGCCGCACCTGGGCCGCCCGCATCGTCGACCTGTGCGAGGAGGCGCGGGCCGAGCTCGAGGCCCAGGCCGAGTCGTTCGAGGAGCTGCGCGCGCTCGAGAAGAACGCGCCGCAGACCCTCGCCGCCATCGTCACCGACGCGGAGTCGCTGAAGACCCGGATCGAGCGGACGCAGGAGGCGGTGGACCTCCTCGGTCGCCGCTACGCCGGCCCGTCGATGACGACCGTCACCGGCAACGTCGACCAGGCGCGCTCGCTCCTCTCCTTCGCGACCGACACCGCGCAGGAGGCCGCAGAGGCCATCCGCGCGGGCGACAGCGCCTCGACGGGCGAGATCGCGGTGAAGGTGCGCGCGGCGCAGCAGGCGGTGGGGCAGGCCGGCAAGCTCCTCGACGGCGTCGACCGCGTCTCGTCCGACCTCGAGCACGCGTCCACGCGCGTGCAGGAGGAGATCGCCGACGTCCGCAGCGACATCCAGGACGCCCGCGCCGCCCAGCGCGGAGGGCGCATGCCGGAGCTGACCCGTCTGGTGGAGGCGGCCGAGCAGGCCATCGCCGACGCCACGCCGCTGCAGGGCCGGCTCGCGGATCCGCTCACGAGCGTCACGCTGCTGCAGGAGGCCGAGGCCCGGCTCGACGAGGCGCTCGCGCCCGTGCGGGAGCAGCAGGAGCAGGTGCAGCGCGCGGTCGGCTACCTGCCCCGGGCGCTGTCGACCGCCGAGAGCCAGGTGGCGACGGCGCGCGACTTCATCTCGACGCGCCGCGGTGGCGTCGGCGAGGAGGCCCGCACGCGTCTCGCGCACGCGCAGCGCGCGCTCGACGACGCGCACGAGGCCGCTCCGCGGGATCCCGTGCGCGCTGTCGCCGCGTCCCAGGCCGCGACCTCGTACGCCGCGCAGGCCATCGAGGCCGCGCAGCGCGACCTCGACCAGGGCGGCGGCTACGGCGGCGGCATGATGGGCGGGCGCGGCGGCGGGGACGCCTTCGGCGGCGCGATCATGGGCGGCATCATCGGCGGCCTGCTCAGCGGAGGCGGCGGAGGCGGCGGCTGGGGTGGCGGAGGCGGAGGCGGCGGCTTCAGCGGCGGGGGCTTCGGCGGAGGCGGCGGCTTCAGCGGCGGCGGCTTCGGCGGAGGCGGCGGCTTCAGCGGCGGCGACTTCTAGCGACGACCAGCACGACGACGAGAACGAGAGCGACCCATGATCAACCCATTCCGACGAAGCACCAGACGAGAAGGAGCAGCACCCATGTCCAAGCAGTCCATCCTCGGCCGCATCGCCCAGCTCGCGAAGGCCAACATCAACAACCTCATCGACCAGGCCGAGGACCCGCAGCTCATGCTGGACCAGATGGTCCGCGACTACACGGAGAGCATCCGCGAGGCCGAGAGCGCGGTCGCCCAGACCATCGGCAACCTGCGGATGATCGAGGACGACCACCGCGAGGACGTCCAGGCCGCGCAGGACTGGGGCCGCAAGGCCCTCGCCGCGAGCACCAAGGCCGACGAGTACCGGAACGCCGGCAACACCCCGAACGCCGACAAGTTCGACGCCCTCGCCCGCGTGGCGCTGCAGCGCCAGATGCAGTCGGAGAGCGAGGCGAAGGGCGCCGAGCCCACCATCGCGTCGCAGACCGAGGTCGTCGAGAAGCTCAAGCAGGGCCTCGACACGATGCGGAACAAGCTCCAGCAGCTGTCGTCGAAGCGCGACGAGCTGAACGCCCGCCAGAAGACGGTGCAGGCGCAGTCGCAGGTGCAGGACGCCATGAAGAGCATCGACATCATGGACCCGACCAGCGAGGTCAGCCGCTTCGAGCAGAAGATCCGCCGCGAGGAGGCCCGCGTCCGCGGCGCCGAGGAGCTGCAGGCCTCCAGCCTCGACGCGCAGTTCGAGGAGCTCGAGGACCTCGGCGAGCTGACCGAGGTCGAGGCGCGCCTGGCCGCGCTCAAGTCCGGCGGATCCGCGCCGAAGCAGGTCACGTCCGGCGAGTAGCCGCACGCCACGACGGGCGCCGCATCCTCCGGGAGCGGCGCCCGTCGTCGTCCCGGCGGGGAATGCCGCCCCCGTGGATCCGGTTCCCCTCACCATGACCAACATCGGAATCATCGGCGCCGGACTCATCGGCAGCCAGCTCGCCCGCCTCTTCACCTCCACCGGCCACGACGTCGTCATCGCGAACTCGCGCGGCCCGGAGACCCTCACCGAGCTCGTCGACGAGCTCGGTGAGCACGCCCGCGCCGCCACCGTCCAGGAGGTCGCGGAGGCCGGCGAGATCGTCGTCGTCACCATCCCGCTCAAGAACATCGGCAGCGTCCCCGTCGCGCCGCTCGCCGGCAAGATCGTGATCGACACCGACAACTACTACCCGGAGCGCGACGGCCACATCGCCGAGCTCGACGACGAGACCACGACGACCGCGGAGATGCTGCAGCGGCACCTGCCCGAGTCGAAGGTCGTCAAGGCCTTCAACCACATCTACGCGGCCGACCTCACCGAGCACGGCACCCCCGCCGGCACGCCTGGCCGCCGCGCGCTCGTGATCGCGGGCGACGACGCCGAGGCGAAGGCGACCGTGACCTCGATCCTCGACTCCTTCGGCTACGACGCGGTCGACGCCGGACCCCTCGCGGAGGGCTGGCGCATCCAGCGCGACACCCCCGGCTACGGCCCGAAGCTCGACGCCGCGAGCCTCCGCCAGGCGCTCGCCGAGGCCAAGCGCTACCGCGACATGCAGTAGCCGGGCGGAGCGACAGCTCCTCCCCACGACGATGCCCGTCGCCCGCGGCCACGACCGCAGGCGACGGGCGTCGCCATGTCCGGCGCCGCACGGGATACTGAGCACGTGCCCGCCTCATTCGTCGTCGTCCCCCAATGGCAGGGCTCGGGCTCGTCCCGCGCCATGAGGCTCGCGGACGGGGCGCAGGCGATACGCGGCGACCTGCCCGCATCCGCCACGCGGGTGGTGGACGTGCCCGTCGAGGCCGGCGAGTCGCTCGGCACGGGAGTCCTCCGCTACGCGTCGCTGCTCGCGGTGCGCACGCGCCAGGAGGCGGCGCTCCAGGCGGTGTCCGCGTCCGGATCCGGCCCCGTCGTCACCATCGGCGGCGACTGCGGCGTGGAGATCGCGGCCATCGGGCACGCGGCCGCGGCGCACCCCGGGCTCGCGGTCGTCTGGCTCGACGCCCACGCCGACCTCAACTCCCCCGCGTCGTCGCCGAGCGGCGCCTTCCACGGGATGGTGCTGCGCGCCGTCATCGGCGAGGGCGTCGACGGGCTGGAGCTCCCGGCGGGCGCGGTCACGGCCGACCGCGTCGTGCTCGCCGGCGTGCGCGCGCTCGACGACGCCGAGTCCGAGCTCGTGGACTCGCGCGGCATCGCGCTCGTCGACGCCGAGGAGGTGGGTCCCGAGTCGCTCGTCGCTGCCGTGCGGGCGACCGGCGCCGCCGATGTCTACGTGCACGTCGACCTCGACGTGCTCGACCCGGGCGGGATGTCCGGCGTCGGCCACCCGGAGCCGTTCGGGCTCGACGTGCAGGCCGTCACCGAGTCGATCAAGGCGCTGCGCCGGTCGTTCGGGCTCGCGGGCGCCGGGATCACCGAGTTCGCGCCGTCCTCCCCCGCTGCGGCCGTGGACGACATGGGCACCATCCTGCGGATCATCGGGGCGCTCACCGGGCCCGTGTGACCCGACCGGGAGGTCGCGCCGCCCGCCTCGCCCTGCGAGTCTGGGACGGACGATCGAAGGAGACCGCCGTGAGTGACGACGCCCGCACCGCATCCCCCGCAGGGCCCCCGGCCGACGACGCCCCCCGCGTGCGCGTCGAGCGGCGCGGGCACCTGCTGCTCATCGGCCTCGACCGGCCGGCCAAGCGCAACGCCGCCGACATGCGGATGCTCCGCGAGCTCGCGAGCGCGTACGGCCTGCTCGACAGGGATCCGGAGCTGCGGGTCGGCGTGGTGCACGCGGTCGGCGACCACTTCACGGGCGGGCTCGACCTCGCCGACGTGGCCCCGCACATCGGCCGCGGCCCCGGCGGCGGCCTCGACACGGTGCCGGACGACGGCGTCGACCCGTGGCGGATGGTCGGCGACGGCGTCGGCAAGCCCGTGGTCCTCGCGGTCCAGGGCACGTGCCTCACGCTCGGGATCGAGCTGGCCCTCGCGAGCGACGTCGTGGTGGCGGCCGCGGGCACGCGGTTCGGGCAGATCGAGGTCGCGCGCGGCATCCTGCCCTTCGGCGGCGCGACCCTCCGCTTCCCGGCCGTCGCGGGCTGGGGCGACGCCATGCGCTGGATCCTCACGGGCGACCTCTTCGACGCCGAGGAGGCCAGGCGCATGCGCATCGTGCAGCTCGTGGTGCCGGACGGGGAGCAGCTCACGGCGGCCATCGGGGTCGCCGAGCGCATCGCCGCGCAGGCCCCGCTCGCCGTGCAGGCGACGCTCCGCAACGCGCGCGCCGGGCTCCGCGACGGGCCCGAGGTCGCGGCCGCCGCGCTGCCCGCCGAGCTCGTGCGGCTCGCGGGATCCGAGGACGCGGCGCGCGGCATCCGCGCCGCCGCGGAGCGCCGGCCCGCGGACTTCGTCGGCCGCTGATCCGTCGACCGAACCCGCCCGGCCGATGCCCGGGACGCCCGGCGTAGGGTCGGGTCCATGACTTCTTACGACCTCATCGTCATCGGTGCCGGCCCCGTCGGCGAGAACGTCGCCGACCGCGCGAAGCAGGGCGGGCTCAGCGTGCTCGTCGTCGAGTCCGAGCTCGTCGGCGGCGAGTGCTCCTACTGGGCCTGCATGCCGAGCAAGGCGCTGCTCCGCTCCGGCAGCGCCCTCCGCGCCGCGCGCGCCGTCGCCGGGTCGGAGGAGGCCGTGACGGGCGAGCTCGACGTCGCCGCCGTGCTGAAGCGCCGCGACTCCTTCACCAGCTCCTGGTCCGACGAGGGCCAGGTGAGCTGGCTCGAGGGCATCGGCATCGATCTGGCGCGCGGCCACGGCCGCATCTCCGGACCGCGCCGCGTCACGGTCACCGCGCCCGACGGATCCACGACCGAGCACGAGGCGACGCACGCCGTCGCCGTGAGCACCGGCACCGCCGCGCTCCTCCCCGACATCCCCGGCCTCGCCGAGGCCCAGCCGTGGACGAGCCGCGAGGCCACCAGCGTCGAGGTCATGCCTACCTCGATCGTCGTCATCGGCGGCGGCGTGGTCGCGGCCGAGATGGCCACGGCCTTCGCCTCGCTCGGCAGCGCCGTCACGGTCGTCGCCCGCAGCGGCCTGCTCACCGGCCAGGAGCCCTTCGCGGGCGAGCTCGTCGGCGACAGCCTCACGGACATGGGCGTCGACGTGCGCCTCGGGGCATCGCCCTCCCGCGTCACGCGCGACGGCGACGAGGTCACCGTCGAGCTCACGGACGGATCCACCGTCACGGCCGCCGAGGTGCTCGTCGCCACCGGCCGCACCCCGCGCACCGAGGACCTGGGCCTCGACACCGTCGGTCTCGAGGCCGGCGCGTACCTCGACGTGGACGACACGATGCTCGTCACGGGCGAGGTCAACGCGGAGACGCCGTGGCTCTACGCCGTCGGCGACGTCAACCACCGCGCGCTCCTCACCCACCAGGGCAAGTACCAGGCACGCGCGGCCGGCGAGGTCATCGCGGCGCGCGCGACCGGCGACACCGTCGACGACTCCCCGTGGGGCGTCCACGTCGCGACGGCCGACCACCGCGCCGTCCCGCAGGTGACGTTCACCGACCCGGAGGTCGCGAGCGTCGGCCTCACCGCGAAGGCGGCGGAGGAGGCCGGCATCCGCACGCGCGTCGTCGACTACGACCTCGGATCCGTCGCGGGCGCGAGCCTGCACGCGGACGGTTACACGGGGAAGGCGCGCATGGTCGTCGACGAGGACCGCGGCGTGATCGTCGGCGTCACCTTCGTCGGCCAGGACGTCGCCGAGCTGCTGCACTCCGCCACGATCGCGGTCGTCGGCGAGGTGCCGCTCACGCGCCTCTGGCACGCGGTGCCGTCGTACCCCACCATCAGCGAGGTGTGGCTGCGCCTGCTCGAGACGTACGGGCGGCCGACCGCGTGATCCGCTCCAGCGTCGGCGCCGTCGCGGGCGCCGTCCGCGGCGTCCTGCTGGACTCCCCCGTCTCGCGCGCGGGCAGCGGCGTCGCGACGGGTGTCGCGCTCGCCATCGGCCTCCCGCTCAGCACGGGCGAGGTGCGCCGCCACGGCGACCTCATCGTCCTCACCGGCCTGCCGTCCTGGGTCTTCGGGCGCGGTGGCACGTGCGTCGGCCGCGTCTACCTGACGCGCGACAACGCGGGACCCGCGGTGCTCGAGCACGAGGCCGTCCACGTCACGCAGTGGCGCAGGTACGGGCTGCTCATGCCGCTGCTCTACTGGTGGGCGGGGCGGGACCCGCTGCGCAACCGGTTCGAGATCGAGGCGGGCCTCGAGAAGGGCGGGTACCGGTGACCGGCCCGCTCGACGGCCGCACGGTCGTCATCACGGGAGCGAGCTCCGGCATCGGCCGCATCGCCGCCCGCGAGCTGCACGACCGCGGTGCCGACGTGGTCGTGGTCGGGCGCGATCCGGAGCGCACGCGCGGCATCGCCGCCGAGCTGGGTGCGCGGCACGTGCTCGCCGACATGGACCGGCTCGACGAGGTGCGCGCGCTGGCGGCGACGCTCCTGGAGACGTGCCCGCGGATCCACGTGCTGGCCCTCAATGCCGGCAGCCTCGTGCCGCGCCGCGCCATGACGGGCGACGGCCACGAGACCACGTTCCAGCGCAACGTCCTCGCGCCGTTCCTCCTCACCCGCCTCCTGCTGCCGCGCCTCGAGGAGACGCAGGACGCGCTCCGCGCCGACGAGAGCCCGGTGCGCGTCATCGGCACCGCGAGCCGCGCGAACCTCTGGGGCCGCGTGCGCCTCGACGACCTCGACTGGCGGAAGCGCCCCTGGCTCGGCGGCTGGCAGGCGTACGGCACGTCGAAGGCGATGATGATCCTGATGATGCGCACGCTCGCGGAGCGCGTCGGCCCGCGCGGCATGGAGGCGTGCTCGTTCCACCCGGGGCTCGTGCGCACGTCGTTCGGATCCGACAGCACCGTGATGAAGGCGCTGCTCGCGCTGTCGATGGGCGCCTACGGCATCTCCGCCGAGGCGGGCGCCGTGCCCCTGGTGCAGCTCGCGTCGGTGCCCGACCTGGGCGCGCCGAACGGCACGTACTTCGACCAGCTCACGCCCGACGGGAAGACGACCGCGCAGGCCGCGGACCCGCAGCTCGGGCGGGACCTGTGGGCCGCCCTGGACCTGGCGGCGGGGACCGCCGAGGCCGTCCGTCGCTGACCCGACGTCGCCCCACACGCGCCCGGCGGATCCGCGTCAGCGCGTCGCGAGCAGGTGCAGCAGGTCGTCGTGGCCGCCGACGTGCCCGCCGAGCAGCACGCTGACCTCGGTGACCGGGTGCTCGTCGGAGATCGGCGCCGAGAAGACCATCATCTCGCTGGCCCACGCGCCGACCGCCCGCGCGACCGCGGCCATCGGCTCCGCGGGCGCACCGTCGATCCCGCGGCCCTCGCGGGCGATCACGGTGACGACCATGCGCGGCGGGTGCGCGAGCGCGACCTCGACGGACGCGTCGGGCACCTCGACGAACACGCTGCCGCGCGTGCACAGGGGCAGCGCGGAGAGCGCGGCCTGCGTCGCGAAGAGGCCGGTCTCGTCCGTGACGAGCAGCACATGGCGCCTCACGTCCTTGCGCGTGCGCGAGCGGGTGGCTCCGGCCATGGTCAGGATCCCTCCGCCGCGCCCGCGCGCCAGTAGCCCATGAAGGCGACCTGGCGGCGGTCGATGCCCGTGTCGCGCACGAGGAAGCGGCGCATCGCCTTGATGCAGCCGGACTCCCCTGCGAGCCATGCGTAGAGCGTGGAGCCCTCGTGGACGACCGGCGCGTCCCACACGATGCCCTCGGCGTCGTCCTCCGCCAGCGGCTGCGCGTCGTCGGCGAGCGCGACCTCGGGGACCGCGATGGCGCCGACCTTCACGTGGCAGTCGACCCAGTGGCGCACGGCCTCCTCGAGGCGGGATCCGTTCGGTCGTCCGTCGCGCGGCAGCCAGGTGAGGTTCACGCCCTTCGGCACGCGAACGTCGAGGCGGTCGCCCGTGACGGGCACCTCGATGAAGGCGCAGCCCACGGCGTCGTCGGGCAGGGAGGAGAGGATGTTGCAGATGGCGGGCGCGGCCGTCTCGTCGCCCGCGAGGAGCAGGGAGCGGGCGGCGCCCGGGTGCCACTCGATGCCGAGGCCGCGCGCGGGACTGATGGCGTCGGGGCCGATGATCACCATCTCGTCGCCGGGCTGCGCCTGGCCGGCCCAGCGGGAGGCGGGGCCCATGTCGCCGTGGAGCGCGAAGTCCACGTCGACCTCGCCGAGCTCGCGGCGGACGGCGCGGGACGTGTAGGTGCGGAGCGGGTTGCGCTCGGCGTCGGGCAGCGCGCGCCACCAGGCGAACCAGTCGTCGCCGCCGACGCCGGTGAGGTCGGGCAGGCCGTGCTCGGCGACCGGCAGCAGCAGCTTGATGCGCTGGTCCAGGCACTCGTCGCCGAAGTCGCGGAGGTCGTCGCTCTGGAACGTGATCCGGAGGAACGTGGGGCTGATGCGCTCGGTGCGGGCCACACGCGCGGCGAACGGCCGGTAGGCGGGGCGCTCGACCGCGGGTTGCTCCTCGACCACGGCCGAGGCTTCTGCCGTGCTGCTGGCGAGGGTCGCGGTGGAGGTAAGCACAGCCTAAGTATGGCATGCCTTACCTCAGGGGGCGAGGGCGGCGGCACGATCGGGCGGCGGATCCACGGGAGGATGTCATCGTGTCCGCCCTCGTCCTCGCCGCCGTCTTCGTGGGCGCCGTGGCCCAGCGCGTCACCGGGCTCGGCTTCGCGCTCGTCGTCTCGCCCGTGCTCGTGATCCTGCTCGGCCCCTTCGACGGCGTGCTCATCGTGAACCTGTGCGGCGCGCTGTCGGCGGCGATCATCCTGGCGGGCGTCCGGCGGCACGTGGAGTGGCGGCGCTACCTCTTCCTCGCGATCCCCGCGCTCGTGGGGATCGTGCCCGGCGCCCTCCTCGCCTACCTGCTGCAGGACGAG
Organism: Clavibacter californiensis; assembly: GCF_021952865.1. Taxonomy (NCBI): domain Bacteria; kingdom Bacillati; phylum Actinomycetota; class Actinomycetes; order Micrococcales; family Microbacteriaceae; genus Clavibacter; species Clavibacter californiensis. Next base: position 1,582,646 of record NZ_CP040792.1, on the reverse strand, counting down.
GTGCTCGAGATCGGGATCGGCCTGCTGCTCATCGCCGCCCTCACCACCTCGCTCGTGCTCCGGCGCACGACGCGCGTGGTCGACGGGCCGGGCGTCATGGCGGGCTTCGGCTTCGCGTCGGGCGTCATGAACGCGGCGGCCGGCATCGGCGGGCCGAGCCTCAGCGTCTACGCGGTCGTCAGCCGCTGGGAGCAGCGGGCCTTCGCGGCGACCCTCCAGCCGTTCTTCGTCACGGTCGGCGCGTCGTCCCTCCTCACGAAGCTCCTCATCGCGCCGGAGCGCTGGCCGGACCTGGGGACGGCGGCGTGGGTGGGCATCATCGTGACGATGCTCGCGGGGATCGGGGCGGGCACGCTCCTCGGCCCCCGGATCCCGACGCGCGGCGCCCGCGCGGCCGTCGTCGTGCTCGCGTTCGGCGGCGCGGTCTCGGCGATCGTCAAGGGGATCAGCGGGCTGGGCTGACCCGCCGCCTCACCACTGCGGCGGGTGCCGTCGCTGCCAGTGCAGCCGCCGCTCGAGCTGCCGGCCGATCGCGAGGAGGGTCGCCTCGCCGCCCGGCCGCCCGATGAGCTGCACGCCCATGGGCAGGCCGTCGTCGGTCAGGTGCACGGGCAGCGTGATCGCGGGCAGGCCCGTGACGTTCGCGAACGACGTGTACGGCGTGTACCGCACCTGCTGCGCGAAGTTCCGCTCGCCGTCCTCGGCGTCGTACCAGCCGACCGGCCGAGGCTCCTGCGCGAGCGCGGGCGTGAGCACGGCGTCCACGTGCGCGAACTGCGCGATGACGCTGCGCTCGTACGCGGCGAGCTGGGCGAGCGCGCGGGCGAGGTCGCGCGCGGAGAGCGCCCGGCCGCGCTCGACGAGCCAGCGCGTGAGCGGCTCGAGGAGCTCGAGCTGGGCGCCCGCGGCCGGGATCCCCGCGGCGCCCGCCTGCCAGATGGTGCGGAACGCGGGCGCGTAGGTCGGATCCGGGCGGAGCGCGAGGTCCTCGAGGCCGTGGCCCATGGTCGACAGCTCGCGCACGGCGAGCGCGAGGGCGTCGTCGGCGGAGGGGTCGCGGACGATCTCGTAGGCGTCGTCCCACGGCGTCGTGGTCATCACGCCGATCTGGAAGCGGCCCTCGCCGCGGACGGCCGCGCCGAGCAGATCGCCGTCCGCGTCCTCGGGCGCACGCAGCGTGAACGGGTGCGGGATGCGGCCGTTGACCCGGCCGATCATCGCGTCGAGCAGCATGGCCGCGTCGGCGACGCTGCGCGCGAGCGGGCCGGGGACCACGAGGCCCGCGAGCGACTCCTGCCCGGATCCCGCGGGCACCAGGCCGCGCGAGGGCTTGAGGCCGACGAGGCCGGTGGCCGCCGCGGGGATGCGGACCGAGCCGCCGCCGTCGGATCCCGGCGCGAAGGGCAGCAGGCCCGCGGCGACCGCGACGGCCGCTCCCCCGCTGGATCCGCCGGCGCCGCGGGTCGTGTCCCAGGGCGTGCGCGCGGGCGGGGCGACGAGGCTCTCCGTGTACGACGGCAGGCCGAACTCGGGCGCGCTCGTCTTCCCGAGGCTGATGCCGCCCGCGTCGTCGAGCGCCTGCGGGATCGCGTCGGTGCGGTCGGAGACGTGGTCGCGGAACAGGCGGGAGCCGAAGGTGGTGCGGACGCCGGCGCGCTCGGAGAGGTCCTTGTCGCCGAAGGGCAGGCCCCAGAGCGGCGCGGTGCGCGGCACCTCGCGCTCGACGAACCGCGCGCGCTCCAGGGCACGGTCGGCGGTGACGGTCGTGAAGGCGCCGAGGCCCGGATCCAGCCGCTCGATGCGCTCGAGGTAGTGGGTGACGAGCTCGGTCGGGGTGACCTCGCCGCGCTGGAGCTGGTCCCACTGGTCCTGGGCGCTGAGGTGGTGGAGTTCGAACACGGCTCCAGCGTAGGCCGGGGTCGGGGCGGGCCGACCGGCGGCGGATGCTGCTGGCGGGGCGGGGCGCCGGTCGCCCGGCACCCGCTCCGTCCCGGGGATCCGCGACCGTCAGCGGCGCGCGGCCGCCGACATCCGGCGGCGGAAGGCCACCAGCCCGAGGCCCAGGGCGAGCGCCGCGAGCGAGGTCCCGAGCACGGGTCCGGACTCGGATCCGGTCGCCGCGAGCATCGGCTCGGAGCTCGGCGCGGGCACCGTGCCCGTCCCGGACGGGACGACGGATCCCGCCTGCGTGTCGAGCGCGTACATCACCGAGGCGCCCGTGCTCGGCAGCAGGAACGCGAGCTGGTGCGCTCCCGCGGCGAGGTCGGCCGGCACCGTGAACCGGACGCTCGCGCGGCCCTGCTCGTCGGTCGTGTCGACCACGGCGGCGTCGATCGGCGTGCGCGCGACCTCCTCGCCGTCGATGAGCGTCACGACCTCGGTGTCCTGCACGGGCGCGTTCGAGATGAGCAGCGAGGAGAGCTCGTAGGAGCGCTCCTGTCCGGCCGCGGGCGCGGCACCCGTGGTGTCGACGATCCCGATGGAGCGCGTCGCCGAGTCGGGCTCGACGGGCGAGAACTCGGTGATGTGGTCGACGAACGCGGTGAGGTCGACGCGGCCGGAGTCGCTCTGCTCGGTCGAGTTCGCGAGCTCCGTGAAGTTGTCGCCGCCCTCCGCGAGGAAGCTGTTCGCGACCATCGTGAAGACGCGCTCGGGATCCACCGGCTCGCCCTGGAAGAACACGCCCGTGATCCGCTCGCCGCGTGCGGCCGTCGGGTCGTACGTGTAGGTGAGGTCGCGCGAGAGGCCGAGCTTGAGGAACGGCCGCGAGGACCCTTCCGGCTGCCACTGCTGCTCGAGCACCGCCTTGATGCCCGCGCCCGTGATCTTCGCGGTCGTGAGCGTGTTGGCGAACGGCTGCACGATGGCGGCCTCCTTGTAGGTCACCTCGCCCTCCGCGTCGCCCGCGCCGGAGGACGCGACGGTGAGGTCCTGGCGGACGCCGCCCGGGTTCATGAACGCGATCTCGGTGCCGAGGTCCGCCTGCGTCGCCCACAGCTGCGCGTCGGCGACGAGGTTGCCGATGGTGGACTCGCCGCCGCGGTTCTCGGAGCCGTCCGCCTGGCGGGCGCGCGTGATGTCGCCCGTGATCTCGCCGACCGTGCGGCTGCCGATGACCTCGGCCTTCGCGACCGCGTCGTCGACGATGCGCTGCACCGCGGGATCCGCTGGGAACGCCGGCTTCCCGTCCGCGGTGAGCAGCGGGACGAGCTCGGAGGAGATGGCGGTGAGGGCCTTGGTGGCGGGATCCACCGTGAGCGACAGGTGCCCGAGGTTGGTGCCGTAGCTCCCGGTCTGCAGCACGGGCAGCGGCAGGGCCTTGCCCGCGACCGGCAGCTCGTAGTCGTAGCCGAGGTGCGTGTGGCCGGAGATCACGGCGTCGACGTCGGCCTGCACGCCCGTCACGATGCGGCCGAAGACCGAGTCGTCGGTGAGGGAGGACTCGTCGGAGGTGGACGCGCCCTCGTGCACGACGAGGACGACGACGACGGCCTCCCCGTTCGCGTCGTCGCCGTCGCGGAGCGCGCGGGCGGTCGCGGTGGACGCGTCGACGACGCTGCCGACGTCGAGCGTCGCGATCCCGGCCGGGCTCACGAGCTCGGGCAGCGCCTCGGTCGTCGCGCCGACGAACGCGACGCGCACGCCGTCGATGTCCTGCACGTCGTACGCGGCGTAGGCGTGCTCCTCCGTGCCCTTCTCGTAGAGGTTCGCCGAGATGTACGGGAAGTCCGAGTGATCCGTGACGCGGCCGTCCACGTCGTCGCGGCCCTGGTCGAACTCGTGGTTGCCGAGGGTGGAGACGGAGACGCCCATGGCGTTGAGCGCGTCGAGCGTCGGCTCGTCCTGCTGGGACAGCGACGTGAAGGTGGACGCCCCGACGTTGTCGCCCGCGCTGATGAGCGTGCTGTTCGGGTTCTCGGCCTTCGCCTGCTGGAACGCGCCCGAGATCACGGCGGCGCCTGCGGTGGACGAGGTGGTCTCGAGCCGGCCGTGGAAGTCGTTGATGGAGTAGACGTCGATGGCGACGTCGCCCTCCGCGGCCGACGCGGGGGCGGCGCCGAGGCCGAGGACCGCGGTGGCGGAGAGGCCCGCCACGAGGGCGAGGGCGCCGGAGCGCGCGGCTCCGGACGAGCGGCGGGTGGGAGCTGAGCGCATGCGGGGACATCCTCGTTCGAGCGGGCGGCGGTGCTCAATACCTTACGGAGCTGAGGTTTCCGTGGGGTTAACTCCGGCATCGGCTGCGAGCGCCGTCCCGCTGTCGCGCCGCCGGTGCGCCGCCTCAGCCCCGCACGAGCCCCGCGAGCTCCGCGCGGGTGGACGCGCCCATCTTCCGCAGCAGGTTCGCGACGTGGAACTTCACCGTGTTCTCGCTGATCCCGAGCGAGGTCGCGATGGCGCGGTTGCGGGATCCGCCGGCGACGAGCGCGAGCACCTCCCGCTCCCGTGCGCTGAGCCCCGCCTCCCCCGCGGCGTCGAGGCCCGCGGCGGGCGCGTCGAGGGGCAGGCGCACGGCGATCTCGGATCCCCAGCCGGGCGTCGCCGTCACGTCCAGCGCGCCGTCGAGCGCGGCGACGCGGTCGGTGAGCCGGCGGAGCGCGTCGAGGTCGGCGGTGGTGGCTCCCGCGCCGTCGTCGCGGATCCCGACGAGGAGGTTGCTGCCGTCGCAGTCCCACTGGATCCGCACGCGCGTCACGTCCGGCTGCTCGACGAGCGCGAGCACGGCGCCGCGGACGATGGCCCGGCCCGCGTGCGCGACCTCGCCCGGGAGCGCGCGCCCGTCCACGGGCGGCTCGACGAACTGCACGTCGAGGTCGCGGAAGCGGACGAGCGGGCGGAGGTCGTCGCGGAGGCGGGCGAATGCGCGCGCGACGGGTTCCTCGCCGAGCGAGCGGTCGCGGTCGCTCGCGGCGCGCAGCTCGACCATGGCGTTCGTGGCGAGGTCGGCCGCGGTCTGCCGGGCGGCCGCGTCGCCCGTGCGGGAGGAGCGGAGCACGGCGAGCAGCGACTCCAGCGTGGTGGCGTGCGCGTCGCCCAGCTCGGCCACGACGCGGGCGCGCTCCGAGGACACGGCGCGCGCCTCCGCGAGGTACGCGGGCGGCGCCGCGGCGACCTGCTGCCGGATCCCGTGGGCGACGCTCCGCCACAGGGCGCGCACCAGCTCGCGGGCGGCGGGCACGTCGTCGTGCGCGGCCACGGGATCCACCAGCACGAGGAGCGCGCCCGTGTCCGCCCGCCAGGCGGCGACCGTGCGCGGCCGGCCGCCGACGCGGTGCTCGACGGCCCAGGCGGAGCCGGCATCGTCGGACCCGTCCGCCAGGCTCGCGAGGATCCGGTCGAGCTCGGCGATCGTCACGTTCTCCACGACCTCCGCCTCGCCCGCCTTCTTGCGGGGGCGGCCGGTGCAGTCCTCGGTGAAGACCACGAGGGCGCGGTGCGCGACCACAGGTTGCAGCATGCCCGACAGCGCGCCGGCCACCTCCTGCAGCGGGGCGGCGAGCGCGTCGTGCAGCCCGTCGAGCAGCGCGACGGCGTCGGCGGATGCGGCGGCAGGGCGGGCGGAGGGAGCGACGGGGTGGGTCCGGGACGGCATCCCGCCACCGTACGCCCACCCGATCCGCGGCCCGCGGGACGACGACCTGCTCGGATGGGTAGGCGAGTCCACCCGTCGGGTGGGCTTCAGGGACGGGCCGCGAGGAGCACCCTCGAAGGGTGACGAACTCGACGCACCCCCGCCCGACCGGCGACTCCCCCGTCGACGTGGCCGCCGCCGTGACGCTGATCTCCGACGAGAACGCCCGCGTCGCCCAGGCGCTCACCGACCCCGACCTCGCCGCACGCCTGGACGAGGCCGCCCACGTGATCCGCGACGGGCGCCGCGTCTTCGCCCTCGGCGCCGGCCGCTCCGGCCTCGCGCTCCGCATGACCGCGATGCGGCTCATGCACCTCGGGCTCGACGCGCACGTCGTCGGCGAGGCCACGTCCCCCGCGATCGAGGAGGGCGACGCCCTCCTGGTCGCGAGCGGGTCGGGGACCACGGCCGGCATCGTCAGCGCCGCGAAGACGGCGCACGAGGTCGGCGCCCGGATCGTCGCGCTCACGACGGCCGACGACTCGCCGCTCGCCGACCTCGCGGACGTGACCGTGCTGATCCCCGCGGCCGCCAAGCAGGACCACGGCGGCACGGTCTCGGCGCAGTACGCGGGCGGGTTGTTCGAGCTCAGCGTCGCGCTCGTCGGCGACGCCGTGTTCCACGCGCTGTGGCAGGCGTCCGGCCTCACGGCCGACGAGCTGTGGCCGCGTCACGCCAACCTCGAGTGACCGACGGTCGCTCGATCCCCACCCCACGCATCACGACAGGAAGAGGAACCGCATGAAGCTCCAGGTAGCCATGGACGTGCTCACGACGAAGGACGCGCTCGAGCTGGCCGGCAAGGCCGCGCCGCACGTCGACATCATCGAGCTGGGCACCCCGCTCATCAAGGCCGAGGGTCTCTCCGCGATCACCGCGATCAAGGAGGCGCACCCCGACAAGATCGTCTTCGCCGACCTCAAGACGATGGACGCCGGCGAGCTCGAGGCCGACATCGCGTTCTCCGCGGGCGCCGACCTCGTCACCGTCCTCGGCGTCGCGGGCGACAGCACCATCGCGGGAGCCGTCAAGGCCGCGAGGAAGCACGGCAAGGGCATCGTCGTCGACCTCATCGGCGTCCCGGACAAGGCCAAGCGCGCGAAGGAGGTCACCGAGCTCGGTGCCGAGTTCGTGGAGATGCACGCGGGCCTCGACGAGCAGGCGGAGGACGGCTACACGTTCGGCGACCTGCTGGAGGCCGGCAAGGCGTCCGGTGTGGCGTTCTCCGTCGCGGGCGGCGTGAAGGCCGGCACCATCGGCGACGTGCAGGACTCGGGCGCCGTGGTCGCCGTCGCCGGCGGCGCGATCTACTCGGCCGACGACCCGGCCGCGGCCGCCGCCGAGCTGCGGGCCGCGATCCGCTGATCCACCCGCATCACCCGAGCGCCGCGCACCCCGTCTCCGGACGGGTGCGCGGCGCTCGTGCGTGCAGCCCGTGCATCAGCGGACCGTCGCGAGGACCTCGAGCTCCTCGTCGCGCGTGAGGCCGGATGCGCGCGGCCGGTCGAGCCCGCGCTCCCGCTCGTCGGCGAGCACGTCGCGCATCGTCTCGGCGAGCGGTCGACGCGCGGTGCCGAGGGCGCGGATCCCCGCATCGCTCCGGGCAAGCATCCCGGCCGCCCCGCTCGGCAGCCACAGCGGCAGCGATCGCGGGCCCGCCCAGTGCCGCACGTCGGCCGCGGCCAGCTGGTCATCGGTCGCGACGACCCGCTCGCCCGTGGATCCCGCCACCTCGGCCGCGAGGTCCAGCGCGTCGGCGAGCGGCACGCTCTCCCCCACCGCGTCGACGACGCCGTCGAGGGCGCGCACGCCGACCTCGACGACCAGGTCGGCGAGGTCCCGCGCGTCGATCGCCTGGGAGTGCCGGCCCGTCGCGTCGGGCACGAGGACGGGTCCGTCGCCCGCGAGCGCGAACCGCGCGGGCCAGTAGCCGAACCGGTCGCTGTCGTCGCCCGGCCCGACGATCAGGCCGGGCCGCACGATCATCCGCCGTCCGGCGAGCGCCGCGGTCACCGCGCGCTCGGCCGCGACCTTCGCCTGCCCGTACTCCTCCAGGTCGACGGGCTCCACGAGCGTCGCCTGCTCGTCGTCGCCCGGGTGCGCGAAGGACGCGTAGACGGAGACGGTGCTGACCTGCGTCCAGTGCCGGGCGCGATCGGCGAGCGCGGCCACCGCGGAGCGCGCGTGCTCCGCGGAGGAGGTGAGGTCGACGACCTCGTCCCAGTCCGTGCCGGCGACGGCGGCATGCGCGTCGGGCAGGTCGCGGTCGGCCGCCACGAACCGCGTGAGGTCGGGCGCGGAACCGCCCGTGCCGCGCGCGAGGCACGTCACCCGATCGCCGCGCGCCGCGAGCCGCTCCGCGACGAGCCGGCCGATCCACCCGGTGCCGCCGAGCACGAGCACGTCGCGCGGGGCACCCGTCGGGCGGGTGACGATGCCCGCGTCGCTCACGATCCGCGCGCCGGGGTCGTCTTCCCGGGCCGGACCGACGCCGTGTCCGCCACGTCGATCCGCGTCACTCCGTCGTCGTGCTCGGTGACGTCGATGCGCGGTGCCGCATCCGACTCGACCGCCTTCGGCGCCGTCGTCAGCTGCTCGTGCCGCTTCTCCGCGAAGTCGGCGTCGCGGGCCTCGTCGCGCTCCTGGTCCTCGTGCTGGTCCTCGTGCATGGGTCCGCCTCTCGTCGCATCCACCGTACGCGGCGGCGCGGCGGCGCCCGGCGTCCTCCGCCGTCCGCCGCGCGCCCTCCGCCGCGCGCCCTCCGCCGTCGGGGGGATCCGCGCCCACGGTCGGCCCGCGTACGGTGGCGGCATGAGCGCACAGGAGCCGACCGCCCCCGATCCCGCCGCGATCACCGGCCCGCCGGTGGCCCCGCCGGTCGCCCCGCCCGTCGATCCCGGCGTCCCGCCGACCGCCGGCATGCCCGGCGCGTTCCCGCCCGAGCTCCCGCCGCTCCCCGAGCGCCCGCCCGTCCCGTACCACCACGGCCTCCGCGACACGGGCGGCCCCTGGCGCGGGATCCTCGCGCTCGTGCTGTTCGGCGTCGCCTTCCTCGGCCTGTCCATCGTGTTCGGCGGGGCAGCCATCCTCATCGAGATCCTCACCGGCCGGATGGACCCGTCCGACGAGGCATCCCTCACGACCATGACGCCGATCGTGCTGCTCGCGACGAACCTGTCGCTCGCCGCCCTGATCCCCGTCTCGATGCTCCTGCAGCGCTGGCTGTTCGGCGTGCGGATGGGCGCGATGTCGTCCATCGCCGGCCGGTTCCGCTGGCGCTGGCTCGGCCGGGTCGCGCTCGTGATGGTGCCCGTCTTCCTCGTCTACATCGGCGTCACGTTCGCGCTCGACCCCTCGGGCGAGGTCCGCTTCGACGGCGAGGTCTGGCTCTACCTGGCCATCGTGCTGCTCACCACGCCGCTCCAGTCCGCGGGCGAGGAGTACGGGTTCCGCGGCCTCATCCAGCGCTCGGTCGGATCCTGGTTCCGCAGCACCCGCGTCGCCCTCGTCGTCGGCGCGGTGGTCTCCAGCTCGCTGTTCGCCCTCGCGCACCTCGCCGAGGACCCGTGGCTCATCGCCTACTACTTCGTCTTCGGCCTGTCGGCGACCCTCTCGGCGCGGCTCACGGGCGGCCTCGAGGCGCCCGTCCTCATCCACGCGCTCAACAACACGCTGCTGTTCATCCCCACGGTGATCCTCGGCCAGATGTCCCAGAGCTTCGACCGAAGCGCCGGCACCGGCGGGCCGTTCATGCTGCTGCCGATGGCGGTCGTGCTGGGATCCGCGCTCCTCACCGGCTGGTGGGCCCGCCGTCACCGCGTGGAGACGATCGCGCCCCGCCCGCTCACCGCGAAGGAGGAGCGGCGGGAGCGGGAGCGGGCGTGGTGGGACCAGGAGCGGCAGCGCCAGGCGTCGCTCGCCGCATGGTCCGCGCCCACAGGCCCGGCTGCGCCGTCGGCTTGAGCGTCAGCTGCATCGTGACGGTGCCGAGCCAGCGCCCGAACTTCCAGCCGACGCGGCCCATCCGCCCGCTCTCGGTGAAGCCCAGCGAGGCGTGCAGCCGGATCGACGCGTCCGCGCCCTGGTCGGCGATGACCGCGATGACCTCGCGGATCCCGGCCTCGCGGCACGCGTCCACGAGCGCCTCCAGGAGCGCGCGGCCGAGGCCCTTGCCGGTGGACGCCGCGCCGAGGTAGATCGAGTCCTCGACCGTCGTCCGCGACGACCGCCGGTTGCCGACGGGCTCGACGAGCGCGTAGCCGAGCACCTGCCCCGATGGCGAGACGGCGACGAGGAACGGCATCCCCATCCGCTCGAGCTGGCCGAACCGGCCGCGCCACCTGGCGAGCGTCATGCGCGTCTCGTCGAAGGTGACGGTGCTGTTCATCACGTAGTGGTTGTAGACCTCGCGGATGTCCGGGAGGTCGCCGGTCGTCGCACGCCGGATCTCGTAGGAGAACACGGGAAGCGGCGGCGCGGGCTTCCGGAGGTGGGCGGGCAGGCGGCGGCGCCGCTGGTATTCCTCCTCGAGCATGCCGCGATCCTACGGGGACGGTCGCGCGCGCGGACGGATCCCGCGGGACCGGCTCAGAGCCGCCAGTCGACGGGCTCTGCGCCCTGCTCGGCGAGGAGCGCGTCCGCCCGGCTGAACGGCTTCGAGCCGAAGAACCCGCGCGACGCCGACAGTGGGCTCGGGTGCACCGAGGTGATCGACGGCACCGGCGCGAGCAGGGGCGCGAGGGATCCCGCGTCCTTCCCCCAGAGGACCGCGACGAGCGGTCCGCCGCGCGCGGCCAGGCCGCGGATCGCGCACTCCGTCACGGCCTCCCAGCCCTTGCCGCGGTGCGAGGCGGGCGCGCCCGGCCGCACGGTGAGCACGCGGTTGAGCAGGAGCACGCCGCTGCGGGTCCACGCGGTGAGGTCGCCGTGCTCGGGCGTCGGGATCCCGAGGTCGTCGCGCAGCTCGCGGTGGATGTTGACGAGGCTCCGCGGCACGGGCCGCACGTCGGGCTCGACCGAGAAGGAGAGGCCGACGGGGTGGCCGGGCGTGGGGTACGGATCCTGCCCGACGATCAGCACGCGCACGTCGGCGAGCGGCTGCTGGAACGCCCGCAGCACGCGGTCGCCCGCGGGCAGGTAGGGGCGTCCGGCGGCGACCTCGGCGCGCAGCCACTCCCCCATCCGCGCGATGTCGCCGGCGACGGGCTCGAGCACGTCGACCCAGCCGGCGTCCATGAAGCCGCGCTCGACGAGCCCGGGCAGGGTCAGCGCCACGGGCGGCGGATCAGGAGGCGCCGGCGGAGCTGACGGTGACGCCCGTCTCCGAGCCGATGACCGACCAGACGCTGCCGCGCCCCTCGACGACCAGCTGGCCCTCGCCCACGACGAGCACGGTGCCCTCGTCGATGGCGACGCCGCCCTCGACGAGGCCCGCCTCGGTCGCGGCGATGAGCCGCGTGAGGGTGCCCCACTGGGCCGCGTGCACGTCGACCGCGACGTCGATGAGGCCGATGCCCTGCTCCACCGTGACCTCGTCGAGGTCCTCGCTCGCGGACTCCTGCACGACCTCGACGTCGCCGATGCGCCAGCCGCCGACGATGGCGGTCTCGGCGGCGACCGCGGCGCCCGCGGAGAAGCCGAGGTACGGGACCCCGGCGGTGACCTGGCGGCGGATCTCGCCGAAGACCGGCTCGAGCGCCTGGCGGTACGCGGGGGTCAGACCGCCGCCGACGACGATGCCGTCCACGTCCTGGAGCTGCGCCACCTCGATGGATCCGCCCTCCGGCGCCAGCACCGCGACCGGCTCGCACGCGCCCGCGGCACGGAGCGCTGCGGCGTACTGGTCGAACCACTCGGCACCCAGGCCGTCGTGCACGAGGACCACGGCGATGCGGGCCGGCTCCAACCGGGCGGCATCGGTCGCCCTCGTCGTCGCCTCGGACAGGAACCGCGCGAGGAGGGGGGTGTCGTCATCCGACAGGCCGCCTCCGACCAGGTGCACACTCACCCCTCGACGCTACAGGGCGGAGCCGTGCACCCGGCCCCTCGAGCCGACGGACAAGAAGAAAGCCCGGCGCCTCCGTGAGGAGGAGCCGGGCTGGATGATGCGGTGGTGACCCCAACCGGATTCGAACCGGTGTTACCGCCGTGAGAGGGCGGTGTCCTAGGCCGCTAAACGATGGGGCCGTTTTTGCAACTCGTCGAGTATGCCACAGCGCGCACAGCCCGACCAAATCGAGCCCCGACCGGGCCGGATCCGCCCGATCCCGTGCCGATGACGCGCCCCCGACGGGCGCGTCCGGGCGCCCCCGCGCGCCGGTTTGCCCCGGCCGCTCCGACGGTGTTGGCTCCTCTCATGCGATTGACGAAGCTCGAGCACGCCGCCCTGGTCCTGGAACTGTCGGGGCGGAAGCTCTTCATCGACCCCGGCTCCTTCACCACCCCCATCACGGAGGCGATGAACGCGGACGCGATCGTCATCACGCACGAGCACGCGGACCACTGGACCCCGGAGCAGCTCAAGCGGATCCTCGACAAGAACGAGGGCGTGCCGATCTACGCGCCGTCCGGGGTCGCGGCCGCGGTCGCCGACTTCGACGTGACCGTGGTCGAGGCCGGCGACACCATCGAGGCCGGCCCCTTCACGCTGCGCTTCTTCGGCGGCACGCACGCCGTGATCCACGAGTCCATCCCCGTGGTCGACAACCTCGGCGTGCTCGTCAACGACACGCTCTACTACGCGGGCGACTCGTTCACGATCCCGGAGGGCGTCGAGGTCGACCTGCTCGCCGCTCCCGCGGGCGCGCCGTGGATGAAGATCAGCGAGTCCATCGACTACGTGCTCGCGGTCAAGCCCCGCAGGGCCTTCCCCACGCACGAGATGGTGCTCTCGGCCGCGGGCAAGGCCATATCGAACGGCCGCCTGCAGTGGGCGACCGAGCAGGGCGGCGGCGAGTTCCACGCCCTCGAGCCCGGCGATAGCATCGACCTCTAGGCCCTGTTCGGGCTCTCGACGAGCGGACGCGGGGTCATCGGCATGGACGGTCTCGCCGCGGCGTCGCTCATCATCGAGTTCCTCACCTGGATCGCGCTCGTCCCCGGCGTCCTGCTCTACGTCGCCGGACTGTCGATCCGCCTGCTGGGCAGGCGCTGGACGGCGACCGAGGGCCTCGTCGCGGAGGGGCCCGCGCGCGATGACGGCGCAGCGCCCGGGCGCGTCCTCCGCTGGTTCGACGGCGACGGCGACGTGCACGAGGCCCCGGCCGACGCCCCGGAGACCCACGACCTCGCGGCCGGATCCGACGTGCGCGTCTGGTTCTCGCCGCGATCCCCGTGGCGCGTCCGCACGCACGCCCCCGAGCTCGACGGCCGGGCGCTCCGCGTGACCGGGCTCGTGCTCATCGGCATCGGCGCCCTGGCGGCCGTCGCGGGGATCGTCCTGCTCTTCCTCGAATAGCGGGCCTCCGCTCCCGACCGGGCGTCAGCTGGGGATCCGCCCGCGCGGTCCGGAGCGCTCCATGCGGCCGTATAGAGTGTTCCCTCGAAGGGGAGTACTCCCATCCGGCGGTCGTGTCGTCAATACGGTCGGACCACTCCGACCCGTACGGCCGGTTCCGTGAGCAGCAGCTCGCGGGGTGGAGGAGACCTTCAGTACCCCACCGGATCCGTCAGCGGTCCGAGTACTGGAGAACCCTCGAAATGGATGTCCCCTTCTGGCTCTGGGCCGCGACCATCGCGGCCGTCCTCGGCCTCCTTGTCTTCGACTTCTTCGCGCACGTGCGGAAGGCGCACGAGCCGACGCTCAAGGAGTCCGCGACCTGGTCGGTCGTCTACATCGTCATCGCGCTCGTGTTCGGCGTCGGCGTCGGCGTCTTCTCGAACTGGACCTTCGGCGGCGAGTATTTCGCCGGATACGTGACGGAGAAGGCGCTGAGCGTCGACAACCTCTTCGTCTTCCTCATCATCATGTCGAGCTTCGCCGTGCCGCGGGCCTTCCAGCAGAAGGTGCTGCTCGTCGGCATCGCGATAGCGCTCGTGATGCGCGGGATCTTCATCGCGATGGGCTCCGCGATCATCGACAACTTCTCCTGGGTCTTCTACCTCTTCGGCGCGCTGCTGCTCGTCATGGCCTACAAGCAGATGAAGGAGACGCACGACGAGGACGAGTCCGACTCGAAGCTCATCCGCACTCTCCGCCGCTTCATCCCCACCTCGGACCACTACGACGGCGACAAGCTGACGACCCGCGTCGACGGCAAGAAGCTCTTCACCCCGATGTTCCTGGTGATGCTCGCCATCGGCCTCACCGACGTGCTGTTCGCGCTCGACTCCATCCCGGCGATCTTCGGCCTGACGCAGGAGGCGTACATCGTCTTCACCGCCAACGCGTTCGCGCTGCTCGGCCTCCGCCAGCTGTACTTCCTGATCTCGGGCCTGCTCGAGCGCCTCGTGTACCTCTCGCAGGGCCTCGCGGTGATCCTCGGCTTCATCGCGGTGAAGCTCGTGCTGCACGCGATGCACGTGAACGAGGTGCCCTTCATCAACGGCGGCGAGCCGATGCTGTGGGCGCCCGAGATCCCGATCTGGTTCTCGCTGTCGTTCATCCTCCTCACGATCACGGTGGCGACCGTCGCCAGCCTCGCGAAGACGAAGCGCGACGCGTCCGCCGTCGAGGGCACGGATTCCGCTGCCTCCGTCGCGGGCGAGAAGGCCCCGGCCGACGCGGACGACGACGCGGCGCGCGGCTCCGGCCGCAGCGTCGACGCGACCAGCGACGCGGACGCCCCGCGCCGCTAGCGCCCCTCCCCTACGACCACGACGCCCGCTCCCGGATCCGGGGGCGGGCGTCATCGCGTCGGGGAGCGGCCGTGCGTCAGCCGAGGCGCGTGCTGCCGATGCCGCCGTCGACGTCGAGCAGCGCGCCGTGCACGAACGCCGCCTCGTCGGACACGAGGAAGCGCACGGCGAACGCGACGTCGACGGGGCGCACCGGGACGCCCGCGGGTGTGGTCGCCGTCATGGCGTCGAGCACGGCCGCGTCCGACGCGTTGCCGGGCGTGGCGGTCACGCCGGGCGCGACCGTGGTGACCCGCACCCCGCGCGGGCCGTACTCCGCCGCCCATGTGCGGGTCATCTGCTCGACGGCGGCCTTCGACGCCGTGTAGGCCGCGCCGAACGGGACGCCGACGCGGGACATCCAGGATCCGACGTTGACCACCGCACCGGTCCCCCGCTCGGCCATCGCCGGCGCGAGCGCCGCGACGAGCACGTGGGGCGCTCGGACGTTGACGGCGAGGACGGCGTCGAGGTCGTCGTCGCCGAGCGCCGCGGTCGGCCCGACGGGGTAGATGCCGGCGTTGTTGACGAGGATGTCGACCCGGCCGTCGAGAGCGGCGGCGGCCTCCGCGGCGAACCGCCGGATCCCCTCGGCGCTCCCCGCGAGGTCGGCCGGCACCGCGTGGGCGGTGCCGCCCGCCGCGGTGATGGCGTCGACGACGGAACGGGCGCGATCGACGTCGCGGCCGCTGACGACGACCTCGGCGCCGGAGGAGGCGAGCACGCGGGCGATGGCCTCGCCGATGCCGCTGGTGGATCCGGTGACGACGGCCGTGCGGCCGGCGAGCCGGGTGTCGGGGACGAGGGACTGGAGGACTTCACTGTTGGACTGCATGGTCCAATTGATAGCACGCGTTGGACCATTCGGTCCACAACGGTAGGATCGGGGCATGGCCGAGCCCAAGATCACCGAGCGCGGCCGCCGCACCCGCCAGCGGATCATCGAGGCGACGGGTGAGCAGATCCTCGCCACCGGCATCGGCGGCACGACCCTCGACGACGTGCGCGCCGCCACCCTCACGAGCAAGAGCCAGCTGTTCCACTACTTCCCCGGCGGCAAGATCGAGCTCGTGCGCGAGGTCGCCGAGTGGGAGGGCCGGCAGCTCCTCGAGGCGCAGGAGCCGCACATCCACGACCTGGGCTCCTGGGAGTCGTGGGAGGCGTGGCGCACCGGGCTCGTCGACTACTACATCGGCCGCGGGCGCTGGGCGTGCCCCATCGGGTCGCTCGCGACGCAGGCCGCGGCCGTCGACGCCGAGCTCGAGCGCACGATCGCCGCGTCCATGCGGGCATGGCGCGCGTTCCTCGCGCGCGGCGTCGAGCGGATGCGGGAGGCGCATCTCGTCGACGCGAGCGCGGATCCCGAGCGCATCGCCACCGTGATCCTCGCGGCCATCCAGGGCGGCCTGGTGCTCAGCCAGCCGGAGCGATCGGCCTGGCCGCTGGAGGCGGCTCTCGACACGGCCCTCGCGCCCCTGCACGTGATCCGCTCCCCCGCCGCCTGACCGCGGGCGCAGGACCCGTGGCACACTTTCGTGCGGGACCGCGGAGGCTGCAGGCGTACGGTCGGACCATGGAATTCAGATACCTCGGCAACTCCGGCTTCAAGATCTCCGAGATCACCTACGGCAACTGGCTCACCCACGGATCGCAGGTCGAGAACGACACCGCGACCGCGTGCGTGAAGGCCGCGCTCGAGGCGGGGATCACCACATTCGACACCGCGGACGTGTACGCCAACACCAAGGCGGAGACCGTGCTCGGCGAGGCGCTCAAGGACGAGCGACGCGCATCGATCGAGATCTTCACCAAGGTCTTCGGCCCCACGGGACCCAAGGGCCACAACGACGTGGGGCTCTCGCGGAAGCACATCATGGACTCGGTCGACGCGTCGCTCACGCGCCTCCAGACCGACTACATCGACCTGTACCAGGCGCACCGGTTCGACTACGAGACGCCCCTCGAGGAGACGATGCAGGCGTTCGCCGACGTCGTCCGCCAGGGCAAGGCGCTCTACATCGGCGTGAGCGAGTGGACGAGCGAGCAGCTGCGCGCCGGCCACGCCCTCGCCACCGAGCTGGGCTTCCAGCTCATCTCGAACCAGCCGCAGTACTCGGCCCTCTGGCGCGTCATCGAGGAGGAGGTCGTGCCCACGTCGAAGGAGCTGGGCATCTCGCAGATCGTGTGGTCCCCCATCGCGCAGGGCGTGCTGACGGGCAAGTACAAGCCCGGCCAGGAGCTGCCGTCCGGATCCCGCGCGACCGACGACAAGGGCGGCGCGAACATGATCAAGCGGTTCATGAACGACGACACGCTCTCCCGCGTGCAGGAGCTGCAGCCCATCGCCGACGAGCTCGACCTGTCGCTCGCCCAGCTCGCCGTCGCCTGGGTGCTCCAGAACGACAACGTCGCCTCCGCGATCATCGGCGCCTCGCGTCCCGAGCAGGTCCACGAGAACGTCAAGGCGTCCGGCGTGGAGATCCCGGCCGAGCTGCTCACGCGCATCGACGACGCCCTCGGCGACATCGTCGAGAAGGACCCGCGCAAGACCGAGGACAGCTCGCCGAAGACCCGCGAGGCCTGACCAGCGCTCCCTCCTGCACGACCGTGCGGCCCCGCCCGAGACCATCGGGCGGGGCCGCACGTGCATCTCCCGGTCACCGGTCGGACAGACCGCGTCCCGGGGTCGCCCAGCGCGCCCGGCGTAGGCTCGGAGGATGGAATTCCGCTACCTAGGCAACTCAGGCTTCAAGATCTCCGAGATCACGTACGGCAACTGGCTGACCCACGGGTCGCAGGTCGAGAACGACACCGCCACCCAGTGCGTGCAGGCGGCCCTCGAGGCCGGCATCACCACGTTCGACACGGCCGACGGCTACGCGAACACCGTCGCCGAGAAGGTCCTCGGCGACGCGCTCAAGGGCGAGAACCGCGACGGGCTCGAGATCTTCACGAAGGTCTACTTCCCGACCGGCGCCAAGGGCCACAACGACACCGGCCTCTCGCGCAAGCACATCATGGCGTCGATCGACGGCTCGCTCGAGCGCCTCCAGACCGACCACGTGGACCTCTACCAGGCCCACCGCTACGACTACGAGACCCCCCTCGAGGAGACGATGCAGGCGTTCGCCGACGTCGTCCGCCAGGGCAAGGCGCTCTACATCGGCGTCAGCGAATGGACCCCCGAGCAGCTCCGCGAGGCGCACGGCCTCTCCCGCGAGCTCGGCTTCCAGCTGATCTCGAACCAGCCCCAGTACTCGGCCCTCTGGCGCGTCATCGAGGAGGAGGTCGTCCCGACCTCGAAGGACCTCGGCATCTCGCAGATCGTCTGGTCCCCCATCGCGCAGGGCGTGCTCACCGGCAAGTACAAGCCGGGCCAGGACCTGCCGCAGGGCTCGCGCGCCACGGACGACAAGGGCGGCGCCGACATGATCAAGCGATACATGAACGACGACGTCCTCACGCGCGTGCAGGAGCTGCAGCCCGTCGCCGACGAGCTCGACCTGTCGCTCGCCCAGCTCGCCGTCGCGTGGGTGCTCCAGAACGACAACGTCGCCTCCGCCATCATCGGCGCCTCGCGTCCCGAGCAGGTCCACGAGAACGTCAAGGCGTCCGGCGTGGAGATCCCCGCGGAGCTCCTCACCCGCATCGACGACGCCCTCGGCGACGTCGTGGAGAAGGACCCGTCGAAGACGAGCGAGAGCTCGCCGAAGGGGCGCCTCGCCTGATCCGTTCGCCCTGAACACCACGACGGCCCCGCTCGAGCAGATGCTCGGGCGGGGCCGTCGTCGTTCCGGGCGGAAGGGCAGCAGCCAGGCCGCACGCGGGAAAAGGAAAAGGCCCGGATATCCGGGCCTGTCATTTCCTGCGATTTCAGTGCTGGGGTACCTGGACTCGAACCAAGAACAAAAGAATCAGAATCTTCCGTGTTGCCAATTACACCATACCCCAAGGCCCCGATGCGCGATCGGGCCTCGTCGAGTGTAGCCCATCGGCCGGATCCGCGCCAAACCGACGGAGGCCCGACACCTCAGATCCGCGGGAGCAGGTCCCGGTTGATCGCGCTGGCCGCGCGCGCCCCGAAGCCGGCCGCGATGATCAGCTGCTGCGGGCCGGGCTGCGAGCTGTCGCCCGCCGCGTAGACGCCCTCGTGGGAGGTGCGGCCCTCGGCGTCGACGGCGATGTGGCCGTCGTCGTCGGTGTCCAGGTCGAGCCCCGCGAGGAAGTCGAGCGCGGTCGAGTAGCGCGGGCGCACGAAGCCGCCGGTGCGCGGGATGACGGAGCCGTCCTGCATCCGGATGCCGGTGACGGCCGCGCGCTCGCCCTCGATGTCGGCGACGGGACGGCGGTCGACGCGGATGCCGAGGGATGCGAGCCCGCGCTCCCCCGCCTCGTCGATGCGCGCGACGCCGTTGGTGAGGACGATGATGTCGCGCGACCACTGCGAGAGCAGCAGCGCGCGCTCCACCAGGTCGTCGGTCTCGCCGATGAGGAAGAGCGGCTCGTCGCGCTTCTCGTAGCCGTCGCACTCCATGCAGCTGTGCACGGCGGTGCCGTAGTAGGCGCGGATGCTCGGCAGGTCGGGCAGCGTCTCCACGAGGCCCGTGGCGATGAGGATCCGGCGCGCGCGCACCTCGCGATCGGGCGCCCGGCGCACGCCCTTCGCGCGGATGGTGAACCCACCCGGGGACGGCTCCGCGGACTGCACGACGGCGAGTTGGAACTCGCCCTCGTCGTAGGACTCCACCTCGACCTGGCCGAGCTTGCGGAGCTCGAGCGGGGAGATCCCGTCGCGGGTGACGAAGCCGTGCGACATGAGGGTCGCGGCGTTGCGCGGCCGGCTGCTGTCGAGCACGAGCGTCCGGCGGCGGGCGCGCACCAGGTTCAGCGCGGCGGACAGGCCAGCGGGGCCCGCGCCGATGACGACGACGTCATAGTAGTCGCCTGTCGCGGTGGATCCGGCGCCGGTGGATCCCGCGCCCGCGCCGTCAGGCACCGAGCATCCCCGCGAGGCGGTCGAGGCGCGCGATGGTCTCGTCCTTGCCGAGCAGCACCATCGACTCGAACAGCGGCGGCGAGATCCGGCGCCCGGAGATCCCGACGCGCAGCGGGCCGTAGGCGAGGCGCGGCTTCATGCCCATGCCGGTGATGAGCGTGTTCTGCAGCACCTCCTGCACGAGGTCGATGTCCCACTGCGTGTGCGGGACCCCGGCGAGCGCCCCGCGGGAGGCGGCGAGCACCTCGGGGGCGTCGTCCTTGAGCGCCTGGACGGCCGCGTCGTCGTAGGGCAGCGCGTCGGCAGTGGTGAAGAGGAAGGAGAGGAGGTCGGGCGCCTCGCCGAGGAGCTGCATGCGCTCCTGCACGAGCGGCGCGGCCGCCTCGAGCATCCGCTGCTCGTCGTGCGTGAGCTCGGCGCCGACGACATCGGCCGCCTGGAGGTACGGCACGAGGCGCTGCGCGAAGTCGTCGAGCGCGAGCAGGCGGATGTGGTCGCCGTTCAGCGACTCCGCCTTCTTGAGGTCGAAGCGGGCGGGCGCGGGCGTGACGTCGGCGACGTCGAACGCGGTGACCATCTCCATCCGCGAGAACACGTCGCGGTCGTGCGTGAGCGACCAGCCGAGCAGCGCCAGGTAGTTGATGAGGCCCTCGGGGATGAAGCCGCGGTCGCGGTGGTGGAACAGGTTCGACTCGGGGTCGCGCTTGGAGAGCTTCTTGTTGCCCTCCCCCATCACGTACGGCAGATGGCCGAAGCGCGGGATGGCGTCGGCCACGCCGATGTCGATCAGCGCGTGGTACAGCGCGATCTGACGCGGCGTGGACGAGAGCAGGTCCTCGCCGCGGAGCACGTGCGTGATCCCCATGAGCGCGTCGTCGACGGGGTTCACCAGCGTGTAGAGCGGGGCGCCGTTGGGGCGCACGAGCACGAAGTCGGGGAAGGATCCGGCCGGGAACGTGACCGTGCCGCGCACCAGGTCGTCGAACGAGAGGTCCGTGTCCGGCACGCGGAGGCGGAGGGCGGGCGCGCGGCCCTCGTCGCGGAAGGCCTGGCGCTCGGCCTCGGTGAGGTCGCGCTCGAAGTTGTCGTAGCCCATCTTCGGGTCGCGGCCGGCGGCGCGGTTGCGCGCCTCGATCTCCTCGGCCGTCGCGTAGCTCTCGTAGAGGTGGCCGGACTCGGTGAGCTTCCGGATCACGTCGAGGTAGAGGTCGGTGCGCTGCGACTGGCGGTACGGCACGTGCGGCCCGCCGACACCCTCGCCCTCGTCCCAGTCGATCTCGAGCCAGCGCAGCGCCTCGATGAGCTGCCCATAGCTCTCCTCGCTGTCGCGAGCGGCGTCGGTGTCCTCGACGCGGAAGACGAGCTTGCCGCCCGTGTGGCGCGCATACGCCCAGTTGAAGAGGGCCGTGCGGATGAGCCCCACGTGCGGCGTCCCGGTCGGGGACGGGCAGAACCGGACGCGGACGTCGGTGCCGGTGGCGGTGGTCACGGGGTGCGCGGTTGTCTCAGTCATCCTGGGTCCGATTCTAGGGCGCGGTGCCCGCGCCCCTGTCGGCCGGCGGCGCTCCGTCCGCGCAGTACGGCTCGAGGAGGTCGAAGCGGTCGTACTGGTCTCCGGGAGGCACGCCGCACTCCAGCAGGGCGGTGCCCGCCGAGCGCGTCGGATCCGTGCCCGTGAGCGATCCGCTCGACCGGAACACGCCGTCGCAACCGGTGACCGTGAACCGCGCGGAGAGGGTGGAGCCGAGGTAGCCGAGGACGTAGCGCGCCTCACGGTCCGTCACGGGGTCGAAGGACGTGATCTGCGGCGGGTTGCCGAAGCGGCGTCCCGCGAGGTCGCGGTCCCGCAGGTCGTCGCGCAGCAGCGCGGACCAGGCGTCCGTCGGCGTGAGGGGGTCGACGACCGCCGCGGACCCGACGCCCGTCTCGTCGACGGCCAGCGTGAGCGGCGGCACGAGCACCGTGTCGGTGCGCTGGACCCGCTCCGGCGTGGATCCGAGGCCCGGCTGCTCGCCCGCGCCCGGGACCCGGACGGTCATCACGCGGACGGCGAGGAGCTCCTCCACGGGTCCCGCCGCGGGCTGCTCCCAGTCGATCGCGAGGTCGGCCGGCGAGCAGCCCACGGGGAGGTCGACGGCGGGCGGCGCCTCCCCGGTGGGGGTCGACGAGGGCGACCCCGCGTCCGTCGAGCCCGGCGTCTGGAGCCCGTAGTCCGACACGTCGTAGACGCAGCCCGAGAGCAGCGCCACCGCCGCGGCGGCCAGCGCGAGGCGCGCGGGACGGCCGGGGCGGATCACGGTCAGGCGCGGGCGCGCGCGGGGTTGGAGAGCGTGCCGATGCCCTCGATCGACACCTCGACGACCTGGCCGTCGGTGAAGGGGCCGACGCCCGCGGGTGTGCCGGTCAGGATCACGTCGCCGGGCAGCAGGGTCCAGACGCGCGAGGCGAACGCGATGAGCTCGGGCACCGTGTGCACCATCTCGCTCGTGCGGCCGGACTGGCGCAGCTCCCCGTCCACGCGCGTCTCGATGAGCGCGTCCTCGAACGAGCCCTCGGTCTCGATGACCGGGCCGAGCGGGCAGAACGTGTCGTACCCCTTGGCGCGCGCCCACTGGCTCTCGGAGTGCTGGATGTCTCGGGCGGTCACGTCGTTCCCGATCGTGTAGCCGAAGATCGAGCGGCGCGCGTCCTCCACGGACACGTCGCGCGTGATCCGGCCGACGACGACCGCGAGCTCGCCCTCATGCTCGACCTGCTCGCTGTCGGCGGGGAGGCGGATCGCGTCGTCCGGACCGATGACCGAGGTGTTGGGCTTCAGGAAGATGAGCGGCGTGGTGGGCGCCTCGCTGCCGTGCTCCGCCGCGTGGGCCGCGTAGTTGCGGCCGACCGCGACGACCTTGGAGCGCGGGATCACCGGCGCGAGCAGCCGGGCGTCGGCGAGCGGCACGCGCTCCCCCGTGGTCTGGTAGCCGCTGAACATGGGGTCGCCCGAGAGGACGACCAGGTGGCCCTCCTCCTCGTCGAGGATGCCGAAGCGGGGGTCGTCACCGGTGCTGAAACGCGCGATCTTCACGGTGTCGACCCTAGCCGTGCGGCGGGGCGAGGCGGTCCGGATCCGCGGTCGCGGTCGCGGTCGCGGTCGCGGTCGCGACGAGCAGGAGCGCGCGGGCCGCGGCCTCCCCCGTGGCGGCGTCGACGCCGAAGCGCGACAGGTCGTTGGTAGCGGACACCGGCCCCCACGTCTCGCGGAGCAGCTCGAGCCCGGCGTCGGCGAGGGTGACGGGGTTCGCGCGCCCGCGGCCGCGGTCGGCCGAGCGGGCGATCAGGCCGCGCGCCTCGAGGCCGGCGAGGAGCGGATCCATGCTCTGCGGCCGCACGTGCACCTCGCGGGCGAGCTCGGCCTGCGTGAGGGGCGACCGCACGGCGAGGTGCGCGAGCACGCCGAACTGGACAGGGCTGAGGTCCCAGGCGGCGAGCACCTCCGTGAGGATCCGCTCGAGCCGCCGCGCCGCGCGCACGGCACTCCAGGTGATGACGCTCCCGAGGTCGTCCTCGGTGAACTCGTGCGGGTGGGCCATGCGGCCAGCCTAGGCGCTACGGTTACATGTATCAGATCTCTGATACCGACCAGGAGGCACCATGGACGGATCGAGGATCATCGTGACCGGGGCGACGGGCGGGGTCGCGGGACGGGTCGTGACGCTGCTCGCCGAGGGGGGCGCGCCGGTGCGGGCCCTGTGCCGTCGGCCGGATCAGGTGGCGGCGTTCCGGGCGCGGGGGATCGACGCCGTGCTCGGCGACCTGGGGCGTCCGGAGTCGCTCGGCCCGGCGATGGCGGGCTGCGACCGGATGTTCCTCCTCACGCCGGTGACAACGCGCCAGGCGGAGCTCGGCCGGAACGCCGTCGAGGCGGCGGAGGCGGCGGGGCTCCGGCGCGTCGTGCATCTCTCCGGCGGCGACGCGACCCTCGACTCGCGGCTCCCCTGGGCCCGGGCCTGCGCCTGGACGGACGCGCTCCTCCGCGCGTCCGACCTCGACTGGACCCTGCTGCGCCCGTCGGCGTTCATGCAGAACGTGCTGCAGTCGGCGCCCGCGATCCGGCGGGGCGTCTATCCGCAGACCACCGGCGACAGCGCCATCGGCTGGATCGACGCCGCCGACATCGCGCGCGTCGCCGCGCAGGTGCTCACGGAGGACGGGCACGAGGGTCGCGACCACGTGCTGACCGGGCCCGAGGCGCTCACGTCGCGGCAGATCGCCAAGCGCCTGTCCGTCGCGCTCGGGCGGCGGATCCGGTACCTCCACCTGCCCGGGCCGCTCTTCGGCCTGGCCCTCCGCGCCGGCGGGGCGGATGCGTGGCTCGCACGCGGGCTCGTCCGCCAGTACGCCGAGGTGGTGCGCGACGGCCTCGACGACGTGCGCGCCATGAGCGGCGCGGTGACGGAGATCACCGGCACGCCACCGCGGTCGTTCCTCGACTTCGCGCGCGCGCACGCCGGGGACCTGCGGCGCGCCTGAGCGCCGGCGGGCGCATAGGCGTCGACGGCCGGCCCCGAGGAGGGACCGGCCGTCGGCGTCGATGCGGGAGCGCGCTACGCGTCGAGGCGCGTGAGCCAGCCGTGGCGGTCCGGGATGCGGCCGTACTGGATGTCGGTGAGCTCCTGGCGCAGCGACATCGTCAGCTCGCCCGCGGGCGCGTCGATGTCGCCGACGTCGAGGCCGTCGCCCATCAGGCGGCCGATGGGCGTGATGACCGCCGCGGTGCCGCACGCGAACACCTCGGTGATCTCGCCGGACGCGACGCCGTCGACCCACTCCGACAGCTCCACGCGGCGCTTCTCGACCGTGAGGCCGCGGTCCCGCGCGAGCTCGAGGATCGAGTCGCGCGTGATGCCCTCGAGGATGCTCTCCGAGTCGGGCGTGACCAGCCGGCCGTCCTCGTAGACCAGCACGATGTTCATGCCGCCGAGCTCCTCGAGGTAGCGGCCCTCCTCGGAGTCGAGGAACAGCACCTGCGCGCAGCCGTGCGACGCGGCCTCGGCCTGCGGGAGGAGCGACGCGGCGTAGTTGCCGCCGCACTTCGCGGCGCCCGTGCCGCCCTTGCCCGCGCGGGAGTACTGCGTGGACAGCCAGATGGACACCGGCGCGACGCCGCCCGTGAAGTACGCGCCCGCGGGGCTGGCGATGACGTAGTAGCCCACGCGCTGGGCGGCGCGGACCCCGAGGAAGCTCTCGTTCGCGATCATGAAGGGGCGCAGGTACAGGCTCTGCTCGGCGGCCGTCGGCACCCAGTCGAGGTCGGCGCGGACCAGCTGGCGCACCGACTCGACGAAGTCCTCGGTGGGCAGCTCCGGCAGCGCGAGGCGGCGGGCCGAGCGCTGGAGGCGGGCGGCGTTGCGGTCGGGGCGGAAGGTCCAGACGGATCCGTCGGCGTGGCGGTACGCCTTCATGCCCTCGAAGATCTCCTGGCCGTAGTGCAGCACGCTCGCGGCGGGATCCAGCTGGAGCGGCCCGTACGGGACGACGCGGGCGTCGTGCCAGCCGGCGTCGAGCGTCCAGTCGATCTGGACCATGTGGTCCGTGAAGTGCTTCCCGAAGCCCGGGTCCGCGAGGATCGCCTCCCGCTCGGCGTCGGCGCGGGCGCTCTCCGACGGGGTCTGCTCGAAGGACAGGGGGAAGGCGGTGGACGCGGTGCCGTGGGTGGAGGCTGTGCTGCTGGTGGTGCTCATGGGGTCCTTCAGCGGTTCGTGGAGAGGGCGCGGATGACGGCGTCGCCGACCTCCGCGGTGGATCGGGGTGCGGCGTCGCCGTCGGCGCGCGCGACGAGGTCGGCCGAGACCGCGGCCGTGACGCGCGCGGCGGCGTCCGGCAGGCCGAGGTGATCGAGCAGGAGCGCCACCGAGAGGATCGCCGCGGTCGGGTCGGCCTTCTGCTGGCCGGCGATGTCGGGCGCGGATCCGTGCACCGGCTCGAACATGCTCGGGAACGCCCCCGTCGGGTTGACGTTGCCGGACGCGGCGAGGCCGATGCCGCCGCTGATCGCCGCCGCCAGGTCGGTGATGATGTCGCCGAACAGGTTGTCGGAGACGATCACGTCGAAGCGCGACGGGTCGGTGACCAGGAAGATCATGGTCGCGTCGACGTGCAGGTAGTCGACGGTGACGTCGGGGTGCTCGGCGGCGACGCGGTCGACGGTGCGCTGCCAGAGGGATCCCGCGAAGGTCAGCACGTTCGTCTTGTGCACGAGGGTGACGCGCTTGCGGTCGCGCTTGGAGGCCAGGTCGAACGCGAACCGCACCGTGCGCTCGACGCCGTGCGCCGTGTTGACGGACACCTCTGTCGCGATCTCGTGCTCGGTGCCGCGGCGGAGCACGCCGCCGTTGCCGGCGTACGGCCCCTCGGTGCCCTCGCGGACGACGACGAAGTCGACCTCGCCGGGAGCCGCGAGCGGGGAGGCCACACCGGGCAGCAGGGTCGTCGGCCGCAGGTTGATGTAGTGGTCGAACGCGAAGCGCAGCTTGAGCAGCAGGCCGCGCTCGATGATGCCGCCCGCGAGGCGCGCGTCGCGGGGGTCGCCGCCCACAGCGCCGAGCAGGATCGCGTCGTGCTGCGCGAGGGCCGTCAGGTCGGAGTCGGTGAGGATCTCCCCGGTCTCGAGGAAGTGGCCGGCGCCGAACGGGTACTGCGTGGTGTCGAGCGACACGTCCGCGGGCACCGCCTCCCGCAGCACGCGGAGGGCCTCGTGGACGACCTCCGGACCGATGCCGTCCCCGGGGACGACGGCGAGCGAGATGGTGCGGGGCATGGATCCTCCCGGGGCTCGGTGGGTGTCGGGCCAGGTTACCCGTCCGCCGCGGGCACCCGCGCGCTACGGTGGATCCACCCGGCGGCTCCGACGGGCAGGACCCGAAGGACCACCCATGAGCATCGGACTCGGCATCTTCCTCGTCATCGTCGGCGCGATCCTCGCGTTCGCCGTCGACCTCACCGTCCCGGGCGTCGACCTGCAGCTCGTCGGCTACATCCTGATGGGCGGCGGCGCGCTCGTAATCATCATCGGCGTCGCGCTCCTCGCCCGCCGACGGACCGCCGTCAGCGAGACGCGCACGCGCATCGACCCCGCGACCGGCCAGCGCATCACGCGCAGCGAGCGCTCGGACGACAACGTCGTCTGATCCGCTCCCGCGCGCGCATCGGGCCCGTCACCTCGCGAGGTGACGGGCCCGACTCATATGACGGGTCGGGTCGGGCTCAGTCGTGCGAGCTGGCGCGGCGGAGGCTCGTGAGCGAGATGACGATCGCGCCGACCATGAGCAGGGCGCCGATGATCGAGGTGGTCACCACGCCGCCGTCGAACGCCTGGTGCGCCGACTCCAGCAGCGCCGCTCCCACGTCGGCCGGGACGCGCTCGGCGACCGACACCGCTCCCCCGAGCGTCTCCCGGGCCGCGGACGCGTCCGGCTCGGAGAGCCCGGCGGGGAGGACGAGGCCCGTGCGGTAGCTGGCCGTCAGGATGCTGCCGAGCACAGCCGTGCCGAGCACCGCGCCCACCTCGTACGCCGTCTCCGACACCGCGGACGCCGCCCCCGCCTTCGCCGGCGGGACGGCCGCGATGATCAGGTCGTTCGAGATGGTCTGCGACGCGCCGATGCCCGCGCCGAGCAGGCAGAACGCGAGGACCAGCAGCCCGACGGACGCGCCCTTGCCCGTGACCGCGAGGATCACGTAGGCGACCGCCGAGAACGCCAGCGCGATCGCGACCACGCGCGACGGGCGGGCCCGCGCCACGATCGGCACGATCACGAGCCCCGAGACGATGACGACCACGGATCCGGGGATGAGCGCGAAACCCGCCGCGAGCGGATCGAGCCCCGCGACGAGCTGCAGGTGCTGCGTCACGAAGAAGAGGAAGCCGACGAGCGAGACGACGCTCAGCAGGTTGACGAGCACGGCGCCCGTGAAGACGGGCTCGCGGAACAGCGCGACGTCGAGCATCGGGTTCCGGGCGCGCGACATGCGGCGCACGAAGAGGATGCCGGCGACCACGCCCACGACGGGCGCCACGATCGCGAGCGGAATGACGCCCTCGGTCGCGAAGGTCTTGATCGCGTAGACGATGGGCGCGACGGTCGCGAGCGACAGCAGGATCGCGACCCCGTCGATCGGCCCCGGCGCCGGGTCCTTCGACTCGGGGACGAGCACAGGCGTGAGGATCAGCAGCGGCAGCAGCACGGGCACGGCCACGAGGAACACGGATCCCCACCAGAAGTGCTCGAGCAGCACGCCGCCGACAAGCGGGCCGAGCGCGGATCCGCCGGAGAAGCCCGACGCCCAGATCGCGATCGCGAGGCGGCGCTGCTTCCGGTCGGTGAAGATCGAGCGGAGGAGCGACAGCGTGGACGGCATGAGCATCGCGCCGAAGAAGCCGAGGGCGGCGCGCGCGGCGATGAGCTGCGAGGCGTCGGTCGCGAAGGCGGCGAGGGCCGAGACGACGCCGAAGCCGGCCGCTCCGATCATGAGCAGGCGTCGGCGGCCGTAGCGGTCGCCCATGTTGCCCATCGCGACGAGGAGCCCGGCGAGCACGAGCGGGTAGGCGTCGATGATCCAGAGCTGCGCGGCGCCCGACGGCTCGAGGTCGCGCGCGATGGACGGCATCGCGAAGCTCAGCACCGTGTTGTCGATCGAGACGAGGAGCACCGGGAGCATCAGCACGACGAGCGCGGCCCACTGGCGTCGTCCGGCCCGGCCGGTGACGGCGGTCTCGGGGACGGATGCGATGCGGGGCGTGGACATGACGGTGCTTCCTGACGTCGGGAGGCGACGGCGCGAATGGCGCGGACGGGGTCGCGGGCGCGACCGGGATCACTGTACCGTCCGGTCGGTACAGCGGGCAACCCGCCGCTACGCTGGATCCATGCCCGCCTCATCGCCCGACGACCCCGCGCCCGTGCCCGACGGCGCACCCGACCCGGCGTCCCCCTCAGCCGGCACCGCGCGCGACCGCATCCTCGACGCCTTCGAGGAGCTGCTCGTGCAGCAGGGCGAGCGCGGCACGACGCTCGAGTCCGTCGCCGCGGCGGCCGGCGTCTCCAAGGGCGGGCTGCTCTACCACTTCGGCGGCAAGGAGGCGCTCGTCGAGGGGCTGCTCGCGCGCATGTCCGCGCTGGCGCAGGCGGACGTCGCGCGGCTCCGGGCGGCCGAGCGAGGCCCTGTGGACCTGTGGATCCGCAGCTCGCTGTCCACGGCCACGCCGTTCGACCGCGCCTACGTCGCGACCTCCCGCCTCGCGCAGGGCAACCACCCGCGGGCCCGCGACACGCTCACGCACCTGCAGGACGAGTGGGCCGCCGTCATCCTCGAGGCCGTGGGCGACCCAGCCGTCGCGCGGGCCGTGCTCCTCATCGGCGACGGCCTCTACTACAACAGCGCGCTCCAGCCCTGGCTCGGCGGATCCGCGCCCGCCGACGAGGCGCTCGACGAGCTCATCCGCGTGGTCGACGACCTCGTCCGGATCCGCTCGACCCGCGGCTGACCGGGCCGGACGCGCCGCGAGGGCGGCCGCCGCAGCAGCCGCCCTCGCGGTGGTCGATCCGACCGGGATCAGTCGGCGATGTCGATCTCGCGCAGCGACGTGGCCTGGATCGCGTGCCGCACGTTCTCGAGCACGCCGTCCGGCACGGGCGAGTCGACGCTGAGCACGCTGAGCGCACGGCCGCCGGCCTCCTGGCGGGCGATCTGCATGCCGGCGATGTTGACCTCGGCGTCGCCGAACTCCTTGCCGTAGACCGCGACGATGCCGGGGCGGTCCTCGTACTTCATGACGATGAGGTGGCGGCTGAACGGCACCTCGACGTCGTAGCCGTCGATCTCGACGAGCTTCTCGATCTGCTTCGTCCCCGTGAGCGTGCCCGACACCGACACCTGGGTGCCGTCGGACAGCGCGCCGCGGATGCTGAGCACGTTGCGGTACTCCTCCGACACGGCGTCCGTGATGAGGCGCACCTCGAGTCCGCGCTGCTCGGCGAGGAGCGGCGCGTTCACGTAGGAGACGTTCTCGCTCACCACGTTGGTGAAGACGCCCTTGAGCGCCGCGAGCTTCAGCACGCTGACGTCGTAGCCGGCGAGCTCGCCGCGCACCACGACGTCGATGCTCGTGAGCGCCTCGTGGGCGAGCCCCGAGAACACCTGGCCGAGCTTCTCCATGAGCGGGATGCCGGGGCGCACGTACGGGTCGATGACGCCGCCGGCGACGTTCACGGCGTCCGGCACGAGCTCGCCGCCGAGCGCGAGGCGCACGCTCTTGGCGACCGAGACGCCCGCCTTCTCCTGCGCTTCGTCGGTCGATGCGCCGAGGTGCGGCGTGACGATGATGTTGTCGAGGTCCAGCAGCGGGGATCCCGTGGGCGGCTCGGTGACGAACACGTCGAGGCCGGCGCCCGCGATGCGCTTCGACTTGAGCGCCGTGTAGAGCGCGTCCTCGTCGATGATGCCGCCGCGGCTCGCGTTGACGATGCGCAGCGTCGGCTTCGCCAGCGCGAACTGCTCGGTGCCGATGAGGCCCGTGGTGTCGGGGGTCTTGGGGATGTGGATGGTGATGAAGTCGGACGCCTTCATCAGCTCGTCGAGCGGGAGGAGCTGCACGCCCAGCTGCTGCGCGCGCGCCGGAGTGACGTAGGGGTCGTACGCGACGAGCGTCGCGCCGAAGCCCGCGAGGCGCTGGGCGACGAGCGTGCCGATGCGGCCGAGGCCGACGATGCCGATGGTCTTCTCGTAGAGCTCCACGCCCGTGAAGGACGAGCGCTTCCAGAGGCCCTGCTTGAGCGAGGCGCTCGCGTCCGGGATGAAGCGCGCGAGCGAGAGGATGTGGCCGATGGCGAGCTCGGCGGCCGAGATGATGTTCGAGGTCGGCGCGTTCACGACCATGACGCCCGCGGTGGTCGCGGCCTTGATGTCGACGTTGTCGAGGCCGACGCCCGCACGGGCGACGACCTGGAGGCGGGGAGCTGCGGCGATGGCCTCCGCGTCGATCTTGGTGGCGGAGCGCACGAGCACGGCGTCCGCCTCCGCGAGGGCCGCGAGCAGGGCAGGGCGGTCGGTGCCGTCGACGGAGCGGACGTCGAAGTCGGGCCCCAGGGCGTCGACGGTGGCGGGTGAGAGTTCTTCGGCGATCAACACGACGGGCTTCGTCAAGAGGCGGTCCTTCGGGCGGGGGCGGCTGGGACCCTCACATGCTAGTGGCCCCACAATGGGCCGATGAGCGATGTGACGTGGGCTGCGATCCAGCTCGCCGTGCGGATCCTGCTGGCCCTCGTCTTCTTCGGGATGGGCGTCAACCACTTCGTGCCGAAGGCCGCCACGGCGATGGCGGCGATCATCCCGCCGTCGTTCCGGCGCCCCGGAGCGCCCTCCCCGCTGGTGCTCGTGTGGTTCACGGGGCTCTGCGAGATCGCGGGCGGGATCGGCCTGCTGATCGAGCCGGTGCGCCTCGCCGCAGGCGTCGCGCTGGCCGTCTTCCTGGTCGCGGTCTTCCCGGCGAACGCGTTCGCGGCCCGGCACCCGGAGCGCTTCGGCCGCATCGCGATCCCGCTCGTGCCGCGCCTCGTGGCGCAGGTGGTGCTGATCGCCCTCGTGCTGTTCGCCGCCTGGCCGCTCTAGCCGCCCGCGCTAGAGGAGCGGCAGCAGCGCCGCGAGGCCGACCGTGAGCGCGCTCGCGGCGGCGAGGCCCGCGAGCATGACCAGGACGCGCGCGGCGACGGGTCGGCCGCGCGTGGCGAGCGCCGCGAGGACGAACGCGACGACCGGCACGATGATCGCGCCGACGAGCGTCGCGAGGGTGCCGGGCCGGAGGGATCCGCCGAAGGCCGTCGCGATGTCGCGGAAGGCCGTGTACTGGTCGACGGCCTGCCACACGAGGATCCCGTGGGCGACCGCGCCGAGGATCCCCACGACCCAGCCGGCGCGCGTCGGCCGACCGCGGCGCGTCCGCGCGGCGGCTGTCGCGGTCACGCCGCCGGATGCCCGCTCGGCGCTCATCGCGTCACCAGCCAGGGCCAGGGGAAGAGGACGACGGCGCCCACGGCCAGCGCGAGCATGCGGCGGCCGACGCGCATGCCGCGCAGGGCGGCGACCACGGCGGCCACCCACAGCGGCGGCGCGAGCACCGTGAGGGCCTCGGTCGCCTGCGCGACGCCGACCTGGAAGGCGGATCCGGCGCTCGACGGGTTGTCGCGGACGACGAAGAACCAGGCGATGGCCTCGAGGACCGCGACGGCGCCGAAGAAGGCGAGCCCCACCACCTCGGGCGAGGCGTCGGGCGCGGCGAGGGCGTCGTCGTCGTCCAGCGCGAGTCCGTGCGGGTCGTCGGATCCGGTCGTCGCGGATCCGGACGCGGCGGCCCGGCGCGCGGCCGTCGCCCCGAGGGCCGATGTGCGGCCCGTGGCGGTCGAGGGGGCGGCGTCCGGGCGGCGGCGCGGCACCGCGCGCTGCGGCTCGGGTGAGCGGGCGAGCGTGGGATCCGCCTCCTCGCCGGCCCAGCTGAGGGCATCGTCGTCGGGGGTGCGGGGCATCCCCCGATGGTACGTGCTCCGATCCGGACGCCCGCCGCACGCTCCTCGGTCCCGGGACGGCCCGGGGACGCGCGGACGCCCGATCGCGCGAGGCGACCGGGCGTCCGGTGGTGCGGGTGGGGCGACGGCTAGCGGGCGACCGAGCCGTCCGTGTAGTCGTCGTCGGCCTTGTTCCACGCGAAGAGCTTGCGCAGCTCGCGGCCGGTGGACTCGATC
Source organism: Clavibacter californiensis (assembly GCF_021952865.1). Lineage (NCBI taxonomy): Bacteria > Bacillati > Actinomycetota > Actinomycetes > Micrococcales > Microbacteriaceae > Clavibacter > Clavibacter californiensis. The sequence goes on along the minus strand of NZ_CP040792.1, from coordinate 1,550,404 downwards.
GGGTGCTCCTCGCCCTTCTTGCGGAGCTCGAGGAACTCCGGCGCGCCGGCGTCCTGGTCCTTGATGAAGCGGTCGGCGAACGCGCCGGACTGGATGTCCGCGAGGACGGCCTTCATGTTCTCCTTGACGTCCGGCGAGATGACGCGCGGGCCGGAGACGTAGTCGCCGTACTCGGCCGTGTCGGAGATGCTCCAGCGCTGCTTCGCGATGCCGCCCTCCCACATGAGGTCGACGATGAGCTTCAGCTCGTGCAGCACCTCGAAGTACGCGATCTGCGGCTGGTAGCCCGCCTCGATCAGCGTCTCGAAGCCGTACTGGACGAGCTGCGAGGTGCCGCCGCAGAGCACGGCCTGCTCGCCGAAGAGGTCGGTCTCGGTCTCCTCGGTGAACGTGGTGCGGATGCCGCCGGCGCGGAGGCCGCCGATGCCCTTGGCGTACGACCACGCGAGGTCCCACGCCTTGCCCGACGCGTCGACCTCGACGGCGACGATGACGGGGACGCCGCGGCCGGCCTCGAACTCGCGGCGCACGGTGTGGCCCGGGCCCTTGGGGGCGACGAGGACGACGTCGACGCCCTCGGGCGCCTCGATGTAGCCGAAGCGGATGTTGAAGCCGTGCGCGAAGACGAGCGTCTTGCCCTCGGTGAGGTTGTCGCGGACGCTGTCGGCGTAGAGGCCGCGCTGGTGCTGGTCGGGCGCGAGGATGACGATCACGTCGGCCCACGCGGACGCGTCGGACGGCGTCTTCACGGTGAAGCCCTGCTCCTCGGCCTTGGCGCGGCTCGTCGAGCCCTCCTTGAGGCCGATGACGACCTCGACGCCGGAGTCGCGGAGGTTCAGCGCGTGCGCGTGGCCCTGCGAGCCGTAGCCGATGACGGCGACCTTGCGGCCCTGGATGAGCGAGAGGTCGGCGTCCTTGTCGTAGACGATGTCAGTCACGTGATGGATCTCCTTGTTCTGTCGTCCCCGCGATGGGCGAGGGGCGGTCGTGCCTGGCCGCCCCGCGTTCGGGCGGGGCGTGGTCGTGCGGGAGGAACGTGCGTGTGCGCCGGACGCGGGGAGCCTCGCGGCTGTCCCCACGGCCCGCCGCGGTCGGCGCTAGGGGGTGCGGAAGACGCGGTCGGTGATCGACTTGGATCCGCGCCCCATGGCGAGGAGCCCCGACTGCGCGAGCTCCTTGATCCCGAAGGGCTCGAGCACGCGCAGGAGGGCCTGCACCTTGCCCGAGTCGCCCGTGACCTCGATGATCAGCGCGTCGGTGGCCACGTCGACCACGCGGGCGCGGAACAGGTTCACGGCCTCGAGCACCTGCGAGCGGGTCGAGTTGTCCACGCGCACCTTGACGAGCAGGTGCTCGCGCTCGACGGCCTGGCCGGGATCGAGCTCCACGATCTTGATGACGTTGATCAGCTTGTTGAGCTGCTTCGTCACCTGCTCGAGCGGCAGGGCCTCGACGTCCACGACGACCGTGATGCGCGAGAGGCCCTCGATCTCGCTCGCGCCGACGGCGAGCGACTCGATGTTGAAGCCGCGGCGGGCGAACAGCCCCGCGACGCGGGTGAGGAGGCCGGGCTTGTCCTCCACCAGGAGGCTCAGGATGTGGCTCACTTCTCGGTCCTCCCGGTCTCGGCGAGGTCGTCGTCCCAGTCGGGCGCGTGGTCGCGGGCGTACTGCACGGCGCTGTTGCTGAGGCCCTGCGGCACCATCGGCCACACCATGGCGTCACGGCTGACCACGAAGTCGATGACGACGGGCCGGTCGTTGGTCGCGAGCGCCAGGCGGATCGCGTCGTCCACCTCCTCGGGCTTCGTCACGCGGATCCCGAGGGCGCCGTACGCGTCGGCCATCTTCACGAAGTCGGGCACCATGCGGGTGCCGCCTCCCGTGTTGAGGTCGGTGTTCGAGTAGCGGCCCTCGTAGAACAGGGTCTGCCACTGGCGCACCATGCCGAGCGACGAGTTGTTGATGATCGCGACCTTGATGGGGATGTCGTTGATCGTGCAGGTGGCGAGCTCCTGGTTGGTCATCTGGAAGCAGCCGTCGCCGTCGATCGCCCACACGTGCCGGTCGGGCTGGGCGACCTTGGCGCCCATCGCGGCGGGGACCGAGTAGCCCATGGTGCCGGCGCCGCCGGAGTTGAGCCAGGAGTTGGGGCGCTCGTACTTGATGAACTGCGCGGCCCACATCTGGTGCTGGCCGACGCCGGAGGCGAACACGCCCTCGGGTCCCGTGATCTCGCCGATGCGCTGGATGACGTACTGCGGCGCGAGCTGGCCGTCCGCGGGCGGCGTGTAGCCGAGGGGGAACTCCTCGCGGAGGCCGTCGAGGTAGGTCCACCAGTCGGCGATGTCCTGGCTGACCGCGGACGCGGCCTTCGCCTCGCGGAACGCGACCGCCAGGTCGGCGATGACGTCCTTCGCGTCGCCCACGATCGGGACGTCCGCGATGCGGATCTTGGAGATCTCCGCCGGGTCGACGTCGACGTGGACCACCTTGGCGTGCGGCGCGAATAGCGACGCCTTGCCGGTGACCCGGTCGTCGAAGCGCGCGCCGAGCGAGACGAGCAGGTCGGACTCCTGCAGAGCGAGCACCGCGGGGACGGTGCCGTGCATCCCGGGCATGCCGAGCTGCTGCGGGTGGGAGTCGGGGAACGCGCCGCGCGCCATGAGCGTCGTGACGACGGGGGCCCCGACCGCCTCGGCCAGCGCGAGCAGCTCCTCGTGCGCCTTCGCGCGGATCACGCCGCCGCCGACGTAGAGGACGGGCTTCTTGGCCTCGACCAGGAGCTGCGCCGCGGCCTGGATCTGCTTGCCGTGCGCCTTGACGACGGGCCGGTAGCCGGGCAGGTCGATCTTCGGCGGCCAGTGGAACGGCGCCTCGAGCTGCTGCGCGTCCTTGGTGATGTCGACGAGGACCGGACCCGGGCGACCCGTGGAGGCGATGTGGTACGCCGACGCGATGGTCGACGGGATGTCCTCGGGCCGCGTGACCAGGAAGCTGTGCTTCGTGATGGGCATCGTGATGCCCACGATGTCGGCCTCCTGGAAGGCGTCGGTGCCCATGAGGGTGGAGAAGACCTGGCCGGTGATCGCGAGGAGCGGCACCGAGTCCATGTACGCGTCCGCGATGGCCGTGACGAGGTTCGTGGCACCGGGGCCGGAGGTCGCGATGCAGACGCCGGTGCGTCCGCTCGAGGACGCGTAGCCCTCGGCGGCGTGGCCTGCGCCCTGCTCGTGGCGGACGAGGATGTGGCGCAGCTTCGTCGAGTCCATGAGCGGGTCGTAGGTGGGGAGGATCGCGCCGCCGGGCAGGCCGAAGATGTCGTCGACCCCGAGGAGCTCGAGGGTGCGGACGACGGCCTCGGCGCCCGTGAGGATCTCGTCGCCCTGGTGGGCGGTCGGCGCCTGCGGCGTGGGGGGCGGGGTGGGCAGAGCTGGCATGTGTGCGCGATTCCTGGCAGAGGGAGCGGAAGGTGAGGAGGGGGTCATCCCGTTATCGCGCCCTCAGCGGCCGAGTGCACGAGCTTGGCGTACTTGGCGAGGACCCCGCGCGTGTAGCGCGGCGGGAGAGGTGCCCACCCCTCACGGCGGGCGGCGAGCTCGGCCTCGTCGACCAGTAGGTCGAGCGTGCGAGCGGCGATGTCGACACGGATCCGGTCTCCATCGCGCACGAAGGCGACGGGACCTGCGTCCACCGCTTCGGGAGCCATGTGGCCGATGCACAGTCCGGTTGTGCCGCCTGAGAATCGACCGTCCGTCAAGAGTAGTACATCCTTGCCGAGGCCGGCTCCCTTGATGGCGCCCGTGATGGCCAGCATCTCGCGCATGCCGGGACCGCCCTTCGGGCCCTCGTAGCGGATGACGATGACGTCGCCCTTCGAGATGAGCCCCTCGGTGAGCGCGTCCATGGCGGCGCGCTCGCGCTCGAAGACGCGGGCGGGGCCCTCGAACACGTCGAGGTCGAAGCCGGCCGTCTTCACGACCGCGCCCTCGGGGGCCAGCGAGCCGTGCAGCACGCTGATGCCGCCGGTGGCGTGGATCGGGTCGTCGAGCGTGCGGATGACCGTGCCGTCGAGCGCGGCGAGGTCCATCGACTCGAGGTTCTCGCGCATGGTGCGGCCGGTGACGGTCATGACGTCGCCGTGCAGGAGGCCCGCGTCGAGCAGGGCCTTCATGACGACGGGGACGCCGCCGACGCGGTCGACGTCGTTCATGACGAAGCGGCCGAACGGCTTGAGGTCGCCGAGGTGCGGCACGCGGTCGGCGATGCGGTTGAAGTCGGACAGCTGCAGGTCGACCTCGGCCTCGCGCGCGATGGCGAGGAGGTGGAGGACGGCGTTGGTGGATCCGCCGAACGCCATGACGACGGAGATGGCGTTCTCGAACGCCTCCTTCGTCATGATGTCGCGCGCGGTGATGCCCTTCGCGATGAGGTTCACGACGGCCTCGCCCGAGCGGTGCGCGAAGTAGTCGCGGCGGCGGTCGGCGCTCGGCGGGGCGGCGGATCCCGGGAGGCTCATGCCGAGGGCCTCGGCCACGCTCGCCATGGTGTTCGCGGTGTACATGCCGCCGCAGGCGCCCTCGCCCGGGCAGATGGCCTTCTCGATGCGGGTGAGGTCCTCCTGGCTCATCGTGCCGGCCTTGCACGCGCCGACCGCCTCGAAGGCGTCGATGATGGTGACCTCCTTCTCGGTGCCGTCCGAGAGCTTCACCCAGCCGGGGGCGATGGATCCCGCGTAGAGGAACACGGAGGAGAGGTCGAGCCGCGCGGCGGCCATGAGCATGCCGGGGAGCGACTTGTCGCAGCCGGCCAGGAGCACGGATCCGTCGAGGCGCTCGGCCATCATGACGGTCTCCACACTGTCGGCGATGACCTCGCGCGAGACGAGCGAGAAGTGCATGCCCTCGTGGCCCATCGCGATGCCGTCGCTGACGGAGATGGTGCCGAACTGCAGCGGGTAGCCGCCGCCCGCGTGGACACCCTCCTTGGCGCCCTGGGCGAGGCGGTCGAGGCTGAGGTTGCACGGGGTGACCTCGTTCCACGAGCTGGCGACGCCGATCTGAGGCTTCTCCCAGTCCTCGTCGCCCATCCCGACGGCGCGGAGCATGCCCCGCGATGAGGTGGCCTCGATCCCATCGGTGACGTCGCGGCTCCGGGGCTTCATGTCGATCTCAGGCATGGCATGAGTTTATGTCCTGCCGTGGACCAGTCCCGGCACCCGGGGGGACTCGTGGACAGGGGCGGGTCAGCCGATGCCCGGGGGCAGGCGGCCCTCGTCCGCGTCGCGCGGCCCCGCCCCTCCGGCGACGTGGCCGGCCTCCTCCGCGGCGATGTTCTCCGCGGATCCGACGGGCAGCGTCGACGCGTCCACCTCGTCGGCCGCGCGCAGCTCGTCGTGCGCCCGGTCGATCGCCTCCTCCAGCTCGTCGACCAGGAGGTCCTCGCGGAGGAAGTGACGGAGGCGGTAGCCGGCGCGGCCGACCATGTGCGCGGAGATCGGCGCCGTCAGCATCTGGAAGAGCAGCACGGGGACGAGCATCGCGACCGTGCTGAGGCTCTGCGACTGGAGGGCGAGCGCGAGCAGCACGAGGATCACGCCGAGGATCTGCGGCTTGGTCGCCGCGTGCATCCGGGCGAGCGGATCCGGGAAGCGGAGCAGCCCCACGCCCGCCGCGACGGACAGCACCCCGCCGAGGATGAGGAGCACGAGGCTCACGACGTCGAGGGCGTCGGCCAGCGGGCCGGACACGAGGATGCCGTTCACGACGGATCCTGCTTCGAGACGTAGCGGGCGACGGCGACCGTGGCGAGGAACGCGGTCATGGCGAGCACGAGCATCACGGGGAGCGTGCGGGTGTGGCCGTTGTAGATCATCTCGGCGCCGAGCACGCAGATGAGCGTGGTGAGCAGGACGTCGGACGCGATGATCCGGTCGAGGATGCTCGGGCCGCGCACGATGCGCACGAGCGCCATGGCGGCGGTGGAGAAGAACAGGGCGCCGACCACGACCCAGCCGACCTGCATCACGACGCTCATGAGAGCTCCTCCCCCGTGGTGGTGATGAGCCCGGCCTCGAGGTCGCGGTCGCGCACCAGCTCGTGGGCGCGCTGCCTGCGGGTCTGCAGCAGCGGCTCGCGGCCGGTCTCGCGCCGCTCGCGGTTGACGCGCCACACGTCGTCCGCGGTGCCGAGCGTGAAGACGATGCGGCTCTCGACCTGCAGCGTCGTCTCCCGCACGCGCTCCACGTCCTCCGGGGTGGAGGTGCCGAGCGCGTGCAGGTACAGGATCGAGCGCTCCCGGTCGGCCTCGACGACGATGGATCCCGGCACGAGCGACACGAGCTCGGCCGTGAGCGTCATGACGAAGTCGCTGCGGGTGTGCAGGTGCACCGCGATGACCGAGTTGACCGGAACGCGGCGCCAGTCGAACGCCATGGCCGCGACCTGGAACGACGCGCGCACGAGGTCGCCGGCGAAGTGCCCGAGCAGGATCGCCGCCCAGCGGATGTCGAACCGTCCGGACAGCTCGACGGGCGGCAGGTAGAACACGCGCGTCACGAGGAGCGCGAGCACGATGCCGGTGACCACCGAGATGACGGTGACGTGCCCCCAGAGCAGCAGCCAGAGGATGACGAGCCAGACGAGCAGCGGCAGCTGCACGAGCAGCGACAGCCGCTCGGCGCGGGCCCTGGCGCGACGCGGGGTCATCGGATGCCTCCCGGGAACACGGTCTCGACGTAGCCGAGCTCGCCGGATCCGTTGCCGGATCCGGGCCCGGTCAGGCTCTCCCCCGCGCGCTCGGCCAGGGCGTACACGGGACCCGCGAAGACCGTGAGCGCGACGCTGACGACGACCATGCCGGCCGTCGCGCCCGTCATGAGCACGGGCGTCTTCCGCACGGTGGTCGTCGCCTCGCCGCCCGGCCGCTCGGAGAGCTGGTCGAGCAGGGGCGACTCGTAGTCCTCGACCTCCTCCGCGCCGCGCCAGAACGCCATGTTCCAGACGCGGGCGAGGGCGTAGAGGGTGAGCAGGCTCGTGGCCGCGCCCGCCGCGATGACCGCGTAGGTGAGCCAGCCGCCGACCTCGGCGCCGGAGTCGAACAGCGCGACCTTGCCGATGAAGCCCGAGAACGGCGGGATGCCGCCGAGGTTGAGCGCGGGGATGAAGAACAGGATCGCCATGACCGGCGCCGCCTTGAGCAGCCCGCCGAGCCGGTTGATCGACGTGCTGCCGCCCGTCCGCTCGATGAGCCCGGAGGCGAGGAAGAGCGTCGTCTGCACGACGATGTGGTGGATCACGTAGTAGATGGTCGCCGTCATGCCGGCCACGGTGTTGAGCGCGATGCCGAAGATCATGTAGCCGATGTGGCTCACGAGCGTGAACGAGAGCAGCCTCTTGATGTCCGCCTGCGCCACCGCGCCGAGGATGCCGATCACCATCGTCAGCGCGGCCACGACCATGAGCGCCGTGGAGAGCTGGTCCGTGGGGAACATGACCGTCTCGGTGCGGAGGATCGCGTAGACGCCGACCTTGGTGAGGAGCCCCGCGAACACCGCGGTGACGGGCGCGGGCGCCGTCGGGTAGGAGTCCGGCAGCCAGAACGACAGCGGGAAGACGGCCGCCTTGATGCCGAACGCGACCAGCAGCATGATGTGCAGGATCAGCTGCACGTCCGGCGGGATCTCGTCGAGCCGCACCGAGATCTGCGCGATGTTGACCGTGCCGAGGGCGCCGTAGATCATCGCGATGGACGCGAGGAAGAGCATCGACGAGACGAGGCTGACGACGATGTAGGTGACGCCCGCCCGGATGCGTGCCTCCGTGCCGCCGAGCGTCAGCAGCACGTAGCTCGCCACGAGCAGGATCTCGAACCCGACGTAGAGGTTGAAGAGGTCGCCCGCCACGAACGCGTTGAAGACGCCGGCCGCGAGGATCAGGTACGTGGGGTTGTAGATCGACACCGGCGTCTCGCCGTCGCCGTCCTCGAGGCCCTGGCCGATCGAGAACATGAGGACCGCGAGCAGCACGATCGACGAGATCAGCAGCATGAGGGCCGACAGGCGGTCGACCACGAGCACGATGCCGAAGGGTGCCGCCCACCCGCCGACCTCGACGGACTGGCCGCCCTGCTGGTCCACCAGCACGAGCAGCACCGCGCTGATCACGACGACGGCCAGGAGCGCGAGGACCGACACGGCGACCTGCAGGCGGCGCTGGCGCGCGGCGACGAGCGCGGCGGCCGCTCCCAGCAGGGGCACGAGCACGACGAGCGGGATCAGGGTCTGGAAGATCGTCATCGGTCGTCCCCCCTCTCCTTCGCGGCGCGCTGCGTGCGGAAGTCGCGGTGGTCGTCGTCGTCGGCGGAGTCGTCGATGGCTTCTTCCAGGTCGGACCGGTTGTCGCGGAGCTTCCGGGCGGAGGCGATGGCGGCCTCGGCGTTGGTCCCGAACTCGGTGTCGTCGTCGTCCGGGACGGTGGGCTCCTCGCCGAGGCCCGTGCGGGGGCCGCGCATGGCGAGGTCGTCCTCGTCGTCCGTGACGACGTCGGCGTTGGCCAGGCGCCAGGAGCGGTAGATGAGCGCCATGAGGAAGGCCGAGACGCCGAAGGTGATGACGATGGCCGTGAGGATGAGGGCCTGCGGCAGCGGGTCGGCGTACTCCGACGGATCCACGTCGGGATCGTAGATGGGCGCGAGGCCCACGCGGCCGGACATGATGAGGATGAGGATGTTGGTCGCGTTGCCCACCAGCAGGAAGCCGAGGAGCACGCGCGTCATGCTGCGCTCGAGCATGAGGTAGATGCCCGTGGCGTACAGCGCGGCCATGATCACGATGAGGGTGACGGAGACGCTCACACGCTCACCCCCTGCTCGGTCTCCATGCCGTCCGCCCCCTGCTCGATCGTCTTGTCGCTCTCCTCCTGGCGGTCGACCTCCGCGCCGAGGCTGCGGAGCACGTCGAGCGTGAGGCCCACGACGACGAGGTAGACGCCGACGTCGAAGAAGGTGCTCGTCACGAACTCGACGTGGCCGACGAACGGCACCTCGGTGTCGATCCAGGTGGAGGTGAGGGCGTCGGCGCCGAAGACCAACGGGACGATGGCCGTGCCGACCGCGAAGACGAGGCCCGTGCCGAGCACCCGGCCCGCGTCCACGGGCGCCGCCGCGCCGAGCTCGTAGCGGCCGCCGGCGAGGTACCGGGCGACGAGGGCCATGCCCGCGAGGAGACCGCCGGCGAAGCCGCCGCCCGGCAGGTTGTGGCCGGAGAAGAGCAGGTACACCGACACGACGATGAGGCTGTGGAAGAGGAGCCGGACGACGACCTCGAGGAGGATCGACCGGTTCTGCGGCGCGAGCGTGCGGCCGGCGAGGAGCCAGGGGCTGCGCTGGTCGCGGCGCGAGTCCTTGATGGCCTCGCGCGCGTCCATGCGCGGGCCGTCGGCGCCGGCCTCGACCTCGAGCGGCGCCTGGCGGTCCTGCGGGTCGTGGCGTCCCGTGAGCCGCGCGATGAGGCTCCGACGCGACGGCGCCGTCAGCCGCGGCAGCGAGTCGGTGCGCCGGTTGAGGAAGATGAGGCTCGCGACGCCCGTGGCCGCGACGATGAGCACCGAGATCTCGCCCATGGTGTCCCAGCCGCGGAGGTCCACCAGCGTGACGTTGACGACGTTGCTGCCGTGGCCCTGCTCGTAGGCGAGGCGCGGGAACTCGAGCGAGATGGGCGACGCCACGCGGGCGCCGAGCGCGACGACCGCGACGGTGGACATGAGGACGGCGACCGCGATGCCGATGGACGCGCGCCAGATCGGGTGCACCGAGCGGTTCCGCTCCCCCAGCCGCACGGGCAGCCGACGGAGCACGAGGACGAAGGCGACCAGCGTGATGGTCTCGATGAGCACCTGCGTGAGCGCGAGGTCGGGCGCGCCGTGCAGGGCGAAGAGCGCGGCCATGCCGTAGCCCGTGACGCCGACCAGCACGACGGCCTGGAAGCGCTTGCCGGCGCGGGCCGCGGCGATGGCGGCGACGATCATCACGATGCCGATCACGGGCTGCGCGGGGTGGTCGAACGGCACCGCGGTGGCGGGCCACGACCGGTTGAGGGCCAGCGCCGACCCGACCGAGCCGATGAGCACGAGCAGGATCACGCCGAGGTAGAAGGGCAGGGATCCTCGCTGGGTCGTGGCCGTGGTGCGCGCGGCGACCCGGTCGATGAGGCGCATCGACGCCCAGTAGATGCGGGCCGCGTCGATCCAGGACGGCACGCGCGACTGCAGCGCGAAGACCGCGTCGCGCAGGCGGAACATGGTGAGGCCCACCACGAGCGTGCCCGCGGAGATGAGGAGCGCGGGCTCGATCCCGTGCCAGAGCGCCAGGTGGTACGTGTGGTCGGGCTCGCCCGCGGCGCCCGCGCTCACGGCCGGCAGCGTGTCGGCGTAGCCGGCGATCCACCCGTCGACGGACGAGGCGAGGAAGCCGAGCACGAGGCCGGTCGCGGCCAGCACGGCCGGCGGCACGAGGAAGTCGAGGTGCTCGTGCACGGGCTGGACCTCGTCCACCCCGCGCTTGCGGGCGAACGCGCCCCACATGAAGCGCGCGCTGTACGCGACGGTGAGGCAGGAGCCGACCGAGACGCCGACGAGCGCGACCCAGCCGAGCCCGCCGCCGAGCTCCGCGTCGGTCAGCAGCGCCGTGAGCACCGCCTCCTTGGCGACGAAGCCGAGGAAGGGCGGGAGCCCTGCCATCGACGCGAGCGCGAGGGCCGTGATGACCGCGAGCACCGGGGCCTTCCGGCCGAGCCCGCTGATCTTGCGCAGGTCGCGCGTGCCAGCGCGGTGGTCCACGACGCCGACCACGAGGAAGAGCGTCGCCTTGAACAGCGCGTGCGCGAGCAGCAGGGCGACGCCCGCGAGCGCGGCGTCCCGCGTGCCGTAGCCGACCACGACCGTGAGGAAGCCGAGCTGGCTGACCGTGCCGTACGCGAGGACGAGCTTGAGGTCCATCTGCTTGAGGGCGCGCCAGCCGCCGACGAGCATCGTCGCGACGCCGAGGGAGACGAGCAGCACACGCCAGCCGGGCACGTCCGCGTAGCCGGGCGCGAGGCGGGCGACGAGGTAGACGCCGGCCTTCACCATCGCGGCGGCGTGCAGGTACGCGCTCACCGGGGTCGGCGCGGCCATCGCGGCGGGCAGCCAGAAGTGGAAGGGCACGAGGGCCGACTTCGAGAGCGCGCCGAGGAGGATCAGCACGACCGCGACGGGGATCAGCTGGCCGCCGGGCGGATCCGCCACGAGCGCGGCGAGGCTCGTGGTGCCGCCGGCGACCGACAGGATCACGAGGCCCACGAGCATGGCGAGCCCGCCCGCCGTGGTGACGAGGAGCGCCTGCAGCGCGGCGCCGCGGCTCGCCTTCTTGCCGGTGTAGTGGCCGATGAGGAGGTAGGAGAGGACGCTCGTGGCCTCCCAGAAGGTGAAGAGGACGAACACGTCGTCGGCGAGGACGAGCCCGAACATGACCCCCGCGAACGCGACGAGGAGCCCCGCGAACCGGCCGAGGCCCTCCTCCGAGCTGCGGAAGTAGCGCGCGCAGTAGAGGAGCACGAGCGCGCCGACGCCCGTGACCACGAGGGAGAGGAGCCAGGACAGCGCGTCCATCCGCATGTCGAGCGTGATGCCGAGCGACGGGATCCACTCCACGCGCTCGACGACCTCGTGGTCGGGGAGGACCGCGGGGGCCTGCGCGACCGTGTAGACGAAGGCGGCGGCCGGCACGAGGGCGGCGACGACGAAGGCGCGGACGCCCATCACCCGGGCGAGGAGAGGTACGGCGACCGAGGCCGCAAGGAACACCGCGAGGAGGACGATCACGTTCGGTCTCCTCTCGCGAGTCGGCTGTTTCCCCAGTCTACCTGAGCCCTACCTGAGAGACCGGGCGCCCGCCTCAGTCGGGATGGACGACCGGCTCGGCGCGGAGGTCCGCGAGCACCTGCAGCACCCGCGCGACGTCGTGCGGGCCGTCGACGCGGAAGTCCGCGGCCGTCGCGCCCGTGCCGCTCTTGAGCCCGAGGTCGCCGGCCTGGAGCGCGGCGAACGCGTCCTCGTCGGTGACGTCGTCGCCCGCGTAGAAGACGGCCGTCGCCTCCGCGTACCTGCGCAGGTGCTCGACCGCCTCGCCCTTGGTCGCGTGCCGGACGCTGAACTCCAGCACGTCCTTGCCCGAGCGGACCTTGAGGCCCTCGACCTCCGCGTGCGCCTCCTGCGTGGCGACGAGGTGCGCGATGCGGCTGTGCCTCTCCGTGGCGAGGCGCGTGTGCAGGGCGAAGCCCGCGGGCTTCTCCTCGATCCACACCTCGTCGAGCGAGTCGGCGACCTGGCCGAGCACGTCGGAGAGGACGCCGCGCTGGGCGAGCTCGCCCTCGTCGAGGGTGAGCTCGATGTCGTCGGTGTCGAGGCGGATCTCCACCCCGTGCGACCCGACGAGCAGCACGTCGTCCGGGAGGTCCGCCACGGCCTCGAGGCTGCGCAGCGCGCGGCCCGAGACGAGCGCGACGCGCGTCTCCGGCAGGGCCAGCAGCGCGAGCACCGCCGCACGGGCCTCGGGGACCGCGCGCGCCTTCTCGGGATCGTCGACCTCCGGGGCGAGCGTGCCGTCGAAGTCGAGCGCGACGAGCAGGCGCGGCGTGCGCGCGAGCTCGGTGAGCGCCTCGAACAGGCGGCCGGGGAAGCCGCGGCCGCCCTTGGCCTGGATGTCGGTCGTCAGCTCGGCCACGCGCGCTACCAGCCCTCGTCCATGAGGGGCTCGACGACCTCTTCGTCGGGGCCCTCGTGGATCGAGGCGGCGTGCGTGCGCCCGAGGTCGGCCAGGAACGAGCTCGACCAGGCCGCCACGTCGTTCTCGAACACGCGCTTGCGGAGCGACCGCATGCGCTTGCGCTGCTCGGCCTTCGGCATCTCGATGGCCCGGAGGATCGCCTCCTTGAGGCCCTCGATGTCGTGCGGGTTCACGAGGAGCGCGGCCTTCAGCTCGTCGGCCGCTCCCGCGAACTCGCTGAGCACGAGCACGCCCTCGTCCGAGTGCTTGGTGGCGACGTACTCCTTGGCGACCAGGTTCATCCCGTCGCGGAGCGCGGTGACGAGCATGACGTCGGCCGCGAGGCACAGCGCCACCATCTCCTCCTTCGGGTACCCGTGGTGCAGGTAGCTGATGGCCGTGTGGCTGATGGATCCGTAGTCGCCGTTGATGCGCCCGACCGTGAGCTCGATCTCGTCGCGCAGCTGCTTGTACGTCTCCACCCGCTCGCGGCTGGGGCTCGCGACCTGCACGAGCGTCGCGTCCTCCACCTTCACGCGGCCGTCCGCGAGGAGCTCGCCGAACGCCTTCAGGCGGTGGCCGATGCCCTTCGTGTAGTCGAGGCGGTCGACGCCCAGCAGGATCGTCTTCGGGTCGCCGAGGTCGGCGCGGATCTGGCGGGCGCGCTCCTGGATGGCAGGGTCCTTGGCCATCTCCTCGTAGCTCCTGGCGTCGATCGAGATCGGGTAGTGCTTCGCGATGACCTGCCGGGTGCGGAGCTCGCGCACGGGCTTGGACGGCTTCGTGCCGGGGATGGTGAGCGGGATGCCGCCGCGCACGGGCACGTCGACGGTGGATCCGCGGGTCGTGTACCCGAACAGCCGCCGGACCGCGCGCGTGAAGTTGCCGGCGTCGGCCACGCGCTGGAAGCCGATGACGTCGGCGCCGAGCAGCCCCTCGATGATCTGCGTGCGCCAGGGCAGCTGCGAGTAGATGCCGTAGGGCGGGAACGGGATGTGGTTGAAGAAGCCGATGGTGAGGTCCGGCCGCTGCTCGCGCAGCATCTTCGGCACGAGCTGCAGTTGGTAGTCCTGCACCCACACCGTGGCGCCGGGCGCGGCGGCCTTCGCGGCCGCGTCGGCGAAGCGCTGGTTGACCTTCACGTAGGTGTCCCACCACTCGCGGTGGTAGCTCGGCTGCGCGATGACGTCGTGGTACAGCGGCCACAGCGTGTCGTTCGAGAAGCCCTCGTAGTACTCGGCGAGGTCCTGCTCGGTCAGGGTGACGGGGATGATCGAGATGCCGTCGTCGACGAAGGGCTCCACGTCGTGGTCGGCGATGCCCGGCCAGCCGACCCACGCGCCCTCGTTGGCGCGCATCACGGGCTCGAGGGCCGTGACCAGTCCGCCCGGCGAGTGCCGCCAGGACGTGGTGCCGTCGGCCGCGACGACGCGGTCGACCGGGAGGCGGTTGGACACGACGACGAGGTCGTACGCGCCGGGCTCGACGTCGGCGCCGTCGTGCGCGGCAGCCGTGGTCGGCTCGGTCGCGGAGGGCGTGGATGAGGGTGGCGGAGTCACGGTTCCCGTCTCGGTTGCGCAGAGCTCTGTGGTACCTGCTCGGTGGGTCGAGGCTACCAGCCCCACCCGCTTCTGACCGGGGGGTCGCACGTCCTTCCGCGTCACATCCGGAGCACCGCCCCGGCCGCGTCGTGCAGCGCGTCGCCGTACGCCGGGCCGTGCGAGGCGGCGTGGACGGCGAGCGGATGCAGCTGGTGCATCGGCACGCGGGCGCGCCACCCGGCGACGAGGGATCCGGTGTCCGCGTACGCGCCGAGGACGTCGTCGAGGCCGGGGCAGCCGAAGAGCGCGAGCATCGCGAGGTCGGTCTCGCGATGGCCGCCGTGCGCGGCCGGGTCGATGAGGACGGCGCCGGCGTCCGTCCACTGCACGTTGCCCGACCAGAGGTCGCCGTGGATGCGGGCGGGCGGCGCCTCGTCGTCGAACCGGCCGTCGGCGACGAGGTCGCACGCGCGCTCCACGTCGGCGGCCTGGGCCGAGGTGACGTTCCCCGCGTCGACCGCGCGGCGGAGGTACGGCAGCACGCGCTCGCGGGCGTACCAGGCGCCCCAGCCCTCCCCCGCGCCGTCCTCCGGGGCGGGCGCGTCGCGCACCGACAGCGGCTGCCGCCCGATGAAGGCCGGCCCGGCGAGCCCGGCCGGCGGCGAGCCGAACGCGGGCGCGCCGGCGGCGTGGGTGACGGCCAGCGCCGCGCCGAGCGCGCGGGCGGCCTGGCGCGTCGGACGGGCGGGCACGAGGCGCTCGAGGTCGATGCGGCCCGGCGCCACGTCGATCACCCGCACGATGCGCGCTCCCCCGCCGGGCTCCGCCTCCGCGAGCCACGCGAGTCCGGCGGCCTCTGCCTCGAAGAAGCCGCGCGGCGCATCCGGACGCTCCTTCCGGAACGCATCCGCGTCACCGTGCCGGTCCGATCCCGCAGCCGCCATGCCCGCTCCCTCGCCTCGTGGGCGGCGCACCGGCCGCCCTCCCGTCGCATCCAGCATGCCGACCACCGCTGTCCGCGTCGCGCACCCGACATGCGCCGGACCGTCCGCGTACCCCCGGGGCACAGGGGCGGCGGGTAGGGTCGCCGACGTGATCCGAGTAGGCATGAGCACCACCTGCGTGTACCCCCAGCCCGTCGAGAACGCCTTCGTGATGGCCAAGCGCGCCGGCTTCGACGGCGTCGAGATCATGGTGACGAACGACGCGGTCACCCAGGACGCCGACGCCCTGCGCGCCATGTCGGAGAAGCACGGCCTGCCGATCCTGTCGATCCACGCCCCCGTGCTGCTGCTCACGCACTTCGTGTGGGGCCGGGACCCGAAGGTGAAGCTGGAGCGGTCCGCCGAGCTCGCCCGCGCTGTCGGCGCGCCCGCCGTCGTGGTGCACCCGCCGTTCCGCTGGCAGGCCGGCTACGCCGAGTCGTTCCTCGACATCGTCCGGTCCATCCAGACGGAGACCGGCGTCGAGATCGCGGTCGAGAACATGTTCCCGTGGCAGGTCGCCGGCCGCAGCATGAAGGCGTACGCGCCGGGCTGGGATCCCACCGTCATGGACTGCGACGCCACCACGCTCGACTTCTCCCACGCCTCGCTCTCCGGCCAGGACGCGCTCGAGATGGCCAAGGCCCTCGGCCCGCGCCTGCGCCACGTGCACCTCTGCGACGGATCCGGCTCGCAGGACGACGGCCGCATCTTCGACGAGCACCTCCTCCCGGGCCGCGGCACGCAGCCCGTCGCCGAGACGCTCCGCTGGCTCGCCGAGCAGGGCTGGCAGGGCGGCGTCGTCGCCGAGGTCAACGCCCGCAAGGCCAAGACCGAGGAGCAGCGCATGGCCATGCTCGTCGAGACGCGCGAGTTCGCGCAGCGGCAGCTCCGGCTCGACATCGCACCCGAGAAGACGCCCGTCGCGCCGCGCGCGGTGTCCGGGTACCAGCGGCTCCGCACCGCGCTCCGTCGCGACCGGTGATCCGCCGGGCGTCCCGATCGGGCGCCCGCGTCTGCCGCCCTCCCCGACACGCCCGCGCACGCCGGGCGGGACTGCCGTCCAGCCGCGCGCGGTTGGATGGAGCAGGGGAACGTCCCCGCACATGATGGACGTCGCGCCGGGCCACGCCCGCCCGACGTCGGGACCGGAGACACCATGAGCACCACCGTGCACCTCGAGATCCAGGTCGACGAGAGCCGCCTGGCCGACGTCGCCGACGTCCTCGCCGAGACCCTGCAGGCCACGCGCGCCTTCGCGGGCAACGAGGGCCTGGAGGTCCTCGTCGACGACGCCGACCCCGCCCGCATGGTCGTCGTGGAGCAGTGGGCGTCCACCGCCGACCACGACGCGTACGTCGCATGGCGCGCCACGCCGGAGGGCGCCGCGCGCCTCGGCGAGGTGCTGGCCGCGCCGCCCGTGACCCGCGTGTTCAGCGGGCGCATCGCGCTCGCGCTGTAGCGGCGGGTCCGACGCACGACGAGGGCCGCCCGGGCATCCGGGCGGCCCTCGTCGTGCGCGGGCGGGATCCCGCGGTCAGCGCCCGCTGAGGTCGTGGGGACGCTGGTGCGGATCCACCGTGGCGAGGTAGCCGCCGTCCGCGAGCGCGGACGGGACGGCGATCGTGCCGCGCACCGTCGCCGTGGTGCCTGCGACGTCGATCTCGAGGACGGATCCCGTGCCCGCGCGGGACAGGAACAGCTCGGAGCCGTCGTCGGACGCGGCGAGGAACCGCGCGGCGGATCCGGCGCCCTGCACCTGCCCGAGCCCCGGCAGCCGCACCGACGTGACCGCGCCGTCGTACAGGCCGGCGCGTCCGCGGGCGACGAGGGACAGCGTGTCCACGCCGCCGGCCGTCACGACCGCGGCCGCGTAGCCGGGGGTCACGACCGCGCGCGTCGACGCGCCGGAGCCGAGCGCGACGCTCGCCACGCCGGCGCCGCGCATCGACGACGACGTCAGCAGCGTGGGCGTGCCCGGCCCGGTGCCGGTCTGCGTGCCCACGGCCGTCTCGCCGTCGGGCGCCATGCGCGGGCGGTAGCTCTGCACGGCGGGCTCGGGGTAGGCCCGGGAGACGGACGCGCCGAAGCCGCCGCGGGTGAGCGGCACCGTCTCGATCCCGTCGTGCAGCGTCGAGCCGATCACCGTTCCGCGCGCATCCGCGACCGGGCCGTGCGGGTACGCGCCGAACGGGGTCGTGGCCACGGGCGCCGGGTTCGCGTCGCCGCCGAGGATCGCCGACACGTCGTAGGAGTCGAGGCGCCCGCCCGCGGTCACGACGAGCCGCAGGGGCGACCCGACGAGGAACGTCTCCATCTCCTCGGTGCCGCGCTCCCCCGTCGTGGCGAGGGTCACCTCGCTCGTGCTGATCTTCGCGGTGCGCGCCAGCTGCCTGCGGGTGTCGACGACCGTGACCTGCTGCGTGGTGGATCCGTCGATGTCGGAGCCGACCGCGACGAAGCGGTGCCCGGGGTCGTCCGAGATCCATCCGGCCCGCGTCCATGCGCCGGCGACCGCGGGGATCGGCGTGGACGAGGCGATGCGCGGGACGCCCGACGAGCCGATGTCGACCACGTCGAGCCGCGGCCCGGCCTCGTCGACGAAGGCCACCCGGCCGTGGCCCATCTGGATCACGCCCGCATGCGTGCCGAGGACGGCGCCGGGCAGCGCGCCCGTGATGCGCCCGGTCGAGGCGTCCGCGACGAAGACGGCGTGCGCGGTGGGGTCGGCCACGAGCAGCCAACGGGCGCGCGGGGCCGCCTCCGCTGCCGGGACGGGTGCCGCGAGCGAGCCCGCGAGGAGGCCGAGGGCGGCGACGCCGGCGGCGAGGAGGGAGGGGATGCGCATGGTGCCCGCTTTCTGAGAATGATTCTCAGAACGATACGGGCTCCGTGTCGCGCATCGGACGCGCTGTGCACGGATCCCCCGGCGACCGGCCGACACGGCGCGGCCGCCGGGGCGCATCGTCACACCGCGACGGCGACCGAGGAAGGCGCCGTCCCGGGCACGAGCCCGAGGCTCTTCGCCCGGCGCGAGCGCCGCGTCACGAGGTACGACACCGCGAGGCTCAGCAGCAGGAACACCGCGAGCACGCCCGCCGAGCCCCACGCGACGCCCGGGGCCCCGCCCGCGATGATCGCCTGCATACCCGACGCCGCGTAGGTGAGCGGCAGGAACGGGCTGATCGCCTGGAACGGCGCGGCCACGAGCTGCAGCGGGATCACCCCGCCCATCGCCGCGGCCTGGATGGCCAGCAGGATCAGCGACACGACGAGCCCCGCGCGCCCGAACGCCTGCCGGAGCAGGTAGTGGATCGCCGTGAAGGCCGCCGCCGTGACGGCCGCGAACCCGAGCGTCGCGGGCAGCAGCGCGAGCGACAGCCCGAGCGCGGCGTGCACGAGCGCGACGAGCAGCACCACCTGGGCGAGCGCGATGAGGGCGGCGCGCGCGAGCACGCGCCCCATCACGCGGCCGGTCGCGGCAGAGGACGCGAGGAGGCGTCGAGCGGCCGGGCGCAGCACGAGGAAGGTCGCGAACGCGCCGAGCCAGAGGCCGATCGGCACGAAGATCGCGGCGATCGCGTCGCCCGGGCTGCCGATCTCGTTCTCGCGCTCGACCGTGAGGCCGACGGGATCCGCGACGACGCCCGAGGCGGACGACGCCTGGTCGGCGTCGAGGGACGGGATCTGCTCCGCGCCCTGGGTGAGCCCGGTGCCGAGCTCGGTCGCGCCGGACGCCAGCCCGTCGGCACCCGTGGCGAGGTCGCCCGCGCCCGTCGCCGCGGACGTCGTGCCGGTGCGCAGCTGGCCGAGGCCGTCGCTGAGCTGCCGCGCGCCGGAGACGAGCGCGCCGCCGTTGGCCGCGAGCTGGGACGCGCCGGACGCGCTCTGGCCGATGCCCTGCTGCACGCCCTGGATCCCGGCCGCCGCCTGCGTCGCGAGTGCCTGCCCCTGCGCCGCGTACTGGTCGAGCCCCTGCTCGAGCGGCGCGAGCTGCGCCGCGATGGGCGCGCTCTGCGGGTTCGCGGCGAGCTGCTGCCGGATCCCGGCCACCTGCGCCGCGATCTGGCCGGCCCCGCCCGCGTACTGCCCGACGCCGTCGGAGACCTGCGAGAGGCCGGCGGCCCCGGTCTGCAGCCGGTCGAGCCCGGAGGAGAGCTGCGATACGCCGCCCGTGTACGTGCCGAGGCCGTCCGCGAGCTTCGACGCGCCCTGCTGGGACCGGCCGACGCCGTCGCCGAGCTGCGTGATGCCGTCGCCGAGCGTCGTCGCCCCCGCGGAGAGCTGCGTGGCCCCGTCGGCGAGCTTGTCGGCCCCCGCCCCCGCGTCGGTGAGCGACCCCTTGAGGCTGCCGAAGGTCGTGTAGATGCCGGAGACGTACTGCGAGGTGATGGCGTTGCCGAACACGCTCGTCATGCCCACGCCGACGGCCTGGGTGGCCGCGCCCGTCAGGTAGCCGTGCGCGTCGTCCGTCTTCACGCTGATCTCGGCGCGCTTCGGGGCGTCCGTCGACAGCGACACGATCGAGGCGGAGAAGTCCTTCGGCACCGTGAGCACCGCGTAGACCTCGCCGTCGTCGAGCATCCGCTGTGCCTCGTCGGCGTTGGTGATGGTCCAGTCGAATGCCTGGTTGTCGTCGCTGGTCAGCTGCGTCACCAGCAGGCGGCCGGCGAGCACGGGCGACTCGGTGCCGTCCTGGGCCTTCTGCTGCACGATCTCGTCCTGGTTGACGATGGCGGCGGGCACCCGCTCGACGCCCTTCGCGACGTCCGAGAGCGAGCCGATGAAGAGGCCGGCGACCGCGAGGGGCACGATCGCGACGAGGGCGACGGCGAGCCGTCTGCGTGCGGAGCGGGTGGTCATCGGCGGGTCTCCTTGCCGGTCGTGACGGGCTGGTCGATGTCGGGGCGCGCGTCGGCGCCGGGAGCGGGCGCGTCGCCGGCGGCGAGGCGGAGGCGCACGGTGGGCCTGCCGGGGATCCCGTGCTCGTCCGGGAACCACGGCGCGCCCAGCAGGACGGTCGTGCTCTCGTGGACGAGCGCGGGCAGGGCGGCGAGGAACGCGCGCTCCGCGGCAGCGTCCGGGAAGGGATCCACCACGTCGAGGACGAGCACGGGCGCGCGGCCCGCGGCGGCGACGGCCGTCAGGGCGATGGCGCGCTCGAGCGGCAGGAGCGATCCCACGGGATCGTCCGCGCCGATGCGTCGGGCACCAGCGGCGTCGGCCGCCTGGTCGATCCGGTCCAGCCACTCGGCCCGGCGCGACCGGGCGCCGCGGCGGCGTCCCATCGGCTCGGACAGGTCGATGCGCTCGGCCAGCAGGTCGCCCACGGTGACGCCGGAGTCGACCCGGTCGACCCGTCCGAGGTCGGCCATCGCGACGCTCGTGAGCACGCGGCCCGCCTCGGAGGCGAGCGGATGGCCGGCGACGTGCGCGCGACCGGACAGCGGAGCGAGCCGGGCGCCCAGCGTGGCGCCGAGGAGGCGCCGGTCGGCCACCGCGCCCTCGACGAGCACGAGGGATCCGGCGGGTGCGCTCAGGTCGACGGGCTGGAGCCTGCGCCCCGGCACGCCCACGACGAGCCGCTCGGCCGCGACGGCGGCACCCGACGCGTGCGCCCAGTCGACGTCGTCCTGGTGCTCGCGGAGGCCCTCGCCCTCGATGTCGACGTCCGGCAGGATGCGGTCGAGCCAGCGCGGGATCCACCACGCCCGCTTGCCGAGCAGCGCCATGGCGGCGGGCACGAGGGTCATGCGCACGAGGAACGCGTCGAAGAAGATGCCGACCGCGAGGCCGAGCGCGATGGTCTTGATGACGCCCGCGCCCTCCGGCACGAACGCCGCGAAGACGAAGAACATGATGAGCGCGGCCGCCGTGACGACCCGCGCGGCGCCCGAGAAGCCCGTGACGATCGCGCGCCTCGCGTCACCGTGGTGCACGAAGTCCTCCCGCATGCCGGAGACGAGGAACACCTCGTAGTCCATGGCGAGGCCGAACAGGATCGCCATGAGCAGGATCGGCATGAAGCTGAGGATCGGGCCGGGCGTCACGCCGAGCGCGTCCGCGAAGTGTCCCTGCTGGAAGATCAGCACCACGGTGCCGAACGACACGACGACGCTCAGCAGGAAGCCGATCGCGGCCTTCACCGGCACGAAGATCGAGCGGAACACGATCATCAGCAGGAGGATCGACAGCCCCACCACCACGATCCCGAACGGCACGAGCGCCTGGTCGAGCCGCTGCGAGATGTCGTTCTGCACGGCCGTGGTGCCCGTGACGGAGACGCGCGTGTCGTAGCGGTCGTGCAGGCCGGGCGCGAGGTCGCGGATCGACTGCATGAGCGCCGTGGTCTCCGCCGACTCGGGCGGGCTGTCCGGCACGACCTGGATGATCGCGGTGTCGACCGACGGGTTCGGCGTGCCCGTGCCGACGAAGGCCACGTCGTCGAGCCCGCGGATCTCGTCGCCGATCTTCCCGAGCACCCCGACCGGGTCGGTGGTCTGCGTGATGTCGACGAGCACGACGAGCGGGCCGTTGTGGCCGGGGCCGAAGGCGTCGGAGACGGTGTCGTACGCGACGCGGCTGGTGGATCCGGCGGGCTGGGTCGCCCCGCTCGGCAGCCCCAGCTGCAGCTGCGACGCGGGCACGGCGAGGAGGCCGGCGATGCCGACCACGATCACGACGGGGATGATCGGCACCTTCGTGACGATCGCCACCCAGCGCGCCCCGAGCGTGCGCTGCGTCCCCTCGGCCTGCGCCTTCGCGCGGCGCGCGGCCCGCGAGCCCTCCTTCGGCCGGAGCCGCTCCCCCGCGAATCCGAGCATCGCGGGCAGCAGCGTCGTCGCGACGCCCATCGCGAGCAGCACCGCGAACGCCGCGCCGAGCCCCATCACCGTGAGGAACGGGATCTGCACCACGAGGAGCCCGAGCAGCGCGATGATCACCGTCACGCCCGCGAAGATCACGGCGCTTCCCGCGGTGGCCACCGCGGTCGCCGCCGAGCGCTCGACGGGCATGCCGTTCGCGAGCTGCGTGCGGTGCCGCATGAGGATGAAGAGGGCGTAGTCGATCCCGACCGCGAGGCCGATCATGACGGCGAGCAGCGGCGACGCGCTCGACACCGTGACGAACCTCGAGGCGGCCATGAGCGCGCCGGCGGAGGCCGCGACGCCGACGAGCGCGCCGATGAGCGGCAGGCCGGCCGCGAGCATCGACCCGAACGTGAGCACGAGCACGAGGCCCGCGAACAGCACGCCGAACGCCTCGGTGACCGTGACGCCGTAGTGCACGTCCTGGAACACCTGGCCGCCGAACGAGACCGTCAGCCCCGCGTCCTCCGCCGCCTGCGCGGACTCCTTCAGCGCGTCGAGCGTCGCGGTCGTCACCTGGTCGCTCTGTCCGGAGAACTGCACGGTCGTGATCGCCACGGTGCCGTCGTCCGAGACGGCGTCGGTCGCGTACTCGGAGAACGGGGACAGCGCCGTCGCGACGCCCTGCACCTCGCCCGCCGCCGTCGCGGTGGCCTCGATGGCGGCCTTCGGGCCGTCGTCGGTGACCTTCGCGCCGGCCGGTGCCTCGGTCACGATCTGCGCGCTCGCGCCCGCGGCCTGCGGGAACACGGCCGCGAGCCGGTCGATGGCCTCCTGCGACTCGGTGCCCGGGATCGAGAACGACTCCTGGGTCTTCCCGCCGAGGGCGAGGCCGCCGCCCAGCAGGATGCCGAGGACGAGGATCCACGCGGCGACGACGCGCCACGGGTGGAGGAACGAGATCCGGCCGAGCCGGTACAGAAGCGTGGCCATGGGCGGGTGGCTCTCCTTGCGTGGGACGTGCGCGTGGGGACGTGCGGGGGCGGAGCGGGATCAGGCGGAGCGGGTGCCGAGGGGGGCGAGGAGCTCCCCCACGACCACGACGAGAGCAGCCCTGATCTCGTCGTCGGGCAGCGGTTCGTTGGTGGACCAGTCGTCGCTCGCGGCGAGGATGTACGCCGCGCCGCCGAGCGCCACGCCGAAGCGCAGCTGGTCGAGCGTGCTGTCGAGCGCACCGGCTGTCTCGCCGAGCGCGCGCACGAGGTCGTTGGCCCGCTCGATGACGGCGAGATGCCCGAGCGAGCGGCCCTGCGTGATGAACAGCGCCACCTCGTGCCGGTGCAGCAGGAGGAAGTCGATGAAGCGCTCGACGAACTGGCGCCTGGCGTCCTCGTCCCCGCGGATGGAGTCGGCGCGGACGATGACCTCGGCGAGCGCGTCGATGGTCGGCTCGAGGAGGGCGTCGAGGAGCGCCTCCTTGGAGGCGAAGTGGTAGAGCACGCTCGACTTCGAGTAGCCCGCCTCGTCCGCGATCTGCTGGAGCGAGGTCGCCTGGAACCCGTCGCGGGCGAAGCGCGCCGCGGCGATGGTGCGGAGCTCGTCGCCGGCGGAGGCGCGGGGGGATCGGGTCACGCGGAGAGCTTATGTCGACCGATCGGTCAGTCCCTGCACGATCGGTCAGACTTCCAGTCGTCTGCCAGGCGCGGGCGGGCGATCAGCGCGTGAGGACGAAGGCGAGCATCGCGAGGCCGACCGTGAGGGGCGCGACCACGAGCCCCAGCAGCACGTAGCGCGACCACTTGATGTGGACCCCCATGCTCACGAGGCGCTCGTGCCAGAGCAGGGTGGCGAGCGAGGCCCACGGCGTGATGAGCGGGCCCGCGTTGACGCCCACGAGGATCGCGACGAGGCGCTCCGGGGATCCCGCGACGGGCTCCAGCGCGAGGTACGCCGGCAGGTTGTCCACGGCGTTGGCGCTCAGCGTCGCGACGCCCGCCAGCCGGAAGAGCGCTCCCGCGTCCTGGCCCTGACCCGAGATCGCGGCCATCACGGCGGTGAGGCCGAGCGACTGCGCGGCCTCCATCACGATGAACAGGCCCGACGCGAACACCACGAGCTGCCAGGGCAGGAGCCCGAGCCGGAGCACGCGCGGGCGGCGGACGGCCGTGAGGATCGCGAGCACGACGGCCGCGGCGAGCGCGGGGATCCAGACCTCGACGCCCGAGACGAGCGCCGGAACGAGCAGCCCCACCACCACGGCGCTGCCCACGAGCAGCACGCGGTCGGTCGGCGCGGTGGGCGCCCCGACCTCGTACCGCGTGAAGAGGTCCTTGCGGTGGATGACGAGGATCGCGAGCACGGGCATCGCGATGGCCACGAGCGCCGGCGCGACCGTGAGCGCCGCGAACCCGACGGGGCCGAGGCCGCCGAGCTCGTGCTCCGCGAGCAGGTTCGTCAGGTTGGAGACGGGCAGCAGGAGCGACGCGGTGTTCGCGAGCCACACCGTCGTGAGCGCGAACGGGAGCGGCGGCAGCCCGCAGTGCCGGGCGAGCACGACGACCACGGGCGTGAGGAGCACGGCGGTCGTGTCGAGCGACAGGAAGATCGTGCAGAGGCACGCGAGCACGACGGTGGCGAGCCAGAGGGCCCACGTGCGTCCGCGCCCGAGTCCCGCGGCGCGCTCGGCGATCCAGGTGAAGAGCCCCGCCTCGCTGGCCAGCTCGGTGACCACCGTGATGGCGACCACGAAGAGGAGGATCGGCCAGACCCGCTCGTAGAGGACGCCGAGGTCGTCGAGCGGGAGGGCTCCGGTGGCCACGGCGACGGCGCCGACGACGAGGAGCACCACCCCGATGAGGGCTGTGCGCACGGGCGCCTCCTGTCTGATCCGCGATCACTGTACTCATCGCCCGCAGGGAGTCCGCACCGCCTGCGGAAAGGGGACGGCGGCCGGGACCCGGCGGCCGGGCGGCGGACGCGGCCGGCGGATCCCGGTACCGTGGAAGCACACTGGGAGGTGTCATGCGCAAGTACATCCTGAACGGCAGCGTCCTCAGCGCCCTCGTCGGCGGCTGGAGCACGCTCCAGACGACCCGTCGGGGTCCGCGCGACTGGAAGCTCGGCCTCATGTGGCTCAGCTGGGGCATCACCGTGGCCATCGCCATCGGCACCGTCATCGAGGACTCTCGCGACGGGCAGATCGGCAACTAGCCGCTCCGCTGCGCGACGCGCACGTCCACCCGGGCGTGCGCGTCCTCATGTGCCCGCGGGTGCTCGCGGGCCTCAGTCGTGCGTGCGCCACCTGTCGCCGTCGACCTCGAGGTCGATGCGCTCGGCGTCCGGCACGGTGGAGATCGGCCCGGTGAACTGGCTGGCGCGCGAGTCGCCCTGCGCCGTCCCCGAGAACAGGCCCATCGGCTCGGCCCCGCCCGCGCGCCGTCCCGCTCGGGGCGCGTCGCCGTGCTCGTGCGGATCCACCATCTGGACGCGCGTCCGCGGCAGCGACTGCGGGCTGTGCTCGTGCAGGAACGCGACGAGGCGCTCGCGCACGAGGCAGCGCAGGTCGAACAGGGTGGGCGCGTCGACGGCGGAGACGAGCACGCGGATCCGCACGTAGCCGCCGATCGCGTCCGTCACCTGCAGCACGGAGACGCGGCCGTCCCAGAGGTCGGTCGTCGCGAGCACCCGGTCGAGCTCCTCGCGCATGCTGGCGGGCGTCGCGCGCCAGTCGAGGTCGAGCTCCACAGCACCGAGGAGCTCCGACTTGGTGCGGGTCCAGTTCTGGAACGGCGTGGTCGTGAAGTAGGTCGACGGCAGCACCATCCGCCGGTCGTCCCAGATGTGGACGACCACGTAGGTCAGCGTGATCTCCTCCACGCGGCCCCACTCCGTCTCGACGATCACGACGTCGTCCACCCGGATGGCGTCGCTGAAGGCGAGCTGCATCCCGGCGAACACGTTGGCGAGCGTCGACTGCGCGGCGAGGCCCGCGACGATCGACACGAGCCCCGCGGAGGCGAGGACGCTGGCGCCCGCGGCCCGGGCGCCCGGGAAGGTCAGCAGGATCGCGCCGATCGCGACGACCACGATCGCCACCACCGTGAGCCGCCGGATGATGAGCACCTGCGTGCGCACCCGGCGCGCGATCCGGTTGTCGGCGACGTCCACGCGGTAGCGGCTGAGGCCGAGGTCCTCGAAGAAGATCGCGAGCGCGCACACCAGCCAGGCGGCCGCGACGATCGTGGTCACGTGCAGCAGGTGGTCGAGGCCGTCGCGCACCTCCCCCGGCGCGACCGAGGCACGGAGCGCGATCCAGACGGCGACCACCACGAGCAGCACGCGGAAGGGGCGGCGGGCGCGGATGACGAGCTGAGCCGCCCACTCCCGGCGCCGAGCGACGACGCGCACGACGACGGCGACGACGGCGGTGACGAGCAGGGCGGCGGCCACGGCGGCGAGCAGCGTGACGGTCACGGCGACGGCGGGCACGGCGAGCAGGGCGGGCAGGTCCACGGATCCTCCAGGGGGTCGGGCGGACCGCGCTGTCCCGGGCGTCCAGTCTCGCAGGCGCTCCGCGCCCCGCCGGCCGCGCGTCGAGGGGCGCACCGGGCGCGGACCCCGCGCCCCCACCGCGGGAACACCGGCGTGTCGCGGGTGAGCCCGGGCGTGTCGCCCACGATGATGAGCGTGATCGCGGCGGTGCGATCGGGGAGGCCGTGGATCATGTTCCGGTGGCGCAGAGGCAAGTCCGTCCCGACCGAGGCCGCGCCCGCCGCGGCCTCCGCGTCCGACCCGAGGTCCGGCGGACGGGGACCCGTCGCCGCACCGCCCGCGCCCGCGGTCTCGACCGCCACCGGCGAGCTGGCCGCGATCGCCGCCCGGCTCCACGGCGGCCCCGTGCGGCCGACGCACGTGCCCGCGCACAAGGCCGTGCCCGACGAGCCGTCCGCCACCGCGGCGATCGCCGACGGATCCGATGCGCCCGACGCCGACCGCGAGCCGGACCTCCGCCCGCTGACCCTCATCGTGCAGGCCGCGCTCGCGCACCACTTCGGCCCCGACGGCGCGTGGGCGCTCGTCCGCCGCACGCCCGACACGACGGCCGGCTTCTTCGACGAGCTGATGACGGCGCACATCGCCCGCGACGTGGCGCTCGCGCTCGGGGCCTCCCCCGCCGCGGCCGCCCTCCCGCTCGAGGACGCGCGGGCCACGGGATCCGACGGGGGCGACACGTCCGAGCGCGAGGCCGCCGACCGGCAGGACGCGGTCGCGCGCGAGCTCGCGGTCTTCGACGAGGATCCGCTCGACGGCTCCCTCGCCGAGCTCGCCGGCGACCCGCGCCGCGTCCCCGCGGCGCTCCGCTCCATGCTCCGCGCCTAGCCGCCCACGACGACCGAGCGAACCGGGTGCGTCAGCCCTTCGGCGCCACCTGCGGACCGTCCCACGGTCCCGCGGATCCGGCCGGGTACTCCTCTAGCGGCACCTCGCCCGCGCGCCACGCCGCGATGACCGGCTCGACGATGCGCCAGCACTCCTCGGCCGTGTCGCCGCGCACCGAGAGCGCCTCGTCGTCCGAGATGATCCCGTCGATGACCTGGCCGTACGGCGGCAGGTCGCCCGGGTCGAATGCCGTGACCAGCTCGGCGCGGTCGATGACGTCCGGGTCGGCCGGGCCGTTGACGTTGAGCTCCAGGTGCAGCTCATCGGGGGCGATGAGGATTCGGATGCGGTCGGGCTCGTGCGGGCCGCGCAGCCCGGTGGGCACGTGCGGCGCGGGCTGGAAGGTCACGACGATCTCGCGGCGGTGGTCCTTGAGCGCCTTTCCGGAGCGCAGCCGGAAGGGCACGCCCGCCCAGCGCCAGTTGGCGATCTCGACGGTCATCTCGGCGAGCGTCTCGGTGCCGCGGCCGGGATCCACGCCCGCCTCGTCGGCGTAGGCCGGGAGCTGGCGCCCCTCGACGTCGCCGGCCGAGTAGCGTGCGCGACGCGACGACGCCACCGGGTCGCCGCCCCATGGCCGCGTCGCGCGGAGCACGAGCGCCTTCTGATCGCGGACGTCCCGCGCGTCGGTGGTGGCGGGCGCCTCCATCGCGAAGACGGCCATCACCTGCAGCAGGTGGCTCTGGATCATGTCGGCCAGAGCGCCCGCGCCGTCGTAGTAGCGGGCGCGGCCCTCGAGGGCGAGCTGCTCGTCGTAGACGATCTCGACGCTCGCGATGTGCTGCGCGTTCCACACGGGCTCGAGCAGCCGGTTCGCGAAGCGCAGGCCGAGGAGGTTCCGCACGGTCGAGCGGCCCAGGAAGTGGTCCACCCGATGCGTGCGCTCCTCCGGCACGAGCGTGGCGAGCAGGCGGTTGAGCGCCTGCGCGCTCGCGAGGTCGGTGCCGAACGGCTTCTCGAGCGACAGCGACGTGCCCTCGGGCAGCGTCATGCCGGTCATGGCCTCGCACGCCCTCTCGGTGACGGCCGGCGGCAGCGCGAAGTAGACGGCGGGCGCCGCGTCGCAGGCCGCGAAGAGGCGCTCGAGGTCGGCCTGGGAGGTGACGTCGGCGGCGTGGTAGGTCGTGCCGGCGAGCACGCGGTCGACCGCGGGGCCCTCCGCGCCGAGCGAGGCGAACGAGGTCCTGACGACCTCGAGCCACCGATCGTCGTCCCAGTCCTCCGTGCCCGCACCCACCAGCTGGAGGTCGAGGTCGGGGCGGTGGGCGAGGAGCTCGCCGAGGCCGGGGAGGAGGAGGCGCGCGGAGAGGTCGCCGCTGGCGCCGAGGACGAGGAGCGTGGAGGTCGCGGGCATGTGGCCAGGCTACGCGGCGCGTGCGGGAACGCAGGCGACCCGTGGGAGCATTGCGCATGGCCATGCGCATCGAGGACTACGCACTCATCGGGGACTGCCACACGGGAGCGCTGGTCGCCCGCGACGGATCCATCGACTGGCTGTGCCTCCCCCGCTTCGACTCCGCGTCCATGTTCGGCGCGCTCCTCGGCACGGAGGAGCACGGCGCGTGGAAGCTCGCGCCCGCCTCGCCCGACGCCACCGTCTCCCAGCGCACCTACCTCGGCAACACCTTCGTGCTCTGGACCAGGTGGGAGACGCCCGAGGGCGCCGTCGAGGTCACCGACTTCATGTCCATGGGCGACCGCCGGGCGGACGTCGTGCGGCGCGTGCGCGGGATCAGCGGCACCGTGCGGATGCAGGGCGACCTGCGCCTGCGCTTCGGCTACGCGACCGCGCTGCCGTGGATCCGCAAGCTCGACGGCGACGACCCGCGCCTCGTCGCCGTGGCCGGCCCCGACGCCGTCGTCGTGCGCGGCCCCGAGCTCACGGCCACGAACCACCACCACGGCGTCGGCTTCGACGTCTCCGCGGGCGAGACGGTCGACTCGGCCCTCACCTGGTACCCCTCCCACCGCAGCGAGCCGCCCGCCTTCGACGTCGACGCCGCCCTCGAGCACACGACCGAGTGGTGGGAGTCGTGGGCCAGCTCCATCGAGCACTCCGGCCCGCACCAGGCCGCGGTCCGCCGGTCGCTGCTCGTGCTCCGCGCGCTCACGCACGAGGACACGGGCGGCATCGTCGCGGCGGCGACCACGAGCCTCCCCGAGCAGTTCGGCGGATCCCGCAACTGGGACTACCGCTACGTGTGGCTCCGCGACGCGTCGCTCACCCTCGAGGTCCTCCTCGCGCACGGCTTCGAGAGCGAGGCCGACGAGTGGCGCACGTGGCTGCTGCGCGCCATCGCCGGGGATCCGGGCGACGTGCAGATCATGTACGGCCTGAGCGGCGAGCGGTACCTCCCCGAGCGCGACCTCCAGAGCCTGCCCGGCTACCAGGGCTCCGGCCCGGTGCGCGTCGGCAACGGCGCGTTCGAGCAGTACCAGGCCGACGTGATCGGCGAGGTGATGCTCGCGCTCCAGGCTGCGCGCGACGCGGGCGTCGGCGAGACGGAGTTCTCCTGGCCGCTGCAGCGTGCGCTCATCGGCTTCGTGGAGGAGAACTGGGAGCGGCAGGACAGCGGCATCTGGGAGATCCGCGGCGCCGAGCAGCACTTCACCCACTCGCGGGCGATGATCTGGGCGGCCCTCGACTGCGCGGTGCAGGGCGTCGAGGGGCACGGGCTCGACGGCCCGGTGGAGCAGTGGAAGGACCTGCGCGACCGGGTGCGCGACGAGATCCTCGACAGGGGCGTGGATCCCGAGACCGGCGCCTTCCGCCAGCACTACGGCACGACCGCCGTGGACGCCTCGCTCCTGATCCTCGCCCAGGCCGGCTTCTGCGCCTACGACGACCCGCGCATGCTCGCCACCGTGGAGCAGATGGAGCGGACGCTGATGCACGAGGGCTTCCTGCTGCGCTACGACACCAGCGCGGGCGTCGACGGGCTGCCCGCGGGCGAGTACCCGTTCCTCGCCTGCTCCTTCTGGCTGGTCGAGCAGTACGCCCGGTCCGGCCGCCAGGCCGACGGCCGAGCGCTGATGGACCGGCTCGTCGCCCTCTGCAACGACGTCGGACTCCTCTCGGAGGAGTACGACCCGGTCGGGGAGCGCCAGGCGGGCAACGTGCCGCAGGCGCTGTCGCACCTCGCGCTCGTCCGAGCGGCGGATGCGCTGGAAGCCGCGGCCGCCGCGCACCCGGACGACCTCGACCGCGCTCACCAGGACGGCAACGCCGCGCTCGCGCACGCGCACGCGGCGCGCGGCGGGTCGGCGGCCTCGGCCTGATCCGGCGCGCGCACGCCGGGCGGGCCGCACGGGCCGCCCGGGTCGGCCGGGTCGGCCGGGTCGGCCGTCAGAGCGCGTCGATGAAGGCGGCCACGGCCGGCAGCGCGTCCGGGTGCCGCGGGGTGTCCGCGTGCGTCGCCCCCGCGAGCTCCACGAGCGGCGCGTCCGGCCGGAGCGCCTTCACGTGGTGCGCGGCGCGGAGCCGCTCGGGATCCCGCGTGCCCGCGACGAGCAGCAGCGGCACCGCGGATCCGGCGACGACCTGGTCGGGCACGCCCGCGTCCCGCTCCGACTCGCGCATGTAGGCGGCGAGCGCCCGCGCGTCGTCCGCGAGGAACGCCCCGCGCGTCGCGGAGTCCACCGGATGCCCGCTGTGCTGCTCCCACGCCTCGAGGAAGCCCGGCATGCCGCCCGCCTCCAGTGTGTCGATGCAGCCGGGGAAGAACACGCGGTCGAAGACGCCGACGCCGCTGCGCGGGGATCCGCCGAGGCTCGACGTCGAGAGAAGGCGGTCGGGATGCGCGGCGGCCAGCGAGAAGCCGACCCGCGCGCCGAGGCTGTAGCCCACGTGGTGCACGACGGACGCGCCGACCGCGTCGAGCACGGCCACGACGTCCGCGACCATGAGGTCCATCGCGTAGGCCGCGGGGTCGTGCGGGGTGCCGCTGCGACCGTGGCCGCGGAGGTCCAGCGTGATCACGGGCCGCGTCGGGGACAGCGCCCGCACCCAGCCGAAGCCGCGCCAGATCGCCTGCGAGAGGGCGGTGCCGTGCACGAGCACGACGGGTGCGCGCGCCGGCTCGCGGGGATCGTCGCCCCCAGGCCGGGCATCAGCCGGCCGGGCGTCGAAGGTCCTGTAGGCGATGCGCGTGCCGTCGAGGGGGTTGGTCGCGGTGTCCACGGGGATCCAGGCTACGCGGACGCAGGGACGCGCCCGGCTGCTTCGTCGCCCGTGGAGCGGACGACCCGGTGCCCGCGCGGGCCGCAGGCGCCGGGTCGACCGGGCTAGGCGTCGGCGCCGTCGCCGTCCTCGTCCGTGTGGTGCGGCGTGTCCTCCTCGGGCTCGAAGTGGTCGTTCCCGCCGTCGTGGCCGGCGGCGACGCCGGTCGCACCAGCGGGGATCGTGCCGTCGCCGCCGAGCTTCGCGTCGTCGTCGTGCGCGTCGGCCGTGCCGTCGTGATGGGTCATGTCCGTGTCTCCTCTGGTCGCTCGGCCGGTGCCCGCGTCATCGCGGGTTCATCGCGGCCGGCGGTGTCCTCCCATCCTGCCCGGCCGGGCGGCCGGCGCCCCGGCGCGTGTCCGTCCACGGCGCCCTCGCAGGATCCCGTCACGCTGCGACGAGTCATTAGCAGGACTAATGAGCTAGCCTAAGAACATGCCCGACTCCCCCGACCTCAGCCAGAGCCTGCGCGCCGGCGTCATGCGCCTCGCCCGCCGCCTGCGGGCCGAGAAGGCCGACCACGAGCTGAGCGACAGCCAGTTCGTCGTGCTCGCCCTGCTCCTCCGCGACGGGCCGACGAGCCCCGGCCGCCTCGCCGAGCTCGAGCGCGTCACCGCCCCGAGCATGAACCGCACGGTCAACTGCCTCGTGGAGTCGGGATACGCCGAGCGCTCGCCCGCGCCGGACGACGGCCGGCGCGTCACGGTCACCATCACCGACGCCGGCCGCCGGGTCGTGCAGGAGACCCGCCGGCAGCGCAACGCCTGGCTCTCCCTCCGCCTCGACGAGCTGACGGCCGCCGAGCGCGCCACGCTCGGTGAGGCCGCCGCACTCCTCGGCCGCATGGCCGCGTCATGAGCGCCGTCTTCCGCAGCCTCCGGGCCCCGAACTACCGCATCTGGTTCGCGGGGGCGCTCGTCTCCAACGTCGGCACGTGGATGCAGCGCACCGCGCAGGACTGGATCGTCCTCACCGAGCTCACCCGCTACGACGCGACCGCGGTCGGCATCGTCATGGCGCTGCAGTTCGGCCCGATGCTCCTGCTCTCCCCCTACGCCGGCCTCATCGCCGACCGGTACGACAAGCGGCGCGTCCTCATGATCACGCAGGGCAGCATGGCGATCCTCGGTCTCGGGCTCGGCCTCATCGTGCTCTCCGGCCGCGCGGAGCTCTGGCACGTCTACCTCTTCGCGCTCCTGCTCGGCATCGCGTCCGCGCTCGACGCGCCCGCCCGGCAGTCCTTCGTCTCCGAGCTGGTCTCCGACGACGACCTCTCGAACGCCGTCGCGCTCAACTCGGCGTCGTTCAGCGCGGCGCGCATGATCGGCCCCGCCGTCGCGGGCGTGCTCATCGCGGGCGTCGGCACCGGCTGGGTGTTCCTCATCAACGCCGTGAGCTTCATCGCCGTGCTGTTCGCGCTCACGCGCCTCCGCGTCGGCGAGCTCCGCCGCCCCGAGCGCGTCGCCCGGTCCCGCGGGCAGCTGCGCGAGGGCTTCCGATACATCGGCGGCCGTCCCGACATCATGGTGATCCTCGTGATCGTCTTCCTCGTCGGCGCGTTCGGCTACAACTTCCCGATCTTCACCTCCACCATGGCGAGCGTCGAGTTCGGCAAGGGCGCGACCGAGTTCGGGCTGCTCTCCTCGAGCCTCGCCGTGGGATCCGTCGCGGGCGCCCTGCTCTCGGCCCGCCGCGAGCGGCCCCGCATCCGCCTGGTGTTCGTGGGCGCCGCGCTCTTCGGCATCGCGACCGGCCTGGCCGCGATCGCTCCGACGTACCTGCTCTTCGCGCTGGCCCTGGTGCTTGTGGGCGTCGTCTCGCAGACCCTCATGACGAGCGCCAACAGCACCGTGCAGCTCACGGTCGAGCCGCGCATGCGGGGCCGCGTGATGGCCGTCTACATGGCGATCTTCGTCGGCGGCACCCCGCTCGGCGCGCCGATCGTCGGCTGGGTCGCGAACACGTGGGGCCCGCGCGCCGCCGTCATGGTGGGCGCGGCCAGCGGCATCGTCGCCGCCCTCATCGCCATCGCGTGGCTCGTGCTGCACCGGCACCTGCGCGTCTCGTACCGGATCCACCGCACGCCGCACCTGCTCGTCACGCACGACGGCGACGGCCGCGACCGCCGCGAGGACGCGCGCGAGGACATCGAGGCGGACGAGGCGGTCGCGCGCCGCACATGACGCGGGGCGCCGCGGGTGCGACGCGCGCGGCTCAGGGCGCCGGCGTCGGAGCCGCGGTCTGCGGCACGTAGCCGACGTCGTCGAGGCAGTAGTCGAGGAACGCGCTCGTCGCGCGGAGGTACTGACCGGTGTCGAGCGACGCCCCGTCCGTGTCGGCGCCCGAGCGCAGCGCCTCCAGCTCGTCGACGATCGTCGAGAAGGACGCGACGAGCGGCTTCATGTTCTCCGGCGCCATGCCGGCGAGCGCGGCGTCGCCCTGCTTGACGCGCTCGAGGAGGGTCGGATCCACCGCCTTCCCGTCGCCGAGCGCCTGCACGAGCTTGGTGGAGTCGGGCAGCACCTGCGCGAGCGTCGAGCACGTGGCCAGCTCGTCCTCGGTCGGCGGGCCGGGCGCGCGCGTCACGGTCGGCTCGGGGCTCGCGGTGCCGTCGGGCGCCGCCCCCGCTCCCGCATCCGCGGACGCTCCCGCGTCGGGCGCCGTGGTCTGCGGGGCGGGCTGCCCGGATCCCGTCGTGCACCCGGCGAGCGCGAGCGCCCCCGCCACCGCGATGACGGGTGCCCACCCTCGGATCCGTCGTGCGGGACTGTGCGTGCGGGCCATGCGGGCCTCCTCGGCGCCTATCACAGGTGATCTGCCCCACGGAAGTCGATCGACGCGGGTGTCAGGGCGAATGCCCCGGAGCACTACCGTATTCGGATGACACGAAGCGAGAGCGACCGCAGCACCGTCACGCCCGATCCGGACTTCGTGGCGCAGGACTTCAGCCACGAGCAGGAGGGCTACCAGCACGGGTTGAAACCCCGCCAGCTCCAGATGATCGCCATCGGCGGCGCGATCGGCACCGGTCTCTTCCTCGGAGCCGGCGGCCGGCTGGCCTCGGCGGGCCCCGCCCTCGCGATCGTCTTCCTCATCTGCGGCGTCTTCGCCTTCTTCATCCTCCGCGCCCTCGGCGAGCTGGTGCTGCACCGCCCGAGCTCCGGCTCCTTCATCTCCTACGCCCGCGAGTTCTACGGCGAGAAGTTCGCCTACGCCGCCGGCTGGATGTACTTCCTCAACTGGGCGACCACCGCGATCGTCGACGTGACCGCCGTGGCGCTCTACATGCACTACTGGTCGGCGTTCACCGCGGCCCCGCAGTGGCTGCTCGCCCTCATCGCGCTCGCCATCGTCCTGGCGCTCAACCTCGTCGCCGTCAAGGTCTTCGGCGAGATGGAGTTCTGGTTCGCGCTGGTCAAGGTCGCCGCGCTCGTGGTCTTCCTCATCGTGGGCATCGTCTGGCTCGCCTGGAGCTTCCCCGTCACCGTCGGCGGCGCCGAGGTGCAGACCGGGTGGACCGTCCTCCAGCAGAACGGCGGCGTCTTCCCGCAGGGCCTCGTGCCGGTCGTCCTCGTCGTGCAGGGCGTCGTCTTCGCCTACGCCGCCATCGAGCTCGTCGGCACGGCGAGCGGCGAGACGCAGGACGTGGAGAAGGTCATCCCCCGCGCCATCAACTCCGTCGTCTTCCGCATCGCGATCTTCTACGTCGGATCCATCGTGCTGCTCTCGCTCCTGCTGCCCTACACGGCGTACAGCGCCGACCAGAGCCCGTTCGTCACGTTCTTCTCCAGCCTCGGGTCGCCCGAGGTCGGCGCCATCGCCGGATCCGTCATGAACTTCGTCGTGCTCACGGCCGCCATGTCGAGCCTCAACGCGGGCCTCTACAGCACGGGCCGCGTGCTCCACTCCATGGGCATGAACGGGTCGGCACCGAAGTTCACGACCGTCATGTCGAAGGGCGGCGTGCCCTTCGGCGGGATCCTCCTCACCGGCTCCATCACGCTCCTCGGCGTGGGCCTCAACGCGGTCGTCCCCGACAAGGCCTTCGAGATCGTCCTCAACGTCGCGGCGCTCGGCATCGTGGCCGGCTGGGCGACCATCATCCTGTGCCAGATGCGCCTGCGCACCTGGGCGAAGCAGGGCAAGGCGAAGGAGCCCACGTTCCGGCTCCCGGGCGCGCCCGTCACCTCGTGGCTCACGCTCGCGTTCCTCGTCAG
Organism: Clavibacter californiensis; assembly: GCF_021952865.1. Taxonomy (NCBI): domain Bacteria; kingdom Bacillati; phylum Actinomycetota; class Actinomycetes; order Micrococcales; family Microbacteriaceae; genus Clavibacter; species Clavibacter californiensis. The sequence continues at coordinate 1,514,396 of NZ_CP040792.1, read as the reverse complement.
CGTGCTCGTGCTGATGGTGATCGACTGGCCCATCGGCACGCTCACGGTCGCGTCGCTGGTGATCATCATCCCGCTGCTGGTCGTGGGCTGGTACCTGCAGCGCGACCGGATCCTCGAGATCGCGCGCGTGCGCGAGGGCATCACCGGCCCGTTCCCCGTGACCGGGCGCGACGCGGCCGACCAGCGGAAGCGCTGACCGGCGGCCCTCAGACCGACCCGACGCCGCCGTCCCCCGCCTCGGGGGCGGCGGCGTCCTCGTCCGACCGCGTGACGGGCTGCGCGGGATCCGGCCGCAGCCGCCGCCCGAACGCCAGCAGCTCGGCGTCGTGCTGCATGATCCACGCGACCGCGGCGTTCAGGCTGTCCCGCCGCTGGACCCACACCCGCAGCCCGTCGGCGCCCAGGCCGCAGGCGTAGACCTCGTAGGTGTACGGCGCCGCGAGGTCGTCCCGATGGCGCAGCACCCAGCCGAGGGCCGGTCCGTCGCCCACGCGGACGAGCCAGGCGCCCCGCACGGGGTGGGCATGCGGATGCTCCGGCACCGGGCTGATCGCGCCGGTGGCGTCGCCGCTCTGCTTGCTCCACATCCGGATCCCCTCGGGTTCGCCCGGCCCGGGCCACGTGCCCGCGCCGACGCCCGGCCGCGTCGAGCCGAGCGTACGCGCGCGCACCGACGCCGTCCGGTCGGGGCCCCTCACGAGCAGGCGCCGAGGACGCGGTCGATGGCGTCCCTGTCCGCGTCGTCGATCGACATCCCGTACCTGCTCACGACGAACGCGAAGCGGGTGACGTAGAGGCACCGGTAGGCCGCGTCCGGCGGCAGCCACGTCCCCGGCCCCTGATCCGACTTGTCCTGGTTGGTGGGGCCGTCCACCGCCTGCAGCTCGTCGAAGTCGGTGGCGAGGCGCTCGCGTCGCTCGTCTGGCCACGACCACGCCCCGTGCTGCCACGCCCAGGACAGCGGCACGAGGTGGTCGATCTGCACGGCTGCGCTCGTGCGCGGACCGCGCGCGAAGTCGATGCCGTGCCCCGTGTAGACGTCGTCGAGGTGCCCGGCGACCACCGTGCAACCCGGGTCGGACGGCGCGAACGCGACGCGGACGAGATCCCGGACGAGCACGTCGTCGCGCTGGTCGCAGCCGTTCCCGTCTGTGTCCGCCCAGGCCGGGCCGAAGGCGTCGCGGTCGTAGCGCGGGTGCCGCCCGCGCCCGTCCGCCTGGACGGCATCGGCCATCTGGCGCACGGACGCCACGTCGATGCGGCCGTCCCGCACGAGCCCCGCGTGGGCGAGCGCGCCCACCACGGCGCCGTCAGGGACCTCCGCGCTGAGATGCCCGCCGCCCGAGTCGGGTCCGAGGGCCGCCTCGCGCGCCCCCACGAGCACCGCGACGAGCACGACGAGGACAGCCGCGGTCGCGAGGAGAACGCGCACGGCCTGTCTTCTGCCCCGCACGAGCGGCGCGAGCCGCACGAGCTGCACGAGCCGCGCGAGCACAGGCTGCCCGGGAGCTCCCCTCCCGCGTCCGCTCCGCCGCCTCCTGTCACCCATCGCGCCCCCGTCCCGCGGCCATGGCTACACGAGCGGGACTGCTGTCGTGCAGCCGCCGAGCGGACGGTGGGTGATGGATGCGACGCCGGCGCGGGGAGGAGGCGGCGGCGGACGCCCGTCTGCTGCCGGCAGCGGACGGAGCCGGCTCAGATCAGCGCGCGCGCCGCCTCGGCCAGGTGGAGGACGGCGCCCAGGGACGAGGGACCCGGCGTGTTCTGCCCGGCGGTCGCCAGGCGCACCAGCGCGAACGCGATGACGGCGATGACGATGACCGCGGCGATCACGTAGATCCAGATGCGGAGCCCGCCGCGCGCGGGCTGGAGGGGGTTCTGCTCGAGGGGGCCGTCGTGGTCGGGTCGTTCCGGGTGATCGCGCATGCTCGGACCCTACGCCGGTCGGCACGCGGATCGACGGGCGCCCGGACGCGCAGACGGGCGGCCCCCCGTCGTCGAGGGACCGCCCGTCGGCGATGCTGCGCCCCGCGGAGCGCGGCGGGAGGGGTCAGGCGGAGATGCTCTGCGCCAGGACGCCGTCGAGGACGACGGACGCCTCCTCGTCGGTGGACTTCTGCGCGAGCGCGAGCTCCGAGACGAGGATCTGGCGGGCCTTCGCGAGCATGCGCTTCTCGCCGGCCGAGACGCCGGAGTCCTGATCGCGGCGCCAGAGGTCGCGGACGACCTCGCTGACGCGCCGCACGTCGCCGGAGCCCATCTTCTCGGTGTTGGCCTTGAAGCGGCGAGACCAGTTGCCCGCCTCCTCCTCGACGTCGCCGCGGAGCACGTCGAACACGGCCTCCACGCCGGAGCTGTCGATGACGTCGCGCAGCCCGACGAGCTCGGCGTTGTCGACGGGCACGTCGATGACCAGCTCGCTCTGGTGGATCTGGAGGGTGATGTACTTCTTGTCGACCCCCTTGATGGTGCGGGTCTTGACCGCGGTGATCGTGGCGGCGCCGTGGTGGGGGTACACGACGGTCTCCCCTACTTCGAAAATCATGCAGTGCTGTCCTTCGATACCTCGAGATGTGTGCCGGAGATGTCGCGCACGCGCATGCACAGCCGCGTGGGCGCCGACGTCCCGCGCCTCGGAGCACGCCGTGGGCGTGACCGTGATGCGTGGCCGGTGCACCGAGATCACCGGCCGCCGCGGTGCTCCGCTAGGGGCGTCCGCGGTGATGGTCCGACCGGTATTCTCTCACGGTTCTCCCGCGCCCACGGACGCGCGTGATGCACGTGGCCAGGTGTCGAGCTGCTCCGACGCGGAGCGTGTGGTGCACCCCCTCGGACTTGAACCGAGAACCCACTGATTAAGAGTCAGTTGCTCTGCCAATTGAGCTAGAGGTGCAGGTGAGGACCCTGTCGTGCGGGGTACCGGACCGAGAGATGACACTAGCACCACGTGCGCGGCGGACGCGAATCGGCCCGTGGAGCGCCTGGTCGAACCACGACCGCCCGGCCCTAGCATGGACGTCGACACCCGCGAACGAGAGGCTCCCCCATGACCGAGACCACCCGCCTCGAGAAGGGGCAGCCCGCCCCCGACTTCACCCTCCCCGACCAGGACGGATCGCCCGTCACCCTCTCGGACCTCCGCGGCCAGGACGTCATCGTGTACTTCTATCCCGCGGCAGGGACCCCCGGGTGCACCACGCAGGCGTGCGACTTCCGCGACAGCATGGACTCCCTGCAGGGCGCCGGCTACCGCGTGCTCGGCATCTCGAAGGACCCCCAGGAGGACCTCGCCCGGTTCCGCGAAGAGCAGGGCCTCGGCTTCACCCTCCTGTCGGACCCCGACCTCGAGGTCCACCGCGCCTACGCCGCGTACGGGGAGAAGTCGCTGTACGGCAAGAAGGTCACGGGCGTGATCCGCTCCACGGTCGTCGTGGACGGCGAGGGACGCGTCGCCCTCCCGCTGTACAACGTCAAGGCGACGGGGCACGTCGCGTCGCTGCGGAAGAAGCTCGGCGTCGACGCCTGACGCGCGGGCGCCGCGGCGGGACGCGTCGACTCAGTCGCGTCGGCGCGTGGCGAGGAGCACGGACCTCGTGAACAGCAGCACGAACACGAGCACGGACGGCACGATGAGACCCCACCCGAGATCCTGACGCGCGTCGGCACCCTGCAGGCTGCCCGCGCCGACGGCGATCTGCAGCACCTGCCAGGTGACAGCCGCCGGCCGCACCCAGCTCCGACCCCGGAGGATCCCGCGGACGACGGCGGCCAGGAACACGGCGGCGAGCGCGGCGAGGGCGATGAGCGCGACGGCGCTGGCCACGGACGACGGCGTCGAGGTGAGCAAATCGACGACGAGGAGGGCCGTGACGCCGGCCATGCCCAGCGCCTCGAGCGCGACGAGCGCCACCAGCAGGACCACGGCGGGAGATCGACGGGGCGCAGCCGCGTCCTCGCGAGGATCCAGGGCATCACCGGTTCCGGTCACAGCACGTTCCCATACAAAGCTATTGATTGATCGTTGGCTCTATGCGACGATATTCGAGGTCGAGTTCGTTCACAGGGTGGTGAGCAGATCCGGAACCGAGCTTACAAGGGACGAACTCCCGAAGCTGAGCATCTCACGAGGAGGGCCCACGTGGCCCGTCCCGATGCGGTTCCCGGACGCCTCGCCCCACCCCCATCCCGCGGCAGATCCGCCGTGCAACGAGTACCGACCCGAGGAGCATCCCTATGGACTGGCGTGACAAGGCAGCCTGCCTGACTGTGGACCCCGAGCTGTTCTTCCCCGTGGGGAACACCGGACCCGCCGTCGACCAGATCGACAAGGCCAAGGCCGTGTGCGGCCGCTGCTCCGTCACCGAGATGTGCCTGCAGTACGCCCTCGAGACCGGCCAGGACTCGGGCGTCTGGGGCGGGCTCAGCGAGGACGAGCGTCGCGCCCTCAAGCGCCGCGCCGCACGCGCCCGCCGCGCCAGCTGACGCACGCACCACGCACCACCGACGAGAGCCGGGCCGCCCAGGGGCAGCCCGGCTCTCGTCGTCCCGGGCTCGCCGACCGGCCGGGGCTCCGGCTCAGGACGACGTGACGGGCGAGAGCCAGCGCAGCGGCACCTCGATGGTCACCTCGGTGCCGCTGCCCATGAGCGTGTGCCAGTCGATCGTGCCGCCGAGCTCGCCCTGGATGAGCGTCCGCACGATCTGCGTCCCCAGCCCCGTCCCGACCTTGCCCTCGGGCAGCCCCACGCCGTCGTCACGGACGCTGACAGTGAGGGTCTCCTCGGTGCGCGCGGCCTCGATGGCCACCTCGCCCGAGCGCCCGGCCAGGCCGTGCTCGACCGCGTTGGTCACGAGCTCGGTGAGCGCGAGGGCGAGCGGCGTCGCGTAGGCGCTCGGCAGCACGCCGAAGCTGCCCACGATCTTCGGATGCACACGCGTGTTGTGCGCGGAGGCGACCTCGGCGATGAGCAGCAGGACGCGGTCGAAAACCGCGTCGAAGTCGACGTTCTGGTTCAGCCCCTCGCTGAGCGTGTCGTGCACCACGGCGATGGCACCCACCCGGCGCTGCGCGTGGCCGAGCGCCTCGCGCGCCTCCTCCGTGTGCGACCGGCGGGCCTGGATCCGCAGCAGGCTCGCGACCGTCTGCAGGTTGTTCTTGACCCGGTGGTGGATCTCGCGGATCGTCGCGTCCTTGGTGATCAGCTCGCGCTCCTGGTGGCGCAGCTCCGTCACGTCGCGGCAGAGGACGACGGCGCCTACCCGCTCGCCGTGGCTGCGGATCGGGATCGCACGGAGAGACACGGTGACACCGCGCGACTCGATGTCCGTCCGCCATGGAGCCCGGCCGGCCACGATGAGCGGCAGCGACTCGTCGACGGTCAGCCGCTTGCCGGTGAGGAGGCTGGACGTCGCGTCCGCGAGGGACTCCCCCTCCAGCTCCTCGGAGAAGCCCATGCGGTTGAACGCGCTCAGGGCGTTGGGGCTCGCGAAGGTCGTGATGCCGTCCACGTCGAGGCGCAGCAGGCCGTCGGACGCGCGAGGCGCCCCGCGCCGGGGACCGGTCGGCGAGCCGAGGTCGGGGAAGTCGCCGTCGGCGATCATCGCGAAGAGGTCGTTGGCGCACTCGTTGAACGTCAGCTCCTGGCGGCTCGGAGTCCGCGTCTCGCTGAGGTTGGTGTGGCGCGTGATCACGGCGATGGGGGTGTCCGTCACCTCGGGGCTGCCCTGGGCCAGTCGACGCAGCACCGGCACCGCCCGCACGCGGGTCGGCGTCTCCTCGTACCAGTCCGGCGCGGACGAGTCGATGATGCGGGCGGTCTCGTGCGCGTCGGTGACCTGCTTGCGCCACTCCGCCTTGATGGGCTGCCCGACGAAGTCGCGGTAGAACAGCGTGGCCGAGCTCGACGGCCGAGCGTGCGCGACGGCGACGAAGCTGCCGCTCACGGTCGGTACCCACAGCACGATGTCCGCGAACGCCAGGTCGGCGAGGAGCTGCCAGTCGCCGACGAGGAGGTGCAGCCACTCGACGTCCGCGTCGGAGGACAGACCCTGGGCATGCACGAGATCGCTGAGCGTGGACACGGCTACAGCCTATGCGGGCCGGGCGCGCTCCTCCCCCGGTCGATCGACGCCTCGATGCCTCGAGCCGGCCTCTCGACGCAGCCGCCGTGGCGCGTCCTCGGGAGGCAGGAGCGAGGTGCGGGTGAACCGCGACCACTCGACGAGAGCCGGCGACCGCGGCGCGATGTCGCGGAGCGTGGCGCCGGCGAGCACCGCGGCGTCGAGCGACTCCCGGTCCTCGGGGACGTAGGCCGCGGCCTCCACGCTCCCGAAGCGGAAGAGGGTGCGCCGCACCTGGCCGGCTGCATCCCAGCCACCGGCGCTCGGGCGGACGCGGTTGACGAGCACCGAGACCCGCGACGGGTCGACGATCTCGAGGAGCTGCACGTACGCGCGGAAGAAGCGCGAGAGGCCGACCGTGTCCGCGGAGACGACGGCGACGACGTGGTCCGCGCCGCGCAGCACGGCATGCGTGGCGGCGTTGCGGCGGGGGGCGAACATGTCGCTCGAGATCTCCTCGTCGTCCTCCAGGTTGAACGAGGCGTCGACCACGGTGTAGTCGCGCCAGCCACGGCACGCCTGCAGCACGGCGGAGACCCGCCCCTCGGCGAGCTCCGGCCATCTGTCCGGGCGCGAGATGCCCGTGAGGACCGAGAACCCCGGCGCCCGGGTGGACGGGTGGTGCTGCGCGATCCGCTCCAGCTCCTCCACGGTGAGGCTGTCCGCCGCCGCGAGACGGCAGGCGGCGGCGAAGCCCGGCGCCTCGTCCAGGAGTCCGAGCGTGGCGGCGACCGTGCCGCCGTGGACGTCGGCGTCGACCAGCACGGCCGATCGACCCGCCGCCGCGACCTCGCCCGCGATGGCCAGCGCGGTCGTGGTCCGCCCCGGCGCGCCCTGCGGTCCCCAGACGGCGATCACCCGGCCGACCGGTTCACGTCCACCCGCGGCCGTGTCGTCCGCACCCTCGTCGCGGGTCACGGGAGCCGGCACGCGCGGGCGTCTGACGAGCCCGAGACGGCCCCGCAGCGATCGCCCTCTGCGGTCCCGCTCGGCGTGCGTGCGCGAGCCCCACGCGGAGCGCGACGAGCCCTCGCCGCCGAACCGGGCGCCGACCGGATCCGGGCTGCCATCGGGACCGCGTGCCGACCGTCGGCCCCCCGCGTCCGCCAGCCTGGCCCGATCGGACGCATCACCCGAGCCGACGCGCTCGGGAGGGTCGATCTCCAGGTGCGCGGCGACGGCGTCCGCGCGCCGGACTCCGGACGCCATCCCGCCGGACGCCATCCCGCCGGACGCCCCGAGCCGACGCCCCGAGAGCAGCAGCTCCTCGATCTCCCGCCATGTGGCGCCTTCGTCCACGACCTCGTGGTGTCCGAGCGCCTGCGCATTGCGACGGTCGGCCTCGCTCGACGCCACCGCGACCGCTCGCGCGCCCCGTTCGTCGAGCGCCGTGAGCACGTCGCGGTCGAGCGTCGTCGGGGATGCGGCGATGACCAGATGCAGGGGGTCGGCCGTCGTCGCCCGGACAGCTGCGATCACGTCCGCCGCGCCCGCGACACGAGCGAGGACCGTGTGACCGGACTCGACGACGTCGCGCAGGAGCGCGTCCTCCACGCGAGGCGGGAGGGCGAGGATGAGGGAGGCCACGCTCACGCCCCCGCATCGCCGACGGGCACGAGCGTCATCTGGTCGCGTGCGTCGGTGGATGAGAGGACCGCCGCCACGTCCTCACGCGGCACGGTCAGCTGCACCTGGGTGTGGTCCTGGTCCGCGACGAAGCCCTCCGGCCGGATGACCTGGGCGACGGTGGCCCCCGAGACGATGACCCGCGGCGCGTCGTAGGCGTTCGTGCCCGAGCCCTTCGCCGCGGCCGCCCAGATGTCGACCACGGTGCCCGGTGCGACGAGGTGGTCGGCGCCCGCGGACGTGGGGATGACGACCGACGCGGTGGTGCGCGCGTCCGCGGAGGAGAGCGACGACCGCGGGATCAGCTCGCCCGCGCCCACGAAGCGGGTGACGACGAGCCCGTCGGCGGAGTCCGGGGAGACGTAGAGGTCGGCGGCGCCGTCGATGCGGACGCGCACGGGCACCAGGTCCGAGGCATGGACGGTGGTCCCCGCGTCGAGGGCGGACCCCGCGGCCATGACGACCACCGAGGAGTCCGCGGAGCGCAGGAGCGCCACCACCCCACCGGTCGACACGAGGACCATCACCAGCCCGACGACGAAGCGGGGATCCGACCAGACGGGACGGCGCGCCGGGCGCGCGGGACGAGGGGTGGGAGGCATGCCGGTCAATGTCGGGGAGGACGCGAGGACGCGTCGCGCGTTGTCCACATGCTGGTGCGACGCGGACGATCAGACGCGGACGAGGACGATGCCCGCGAGGGGCACCAGCCGGTACCCGGAGACGGCCGACTCCCTGCGCGGGGTGCCCGCCTCGTGGACCGCGACGTCCACGTGGTCGCGGGCGACGCGGTCGAGCGTGCCGCCGACCACCGCGTCACGGAGCCGCAGCTCGACTCGGGCACGGCGCCGACAGAGGTCGCGGAGGACGAACGGCAGCCCGATCCGGTCGACGATGCCGCGCTCGGGCGGGAGCTCCGAGACGGGCGCGAGGCTCGATCGCACCTGCTCGCGGTCCAGGGCGAGCGCGTGGATGGAGGCGAGCGGCAGGATGCAGGCCCGCTCCTCGCGCGACGGCGCGTCGCCCGGGACGATCAGCTCACCCGACATCCAGTCGCGACCGAGGACCTTGGCGCGGAGGTCGATCCACGTGCCGTCCGACAGCGACAGGCGCAGCGGCCGTGCCTGATCGGCCGAGGTGAGCGCCCTGAGGCGGTCGCGCACGACGGTGCGCGCGACGCGGGTGCGCTCCTCCTCGGCGCGCTGGTCCCGCTCCTCGGCGAGCCGTGCCGTCTCCCACTGACCCTCGAGATCGTCGAAGAGGTTCTCCCACCTCATCGGTCGACGGACCCCCGCATGAGAAGCGAGCGGGGTGTCGGGGAGGCCGCGTACATCCGGGTCACCTTGGGTCCCTTCCTTGAGATCCGCTCTCAGTTCTCCACATCTTGTGCGCTGGACGTGCGCCGAGCCTCTCGCACTGTCACAGTTGACCAGTCATCGTGGTCCCCCCGATCGGGGGGAGCACCGGGATGGGAGTGACGCATGAGTGAAGCAGTGCCACGGGAGGATCTCCCTGACCGCCGGAGCACCGTCGCCGGGAACGCCGAGGGCGCCCCGACCCGTCGGTCCGGTGCCCGGAAGCCCGCATCAGCGCCCGCGCAGAAGTCGAGCGGAGCCGCCGGTTCGACACCCGCGACCTCACCCGCGACGACCGCCACCGTGCGGGGCACGGTCCGCAAGCGCTTCGACGTCGACGACTTCTTCGGGCGCCAGCCCTGCAGCAGCCAGGATCTCCCCCCGTCGGGTCCGCTGCTCGAGAACCTCACGCGCTGCGTGATCGAGATCCTCGCCGGAGCGCGGGAGCTCGACCAGATCGCGCGGTGGGTCAGCGATGACGTCTACCGCCACCTCCTCAAGCGCGTGGTCCTCAGCGCTCGCGCACGCCGCGCGAAGGGCCAGTCGGTGACCCGGCCGGTGTTCACCATCGGCACGGTCACGTCGTTCTCCCCTCGAGACGGCGTCATCGAAGCGGTCATCGTGGTCCACGGTCGGGCACGTGCCCGCGCCGTCGCGATCCGGCTCGAGGGCCTCGACCGCCGCTGGCGCGCGACGGCCATCAACGTCCTCTAGCGACCTCGTCGTCCTCGGGCGACCCACGCACGACGAAGGGCGCGCCTCCCGCGGGAGGCGCGCCCTTCGTCGTGCGTGGGTCCGACATCCCCGGGCCGGCTGGAGACCTGTCGGCCCGGGAAGACCTACTTGCGCCGGTCGGACTTGCGGCGCTCCTCGCGGTTCTGCGGGGCGGATGACGAGGCGCCGGTCTGCTGGCCGAAGGCGCCGCGGGCGGGCGGGCCTTGCGGGGTCTCCGGCTCGTCCTCGCCGACCAGGACGGCGTCCTCCGCCTGCTGATCCTTCTGGGCCTTCGCGGTGGCCGCCTTCTCGATCTGGCCGCGCTGGTTGCGGACCTCGACGCCGCCGTCGTCCGTGGGAGCGGTGTACCGCAGCTTGTCCGCCGTCGCCTGGTTCGCGGCGAGGCCCTTGGCCTGGATGCGCGGGCCCACGGACTCGGCGTCCGCCGGGGCCTGCACCTCGACCTCGAGGTTGAACAGGAACCCGACGGTCTCCTCGCGGATGGCGCCCATCATCTGCTGGAAGAGCGCGAAGCCCTCGCGCTGGTACTCGACCAGCGGGTCGCGCTGGGCCATGGCGCGGAGGCCGATGCCGTCCTTGAGGTAGTCCATCTCGTAGAGGTGCTCGCGCCAGCGACGGTCGATGACCGAGAGCACCACGCGGCGCTCGAGCTCCCGCATGGCGGCCTCGCCGAGCTGCTCCTCGCGCTTCGAGTACGCGAGCTTGGCGTCGGAGAGGATCTCGCGGCGGACGAAGTCGCGGTTGACGCGGCCCTTGCTGCCGGCCTCCGTGATGACCTCGTCGATGGTGATGGAGATCGGGTACAGCGTCTTGAGCTCGGTCCAGAGCGCGTCGAAGTCCCAGTCGTCGCCGTTGCCCTCGCCGATGTGGGAGTCGAGCACGTCGTCGATGACGGCCTCGAGGAAGCGCTGCGAGCGCTCCTGGAGGTCGTCGCCCTCGAGGATGTGGCGGCGGTCGCCGTAGATGGCCTCGCGCTGGCGGTTGAGGACGTCGTCGTACTTCAGGACGTTCTTGCGGATCTCCGCGTTCCGTGCCTCCACCTGGCCCTGGGCGCTGCGGATGGCGCGGCTCACGACCTTGGACTCGATGGCCACGTCGTCCGGGACGCTGTCGCGGCCCATGAGGCTGGCGGCGGCGCCGTTGTTGAACAGGCGCATGAGGTCGTCGGTGAGCGACAGGTAGAAGCGGCTCTCGCCGGGGTCGCCCTGGCGTCCGGAGCGCCCGCGGAGCTGGTTGTCGATGCGGCGCGACTCGTGGCGCTCGGTGCCGAGGACGTAGAGGCCGCCGGCCTCGATGACCTTCGCGGCCTCCTCGTCGACCTCGGCCTTGACCTTCGCGAACACGTCGTCCCACTCGGTCTCGTACTGCTCGGGGGTCTCGACGGGGCTCAGCCCGCGCGCGTTCATGGCTGCGACGGCGAGGAACTCCGCGTTGCCGCCGAGCATGATGTCGGTGCCGCGGCCGGCCATGTTGGTGGCGACCGTGACGGATCCGAGGCGCCCGGCCTGGGCGACGATGGCGGCCTCGCGCGCATGGTTCTTCGCGTTCAGGACCTCGTGGCGGACGCCCTTCTTGGCGAGGAGCTTGGAGAGGTACTCGCTCTTCTCGACGCTCGTCGTGCCGACGAGGACGGGCTGGCCGGCCGCGTGGCGCTCGGCGATGTCCTCGACGACCTGCTCGAACTTCGCCTTCTCGTTCTTGTAGATGAGGTCGGACTGGTCCTTGCGCTGCATGGGCCGGTTCGTGGGGATCGGGACGACGCCGAGCTTGTAGGTGCTCATGAACTCGGCGGCCTCGGTCTCGGCCGTTCCGGTCATGCCGGAGAGCTTCTTGTAGAGGCGGAAGTAGTTCTGCAGCGTGACGGTGGCGAGGGTCTGGTTCTCGGCCTTGACCGCGACGCCCTCCTTCGCCTCGATGGCCTGGTGGATGCCCTCGTTGTAGCGGCGGCCCATGAGGATGCGGCCGGTGTGCTCGTCGACGATGAGGACCTCGCCGTTCATGACGACGTAGTCCTTGTCCTTCTTGAACAGGGCCTTGGCCTTGATCGAGTTGTTGAGGAAGGAGATGAGCGGGGTGTTCGCGGACTCGTACAGGTTGTCGATGCCGAGGTGGTCCTCGACCTTCTCGATGCCGGCCTCGAGGACCCCGACCGTGCGCTTCTTCTCGTCGACCTCGTAGTCGACCTCCGGGACGAGGCGCTTGGCCACGGTCGCGAACTCCGTGAACCAGCGGTTCGCGTCGCCCGCGGACGGGCCGGAGATGATGAGCGGCGTGCGGGCCTCGTCGATGAGGATGGAGTCGACCTCGTCGACCACGGCGAAGAAGTGGCCGCGCTGGACCATGTCCGCCGCCTGCCACGCCATGTTGTCGCGCAGGTAGTCGAATCCGAACTCGTTGTTCGTGCCGTAGGTGATGTCGGCGGCGTACTGCTCGCGGCGCTGCTGCGGGGTCTGGCCCGCGAGGATCACGCCGGTGGTCATGCCGAGGGCGCGGAACACACGGCCCATGAGCTCGCTCTGGTAGCTGGCGAGGTAGTCGTTGACCGTGATGACGTGCACGCCGCGGGAGGCGATGGCGTTGAGGTAGGCGGGCAGCGTGGCCACCAGGGTCTTGCCCTCGCCGGTCTTCATCTCGGCGATGTTGCCGAGGTGGAGGGCCGCGCCGCCCATGATCTGGACGTCGAAGTGGCGGAGGCCGAGCGTGCGGCGGGAGGCCTCGCGGACGGCGGCGAACGCCTCGGGGAGCAGGTCGTCGAGGGACTCGCCGTTGGCGTGGCGCTCGCGCAGCTCGACGGTCTCGTTCTTCAGCTCCTCGTCGGTGAGGTGCGTGAAGTCCTCCTCGAGCTGGTTCACCGCCTTCGCGTAGTTCTGCAGCTTGCGGAGCGTGCGCCCCTCGCCGACGCGAAGGACCTTCTCGAGTACTGAGGCCATCGGTGTCTCCCTGCGTAGATGGGCGGGCGCCGGATGACGACGACCGCCGTGACGGCGCGCGGATGTCGCCGCCGACGAGCTCCGCCATAGTACCGGCTCGTCCGGTGCCGTTCCCGGGAGCGCCCTGACCTGCGCTGCCCGCGGCACGCACGGGGCCCCGCGCGCCGGAGCGCGCGGGGCCTCGTGAGAGGGCGTGCCGATCAGCGGCGGAGCGACCGGGATCCCGCGCCCGCGCCCGCGAGCTCCTGCTCGCCGTCCGCGAGGCCGATGACGCCGTAGTCCCAGCCCTTGCGGCGGTAGACGACGCTCGGGCGGTCGGTCTCCGCGTCGATGAAGAGGAAGAAGTCGTGGCCGACGAGCTCCATGTGCTCGAGGGCCTGGTCGACCGTCATGGACTGCGAGGGGAAGACCTTGGTGCGGATGACCACGGGGCAGTAGTCGTCCTCGTCGACGGGCTGGTCGACGGGCGCCACGCTCTTCCCGTTGACCCGCTCGATGAGCTCGGCGTCGGCCGGGTCGAGGTCGATCTGCGCGAAGCCGTCGGTGGCGGCCTCCTGCAGGGAGACGGGTCGGTGGTTGCCGCGATGGATCTTCTTCTTGTCCTTGGCGCGGCGCAGCCGTTCGAGCATGCGCCCGAGGGCGAGGTCGAAGGCCGCGAACTTGTCGGCGGCGCTGCTCTCGGCGCGGATGACGGGGCCGGGACCCACGAGCGTGATCTCCACGCGGTCGTCCCCGGCGGATCCGCCGGACTTCTCGCTGTGCCGCGAGACCTTGATGTCGAGAGAGATGGACTTCTCGGCGAGCTGGACGATCTTGTCGGCCTTCTCGGTGGCGTACACGCGGAATCGGTCGGTGATCTCCGCGTTGCGGCCGGTGATGTTGATGTCCATGACGTACCTCCAGATCATGACGCGTCGCCCGCTGGAAGAGGGCGATCACTTTCACGCCTTTCGGGCGAGCCTAGACCTCGGGCTCCTCGCAGCGCGAGGCATCCGGCGGGTGGACCGCGGGCGCATCGGACATGCACAGGGAGCGGCGGGTCGGTCAGCGGGCGGGGACGGGCGGCAGCCCGCCGCGCGAGCGGGCGGGGACGGCGGTGAGGACCGCGCACGCGACGACCTCGCCGCCCGCCGCCCGGATGGCGCGGCAGGTCTCGCGGAGGGTGGCGCCGGTGGTGAGGACGTCGTCGACGACGAGGATCCGCCGACCGGCGAGGTCGATCCGCGCCGCGAGGCAGCCGTCGACGTTGGCCGCGCGGGCGGCGACCCCGAGGCCGGCCTGGTCGGCGGGGCGTCGGACGAAGCGCAGCGGGTGGCGCCGCAGCCCGGGCACGCCGGGCGCACGCAGCGGGCGCATGCCGGCGCGGGCGAGCAGGACCTCGACGGGCGCGTAGCCACGCCGACGCAGGGAGCCCGCCGGCGTGGGGACGGGGATCACGTCGAGGGGACGGGTGCCGGCTGCTCCGCGCTCCGCGGCGACGACGGCCGCGCGGACGGCCCGGATGAGGGTGGGCGTCAGCGCTCGCGCGGCGTCCGTTCGGCCCTCTTCCTTGAGGGCGGACAGGAGCCGAGGCCAGGGCGGCGCGTACGCGCTCCCGCAGCCCACCGGCACGACGTGGGCGGGCACGCGACCGCGAGAGGCGGGGACGGCGGGCAGCGCGAGCCGCCGCACGAAGGGCGGGCAGGGCATCGCGGCCCGGCAGGCCGGGCACACGGCGCGATCCGGGGCGCCGCACCCCGCGCAGGCCACCGGGGCGACGACCGCGACGGCGTCGAGCAGGGCGGCGCGGACCGCAGGCGGGACGCGGGAGGACAGGGCGGGGGCGGGACGGCCGGGCACGGGGATCACGCGCGCAGGGTCGCACGCGCCTGGCCCCCGGTCGGCGCGCGGGACGGATCCGTGGAGGGGATCAGCGCTTCGTCGCGACGAAGGAGACGCCGGTGGCCGTCTGCTGCCACGTGCTGCCCCGCGGCGTGAGCAGGGCGCCCGCGCTCGTGAGGACCCGCAGCCCGCTCTCGTCGTTGGCGCCCGTGATGGAGACGCCGTCGGCCGCGGAGCCCATGTCCTTCGACGGACCGCCGACCTGGTGCAGCTCCACCTGGCGCTCCCCGTCGGGCGCGAGTGTCAGGGTCGCGACGTCGAGCTCGTCGACCCACGTGGCGTCGAGCGGGGTGCCCGGCGACGCCAGGAGCTCGAGGGGCGTCGTCGTGAGGGAGGTCGGGACGCCGCCGTCGCGCACGATCGACGCCACGAGCAGCTGCGGCCCCGCACCCGTCTCGAGCTGGACGAGGACACGCGCGCCGTCGCGCGCGACCTCGAGGGAGACGACCCGGCCGGTGGCCGTCCAGCTGACGGCGACGGGGTGTCCGACGCCGTCGGGTCCCCATGCGACGAGCCCGCGCGGATCCGATGCGGGCGTGGACCAGACGTAGCCCTGCGCGTCGAGCGAGGGCGCGACGAGGCCGGGGCGCGTGTCGAGGAGGACCGCGTCGCGGTCGCCGTCGCCCACCGACCACACGCCGGACGCGTTCCGCACCGCCGCCTGCCGACCGTCCACGCTCAGGGTCGCCGCGTCGGCGGCGAGGGCCGTCACGCGCGTGCCCAGGGTGCCGAGCGGGGCGACCTCTCCCCCGCCGAGGTAGCCGAACTGGCCCTGGGCGAGGACGAGCGGGCGCGACTCCGCCTGCGGGTCCTTGACCGGGCCGCGTCCGCCGAGGTCCGCGACGGTCAGGGGCGTGCCGTCGACGAGCATCTGCACGTCGAGCACGGACGGGATGTTGGACAGGCTCTGCCGCAGCTGCAGCTTCATCCGCTGCTGCGTGACGCCGTCGGCCGCGCGCGCCTCCGTCGAGAGGTCCACCTGCGGCGTGCCGCCCGCGGTCGTGACGGCCGAGGACGCCAGCTGCGTGCCCTCGGGGAACGCCGTGACGACCGCGGGCTGGGACAACCACGGCGACGGGCCCTGGAGGAGCGACTTGACGATCCGGGTGCTCACGCTCTGGGACGCGCGCGTGACGAAGAACCGGAGGTCCGGCACGAGGAACGAGAACGTGGGGTCGAAGAAGTACAGGGCGTGCGCGCTGAAGATCTCGCGGAAGTAGGTGGAGCGCAGGGCGATGCCGTCGGGCGCCTTCGCGATGCGCCACTCGCCGCGCTCCTGCACGAGCTGGAAGGACAGCCGCGTCTCCTGGTCGCTGCCGACCTCGCGGTAGTGGCCCTGCCCGTCGACCGTCGCGATGGTCGTGACGGAGTAGCTGTACGTGCCGTCGACCTCCTCCGAGGTGCTCGCCTGGCCCTCCCACACGACGACGCTGGCGAACGGGTCCCAGCGCGACGCGAAGTCGGAGGAGAGGAACTGGCGGGCGACGCCGTACTGGTCGGCGGAGCTGGTGGCGGCGTCGACGAAGCCGGCGATGACGTCGTCCGGGCCGTCGCCCGCCTGCGGGCCGTCCGGCTGGTAGCTGACGCCGGACTCGTCGGTGACGGTGGCGGGGTCGCCCTCGGAGACGGGTCCGCCGGACGGGATGGAGACGCAGCCGGAGAGCAGGACGGCGCACGCGGCGACGAGCGCGACGGCTGCCGCGCGGACCGAGCGGCGGGCCGCGCGGCGCGAGCGGGGATCAGGTGCTGGGGACACGGGCGTCCTCCTCGTCGGCGCGGTCGTCCGCGGGGTCGTCGGGCGGCAGCGCGACGGGCGAGCTGTCGAGGGGGACGTCGGGCCGGCGCGGCAGGGTCAGGCGGAAGCAGGATCCCTCGCCGGGTCGCGACCACAGCTGCAGCCAGCCGTGGTGCAGGTTCGTGTCCTCCAGGGAGATGGCGAGGCCGAGCCCCGTGCCGCCGGTGGTGCGCTGGCGCGACGGATCCGCGCGCCAGAACCGGTCGAAGACGTGGCCCATCTCCTCGTGCGTCATCCCCACGCCGTAGTCGCGGACGGCGAGCGCGACGGCGTCCCGGTCGCTGTCGACCGTGATGACGATGGGCTTGCCCTCGCCGTGGTCGACGGCGTTGCCCACGAGGTTCGTGACGATGCGGCGCACGCGTCGGGCGTCCATCTCCGCGTCGAAGTAGCCGCCGGGGGCGACCAGCCGGAGCTCCGAGCCCTTCTGCGCGGCGAGGCCCTCGAACTCCTCGATGGAGTCCTCGACGAGCCGCACGAGGTTGGTCGGCTCGGTCACGAGGTCCACCGCGCCTGCGTCGAAGCGGCTGATCTCCAGCAGGTCGGCGAGCAGGGTCTCGAACCGCTCCACCTGCGTGTGCAGCAGCTCTGCGCTCCGGGCGGCCGGCGGGCTGAAGTCCTCGCGCAGGTCGTAGAGCACGCCGCCCGCGAGCCGGATCGTGGTGAGCGGCGTCCGCAGCTCGTGCGACACGTCGGAGACGAAGCGCTGCTGCAGCTGCGAGAGGTCGGCGAGCTGCGTGATCTGCGACTGCAGCGAGTCGGCCATGCCGTTGAAGGAGCGCGCGAGCGTCGCGATCACGTCCTCGCCCTTCACCGGCAGGCGCTCCTCGAGCTGCCCGGCGGCGAGCTTCTGGCTGGTGTCGGCGGCGACGCGGATGGGCGCGACGACGAGCCGCACCACGAGCCACGCGATCGCCCCGATGAGCACGATGAGGAAGAGGAACGCGAGGAGGATCGTGCCCGCCACGAAGTCGAGGGTCTGCTGGATGTCGCCGAGGTCGTAGACGAGGTACAGCTCGTACCGGCCGGCCGACGGGATGTCGATGCTGGAGCCGACGACGATGCCGGGGCTCGTGTCGCCCTGGTCGCCCACCGGGATCGCCACCGACTGCCACTGCTGCGTGCCCGTGCCCTCGCCGACCGCGCGACGGAGGTCGGCGCTCAGGAGGCTGTCGACGTAGTCGGCGGTGGACGCGTTCTGCAGGACGTTGCGCGCCTCCGTGCCGGGCGTGCGGCGGAAGGCGAAGTCGGAGAGGTTGATGGCGCTGCCGCGGAGCTCGTCGAACACCTGCGTGCGCAGCTGCTCGAGCTCGGTCTGGTCGGAGGCGTCGGACGACGTGAACTGCTCCTGCATCCGGCTGGTGGCGCTGTTCGACTGCTGCAGGACGGTGTCGAGCCGCTGGCGGAAGAGGTCGCTCGAGATGCTCTGCGTCATGAGCACGCCGATGAGCAGGACGGTGACGCCCGAGAGCGCGACCGTGATGAGGACGGTGCGGAACTGGAGGGAGACCGACCAGATCCTGGTGAGGCGGCGCGGCCACGACCTCCAGTCGACGAGCCACACGGGCAGCGGGCGCATGGATCTAGGCCGCGGCCCCCGCGCGGTAGCCGACGCCGCGCACGGTCATGACGATGCGCGGGTTGTCCGGGTCGTCCTCGACCTTCGCGCGCAGGCGCTGCACGTGGACGTTGACGAGGCGCGTGTCCGCCTTGTACTGGTAGCCCCAGACCTGCTCGAGGAGCATCTCGCGCGTGAACACCTGCTGAGGCCGGCTGGCGAGCGCGTGCAGCAGGTCGAACTCGAGGGGCGTGAGGTTGATCCGCTCCTCGCCGCGGCGCACCTCGTGGCCCTCGACGTCGACCACGAGGTCGCCCACCTGGAGGAGCCCGGGCGACGCTGCGGCAGCGGGGCGCAGGCGCGTGCGGATGCGGGCGACGAGCTCCTTGGGGTTGAAGGGCTTGACGATGTAGTCGTCCGCGCCGGACTCGAGGCCCTTGACGACGTCGGCCGTGTCGGACTTCGCCGTGAGCATGATGATGGGGACGCCGGACTCCGCGCGGATGAGGTCGCACACCTGGATGCCGTCGAGGCCCGGGAGCATGAGGTCGAGGAGCACCAGGTCGGGCTTCGCGTCGTGGAACGCGGCGAGCGCCTGGCCGCCGTCCCCGCAGAAGGAGGGCTCGAAGCCCTCGGTGCGCAGGACGATGCCGATCATCTCGGCGAGCGCGGTGTCGTCGTCGACCACCAGGATCCGTGCTGTCATCAGAAGGTGTTCCCTGCCTCGTAGGCCCCCAGGGTAGCCGGTGGATCCGCCGGGTCGGGCGGGCCCGTGCGGCGCGGGACTTCGCGCGCGGCCTGTGGGAGGCTGGCGAGCGTGACCGATGACCAGAGCTGGCAGGCCCCTCAGACCCCCGGTTCACCCCCGGCGCCGCCGTCCGCACCGCCGTCCGCACCGCCGTCCGGCGGGGGCTACCCGCCGCCGCCCGGCTGGGGCGCCGCGCCCGGCTGGACCCCGCCGCCGAAGCCCGGCCTGCTGCCGCTCCGGCCGATGGGGCTCGGCGCGATACTCGCGGGCTCGTTCCAGACGCTGCGCCGGAACCCCGGCGCCACGGTCGGCAGTGCCCTGCTGATCCAGGGGCTCGTCGGCGTGGTGACCCTCGTCATCGTCGGCGGCGTGACCGGGTTCGTGGTCACCCGCGTCCTCTCGGCCCGCGAGGCGGACCAGGGGCCGCTCATCGCCGGGGGCGTGGCGGCCGTCGTGATCGCGGCCGTCGTCACCATCGTGCTGTCGATCGTCGCGTCGGCGTTCCTCCAGGGCGTCGTCGCGAGCGAGGTGGCACGCGGCACGCTCGGGGAGCGGCTGCGGATGCGCGCGCTGTGGCGGCTCGCCCGCCCGCGGATCGTGCCGCTCGTTCTGTGGAGCCTCTCCCTCACCGCCGCGTGGACGCTCGTCCTCGCGGTGCTCGCCGGCATCGTCGCGCTGCTGGTGCTCGCCGGGGGCGTCGGCATCGCCGCGGGGATCCTCGTGGGCGTCCTCGGGGTGATGGGCCTCGTGGTCGTGGCGGCCTGGGTCTCCACGCGTCTCGCCCTCGTGCCGAGCGCCATCGTGATCGAGCGGCTGCGGCCGCTGGCGGCCGCCCGGCGGTCGTGGTCGCTCACGCTCGGCTCGTTCTGGCGCGTGCTCGGGATCCTGCTGCTCACGTCGGTGATCGTGTCCGCCGCCGCGAACGTGGTGACGGTGCCGCTGACGCTGCTGACCTCCATCCTGCAGACCGTGCTCTTCCCGAACGGGGAGCTCGACTTCCAGACGTTCGACGCGTCCGTCGTCTTCTACATCGGCGCGCAGCTGCTCTCGCTCGTGGTGAGCGTCGTCGTCGGGAGCATCGGCGCCGTCGTCACGTCGGCGAACGCGGCCATCCTCTACATCGACCTGCGGATGCGGCGCGAGGGGCTCGACCTCGAGCTCGCGCGCTTCGCCGAGGAGCGCGCGGCCGGCGCGGAGTCGGCGACGGGGGCGGGCGCGCGGGACCCGTACGCGGCACCCGCGAGCGGTGCGACCGCCGCCGGTCCGGGACGCGCGTGATCGGCTCCCCCCTCGTCACCGCGGTCGCGCGTGCGGCGGCTGTGCCCCTGGATCCCGACGCCGACGACGCGCGCCGGCTGCTCCTCGACGAGCTCGCGAAGCCCGAGTACGAGGCGGCCCGGCCGAACGCCCTCGACCTCGCGGCGCAGGCCGTCGGCGACTGGATCGCCGGGCTCCTCGACGGGGCGGGCGGCGGCCTCGCGGACCTCGCGCCCGTGGTGATCGGGGCGCTCGTCCTCGCGGTGGTCGTGGTGGCGTTCCTCGTCTTCGGGGCGCCGCGTCGGGACCGCCGACGGGCGGCCGCGCGCGGCGACGGCCTCTTCGGATCCGACGACCGGCGCTCCGCCGAGGAGCTGCGGCGCGCGGCCGAGGCGTCGAGGCGGGCGGGCGACCTCGCGGCGGCCGCCTCCGATCTCTTCCGGGCGATCGCGCGCGAGCAGGCCGAGCGCACGATCGTGGCGGTGGACCCGGGCACCACGGCCCGCGGGTTCGCCCGCCGCGCGGGATCCGCGCACCCGGACCACGCCGCCCGGCTGGTCGTGGCCGCCGACGACTTCGACGCCGTCCGCTACCTCGGACGGCCGGGAACCGAGGAGACGCTCGACCGGCTGTCCGCGCTCGACCGCGACCTGCGCACAGCAGTGCCCGTGCTGCACGAGCCCGTGGGCGCGGGTCCCCGATGAGCGCACCCGTGGAGGCACCCGCCCCGACCGCCCTCGCGACGGCCGAGACCCGGACGCCGCGGCAGGCGCTCCGGCGCGCCGGGACGTGGATCGCGCTGGCCGCCCTCGCCGTCGTCGTCGCGCTGGCCTCGCTCGCGGTGTCCGGCGCCGCACGGCAGGGCGACGCGCTCGCGCCCGACAACCCGGCGCCCGGCGGCACGCAGGCGCTCGCCCGCGTGCTCCAGGGACAGGGCGTGGAGGTCACGCTCGCCTCGACGCTCGCCGAGGCGCGGGCGGCCGTCGGGGACGGCGACGACACGACGCTCGTGCTCGGCGCGACCTCCGACCGCCTCGACGACGAGCGGCTCGCCGAGGTCGGCCGCCTCTCCACGCGCACGGTGCTGCTGGCGCCCGACTTCCGGACGCTGCAGGCCATCGCCCCCGACGTCGCGGCGGGCGGCGCGGCCGAGTCGGCCGACCGCGCTCTCGACGCCGCCTGCGCTCTGCCCGCCGCCACGACCGCGGGATCCGTGCCCGACGACGCGCCTGTCTTCCGCTACCTCGGCGACGACGCGGCCGACGCCGCCACGTGCTTCCCCGACGACACCGGCGACGCGTTCGCGCTCCTCCAGGTGCCCGCGGCGCTCGCGCCCGGCGGCACCGTGACCGTGCTCGGCGCCGACCCGATCCTCACGAACGACCGCATCGCCGAGCAGGGATCCGCCGCGCTCGCGCTGGGCGTGCTCGGCGAGCGGCCGCGGCTCGTCTGGTACACGCCGTCGCCCGACGACGCCGCGACCGACGCGCCGCCCACCCTCGGCGAGCTCACGCCCGGGTGGGTGACCCCGGCGATCCTGCTGCTGGGCGCCGCCGCGCTCGCCGCCGCCGTGTGGCGCGGACGCCGCTTCGGCCCGCTCGTGGTGGAGCGGCTGCCCGTCGTGGTGCGCGCCGACGAGACCGCGGAGGGCCGCGCCCGGCTCTACCAGCGGGCAGATGCGCGCGGGCACGCCCTCGACGCGCTGCGCGTCGGCACCGTCGACCGGATCGCCTCGACGCTCGCGCTCGGCCGCCTCGCGTCCGTCGACGACGTCGTGGCCGCATCGGCATCCGCCCTCCGGGAGGACCCGGCCGGGATCCGCGCCCTGCTCCTCGACGACGACCCCCGCACCGACCGCGACCTCGTCGCCCTCGCCGGACGCCTCGCCGACCTCGAGCGCCGGGTCGCCCGCGCCGCCGACCCGACGGACCCCACCGACCCGACCAGGAGAATGGATCCATGACCGACGACCTCCGCACCAGCCTGCTCGCCGTCCGGACCGAGGTCGGGAAGGCCGTCGTCGGGCAGGACGGCGCCGTGACCGGCATGATCATCGCCCTCCTCGCGCGCGGCCACGTCCTGCTCGAGGGCGTGCCCGGCGTGGCGAAGACGCTCCTCGTCCGCGCGCTCAGCGAGGCCCTCCGCCTCGACACCGCGCGCGTGCAGTTCACGCCCGACCTCATGCCGGGCGACATCACCGGATCCCTCGTCTACGACTCCCGCGAGGGCGCGTTCTCGTTCCGGCGCGGGCCGGTCTTCACGAGCATCCTGCTGGCCGACGAGATCAACCGCACGCCGCCCAAGACGCAGTCGGCGCTGCTGGAGGCGATGGAGGAGCGCCAGGTCACGGTCGACGGCGAGAGCCACGCGCTGCCGGATCCCTTCCTCGTCGCGGCCACCCAGAACCCCGTCGAGTACGAGGGCACGTACACGCTCCCCGAGGCCCAGCTCGACCGCTTCCTGCTGAAGCTCGTGCTCGACCTGCCCGAGCGCGAGGCCGAGGTCGAGGTGCTCCGCCGGCACTCCACGGGCTTCGACCCGCGCGACCTCCGGGCCGCGGGCGTGCAGCCCGTGCTCGACGCCGACGGACTCCGCCGCGCGCAGGCGGCCGTGCGCGAGGTGCGCGTGGGCGCCGACGTGCTCGCGTACATGGTCGACCTCGCGCGTGCCACCCGCCGCTCGCCGTCGGTGCAGCTCGGGGTGTCGCCGCGCGGATCCACGAGCCTCCTCGCCGCGAGCCGCGCGTGGGCGTGGCTGAGCGGCTTCGACGCCGTGACGCCCGACCACGTGCAGGAGATGGTGCTGCCCGTGCTCCGCCACCGCATCGCGCTGCGGCCCGAGGCGGAGCTCGAGGGCGTGTCCGTCGACGCCGTGCTCCGCGGGGTCATGGCGCAGGTGCAGGTGCCGATCTAGTGGCGCGCCGCTAGATGGCCCTGACCGGCCGCACGGTCGCGCTCCTCCTGCTGGGGATCGCGCCGCTCGTCGCGCTCGGCGACGGGTCGGACGCGGCCTACGCGCTCCTCGCGGGCTGGATCCTCCTGGTCGCCCTGCTCGTCGCGACCGACCTCGCGCTGGCCGCGAGCCCCCGGGCGGTCGCGCTCGAGCGGAGCCTGCCCGCCAGGATCCGCCTCGACGAGACCGGCGAGAGCGTGCTGCTCGTGACCAACCGCGGATCCCGGACGCTGCGCGGCGTGGTGCGCGACGCCTGGCAGCCGTCCGCGGGCGCGTCCTCCACGCGCGACCGGGTGCGGATCCCGGCCGGCGAGCGCCGCGCGATCCGCCTGACCCTCACGCCGACGCGCCGCGGCGAGCGCGGCACCGAGCGCGTCACCATCCGCTCGGGCGGCCCGCTCGGCCTCACCGCGCGCCAGGCGACGCTCCTCTCCCCCGGCGCCGTCCGCGTGCTCCCGCCGTTCCGCTCGCGCCGCCACCTGCCCTCGCGCCTCGCCCGCATGCGCGAGCTGGACGGCCGCACCGCCCTCATGGTGCGCGGCCAGGGCACCGAGTTCGACAGCCTGCGCGACTACGTGCGCGGCGACGACGTGCGCTCCATCGACTGGCGCGCGACCGCCCGCCGGCAGGACGTGGTCGTCCGCACCTGGCGGCCCGAGCGCGACAGGCGCGTGGTGCTGGTGCTGGACACGGGCCGCACGGCCGCGGGTCGGATCCGGGACGAGACCCGGCTCGACACCGCGTTCGAGGCGTCGCTGCTGCTCGCGGCGCTCGCCACGCGCTCGGGCGACCGGGTGGACATGGTGGCCCACGACCGCCGCGTCCGCGCGCGCGTGCGGGCGGGATCGGGCGGGGACGTCGTCTCGCGCATGGTCGACGCGCTCGCGCCCGTGGATCCCGAGCTGCTCGAGACGGACTGGACCGCGGTGCCCGCGCTCGTGCGCCGCATCGTCTCGCAGCGCTCGCTCGTGGTGCTGCTCACGGCCATCGACTCCCGCGGCAGCTCGCGCGCGCTGCTGCAGGTGCTGCCGCAGCTGACGCGGATGCACCACGTGCTGGTGGCCGCGGTCGTGGATCCCGGCCTCGCCGAGCGCGCAGCCGACCGCTCGGGCCGCGCCGCCGTCTACCGTGCTGCCGCGGCGGAGCGCGCGCTGCTCGACGTGGCGCGCGTGGAGGCGGCGGTGCGCCGGCTCGGCGCCGACGTCGTGACGGGCGCGCCCGCCGACCTGCCGCCCGCGCTGGCCGACCGCTACATCCGGCTGAAGGCGACCGGGCGGCTCTGAGGCGTGCTGCCGGCGTCGGCGATCACGCGGTGGCGGTCGTCGCTGCCGGATCCGCGGACGGCAGCGGGAGCACCCCGCCGCTGAGCGCGCGGATCGCCCGCTCGAGCGCATCGCGCATGTCGATCTCCGGACGGTAGCTCCACTGCAGCTGCAGGCCGTCGCTCACCGCGACGGCGACATGCGCGAAGGAGTCGGGGTCGAGACCCGCCGGCAGCTCGACGCCGAGGGCGCGCACCTGCGCGGCGACCGTGCCGACGACGCGCGCGTAGCGATCGGCGATGTAGGAGTGGGCCGGGTGCTCGGCACCGGCGGCATCGACGACGAGGCGCGAGTAGAGCGCGACGAGGCCGGGCGTGTCGGCGTTGTGCGAGCTCGCGCGCAGCAGCATGCCGACCATGTCCGAGGGATCCCGATCCGGCATCGCCTCCCGGAAGTCGGCGACCGCGTGGGCGTCGCGCTCCTCGAGCACGGCCGCGATGAGCGCCTCGCGCGACTCGAAGTAGTGCAGGACGCCCGCCTTGCTGATGCCCACGGCGTCGGCGATCTCCTGCAGCGACGACGCGGAGTAGCCACGCTCGGCGATCAGGGCCAGGGCGGCCTCGAGGATCTCGCGGCGCCGGGCCGCTCCCTTGGCGTACCGGCGCGGGCCCTCGTCGACTGCCATGGCACGACCCTAGCGATCCGCGAGGGCCCTAAATACCTACCGCAGGTCGGTTTTCCGTGCTACCGTCATGCCGATCCCGCCGACGAGGGCGGGCAGGAACCTGGAGGCACCGTGGCCGACGCAGTCCGAGACCAGCACACCGAGGGCGCGTCGAGCGCCCCCAGCGGACGGCCGGACGGTGCACGCCCACCCGGATCCCGCCGCGCCGAGATCGGGATGCCCATCGCGCTCCTCGGCCTCTTCGTGGCCCTGCTGCCGCCCATCATCGTGTCGCTCGCCCTCAAGGTCGCCGAGGTCGCGCCGGACGACACGGCCGGCACCCTCAGCCTCGTGCTCGGCCTCGGCGCGCTCGTCGCCCTCGTCGTGAACCCGCTCGCCGGCCGCCTCTCCGACCGCACGCCCGGCAGCTTCGGCATGCGCCGCCCGTGGATCATCGGCGGCGTCGTCCTCGGGTACGGCGCGCTCATCCTCCTCACGCAGGCGACCACCATGCTCGCGCTCGTGGGCGCCTGGATGCTCGTGCAGGGCTGCTTCAACGCCGCCATCGCCGCGCTCATCGCCGTCATGGCCGACTCCGCCCGCCCGCGCAACCGCGGCCGGGTCGCGGCGGCCATCGGCGTCGCGCAGAACGGATCGCTCGTGGTCGGCACCTTCATCGTGCAGCTGTTCACGACCACGACGCAGCAGGTGCTCGTGCCCGGCGCGGTCGGCGTGGCCGTGGTCGTCGTCTTCGCGCTGGTCTTCCGCGACCGCGTGCTCACCGAGCGCCCGACCTCCCGCCTCAGCGTGCGGGAGCTCCTCGGCTCGTTCGTGTTCGACCCGCGCCGCAACCCCGACTTCGGCTGGGCCTGGCTCATGCGCTTCCTGCTCACGGCCAGCGCCGTGACGGCCACGAACTACCTCGCCTTCTACCTCATCGACGACCTCGGGGTCGCGCAGGCCGACGTCGCCAACGCCGTCTTCGTCGCGACGCTCTTCAACGTGATCGGCGTCGTGTCCACCACGTTCGTGGCCGGCTGGCTGAGCGACCGGCTCGGCCGCCGCAAGGTCTTCGTGGCCGCTGCCGCGCTCGTCGCGGTGATCGGCCTCGTGATCCTCGCCCTCGCGCCCAGCCTCGCCGTCGTCTACGTCGCGCAGCTCGTCATCGGCGCGGGCATCGGCTCGTTCTACGCGGTCGACCTCGCGCTCATCACCGACGTGCTGCCGAGCGACGCCGACAACGGCAAGGACCTCGGTGTCGTCAACATCGCGCAGGCGCTGCCGCAGTCGCTCGTGCCGACCGCCGCGAGCGCCGTGGTGGGGATCGCCGGCTACCCCGGCCTCTTCCTCGCGGGCGCCGCCGCCGGCCTCCTCGGCGCGGTCGCCGCGTTCCGCGTGAAGGGCGTCCGATGACCGCGCAGCACGAGCAGGATCGACCAGACGCCGACGTCACCCGAGGAGCACCCATGGACCCGCACGAGAAGACCCCACACGACACCACCCCGCTCGACCCCGCAACCGCCCGTCTCGAGGAGCTCGCCGCGCGCCTCACCCTCGAGCAGAAGGTGCAGCTGATCACGGGCCGCGACTTCTGGACCACGTGGCCCATGGAGGGCATCGGCCTCCGCCGCATGCTCGTCTCCGACGGTCCCAGCGGAGTGCGCGGCGAGGTCTGGGACGAGCGCTCCCCCTCGCTCAACCTGCCGTCCGCGTCCGCGCTGTCGTCCAGCTGGGACACCGGGATCGCCGCCCGCTACGGCCGCGCATGCGCCGTCGAGGCGCGCCGCAAGGGCGTCGACGTCGTGCTCGGCCCGACCATCAACCTGCACCGCTCCCCCTACGGCGGGCGGCACTTCGAGGCCTTCAGCGAGGATCCGCTGCTCACCGCCGACCTGGCCGCCGCCTACGTGCGGGGCGTGCAGGAGAACGGCGTCGGCGCGACCCCCAAGCACTACGTCGCCAACGAGTACGAGACCGACCGCTTCACCGCCGACAGCGTGGTGTCCGAGCGGGCGCTGCGCGAGCTGTACCTCGCCGCGTTCGAGAAGGCCGTCGTCGAGTCACGCGCGTGGCTCGTGATGAGCTCGTACAACTCGATCAACGGCACGACCTCGACCGAGAACGACCTGCTCGAGACGCCGCTCAACTCGGAGTGGGGCTTCGACGGCGTGGTCGTCAGCGACTGGACGGGCGTCCGCAGCGTCGACGCCGCGAGCGCCTCGCAGGACCTCGAGATGCCGGGCCCCGTCGGCGCGTGGGGCGACCCGCTCCTCGACGCGGTGCGCGACGGCCGCGTGCTCGAGTCCGACATCGACCGCAAGGTGGTGCGCCTGCTGCGCCTCGCCGCCCGCGTCGGCGCGCTCGAGGGCTTCGACGCCGTCGTGCCCGCTCCCGTCGAGGTCGAGGACGGCGTCGCGTTCGCGCGCACGGCCGCCGCGGCGGGAACGGTGCTCGTGCGCAACGAGGACGCCGCGCTGCCGCTCGACGCGTCCGCGCTCCGCTCCGTCGCGGTCATCGGCCACAACGCCGTCGAGGCGCGCACGCAGGGCGGCGGCAGCGCGACCGTCATCCCGGAGCACGTGGTCACGCCGCTCGACGGGATCCGCGCCGCCCTCGGCGACGGCGTCGACGTACGCTACGCGCGCGGCGCGGTCGTGCAGAAGGGGATCCAGGAGCTGCCGCTCGCGGAGATCCGGAACCCCCGCACGGGCGAGCCCGGCGCCCTCGTGCGCTTCCTCGACGCCGACGGCCAGGAGATGTTCACGGAGGACCGCCGGGCGACGACGCTCATGTACTTCGGCGGCGACGCGCCCACCGGCACGGCGGCCGTCATCGAGATCACGACCCGCTGGACGCCGGCGGCGACGGGCGAGGTGCTGTTCGGCTTCAGCGCGACCGGCCGCGGCCGCGTCCACGCAGACGGGGAGCTCCTCCGCGAGGACGGCGCCGCGCCCGTGGGCATGGACCTCGGCGCGAGCCTCATGTCGCCGCCCTCGATCTCCGCGCCGCTGGAGGCGACCGCCGGTCAGCCGGTGGATCTGAAGGTCGAGTTCGAGCTGACCAGCGCGCCCGGCGGCCTCGCGGGCATCCTCGGGATCACGGTGGGCCTCGAGGCAGACGAGTCCGAGCCCGAGCGCCTCCTCGACGAGGCCGTGGAGGCCGCGACCGGCGCGGACGTCGCGATCGTCGTCGTCGGCACCAACGCGCAGGTCGAGTCCGAGGGCTTCGACCGCGACTCGCTCGCGCTCCCCGGCCGCCAGGACGAGCTGGTGCGCCGCGTCGCCGCCGCCAACCCGCGCACGATCGTGGTCGTCAACTCCGGATCCCCCGTGCTCCTCCCTTGGCGCGATGACGTCCGGGCGGTGCTCCTCGCGTGGTTCGGCGGCCAGGAGTTCGGCGGCGCCCTCGCGGACGTGCTGTTCGGCGACGTCGAGCCGGGCGGCCGCCTCCCCACCACGTGGCCCGCCACCGAGGAGGACATCCCCGTCCGCTCCGTCACGCCGGTCGACGGGAAGGTGGTCTACGACGAGGGGATCCACGTCGGCTACCGCGCCTGGCTCCGCTCGGGCGCGACCCCGGCCTACGCGTTCGGGCACGGCCTCGGCTACACGACGCACGAGGTCGACGACCTGCGCGTCGCCGAGGACGGAGCGGGCGGGATCACCGCGACCGTCCGCGTGACCAACACGGGCGACCGCGCCGGCAAGCAGGTCGTGCAGGCCTACCTGTCGCGCGGCGGATCCGCGGTCGACCGGGCGGTGCGCTGGCTCGCGGGCTTCGCATCCGTCGAGCTCGCCGCGGGCGCGTCCGCCGAGGTCGAGGTCGCGGTCGGCGCGCGGACCTTCGCGCACTGGGACGGCGGCTGGCGGCGCGAGCCCGGCGCCTTCCGTCTGCACGTCGGCACCTCGGTGACGGCGACGCCGCTGGAGGCCGAGGTGGATCCCGCGGCCTGACCCGCGGCCCGACGCACGACCGCGAGGCGGGCGGTCGACGGATCCGGACGGGCTCAGCCCGCGACGATCCGCCGGCCGCCCGCCTCGAACTCGTCGAGGTCGCCCGTCGCGCCCTGGCGCACCGCCCGGCCGCCGACGACCACCATGTAGAAGAGGAACGCCCCCAGCGCGGCGGCCCCGATCGCGATCTTGAGCGGCACGGGCCACGGCTGCGGCGTCACGAAGCCCTCGATGATCCCGCTCACCAGCAGCACGAGCACGAGCCCCATGGCCACCGTGATGAGCGCGCGCCCGTCCTCGGCGAGCGCCTGGCCGCGCGTGCGGGCGCCGGGCGCGATCCAGGCCCACGAGATGCGGAGGCCGGCGGCGGCCGCCACGAAGATCGCCGTCAGCTCCAGCAGCCCGTGCGGGAGGATGTACGAGAAGAACGTGCCGCCCTCGCCGTAGGAGAACATCACGGCGGTCGTCGTGCCGAGGCCCTGCGCGTTCTGCAGGATCACGTACGGCACCCACAGGCCCGTGATCCCGAAGGCGACGCACTGCGCGGCGATCCACGCGTTGTTCGTCCAGACCTGGCCGGTGAACGAGGCCGCCGGGTTCTCGCTGTAGTAGTCGACGAAGTCGTCCTCGACGTACTTCCGGAGGTCGGCGTCGCTGCCGAGGCTCGCGATCATCGAGGGGTCGCGGAGGATCCACGTGGCGTAGAGCGCGACGATGGCGACCGTGACGAGCGCCACGGCGAGCGTCAGCCAGCGGATCCGGTACAGGGCCGCCGGCAGGTCGACGGCGAAGAACGAGGGGATGCGCGACGCGACGTTCGTGCTCTGCCCGGTGAAGCGCATGCGGGCCCGCGAGAGCGCCACAGAGAGCCGATCGCCCTGCGCGGTGGATCCGGCCGCCGCCTGGATCGCGGACAGCTCGGCCGCGCCCGCCTGGTACCGGTCGACGAGCTCGTCGGCGTCGGGTCCGGCGAGCCGGCGCCGGCCCGCGAGGCGGGCGAGCCGGTCCCAGTCGTCCCGGTGGGCGGCGGTGTAGGCGTCGAGGTCCATCTGCTTGACTATATGCATGGCGGCAGCCGACGCACACGACCCGATGCTCTCGGACGGTCCCGACGCGCTCGTGGTCGGCGAGGCCGTCGCCCTCGACGTCCGTCCCGCGGGCTTCGTGCTGCGGGCCGCGGGCGCCGCCATCGACGTCATCGCGTCCCTGGTCGTGGGCCTCCTGCTCGTGCTCCTCATCGGCCGGCTCGCCGGCGCGGGCCTCCTCGACGCCGCCTCGAGCGCGGCGTGCGCCATCGCCGCCGTCGTCCTCGCGATCGTCGTCCTGCCCGTCGTGGTCGAGGTCGCGTCGCGCGGCCGGTCGCTCGGGCGCTGGGCCGTCGGAGCGCGCATCGTGCGGGCGGACGGCGGCGGCATCGGCCTCCGCCACGCGGTCGCCCGGGCGCTCGTCGGGATCCTCGAGATCTACCTCACGCTCGGCGGGCTCGCCGCGCTCGTGGGCCTCCTCAGCCCGTGCGCCCAGCGCCTCGGCGACCTCGTGGCCGGCACCCGCTCGCAGCACGAGCGCGTGCCCGCGTATCCCGCTCCCCTGCCGCCCGTGCCGCCGCACCTCGTCGCATGGGCGTCCGAGGCGGACGTCGGCCGCCTGCCGGACGCGCTCGGCCGTCGCCTCGCCCGCTTCCTCACGCAGCGGGAGGCCATGACGCCGGCGTCCCGCGCGCGCCTCGCGGCGGAGCTCGCGAACGAGGCCGCGGTGCACGTCTCGCCGCTGCCCGCGACGGATCCCGAGTCCTTCGTCACGGCCGTCGGCGCGGTCCGGCGCGAGCGCGAGCACCGCGCCCTGATGCTCGAGCGGGACCGCATGGCGTCGCTCGAGCCGATCCTCGCGGGGTTGCCGCACGGGTTCCCGGCGCGCGGCGGATCCACGCCCGCCTGAGCCGCGCGCCGCTCCCCGCGCCGCCCGCGCGCCGCGCGCCCTGCCGCGCCCGCTCCACGCGACGACGCCGCCCGCCCCGAGGAGGGGACGGACGGCGTCGGCGCGACGGCGCGGATCAGTACCGGTAGTGGTCCACCTTGTACGGCCCCTCGACCGGCACGCCGATGTAGGCGGCCTGCTCGGGGCGGAGCTCCGTGAGCTCCACGCCGAGCGCGTCGAGGTGCAGGCGCGCCACCTTCTCGTCGAGGTGCTTCGGCAGCACGTACACGCCGATCGGGTACTGCTCGTTGCGCACCCACAGCTCGATCTGCGCGAGCACCTGGTTGGTGAACGAGTTGCTCATCACGAAGGACGGGTGGCCGGTGGCGTTGCCCAGGTTCATCAGGCGGCCCTCGGAGAGCACGAGCACGCTGCGGCCGGACGGCAGCCGCCACTCGTGCACCTGCGGCTTGATCTCGACCTTCTCCACGCCAGGGAGGCGCTCGAGGCCGGCCATGTCGATCTCGTTGTCGAAGTGGCCGACGTTGGCGATGACGGCCTGGTGCTTCATGCGCTGGATGTCGTCCACGCGCACGACGTCGACGTTGCCCGTGCCGGTGACCAGGATGTCGACGGTCTCGATGACCGAGGAGAGCTTCGCGACCTGGTACCCGTCCATCGCGGCCTGGAGCGCGCAGATCGGGTCGACCTCGGAGACGATGACGCGCGCGCCCTGTCCGCGCAGCGCCTCGGCCGCGCCCTTGCCCACGTCGCCGTAGCCGACGACGAACGCCACCTTGCCGCCGATGAGCACGTCGGTGGCGCGATTGAGGCCGTCGGGCAGCGAGTGGCGGATGCCGTACTTGTTGTCGAACTTGCTCTTGGTGACCGAGTCGTTGACGTTGATCGCCGGGAACAGCAGCTCGCCGTCGCGGGCCAGCTCGTACAGGCGGTGGACGCCCGTGGTGGTCTCCTCGGTGACGCCCTGGATGTCGGCGGCACGGCGGGTCCAGCGGTCCGAGGACGCGGCGAGGCTGCGGCGGAGCGTGTCGAGGATCACGCGGTACTCGTGGCTCGCGTCCTCGGGCGTCTCGGGCACGACGCCGGCGAGCTCGTACTCGCGGCCCTTGTGCACCAGGAGGGAGGCGTCGCCGCCGTCGTCGAGGATCATGTTCGGGCCCGTCCAGTCGGCGCCCGCGGCCTGGGCCTCGCCCGACCAGTCGAAGATCTGCTCGGTGCACCACCAGTACTCCTCGAGCGTCTCGCCCTTCCAGGCGAAGACGGGCACGCCAGCGGGCGCGTCCGGGGTGCCCGCGCCGACCGCGACGGCGGCCGCGGCCTCGTCCTGCGTGGAGAAGATGTTGCAGCTCGCCCAGCGCACCTGCGCGCCGAGGGCGGTGAGGGTCTCGATGAGCACGGCCGTCTGCACGGTCATGTGGATGCTTCCGGCGATGCGCGCGCCCGCGAGCGGCTGCGACGCGCCGAACTCCTCGCGGAGGGCCATGAGGCCGGGCATCTCGTTCTCGGCGAGGCGGATCTGGTGGCGGCCGGACTCCGCGAGGGAGAGGTCGGCGACGCGGAAGGGCAGGGCGGTGGACGTGGCTTCCGGGAGCAGGGTCATGCCCCCAGTCTCGCATCCGACGCGTGACGCCCGGCCGTGGATGACGACCGGGCGCGAGCCCGCTACCGGAAGGAGCGCAGGCGCAGGCTGTTCGTGACGACGAACACCGACGAGAGCGCCATCGCCAGGCCCGCGACCAGCGGGTTGAGGAGGCCGGCCATCGCGACCGGGATCGCGGCCGCGTTGTACGCGAAGGCCCAGAACAGGTTGCCGCGGATCGTGCCGAGCGTGCGCCGCGCGAGCCGGACGGCGTCGGCCACGAGCACGAGGTCGCCGCGGACGATCGTGATGTCGCCCGCCTCGATGGCCGCGTCGGTGCCCGTGCCCATCGCGATCCCGAGGTCGGCCTGCGCGAGGGCGGCGGCGTCGTTCACGCCGTCGCCGACCATCGCGACGACGCGCCCCTCGCCCTGCAGGCGGCGCACCGCGTCGAGCTTGCCCTCGGGGAGGACGCCCGCGATCACCTCGTCGATGCCGACCTCGGCGGCGACGCGGTGCGCGGCGCCCGCGGTGTCGCCGGTCAGGAGCACGGGACCGAGGCCCAGCGCGCGCATGCGGCGGACGGCCTCGGCGCTCGTGGGCTTGACGGTGTCGGCGACGGCGAGGATCCCGCGGACGGCACCGTCCCACGCGACCGCGACGACGGTGGATCCTTCCGTCTCGGCCTCGCGCAGCGCCTCGGCGAGCGACGCGTCTGGCTCGGCGGCCCACTGCTCGGCGAGCCACGCAGGCCGCCCGACGGCGACCGCGCGGCCGTCGACCACGCCGTGGACGCCGAGGCCCGCGGTGGCGGCGAAGCCCTCGATGACGGGCAGGGATCCCGAGCCCGCCGCCTCGACGACGGCCCGCGCGACCGGGTGCTCGGACCGCGCCTCGAGGGCGGCGGCCACGCGCAGGAGCTCGTCGGCGTCGACGTCCGCCGCGGGCACGGCTCGCACGAGCGACATGACGCCCGTGGTGACGGTGCCGGTCTTGTCGAGCAGCACGGTGTCGATGCGCCGGGTCGACTCCAGGACCTCGGGGCCGGTGATGAGGATCCCGAGCTGGGCGCCGCGCCCCGTGCCCACGAGGAGCGCGGTCGGCGTCGCGAGGCCGAGGGCGCACGGGCACGCGATGATCAGGGTCGCCACAGCCGCGGTGAACGCGGCCTCGGGCGGGAACCCGAGCAGCAGCCAGCCCACGAGCGTGCCTACGGCGAGCACGAGCACGACCGGCACGAAGACGGCGGATACGCGGTCGGCGAGGCGCTGGATCCGGGCCTTGCCGGTCTGCGCCTCCTCCACGAGCGCGGCCATGCGGGCGAGCCGGGTCTCCTCCCCCACGCGCGTGGCGCGCACGACGAGGCGGCCGCCGGCGTTGAGGGTCGCGCCTGTCACGTCGTCGCCGGGCCCGACCTCCACGGGCAGCGACTCGCCCGTGAGGAGCGAGCGGTCGACCGCGCTGGACCCGTCGACGACCACGCCGTCGGTCGCGATGCGCTCGCCCGGCCGCACGACGAACTCCTCGCCCACGCGCAGCTCGCGGATGGGGATCCGCCGCTCGACGCCGTCGCGCACGACGGCGACGTCCTTCGCGGCGAGGTCGAGCAGAGCGGCGAGGGCGGCGCCGGACGCGCGGGCGGCCCGCGCCTCCAGGTAGCGCCCGCCGAGGATGAACACCGTGACGGCCGCGGCGACCTCGAGGTACACGTCGCCGGATCCGCCGCCCGGCTCCGAGACGAGGCTCATGGTCATGCGCATGCCGGGCTCGCCCGCGTCGCCGAGGAAGAGCGCGTAGAGCGACCAGAGGAACGCGGCAGCGACGCCGATGCTGACGAGCGTGTCCATGCCGACTCCGCCGTGGCGCGCGCTGACGACGGCGGACCGGTGGAAGGGCCACGCGCCCCAGACCGCGACCGGCGCGGCGAGCGCGAGCGACAGCCACTGCCAGTCCCGGAACTGCAGCGCGGGGATCATCGCCATGAGGAACACGGGGACGGTGAGCGCCGCGGAGACCACGAGTCGCTGCCGGAGCGCGAGCTCGTCGGCGTCGGGGCGGCGGGTGGCGACGGCGGCGTGGGCGGGTGGGTCCGTCGGGGCGGGCGCGTCCGTCGGAGCGGGCGCGGGTGCGGATGCGGGATCCGCAGCGGCGGCGGGCGCGTCCGGACGGATGCGAGGAGCCGCGACGGGCGCGCGCTCCGCGGAGGCGGATGCGGATGGCACGGCAGCGGATCCGGACACGCCGTCCGCCGCCGCGCTCCCCCACCCGTCTCGCTCGGACGCCCGGTACCCCGTGCGCTCGATGGTGCGGATGGCGTCCTCGACGCTCGTCCCCGCGGGCAGCTGCACGCGCGCGCGGTGAGTGGCGTAGTTGACGGCGGCCTCGACCCCGGGCATCCGGCCGAGCTTGCGCTCGATGCGCATCGCGCACGACGCGCACGTCATGCCCTGCACGTCGAGGTCGACGCGCGTCAGCACGACGCCGTCCTCGGCCGTGGCGGCGACGGGATCCCCGGCGGGCGCGGATCCGGATGCGGGGTCGCTCATGTCAGAGCCCCGCGACGTACCCGGCCTCGGCGACCGCGGCGCGCACGGCCTGGGGGTCGAGCGGCGCATCGCTCTCCACGGTGACGGTGGATGCGCCGCCCGCGACGAGGTCGACGGCGACGGACGCGACGCCCGGCAGCTCGCCGACCTCCTCGGTGACGCTCGCGACGCAGTGCGCGCAGGTCATGCCGGTGACGGGGAAGGTCGTGGTGGTCATGGGGTCTCCTTCGGGTCGTTCGATGTCGACGGGCGTCGGCGGATCAGGACCGGACGAGCCGCGCGATGGCCGCGGAGGCCTCGCGCACCTTGTCGTCCGCGACCTGGCCGCCCTCGCGCGCGGCCTCCGCGAGGCAGTGGGCGAGGTGGTCGTCGAGCAGCTTGAGCGCGACCGTCTCCATGGCGCGCGTCACGGCGGACACCTGCGTGAGCACGTCGATGCAGTACGTGTCGGACTCGACCATGCGCTCGATGCCGCGCACCTGGCCCTCCGCGCGCCGCAGCCGCTTGAGGATGTCGTCCTTGCCCTCGCTGTACCCGACCATGGTGGCCACCTCCCGTTCCGTCCATGGTACCCCCAAGGGGTATCGCTGCATACCCCCTGGGGGTGTGCATCGAGCGGGCGGACACGACGACGCCGCACCCCTCGGGAGGGACGCGGCGTCGTGGTGGTGCGGGAGACGGGATCAGGCCCGGCGGATCAGCCCCAGGAGCTCGTCGCGGAGGGCGGCCATCTTCGCCTCGGTCGACGCCTCGACGTTCAGGCGCAGGAGCGGCTCGGTGTTCGAGGGGCGGACGCTGAACCACCAGAAGGATCCGTCGTCGCCGACCGGGCCGTCGACCGTGAGGCCGTCGAGCTCGTCGAACTCGCCGCGGCCGCGGAAGGCCTCGACGATGCGCTCGTAGGCGGCGGGCACGTCGTCGACCGTGCTGTTGATCTCGCCCGACAGCGCGTACGGCGTGTAGCGCGCGGAGAGGTCGGACATGAGGCCGTCGGTCTGGCCGAACTCCGCGAGCAGGTGCATCGCGGCGAGCATGCCGTTGTCGGCGCCCCAGAAGTCGCGGAAGTAGTAGTGCGCGGAGTGCTCGCCGCCGAAGACGGCGCCGGTGGCGGCCATCTGGTCCTTGATGAGCGAGTGGCCGACGCGCGTGCGGACCGCCGTGGCGCCCGCCGCCTCGATGGTCTCGGGCACGATGCGCGAGGTGATGAGGTTGTGCAGCACCGTGACGGCCTCATCCGGCGACTGCGCCTTCACGCGCGAGATCTCGCGGAGCGCGACGATGGCGGCGACGGCGCTGGGCGTGACCGCCTGGCCCTTCTCGTCCACGACGAAGCAGCGGTCCGCGTCGCCGTCGAAGGCGAGCCCGAGGTCGGCGCCGTGCTCGACGACCGCCTTCTGCAGGTCGACGAGGTTCGCCGGCTCGAGCGGGTTCGCCTCGTGGTTGGGGAAGGTGCCGTCGAGCTCGAAGTACAGCGGGATGATCTCGATGGGCAGCTCGGGCAGGCCGGCCGCGGTGCCGAGCACGGCCGGGACGGTCATGCCGCCCATGCCGTTGCCCGCGTCGACGACGACGCGCAGGGGGCGGATGCCGGAGAGGTCGACCAGCTGGCGCAGGTAGCCCGCGTAGTCGGCGAGCACGTCGCGCTCCCGCACCTGGCCCGCGGGCTCCACCGCGGCGATGCCGTCGGCCAGGAAGCCGATGGCGCGGTCGCGGATGGCGCCGAGGCCCGTGTCGAGGCTGATGCCCTGGGCGCCCGCGCGGGAGAACTTGAGGCCGTTGTAGGTGGCCGGGTTGTGGCTCGCGGTGAACATGACCGCGGGGGCGTCGAGGGATCCCGACGCGAAGTAGGTCTCGTCCGTGGAGCAGAGCCCGATGAGGAGGACGTTCCCGCCGCGGGCCGTCGCGCCCCGGGCGAACGCCTGCGCGAAGGACGGAGAGGAGTCGCGCATGTCGTGGCCGACGACGATCTCGCCACCGGCCGCGCCGAGCTCGTCCACGAAGCCCGCGCCGAGGGCCGTGACCAGCTCCTCGGTGAGCTGGCTCCCGACAAGACCTCGCACGTCGTAGGTCTTCACGATGGCGGTCAGCGTCTCAGCGGGAGTCGTCGTCATGCTCAGGAACCTACCTCACCGAGCACCCCGTGCCGGACGATCTGCCAGCCCTGCGGGGCCGAGAGACGGGCCGCGTGGCGGTCGCAGAGATCGTAGCTGTGCGGCTCGGAGTCGTGGCTGAGGGGACCGAGGACGGCCATGGAGTCCGCGTAGACGTAGGTGAGGGTGGTCGTGGCGCCGCCGGTGCAGCCGACGCGGGAGCAGGGCCTGTTCGTCATGTCGGGCCCACACTACCGCCGACCCCGGGGCCGTACGATGGGGCCATGCCACGATCGCGCCGCCGGGGAGGCCACGTCTCCATCCGGGGCTCCTGGCGGGATCGGCACGGCCGCGGCCTCCGCTCCCCCGTCACCGGTCCGGAGCTGCCGGTGCTCCGCACGCGCGCCGACGTCTTCGACCAGACCATCGCGTCCGCCGCCGAGTACCTCCGCGGCCTCTGGCCCGATGAGCTCGACCGCGTCTCGTTCGAGGTCGCCGCGCTGCCCGCCCGCAACAGCGAGCGGGACGGCATCGACCGCTGGAGCGTGCTCGCCGACGAGCGCCGCGTCATCTTCTACCGGCTCCCCATCGAGCGCCTCGCGCACCTGCACGAGGAGGACGAGTACCACCAGCGGGCGCTCGTCGAGGGCTGCGTGTACCGCGCGGTGGCAGAGCTGCTCGGCAAGGACCCGTGGGACCTCGCCCCCGACAGGTACGACCCGCACTGACGCCGGATCCCGAACGGGCGTGAGGCGTCCGCCCGTGCGCGCATGCCGCGGCGACGGCGGCCCGGACGCCCGGCGTCAGGGGTGGACGCGCAACGGGTCCGCGGCCGGGAGCACCGGCACGACGGGCAGCGCCGCGGATCGCCCGGGCTCGGCGAGGGTCACCGTCGCGGTGAGGCCGGCGGCGCCTTCGAGCAGGTAGGTGCTCCCTGCCTCCACGGCGGCCGAGACCTCGGATCCGGCGGGCACGTCGAGCGAGACGGCCGCCGAGCCGTCGGTCGGGCGCGCCGTGACGGACGTCGCCTGGTCGCCGGCGTTCCGCAGGTGCAGGAGCGGCGCGGGACCCGCGGGCACCGACACGAGCGCGTCGCGCGAGAGCGCCTCCGCCGACGGGAGCCAGGCGAAGTCGGTCGCGCCGCTCTCCGCCGCACCCGAGACGCTGCGCACGGCCGCCGTGACAGGCGCCGAGCTCTGCACGGTGACCGAGTAGCGGCCGTCGGGGAGGGCGGAGACGGGCACGTCGATCGTGCGGCCCGCGTCGGCCTGCAGCGTGAACGTGGTCCCCGTGCCGTCCGTGCCCTCCTCGGGGGCGACGCTGACGCTGACGTCGGCGTCCTCGGATCCGGGGACCACGATGCGCACGGCCGTCACGAGGTCGGGGTCGGCGCCGCCGTCCGATCCGGTCCCGGGGGCGGCCCCGCCCTCGTCGGCGGGGGGCGCGTCCCCGCCGTCGACGGGCGCCACGGGCGCCGCCTGCGAGTCGATGCGGAGGCCGGTCATGGTGAGCGCGGTGGACGGGGCGGCGGCTGGGCCGATCCAGTCGACGCCGCCGGCGAGGAGCCCGCGGACCGTGCTCTGCTCGAGCCGGGCGACGACCTGGCCGCCGCGGCTCTGGACGTGCACGGCCGGGGACGAGAGGTCGGGGGCGAGGCCCGCGAGGCTGAGCACGCGGCGGCCTCCGGCCGGCACGGAGATGCCGCTCGCGCCGGGGGCGCTGACGGCACCCTCCTCGCCCGTGATGGCGAGGTCGACGGTGGAGGAGACGCCGGACAGGTTGTCCAGCACGACGAATGTGGTGCGGCCGGTGGTCGTCGCGCCGCCCACGAGCCACGCGTCGGCGGTGGCCTCGGAGCACGACGTGGCGGCGAGCCCCGCGAGGTCGCCCTCCGTCGCGATCTCGGACGCCGCGCCCGCGAGGTCGGTCGGGGCGTCGTCGACGGCGCCCGCCACGGCGAGGACGGAGGGCGCGCTCGACGCCCCGCCCTGCACCTCGGGGGCCTCGATGCGCGAGGTGCGGACGGCCGGCGCGGCGCCGGTCGACCCGGTCACGGCGGATCCGCTCGTCACGGCGGCGCTCCCCACGGCGACCGCGGTGGTCGATGACGTGGCGTCCGCCGCGGGCGGACGGAGGAGCGAGCCGGGGCAGACGCGCTGCTGGTCGGTCACGACGGGCGTCACGAGCACCGAGGGGGCGCTCGCATCACCCGCGGCGGGCGGGAGCAGCAGCGCGCCGGTCACCACGACCCCGAGCACGGCGACGCCGACGATCCCCGTGGTCACGCGCGTCGCGATGCGCATGGCGTCACGCCTGGCCATCTGTCCTCCTGCGGTCGTCGTCGGTGCCGCGGGGGCGGTCGTCGTCCCGGTCGGCGGACGGCGCGGGCACGACGACGTCGCCCTCCCCGTCGTCGCCGGCGCGGCGCTCCCCCGCCTGTCGGATGTCGCCGAAGGACGCGGCCTCCACGGCCTCGCCGGTCGGCTCGTGGATGTACGCGGGGGTGCCGCGGTCGTCGTGCGCGGGCCGCGGCTCCTCGGCGTCGGCCGGACGCGAGTCGGGGGCGGCGACGGGCTCGCGGTAGGCCGGCAGCGGACGGCTGCCCGCCGCGAGGCCGCCGGTGGGGATCGCCAGGAGCAGGGTGAGCGCGAACACGAGCGCCTGCGCCGCGAGCACGCCCGCGCGCCCCGGATCGTCGAGGTTGCCGGGCGCCGCGACCTGGGCGACGAGGTCGTCGCTGCCCACGAAGCGCCAGAGGAGACCGGCCTCGGTCTGCCCGACGGCCGTGAAGACCGGGTCGTCGTCGAGGGCGGAGCGCGCGCGGTCGTGCACGGCCGCCCCCGCATCGCCCGCCGGCGCCTCGAGGAGCACGTAGCTGATGCCGAGCGCGCGGAGCTCGTCTGTGGCGTCGAGGCCGGAGCGGGAGGAGACGTTGCCCGCCAGCTCGGCGACGCGCGTCTGCGTGTCGGACAGCGGGCCGATGGTCGAGTCGACCGTGGAGACCTGCTCCAGCGTGCGGCCGGCGCCGCGCTCGACGTCGGCGGACAGCGAGCCGTCGTCCGCGGCGCGGAGCACGAGCGTGCCGACGGCGGGATCCGTCGCGGCCTCCGCGACCACGAGGCCGGGGAGCGAGGTGTCGGTGGTGGCGCGCACGGCGGTGGATCCGGCGACAGCGGCCGAGACGAGCGGCAGCGCGAGCACGACCAGGGTCACGGCGGCCACGAGCCCCGGCACGAGCGAGCGGCGGCCGAGCGTCGCGAAGCCGAGCACGAGGGCGCCGGCGAGGCCGAGCCAGAGCAGGCTGAGGCCGGATCCGGGCCAGACCGCGACGACGTCGGATCCCGTCGACTGCACCACGGTCCGCGCGGCGAGCACCGCGGTCGCGAACCCGAGCACCGTGACGCCGAGCGCGAGGGCCGCGCGGTGCGATCCGCGGAGGAAGAGCGCCGCGATCGCGCCCAGCACGAGCGGCGCGACCAGCACCGCGACCACGAGGAGCGGGACGGAGGCGGGGAGGCCGGCGCCCAGGCCGTCGACGAACGCGGACCAGCCGCCGAGGCCAGCGGTCGGGAAGCCCAGCGCGAGGCCGGGCACGTCGGCGGGCGTGAAGCCGGCGGGGACGGCCGGGTCGGCGGCGAGCGCGAGCGGCTGCCCCTGCATCACGCGGTGGACGACGAGGGGCGCGACGAGGGCGAGCAGCGGCACGGGGATCGTGACGAGCCGCCCGGCGCGGCGTCCGGCCCGCACCGTGGCGACGAGCCAGAGCACGAGCACGGCGGGCACGAGCGACGGGGCGGATGCGCCGACGGCGGCCATCAGGATCCCCGCCACGGCGGAGGCGGACCACGAGCGCGGCGCCCGCAGCACCGCGAGCGCGAGCCACGGGAGGAGCAGGTGCGCGAGCAGGGCCGGCAGGCGGCCGTCGCCGAGGGCGACGAGCAGGGTGGGCGCGAGTGTCCAGACGAGGGCCGCGAGCGCGCGCAGCCAGGCGTTCCGCGTGAGCTGGGCGGCGCACAGCCAGGCGGCGAGCGCGGCGAGCGGCAGGGCGGCCACGAACAGGCCGAGGACGGCGAGCGACGGCTCCCACGCGGTGACGCTGCCGAGCACGGCGAGCACGTAGGCGAAGGGGTCGGAGGGGGCGACGGGCCCGGCGCCGGATCCGCGGACCCCGATGCCGACCTGCGCCCACAGCGCGCCGGCGCTCGGGCCGAGCGGCAGGAGCTGGCCGCCGACGAGGGCCGTGCCGGTGAGCCGCGGCAGCCACATGACGGCGGAGAGGAGGAGCGCGGCGAGCACGGTCCATCCGCCGCCGGTCGCGAGGAACTCGACGCCGTCGGTGACGCCCATGTGCTCGACGCGGTACTGCTCCCGGGCCAGGGACCGGCGGCGACGGCCGACCGCGAGGGGCTGGCGGAGCGACGCGATGCTCGACCACGGCGCCGTCCGGCTGGCGGCGAGGCGGCGGCGGCTGGCGCGGATCCGCCCGGGCGCGACGGCCACCCGCACGGCAGCGCCGATCTCGCCCGGCGCGGCGGTGGGCCGCTTGCGGAGCATCTGCAGCAGCGCGCGCAGGATGGCCAGCGGCACGAGCGAGAGCCAGTGGAACGGGACGGCTGCCGGCGGCGCGTAGGAGAGGCGGCGGTGCAGCTGCGCCTGCCTGCGCAGGCGACGGCGCCGGCGACGCGGGGTCCGCTTGCCCAGGAAGGCGGTGCCGGGGGCGGCGTCGCCCGCCGAGGCGACGCG
The DNA here is from genome assembly GCF_021952865.1 of Clavibacter californiensis. Lineage (NCBI taxonomy): Bacteria > Bacillati > Actinomycetota > Actinomycetes > Micrococcales > Microbacteriaceae > Clavibacter > Clavibacter californiensis. The sequence continues at coordinate 1,472,667 of NZ_CP040792.1, read as the reverse complement.
CGCGGCCGGGACGACCACGACGCGGTGGCCGGCGAGTCGTGCGCGGACGCAGAGGTCGAGCGCGTCGTCGATGACGGGCAGCGCGTCGTCGAACCCGCCGAGCTCGTCCCAGAGGCGGTGCCGCACGAGCATGCCGCCCGCGGCGACGCCGAGGACGTCGCTCATGTCGTCGTACTGCGCCTGGTCGAGCTCGACGTCGACGACGGGCACGGCCGCGCCGAGCGTCGTGAGCGTCGTCCCGAGCTCGTGGATGTAGCCGGGGTGGTCCCACTCCATGAGCTTCGGGCCGGCGACGGCGACGCTCGGCGACGCCTCGATCGCGGCGAGCAGGCGCTCGAGCGCATCGGGCGCTGGCGCGTTGTCGGCCGACAGCAGCCAGAGCAGCTCGTGGTCGCCCTCGGGCGCGGGGATCACCCGGACGGCCTGGTCGACGGCCTGTCCGAAGGTCATCCGCGCCGGGGCCTGCACCATGCGCGTGGGGTCGGACGCCGCGAGCAGGGCGGCGGATCCGTCACGGGAGCCGAGGTCGACCGCGACCACCTGATCGGGGCGGCGCGTCTGCGCGGCGAGGGCCTGGAGGGTCCGGTCGAGGAACTGCGCGCCCTCGTGGGCGACGAGGATCGCGGTTACTCGTGGCTGCATGACAGGGGAGACCCTACGTGGTGCGCGGTGGGGATCCGCCGCAGCGGGACGGCGCGCCGGAAGCCGGGGGCCACGTCGGCCCGGACGGCCGGATCAGACCGCGCGCTTGCGGAGCTTGCGGCGCTCGCGCTCGGAGAGGCCGCCCCAGATGCCGAATCGCTCGTCGTTCTCGAGCGCGTACTCCAGGCACTCGCTGCGCACCTCGCACGATCCGCAGATCTTCTTGGCGTCGCGGGTGGATCCGCCCTTCTCGGGGAAGAACGCCTCGGGGTCGGTCTGCGCGCAGAGCGAGTCGGCCTGCCACGCGAGCGGATTGCCGTCGTCGACGCTGCGGACGCCGGGGACCCCGAGTCGGACGGGGTCGACGAACCAGTCGTCGGGGACTCCGGCGTGGTACTCAGGTAGTGCCATGTCACGATCTCCCCACGTGGGCGGGGCGCCCGGCCGGCCCCAGCTCATCGTCATAATTACACCGGTGTAACTCGCTCGCGTCAAGCCGCGGAGCGTAAACCCTCAGCCGCTCCTCGAGGGTTGCGACGCGCCGAGGCTCGCTGCCGGCTCTACGCCGTGACGCCGGCCTGGCGGGCGTCCCACGCGCTCGTGACCATGTCGTCCAGGGAGTGGCGCATGGCCCAGTCGATGTCGCGCGCGGCGAGCTCCCCCGAGGCCACGATGCGCGCCGGGTCGCCGGGGCGGCGGTCGCGCACGTCCGGCTCGAAGTCGATGCCCGTCGCCTGCGCGATGGCCGTCATGATCTCGCGGACGCTCACGCCGGCGCCGCTGCCGAGGCAGTACACGGGCTCGACCGGCTCGCCGGCCTCGAGCCGACGGGCCGCCGCCACGTGCGATGCCGCGAGGTCGACGACGTGGATGTAGTCGCGGACGCACGTGCCGTCCGGCGTCGGGTAGTCCCCGCCGTAGATGAGCGGCGTGCGGCCGTCGAGCAGCGCGTCGAAGACGAGCGGGAAGAGGTTGTGCGGGCTGGTGTCGAAGTAGCCCTCGTCGCCGGATCCCACGACGTTGAAGTAGCGGAGCGACGCGTGGCGGAGGCCCTTCGCGATCCCCTGGTCACGGAGCAGCCACTCGCCGATGAGCTTCGACTCGCCGTAGGGGGACTCGGGGGCCTTGGGCGTGCTCTCGTCGACCAGGTCGACGTCGGGCGTCCCGTACACGGCGGCGGACGACGAGAAGACGATGCTGTCGACGCCCGCGCGCTCCATCTCCTCGAGCAGCACGGCCGTGGCGGTCACGTTCTGCTCGTAGGTGTGCAGCGGGCGCTGGACGGAGACGCCCGCGTACTTGAAGCCGGCCACGTGCACGACGCCGCGGATGTCACCCGATCCGAGGACGCGCGCGAGCAGCTCGCGGTCGAGCACGGATCCCCGATGGAAGGGGACGCCGTCCGGCACGAACGACGCGTGCCCGCTCGAGAGGTCGTCGAGGACGACCGTGTCGATGCCCGCCCGCGCGAACGCCGAGACGATGTGCGAACCGATGTAGCCGGCGCCGCCGGTGACCAACCATGTCATGCGGCAACCCTATCGACGGCGCTCCCGGCCTCGGTCACGCGCCGTCGTCGACGGCGGCCGCGGGCGCCGGGGTCGTCGCGAGGAACGCCTCGCCCTCCCCCGTGACGACGAGCCGGCCCTCGTCGGGCGTGACGAAGACGGCGTCGCCGCGCCGGACCACGACGGACGAGACCTCGCCGCGGATGGTCACCTCGCCGGAGGTGCACAGCACGATGGCCGGCCCGTCGACCTCGACGACGCTCGCGCCGTCGTCCCCCCCGGCCGCGTCGCGCGTGGCCGGGGTGACGTGCGCGAGCAGGAAGTCGGGCACGTCGGGGCGGTACAGCTCGACGCCGGGCGCCGCGGGCTCGGGCTCGAGGTACGGGACGGGCAGCGCCTGGAACTCGAGCACGTCGAGGAGCTCGGGCACGTCCACGTGCTTCGGCGTGAGGCCGCCGCGCAGCACGTTGTCGGAGGCCGCCATGAGCTCGATCCCGAGCCCGTGCAGGTAGGCGTGGATGTTGCCCGCGGGCAGGTAGAGGGCCTCGCCGCGGCGGAGCGTCACGCGGTTGAGGAGGAGCGAGGTGACGATGCCGGGGTCGCCCGGGTACGCCTCCGCCAGCTCGCGCACGGTGCGCATCTCGGTCGAGAACTCGCGGCACTGCCGGTCGGAGGCCAGGCTGGCGAGCAGGGTGACGCGGTCGACGAGGCGGTGCACCTCGGATCCGCCGCCCATCAGGAAGGCGAAGACGTCGCGCAGCACGTCCGCCTCGGGTCCCGTGAGGCGCGACAGCACGGTGCGGATCACGGCCGGGTCCGAGTCGGGACCCGACGCGTCGAGCGTGAGCAGCAGCGTGAAGACGTCGCGCACCTCCGCGAGCGGCCGGAAGCCGCAGAGCGCGTGGAACTCGTCGCTGAGCGCGAAGATCAGCTCGGGCTTGTGCAGCGGGTCCTTGTAGTTGCGGTGCGGCGCGTCGATCGGGACGCCGCGGTCCTCCTCGTCGCGGAAGCCGAGGCGCGCGCGATGCAGGTCCGGGTGGGCCTGCAGCGAGAGCGGGCCGTCCGCGGCGAGCACCTTGAGGAGGAACGGGAGGCCGGGGCCGTCGCCCGGGCGGAGGCCCTGGGCGAGCGGGCCGAGCGTGGTCGCGGGGTCGCTGCTGATCCACCCGGCCAGCGTCGTCGCGCCGCCCGTCGCCGCCGGGTCGACCACGCGCGTGCGCGAGCCGTCGTGCGCACCGAGCCAGAGCTCCGCCTCCGGGCCGCCGGACGCCTCGCGGCCGAGCAGCTCGGCGATGGCGGTGCGGGATCCCCAGGCGTAGTCGCGTGGGGTGTTGGCGAGGGCAGTGAACACGTCGGGATCCTGTCGGGCTTGGCGGCTACCTACAACGCCCGAGGGCGCGCGTCCTGTCCGGACGCGACCAAAGTACCAACCGATGGGGCCGTCGCCTTGACGCCGACCTAGGCTCGGCCGCAGGCGCCCGTCCCCGAGGGCGCCGACGAACCGCAACGGAGCATCGTGTCCCTCACCCCCCTCATCGGCGACTTCTACGGCTACGAGACCCGCCTCGGCGACCGGGAGAAGGAGTCCCTCGCCGACCTCCGCGCCTACCTCGAGGCAGAGGTCAAGCCGCACGTCAACGGGCTCTGGGCCCGCGCCGAGTTCCCGCGCCACGTGGTCGGCGGCCTCGCGGAGCGCGGCCTGTTCGGCATGCCGTTCCCCGAGACGCGCCCGTTCGAGAACTCAGCCGTCTACCGCGGCTGGGCGGCGCTGGAGCTCGGCCGCGTCGACGCGAGCATCGCGACCCTCGTCGGCATGCAGAGCGGGCTCGTGATGGGCAGCGTCGCCGTCGCCGGATCCCCGGAGCAGCGCGCCGAGTGGCTGCCGCGGTTCGCGTCCGGGGAGATCCTCGGCTCCTTCGGCCTCACCGAGCCGCTGTCCGGATCCGACTCCGCCCGCGGCCTCCGCACGGTCGCCACGCGCCGCGGCGACGAATGGAGCATCACGGGATCCAAGCGCTGGATCGGCAACGGCACCATCAGCGACGTCACCGTCATCTGGGCCAAGGACGCCGACGACGGCCAGGTGAAGGGCTTCCTCGTCCCGAATGACTCCCCCGGCTTCCGCGCCACCCGGATCGAGGACAAGCAGGCGCTGCGCATCGTGCAGAACGCGGACATCGAGCTCGACGGCGTCATCGTGCCCGAGCGGAACCGGCTGCAGAACTCGCGCTCGTTCGCCGACACCGCCAAGGTGCTCCGGCTCACGCGCGCGGAGGTGGCGTGGGCCGCCATCGGGATCTCCATCGGCGCGTACGAGGCGGCGGTCGCCTACACGGGCGAGCGGGAGCAGTTCGGCAAGCCGCTCGGCGCGCACCAGCTCATCCAGGACCTCCTCGTCCGCAGCCTCGGCAACATCACGGCGTCGATCGGGCTGGTGACGCGCGCGTCCGAGATGGTCGACGAGGGCACGCAGTCGGACGAGCACTCGGCGCTGGCCAAGGCGTACGCCACCAGCCGGATGCGCGAGACCGTCGCCTGGTGCCGCGAGGCGTTCGGCGGCAACGGCATCGTGCTCGACTACGACGTGGCCCGCTTCTTCGCCGACGCCGAGGCCATCTACTCCTACGAGGGCACCCGCGAGATGAACACGCTCATCGTCGGCCGCGCGATCACGGGGCACGCGGCCTTCGTCTGATGGACAGCCGGGCGCGTGGAGCGCCGGCGTTCGGGGCCCCGGCGCCGCCGCTCACCTCAGGCGGCGGGACCAGGGCCTCGGGCCGGATACCCTGATGGGCATGCCCACCGCCAGCCGCCGAGCCCTCCGGAGCTTCGCGACCTTCGTCCTCGTCACCACGTTCGCCGGTGACATGTGGCGCGACAGCCTCAGCTGGTGGGGCTTCGGGGCGATCGCGCTCGCCGTGCTGGTCACGTGCATCATCCTGCTCACGCGCTCCCGTCCCCTGCCGCGCGTGCGCGTGCTGCCGATCCCGCTGCTCGTGTTCACGGGGATCGCGGTGCTCTCCATCGCGTGGTCGCAGTACCGGCCGGAGTCGGCGCTCGGCGTGCTCATCCAGCTGTCGACGTCCATCGCGGCGCTGACGCTCGTGGCCCTGCTGTCGTGGTCCGAGATCGTGCAGGGCCTCGGACGCGCGTTCCGCATCATCCTCGGGCTGTCGCTCGCCTTCGAGCTGTTCGTCGCCGTCGTGGTGCGCGGGCCGGTCATGCCGTTCTTCACCGACTACGGGCCCCGCGCACCCGCCGCGTTCGCGTGGACCCGCGGGGAGCTCCTCAGCGGCGGCCGGATCCAGGGCGTCGTCGGCAACGCGAACCTGCTCGCCATGGTCGCGCTGCTCGGCCTCATCGTCTTCTCGCTGCAGTACGCGGCGCGCACGGTCCGCCGCCGCGACGCCGGGATCTGGATCCTCGTCGCCCTCCTCACCCTGACCCTCACCGGCAGCTCCACGGTCCTGGTTGCGCTCGTCATGACCGGCATCGTCGCCGGCCTCGCGCTCGTCGCCCGACGCGTCGGCATCCGGGGCCGCCTCGTGCTGGCCGGGGGCGTCGCCGTGGCCGCCGTGGTCGGCGCGGGCGTCGTCGCCACGCGCACGGCCGAGGTGTTCGAGCTCCTCGGCCGGTCCCCCGACCTCACGGGCCGGTTCCAGATCTGGGAGTCCGTGCTGGGCCTCGCGCAGCAGCACCCCGTCGTCGGCTGGGGCTGGATCGGCTACTGGGCGCCCTGGGTGCACCCCTTCCAGGGCCTCGCCGTCCGCAGCGGCGTCACCTACCTGCAGGCCCACGACGCGTACATCGACGTCCTGCTGCAGGTGGGCGCGATCGGCCTCCTGGCCTTCGCCGCGTTCGTCGTCACCACCTACGTGCGCTCCTGGTGGGCCGCGATCGACCGCAGGCAGCACCGCCGCGACCGCGTCGAGCCGTACTCCACCCTCGCGCTGGCGCCGCTGCTGCTCATGACCGCGCTGGTCGTGCAGAGCCTCGCGGAGAGCCGGCTGCTGTACGAGGGCAACTGGCTGCTGCTCGTCGTCATCGCGATCGTCACGAAGTCCGGCATGGTGGCGCGCGAGGACGTCCCGGGACCCGACGATGCGCGTCGCCGTGCGGCACGGCCGGAGACCGCGCCGGTCCCCGCGGTCGCGCCGTCCTACCACGCGGACCCCTCGATCCCCGCGGCCGTACCCTCCGCCGCCGCGCCCGCCGCCGCCGACCCCCGCGTCGCCTGATCCGCGCGGCCGCCCGGTGCCCCGCCGACCGCCCGTGATGGCCGACGCATGACCCGTCCCGCCCGCCTGCCGCTCCCGGAGCGCCTGCCCGACCTGCTCGGGTCGGCGCGCTTCTCCGCCGCGCTCACGCACTGCATCCTCGGCACGGCCGTCCTGTCGCACGCGCTCAGGTCCACCGTGGGGTGGGCCGGCCTCATCGCCATCGTCACCGCGCTCGTGGCCATGGCCGCGGGATCCCTCGCGGCGAAGCGCGGCGACTGGGAGTGGCGGGGCCTCCTGCCCATCTCGCTGCTCGTCCTGGTGGGCTGGTGCGCCGCGACGCTGCTCTGGACGGCGTACCAGCCGGACGCGGTCGGCGGCGTGCTCTACCTCGCGGCGTCCGCGTTCCTCGCGGTGTACGTCGGCGTCGTCCGCGACCTCATCCAGATCGTGCGCGCGGCCGGGGACGTGCTGCGGCTGGTGCTGGTGTCGTCCCTCGCGCTCGAGGTGCTCGCCGGGCTGCTCATCGACGGCCCCATCCCGTTCCTCGGGATCCGCGGCGCCCTCGAGCGCCTCGGCCCCATCCAGGGGCTGCTCGGCGAGCGCAACGCCCTGGGCATCCTGGCCCTGGTCGCGGCCGTGACCTTCGCGGTGGAGCTCATGACCCGGTCCGTCTCGCGCGGCCGCGCCGTCTTCTCGCTGGTCGTCGCGTTCCTCGTGGCGTCGCTCACGCGCTCGTCGGTGATCCTCGGCACGTTCCTCGTGCTCGCCGTCGCCGCCCTCGCGATCCTCGGCCTCCGCCACCTCGCGCGGCAGGCTCGGCCCCTGGCCAACAGCGCGGTCCTCGTGCTCGCCGCAGGTGTCGCGGTGCTGGTCGTGGCCTTCCGCTCCCCCGTGCTGCAGGTGCTGCAGGCGCGGCCCGACTACCTCCAGCGCGTCGCGCTCTGGCGGGAGATGCTGCGCCTCATCGACCTCAACACCATCGAGGGCTGGGGCTTCGTCGGCTTCTGGCGCCGGGACGCGTACCCGTACACGGCCCTCGACCTCGTCAGCCGAGGCGCGCAGGAGACAGGGCGGAACGCCTACCTCGACCTCTACCTGCAGGCCGGGCTCGTCGGGCTCGCGCTGTTCGCGGCGTTCTGCGCCCTCGCGCTCGGCCGGTCCTGGGTGCTGGCGACCACCAAGCGCGGCGTCGGCTACGTCTGGACGGCCCTGGTGCTCGTCGTCCTCGTGGTCGCGTCGCTCGCCGAGAGCGTCACGATCGTGGAGTGGGGCTGGGTCCTGCTCGTGATCTGCGCCGTCAAGGCCGCGCAGGGCCGCAGCTGGCGGCACGGGCTCCCGGAGCAGCACCGACCGGGATGACGGACGGGCCGCGGCCCGTCGTCGGCATCAGCGGACGGCCTCGTCGCGCGGCCGGCGGAACGAGAAGAACTTGTGGCCCGTGTAGGTCGCCACGGTGATCACGATGGTCACGAGGATCTGCGCGACGATCGGCTCCAGGGGCGTGGTCTCGACCACGAGCGGCAGCAGCAGCATGTTGGCGAACAGCGGCACGAGGTTCACCAGCGTGTAGCGGGAGAAGTCCGGGAGCAGGTTGCCGCTCACCCGGAAGACGAGCTTGCGATGCAGGGTGAACGCGATGGGGAGCTGCACCGCCCACGCGATGACGAGCACGAGCGGATACGGGATCGAGTGGCCCCACAGCAGGTAGAAGAGTGCGAACCACGCCGTGCCGAGCACGGTGTTGAAGCCGCCGACCAGCAGGAACGCGACGCGCTCGTCCTTGATCAGCCGGAGCAGGATCCCCGGGGGCGGGGTCTCCTCGCGGGGGCCGTCGACGTCGTGCGCGTGCTGTTCCATGGGCTCTCCTCGCCGCGCCGGGCGCTAGGGCGGGCACCCGGCGGGCCGCGCCGTGGTCGTCCGGTGCGGCCCCACTGTATCCGGTGGCGCATGACCTCCCGCCGGGTGCCCGGGCCGCGCGGACCCGCGCGACCCGACCTGGGTGAGGTGCGTCAGGACGCGGCGCCGACGGGGATGCGCGCGAGCGCCCCCGGACCCATCACCGTGACGGTCGGCGACGACGTGCCCGCGAGCGCGACCAGCCGGTCCCAGGTGGGCACCACACGCGCCTGACCGCCCTGGAGGAGGAACACCGTCGCGGACGTGCTGCCCTTGACGAAGACGGGCCCGGTCACCGTCCGACCGGCGGCGTCGAGGGCGGCGCACGTCGACGGCGCGAGGTCGGTGACGGCGAGACCCGTCGAACCCGGCGATCCCAGGGCGACGACGCTCCCCTGGGAGGCGAGCGACGTGACGCCCGCGCAGCGCACGAGCAGGGACAGGTCGGCCGCCGCACGCGGGTACCCGTCGACCGATGCCGGGGTCACGGTCGCGAACGACCGCCCGAGGCCGAGCTCCGCGGTGACGGCGAAGTCCGGGACGCGGATCTTGCGGTCGAGCCCGTCCACGAGGAAGACGTCAGCGCTGTTCGACGCCTTCGCCAGGGTCCCCGGCTGGAGGGCGGCGTGGCCCGTGGCGTACCGAGCGCCCACCGACGCGCGCATGGTCGCGACGAAGGGCGGACGTCCTCCGTTGAGGCCGAGGACGGCACCCCACGTGGACACGGGGTACTTGGTCCCTCCGCTCAGCAGGTAGGTGACGGGGCTGCCGGGGAGGACGAAGAAGGCGCTCATCTCGCCGGCGTCCGACAGCGCCCGGAGCTGGCGGGGGTCGAGGTTCACGGCGTCGCCGCAGCCGTAGCCGTAGGAGGCGACGAGGTCGCACGACGCGAACCGGTGCCGACGATCCGCCTGCACGAGGGCGACCGCGCCCGACGAGGGGTCGCGCACCAGCGCGGACGCGGGGATGCCGGTGCCCAGCGCGTCGAGGTAGGAGCGCGGCACCGTGCTGATCCCGCCCAGGGCGGAGAGGGACTGGTAGACGCCGAAGTCGGGGACCTGGTGCTTCTGCCCGCCGCTCACCAGGAAGACGGTGTCGTCCGTGGCCGTCTTGACGAAGGAGGACACGGGGCCGTCGCTCGTGCTGCCGAACCAGTCGGTGTACAGGCGCCAGAAGTTGCGGTTGCCGTACGAGGAGCACGAGTCGCCGCTGCCGTAGAGGTTCCGCAGCGCGGCGGCGTTGGGCTGGTACGGCGTGTAGATGTAGAGGCCCGCCGTCGCCTGGTTGCGGATGGTGACCTGCGAGGATCCGCAGTCCGCGTTCGGGTGCCAGAGGATGCGGTTGCTGCGCCCGGCCTGGTAGTTCCAGCGCGTCGGCGTGGACTGGTACACCTTGAACTGGTGCGCCGCGTTGTAGACCTGGTTGAAGAAGCCGTAGTAGAGGGAGTCGCACGCGGCGGTGTCCGGGCAGCCGTAGCCGGTGGCGCTGCGGAACTGGCGGTCGGTCGGCGTGCTGTCGGTGACGAGGCCCTGCTCCTTCTCCAGGAGCACGAGGAGCGCGGCCTGGCTGACCCCGCACGCGCGGCCGACCCAGTAGACGATGTCGGCACCGCTGAGGCGCGACGCCTGGAGGTCCGAGCAGCGGCTGTCGGCCGCGCGCGCGGGCGTACTCTCCACGTAGTTCTTGAGGCACACGTAGCCGGACGCGCAGCTCGGGACGCGCGCCTGCAGGAAGGACCGGATGTCGCCCTGCGACATCGCGTCGCCGTCGTAGAACTTGGCGTCGCTGATGATCATGCCGGGATCGAAGTCGGCGCCGGATGCCGCATGCGCGGGCTCCGCGGATCCTCCGATGGTGCCGGTGCCGACGAGCCCGACCCCGAGCGCGACGGCCCAGACGGCGAGGCAGGCGATCAGCCGCGAGCGTCGGCGTGCGCGCCGGACGTGGTCCACCCCGTTGTCGAACAAATGCGTCCCCCTGCGTCCCCGTGCCGTGAGATGCGATTCTCACACACGAAGGGGCGTCCGCCGCACCGTGGTGCGGATCGGACGCCCCTCGGCGCTCAGCGGATGGCGGAGCCGCGTCCGGCTACTACTTCCGGCGGCCGACCGGAGGCTGGTCGACGCCGAACGTGCGGGCCCAGGTCTCCGGGCTCGTGACCGTGGGCAGGGCCGCGCGGTACGCGGCCTTGAGCTGCGGCCAGCGGGCGAGGATGCGCCAGCGGAGCACGATGCTCGTCCACAGCATGCGGCGGAAGAGCACGGGATCCCGGCGGTGCAGGAGTGCCGCCGACCCCTCCGCGTTGGAGACGAGCACGCTGTCGAAGGAGGGGACGACCCACCAGCGGGCGTCCTCGAACGCCAGGTGCGCCTCCGGCCCGCGCGCCGCGGCCGGGCCGAGCGGGGCGAACGCGTGGCGCGCCACCGTCCGGGCGAGCCACACGACGCGGGCGATGCCCGCCGGGGCTCCGCCCCCGCGCCGACGCTGCGGCTTGTCCGGCGCGACGATCTCGGGCAGGGCGGCGCGGTCCTTGATCGGGACGCCGTCGGTGAATCCCTGCGCCAGCTCGCGGGTGCGGGCGAGGCGCGTCACCATGTCCTCGTGCAGGCTGCGCGGCCCGCGGAGGATGTTCCGGTACGCCTCGTGCCGGGCGGCGAGCGCGAAGTACTGCATCGACACCAGGTGGCGGACGTCCGTGGCGAGGTTGGCCGTGAGGAAACGCCCCCCGCGCTCGTACGGCGAGTGCAGCAGGGCCGCGATGAGGCGGTTGCGCGCGTGGAAGAAGGCCTGCCAGTCCTGCGAGTCGTCCTTGTCGACCCACGAGACGTGCCAGACGGCGGCTCCCGGGAGCGTGACGGTCGGCACGCCGACCTCCTTGGCGCGCAGCGCGTACTCGGCGTCGTCCCACTTGATGAAGACGGGCAGCGACAGGCCGACCTGCTTGATCGTGGAGACGGGGATGAGGCACATCCACCAGCCGTTGTACTCGGCGTCGACGCGGCGGTGCATCCACCTGGTCTGGCGGAGGTTCGACGCGCTGAAGTCGTGGCGCGTGGGCGTGACGGGACCCCACATGAAGTTCCACATGTCGAAGCCCTCGGCATACGCGTGGAGCTTGCTCTTGTCGTACATGTCGAACATGTGGCCGCCGACGATCGTGGGCGTCCTGGCGTAGTCCGCGAACTTCACGGCACGGCGGATGCTCTCCGGCTCGAGCGTGATGTCGTCGTCCATGACGAGGACGTAGTCGCTCGCGCCCTCCTTCAGCGTCTCGTACATGCCGCGGGAGAAGCCGCCCGATCCGCCGAGGTTGGCCTGGTCGATGACGCGGAGCTTCTCGCCGAGCAGCTCCTGCGCACGCGGGAACGCCGGCTGGTCGGCCACCTTCTGGGTGCCCTGGTCGGTGACGTACACGTGGTCGAGGAGCGCCGCGACGTCCGGCTTCTCGCCGATGTCGGTGAGGAGCTTGACGCAGTACTCGGCGCGGTTGAGCGTGGTGATGGCGATGCTCACCGATCCGGCGGCGCCCGCGGTGGGGGCGGATCCGGCCGGGGCGTACCAGCCGGCCTCGACGAGCGCGAAGTCGGCCTCCTCGCCCATCAGGTCGAACCAGTACCAGCCGCCGTCCGCGAAGTACGTGAACGGGAGCTCGAAGCGGGAGGTGGTGGATCCGGTCACGGCCGCGCCGTCGACCTTCTGGATCACGCCGCGCGCGTTCGAGCGGTAGACGATCACCTGGCCCTCGCCGTTCGTCTCGACCTCGAGCACGACGCCGTCGAGCGTGGTGCTCGCGCGCCAGTACGAGGCGGGGAACGCGTTGAAGTAGGTGCCGAACGACACCTTCCTGCGGTGGGGCACCTGGAAGCCGCGGTCGCCGCGGATGGCGCTGATGATGCCCATGTCGCTGAGGCGGACGACGGCGTTGTGCGTGTCCGAGTCGACCACGCGCAGCGGCGAGCGCCGACGCTTCTCGGGCGCGACCGGGATGCTCGTCCAGTAGTCGGCGTCCACGTACAGCGGGACGATGTCCGGGTCGTGCTCGGACGGCAGGATGACGCGCTGGATGAGGTCGAGCCCGGCGGGTGCGCCCGCGACGTCGCCCGCCATCAGGAGGCGTCCTTCGCGAGCACGGGCTTCAGCTTGTTCTCGTACATCGAGAGCGCCGCGCCGATCGCCATGTGCATGTCGAGGTACTGGTAGGTGCCGAGGCGGCCGCCGAAGAAGACGCCCTCCTCCTGCTTGGCGAGCTCGCGGTACTTCAGCAGGCCCGCGCGGTCGGCCGCGGTGTTCACCGGGTAGTACGGCTCGTCCTCGCCCTCGGCGAACCGCGAGTACTCGCGCATGATGACCGTCTTGTCCGCCGGGGCGTCGCGCTCCGGGTGGAAGTGGCGGAACTCGTGGATGCGCGTGAACGGCACGTCGGAGTCGGCGTAGTTCATGACGGGCGTGCCCTGGAAGTCGCCGACCGGGAGCACCTCGCGCTCGAAGTCGAGCGTGCGCCACGACAGCGCGCCCTCCGAGTAGTCGAAGTAGCGGTCGATGGCGCCCGTGTAGACGACGGGGACCTTCCCGACGACCGATGCCCGGTTGACCTCCTGGGTCTCGTCGAAGAAGTCGGTCTCGAGGCGGACCTCGATGTTCGGGTGGTCGGCCATGCGCTCGAGCCACGCGGTGTAGCCCTCGACGGGCAGGCCCTCGTGCGTGTCGTTGAAGTAGCGGTTGTCGTACGTGTAGCGCACGGGCAGGCGGCTGATGACCTCGGCGGGCAGGTCCGTGGGATCCGTCTGCCACTGCTTCGCCGTGTAGTCGCGGATGAACGCCTCGTAGAGCGGGCGCCCGATGAGGGAGATGCCCTTCTCCTCGAGGTTCTTCGCCTCCCCGGCGTCGAGCTCGGACGCCTGCTCGGCGATGAGGTCGCGGGCGGCCTGCGGCCCGTGCGCGGAGCGGAAGAACTGGTTGATGGTGCCCAGGTTGATAGGCAGGGGGAACACCTCTCCCTTGTGCTCCGTGTAGACGCGGTGCACGTAGGGGGTGAAGTCCGTGAAGCGGTTGACGTACTCCCACACGGTCTCGTTCGACGTGTGGAACAGGTGCGCGCCGTAGCGGTGCACCTCGATCCCGGTCTCCGGGTCCTTCTCGCTGTACGCGTTGCCGCCGATGTGGTCGCGGCGGTCGATGACGAGGACCTTGAGGCCCAGCTCCTCGGCGACGCGCTCCGCGATCGTGAGTCCGAAGAAACCGGATCCGACCACTACGAGATCAGGGCTCATGGCACATTCCTTTGCTGGGGTGGCGCCCGACGGGCGCTCGACGGGACTGGTCAAGGGTAACGGGGGATCAGGCGCGGGCCTGCGGGACCGTCCGATCGCGTGTGATCAGGCGACGGTACAGCCCGCGGCGCACGGCCTCGGGGATGAGGCGGTAGCTGCCGCGCACGAGCACGTTGCGCAGGGCCTGCGAGAGGGAGGTGAAGCGGCGACGGCGGAACTCCCGCTGCAGGCGGAGCTCGGCACGCAGCTGGGCGACGCCGCCGCGACGGGCGTACGCGCCCGCGCTCACGCGGTACATGACGAGCGGATCCGGCAGGTTCTCCACGCGGGCGCCCGACTGGATCATGCGCGCGAAGAGGTAGTAGTCCTCCATCAGCCCGAGCGGGAGGTAGCCGCCCGCCCGCTTCACCGCCTGGCGCCGGTACACGACGGTGGGGTGGTTGAACGGGTCGTGGAAGCGCGCGTAGCGGGAGATGGCGTCGGCGCCGACCGGCGGGGTGCGGCGACCGGCGATGGTGCCGACCTCGTCCGCGAACTCGTACATGCCGGTGCCCACCAGGTCGAGGCCGTCGGAGATGAGGGCGAGCTGGCGGGCGAAGCGCTCGGGGAGGCTGATGTCGTCGGCGTCCATCCGGGCGACGACGTCGTGCGCGCAGGCCTCGAGCCCGCGCTCGAGCGCGTAGGCGAGGCCCATGTTGCGCGCGAGCTCGACCGTGACGACGGGGACGGGCGACGCCTCCGCGAGCTCCGCCATGGTGCGGGCGAGCTCGACTGACACGGGGCCGTCGCGGACGACGACGACCTCATCCGGCCGGAGCGTCTGGTCGTCGACGGTGCTGCGGAATGCCCGGCGGAGGAAGTCGGGACGGTCGCCGCGGTACACGGGGAGGAGGAGCGAGAAGGCCTCGGTGGGCATGCGCGTCCCCTCTGCTGCGGCGGCAGCGTCACGTCCGATGGATGTGCGGACCCGGCCGCGGGGCGACGGGGTCGAGCGGCCCAGTTTAGCCGGGGGCGGGAGGGATCGTCCCCGTCCCGCGCCGCCGACGCCCGCGGACCGCGGTCTCGCAGGGGCCGGCTGATAGCATCCACCCCCGTGCCCTCTCCCGTCTCCCCCGCCCGGATCGACCGGAGGACGGCTCCAGGGAACCTGACGTCGGCGCTCGCCGTCGCGCTCGCCGTGCTCCTCTTCCTCGTCACCCAGGTGGGGATGCTCGTGCACCGCACGGGCAGCGTCGTGAGCTCGTTCCGCGACTACTTCGTCTACGACCAGCTGTCGTACCTCTCGATGGTCGTGAACTTCGCCCGCGGCGACTTCGCGTCCGTGGAGCCGTTCACGGAGACCGGCCGCAACACCTACCCGCACCTCTACTACATCGTCCTCGGCGCCTTCGGCCACCTCACCGGACTCGGCCCCGTCGAGTCCTGGAACATCGTCGGGACGGCCCTGCAGGCGTGCCTCGTCGCGGCCATCGGCATCGCGTGCGTCCGCGTCACCGGTCGCGCGTGGACCGGCGTGCTCGGCTTCGCGCCCCTGCTGCTCGGGACGTTCGCGTGGACGCAGGGCCCCGGCCACTGGTTCTGGCAGATGAGCTCGCACGCCGTCCTGTGGGGCCCGTTCGGCGTGCTGTTCACCCTCAACGGCGAGGCCGCTGCCCTCTCCGTGGCGGGCATCGCGTTCCTCGGGGCGCTCGTGCCCTTCCTCCGGGGCTCGTCCCGCCGCGCGCGCCTCGTCGCGATGACCGTCATGGCGGTCGTCGTCGGCGGCCTGCTGAACGTCCACGTCTACTCGTTCCTGGCCGCCGTGTTCCTCTCCTTCTACGTCGTGGCGGCATACGCCGTCCTCGAGCGCCCGCGTCGCCGGCTCCTCGTGCTCTCCGCCGCGCTGGTGCCGGCGTCGCTCGGGCTCGCCGTCGTGGTCGCGGGGACGGTGGGCCCGCTGCCCGCGTTCGTGGTCGGGCTCCTCCCCACCGTGCCGGGCCTCCTCGCCACCATCGGCCGCACCCGCGGCCTCGCGCTCCTCCCGATGGGCGCCGCGCTCGCCGCGACGCTCCCCCAGATCGTCACGACCGTCGTGGCCTCGGCGGCGGGCGACCCGTTCCTCTCCTACCGCGTCGCGTCGAGCAAGGACCTCGGCGTCGACCTCCCGCTCGGGCCGCTCGCCGGTGCCGCGCTCATCGTGCCGCTCGTCGTGATCCTCGTGGCGGGGATCCGCGCCAGGCGCACCATCTGGACCGCGTACGCCGGCGGCGCGATGCTCGCCTGGGCGATCACGTCCACGAACGACCTGTGGCGAGCCAACCAGGAGCCCTACCGGCTCTGGATCGACGGGTTCCTGCTCATCGCGGTGACGATCGTGCCCGTGCTGCTCGACGTGGCGGTGCGCACCCTGCGAGGGCGGAGCGCAGGGGCGGACGCCGACGCCCACGCCGCTGGCGGTGAGGTCGACAGCCCCGCGCCGGCTCCGCGCCGGACCCGCACCCTCGTCGCGGCCTGCACCGTCCTCGTGGTCGCGATCGGCGCCACGAGCGCGCTCGACTGGGGGCGCTTCTTCTCGGCCGGGCGCGAGCTCCCGCAGATCACCTTCGCGGAGCCGCTGGACCGCGCCATCGCGGACGTCACGGCGGGCGCCACGGACGGCTCCATCGTCGCCGGGGCGTGCCTCGATCCGCAGATCGTGAAGATCGACTCGGGACGATCCGTCGCCCACTACAACCTGGGCATGGCATGGCCGGCAGACCGCGACGCCGTCGACGTCGCGCGGTCCGCCCTCGCAGCCGGACGCGTGGACGCGGAGGCGACGGAGCGCGCGGGGATCCGCTGGTACCTCGCCCTCTCCGACTGCGCGGCCGACGCCGATCCGGCCTCCGTGCCGGGCCTCGAGGAGGTCGACCGCGCCGTCTACGACCCGTCCACGGGAGCTGCGGCCGTCCTCTACCGCATCGACATAGGCTGAGCCGACCGACCGGCCCGCCGCCGACCAGGATCCGACCCCGACACGCACCGATGAGGGATACCGACACGTGACCGCAGAACCCCTCCCCACGCCCGCGCCGCTCGTGAGCTTCATCCTGCCCGTGTACGACGAGGAGGCCAGCGTCGAGCTGTTCTCCCGCACGCTGACGGATGCGCTGGAGTCCGCCGACCTCGGGATGCGCTTCGAGTTCGTGTACGTCAACGACGGATCCGCGGACACCTCGCTGGAGCGGCTGCACGCCCTGGCGGCCGCAGACGACCGCGTGCAGGTGATCGACTTCTCCCGGAACTTCGGCCACCAGATCGCCGTGACGGCGGGCATCGACCATGCATCGGGCGACGCGGCGGTCATCATGGACACCGACCTGCAGGACCCGCCCCGAGTCGCGGTCGAGCTCATCCGACGCTGGCAGGACGGCTTCAACGTCGTCTACGCGCAGCGCCGGACCCGCAAGGACAGCCTCTTCAAGAAGGCCACCGCCGGCGCCTTCTACCGCACCCTCGCCCTCGTCGCCGAGATCGACATCCCGCGCGACACCGGGGACTTCCGCCTGATCGACCGCAAGGTCATCGACGCCGTGAAGCGCTTCCCGGAGCGCAACCGCTTCCTCCGCGGCATGGTCTCGTACGTCGGGTTCAAGCAGACGAACGTCCAGTTCGACCGGGACGAGCGGCACGCGGGCGTCACGGGCTACCCGCTGCGCAAGATGGTCAAGTTCGCGGCGGACGGCATCCTCGGCTTCTCCACGTTCCCGCTGAAGCTCATCCAGCTCGTCGGCCTCGTCGTGTCGGCGCTCAGCGCGCTGGCGGTCGTGTACGTCCTGGTGAGCCGCGCCATCGACCCGTCGAGCGTCGTGCCCGGGTGGACGTTCACGGTGATCGCGATCCTCTTCGTGGGCGGGGTGCAGATCATCATGCTCAGCGTCCTCGGGAGCTACCTCGGGCGGGTCTACGCGGAGGTGCAGAACCGGCCGCTGTACCTGGTCGCGTCGCACGTGGGCCGCCCCGCGGATCAGGCCGACGGGACGGTGCGCACGGCGTCGTCCGAGGTGCCCTACCGCCGCGACTGACGCGCGGAGGGCCGCACGTCAGCGGCCGGCACCCGCCTCGATCCGCCGGATCCCCGTGGTGACGTCGCCGAGCCCGTCGAGGACCTCGTGGGCGGCCCGCGGCGGGCGGTTGAGCCCCTGGCGGACGCCGTCCGCGAGCCCCCGCATCAACAGGCGCCGGTCGCGGGAGCGCGCGACGGTGCGGGTCCAGTTGACGAGCGCGGCGCCCGCGTAGAGGACGCGCTCGACGGGCGAGAGCGCACGGGAGCGCAGCAGCATCCAGATCTTGTTGCGCACCTCGAAGACGAAGCGCGCGCCCGGATCGACGTCCGTCGACCCGAAGGTGCGCGTGCGGTGCTCGACCGTGCTGCCGTGCACGAGGTAGCCGCGGCCTCGTCGGAGCAGGCGAGCCGAGTACTCGAAGTCGTCGTTCCAGAGGAAGTAGTCGGCCATCGGCAGGCCGTGGGCGCGGATGGCGTCGGCCTCGATCATCATCGACACGAAGGACGCCGTGCGCACGGGGGTGCAGCCGTGCTCGGCCGCGCGCGCGATGCTCCCGCGGGTCGCCGAGGGCCTCGTGCGCGGGGTGTTCATGGGATGCGGGCGCCCGTCGGTCCAGCGCACGGCGGACGCGAGCACGACGGTGCCGCGGGGCGCGGCCGCGCGGGCTCGCAGCAGCTCCTCGAGCGCGGTGGGATCCGGGACGGTGTCGTCGTCCATCAGCCACACCAGCTCGGCGTCGTGGACGGTGAGCGCCCGCTCGATGCCCGCGGTGAACCCGCCGGCGCCGCCAGTGTTCGTCGGCAGCGTCGTGAGCGCCACCTCCGGGAAGCCCTCACGGATGACGTCGGCCGACCCGTCCGTCGACGCGTTGTCGATCACGACGATCCTCTGCACGGGCACCGTCTGCGCGCGGAGGGCGCGGAGGGTCTCGACGACGAGTTCGCGCCTGTTCCAGGCCACGACGACGGCGACGACGCGCGCGGCGGCGCTCATGCGGCCCTCCTGCCACGTCGTCGCAGGACCGTCCACGCGACGATGAGGAGGACCATGAGGATCCCCGAGCCCAGCTGGACCTGCCACCCCGGGCTCCAGAACGAGACGGTCACGGTGCGGCCCGCGTCCGCCGCGGTCACGTCCACGCCGAGGAGCATGTCGTCGACGGGCTGGTCGGTGAGCGTCCCGCCGTCGACGCGGTAGCCCGGCCAGGGGATGAGGGACAGCGCGACGCGCCCGCCTTCCGCCGGCACGGAGTCGATCCGGAACGTGGTGCCCATCGGGTCCTCGTGCACCACGGTCGCGGACGTGCCCGCCGAGGTCCATGCGACGCCCCCCGCACCGGCGGCCGGGTCATCGCGCACGATCGTGCGCGTGTGCGGGGTGTCCTGGACGACGTGCCACCCCTCGGGCACGACCTCCCAGTCCCGCTCCGGGACGGCGCGCGTGGAATCCAGGCCCCGCTGCACCTTGACGACCTGGATCGTGCTGACGCCGAGGAGGTCGACGAGGTCGGTGCCGGTCTCCGATCCCGGCACCGGCTGGAAGAGCTGCTCGTACAGCTGTCCGCAGGTGAAGCCGTTGTACTGCATGCACACGGCCTTGGAGTAGCCCGGATAGTAGACCGACGAGTACGCGTTCTGAACGGGCTTCCCCGTGACGTACCACGAGTTGCCGACGAGCGACTCGTCGTAGAAGTCGTCGTCCGACCAGCCGACCACGAGCACGTCGCCCTGGGAGTCGGGCAGCTGCGTGGAGTAGTCGACGACGTCGGAGGGCAGCCAGTAGCTGGTGAGCGGCGAGGCCGGCGAGAACGCGTGCTGCGGGACGAGCGCTACGAGGGTCCCGGCCACGGCCATCACGGCAAGGGTGCGGGTCGCACGGCCGGCCTCGCGGGTCCGCACGATCCGGCGGAGACCGGGAAGCCCGGACGCTCGGCCGAGACGCGCCCCGGCGACGCCCATCGCCACCGTGACGAGCACCGCCGAGACGAGCATCCCGACGAGGATGGCGCGGTACTCGCGCGGGGCCTGCAGGCCCATCAGCCCGCCGGTCGCCGCGACGATGAGCAGTGCGGCCACGAGGTGCCGGCGCGTGACGACGGTGCGGCGCGCGCGGGAGAGGCCGAGCGCCAGGATCAGGAGGACGGCTCCGGCCACGAAGGGGAGGACGCGCACGGGGAACCGCAGCGGCCCGATCTGCGACGGCGCGCTCACGGCGACGAGCGCCACGACGGCGATCACGACGAGGCTCGGGCGCGAGCGCAGGAGACGGGCCAGCTCCCGGGGTCGGATGAGCACCACGAGCGGCAGCAGCCACGAGATGTAGGTGAGCGGCGAGCCGGGGAACTGACTGCCGTACGTCTCCATGAACGGGCCGCCCGTCGGCATCGCCGAGACGGCCAGGTCGGTGAGGTCGACGCCGAGGAAGCCCGTGTTGACCACGCCCTCGTTGCGGCCGGACACCGAGGCGGTGAGCAGGCCGGGGAGGTGGACGACGATCGTGAACAGGCCGGCGACGGTCGACGCCGCGAGGGCCCGCCAGATCGCGCCGCGGTCACGCCGGAGCACGGCCTCGAGCAGGATGGCCGCGAGGGCGGCGGCGAGCATGAGGGTCGTGGAGACGTAGCCGATGCCGACGAGGAGGAGGGACGCCGCGATCCCCCCGTAGGGGGTCCGGTTGAGGAGGACGCTCTGCCGGGTGAGGCCCACGGCGAGAGGCCACCAGCACCAGGCCATGAGTCCGTTCACCCAGGAGGGCGCGTCGTAGTAGAGGGTGAAGCCGGCCAGCGGGGCGGCGACCGCGACGACCGCGGCCCATGCCCGCGGGATCCCGTAGCTGCGGGCGAGGACGAAGAAGCCGGCGGATCCGATCGCGAGGCAGGCCAGCTTGACGATGGTGGAGTACAGGGCCGCGTCGTAGAGCACGTGGGAGCCGAGGCCGATCACCCAGATGAAGGGGCTGTAGATGCCCCACGCGCCCTCGGCCTGGTAGTTGCCGGACTGCCAGACCGTCGGGTTGAGCAGCGACCAGTTCCCCGACAGGAGGCGGTCCCCGATCTCCCACCACTGGCCGAACGCCCCCGCCTCCGTGTCGTTGACGAAGTAGTACCGGCGGAAGAAGAGCATCGGGATGATCGCGCCCACCATCGTCATGGCGACGGCGGCCGTCGGCCACAGGAGCTTGCTGCGCATGTTGAGGAGTCGTCCGTTCGTCGTGTGCAGCCCGGGACAGGCGGGGCCGGTCGGGCGGGACTCACCCTAACGCTTGGCTCCCCGACAGCTCGTGAGGACGGACCCCCTGTGGGCCGCGCCCTCACCGGTCGCGGGCGGGCGCCGTGAGAGGATGGCCCCCGTCCGCACGCGCACCGCGGTCGCCCACGGTCTCCGTCGCACGTCGCACGATGACGTGCACCGGGTGGGCCTCGACCCGGGCGCGTCCCCTCCTGCCTCGCCGAAGGAGAGCCACGTGGCCCCACGCGTCTCGATCGTCATCCCCGCATACAACAACGCCGACTACCTCGCCGAGACGCTCGACTCCGTGCTGGCGCAGACGTTCACCGACTTCGAGGTCGTGATCGCGGACCACTCCTCCACCGACGGGACGTGGGACGTGATGCAGCGCTACGCCGACGAGCCGCGCGTCCGCCTGCTCCGCACCGAGGCGGGCGGCGGGGCCCTCCGCAACTGGAACCGCGTGAGCCAGGAGGCCGGCGGCGAGCTGATCAAGCTGGTCTGCGGCGACGACCTCCTCTACCCCACCATCCTCGAGCGCCAGGTGGCCGAGCTCGACGCGTCGCCGTCCGTCGTGCTCGTCGCCTCCCCGCGGGACATCGTCGACGCGGACAGCCGCCCGATCGTGCGCGACCACGGCGTCTCCGGATCCCGCATCGCCATCTCGGGCGCCGCTGCCGTCCGCCGCACCATCCGCTCGGGCACCAACATCTTCGGTGAGCCGGGTTGCGTGCTCATGCGCCGGGCCGACCTCGAGGCCGTGGGCTGGTGGGACTCGCGCTGGCCGTACCTCATCGACGAGACCACGTACGCGAAGGTGCTGCTGCGCGGCGACTTCGCGTCCGTCGGCCCGAAGGCCCTCGCGGGGTTCCGCATCTCCGACTCGCAGTGGAGCGTGCGGCTCGCGGGCGAGCAGGCCAGCGCGGCGGCGGGCTTCCACCGCTGGGTGCTCGAGGCGCACCCCGGCGTCGTCAGCAGGGCCGACGTCCGGCTCGGCGACATGATGGCCCGGGCCAAGGCGCTCTCCCGCCGGCTCGTGTACCTCTACCTCGGACGGCGCATGTCGCGCTCGGCCGGGAGCGCCGCGTGAGCGCCGTCGGACCGCGCGACGCGGTCGAGGACGTGCTGCCGCCCGACCACTCCGTCTCCGTCGTCATCCCCGTGTACCAGGGCGAGCTGACGCTCGAGGCGCTGATCGCGGAGATCCAGCCGTTCACGGTCCCGCAGATCACCCGCGACGGCCACAGCTACGCCGTCACCGAGGTGCTCCTCGTCTTCGACAACGGTCGCGACGGATCCCCCCGCGTCCTCCGCGAGCTCAAGCGCCTGCATCCCTTCGTCCGGCCCATCTGGCTGAGCCGCAACTTCGGGCAGCACGCCGCCACGCTCGCGGGCATGGCCTCGTCGGGCGGGGACTGGATCGTCACGCTCGACGAGGACGGCCAGCACGACCCGGGCTTCATCCCGGACATGCTCGACGTCGCCATGCGCGACCTCGCGTCGGTCGTCTACGCGAAGCCGACGAACACGCCGTCGCACGGCCTCCTGCGGAACGTCGCCTCGCGCGGCGCCAAGGTCGTCCTCAACGCCATGTCCTCCGACCAGGACGCCGAGCAGTTCCAGAGCTACCGGCTCGTGCTCGGCTCCGTCGGCCGCAGTGTCGCCGCCTACGCGGGGTCCGGCGTCTACCTCGACATCGCGCTCGGCTGGGTCGCCAACCGCATCTCGACGTGCGACATCACCCTCCGCGACGAGGGCGAGCGGCAGTCGGGCTACTCGCCCCGCCGCCTCTTCTCGCACTTCTGGCGGATGGTGCTCTCCAG
The DNA here is from genome assembly GCF_021952865.1 of Clavibacter californiensis. Lineage (NCBI taxonomy): Bacteria > Bacillati > Actinomycetota > Actinomycetes > Micrococcales > Microbacteriaceae > Clavibacter > Clavibacter californiensis. Next base: position 1,450,056 of record NZ_CP040792.1, on the reverse strand, counting down.
CGGCACCCGCGGCCTGCGCGCCGTGAGCGTCCTCGGGGCGCTCTTCCTCGTGGTCGCGCTGATCTTCGTGATCGTCATCGTCGTCAGCCGCCTCACCGACAACTCGGTGCCGGCGGGCTGGGCGTCGACCATCGTCACGATCCTCGCGTCGAGCGGCATCATCCTGTTCTCCCTCGGGATCATCGCGGAGTACGTCGGCGTCTCGGTCGGCATGGCGCAGGGCCGGCCCGCGTACCTGATCGTGCGCGACCCCCTCGACGGCCCGCACGGCCGTCCGCCGCGCGGGCACGTATGACGGCCGCCGTCCCGGTCTGGGTGATCGGCGCGCGCGGCCTCCTCGGCGCGTCCCTGCTCGACGCCCTGACGGCGGATCCCCGCTGGGCGCCCGTCGACGCCGAGCCCCTGCCCTGGTCGACCGCGGACGAGGGCGTCATCCGCCAGGCTGCGCGCACCGAGGCGGAGCGGCTCCTCGCGGCGGGCCTCGCGGCCGGTCGCTGGGCAGTCATGTGGTGCGCGGGCGCCGCGGTCACCGGCAGCACGCGCGCGCAGCTGGATCACGAGCTCGGGCAGCTCGAGGCCGTGCTGGACGAGATCGCCCTGGCCGCCGCGGCCGACCCGGCACCCGGCGGCGCGCTGTTCTACTCGTCGTCCGCGGGCGGCGTGTACGCGGGCGCGGCCCGGCCGCCCTTCACGGAGGCGACGGAACCGCGGCCACTGGCGCCCTACGGGGAGGCGAAGCTCCGCGCGGAGGGCCTCGTGCGCGCGTTCGGCGAGCGCACCGGCGTGCGCACCCTCATCGGGCGCATCGCGAACCTGTACGGTCCGCGCCAGGCGGTCGGCAAGCCGCAGGGCCTCATCACGCAGCTGGCCCGGGCGAACCTCTCCCCCACCCCGGCCTCGATCTACGTGCCGCTCGAGACGGTGCGCGACTACCTCTACGCCGACGACTGCGCCGGCCTCGTGCGCGACGCGACCGCGCGCCTGCTCGGCCTGCCGGCGGACACCCACGTGATGAAGATCCTGGCGTCCGGGCAGCCGGTCACCATCAGCGCGCTCCTCGGACACTTCACGGCGCTCGGCAAGGCGCGGCCGCACGTGATGCTCGGCCTGTCGCCCTTGGCCGGCTACCAGGCGGTGGACCTCCGCCTCGAGAGCGTCGTGTGGCCGGACCTCGACGAGCGCGACACGATGCCGCTGCCCGCCGGGATCCACATCACGGCGCAGGCCCTCATCTCGGGCATGCAGTCCGGCGAGCTCACCCCGCGCTGACGCGGAGCGGCTGGCCCGGTCGCGCCGACGCTACGCGTCGAGCAGCGTGACGAGGTATCGCCCGTACCCGCTCTTGATGAGCGGACGCGCGAGCTCCTCGAGGGCGTCGCGGTCGATCCAGCCGGCGCGGTACGCGATCTCCTCGATGCAGCCGATCTTGAAGCCCTGGCGGTCCTCGATGACCTTCACGTACTCGGAGGCCTGCATCATGCTCTCGAACGTGCCGGTGTCGAGCCACGCGGTGCCGCGGTCGAGGACCTGGACCCGGAGGCGGCCGGCCTGCAGGTAGTGGTCGTTGACGGCCGTGATCTCGAGCTCGCCGCGTTCGCTCGGCTGGATGCCCTTGGCGATCTCGACCACGTCGTTGTCGAAGAAGTAGAGGCCGGGCACCGCATACGCGCTCTTCGGGTGCGCGGGCTTCTCCTCGATGGAGACGGCCGTGAAGTCCTCGTCGAACTCGACGACCCCGTAGGCCGTGGGATCCGCCACGTGGTACGCGAAGATCAGCGCGCCGTCGATCTCGGTGTTCTTCCGCAGGCTCGTGCCCAGGCCGGCGCCGTGGAAGATGTTGTCCCCGAGGACGAGCGCGACCGAGTCGTCGCCGATGAACTCCTCGCCGATGACGAAGGCCTGCGCGAGGCCGTCGGGCGAGGGCTGCACGGCGTACTCGATGCGCATGCCGAGGTGCGAGCCGTCGCCGAGCAGGGCCCGGAACTGGTCGTTGTACTCGGGCGTCGTGATGATGAGCACCTCGCGGATGTCCGCCATCATCAGGGTCGACAGGGGGTAGTAGATCATCGGCTTGTCGTAGATCGGCATCAGCTGCTTGCTGATGCCCTTCGTGATCGGCCAGAGCCGGGTGCCGGATCCACCGGCCAGGATGATGCCCTTCATGGGTCAGCTCACCTTCTGCGAGTCGTGGAAGGCGCGCATGTCCGACCAGGTGGGGAGGAGTCCGGCGGCCGCCGCCTCGGCGAGCGTCGGGGCGTCGAGGTCCTTCGGGGAGAGCAGCGTCTCACCGGCCTCCTCCGGGAAGACGAGGCCGATCCCGGGGTCGAGGGGGTTGATGCCGTGCTCGGCCGAGGGGTTGTACACGTCGCTCACGAGGTACGTGACGGCCGCGTCGTCGGTGAGCGCGACGAAGCAGTGGCCGAGGCCCTCGGAGATGTAGACGGCCTTGTGCGTCTCGGTGTCGAGCCGCACGCTGTCCCACTGCCCGAACGTCGGGGATCCGACGCGGATGTCCACGATGAAGTCGAGCACGGCGCCGGAGACGGCCTTCACGTGCTTGGCCTGGCCGCGCGGCACGTCGGCGAAGTGCACGCCGCGGACGACGCCGCGCTTCGAGACGCTCATGTTGGCCTGGCGGAGGTCGAGCGGGTGGCCGACGCGCTCCTGGATCTCGTCGAACCGGTACCACTCGAGGAACACGCCCCGGTCGTCAGCGCGCTGGACGGGGGTGAGCTCGTACGCGTCGGGTACGGCGAGTTCGCGGATCTGCACGCGTCGGAGTCTAGCAACGGGCCGATCAGGGCCCTGTCCGGCCCTCGCCGGGCGGCCGGCGGAAGGAGAACCACCTGTGGCCCACGTAGCTGATGAGCGTGATCGCGACCACGATGGATGCCTGGGCGACCAGGCGCGGCAGCCCTGTCGCCACGAGCAGCGGCAGCGAGACGGCGTTCAGCGTGATGGACACGGCGTACACCGACACGAAGCGCGCGAGGTCGCGCAGCACGTGGCCGCGGACGCGGAACACCAGCCGCCGGTAGAGGAGGAACGCCACGAGGATCGCGACCGCGTAGCTGCCGGCGAGGGGCACGAGCGATCCGAGCACCGGGAGCCCCGCCGCATCGAGCGTCCGGCCGATGGTGGCGGCGAGACCCGCGAAGAGGAGGAACGCGAAGACCGTGTTGAAGCCGCCGACGAGGAGGAACGCCACGCGCTCGTCGCGGAGGAGCGCGCGGATGCGGGAGGCGGCCATCCCCGCATCCTGCCCGCTCGCCCCCGGGATCCGCCGCGCGACCCGCGCCTCCCCCGCACGGGGACATGGTCACGGGCGCCGTCGCCGGTACACTCGCAGGCGGTCCGCCCCCGAACAGCAGCGGACTCTCCCCCGACGCCGGCCCACCCGCCCGGCGTCTCGACGACAGGACACATCCCCATGAGGATCCTCGTGACCGGCGGTGCCGGCTTCATCGGCTCCAACTTCGTGCGCCACGCGCTGCAGGACCACTACGCCGGGCTCGAGGGCGCCGACGTCGTCGTGCTCGACGCGCTCACCTACTCGGGCAACCTCGAGAACCTCGCGCCCGTCAGCGACTCCCCGCGGTACACGTTCGTCCAGGGCGACATCCGCGACGACGCGGTCCTCGACGAGTGGATCCCCCAGGTCGACGCGGTCGTGCACTTCGCGGCCGAGAGCCACGTCGACCGCTCCGTCCGCGACGCGAGCATCTTCGTGGAGACCAACGTGCTCGGCACGCAGAAGCTCCTCGACGCCGCCCTCCGCCACGACCTCAAGCGCTTCGTGCACGTCTCCACCGACGAGGTGTACGGATCCATCGCCGAGGGCTCGTGGGACGAGGAGCGGCCGCTCGAGCCCAACTCCCCCTACTCCGCGTCGAAGGCCGGCAGCGACCTGCTCGCCCGCTCGTACCACCGCACGCACGGGCTGAACGTGTCCATCACGCGCTGCTCGAACAACTACGGGCCGTACCACTTCCCCGAGAAGGTCATCCCGCTGTTCGTCACGAACCTCATCGACGACCGGCACGTGCCGCTCTACGGCGAGGGCCTCAACATCCGCGACTGGCTGCACGTCGACGACCACTGCCGCGGCATCGCGCTCGTGCTGGTGCAGGGCGCGCCCGGCGAGATCTACAACATCGGCGGCGGCACCGAGCTCACCAACCGCGAGCTCACGCAGCTGCTGCTCGACGCCACCGGCCGCGACTGGTCGTACGTCGACCGCGTCGAGGACCGCAAGGGCCACGACCTGCGCTACTCCGTCGACATCTCCAAGATCCAGCGCGAGCTCGGCTACGCACCCCAGGTGCCGTTCGCCGAGGGCCTCGCCGACGTCGTGCAGTGGTACCGCGACAACCGCGCGTGGTGGGAGCCGCTGAAGGCGCGCGCCGAGCTGCCCGCGTGAGCCGGATCCTCGTCACCGGCGGCCGGGGCATGCTCGGGCAGGACCTCCTGCCCGCCCTCGCCGCCCACGACGTGACGGCGCCCGCGCGCACCGAGCTGGACATCACCGACGAGGCCGCCGTCCGCGCGGCCGTCGCCGGGCACGACGTGGTGGTCAACCTCGCCGCGTACACCGCGGTCGACGCGGCCGAGGAGCACGAGGACGAGGCCCGCGCGATCAACGCGACCGGCGCCGGCGTGCTCGCGCGCGCGGCCGCCGACGCGGGCGCCCGCATCGTGCACGTCTCCACCGACTACGTCTTCGACGGATCCGCGACCTCGCCCTACCCGGAGGACGCGCCCCACGCGCCCGTCTCCGCCTACGGGCGCACCAAGGCCGAGGGCGAGCGCCTGGTGCTCGCCGGCCACCCGGACGGCGCGAGCGTCGTGCGCACCGCATGGCTGTACGGCGCGGGCGGGCCGTCCTTCCCCTCGACGATGCTGCGGCTCGCCGCGTCGCACGACACCGTCTCCGTGGTCGACGACCAGCGCGGCCAGCCGACCTGGACGGTCGACCTCGCTGCCCGCATCGTCGACCTCGTCGACGCCGGTGCGCCCGCGGGCGTCTTCCACGGCACGGCCACCGGCGAGACGACCTGGTTCGGTCTCGCGCGGGCCGTCTTCGCGGCGGCGGGGCTGGATCCCGAGCGTGTCCTGCCCACCGACAGCGCCTCCTTCGTGCGGCCGGCTCCCCGGCCCGCGTACTCCGTGCTCGGGCACGACGCCTGGTCCCGCGTCGGCCTCGCGCCGTTCCGCGACTGGCGCGAGGCCCTGTCCGACGCCGCCGCCCACGGCGTCCTCCGGGCACGCTGACGGTTACACTCGTGTCCGGTCCGATCCCGGACGCCTGATCCCCACCGCTCCGCGACCCGCGCGAGCCCCACGCAGTCCGAAGGGCACCACCGACGTGTCGAGCATGACGAGCACCCAGTCGCGGGAGTTCTCGAGGCCCGGCACGGGCGCGGGGCTCCTCGACGTGTACCGCCGCCGCTACCTCCTCTCCCTCCTCGTGAAGAAGGAGGTGCAGGTCAGGTACCGCGGGTCCGTGCTCGGCTGGCTCTGGTCGTACGTGAAGCCGGCCGCCCAGTTCGCCGTCTTCTTCGTGGCGATGGGCGTCTTCCTGCAGCTGAACCGCAACCAGGTGAACTACCCCGTCTACCTGTTCTCGGGCATCATCCTCATCAACTTCTACACGGAGGCGTTCTCGAACTCCACGAAGTCGCTCGTGGACAACGGGGCGCTGATCAAGAAGATCTACCTGCCCCGGGAGCTGTTCCCGGTGTCGAGCACGTTCGTGGCGCTGGTCAACTTCCTGCCTCAGCTCGTCATCCTGCTCATCGTCTGCCTCCTCGTCGGCTGGGCGCCCACGCCCGTGCAGGTGCTGGGGATCTTCCTGGCCGTCGCCATCATCGGCACGCTGGCCATCGGCCTCGGCATGCTGTTCGGCGCCGCCAACGTGTCCTTCCGCGACTCGCAGAACTTCGTCGAGCTCATCGTGATGGTCGTGGTGTGGGCGTCGCCCGTGCTCTACCCCTATGCGCAGGTCGCGAAGGTGCTGCCGGACTGGCTGCTCGTGATCTACCAGCTCAACCCCGTGACCGCGGCGGTCGAGCTCTTCCACGCCGCGTTCTGGTACCCCACCACGGGCGGCACCGGCGAGCTGCCGCCGAACCTCTGGATGTACGGGTTCATCGCCCTCGGCGTCTCGCTCCTGAGCCTCCTGCTCGGGCAGCTCGTCTTCAAGAAGCTGGAGGGGCGCTTTGCCCAGGACCTCTGAGTCGGACGCGCTCCCGCGCATCATCGTCGAGAACGTGCGGAAGTCCTTCCTCCTCCGCCACACGCACTCCATCAAGGAGACGGTCATCGCGGCCGTCCGCCGGAAGCCGCTCGCCTCGACCTTCGACGCGCTCGAGGACGTGAGCTTCCAGGTGCGCCCCGGGGAGTCGGTCGCGCTCATGGGCTTCAACGGATCCGGCAAGTCGACGCTCCTCAAGCTCATCTCGGGCGTGTACCAGCCCGACAGCGGCGAGGTCCTCGCGCGCGGGCGCATCGCCGGCCTCATCGAGGTGGGCGCCGGGTTCCACCCCGACCTCTCCGGCCGCGAGAACATCTACCTCAACGCCGCGATCCTCGGCATGGAGCAGCACGAGATCGACGCGCGCTTCGACCAGATCGTCGAGTTCAGCGAGATCGAGAAGTTCATCGACACCGAGGTCAAGCACTACTCCTCGGGCATGTTCCTGCGCCTGGCGTTCTCGGTCGCGATCCACACCGAGGTCGACATCCTCCTGGTGGACGAGATCCTCTCGGTGGGCGACGAGCCGTTCCAGCGCAAGTGCCTCGCGAAGATCCGCGAGCTGCACGATCAGGGCAAGACGCTCGTCGTCGTGAGCCACGACCTCGACATGGTGTCTGACCTGTGCGAGCGCGGGATCCTCATCCAGTCGGGCAAGGTCGCCTTCGACGGCCCGTCCAAGGACGCCGTCGAGCGGATGCGCCGGAGCTGACCCCGCCGAGCGCTCCTCCCGGATACCCGAGGCGCCCGCCGGTACGATGGTCCTCCCGCGGGCCGACCCGACACCCGCGCGATGGAGGACCGTGACCACCACGCTGCGCGTGATCATCGACCAGCTGACCGGCCCCACGCCCGGCGGCATCGGCCGCTACGCCGAGGACCTGACGAGCGCGATCATCGCGTCGACCCCGAGCGGGTGCGAGGTCGAGGGCGTCGTCTCCGCGGTCACGCCCGAGCAGACGGCCGACCTCGAGCAGCGCCTGCCCGGCCTCGCCCGCATCACGCGCGTCCCGCTCCCCCGCCGCGAGCTCTCCCGCGCCTGGCAGCTGGGCCTCCCGACGCCCGGCACGACCGGGATGGTCCACGCGCCCGGCCTCCTCGCGCCGCTGCGCCGTCACGACCGCGTCAACACGAACGACCAGATCGTCGCCACCATCCACGACGTCAACGCGTGGACGCACCCGGAGAGCATGACGAGCGCCTCCGTCGCCTGGACGAAGGCGATGGCCAAGCGCGCGCGGAAGCACGCCGACGCCGTCGTCGTCCCGTCGCACGCGCTGGCCGAGGAGCTCGCGCGCTACGTCGACCTGGGCGACCGGGTGCGCGTGATCGGCGGGGCCGTGAGCCCGCGCATCGCCCTGCCCGAGGATCCCGACGCCCGCGCCGCCGAGCTCGACCTGCCCGCCGAGTACCTGCTCACCGTCGGCAGCCTCGAGCCGCGCAAGGGCGTCCAGGCGCTCGTGCAGGCGCTCGTGCGCCCGGAGACCGGAGACCTGCCGCTCCTCATCGTCGGCCCCGCGACGTGGGGCGACGTCGAGCTCGCGCAGGTGGCGGACGAGGCGGGCGTCGACCCGTCGCGCGTGCGCAGCCTCGGATCCCTCACGGACGCCGACCTGGCCGTCGCGCTCGACCGCGCCACGGTCTTCGCGCACCCGAGCCTGTCGGAGGGCTTCGGCCTGCCGGTCGTGGAGGCGCTGTCCTTCGGCACGCCCGTCGTCCACTCGGACGCGCCCGCGCTCCTCGAGGTCGCGGCCGACGCGGGCGTGGTGGTGCCGCGCGAGGATCCCGACGGCTACCCCCTGCGCCTCGCCGAGGCCATCGGCGGCCTGCTGTCCGACACCGCGGCGCGCGAGCGCCTGGCAGTCGTCGGGCAGGACAGGGCCCGCGCGTTCAGCTGGCGCGACTCCGCCGAGAAGGTCTGGCAGCTGCACGCCGACCTGTAGGCGCGCGTCCCGGGATCAGCCCGCGGAGCCGTTCGCGAACTGCTGCTGGATCGCCTGGCGGATGGCCGGGAAGTCGGGCTTCTGCGAGTCGAACCTCGGCGGCACGATCTCCAGGTCGTCGATGGGCTGGTCCTTCGTCTTCAGCGCGAGCTGCGTGAAGTAGCCGAGCATGCCGCGCGGGATGTCGGTCTTGACCACCTGCTGGCCGGCCTGGGCGATCGCGTCGAACTTGGTGAGCACGTTGGCCGGGTCGAACTGCTTGAGCACCGCCTGCTGCACCTCCCGCTGACGCGACATGCGGTCGTAGTCCGTCGTCTGGTAGCGGGACCGCGCGTACCAGAGCGCGTGGTAGCCGTCGAGCTTCTGCTCGCCTGGCTCGATCCACTCGGGGATGGGCACCGGCCGGAACTTGTCGTCGTGCCCGGAGCCCATGCCGATGCGGCGCTTCACGTCGATGTCGATGCCGCCGAGCGCGTCCACCATCTCGGAGAAGCCCTGCATGTCGATGAGCGCGTAGTACTGGATCGTGAGCCCCGTGACGCCCTGCACGGCCTCGCGCATCGCCTCGATGCCGGGGAGGCTGCCCTTCTCCTTCGCGTCGGGGTAGAGGTCCTGCTTGTAGACCTCGACCTCGGTGTAGATGGAGTTGAGCATGCAGGCGTCGACGTCGCAGCGCTGGTAGCCGTTCGGGTAGCGCTCCTGGAGCGGCGAGCCGTCGGAGAACGGCGCCTTCTCCATGTCGCGCGGCAGGCCGACCATGGTCGCGCGCCCGGTGTCGGCGTCGATGCTGACCACGGTGATGCTGTCGGGGCGCAGGCCCGCGCGGTCGCTACCCGCGTCGCCGCCGAGCAGCATGATGTTGTACCGGCCGTCGACCGGGGCCTCGGTGGCGTAGTCGCCGAAGATCCCGCCCAGGGCACCGCGGCCGACGCCGACGATGTAGGCGGCGTAGCCCGCGGATCCGGCCGTGCCCACCAGGAGCAGCACCGACAGCGCCGCGATGACCGGACGGGCCCGCGGCGCGACGCGGACGATGCGCGCGAGCCGCAGGGTGTCGAGCGAGAGCACGACCCACAGCACGGCGTACGCCGCCAGCAGCGCCTGCAGCACGACGAGCAGCCACTCCTGGGACACGACCTGGATGAGCGCGCCGCGCGCGAACAGCGCGAGGCCGCCGACCACGACGGCGAGCGCCCACACGGCGAGCGTGGAGGCGAGGCCGACGCGGCCCAGACGGCGGTTCCCCGCGAGGACCTGGGCGGATCCGGGGATGAGGACGTTCAGCACCACGAGCCACCAGGCCCGGGTGGTCATGATGCGCGGCGACCGGCTGTCCGGGTGCCGGATGGGCTGCGTCAGGCTCACGTGCGCGACGACACCTTCTGCTGCAGCGCGGCGTTCTTCCGCTCCACGAGCTCGGCGAGCTCGGCGCGGTGGCGCGCGAGGGCGTCCACGATGCGGTCGTCGGAGGTCGAGAGGATGCGCGCGGCGAGGAGCCCCGCGTTCTCCGCGCCGCCGATGGAGACGGTGGCCACGGGCACGCCCGCGGGCATCTGCACGATCGACAGCAGGGAGTCCATGCCGTCGAGGGTCGCCAGGGGCACGGGCACGCCGATGACGGGCAGGGTCGTGACGGAGGCGATCATGCCGGGGAGGTGGGCGGCGCCGCCCGCACCCGCGATGATCACGCGGATCCCCCGCTCGCGCGCGGTCTGCCCGTAGGCGATCATGCGCTCGGGCGTGCGATGCGCGGACAGCACCTCGACCTCGTGGGCGATGCCCAGGGCGTCGAGCGCGAGGGACGCCTTCTCCATCACGTTCCAGTCGGAGTCGGAGCCCATGACGAGGCCGACGAGTGCAGGGGTGTCGGGATTCACGGGCTCCATGCTAGGTGCCCGGTCCTGCGCGCCAGCCGCGCCACGCAGCCCGCCCGCGCGCGGTCAGCCCCGGAAGAACGCCGCGGCCGCGCGCGCCCGGTACGCGGTCTCGTCGAGATCGTCGCCCACCACGGTGACGTGCCCGACCTTGCGGCCGGGGCGCGGGTCCTTGCCGTAGAAGTGGAAGCGCGCCTCGGGCTGGTCGGCGAGCGCCCGCGGGTAGCGGTCGGCGAGGGAGCCGGTCTCCGGCCCGCCCAGCACGTTGATCATGACCGACCACGGCGCGAGCGGCCGGGTGGACCCGAGCGGGAGGTCGAGCACGGCGCGCAGGTGCTGCTCGAACTGGCCGGTGACCGCGCCGTCCATCGACCAGTGGCCGGTGTTGTGCGGGCGCATGGCCAGCTCGTTGACGAGCAGGCGCCCGTCCACCGTCTCGAACAGCTCGACCGCGAGCACCCCCGTGACGCCGAGCCCCTCCGCGATCCCGCGCGCCATCTCCTCCGCCGCCTCGCGCAGCCGGGCGCTCGCGCCGTGCGCGGGCGCGATGACCTCGGCGCACACGCCGTCGCGCTGGATCGACTCGACGACGGGCCACGCGGCGACGTCGCCCGACGGCCGGCGGGCGACGGACTGCGCGAGCTCGCGCGCGTAGTCGACGAGCTCCTCCGCGAGCAGCGCGTCGCCCGCGCCGAGCGCGTCGAACCAGTCGCCGGCCTCGTCGGCGGAGCGCACCACCCGCACGCCCTTGCCGTCGTATCCGCCGCGCGGGGTCTTCACGACCGCGACCCCGCCGTTGTCGGCGAGGAAGGCGGCGAGCGCCTCCCGGTCGGCGACGCGCGCCCAGACCGGCACCGGGACGCCCAGCTGCTCGAGCCGCTCCCGCATGAGCAGCTTGTCCTGCGCGACGAGCAGGGCGTCCGGTCCCGGGTGCACGGCGACGCCCTCGGCGACGAGCGCGCGGAGGACGTGCTGCGGCACGTGCTCGTGGTCGAACGTGATCACGTCGACGTCCCGGGCGAAGGCGCGGACGACGTCGAGGTCGCGGTAGTCGCCGACCGCCGTGGCGGCGAGCCCGGCGGACATGCCGTCGGCCTCGGCGAGCACTCGGATCCCGATGCCGAGCTCGACGGCGGGGGCGATCATCATCCGGGCGAGCTGGCCGCCTCCGACGACTCCGACGGTGGGCGTCATGGTGTCCTCCTGGTGCAGGTGCATGGGCCCGCGGACGCCTGCGGGCGGCCTCGGGACGGTCGGTGGGCGGGACCAGCCGGTAACATCGTCCGTCACGCCACCCGACATCCTCCCCCATCCAGGACGGACCCCGCCCATGTCCCCCCGTCGCTCCCTCGCCTCGCTCGGCGTGCAGATCGCGCAGTTCGGGCTCGTCGGCGGCGCGGGCTTCCTCGTCGACCTCGCGGTCTTCAACCTGCTGCGCGCCACCGTCTTCCACCCCGACGCCGTCGAGGCCGGGCCGCTGCTCGCCAAGGTCGCCTCCACCGTCGTCGCCATCGCCGTCAACTGGGTGGGCAACCGCTACTGGACCTTCGGCAAGCAGCGCACCACGCGCCGCGGCCGGGAGGCGCTCGAGTTCCTGGCGGTGAGCCTCCTCGGCATGGTCATCGGGCTCGCGTGCCTGTACGTCTCGCACTACGTGCTGGGGCTCACGTCGCCGCTCGCGGATAACGTCTCGGCCAACGTCATCGGCCTGGGGCTCGGATCCGCGGTGCGCTTCGTGCTCTACCGCCAGTGGGTCTACTCGCCCGCCCGGCGCCACGCCGCACCGCAGGTCGCCGCAGCGTCCGGGGCCGCGCGCACGGACGACGCCGACCGGGTCGCGGTCCCCTAGGCGCCCGACCTGCGACGGGTCAACCGCGCTGCCAGGGCTGCGTGTCGTCCGGCCACACCGAGCGGGGCTCGTCCTGCTGGCGCCATGCCGGGTCGCCTGGTCGGCCGCGGCGCGACTCCTCCTGCCGGCGGCGCTCGGCCACCATGTTGGCGTTCTCCTCCATGAGGTCCTGGAGCGCCTGGACGACGAGCACCGCGGACGGCACGTCCCGGAGCACGACGGGCGACTCGAGGCCGGCGTTGATGGTGACGTGGCCGCTGCGGTGCAGGTGCTGCAGCGGGCCGCGCCGGAGGGTCACGTCGTAGCCCCGCGAGTGCAGCAGCTCCTGCCGGGTGCGCACGAAGAACCCGTGCGACACGATGAGGCGCCTGGTCGTGACCGTGTACCGGCGGTTCAACCAGACCAGAACAGGCAGCAGCGTGACGAAAACCGCGACGCCGGCGAGCGACACGAGCAGCAGAGCGTTCTCCCATGGCTCCGGGAACCAGCCGCCGAAGTACCCGCCCGCGAGGCAGATCGCGAGCAGCAGCACCACCGGGAGCGTGAGGGCGCGGCCGTGCGGTCGGAGGCGGACGAGCACGCGCTCGGGGTCGGCGGCGACCACCTGCTGCTGCGGTGCGGCGGGCGGCGCGGCCGGGCGACCGAGGCGCGGATCCACGTCCTGCGACGAGGCGAGGCGATCCGCCTCGTCCTCGGCGACGCGACGGCGCTCCTCCTTCTCGGCCTTGCGACGGGCCCTGCGGCCGCCGCGGACGGGGAGCGCCCGCCCGCCCTCTCCGGGTGCGTACCGCTGCGTGTCACCCGTGTGCGCCATGCCTCATTGATACCGCAGATGCGTCACGTCGCCCGCGGCGACAGACGTGACGGCCCGATCCGCGGCGGACTCGACGGTGAGCCGCCCGTCGTCGTCGACCCCGGTGGCGCGCCCGAGGAGCTCGCCGCCGCCCGGCAGCTCGACGCGGACGTCGCGGCCGATCGTGGCGCACGTGCGGTCCAGCTCGTCGACGAGCCCGGCCGCGCGCGCGTCGCCGTCGGCGTCCACCCAGGCCAGGTACCTGGTGCGGAACGCCCGGAGGTAGGCGGCCAGGATCGCGTCCACGTCCGGGTCCGGCACGCCCGCCAGCCGCAGGGACGTGGAGGTGGGCGTCGGCAGCTCGGCCTCCTCGAGCGTGAGGTTGAGGCCCGTGCCCACCAGCACGCGGCCGGGCGCGACCAGCTCGCCGAGGATCCCGGAGACCTTCCGGCCGTCCACGTGCACGTCGTTCGGCCACTTGAGCGTCACCTCGGCCGGTGCGGGCACGAGGTCGCGCAGGGTCGCGACGAGCGCGAGGCCCGCCACGAGCGGCAGCCAGCCGGGGTCGAGGTCCGCGCGCCCGGGGACGCAGAGCACGCTGACCGCGAGGGTCCGCCCGGGCGGCGCCACCCAGACGCGGCCACGGCGGCCGCGCCCCGCGGTCTGGTCGAGGGTGAGCACGACGGATCCGTCCGGCCACGCGGCCGGATCCGCGGTCGCCCGCCGGGAGAGCTCGTCGTTGGTCGAGCCGACCGAGTGCAGGGCGAGGAGGCGCGGGGCGGCGAGGCGGCTGAGGGGGAGGTCCATGCCGTCACCGTACCGAGCGGATCAGGAGGTGATCGCACCCCGGACCCGCCGTCTTCTGTGCGTGGTCCACAAGAGCGGGGCGCGCACCCGCCGGTACAGTGAGGCGGGTGACTGCACACGAGCCAGACGAGGACGCCGGCGCCCCGGACATGTACACGACCGCAGGCAAGCTCGCCGACCTGAAGAGGCGCTACCACGAGGCCGTCACCGCGAGCGGCGAGGCCGCCATCGAGAAGCAGCACGCGCGCGGCAAGATGACCGCCCGCGAGCGCATCGACCAGCTCCTCGACCACGGGTCGTTCGTCGAGCTCGACGAGTTCGTCCGCCACCGCACGCACGCGTTCGGCATGGACGCCAAGCGGCCGTACGGCGACTCCGTCGTCACGGGCACGGGCACCATCAACGGCCGCCAGGTCGCCGTCTACTCGCAGGACTTCACGATCTTCGGCGGATCCCTCGGCGAGGTCGCGGGCGAGAAGATCGTCAAGGTCATGGAGCTCGCCATCAAGACGGGCGTCCCCATCATCGGCATCCTCGACTCGGGCGGCGCCCGCATCCAGGAGGGCGTGGTCGCGCTCGGCAAGTACGGCGAGATCTTCCGCCTCAACACGCGCGCGTCGGGCGTGATCCCGCAGATCTCGCTGATCATGGGCCCGGCCGCGGGCGGCGCCGTGTACTCCCCCGCGCTCACCGACTTCGTGATCATGGTCGACAAGACCAGCCACATGTTCGTCACCGGCCCCGACGTCATCAAGACCGTCACGGGCGAGGAGGTCGGCTTCGAGGAGCTCGGCGGGGCGCTGACCCACAACAAGGTCTCGGGCGTCGCGCACTACCTCGCGAGCGACGAGGACGACGCGCTCGACTACGCGCGGACGCTCCTCGGGTTCCTGCCGGACAACAACCTCGCCGAGCTGCCGGACTTCCCCCGCACGGTCGACCTCGAGATGACGGCGCGCGACCACGAGCTCGACACGATCATCCCGGACAGCCCGAACCAGCCGTACGACATGAAGACGATCATCGAGCGCATCGTCGACGACGGCGAGTTCCTCGAGACCCAGCCGCTGTTCGCGCCGAACATCATCGTCGGGTTCGCGCGCGTCGAGGGCCGCTCCGTCGGCATCGTCGCCAACCAGCCGAACGCGATGGCGGGCACGCTCAACATCGAGGCGGGAGAGAAGGCCAGCCGCTTCGTGCGGTTCTGCGACGCGTTCTCCATCCCGATCCTCACGCTCGTCGACGTGCCCGGGTACCTGCCCGGCACCGAGCAGGAGTGGACGGGCGTCATCCGCCGCGGGGCGAAGCTGCTGTACGCCTACGCGGAGGCGACCGTGCCGCTCGTCACCGTCATCACGCGCAAGGCCTACGGCGGCGCGTACATCGTCATGGGATCCAAGCAGCTGGGCGCCGACATCAACCTCGCGTGGCCGACGGCGGAGATCGCGGTGATGGGCGGCCAGGGGGCCGTGAACATCCTCTACCGCGGCGAGATCAAGGGCGCGGAGCAGGCCGGCGAGGACGTCGCCGCCGTGCGCACCCGGCTCGCGAACGAGTACACGTACAACGTCGCGAGCCCGTTCCTCGCGGCGGAGCGCGGCGAGCTCGACAACGTCATCCAGCCCGCGGCCACGCGCGCGTCGGTCGTCAAGGCCCTGCGGGCGCTGCGCACCAAGCGCGCGAGCCTGCCGCCCAAGAAGCACGGGAACATCCCGCTGTGAGCGACGTGCACGCGTCGGCGGATGCCCCCGTCGGGGGCTTCCGCGTCCTCGGTGGATCCCCCACCGAGGAGGAGCTCGCCGCCGCCACGGCGGTCATCGCGGCGCTGGCGGCGCAGCCCGCCGCCGAGCAGCCCGCGCGCCGCGCGCCGGACGCGTGGCAGCGGTCGCAGCGCAGCGTCCGCGGCACGCTGGTGCCGGGTCCCGGTCGCTGGCGCGAATTCTCCGGCTGACCGATCGCCCGGCCCTCGGGGTGCGTGCGCGGCACGCCGTGTCCTCCCAAATGACGACTTGGCCGGTCCCTCCCGCTGCGTGAGACTCGTCCTGCTGGGGGGCCCGCATCGTGGGTCAGTCAACACGGCGTCGTCCATCTGTGGTGAGCAGACGACGCCGGGGGGCGGATCATCCCGGTGCTCGGGTCATCGGGATGACCGGAGAGGCGCGGGGGCGGACGGTGCAGGCACCGGCCCCCGCGCCTCTCAGCACCACCGGCCGGTCACGCGGGCACGGCCCGCCCGCTCAGGTGCGCGGGCGCGGGATCTCCAGCCACAGGTCGACCTCGTCGTCGAGGTCGTCGCTGCCCAGGAGGCTCGCGCTGCCGTCGCCCGCCACGCTCAGGCCGACGACGGTGATCGCGGTGTCGGACCCCTCGGGCACCGTCCGGGCGATGATCTTGTCCGCCCGGGTGTCCCGCACCGCCGCGGCCAGCCGGTCGAGCACGACGTCGCGCGTGGCGTCGTCGAGGTCGTCGATCCCGCCCTCGTCGAGGAGCGTGACGACCGTGCCGCGGCGCCGGGCGAGCATGACCTGCTCGCGGACGGCGTCGTTGAGGAGCGTGCGGCCGCGGATCTCGTCGCGGATGGCGCCCTCCAGGTAGAGGCACTCCTGGCGCTCCTCCGGGGACAGGTCGCCGCCCGTCTCCACGATGCGGCGGAGCATGGGCACGGCCATCCGGCTCGTCTGGCGGAGCCGGAACTGCCGCTCGTAGAGGTGCGCCTCCTGCGCGGCCTGCCAGTCGGCCGCCTCGCGCTCGGCACGGTGGAACTGCCGGGCGTCGCGCGCGGCCTTGGCGAGGGCGTGCGCGAGGACGTGCGAGACGGCCACCCACAGCGCGCTGCCCGTGACGCCGTATGCGACGAGCCCGGCCGGCCCGCTCCAGAGCACGGTCTGCACCGCCAGGATGACGATGCCCGCCCAGGCGAAGCCCTGCCTGCGGCGGGCGGACGTGATGGTCATCAGGGTGCCGACGGCGGCGATGTGCCAGGTCGTGAAGGGCGGGAGGCCTCCGGGCGAGAGCTGGCTGGTCACCAGGACCGGCACGACCGTCGCCACGGCCAGGTTGAAGGCCGCGAGCCACACGGGCATGACCGTGGGGCTCGTGGGCCACAGGCTCATGAGCGTGGCGACGAGGTAGAGCGCCACGGCGACGAGCGTGACGGCCGGATCCGCGGGGGCCGTGATCGCGACGAGCGCGAGCACCACGTGGTACGCCGAGAAGAGGGCGGCGAGGCCCAGCACGATCGAGCGCGGGACGACGATCACCGGTCGCCCCTCTCGCGATCCGGGCGCTCGGTCGGAGACGCGTCGAGGTCCCCGGGGAGGAGGGGCGCCTCGGGCGCGGCGGCGTCGGCCGGGGCGGGCCAGCGGATCCGCACGGCCGTGCCCTCCCCCGGCGCCGAGTCGATGGTGACGAGCCCGCCGGCCTGCGCCACGCGCTCCTTGATGGACACGCGGAGCCCCAGGCGCTCCGTGGGGATGCGGCGCTGGTCGAAGCCGACGCCGTCGTCGACGACGTCGATCGCCACGCCCTCGTCGCCGTGGCCGGAGATGACGAGCGTCCGGGTGATGGCCTCCGCCGAGGTGCCGGCGTGCTGGAGGCTGTTCATCATCGCCTGCACCGCCGCGGAGTAGATGGCCTCGGCCGTGGCCACCGGGACCGTGCGCGCGCCGAGGTCGCGCGTCTCGAGGACGAACGGCGCGGACAGCGCGGAGGCGGCGTCGACGATGCGCTTCGCGACGGCGCGCAGGGGCACCGAGGCGTCGTCGTCGGTTCCCTGCTCCGCCGCGGCCAGGTGCCCCATCGCGTTCGCGGCCATCGTGGCGGCGAGCGTGCGGGCCGCCGGATCCGCGGTGCGCGCCGCCGAGAGCAGCGTGGTGAGGACGCTGTCGTGCACGATCGCGTCGACCTGCACGCGCTCCACCTCCGTGGCGTGCTGACGCACCGCGTGCGAGTAGCGCGTCAGCGCCGTGCCCTGCGCCCAGTCGACGCCGAGGGCCGCCTGGCGGAGCACCGTGACGATCATGAGGACCGAGCCGCCGAGGATGATCGAGTAGAGCACCTGCAGGAACGCGTCGAGCGGCGTGATGGTCCCGTGGCGGATCACCGCCTCGATGACGCCGAGCCCGAGCGGCACGGCGACCGTGTAGATCACGGCGATCCAGAGGCGGAACGCCATCGCGGCGCACGTGGTCGCGACGGTGAGCTCCTGGTAGAGGAACGGCTGCGGGACGGGCGAGAGCGTGTCGGGCGCGATGGCGAACGGCCACGTGGCGAGCGCGAGGACGAAGACGATCGCGACGGTGGCGTGCGCGGGGACGACGCCCCGCCGGATCACGCCGGCGACGCAGGTCCAGACGAGGCTGCCGAAGAACACCGTGAGGAACGCGATGCTCCACGCCGGGCGCATGGTGTCCAGCTGGCCGGTGATGACCTGCACCGACTGCAGGGCGAAGAGGAGGCCGAACGCGCCGGCGCCGCGGCCGAGGATGGTCTCGATGCGGGCGAGGCTGATGGGGTTGTCGGGGGTGCGCGGCGGCGCGCCGGCGAGGGCGCGCGTCGCGGGAGCCGCGGGGTGCGGCGCGCTGGCCGGAGGCCTAGCGGGCATCGCCGCCGTCCTGGTCCAGTCCGGGGAGGATGCCGTCCTCCACGGCGCGTCGCAGGAGGTCCACCTTGGTGGGGGCGGGGCGGCCGACCTCGACGTACTTCACGCGGATCCGGTCGAGGTACTCGCGCGCCGTGCTGTTCGCGATGCCCAGCTGCTGCGCCACCAGCTTGAGCGGCAGGCCGGACGCGTACAGGTGCAGCACGTCGCGCTCGCGCCGGCCGAGCTGCGCCTTCGCGAAGTCGCGGTCCGCGTCGATGGCTGTCGCCCACTCCAGGTTGTTGAGCACGTCGCCGCGCGCGACGGTGGCGACGGCCGCCATGACGGTCTGCGTGGCCGACGACTTGGGGATCACCCCGGCGGCGCCGGCGGCGAGCGCCTCGCGGACGCTCGCGACGCGGTCGGCGATGCTGTGGACGAGAACCGCGGCACCCGTGCCCTGCGCGGCCTTGACGTTGTCGGTGACGGAGGAGCCGTCCCCCAGCGAGAGGTCGAGCACGACCACGTCGCACTCCCGGCCGACCAGGCCCTCGACGAGCTCGCGGGCGTTCGCGGCCGCGAGGATGAACTCGAACCCGGCGTCGAGGCACGCGGCCTTGAGGCCGAGGCGCACCGACTCGTGGTCGTCGACGACGGCGACGCGGACGGGTGGACGGCCTCCGGTCACCTGGTCGGATCCCTGCGTGGTCTCGGTCATGCGGATCCCCCTCGTCGCGTGGTGCCGTCGAGCTCCGACGGTCGCCTCGCCCACTGTATCGCCCGCCCGCCGCGTCCTCTCGGCGGCGGATGCCCCGGTCAGGAGGCCGCGGGCACCAGCACGGCCACGCTCTCGACGTGGTGGGTGTGCGGGAAGAGGTCGAACGAGCGCACCGAGCGGAGCTCGTAGCCGCGCTCCGCGAACAGCGCCACGTCGCGGGCCAGCGCGACGGGATCGCACGCCACGTAGACGACCTGCGCCGGGCGCAGCTCGGCGAGCGCGTCGACGACGGGCTTCTTCGCGCCCGCGCGCGGCGGGTCGAGCACGACGGTCGCCGCCTGCAGGCGACGACGCTCGGCGGGGCTCGCCTCGCGGACGAGATTCTGCAGGTAGCGGTCGACGCGCGCCGTGAGCGACGCGGCCCCCACCCACTCCGCCAGGTTGTCGCCGGCGAACTCGGTCGCGACCTCGTCGCTCTCCACGCTCGTGATCCGCACGGTGTCGCCGAAGCGGTCGCCCATGGCCGCGGCCAGGAGTCCGACCCCGCCGTAGAGGTCGAGGTTCGCGGCGCGCGGGTCGAAGAGGGCCTCGTCGATGGAGGACTGGACGGCGTCGTACAGCGTCTCGGCGGCACGGCGGTGCACCTGCCAGAAGCCGCCGGCCTCCAGCTTGAACTCGCGGTCGTGGACGCGCTCGGTGATGGTGTCGCGGCGCTGCGGCTTGCCGTCGATGAGCAGCATGCGCACGTGGCCGTCAGAGGGGGCGACGAGATCGATGCCCTCGACGCCGGGGAAGCGCTGCCCGAAGGGCGCCGCGCCGTTGACGCCGGCGGTGGCGAGCGGGAGCGTCTCGACGGGGATCACCCGGTGCGAGCGCGAGGCGTACGGGCCGACCAGGCCGTCGTCGGCCACGTGCAGGCTGACGCGCGTGCGCCAGCCGAGGCCGTCGGACTCGTCGTCGCCGGGGAGCGCCTGCACCTCGACGTCCATGTCGACGTGCGCCATCCGGGACAGCGAGTCGACCACGACCTGCCTCTTGAGCTCGCGCTGGTGGGCGAGGTGGATGTGGCCGAGCTCGGCGCCGCCGACGCGGTCCTCCGGGGCGCGGTCGACGGATGCTTCGGCCCAGACGTGCGGGCGGCGGTGCGGCGACGCGTCGAGCACCTCGACCGTGTCGGCGCGCCAGAACGACTTCTTCGAGTCCTCGGTGATGCGCGCCCGCACTCGCTCGCCGGGGATCGCGTCGGAGACGAAGATCACCCGGCCGTCGTGCCTGGCCACGGAGACCCCTCCGTGCGCCATGTTCGTCACGTCCACCTCGACCTCGCGGCCCACCTGCTCACCCATCCCGCAACCCTGACACACGCGGGAGCGGCACGGACACACACGCGACAGCGGACCGCGACACACGCGGGAGCGGCACGGACACACACGCGACAGCGGACCGCGCCCCTGACACACGCGGGAGCGGCACGGACACACACGCGACAGCGGACCGCGACCCGCCGGACGCGTGCCACCATGTCGGCGTGACCACGCGCCTCCACCTCGCCTCCACGTCCCCCGCCCGCCTGGCCCTGCTGCGCTCCGCCGGCATCGAGCCCGTCGTGCTGCCCTCCGACGTCGACGAGCCCGCCGCGGTCGCGGCCGCCGAGGCGCGCCAGGGTCCGCTCGGCCCCGAGGACATGGTGCAGCTGCTCGCGCGCGCCAAGGCCGAGGCGGTCGTCGGGCAGCTCGTCGCGGGTGCGCCGATCACGGGCCTCGTGCTCGGCGGCGACTCGGCCTTCGAGACCGACGGCGTCGTGCACGGCAAGCCGCACACGGTCGAGCGCGCCACCGAGCGCTGGCGGGCGCAGCGCGGCCGGGAGGGGCGGCTGCACTCCGGGCACTGGCTGATCGAGGTGGCCGACGGCCGCATCGTGCGCGGCATCGGGCGCGCGGCCGTCGCGGACGTCCGCTTCCGCGCCGACATCACCGACGCGGAGATCGACGCCTACGTCGCGACGGGCGAGCCGCTGCTCGTCGCCGGGTCGTTCACCATCGACAGCCTGGGCGCCGCCTTCATCGAGCGGATCCAGGGCGACCCGAGCACGGTCGTCGGCCTCTCGCTGCCCACCCTCCGCGGGCTCGTCCGGGAGCTCGGCGCGGAGTGGACGGACCTCTGGAACCGTCAGGGCGCCGTGGAGGCGCGGCTCGTCTGACCGGCGAGCCCGCCGGCGGGCGTCAGCCCATCCCGAGGACCTCGATGCGGTCGGCGAGGTAGGCCGCCAGGGGTCGCGTCTCGTGCGCGGCCGGCCCCCACTGCACGCGGAGCTCGCGGCCGCGCAGGGACAGGGGCCCGGATCCGCGAGCGAGCGACGCCGCGTCGAGCGCGATCGGCTCCCAGTCGTAGTCGACCGCGTCGCCCTCCTCGAAGGCGCGGACGGCCTGGCGCCTCGCCTCCTTGCGCGCCTCGACCCCCGAGTCCAGGCCCTGGGAGCGCGTGGGCTCCACCGCGCGGGTGATGCTGCCGGTGCGACGCAGGGACCCGTCGTCCGAGAGCAGCAGGACGCCGAGCCGCCAGGCACGACCCACCGGCACCATGGCCGGCTGCCGCTTGATCGGCCCGAACGAGCGCTTGGCGCGCACCTCGGCGAGCGCCTCGTCGGGCGCGCGGCGGGCCTGCAGCTCGCCGACCGTCCCCCGCAGCAGCTCCCGGAGGTCGGCCGCGGCCGCTCGCGCGTCGTCGTCGCCGGTGCCGGATGCGGTCATGCGTCGATCATGCCAGGGGCGCGACGCGACCGGCCGGTTGTGGGCGCGCCTACCCGGCAGCCCCTCATGTTTGTGCGGACCCTCCGAAGCCGCGCGCATCCCAGACCCTAGGCTGGGGTCTCATGACGCGTGTGAACAAGGTCCTCATCGCCAACCGGGGCGAGATCGCCGTCCGCATCATCCGGGCGGCGAGGGATGCGGGGATCGGCTCGGTCGCCGTCTACGCCGACCAGGACCGCGACGCCCTGCACGTCACGCTCGCCGACGAGGCCTACGCCCTCGACGGGCAGTCGAGCGCCGACACCTACCTCGTCATCGCCAAGCTCCTCTCCATCGCCCGCCGCTCCGGCGCCGACGCCGTGCACCCGGGCTACGGGTTCCTCGCCGAGAACGCCGACTTCGCACAGCAGGTCATCGACGCCGGGCTCACGTGGATCGGCCCCTCGCCGAGCGCCATCCAGCAGCTCGGCGACAAGACCACGGCCCGCCACGTGGCCGAGCGTGTGGGCGCACCGCTCGCCCCCGGCACGCTCAACCCGGTGTCCGGCGCCGACGAGGTGCTCGAGTTCGTCGACGTGCACGGCCTCCCCGTCGCCATCAAGGCGGCGTTCGGCGGCGGCGGTCGCGGCCTCAAGGTCGCCCGCACCCGCGAGGAGGTGCCGGAGCTGTTCGAGTCCGCCACCCGCGAGGCCGTCGCGGCGTTCGGTCGCGGCGAGTGCTTCGTCGAGAAGTACCTCGACCGTCCGCGGCACGTCGAGACCCAGTGCCTCGCCGACTCCGCCGGGAACGTCGTCGTGATCTCCACGCGCGACTGCTCGCTGCAGCGCCGCCACCAGAAGCTCGTGGAGGAGGCGCCCGCGCCGTTCCTCACCGACGAGCAGAACGCCCAGCTCTACGCCGCGTCCAAGGCGATCCTCCGCGAGGTCGGCTACGTCGGCGCCGGCACGTGCGAGTTCCTCGTGGCGCAGGACGGCACCATCTCCTTCCTCGAGGTCAACACCCGCCTCCAGGTCGAGCACCCGGTCTCCGAGGAGGTCACGGGCATCGACCTCGTGCGCGAGCAGTTCCGCATCGCCGCGGGCGGCCTCATCGACTACGACGACCCGGAGCCGCGCGGCCACTCGTTCGAGTTCCGCATCAACGGCGAGGACCCGGGCCGCGGCTTCTTCCCCGCGCCCGGTCCCGTGCACGTGTTCCAGGCACCCGGCGGCCCCGGCGTCCGCGTCGACTCCGGCGTGCGCGCGGGCGACGTGATCTCGGGCGCGTTCGACTCGCTGCTCGCCAAGCTCATCGTCACGGGATCCAGCCGCGAGGACGCCCTGGAGCGCTCGCGCCGCGCGCTCGACGAGTTCGAGGTGCAGGGCCTGCCGACCGTGCTCCCCTTCCACCGCGCGATCGTGCGCGACGCGGCCTTCGCCCCGGCGGACGGCGCGCCCTTCTCCGTCTACACGCGCTGGATCGAGACGGACTTCGACAACACCATCGAGCCCTGGTCCGGCGCCCTCGAGGACGCCGCCGAGGCGCCCGCCCGGCACACGGTCGTGGTCGAGGTCGGCGGCAAGCGCATCGAGGTGAGCCTCCCCGAGGACCTCGCGCCCGCGGCCGGCGCGTCCTCGTCCCGACGGGCGGCGGCGGCCCCAGCGCGGCGCAAGCAGGCCGGATCCGTCGACACATCGGGCGGCGGCTCCGTCACCTCGCCCATGCAGGCGACCGTCGTCAAGCTCGCGGTCGAGGAGGGCCAGCAGGTCGTCAAGGGCGACCTCCTCGTCGTCCTCGAGGCGATGAAGATGGAGCAGCCGCTCACGGCGCACACCGCGGGCACCGTCTCCGGGATCGCCGCCGAGGTCGGCCAGACCGTCCCGTCCGGGCACCGCCTGCTCGACATCGTCTGACGCTCGCACCACGCGACGACGGCCGGTCCCCTCGGGGGCCGGCCGTCGTCGCGTGCGGGCCGCGTGAGGCGGCCGGCGGGTCAGAGGACGATGTGCATGGCGCGCGCCGCGTCGGAGATGCTGCCCGAGAGCGACGGGTAGACCGTGAACGCGCGGGCGACGTCGTCCACCGTGAGCCGGTGCTCGACGGCGAGCGCGAGCGGGAAGATCAGCTCGCTCGCCTTGGGCGCCACGATGACGCCGCCGATGACCGTGCCCGAGCCGGTGCGCGCGAACAGCTTCACGAAGCCGTCCTTCACGTTCTGCATCTTCGCGCGGGGGTTGGACGCGAGCGGCAGCTTGTAGATGTCGCCCTGCGCGAGCCCCTCCTCGATCTGCTTCTGCGACCAGCCGACCGTCGCGATCTCCGGCTGCGTGAAGATGTTGGAGGTCACGTTGCGGAGCTCGGTGGGGCTGACCGCGTCGCCCATCGCGTGGTAGACGGCCGTGCGGCCCTGCATCGACGCGACGGAGGCGAGCGGCAGGAACGTGGTGCAGTCGCCCGCCGCGTAGACGCTCGGCACCGAGGTGCGCGCGACGCGGTTGACGCGGATGTGGCCGGAGTCGCTCATCTGCACGCCCGCCTCCTCGAGGCCGATGCCCGCCGTGTTCGGCACGGATCCGACCGCCATGAGGCAGTGGCTGCCCTCGACGACGCGGCCGTCGCTGAGCGTCGCGACCACGCCGTCGCCCTGGCGCACGACCGACTCGGCGCGCGACTTCGAGAGCACGGTCATGCCGTTGCGCGTGAAGACGTCCTCGATCACGCGGGCCGCGTCGGCGTCCTCGCCCGGCAGCACCTGGTCGCGGGAGGAGATGAGCGTGACCTTGGCGCCGAGCGCGGTGTAGGCCGACGCGAACTCCGCGCCCGTGACGCCGGATCCGACGACGATGAGGTGCTCGGGCACGCAGTCCATCGTGTAGAGCTGCGTCCAGGTGAGGATCCGCTCCCCGTCGGGCTTCGCGGTGTCGAGGATGCGGGGGCTCGCGCCCGTGGAGATGACCGTGGTGTCCGCGTCGATCTCGTCGAAGTCGGTGCCCCGGCCGCCCCCGCGGCCGGTGGAGACGATGATGCGGTTCGGCCCGTCGAGCCGGCCCTCGCCCTGCACGATGCGGACGCCGGCGCGGATCAGGCTCGACTTCATGTCCTCGGACTGCTGGCGCGCGAGCCGCAGCAGGCGGTCGTTGACGGCCTGGAGGTTGACCGCGACCTCGGGGCGCACGGGACGACGGGTCGCCTCGCCGCGGGAGAAGAACTGGACGCCGAGGTCGGCGGCCTCGCCGAGCGCGTTGGTGGCCTCCGCGGTGGCGATGAGGGTCTTCGAGGGGACGACGTCGGTCATCACGGCCGAGCCGCCGACGCCCACGCGCTCCACCAGCGTCACCTCCGCGCCGAGCTGCGCTCCGGCGATGGCGGCCTCGTAGCCGCCGGGACCCCCTCCGAGGATCGCGATCCGCTGGTTGGCCTCGAACTCGTATCCCATGCGCACATCATCCCGCAGGCCCGCGGCCCGCGCGAACCCGGCCGTCGTGGCGGCCGGAGCCGCTCGCGCCCGCGCATTTAGGATCGTGGGATGACGTACAGCAACCCCCTCGAGTCGCCCGACGCCGACCCCCAGGAGATCGCGCGGCAGGCGGCCCGGCAGATCGCCGAGCTCACCGGCGTCGAGCGCCACGACATCGCCCTCACGCTCGGCAGCGGATGGGGGAAGGCGGCGGACCTCATCGGCGAGACCACCGCGGCGATCCCCGCGACGGAGGTCGTCGGCTTCTCGAAGCCCGCGCTCGAGGGCCATGTCGGCTCGCTCCGCAGCGTCCTGCTGCCGTCCGGCCGTCGCGCCCTCGTCATCGGCGCGCGCACCCACTACTACGAGGGCCACGGCGTCCGCCGGGTCGTGCACAGCGTGCGCACCGCGGCGGCCACCGGCGCCACCACGATGATCCTCACCAACGGCGCGGGCGGCATCAGAGAGCACTGGACCCCGGGCACGCCCGTCCTCATCAGCGACCACATCAACCTCACCGCCGACTCCCCGCTCGAGGGCGCGACCTTCATCGACCTCACGGACCTCTACTCCGCGCGGCTCCGGGCGATCGCCCACGAGGTCGAGCCCGACCTCGACGAGGGCGTGTACTGCCAGTTCCGCGGCCCGCACTACGAGACGCCGGCCGAGGTGCAGATGGCGAAGGCGATCGGCGGCCACATCGTCGGCATGTCCACCGCGCTCGAGGCCATCGCCGCCCGCGAGGCCGGCATGGAGGTGCTCGGCATGTCGCTCATCACGAACCTCGCGGCCGGGATCCAGAAGACCCCGCTCAGCCACGAGGAGGTCATCGAGGCCGGCCGCGCCGCCGAGGGCCGCATCGGCGGCATGCTGGCGCGCATCGTGGGCGCCCTGTGAGCCGGGAGGAGACCGCGGCGTTGGTCGCGGCCGCGCGCGCCTGGCAGGCGCAGGACCCGGATCCCGTCACCCGCGCAGAGGTCGACGAGCTGCTCGCCCTCGTCGACGGCACCGCCGCCGGGGCCGGCGCGGCCGACCGGGAGCAGGCGGCCGCCGGGATCCGCGACCGCTTCCAGACGCGCCTCCAGTTCGGCACCGCGGGGCTCCGAGGCGAGCTGGGCGCGGGCCCGAACCGCATGAACCGCGTGCTCGTGTCGCAGGCTGCCGCCGGCTTCGCCGACTACCTCCGCAGCCGCAGCCCGCGGCCCAGCATCGTCATCGGCTACGACGGGCGCCACAACTCGCGGGTCTTCGCCGAGGACACCGCGCGGATCATGGCCGGCGCGGGCGTCCGCACGGTGCTGCTCCCCCGGGCCCTGCCCACGCCCGTCCTCGCGTACGCGGTGAAGCACCTCGCCGTGAGCGCGGGCGTCATGGTCACGGCGTCGCACAACCCGGCGCGCGACAACGGCTACAAGGTCTACCTCGGCGACGAGGACCACGGCGCGCAGATCGTCAGCCCGGCCGACCGCGACATCGCGGCCTTCATCCACAAGGCCGCGGGCGAGCGCACCGTGCAGCAGCTGCCGGTGGCGGACGACTACGAGATCGCGCCCGAGACGCTGATCGACTCCTACGTCGAGGAGACCGCCGGCCTGTTCGCCGCCCCGCTCGCCCCGCTGACGTGGGTCTACACGCCGCTGCATGGCGTCGGGTGGGAGACCGCGGCGCGCGTGTTCGACGCGGTCGGAGTCGACGCGCCCGTCGTCGTCGCCGCGCAGGCCGATCCCGACCCCGACTTCCCCACGGTCGACTTCCCGAACCCGGAGGAGCCGGGCGCGCTCGACCTCGCGTTCGAGGCGGCCGTGCGGTCCGACGCCGAGCTCATCATCGCCAACGACCCCGACGCCGACCGGCTCGCGGTCGCCATCGCGGACGAGCACGGCGCCTGGCGGCGCCTCTCGGGGAACGAGGTCGGCATGCTGCTCGGCCTCGGCATCGCCGAGCGCTACGCCGCCGACGGCAACACGGGCACGTTCGCCTCGTCCCTCGTCTCCTCCCCCGCGCTCGAGGTCGTCGCCCGGGAGCTGGGCTTCGGCTACCGCGAGACGCTCACGGGCTTCAAGTGGATCAGCCGCGTGCCGGATCTCATCTACGGCTACGAGGAGGCGCTCGGCTACCTGGTCGCCCCGTGGATCACGAGCGACAAGGACGGCATCTCCGCCGCCGTCGCCGTGCTCCACGGCGTGATGCTGCTGAAGTCGCGCGGGCAGACCATCGACGACTACGACCGCGAGTTCGCCGAGCGGTTCGGCTCATTCGCGAGCGACCAGATCTCCGTGCGCGTCACCGACCTCACCGTCATCCCGCGCATCATGGCGAAGCTCAGGCAGTCGCCGCCGACGTCGATCGGATCCCGTCGCGTCGAGCGCATGGACGACCTCGCCGAGGGGACGGCCGACCTGCCGCCGAGCGACGTGCTCCGCTTCCACCTCGGCGACGGCGCGCGTCTCATCGTGCGTCCGAGCGGCACGGAGCCGAAGATCAAGGTCTACCTCGACGCCCAGAGCACCGAGGGCACCGTGGCCGAGCGCCGCGACGCCGCGCGCGCCGTCGTGGCCGACCTCGCGCAGGCCGTGCCGCTCCTGCTCGAGGTCTGAGACGGGGGATCCGCGGGCCGTCCGACGGTTCGGGGATCTTTGCGCGACGTTCACTGGTAGTGCTGCTATCAGTGCGCTAGCCTCGCGGCATGCGCATCACCGAACTGGCCGAGACCACGGGCGTCCCGCCGGCCACCGTCAAGTACTACGTCCGCGAGGGCCTGCTGCCCGCAGGCACCCGCATCGGCGGCAACCGCACCGACTACGACGACGAGCACGCGCGGCGGATCCGGCTGATCCGCGCGCTCATCGACGTCGGGCGGCTGCCCGTCGCCCGGGCCCGCGAGGTCCTGGCCGTGCTCGACGACGACGACCGCCGCGTGCAGGACGTCTTCGCGGTCGCGCAGGACGCCCTCACGCCCGGCCCGCCGGCGACGGAGCCGCCCGCGTCCGACGCGCTCGCCCGGATCGACGCGGTCACCGAGGCGGCCGGCTGGTGCGTCCTGGACGGGCACGCCGGCCGTGCGCAGGCAGCGCGGGCGGTCGACGCCTTCGCCCGCTCCGGGCACCCGATGGAGGACGCCTACCTCACGCGCTACGCCGAGGCCGCGCGCGTGCAGGCCGAGGCCGACCTCGCCGAGGTGAGCGCCCGGCCCGACCGCACGGCGATGGCCGAGCTCATGGTCGTCGGCACCGTGCTCGGCGACGAGCTGGCGGCAGGGCTCCGGCGGATCGCGCAGGCCACCATCTCGATGCCGACGGAGGCCGCGTCGTGATCCGCCGCGCGTTCGGCTGGCACCGGCCCCTCATGGCGGTCGCCGCGCTCATGGCCGTCGTCGCGGCGGCGTGCCTCGTGGGCGGCCTGGTCGACGACCGCGTCGTGACGGGCGCGCCGGTCTGGGACAAGCCCGCCAAGTTCTCCCTGTCGATCCTCGTCTACGCCGTCTCGTGGGCGTGGCTCATCGCGCGGCTCCCGCGCTTCCGGCGGCGGGCCCACGTCGCGGGGACCGTGGTCGCGGTGGCGCTCGTGATCGAGCAGGCGGTCATCGTGGGCGCGGCGGCCGCCGGGACGACGAGCCACTTCAACGTCACGACCCCGCTGGCGACCGCCCTCTGGGGCGTCATGGCGGCCTCCGTCACCGTGCTGTACCTGTGCGCCTTCCTCACGAGCCTGGCCGTGCTGCGCCTGCGGCTGCCCGACCCGGCGCTGACGCTCGGGATCCGGGCCGGCGCCCTCATCGCGCTGGTCGGCATGGGCCTCGCGTACCTCATGACCTCGCCCACCGCGGCCCAGCTCGCCGACTTCCACGGAGTGTCCGGCGCGCACACCGTGGGCGCGGCGGACGGCGGTCGCGGGCTCCCCGTCCTCGGCTGGAGCACCACATCGGGCGACCTGCGGATCCCGCACTTCGTCGGGATGCACGCGCTGCAGCTGCTGCCCGTCGCGGCGCTGCTCCTCGGGCTGGCGGCGCGGCGGATCCCTGTGCTGGCGCCCGACCGGGTGCGCGTGCGGCTGACGGCGATCGCGGCCGTCGCGTACCTCGCGATGGTGGCGCTGGTCACCGCCCAGGCGCTCGCGGGGCAGCCGATCACCGGCCCGTCGCCCGCGATCATCGCGGCCGGAGCGGCGATCGCCGGGGGCTCGCTCATCGCGGCCGGGATCGTCATCGCCCGCGGGGGGCGGGTCCCCGCCTCGACAGCGGATGCGGCATCGGCTCCCGCCGGGGCGGATCAGCCCAGCGCGGCGTCGAGCTTGGAGGAGATCTCCTCGAGGTCGAAGTAGTTCTCGATCACCACGACGTCGGCGTACGTGGGCCCGATCCGGTCCACGAGCTCCGGCGACGTGAGGATCACCTGCGCGTCCTCGCCGAGGGAGGCGACGCTCGCGAGGTCGGCCGCGGTCACGTCCGCCTCGATGCCGAGGCGCGCGAGCGCCCGCTCCGCGTTGACCTTGAGGATGCCGGACGTGCCGATCCCCACGCCGCAGATCGCGACGACCTTCATGCGCCCTCCTCGCCGGCCATGATGCGCCGGACCTCGTCGACGGTGGTGGCGGCGCGCAGCCGCGGGATGGCGGTGGCGTCGTTGAAGATGTTGGCCATGTCGGCGACCGACGAGACGTGCCGGTCGACCGTCGTGACCGCGAGGCCGACGATGACGTCCACGGGGTCGTTGTGCGCGTGCCCGAACGCCACCGGCTCGGTGAGGGTGACGACCGCGAGGCCGTCCGCGAGCGTCTCCGGACCGGGCCGGGCGTGCGCGAGCGCGAGCCCCGGGGCGATGACGACGTAGGCGCCGAACTCCTCGACCACGCGGATCATGGCATCCCCGTACTCCGCGGTGGCCGCCCCCGATCGCACGAGCGCGTCGCCGACGAGGCGCACGGCGGCGCGCCAGTCGGCGGCGTCGGCGCCGAGGGTGACGGAGTCGTCCGGGAGCGGTGGGAGCACGGGATGCGACCTCTCTGTCGAAGCGGCGAGCGGGACGGGTCGAGCGGGACGGGAGGCCTCTGGCCCCGCGCTACAGGCGGGCGAACCCGTCGGAGATGATGTCGGCGAGCGCCTCGCGCTCCTCCAGCGGCAGGAACGCCGCCGCGGCCGCGTTCAGCTGGAAGACCTCGTGGTCGTCGAGGTCGTAGGCGAACGCGTCCGTGAGGAGCGCCAGCTCGCGGCTGATGCTGGTGCCGCTCATCAGGCGGTTGTCGGTGTTGACCGTGACGGCGAAGCCGAGCTGGTAGAGCAGGTCGAAGGGGTGGTCGACCATCTCGACGCCCCACGCCTCGATGGCGCCGGTCTGCAGGTTCGACGACGGGCTGAGCTCGAGCGGGATGCCGCGGTCCTTGACCCACTGCGCGAGCGTGCCGAGGGTGACGAAGACGTCCTCGCCCTCCTCGCTGTCGACCTCGATGTCCTCGGCGATGCGCACGCCGTGGCCGAGGCGCAGGGCCCGGCCGTCGAGGAGCGCGCCGCGGATGGACTCGAGGCCGTCGGCCTCGCCCGCGTGCACCGTGCGGGGCATCCACTCGCGCGACAGCAGGTCGAACGCGCCCTGCATGCGGGAGGGCGGGAAGCCCGCTTCGGGCCCGGCGATGTCGAAGCCCACGACGCCGCGGTCGCGATGGCGGATGGCGAGCTCCGCGATCTCGGTGCCCCGGTCGAGGTGGCGCATGGCGCTGACGAGCTGGCCGACGCGGATGGATCCGCCCGCCTCCTCGACGCCGCGCACGGCCTCCTCGATGCCGGACTGCACGGCCTCGACCGCCTGGTCGAGCGAGAGCCCGCGGGTGAGGTGCTGCTCCGGCGCCCAGCGGATCTCGCCGTAGACGACGCCGTCGTCCGCGAGGTCCTCGACGAACTCGCGGGCGACACGCGCCAGCTGCTCCTCGGTCTGCATGACGGCGATGGTGACGTCGAAGGTCTTGAGGTACTCGACGAGCGATCCGGAGTCGGCGCTGGTGCGGAACCACTCGCCGAGCGCCTCGTCACCCGCGGCGGGCAGCTCGAGCCCGATCTCGTCGGCGATCTCGACGATCGTCCCGGGGCGGAGGCCGCCGTCGAGGTGGTCGTGCAGGGAGACCTTGGGGAGGTCGCGGAACGACCCTCCGCCGGGCAGCGTGGAGTCCTCGGGAGCGATCGTCATGGGACGAATCTACTAGCCTCGACGCGGCCCCGCGCCGAGGTAGTCGGCACACGGACGATCGGTGCGCGACACGTCGGCGGGCCGCGACCCGAGCCGGAGGACCCATGCCCACCAAGATCCTGATCGACTGCGACCCGGGGCACGACGACGCCCTCGCCCTGATGCTCGCGCACGGCAGCCCCGAGGTCGAGCTCGTCGGCATCACCACCGTCGCCGGCAACCAGACGCTGGAGAAGGTGACGCGGAACGCGCTCGCGGTCGCGACGGTGGCGGGCATCCACGGCGTGCCCGTCGCCGCCGGATGCGCGCGCCCGCTGGTGCGGCCCGTGATGACCGCGCCCGAGATCCACGGCGAGTCCGGGCTCGACGGGCCCGAGCTGCCGGAGCCCACCGTGGCGCTCGACCCGCGGCACGCGGTGGACCTCATCATCGAGACGGTCATGGCGCACGCGCCCGGCGAGATCACGCTGGTGCCGCTCGGCGCGCTCACGAACGTCGCGCTCGCGGTGCGCCGCGAGCCGCGCATCGTCGAGCGCGTGAAGGAGGTCGTGCTCATGGGCGGCGGCTACCACCGGGGCAACCGCACGGCCGTGGCGGAGTTCAACATCGCGGTCGATCCCGAGGCCGCCCACATCGTCTTCGGCGAGGCGTGGCCCGTGACGATGGTCGGGCTCGACCTCACGTACCAGGCGACGGCGACACCCGAGGTCATGGCGCGCATCGCCGCGCTCGGCACGCCCGCCGCGCGCTTCGTCGTCGACTCGATGGAGTCCTACGGCCGGGCCTACCACGACCGGCAGGACTTCCCCAGCCCGCCCGTGCACGACCCGTGCGCCGTCGCGCGCGTGATCGACCCGCGCCTGGTGAGCGTCCGGCGCGCGCCGATCTCGGTCGAGCTGACGGGCACGCACACGACCGGCATGACCGTCGCGGACCTGCGCCGGCCGGCTCCCGCCGACTGCACGACCCAGGTCGCCGTCGACCTCGACCACGCCGGGTTCTGGGACGTGGTGGTCGACGCGCTCGAGCGCATCGGCTGAAGCGTCGCGCGGGCCCGGCCCGGCCCGGCCCGGCCCGGCCGACATCCTCCGACGACGGCCGGGCGGCGGATCAGCCCTCGGCGGTGATGCGCTCCCGCACGAGCGGGCCGCGCGCGACG
Organism: Clavibacter californiensis; assembly: GCF_021952865.1. NCBI lineage: Bacteria > Bacillati > Actinomycetota > Actinomycetes > Micrococcales > Microbacteriaceae > Clavibacter > Clavibacter californiensis. The sequence continues at coordinate 1,417,719 of NZ_CP040792.1, read as the reverse complement.
TGCTCCTTCGGGTCGCCGACGCGGTACGCGCCCTCGAGCGACTCCAGCGCACGGGCGAACCGCTCGGGCTCGTCGGTGGAGAGGGTGAAGAGCGGGTCGCCGCGGCGGACGCGATCCCCCGGCTTCGCGTGCAGGTCGACGCCCGCGGCGTGCTGCACGGCGTCCCCCTGGCGCGCGCGTCCGGCGCCGAGGCGCCAGGCCGCGATGCCGAACGGGAGTGCGTCCTGCTGCACGAGCACGCCGTCGCGGTCCGCGGTGACCACGTGGGTCTCGCGGGCGACGGGCATCGCGGCGTCCGGATCCCCGCCCTGCGCGCGCACGGTGGCGCGCCACGAGTCCATGGCCCGGCCGTCGCGGAGGGCGACGTCGACGTCGGCGTCCGGGATCCCGACCGCGGCGAGCATCTCCCGCGCGAGCGCGAGCGTGAGCTCGACGACGTCGGCGGGGCCGCCGCCCGCGAGCACCTCGACGGACTCGCGCACCTCGTTCGCGTTGCCGATGGCGAGGCCGAGCGGCACATCCATGTCGGTGAGGAGCGCGGTGGTGCGCACCCCGGCGTCGGTGCCGAGCTCGACCATCGTGCGGGCGAGCTCGCGCGAGCGGTCGATGTCGGTCATGAAGGCGCCGGATCCGAACTTCACGTCGAGCACGAGCGCGCCCGTGCCCTCCGCGATCTTCTTGCTCATGATGCTCGAGGCGATGAGCGGGATCGCCTCGACCGTGCCCGTGGTGTCGCGCAGCGCGTAGAGCCGTTTGTCGGCCGGGGCGAGGCCGCTGCCGGCCGCGCAGATCACGCCGCCGTGGTCCTTCATCTGCTGCACCATCTCCTCGGTGGAGAGGTCGGCGCGCCAGCCGGGGATCGACTCGAGCTTGTCGAGCGTGCCGCCCGTGTGGCCGAGGCCGCGGCCGGAGAGCTGCGGGACCGCGACGCCGTACGAGGCGACCAGGGGCATGAGCGGGAGGGTGATCTTGTCGCCCACGCCGCCCGTGGAGTGCTTGTCCACCGTGGGCTTGCCGAGCTGCGAGAAGTCGAGCGTCTCGCCGCTCGCGATCATGGCGAGGGTGAGGTCGCGGATCTCGGTGCGGTCCATGCCGCGGAGCAGGATCGCCATCGCGAGCGCGGCCATCTGCTCGTCGGCCACGTAGCGCTCGGTGTACGCCGCTACGAGCCAGTCGATCTCGGCGGTCGAGAGGCGGCCGCCGTCGCGCTTGGTGCGGATGAGGTCGACGACGTCGAACGCGGCGCTCACGAGCGATCCCCGTAGGCGTTCAGCGTGCTCGGGCCGAATGCATCGGGCAGGACCTCGTCGATGGTGCGGATCCCCGACACGGTCTCCAGGAGCATGCCCGGCACCGCGTGCTCGAACAGCAGCTGCCGGCAGCGACCGCACGGCATGAGGACGTTGCCGTCGCCGTCCACGCACGTGAAGGCGACGAGCTGGCCGCCGCCCGTGAGGTGCAGGACCGAGACGAGCGCGCACTCGGCGCACAGGGTCAGGCCGTAGGACGCGTTCTCCACGTTGCAGCCGGTGATGACGCGGCCGTCCGTGGCGATGGCCGCGACGCCCACGGGGAAGCGGGAGTACGGGACGTACGCGCGGCCCATGGCCTCGTGCGCCGCCTCGCGGAGGGATCCCCAGTCGATGCCGCCCGACTCGACGGGCTCCACGGCGCTCACGACTTCACGTAGGGCTTGCCTGCGGCGGCGGGTCCGCGCACCTGCCCCACGAGGCCCGCGACGGCGGCGATGGTCACGACGTACGGCAGCATCAGCATGAACTCGCTCGGCACGGGCGACCCGATGACGCCGAGGACGTTCTGCAGGTTGCTGGCGAAGCCGAACAGGAGGGCCGCGAGCGTGGCGCGCAGCGGATCCCACCGGCCGAAGATCACGGCGGCGAGGGCGATGAACCCGGCGCCGGCGGTCATCTCCTTGTTGAACGCGCCGACGGACCCGAGCGTGAAGAACGCGCCGCCCAGGCCCGCGATGGCGCCCGCGAGGGAGACGTTCCAGAACCGGGTCGCGGAGACCTTGATGCCCACGGTGTCGGCAGCCTGCGGGTGCTCGCCCACCGCGCGGAGGCGCAGGCCCCAGCGCGTGTGGGAGAGGCAGTACCAGACGAGGAACACGGCCACGTACATGACGTAGACGATGATCGTCTGCCGGAAGAGCACCGGTCCGATGATCGGGATCTGGCCGAGGACCGGGATGTCGATGCGGTCGAAGCGCGGCGGCGAGTTGAGGCGCCCCGGGTCGGCCGACAGCACCTGCGAGAAGAGGAAGCTCGTGAGGCCCGTGACCAGCACGTTGAGCACGACGCCCACGATGACCTGGTCGACCAGGTACTTGATCGCGAAGGCGGCGAGCACGAACGAGACCAGCATGCCGGCGACCATGGCGGACGCCAGCCCGATGAGCGGCTGACCCGTCAGGGAGGCCACCACAGCGGACACGAACGCGCCCGCCAGCAGCTGGCCCTCGATCGCGACGTTCACGACGCCGACGCGCTCCGAGAGCACGCCGCCGAGCGCGCCGAAGATGAGCGGCACCGACAGGGCGACCGTGCCCACGAGGAGTCCCGGCACCGGGATCGTCTGGCCCGCGGACGCCCAGGTGAGGAACGCGACGAGGAACAGGATCGCGAACACGGCGGTGAACCACAGCGGCACCTTCGCCGACCGGCGCACCAGCACGGCGGACACCACCGTGAGGGCGGCGAGGACCACGGTGACGACGACACCGGTGGCGGCGGTAGGCAGCACGAGCGGCGCGAGCTGGATGAGGTCGGTCCCGGTGGAGAGGCCGAACGTGCTCGACCCCTGGCGTCCGAGCAGCACGAACAGGACGAGCGAGATCACGGTGAAGACGCCGAAGGCGACGGGCGCCTTCCAGCTGGTCGTGACGGCGCGCTCGAGCGCGGCGGCCGCGGGGTCGTGCGGCGCGGGTGATGCCGACTGCGTGGGGGTCGTCGCGGTCATGAGGCGATCGCCGCCTTCCGGGTCCGGGTGGTGCGACGCGCCTGGCCCGGCGCGGGAAGGCGGAAGACCGCCCGCACGAGCGGGGGCGCCGCGATGAACAGGACGATGAGCGACTGGACGACCACGACGATGTCGATGGGCACGCCCTCGGCCGCCTGCATCGAGAAGCCGCCGGCCTTGAACGCGCCGAACAGGATCCCCGCGACGAACACGCCCCACGGCCGGCTGCGGCCGAGCAGCGCCACCGTGATGGCGTCGAAGCCGATGCCGGCGTCGATCCCCGAGCTGAAGCCCGTCGTGACCGTGCCGAGCACCTGGCTCGCCCCCGCGAGGCCCGCGAGCCCGCCGGAGATGAGCATGGCGTAGAGGTACGAGTTCTTGACGTCGATGCCGGCCACCCGCGCGGCGCTCGGGTTCTCGCCCACCGCGCGGAAGCGGAAGCCCAGGCCGGAGCGGTTGAGCAGGTACCAGACGATCACCGTCGCGACGACGACCACGAGGAAGCCCGCGTGCAGCGAGTACCCGTCGCCGAGGAGCGCCGGGAAGATCGCGGTGTCCTGCATCGCGGGCGTCTTCGGGTTGTTGGACCCGGGCGCCTGCAGCAGACCGGGCGTCCGGAGCAGGTACGAGAGGAGGTAGAACGCGACGTAGTTGAGCATGATCGTGACGATCACCTCGTGCGCGCCCGTGCGCGCCTTGAGGAGGCCGACGATCCCGCCCCAGACCGCACCGCCCGCGATGCCCGCGGCGACGGCGAGCACCAGGTGGATCACGGGCGGCAGGTCGAAGCCGAAGCCGACCCAGCCGGCGCATGCGGCGGCGATGAGCATCTGGCCGCGGGCGCCGATGTTGAACAGGCCCACGCGGAACGCGAGCGCGACGCCGAGGCCGGCCGCGATCAGCGGGGTCGCGAAGGTCAGCGTCTCGGTGAGCGGCTTGATGCCGTTGGCGAAGCCCGGCCGGCGGAAGTTGTAGATGGATCCCTGGAAGAGCGCAGAGTAGGCGCCGGAGGCGGCGTCCCAGCCCGCGCGGAGCGTGTCGAGCGGTCGGCTGAAGAAGTAGCCCGCCGCCTTCTGCGTCTCCTCGTCCGTGACGGCGATGAGCAGCGCGCCCACGATGAGCGAGAGGACGACCGCGAGGACGGACAGAAGCGCGCTGCCGCTCGCGATCTCGCGGAGGATCTGGCCGGCGCGGGATCCGTCGGCTCCGTCGCCGTCGCCGGGAGCGGCCGTCGCCACGGCCGGCACGCCCGCGGGCGCCTCCGAGCGCGTGGGGTCGCCCACGGATCCGGCCTCGCGTCCGGAGGCGGGCAGCTGCCCCGCGGACGGGTCCTCGGGCGCCTGGCCCTCGGGACGGGTGGTGTCGTCGGTCATGCGGTGCGCCCTCCGGCGGTCGTGGGGGTGGTGACGGATGCGGGGACCTCGCCCGCCATCATCAGGCCGAGCACGTCGCGCGGGGTGTCGCCGGGCACGATGCCGACGATGCCGCCGCGGTACATCACGGCGATGCGGTCGGCCAGCGCCGCCACCTCGTCGAGCTCGGTGGAGACGACGATGACGGGCAGGCCCCGGTCGCGCGTCTCGACGACGCGCGTGTGCACGAACTCGATGGATCCGACGTCGAGCCCGCGCGTGGGCTGCGCCGCGACGAAGAGGCGGAGGTCGCGGCTCAGCTCGCGCGCGAGCACGACCTTCTGCGCGTTGCCGCCGGAGAGCCGGCCGACGTGCGTGTCGATCCCCTGGGTGCGGATGTCGAACTCGCGGACGCGGTCCCGCGCGAACTCGTCGAGGTAGCCGAGCTTCAGGGATCCGGCGACGACGAACGGCGGGCTGTCTGACCGGTCGAGCATGAGGTTCTCGGCGATGGTGAACTCGCCGACGAGCCCGTCCTCGTTGCGGTCCTCGGGCACGAAGCCGACTCCCGCGTCGAGCACGCGGCGGACGGAGCGGCCGGTGAGACGCGTCCCGTCGAGCTCGATGGTGCCGGACACGCGAGGCTGGAGCCCGAGGATCGCCTCGGTCAGCTCGGTCTGGCCGTTGCCCTGCACGCCGGCGATCGCGAGGATCTCCCCCGCGTGCACGTCGAAGCTCACGCCGTCGACGACGACCTGGCCGGAGGCGTCGATCACGGTCAGGTCGCGCACCACGAGCGCGGCGGCACCGGGCGTCGCGGGCTCCTTCTGCACGGTGAGCGACACGCTCCGGCCGACCATGAGGGACGCGAGCTCCGCGTTGCTGGCGGTGGGCTCCGCCTCGCCGACGACCTTGCCGAGCCGGATCACGGTGATGCGGTCCGCGACCTCGCGCACCTCCCGCAGCTTGTGGGTGATGAAGACGATGCCCGTGCCGGCGTCCCGGAGCTGCTTCATGATGACCATGAGCTCGTCGGTTTCCTGCGGCGTGAGCACGGCCGTCGGCTCGTCGAACACGAGCACCTCGGCGTCGCGCGACAGGGCCTTGATGATCTCGACGCGCTGCTGCACGCCGACGGGCAGGTCGGCGACGAGCGCGTCCGGGTCGACGTCGAAGCCGAAGCGGGCGGAGATCTCGCGCACCTTCGCGCGGGCGCCGGCCAGGTCGAGCCGGCCGCCGAGCTTCGTCTCCTCGTGGCCGAGCATGACGTTCTCCGCGACCGTGAAGACGGGGATGAGCATGAAGTGCTGGTGCACCATGCCGATGCCGGCAGCCATGGCGTCGCCGGGTCCGGCGAAGCGGGCCACGCGGTCGTCCAGGAGGATCTCGCCCTCCTCGGCCTGGTACAGGCCGTAGAGGACGTTCATCAGCGTGGACTTGCCCGCGCCGTTCTCGCCCAGGAGGCAGTGGATCTCGCCCGGGTGGACGACGAGGTCGATGTGGTCGTTGGCCACCAGCGCGCCGAAGCGCTTGGTGATTCCCCGCAGTTCGAGCTTCATCGGATCAATCTGTTCGGTGGGTGTGGTGAGCACGCGGCGGGGGGACCGGCGACTGCCGATCCCCCCGCGGTGCGTTCGATGCTACTTCGTCAGCGACGACGGCGACTCGACGGTGATCGAGCCGTCGATGATGCCGGCCTTGATGGTGTCGAGCTCGCCGGACAGGTCCGACGGGACCTCCGACTCGTAGTCGTGGAACGGGGCGATGTCCACGCCGCCGTTCTCGAGGGTGCCGACGTACGGCGTCGCGTCGAACTTGCCGTCCGCCGCGGTCGTCACGACGTCCTCGACGCCCGCGTCGATGCCCTTGAGCACCGAGGTGAGGAAGAGGTCCTTGAGGTCGGGCGCGGTCTCGTACGCGTCGGAGTCGACGCCCACCATGACGACCTTCTTGTCGCTGGAGTCGCGGATGGCCTCGCCGGCGCTGAGGAAGATCGGGCCGCCGACGGGCATGATGACGTCCGCGCCCTGGTCGATGAGGGTCTGGGCCGCGGTCTTGGCCGTCTGGTTGGCGACGAACTCGCCCGTGAACGACCCGCTCTGGCTCGCGACGTCCCAGCCGATGGCCTTGACGTCCTTGCCCTTCTGCTCGTTGTAGTAGTCCACGCCGTCGACGAAGCCGTCCATGAAGATCGTGACGGTCGGGATCTGCAGGCCGCCGAAGGTGCCGACCGTGCCGGTCTTCGAGTAGGCCGCGGCGGAGTAGCCCGCGAGGAACGCGGCCTCGCTCGTGTTGAAGGTGATGGGCTTGACGTTGTCCGCGGTGATCTGCGCGTCGTCGATGATCGCGTACTCGATGTCCGGGTTGGCCTTGGCGGCCTCCTCGGTCGCCTCCTTGAGCAGGAAGCCGACCGTGACGATGAGGCCGCAGCCCTGGTCGGCCAGGTTGGTGAGGTTCGGCGCGAAGTCGGTCTCCGCCGCCGACTCGACCGTCTTCGGAGCCGTCAAGCCGAGGTCGGAGACGGCCTTGTTGAGCCCCTCGTAGCCGAGCTGGTTGAACGACTTGTCGTCGAAGCCGCCCGAGTCGGAGACCATGCAGGTCAGAAGGTCGCTCTTCGCGGCGCCGCCGGTGCCTCCCGCGGTCGACTCGGGGGCGGCGCCGCAGCCCGCGAGGATCGCGGTGATGCCGACGGCGGCGAGACCGCCGAGGGCGGCCTTTCGGGTGGTGATGGTCACTGTGGCCTCCAGGTGCAGCCCGGGTCAGCCGGGCGATGTGCGTTCATGTTACCCATGCACGGGAATGCATCCGGAGCCCGGATCGGGCCCGCGAGCGCAAGCGTTATCGATCCGCGACGGCCCCGAAACACCGCGGCAACACGGCCTCTGCTACGGCGTCGAGACCGACTCCACCTGCACGTCGCCGGAGACGATGCGGGCCTTCAGCGCGTCGAGCTCGGACTGCAGCTCGGGCGGCACCGACGCGGCGAGGTCGTGGTACTCCGCGAGGCCCACGCCGGCGTTCTCGAGCGTGCCCACGTACGGCTCCGAGGAGAAGGTGCCCTTCTGGTCGTCGGCCACGATGTCGACGACGGCCTGGCCGGTGTCCTTGAGCACGCTCGTGAGCAGGAGCGGGCGGTACTCGGCGGGCAGGGTGTCGTAGCCGTCGTTGTCGACCCAGATGAGCTTGCCGCTGCCGTGCGCGAGGATCGCCGACGCCGCGCCCTCCCCCACCTGGCCGGCCACCGGCATGATCACGTCGGCGCCCTGGTCGAGCAGGTTCTGCGTGGTGGTCTGTCCCTTCGACACGTCCTCGAAGTCGCCCGTGAACGTGCCGTCCTGCGCCGCGGCGTCCCAGCCGAGAGCGACGACGCTCGTGCCGTGCGCCTGGTTGTACGCGGCCACGCCATCGACGAAGCCGTCCATGAAGAGGGTGACGGGGGGCTGGTTGCCGCCGCCGAAGGTGCCGACCTTGCCTGTCTGGCTCACGCCCGCCGCGAGGTAGCCCGCGAGGTAGGACGCCTGGGCCGTGTCGAACACGAGCGGCTTGACGTTCGGGGCGTCGACGACCTCGTCGACGATCGAGAAGTGCACGTCCGGGTTCTCCGCCGCGGCGGCCGACGTGGCCTCCGCCAGCTCGTAGCCCACGGTGAGGATGAACCCGCAGCCCGTGCCCACCGCCTGCTCGACGTTGGGGGCGAGGTCGGTCTCGGACGTCGAGACGAGCACGTCGGCCTGGATCCCCAGCTCCTGCTCGGCGCGCTGGAGCCCCTCCCAGCTCGACTGGTTGAAGGAGCGGTCCTGCAGGCCGCCCGAGTTGGTCACCATGCGGGCGCAGTAGTCGCTCGCGGATGCGGATCCGGTGGCGCCGGGCTCGGGGGCCGCGCCGCACCCGGCGAGGGCCGCGGCGGAGAGGAGGGCGATGGGCAGGATGGCGGCGCGGACGGCGCGGCGGGTGCGGGGCATCCCCGGAATCTAACGGCGGCGCTCCCGGCCCCTTCCGGCCGAGGAGAGCGCCAGAGGGGTTCGTTACCCCTTCGTTACAGGACGTCCGTCCCGCCGCTGAGCTTGAGCGCGTCCACCACGCTCTTGACGCGCTGCGCGTTCTCCTTGGTGGTCACGAGCAGGGCGTCGGGGGTGTCGACCACGACGATGTCGCGCACGCCGATGAGGCTGATCACGCGCTTGCTGTTGGCCACCACGATGCCGCTCGACGCGTCGGACAGGACGCGCGCGTCCTCGCCGAGGATCACGAGGTCGGACTTGCGACCGCTCGAGTGCATCTTGGCCACGGAGGCGAAGTCCCCCACGTCGTCCCAGGTGAAGCGGCCGGGGATCACGGCGAGCGCGCCCCGGGCCGCGGCGGGCTCGGCGACCGCGTAGTCGATGGCGATCTTCTTCAGGTTCGGCCACACGCGGTCGACGACGAGGCCGCGGTCGGCGGTGTCCCACGCCTCGGCGAGCTCGAGCACGCCCTTCAGCAGCTCGGGCTCGGTGCGGCCGAGCTCCTCGAGCAGGCGGTCGGCGCGCGCGATGAACATGCCCGCGTTCCAGAGGTGCGTGCCGCCCTTCACGTAGCCGCGGGCGACGCCGATGCTCGGCTTCTCCACGAACGACGCGACCTCGAGGGCGTGCGGGGCGTCCGGGATGCTGAGCGCCTTGCCGGTGTGGATGTAGCCGAACCCGGTAGCGGGCTCCGTGGGCGTGATGCCGATGGTCGTGATGTAGCCCGCGTCGGCGGCGATGACGGCCTCGCGGACGGTGTCGCGGAAGCGGTCCGGGTCGGCGATGACGTGATCGGCCGCGAACGAGCCGATGATGACGCCCGGCTCGCGGCGCTGGAGGATCGCCGCGGCGAGCGTGATCGCGGCGGTGCTGTCGCGCCCCTCGCTCTCGAGGACCACGTTCGGGTCGGTGAGCTCGGGGAGCTGGGCCTCGACGGCGGCGCGGTGGGCGCGGCCGGTGACGACCATGATCCGGTCCTCGCCGGAAAGCGGCGCGAGCCGCTCCCACGTGTCGCGCAGCAGCGTGCGGCCGGAGCCCGTGAGGTCGTGGAGGAACTTCGGGGCGTCCGCGCGGGACAGCGGCCAGAGGCGGGAGCCCACGCCGCCTGCCGGGATCACGCTGTAGAAACGGGAGATCGCGCTCGTCTGCTCGGTCATGCATCCACACTATCGGCACCCTGGGAGACAGCCGGATGCGTCGAGTTCACGCGACGGCAACGGGGCGTTCACGACGGGACGGCGGCACGGTCGGCACCGGTGCCTAGCGTCGGAGGCATGCGCGTAGCCGTCGTCAGCGAGAGCTTCCTCCCCACCGTCAACGGCGTCACCACGAGCGTCTGCCGGGTGCTCGAGCACCTCAGGGACCGCGGGCACCAGGCCATCGTGATCGCCCCGGACGCCGGCGCCCCGTCCGAGTTCGCGGGCTTCCCCGTCCACGGCGTGCCCGCCATCGCCTACCGGCAGTTCCCGGTCGGCATCCCCAGCCCCCAGGTGCTGCGCCTCCTGACCGACTTCGCGCCGGACGTGCTGCACGCCGCGTCGCCCCTCTTCCTGGGCGCGCAGGCCATCGCGGCCGCGACGCGCATCGACACCCCGTCCGTCGCCATCTTCCAGACCGACGTCGCGGGCTACGCGCGCCGGAACCGGCTGGCGGCCACCGCGCCGTACGTGTGGCGGCTCGTGCGGTGGATCCACCAGGGCGCGGACCTGACCCTCGCGCCCTCGAGCGCCGCTGCCGCCGACCTCGCGGCGGCGGGCGTCGAGCGCGTCGCCCGCTGGGGCCGCGGCGTCGACCTCGACCGCTACCACCCCCGCAACCGCGCCATGGAGGACGCGGTCGCGCTCCGGCACCGCGTCGCGCCGGGCGGCGAGACGATCGTCGGCTACGTGGGGCGCATCGCCCCCGAGAAGCAGCTCGAGCGGCTCCAGGCACTCCGCGGGATCCGCGGCGTGCGCTTCCTCATCGCGGGCGACGGCCCGAGCCAGGCGTCCGCCCGTCGCGCGCTCGCGGGCATGCCCGTCACGTGGCTCGGCCGCGTGGGCGGCCGCGAGCTCGCCGCCGCGTACGCCGCCATGGACGTGTTCGTGCACACCGGCACCGAGGAGACGTTCGGCCAGACCGTGCAGGAGGCGCACGCATCCGGCCTCCCCGTGGTCGCCCCGCACGCGGGTGGCCCGATCGACCTCGTCGACCACGGCACGGACGGCTTCCTCTTCGATCCCGCGTCACCTCGGGACGCGCACCTGCGACGCCTGGTGGACGAGCTGGTGGCCAGCGAGCCGATGCGGCTGCGGATGGGCGAGGCGGGCCGCCGCGCCGTGCTCGGCCGGTCCTGGGCCACGATCGGCGACGAGCTCATCGGGCACTACGGCCGCGCCGTCTCGGCCCGCGGCTCGGCGTTCCAGGCGGCGGACGTCGCGGGCGCCGGCCCCGTCCCGCTCCTCGCCTGACGCGGTCGCGGACGAGCCCTCACACTTAGGGTGCCCTAACGGGTGACCGCCCGGACCCGCCCGTAGACTCGACGGCGACGCGCAATGTCGGCGCGAAGGCGCTCCGCCCACGGGGCACCAGCATCAGGGAGGGTCGTTCCGTGTCCATCAAGACGGCAGGAACCCGCGAACCGCATACCTCGCGCGCACCGAAGGTCCCCGCGGGGACGCTGTACCGGGGCCGCGAGGGCATGTGGTCATGGGTGCTGCACCGCGTCACCGGCGTGTCCATCTTCTTCTTCCTCCTCGTGCACGTGCTCGACACGAGCCTCATCCGGGTGAGCCCCGAGGCGTACAACGCGGTCATCGGCACCTACAAGAACCCGATCATGGGCATCGGCGAGGTCGCCCTCGTCGGCGCCATCGGGTTCCACGCGCTCAACGGGCTGCGGATCATCCTCATCGACTTCTGGCGCTTCGGCGCCAAGCACCAGCGCCTGATGTTCTACGTGGTGATCGGCCTCTGGGTCGTGCTCATGGCGGGCTTCGTGCCGCGCCACCTCCTCAACGTCTTCAGCGAAGCGGGATGGATCTGATCATGAGCGACATCGCACAGCAGGTCAGCGTCGAGCGCCCCCGCCAGCCGCGCCAGCCCCGCAAGCAGGGCGGCGTGAACTGGGAGAAGTGGGGCTGGATGTACATGCGCGCCTCGGGCGTCGTGCTCGTCGTGCTCATCTTCGGCCACCTCTACGTCAACCTCATCCAGGGCGAGGGCATCAAGGCCATCGACTTCGCGTTCGTCGGCGGCAAGCTGTCCGACCCGTTCTGGAAGGTGTGGGACATCGCGCTGCTCTGGCTCGCGGTCATCCACGGCGCCAACGGCATGCGCACCCTCGTGAACGACTACGCCGCGTCGCCGCGCACCCGCACGATCCTCAAGGGCGCGCTCGTCACGTCCACGGTGGTCCTGCTCGTGCTCGGCACGCTCGTGGTCTTCACGTTCGATCCGTGCCCCGCCGGCCAGCCCGCCGACCTGCTGCCGTCCTTCTGCGGCGACCTCTAGTCGCTCCCCCTCCCGCCTCGAGAAAGAAGCCCGTGACCACTGACACCGCGACCCCCGGTTCCGAGCCCTCCGCGAGCACCATCGTGGACGGCGTCCACTACCACCAGTTCGACATCGTCATCGTGGGTGCGGGCGGCGCCGGCATGCGCGCGGCGATCGAGGCGGGACCCCAGGCGAACACGGCCGTCATCTCCAAGCTCTACCCGACGCGGTCCCACACGGGCGCGGCGCAGGGCGGCATGGCCGCGGCCCTCGCCAACGTCGAGGAGGACAGCTGGGAGTGGCACACCTTCGACACCGTCAAGGGCGGCGACTACCTCGTCGACCAGGACGCGGCGGAGATCCTCGCCAAGGAGGCCATCGATGCGGTCATCGACCTCGAGAACATGGGCCTCCCCTTCAACCGCACGCCCGACGGCAAGATCGACCAGCGCCGCTTCGGCGGCCACACGGCCGACCACGGCAAGAGCCCCGTCCGCCGCTCCTGCTACGCGGCCGACCGCACGGGCCACATGATCCTGCAGACGCTCTACCAGAACTGCGTCAAGTTCGGCATCAACTTCTTCAACGAGTTCTACGTGCTCGACCTCGTCATGGCCGAGGTCGACGGCAAGGAGCAGCCCGCGGGCGTCGTGGCCCTCGAGCTGTCGACCGGCGAGATCCACGTGTTCCAGTCGAAGGCCGTGATCTTCGCGACGGGCGGCTTCGGCAAGATCTACAAGACGACCTCGAACGCGCACACCCTCACGGGCGACGGCGTCGGGATCATCTGGCGCAAGGGCCTGCCGCTGGAGGACATGGAGTTCTTCCAGTTCCACCCGACCGGCCTGGCCGGCCTCGGCATCCTCCTGTCGGAGGCGGCACGTGGCGAGGGCGCGATCCTCCGCAACAGCGAGGGCGAACGCTTCATGGAGCGCTACGCCCCCACCATCAAGGACCTCGCGCCCCGCGACATCGTGGCGCGGTGCATGGCCACGGAGATCCGCGAGGGCCGGGGCGCCGGTCCGAACAAGGACTACGTGTACCTCGACATCACGCACCTCGAGCCCGCGGTCATCGACGCGAAGCTCCCGGACATCACCGAGTTCGCGCGCACCTACCTCGGCGTCGAGCCGTACACCGAGCCCGTGCCCGTGCTGCCGACCGCGCACTACGCGATGGGCGGCATCCCCACCAACATCAAGGCCGAGGTCCTCTCCGACAACACGACCGTGGTGCCGGGCCTCTACGCCGCCGGCGAGTGCGCGTGCGTCTCGGTGCACGGGTCCAACCGCCTGGGCACCAACTCGCTCCTCGACATCAACGTCTTCGGCAAGCGCGCCGGCAACTACGCGGCCGAGTACGTGAAGACGGTCGACTTCACGCCGCTGCCCGCCGACGCGGCCGACTTCGTGAAGGGCCTCGTCGAGGGCGCGCGCAACTCCGACGGCACCGAGCGGATCTCGACGCTGCGTCGCGAGCTGCAGGAGTCGATGGACCGCAACGCCCAGGTGTTCCGCACCGAGGACACGCTGATCGAGGTCACCAAGGTGATCGCCGACCTGCGCGAGCGGTACACGAACATCCAGGTGCAGGACAAGGGCCAGCGCTTCAACACGGATCTGCTCGAGGCCATCGAGCTCGGCTTCCTCCTCGACCTCGCGGAGGTCGTCGTCTACTCGGCGATGTACCGCAAGGAGAGCCGCGGCGGCCACTTCCGCGAGGACTACCCCACGCGCGACGACGAGAACTACATGGTGCACACCATGGCGTACCTCACCGGCGACGCCCACAGCACGGACGCCGGCGACCACATCAAGCTGAGCACCAAGCCCGTGGTCATCACGAACTACCAGCCGATGGAGCGGAAGTACTGACCTCAGGTCAGCACCCGCCCGTCACCGCAGCACCGATCGGAAAAGGACTCGAATCGTGAGCACCGCAACCCTGGACGCACCCCCCGCGGGAGAGGCCTCGGCCATCCCCACCTTCACGGTGACCCTCATCATCCGCCGCTACCTGCCGGGCCAGGATGCCGAGCCCCGGTGGGAGGACTTCGACGTCGAGGTCTACCCGACCGACCGGATCCTCGACGCGCTGCACAAGATCAAGTGGGAGCAGGACGGGTCGCTGACCTTCCGCCGCTCCTGCGCGCACGGCGTGTGCGGATCCGACGCGATGCGCATCAACGGCCGCAACCGCCTGGCCTGCAAGACGCTCATCAAGGACCTCGACATCGACCAGCCCATCTACGTGGAGGCCATCAAGGGCCTGCCGCTGGAGAAGGACCTCGTCGTCGACATGGAGCCGTTCTTCGAGTCGTTCCGCGACGTGCAGCCCTTCCTCATCTCGAACACGAAGCCGGAGAAGGGCAAGGAGCGGATCCAGTCCGCCGCCGAGCGCGCCCGATTCGACGACACCACGAAGTGCATCCTCTGCGCCGCGTGCACGTCGTCGTGCCCCGTCTTCTGGACGGACGGCCAGTACTTCGGCCCCGCCGCCATCGTCAACGCGCACCGCTTCATCTTCGACTCGCGCGACGAGTCGAACGTGCGCCTCGACATCCTCAACGACAAGGAGGGCGTGTGGCGCTGCCGCACGACCTTCAACTGCTCCGAGGCGTGCCCGCGCGGCATCCAGGTGACGCAGGCGATCGCCGAGGTCAAGCAGGCGATCATGCGCGGCAAGGCGTAGCGCCTCCCCTCCCCCGGACCACGAAGGCCCCGCAGCTCCTCGGAGCTGCGGGGCCTTCCGCCGTGCCGCGCGCGGCTAGCCGGCCGCGAGGATCCGCTCGGCCGCGGCACGCGCCTCGGCGGCGGTGCGCGCCGTGAGGACCGCTTCGGCGGCCGCGCGCGCCTCGTCGAGGGTGCGGCGGCCGAGCTCGAGGCGGACGTCGGCGAGCGCGGCGGGCGTCATGGACAGGCTCGTGGCACCGAGGCCGACGAGCACCACCGCGAGCAGCGGATCCGCCGCCGCCTCGCCGCAGATGCCCACGGGCGTGCCGGACGCCTGGCCCGCGTCGCCCAGCGTCCGGACGAGGCGGAGGACCGCGGGGTGCCAGGGGTCCTGGTAGGAGGCGACCGAGCCGAGCAGGCGATCCGCCGCCATCGTGTACTGCGTGAGGTCGTTGGTGCCGACGCTCACGAAGTCGGCGACCTCGACGACCTGGTCGGCGAGGAGCGCGAGCGACGGCACCTCGGCCATGACGCCCACGGTGCCAAGGCCGAGCTCGCGCCCCAGCTCCACGAAGTACGCGGTCTCCTCCGCGTCGGCGACCATGGGCGCCATGACCCAGAGGTCGGCGTCGGTGGCGGCGTCCGCGGCGGCGAGGGCGGTGAGCTGGTCGCGGAGGATCCCCTCGTTCGCCCGGAGCGCGCGGAGCCCGCGGAGGCCGAGTGCCGGGTTCTCCTCATCTGCGTCGGTGAGGAAGGCGAGCGGCTTGTCGGCACCGGCGTCGAGCGCCCGGACGACGACCTTGCGGCCCGGGAACGCCTCGAGGAGCGCGGTGTACTGCGCGGTCTGCGCCGCGACCGACGGCGCCTCGGCGGCGTCGAGGAAGAGGAACTCGGTGCGGAAGAGGCCGACGCCCTCCGCGCCGAGCTCGACCGCGCGTGCGGCCTCGTCGGGGGATCCGAGGTTGGCGAGGAGCGGGACGGGCGTGCCGTCGGCGAGCGCGCCGTCGGTGATGGGAGCGGCGAGCGCCTCCTCGCGGGCGCGGATCCGGCGGACGGCGTCCTCGCGCTCCGCGTCATCGGGGTGCACGATCACGATGCCGGCGGCCGCGTCGACGACGACCTCGTCGCCCTCGGCGAGGTCCGCGGCGCCCGTCGCGCCGACGATGGCGGGGATCGAGCGGCTGCGGGCGAGGATCGCGGTGTGGCTGGTGGGGCCGCCGTCGGTGGTGACGAGGGCGAGCACGCGGTCGAGGTCGAGCAGCGCGGTGTCGGCGGGCGCGAGGTCCCGCGCGACGAGGACGAAGGGCGCGTCGGCGGTGGGGATGCCCGGCGCGGGCACGCCGCGGAGGCGGGCGATGACGCGCTGGGCGACGTCCGCGAGGTCCGCCGCGCGCTCGGCCATGTAGCCGCCCATCCCGGTGAGGAGCTCCTGGAAGGTCGCGAACGACTCGAACACGGCGCGCTCCCCCGAGCGTCCCTGGCCGACGAGGCGGCCGACCGAGTCGAGGAGCGCGGGGTCGCGCGCCATGAGGGACTGCGCGTCGAGCACGTCCTTCGCGTCGCCGCCCGCGCGGGCGCCGCGCGCGGCCAGGTCGTCGGCTGTCGCGGCGAGGGCCTCGGCGACGCGCGCGACCTCGGCGTCGGCGTCGCCCGTGAAGGGCTCCGTGCCGGGCTCGGGAAGCGGGTCGGGCATCCTCATCACGGGCCCGGTGGCCACTCCGTGTCCTACTCCGATGCCGGTGATGCGCACAGGGACTCCCTCGCTCGGGTGCGTGACGCGCGGACGGACGGCGCCCGCGCGGGTGGCTGTCCGGTCGGGGTGCCGGAACGGCCCGTCCACGCTATCAGGGGGCTGGCGGCCCGTATCCTCGGGGGATGACCGCCCCCGACGGCCGCGGACGCCCCGCATCCCCCGCTCCCACCCCGGCCTCCGGGGGGCCGCCCGCGCCCACCGGCATCCCCGCCCTGTTCGCGCGCGTGATGGAGCTCAAGCCCGTGCGCGTGCTCCTCGCCTACGGGGCCGCGGGCGGACCGATCCTCGCGGCCGGCATGTCGTACCAGGCGGTGTTCGCGGTGTTCGCGGCGCTCGCGGTCGGCTTCTCCGTGGCGGGGTCCGTGCTCGCGGACAACCCTGCGCTCCTCGACTCGCTGCTCACGCTGATCCAGGGCGCGGTCCCCGGGCTCTTCGGCCCGAACGGGGCCATCAAGGACCCCGAGGCGCTGCTCGCCTCCGACGCCGTGCGCGCGACCGGGATCATCGGCTCCATCGGCCTCCTCGTCACCGCGCTCGGCTGGCTGGCCTCCACGCGCGACTCGGTGCGCCGCATCTTCGAGCTGCCGCCGCCCACCACGTTCTTCCTGCTGCTCAAGGTCAAGGACCTCGGGCTCGCCCTGGTCTTCGCGCTCGCGATGGTGCTCTCGGCCGCGCTCTCGGTGGTGAGCACCGGGCTCCTCGGCTTCGTGTTCGGGCTGATGCAGGTCGGCGAGGACTCGCTGCTCGCGATCGTCGTCGGTCGCACCGTGGGCCTCGCGCTCGTGCTCGCGCTCGACACGGCCGTGCTCGCGGGCGCCTACCGGATCCTCTCGGGCGTCAGGATCCCGCGGCCGCAGCTCCTGCAGGGCGCGCTCCTCGGCGGCGTGGCCATGGGCGTCCTCAAGGTGCTCGGCACGGCGCTCCTCGGGGGGGCCACCCGGAACCCGCTGCTCGCGTCGTTCGCGGTGATCATCGGCCTGCTGATCTGGTTCAACCTCATCTGCCAGGTCATCCTGATCTGCGCCTCGTGGATCGCCGTCGGCATGCGCGACCGCGGCATCGACGCGCGCCGCCTCAGCCCCGAGGAGCTGGAGAAGGAGCGCGTCGCGAAGCTCGACGAGGCCCGGCGGATCCTCGAGGAGGAGGAGCGCGCGCGAGCCCGCGAGAGGTACGGGGCATCGCGCGGGCTGACCCGGGTCCTGCTCCGGCTGCGGGGAGAGCACCGCCGTTAGGATCGTCTCCATGCCCTCGAACCTCCGCGTCGCGTCCATCAACACGAACGGCATCCGGGCCGCGTTCCGCAAGGGCATGGGCGAGTGGCTGGCCACGCGCGACGTCGACATCCTCGCCATCCAGGAGGTCCGCGCCGAGACGAGCGACATCGAGGGCCTCCTCGGTCCCGAGTGGAACGTGCTGCACGACGCCGCGACCGCCAAGGGCCGCGCGGGCGTCGCCATCGCGAGCCGCCGCCGCGCCGAGATCCACCGCGTCGCGATCGGCGAGGAGGACTTCGACAGCGCGGGCCGCTGGCTCGAGGCCGACTACGACGTGGACGGCACCATCGTCACGGTCGTGAGCGCCTACGTGCACTCCGGCGAGGTCGGCACCGCCAAGCAGGACGAGAAGTGGAAGTTCCTCGACGGCATGGAGCGGCGCCTGCCCGAGATCGCCGAGCACTCCGAGCTCGCCGTCGTGGTGGGCGACCTCAACGTCGGCCACCGCGAGCTCGACATCCGCAACTGGAAGGGCAACGTGAAGCGCGCCGGGTTCCTGCCGCGCGAGCGCGCCTACCTCGACCGCATCCTCGGCGCGCGCGGCGAGGAGGTCACCGGCGTCGACGGATCCACCGGGACCGGCCTCGGCTGGGTCGACGTCGGCCGCCAGCAGGCCGGCGAGGTCGACGGCCCCTACACGTGGTGGAGCTGGCGCGGCAAGGCGTTCGACAACGACACGGGCTGGCGCATCGACTACCAGCTTGCGACCCCCGCCCTCGCGGAGAAGGTCGTGGGCTACGCGGTCGACCGCGCCGAGGCGTACGACCAGCGATGGTCGGACCACACGCCCGTGGTCGTCGACTACGCGATCTGACCCGTCGCCCGCACCGCCTCTCCCCCTCCCCTCCCCTCCCCTCCGCGCCGCACCGGCGCCCCGCGAGCGCCCCGCGCTCCCCTCACGAAGGCATCGCCATGACCGCACGTCCCGTCCTCTTCTCCGGCATGCAGCCGTCCGCCGACTCGCTGCAGATCGGCAACTACATCGGCGCGCTCCTGCAGTGGAAGGAGCTGCAGACCACGCACGACGCCGTGTTCTGCGTCGTCGACCTGCACGCCATCACCGTGCCGCAGGACCCCGCGGCGCTCCGCGCGAGCACCCGGCGCACCGCGGCGCAGTACATCGCCGCGGGCATCGACCCGGCCGTCTCCACGCTCTTCGTGCAGTCGCACGTGTCAGCGCACACCGAGCTCGCGTGGATCCTCAACACGCTCACCGGGTTCGGCGAGGCCAGCCGCATGACCCAGTTCAAGGACAAGTCGCAGAAGCAGGGCGCCGACTCGACGACGGTCGGCCTGTTCGCGTACCCGATGCTCATGGCGGCCGACATCCTGCTGTACGGCACCGAGGTCGTGCCCGTGGGCGACGACCAGAAGCAGCACGTGGAGCTCACGCGCGACCTCGCGAAGCGCTTCAACGGGCGCTTCGGCGACGTGTTCACGATCCCCGAGCCCATGATCCAGAAGGACACGGCGCGCATCTACGACCTGCAGGACCCGACGTCGAAGATGAGCAAGTCCTCCGCCTCCGACGCGGGCGTGGTGTGGCTGCTGGACGAGCCCGCGAAGACGGCCAAGAAGATCCGCTCGGCCGTCACGGACGCGGACCGCGAGATCCGCTTCGACCGCGGCGAGAAGCCCGGCGTCTCGAACCTGCTGACGATCCTCTCGGCCTTCGAGGGCACGGCCGTGGATGCACTCCAGGAGCGCTACGCGGGCCGGGGCTACGGCGACCTGAAGAAGGACGTGGCCGAGACCGTCACGGGCGTCTTCGAGCCGATCCGCGCGCGGACGCTCGAGCTGCTGGACGACCCGGCCGAGCTCGACCGCGTGCTCGCCGGCAACGCCGAGCGCGCCGAGGAGCGGGCCGACGCCATGCTGGCGCGCGTCTACGACGCCGTCGGACTCGTGCGGCGCGCCGGCCGATGACCCTGCGGCTGGTCCTCCTCGACCTCGACGACACGCTGGTGGACCACCGCGGCGCCGTGGCCGACGGGATCACCGCGCACCTCGCCGCGCGCGGGCACCTCGACGCCTCCGACGCCGACGAGCGCGACCGCGCCGTCGCGCTGTGGGTCGCCCTCGAGGAAGAGCACTACCACCGCTACCTCGCGGGCGAGCTCGACTACCGGGGCCAGCGGCGGGCACGCGTGCGCGGGTTCCTGGCCGCGTGGGGATCCGCCGACGCCGCCGACCTCGCCGCCGCGCTCGCGGAGGACGACGCCGCGACGGACGCCTGGTTCGGCGGCTACCTCGCCGGCTACGAGGCGTCGTGGCGGCCGCTGCCCGGTGCCGTCGAGGCGCTCGACGAGATGGGACGGCGGCACCCGGGCGTGCGGTTCGGCGTCGTGACGAACGGCGAGCGCAGCCAGCAGGAGCCGAAGATCGCCGCCGCCGGGCTCACCGCGCGCCTCTCCCCCGTGATCTGCTCCGGCGACCTCGGTTTCACGAAGCCCGACCCGCGCATCTTCCTGCTCGCGTGCGCGGAGGCGGGCGTGGATCCGGCCGACGCCGTGATGGTGGGCGACCGGCTGCGCACCGACGCGCTCGGTGCGGTCGACGCGGGCCTCGCCGGCGGCGTCTGGTTCGACGCCCTGGGCGACGGGGACGCTCCCCTGCCGGCCGGCGTCGTGCGGATCACGGCGCTCGCCGAGCTCGCCGACGCCGTGGACCTCATCGGCGTCCGCTGACGGCGTAGGTCGCGGGGCGTCACGGAGCCCGGCCTCGCAGCCGCGTGGGCTAATCTCGTGGCATACACGTGCTCCGGGGTCGGTGGAAATCCGAGCCGGCGGTGACAGTCCGCGAACGGACGATGCGCGACCGGGTCCCCGGGAGCCTCGTCCGCCGATCCGGTGGGATTCCGGGACCGACGGTTAAAGTCCGGATGGGAGGCGCACGCGGCGCCAGCGAGCCTGCCGGCGTCGAGGTCTCGTCGACCGCGCCCGGAGTCCGTCCACGGACGAGGACACCATGCACGACGACCCGACGGCAGCGCACGGGCACGCGGCCGGCCAGCACGCGGCCGACGCACCCGCGCTCGAGCGCGCGATGCGCCGCGGCCTCGAGCTCGCCGCCGAGGGTCCCGCGTGGGGCCCCAACCCGCGCGTCGGCTGCGTGATCCTCGACGCGTCCGGCCGCGTCATCGCCGAGGGCCGCCACCGCGGCGCCGGATCCGCGCACGCCGAGGTCGACGCGCTGCGGCAGCTGCCCGCGGGCGGGGCACGCGGTGCCACCGCCGTCGTCACGCTCGAGCCCTGCAACCACACCGGGCGCACCGGTCCGTGCGCAGCTGCCCTGATCGAGGCCGGCGTCGCGCGCGTCGCCTACGCGGTCGCCGACCCGGGCGCCGAGTCCTCGGGTGGCGCCGCACGGCTGCGCGCCGCGGGCATCGAGGTCACCGACAGCGTGCTCGCCGAGGAGGCCGCGGCGTTCCTGCGCGTGTGGCTCGGATCCGCCCGGCTCGGTCGCCCCTTCGTCACCGCGAAGTGGGCCTCCAGCCTCGACGGCCGCATCGCCGCCGCGGACGGCACGAGCCGCTGGATCACGGGGCCCGCCGCCCGGGAGGACGTGCACCGCCGCCGCGCCGAGGCCGACGCGATCCTCGTGGGCACGGGCACCGTGCTCGCCGACGACCCCGCGCTCACGGCCCGCCGGCCCGACGGGATCCCGTACCCGCACCAGCCCGCGCCCGTCGTGCTCGGCGAGCGCGCGATCCCCGACGACGCGGCCGTGCACCGGCACCCGCGCCGGCTGATCCGCATCGCGGGCCACGACCCCGCGGAAGCGCTCGCGGAGCTCGGCCGACGCGGGATCCGCCATGTGTTCGTGGAGGGCGGCCCCACGATCGTCTCCGCGCTGGTCGCCGCCGGGCTCGTGGACGAGGTGGTCGCCTACCTCGCGCCCGTGCTGCTCGGCGGCCCGCGCACCGCGACCGGCGACCTCGGCGTGCCGAGCATGCCGGCCGCCCACCGACTCACCCTCATCAGCACGACGCGGCTCGGGGACGACCTCCTCGTGACCGCGCGACCCACCACGGAAGGCCAGTGATGTTCACAGGGATCATCGAGGAGCGCGGACGCGTCCTCGCGCTCGACGCCGAGGGCGACTCCGCCCGGATCACGGTGGAGGCGCCGCTCGCGGTGTCCGACGCCCGCCACGGCGACTCCATCAGCGTCGACGGCGTGTGCCTCACGGTCGTCGATCAGACGCCCGAGGGCTTCACCGCCGACGTCATGCGGCAGACGCTCGTGATGAGCTCGCTCGGACGCCTCGGCGTGGGCGACCGCGTGAACCTGGAGCGCGCCGCGCGCGTGGGCGACCGCCTGGGCGGCCACATCGTGCAGGGCCACGTCGACGGCACCGGGCGCCTGCTCGCGACAACGCCGGGCGAGGCGTGGCGGATCCTCCGCTTCTCGCTGCCCGCCGACCTCGCGCCGCTCGTGGTGGATCGCGGATCCATCACGGTGCAGGGCGTGAGCCTCACCGTGAGCGCCGTCAGCGCCACGGACACCCCGGACGCCGACGCGTGGTTCGAGGTGTCGCTCATCCCCGAGACGCTCACCGCCACCACGCTCGGAGCGCTCGAGCCCGGCGACGAGGTCAACCTGGAGACCGACGTGCTCGCGCGCCACGTGCAGCGGATGCTCGCGCTCGACGCGCGGGACACCGGCACCGGCACCGGCACCGGCACCGGCACCGAGGAGGCGGGCGCGTGAGCCTCGCCGGCATCCCCGCCGCGCTGGAGGAGCTGCGTGCGGGCCGCCCCGTGATCGTCGTCGACGACGAGGGTCGCGAGAACGAGGGCGACGTGCTGCTCGCCGCCGAGTCCGCCTCGCCCGAGTGGGTGGCCTGGCTCGTGAAGCACTCGTCGGGCTTCATCTGCGCGCCCATGACCAACGAGATCGCCGACCGGCTGGAGCTGCCGCTCATGGTGGCCGACAACCGGGATCCGCGCGGCACCGCCTACACGGTCTCCGTCGACGCGGCCGACCGGCTCTCCACGGGCATCAGCGCGTCCGACCGGGCGCACACCCTGCGCGTGCTCGCCGACCTCGGCAGCGTGCCGACGAGCCTGCACCGGCCGGGCCACATCCTGCCGCTGCGCGCGGTCGACGGCGGCGTGCGCGAGCGCGACGGCCACACCGAGGCGGCGGTCGACATGCTGACGCTCGCGGGCCTCACGCCCGTCGGCGCGATCAGCGAGATCGTGCAGGACGACGGCGAGATGATGCGGCTCCCGGGCCTCCTCGCCCTCGGCGAGCGCGAGGGCGTGCTGGTCGTCACGATCGAGGCGCTGAAGGCGCACCTCGAGGAGTTCCACTGCGATCGTCCGCTCGAGCCCGCCGTCGCCATCCCCGAGGCGTCGCGCGTGATCTTCGAGGTCGAGACCACCGTCCCCACCACGCACGGCTCCGTGAAGCTGCGCGCCTACCGCGACCGCACGACGGGCGCCGATCACGTCGCGATCGTCGCGGGCGAGCCGCGCGCGCACGGGACGCTCGTGCGCGTGCACTCGGAGTGCCTGACGGGCGAGGCGCTCGGATCCCTCAAGTGCGAGTGCGGGCCGCAGCTCGACGCGGCGCTCGACGAGATCCAGCGGGACGGCGGCGTCGTCGTCTACCTGCGCGGGCACGAGGGCCGCGGGATCGGCCTCGTCAACAAGCTGCGCGCGTACCGGCTGCAGGAGGACGGCTTCGACACGCTCGACGCGAACGTCGCCCTCGGCCTCCCCGCGGACGCGCGCGACTACGGCGCGGCATCGGCGATCCTGCAGGAGATGGGGATCGAGGACGTGCGCCTGCTCACGAACAACCCCGAGAAGGTGCGGCAGCTCGAGGCGCACGGCGTGGAGGTGACCGAGCGCGTGCCGCTCGTCGTCGGCGTCAACGACGTGAACGCCGGCTACCTCGAGACGAAGCGCGACCGCATGGGGCACCGCATGGTGCTCGACACCGACATGCACATCGGATCCGACGCCTACCCGGACGCCGAGGCGCCCGACGGCCTGACCACCACGACCGCATCACCCCAGGAGGAGACCGCATGAGCGGACACGGAGCACCCGAGATCGACCCGACCGCGCTCGACGGGAGCGGCCTCCGGGTCACGGTCGTCGCCGGACGCTGGCACGACGAGATCAGCGCGGGCCTCCTCGCGGGCGCGCAGCGCGTGCTCGACGCGGCGGGCGTGACCACCACGGTGATCCGCGTGCCCGGCAGCTTCGAGCTGCCCGTGGTCGCGCGCGCGGCGCTCGACGCGGGGGCCGACGCGGTCGTCGCGCTCGGCGTGATCATCCGCGGCGGGACCCCGCACTTCGAGTACGTGTCCGACGCCGCGACCTCCGGCCTCACGCAGGCGTCGCTCCTCGCGGGCAAGCCGATCGGCTTCGGGCTGCTCACGCTCGACGACGAGCAGCAGGGCATCGACCGCGCCGGGCTCCCGGGGTCGAAGGAGGACAAGGGCGCCGAGGCGGCCGAGGCCGCGGTCACGACGGCGCTGCTGCTGAAGGGGATCCGCGGAGCCTGACCTTCCCTCCGCTCGGTTTTGATATCGAGAACGAGTATCAGTAAGGTCGTCGGGAGCGCCGCCGGACCGCCCGGCACCCGGCGCGGACGGACGGGGGCCCGGTGCAGCCCGCCCTCGACGTCCGCTCCCTCTCCGTCGCGATCGACCGGGCGCCGCTCGTGCACGACGTCGACCTGCGGGTCGGGGCGGGCGAGCGGGTCGCGCTCGTGGGCGCGTCCGGATCGGGCAAGTCGCTCACCGCACAGGCCGTGCTCGGGACGCTGCCGCCCGGATCCCGCGTGCGCGGAGTCGTCGAGCTCGACGGCCGCGCCGTCGCGCCGGACGCGCCCCGCGCGCGCCTCGGCCGCGTCGCCGCCGTGCAGCAGGACTCCCTCGCGGCGCTGAACCCGCTCATCACGGTGGGCGCGCAGCTCGTCGCGGCGCTGCGCGCGAGCCGGGCCCGCGGATCCGCCGCGGACGGCGGGCTCCTCACCCGCCGCGACGCCCGACGCGAGGTGGTCGCGCTCCTCGCCGACGTGGGCATCGAGGATCCCGACGGCACGCTCCCCGCCTTCGCCGCCGAGCTGTCGGGCGGCCAGCGCCAGCGCGTCTGCCTCGCTCTCGCGCTCCTCTGCCGCGCCGACCTGCTGCTGGCCGACGAGCCGACGACCGCGCTCGACGTCGTGACGCAGGCGCGCGTGGTCGACGTGATCCGCCGCCGCCTCGACGCGACCGGCCAGTCGCTCCTCTTCATCACCCACGACATCGCGGTCGCCGCGGCGCTGTGCGACCGGGTCGTCGTGCTCGAGGCCGGCCGCGTGGTCGAGGCCGGGTCGATGCGCGAGCTCGTGCGGCGACCGCGGCACGCGTACAGCCGGGCGCTCGTGGCGGCGGCGGCGCGGCGGGCGGGCGGCGGATCCGCGGATCGCGTCGCGCCGGCGGCGTCCGCGTCGACCCCGCTCGGCGCGGTGGCGGCCCGATGACCGACGCGCTCACCGCGACGGGGATCACGCACCGGTACCCGCCGCGCCGCGACCCCGCGGGGCGCCGCGCGGCTCGGGCTGCCCGCGCATCCGGTGCCCCCGGCCCCGCACCCGCGCTCGACGACGTGACCTTCCGCGTGGGGCCCGGCGAGACGGTCGGGATCGTGGGCCGCTCCGGATCCGGCAAGTCGACCCTGCTGCGCGTGCTGCTCGCCCTCGAGGCGCCGACCGCGGGCACCGTCGCGCTGGGCGACCGCGCTGTCGCACCCGGCCGCGCATCCGCCCTCCGCTGGTACCGGCGGCGCGTGCAGATGGTGCCGCAGGATCCGGGCGCGAGCCTCGCGCCGCGCATGACCGTGCGGCAGCTCATCCGCGAGCCGCTGCGCCGCCTCGACGTGCCGGGCGACCACGCCGCGATCGTCGCCCGCGCCCTCGACGACGTCGGCCTCGCCGCATCCCTCGCCGACCGCCGGCCCCGCGAGCTGTCCGGCGGGCAGGCGCAGCGCGTGGCGTTGGCCCGGGCCATCGCGACCTCCCCGGGGATCCTCCTCGCCGACGAGCCCGTGAGCGGGGTGGACCTGCCGCTGCGCGACCGGATCATCGAGCTGCTCGGCGACCTCGTGCGCGAGCGCGGCCTGGGGCTCGTGCTCGTGTCGCACGACCTCGACGCCGTCGCGCGGCTCTGCGGGCGCAGCGCGGTGCTCGCGGGCGGGCGGATCGCGGAGGAGGGGCCGACCGGGCGCCTGCTCGCCGACCCCGCGCATCCGGCCACGCGCGAGCTCGCCGACGCCGTGCCCCGGCTGCCGGGAGCGCTCACCGCATGACCGCGTCCCACCCGCCCGGACCCGCGGGCCCGGGCACCACCGCGCCCCACGCCGCCGTCCTCCTCTCCAGCCAGCTCGTGTTCAACCTCGGCTTCTACGCGGTCGTGCCGTTCCTCGCCGTCGTGATGCGCGACGACCTCGGGCTCGGCGCCCTCGCGATCGGCTTGGTGCTCGGCGCCCGCACCTTCAGCCAGCAGGGCCTGTTCCTCCTCGGCGGCATGCTCGCCGACCGGTTCGGCCCGCGCACCCTCATCGCCGCGGGCTGCGTCGTGCGCGTGTCCGGCTACCTGGGGCTCGCGCTGGCCGCGGACCTCGTCGGCTTCCTCGTCGGCGCGATCCTCACGGGACTCGGCGGCGCGCTGTTCAGCCCGGCGCTGCAGAGCCTCGTGGCCGCCGCCGACGCGCGGTCCCGTCCCACCCGGCGGCCCGGGCGACCCTCGCTGTTCGCGGCGCTCGTGCTGGTGGGCGAGATCGGCGCGGCCGTGGGTCCGCTCGTGGGCGCCGCCCTGCTCGGGCTGGGGTTCTCCGCGACCGTGCTCGTGGGCGCGGCGCTGTTCGCGGCCGTGGGGGTGGCGCTGTGGTGCGTGATCCCGGCGGACGCGGGGCGGGCCGTCGCGGCATCGCCCGGGGAGTCGCGCCCGGGATCCGCGCCCGTCGCCGGTGCTGCCGCCGGTGCTGCTGCCGGCGCCGCCCACATAGGTGTCCCCGTCGCCGCCCCCGTCGCCGACCGCTGGGCCGCCGTCCGCGACCGCCGCTTCCTCGCGTTCTCCGCCCTCTTCGCCGTCGACCTCGTGGCCTACAACCAGCTCTACCTCGGGCTGCCGCTCGAGCTCGCGCGCGCAGGTGCGGGGACGGCGGCGGTCGGATCCGCGTTCCTCGCCGTCTCGCTGCTCACGATCGCGCTGCAGTGGCCCGTCGCCCTCCTCGCGAAGCGGCTCGGCCCCGGTCGCGCGCTCGCGCTCGGCTTCGGCACCACCGCCACGGGCTTCGCGGCGCTCGCGGTCGCGTCCGTCGTGCCGCCGCCCGCGGGTGCCGAGCTCGTGCCCGCCGCGCTCCTCGTCGTCTGCCTCACGCTCGGCCACATGACCGCGGGCCCCGTGACCATGGAGCTCGTCCCGTCCTTCGCCGCCGGCCGTCCGACCGCGTCGTTCTACGGCCTGCTCGCCAGCTGCGGCGGCGTCGCCGTGCTCGTCGCCGGCGGCGTGGTCGGATCCCTGCTCGACGCGGCGCCGGCCGTCGCCTGGGGGATCCTCGCCGTGCTGCCCGTCGCGGCGGCCGTCGGCCTGCCCCGGCTCCTGCCCGCGCCCGTCCCCGCGCACGACGCGCCCCACGCGCCCGACGCGCCCGCACCCGGCCGCGCCGCGTCCCCGCGCGCAACGCCCGCTCCCCCGACCACCACCCCCGATGCCCCGCGCATCGCCGTCGATGCCCCGCGCATCCCCGAGACAGGACCCCATGCCCGCTAGACGCCCCCACCCCGCCCGCTCCGCCGCCCTGATCGCCCTCGCCGCCGCGTCCACGCTCGCCCTCAGCGGCTGCTTCGCCACGAGCCCGGGATCCACGACGGGAGGCGGACAGGACGGCGACGGCCGCATCCGCCTCGCCATGCTGCAGCCGCCGCGCTCCGGCCTCACGCCCCTCAGCGACGACGCCTTCAAGCTCGCGCGCTGGAGCACCGCGGAGACGCTCGTGACCCTCGACGACCTCGGCGACGCGCAGCCGCAGCTCGCCACCGGCTGGACCCGCGTCGACGACCTGACGTGGGCCTTCGACATCCGCCCCGACGTGCCCTTCCACGACGGCACGACCCTCACGGCCGCGCAGGCCGCCGACTCGCTCACCGCCGCGGCGACCGCGAGCCCGAAGCCGCGGATCCTCGACGGCGTCGACCTCACGGCCACCGCCGACGGCGACCGCGTCCTCGTGCGCACCGCGACGCCCGACCCGCTCGTGCCGCAGCGCATGTCGAGCCCGCAGCTCGCGATCCTCGCCGCCTCCGCGTACGGCGCCGACGGCACGGTCTCGCCCGTCGGCACGGGCACGGGGCCGTTCCGCCTGACGGCGGCCGACGGCACGTCCTCCGCCACGCTCGACAGGTTCGACGACTACTGGGGCGGCCGCGCCGCGTCCGCCGGGATCGACGTGCGCTTCGTGCCCGACGGCACCGCGCGCGCCGCCGCCCTCCGCACCGGGACGGCCGACGTGGTCGAGGCGATCCCCGTGGGCCAGGCCGCGCAGGTGGATCCGCAGCTCCTGCACGAGGTCGCGATGCCGCGCACCAACACGCTGTACCTGAACACGCGGACCGGGCCCTTCGCGGACCCGGGCGTGCGCGCCGCCGCCGAGGCCGCGGTCGACCGCGCCGCCCTCGTCTCCGGCGTGTACGAGGGCCGGGCCGACGCGGCCACCGGGCTCCTCGGACCCGCGCTGCCCTGGGCCGCAGACCTCCGCGACGGCGCCTCGTACCGCGACGCGCTGACGGGCAGGGCGACTCCCGCGCAGGTCGACGGCGTGCCGATCACGCTCGGCACGTTCACCGACCGCGCCGAGCTCCCCGAGGTCGCCGTGCAGCTCGAGCAGCAGCTCGAGGCCGCCGGCTTCGACGTGAGCCAGGACGTGCGCGAGTACCAGTACATCGAGGCCGACGCGCTGGCGGGGAGGTTCGACGCCTTCATCCTGTCGCGCGCCACCGTGCTCGACTCCGGGGATCCGGCCGCGTACCTCTACAGCGACTTCGCGTGCCAGGGCTCGTTCAACATCTCGCAGGAGTGCGACCCCGCGGTCGACCAGGCCCTCGCCGACGCGTCCGCGCTGCCGGCCGGGCCCGAGCGCCGCGCCGCGATCATGCGGGTCGAGGCGCTCGTCCTCGCCGACGACGCCGCGGTGCCGCTCCTGCACGAGCGCGTGATCCAGGGCGAGGCCGCCGGGGTGACGGGCGCCGTGCGCGATCCCCGCGAGCGCGCGCTCATCACGGTCGACACGCGCGTCGAGCGCTGATGGGCCGCGCGCGCGACGGGCTCGTCGTCGGGGCGTCCCGCGTCGTCGCGATCGGCGGCGTCGTGGCGCTCGTCGGCGCGCTGCCGTGGCTCTCCGGCCGCTCGCCCGAGTACACGATCCTCCGCGCGCGCTACGCCGACCTCGAGGCCACCCCGGAGGCGCTCGCGGCGGTGCGCGCGCAGCTCGGCCTCGACCGCGGGCCGCTCGCCGTCTCGCTCGACTGGCTCGCGGGCGCCCTCCGCGGCGACGTCGGCACGTCGTGGATCTCCGGCCGTCCGGTCCTCCCCGGCACCCTCGACGCGCTCGGCGTCTCCCTCACGCTGATGGCGTTCGCGATCGCGGGCGCCGTGGCGGTCGCGGCGCTCCTCTGCGCGCCCGCCCTCCGCGACGCGACGCGCGGGCGCCTGGCCCGCGGATCCGGCGCCCTGGCCGCCGCCCTCACCGCGCTCCCCGAGTTCCTGCTCGCGACCGCGCTGCTCGTGGTGGTCGCCGTCTGGCTGCGCTGGGCGCCGCCGTCCGGCTGGGACGGGCCCGCGAACGCCGCGCTCCCCGCGCTCGCCCTCGGGATCCCCGCGGGCGGGCTCATCGGGCGCCTCCTCGCCGACGCGATCCGGTCCGCATCGGCCGAGCGCTGGGTCGCGACCTGGGCGATGGCCGGCCTGCCGCCCGCGCGCACGACCCTCGCGGTGCTGCGCCGGGCGCTGCCGTCCGTGCTCGGGCAGGTCGGGCTGGTCCTCGTCGGCCTCACGGGCGGAGCGGTCGCGGTCGAGCAGGTGTTCGCGATCCCCGGCATCGGCCGCGCGACCCTGGGCGCGGCGAGCAGCCAGGACATCCCCGCGCTGCAGGCGGGCGTGCTCGCGCTCCTCGCGGTCGCCGTCGCCGCGGGCGCGCTCGCGGATCTCGCCCGTCGCGCGCTCCTCGGCCCCGCCCTCCGCCTCGGGTCGCTGCCCGTGCCCGACGCGCGCGTCCCCGCCCGACCGCGCGACGCCGTCGTCCCCGCCGTCGCGGCCGGCCTCCTCGCGCTCATCGTCGTGGCGGGTCTCGCGCGGGATCCCCTCGCCACCACCGCGGGCCGCCTCGCCCCGCCCTCGTGGGCGCTGCCGTTCGGCGCCGACGCGAGCGGCCGGGACCTCCTCGGCCGGGTCGGCCACGGCGCCGTCACGACGCTCGGCACGGCGCTCCTCGTGGTGATCGCGTGCTGCGCTGTCGGGCTCGCGCTCGGGCTCCTGCCGCGGGCGGCGATCGGGCCGATCGAGGTCGCGAACGCGGCCCCACCGATCCTGGCGGGCATCGTGGTGGCCGCGATCCAGGGGCCGTCGACCGCGGGCGCGGCCATCGCCGTCGCCGCCGTCGGCTGGGCGCCGCTCGCCGCGCACGCCGGGGCCCTGATGCAGGAGGCGCGCGCGCAGCCGCACGTGCGGATCCTGCCGGTGCTCGGCGTCGGACGCGCGCGGATCCTGCTCGGGCACCTCCTGCCCGCCGTCGTCGGCCCCGTGGTGCGGAACGCGATGCTGCGGCTCCCCGGCATCGCCCTCACGCTCGCGGCGCTCGGCTTCCTCGGCCTCGGCAGCGCCCCGCCGACGCCCGAGTGGGGCCTGATCCTCAGCGAGGGCAGCGCCTACGCGGAGCGCGCGCCGTGGGCGGTCGCCGCCCCCGCGCTCGCGCTCGTGCTGGCCGCGGTGCTGGCGGTGTCGCTGTCGGCGCACGACCTGACAGGGCTGCTGAGGCGGCGACGCGGATCCGCCGCGGACGCGCGCCCGGCCGACGCGCCCGCGATGGCCCCCGGCAGCTAGCGCCGCTCGTCCGGCCCCGGCTCCTCCGACGGCAGCGGGTCGAGGGCGACGCCGCCGTCCTCGTCCCACCTGAGCGCCTCCGCCCGATCCTCCTCGGTCGGCTCCTCGGCGAGCCGGGCGCGCTCCTCGAGCTCCTGGTGCGTCCAGCGACGCAGCTGCAGCACGCAGAGCACGACGACCGCGACGCACGGGATCGCGAGGTACCAGTACCCGGTCGCGAGGGCCGCGAACACCCCGACGCCGCAGAGCTTCGCGAGCCCCGGCAGGACAGCGCGGCCGGTCTCGTGCTCCATGGGGCTCCTCGTGGTCGGCGGCATCGCGGGTTCCGCCGGTCCGTGCCCAACCTAGCGACCGCGCACAGCATCTCCCCAGGGGCGTAAACTCAGCTCGGCCATCACGAGTGGCCCCCTCGACTCCGCCGCACCCGGCGCCCGCGCCCGACCGGCGCGCCCGCCCCATCCGCGCGCCCCTGCCGCTCACGCCGCACCAGCCGAAAGCCGTCTCCCCGCATGTCCACGACCCCCGCGGCCCGCACCGCCGCCCCGTCCACCGCCACCCCGCCCGCAGGCAACTCGCGCTCGCGCGTCATCATCGCGAGCCTCATCGGCACGTCGATCGAGTTCTACGACTTCTACGTCTACGCGACCGCGGCGGTGCTCGTCTTCCCCGCCCTCTTCTTCGCGAACGACGACCCGACCGTCGCGCAGCTCGCGTCCTTCGCCGTGTTCGGCGTCGCGTTCATCGCGCGGCCCATCGGATCCATCCTCTTCGGCCACTTCGGCGACCGCGTCGGCCGCAAGGGCACGCTCGTCGCGTCGCTGCTCACCATGGGCATCGCGACCGTGCTGATCGGCTGCCTGCCCACCGCGCTCACGCCCGGCTGGGAGGTCGCGGCCCCCGCGCTCCTCGTGATCATGCGCTTCGGCCAGGGCCTCGGCCTCGGCGGCGAGTGGAGCGGCGCCGCCCTCCTCGCCACCGAGAACGCGCCCGTCGGCAAGCGCGCCATCTACGGCACGTTCCCGCAGCTCGGCGCGCCCATCGGCTTCATCGTCGCCAACGGCGTCTTCCTCACGCTGAGCCTCGGCCTCACCCCCGAGCAGTTCCAGGCGTGGGGCTGGCGCGTGCCGTTCCTCGCGAGCGCCGTGCTCGTGATCGTGGGCCTCTACGTGCGCCTGAAGCTCATCGAGACGCCCGCGTTCCAGAAGGTCGTCGACTCCGGCGAGGTCGCGAAGCTGCCCGTCGCGCGCGTGTTCGTCACGAGCTGGCGCCCGCTGATCCTCGGCACCTTCATCATGCTGGCGACCTACACGCTCTTCTACCTGATGACGACGTTCACGCTCACCTACGGCACCACCGCGCGCGACGCCGCCACCGCAGAGGCCGCCGCGACCGCAGCGGGCAAGCCCTTCAACCCGGACACGTTCGCCGCGGGCCTCGGCTACGCGCGCAACGACTTCCTGCTCATGCTCATCGTGGGCGTCGTGTTCTTCGGCATCTTCACGATGGTCTCGGGACCGCTCGCGGAGAGGTACGGCCGCCGCAAGATGCTCATCGCGACGACCGTCGGGATCCTCGTCTTCGGCCTGCTCTTCGTGCCGCTGTTCTCGGGCGGCTTCGCGGGCACGATGGCGCTCCTCATCATCGGCTTCACGCTCATGGGCCTCACGTTCGGGCCGATGGGCGCGGTGCTGCCCGAGCTGTTCCCGACGAACGTGCGCTACACGGGATCCGCGATCAGCTACAACGTCGCGAGCATCCTCGGCGCCGCGGTCGCTCCCTTCATCGCGGTGGCGCTCTGGCAGCTGCTCGACGGGAACGTGCTGCTGGTCGGCGTGTACCTGAGCGCGATGGCGGCGATCACGCTGGTGGCGCTCATCATCAGCCGCGAGACGCGCGACGCGGACTACGCGGGGAACGTCAGTTGACACGCGTCATGTGAACGGCCGGCCCGGAGGGGCGGGGAGCGTCGGTACCGTCGGCGCGCCACGTCAGTGGCGTCTCCCCGTCCCTGAAGCCGGAAGCCACCGCCATGACCGCTGCCCCCGCCACCGCCCCGCCCGTCGACGCCCCGGCCAACCCGCGCTCGCGCGTCCTGGTCGCCAGCCTCGTCGGCACGTCGATCGAGTTCTTCGACTTCTACGTGTACGCGACCGCCGCCGTGCTGGTGTTCCCCGCGCTGTTCTTCGCGAACTCGGATCCCGCGGTCGCGCAGTTGCAGTCCCTCGCCGTGTTCGGCGTCGCGTTCTTCGCCCGGCCCATCGGATCCGTGCTCTTCGGCCACTTCGGCGACCGGTTCGGCCGCACGCGCACGCTCGTCGCGTCGCTGCTCACGATGGGCATCGCGACCGTGCTCATCGGATCCCTGCCGAGCGGCCTCACGCCGGGCTGGGAGGTCGCCGCCCCCGCCGCCCTCGCCGTGCTCCGCTTCGTCCAGGGGCTCGGCCTCGGCGGCGAGTGGGGCGGCGCGGCGCTGCTGGCGACCGAGAACGCACCCGCGGGCAAGCGGGCGATCTACGGCACGTTCCCGCAGCTCGGCGCGCCCATCGGCTTCTTCCTCTCGACCGGCCTGTTCCTCGTGCTCTCGCTCACGCTCACCCCCGCCGACCTGCAGTCGTGGGGCTGGCGCGTGCCGTTCCTCGCCAGCGCCGTGCTCGTGCTCGTGGGCCTCTACGTGCGCGTGAAGCTCGTGGAGGCGCCGGAGTTCCAGGCGGTCCTCGACCGCGGCGAGACGTCGCGGATGCCGCTCGGCCGCACCATCCGCACGGGCTGGCGCGGGCTGATCCTCGGCGCGCTCGCCCTCCTCGCCATCTTCACGCTCTTCTACCTGATGACCACGTTCGCGGTCACCTACGGCACGTCGCCGCGCACCGCGGAGGCCGCGCAGGCCGCAGCCACCGCAGCGGGCAAGCCCTTCGACGCCTCCTCGTTCCACGCCGGCCTCGGGTACACCCGCACCGCCTTCCTGCTGATGCTCCTCGTCGGCGTCGTGTCCTTCGCGATCACCATCGTGGTCTCGGGCGCGCTCGCCCAGCGTCGCGGCGCGCGTCCGATCGTGGCCGTGAGCGCCGCCGGCATGGTCCTCTTCGGCCTGCTGATGGATCCCCTGCTCTCCGCGGGCCTGCCCGGCACGCTCATGTTCGTGATCCTCGGCTTCGCGCTCATCGGCATCGGGTACGGCGCCGTCGGATCCCTGCTGCCCGGCCTGTTCGCCGCCGACGTCCGCTACACCGGCGCGTCCCTCGCGTTCAGCCTCGCCGGCATCATCGGCGGCGCCGTCGCGCCGTTCATCGCCACATGGCTCTGGGACATCGGCGGCGGCGGCGTGATGCTCGTCGGCGTCTACCTCAGCGTCGCCTCCGCGATCTCGCTCGTGGCGCTCCTCGTGCTGCGGGAGCACGGCGAGGCCGGCACGGCAGCCGCCGCACGCTGACCGGATCGAGGGCCGGGTCGATGCGTCGACCCGGCTCTCGTCATGTCCGGGATCCGGACCACGCCCTCACCAGGCCCGGCGGATCGCCTCTGCCCGTACGCGCATCGCCGCGGACCGGCCGTGGATCACGAGCCCGAGCGCGAACGCGGCCGACGCCACGAGCGCCACGGTCGGCAGCGTGATGAGCAGCGGGGCCACCGGGATCAGCAGGTACGCGGCTCCGCCCGCACCCAGCAGCAGCCCGGCGATCGAGCCGAGCACCGCGTACGCCCCCGTGGCCGCCGCCATCACCGCGAGCGCGACGCGGGCGAGCGGCTCGAGCAGCTGTCCGCGCAGCACGACCACCGCGAGCACCACGAGGGCCGCGGCCCGGACGAGGTCGAGCGCCGTCGTCAGCGTGATGAGGCCGGTCGACCGGAGCTCGTCGAGGGAGGCCGCCTCGGCGAAGGGCCGCATCGCCGCCTGCGCCGCCGCGATCCCCACGACGACGGCCGCATGCACGAGCACCGCGACGCCGCTGACGCGCGATGCCCGCACGAGCCCCGGCTCCCCGCGCACGCCGCGGGCGAGCACCACGGCGGCGACCACCGTGAGCACGACGCCGAGGACATCGACGACGGGCTCCGCAGCTCGATCGTCGACGCCATGTCGGGCGTCGGCTGGATCCGGAAGCCGCCCAGCAGCGCGGGTTGCAGCAGCAGGGCGCCCGCGGAGGCGAGGCCCGCCACGAGCGTCGTCCGTCGCGATCCGCTCATGGCCGTCGCGCGCATCGCATCCCCCATCGCCGCCGATGCCCCGAACCTAGCGGGCCGACCGGGCGAGCGGGACCCCGCGCCCCCGTCCCGGCCGGGGGCTCGCCCGGCGGGGGCCGCGCCGCTATCGTCGCTGGCATGCAGCCGTCCGCTTCGCCCCGGGTCCTCGCGGTCGCGCGCGACGACGCCCACCGCTTCTCCAAGCCCGTCCGCCCGTCGATCACGCTCCTCGCCGGCCTCGGCGTCGAGGGCGACGCGCACCTCGGCACCACCGTCCAGCACCTCTCGCGCAAGCGCCGCGACCCGGACGCGCCGAACCTCCGCCAGGTGCACCTCGTCCACGCCGAGCTGCACGACGAGCTGGCGGAGAAGGGCTACCGGGTCGGGCCGGGCGACCTCGGCGAGAACGTCACGACCGCGGGCATCCCGCTCCTCGACCTCCCCACCGGCACGCGCCTCCACCTCGGCGAGGACGCCGTGGTCGAGCTGACCGGCCTGCGGAACCCCTGCATCCAGATCGACGAGCTCGGCACCGGCGCCATGAAGGCGGTGCTCGACCGCGACGCCGAGGGGAACGTCGTGCGGAAGTCCGGCGTGATGGGCGTCGTCATCACCGGCGGTGAGGTCCGCCCCGACGACGCCGTCCGCGTGGAGCTCCCCGCGGGCGAGCAGCTCGCGCTGCAGCCCGTCTGATGGTCGCGGACATGCGGATCCTCGCGGCGACCCTGGCGGGGTCCGGCGCGCTCGTCGTCGCGGTGGCGCTGGGCGCCGTGATGGGCGGCATCGTGGGCGAGGAGCCCGCCGGCATGGAGATCGCCTGGTGGTTCGCCGCGGCCGGTGCCGCGCTCGTGCTGGTGGGTCTCGCAGTGGAGATCGCGCGCCGCCGGGGGCTCCGCCGCTAGGAGCGCCCCTCGTCGGCGGGGCCGTCGACCTGCGGTGCGTCCGCCCGACCGGCCGCGGCCGCGCTCCCGCGCCGCCGCCGGAGCGCACCGCGTGTCACGACGACGAGGACCACCGCCGCCATCGCGATCGCCCCGATCGTGCACACGACGACCAGCACGCGGTCGCCCTCCGTGCGCACCTCGGTGTCGCGCCCCACCACGAACAGCAGGTAGGCGACGGTCCCGGCGAACGTCACCAGTGCCCCCTCCGCCTGCTCGCGGAAGCTCAGGCGGGGATGCGGGGGCATGCGTCCAGCCTGCCACGGCGCCGCGT
Source organism: Clavibacter californiensis (assembly GCF_021952865.1). Lineage (NCBI taxonomy): Bacteria > Bacillati > Actinomycetota > Actinomycetes > Micrococcales > Microbacteriaceae > Clavibacter > Clavibacter californiensis. The sequence goes on along the minus strand of NZ_CP040792.1, from coordinate 1,381,719 downwards.
GCGCCCTCCGCCCCCCTGTCGCCCCGCTGTCGGGGAGATGTCGGGGAGCTGTCGGGTCCGCGTCATGGTGCGGATCCGCTCCGGCGGCCAGGCTGGCCCCATGAACGAGACACGGGTGGCGGACCTCCGCCGCGAGCGGGGTTGGACGCAGGACAGGCTGGCCGAGGCCAGCGGGATCACGGTGCGCACGGTGCAGCGTCTGGAGGCGGGGAACGACGCGAGCCTCGAGACGCTGTCGCTCGTCGCGAAGGCGCTGGAGGTGCCCGTGCGGGACCTCTTCGCCACCGTCGACGACGGCGACTTCGGCCGGACGGTGTCCGCGCTCGACGACCGCGCGGAGCAACAGCAGGAGAAGCGCGACCGGGCGGTCGACGGCTACCGGTCCCTCTACTCCGGGGTCGGGATCGTCTGGACGCTGCTCGTGGTGGCCGGCATCGCCACCCATGTGCTGCCCGGTGTCGCGGCGCTCCTCATCGGGGCGTACTGGGCCGGCGGCGCGCTGCTGTCGCGATTCCTGCTCCGGGTGGTGGTGGGCCCGCGCCTCGACAGGGCGTATCCGCTGTCGCGGGACCGGACGCTCGACCAGGGCGGGGTCAGGCGCGGTCGGCGGCGTCCGGTCTGACGTCGGCGGATGCGGCCATGCGGATCAATCGTCCGCCGGCTGCGCGCCCTGCCGCTGCACGACGACCGCGGCCGCGTCGGCGGCCACGACCAGGGCGGCCTCGCGGTCGGCGCCCGCGGCGAGCGCGGAGGCCAGCGCGCCGCAGAACGCGTCGCCCGCGCCCGTGGTGTCGACGACGCGGGAGACCTTCGACGCGGGGACCTCGACGTCGCCCCACATCGCGCCCTCGGCGCCGAGCGTGACGAGCAGCGACGCCGGTGCGGGCGTGCCGGACTCGCGGAGGAGCCCGGCCTCGTGCTCGTTGACGACGACGGGATCCGCGAGCGCGAGCACCTCGGCGGGCAGCGCGGCGAAGGGCGCGAGGTTGAGCACCACGCGGGCGCCGGCGGCGTGCGCGCGGCGGACGCCCGCGGCGATGGTGTCGAGGGGCAGCTCGAGCGAGGCGAGGAGCACGTCGCCCGCGGTGAGCGCGTCGAGCGGATCCAGGTGGGCATCCGTCACGCGGGCGTTGGCGCCGGGCGCGACGATGATCGTGTTCTCGCCGTCGTCGTCCACCGCGATGATCGCGAGGCCCGTCGTGGCGTCGTCCACCGTGACGAGGCCGGACACGTCGATGCCGCGGTCGGCGAGGCGCGCGCGGTAGGCGGATCCGTCGGCGTCGTCGCCCACGGCCCCCACCATGGCGACCTCGCCGCCGGCGTCGGCCGCGGCGACCGCCTGGTTCGCGCCCTTGCCGCCCCAGAGCCGCTCGGGGTCGGACCCCATCAGGGTCTCCCCCGGCTGCGGGTGCCGCGGCACGCGCACCACCTGGTCGACGTTGAGCGATCCGAGCACCACGACGCGGCCCATGGGCACCTGCCTCCCCCGGCACCTGGCCGGCCGCGCCCGGGTGGCGCTCTCGGCCAGGGTACCGAGCGGATCCTCACGCCCGGCACGGCCCGGGCACCGGCGCGCCTGCCGTTACCGTGGGGAGGAGACGACCGATCGGAGGCCGCCCGTGCCCGACCCCGACCGCCGCCCGCGCGACCCGCGTCCTCCGCTCCTGATCTCCCGCTCGTTCACGCTCATCTGGCTCGCGCAGGCGCTCTCCGCCTTCGGCGAGTACGTGCTCGCGGCGACCGTGACCGTGTGGCTCGCCACGGGACTCGCCCCGGGCGACCCGGCCCTGCCGCTCTACATCGGCGCGGTCATCGGCGCGACGAGCCTCCCGCGCCTCGTGCTCGCGCCGATCGCGGGCGTGCTCGTCGACCGCTGGCCCGCCCGCCGCGTGATGGTCGCGGCCGACCTCGCGCGGGCCGCGCTGCTCGTGCCGCTCATGGTGATCGCCGTCACCGGTCCGACGCCCCTGGTGATCGCCGCCGTCATCATGACGCAGCTGGTCATCGGCTGCGTGTCGCAGCTCTTCGACCCGGCGCGCGCCGCCCTGGTGCAGGTGGTCGTCCCGGTCGATCGCCGTGCCGCCGCCGCGGGACGCTCGCTGCTCGCGAGCACGGGCGTCGGGATCCTCTCCGGGCTGACCGGCCCGGCCGTCTACGCGCTGCTGGGCCCGGAGCCCGCGCTCGTGATGGACGCCGTGTCGTTCCTCGCGTCGGCGGCGCTGGTGCTCGCGGTGCCCGAGCGCGGGGCCACGGCCGCCGACACCGGCCCGCCGGAGGCGCAAGGCGATGCGCACGCGCACGGCACGGTCGCCTCCGCGGGAGCCCGCTTCCGCGCCGAGCTCGCCGCCGGGATCCGCATCGTGCGGTCCTCGCCGCGGCTCCGGATCCTCGTGGCCGGCCTCGCCGCCTACGGCGTGACCCTCGGCGTCAACAACGCGACCCTCGCCCTCCTCGCCCTCACCACGATGGGCCTGACGGCAGCGGAGTACGGCGCGGTCACGGCGATGTTCGCGGTCGGCGGCCTCGTCGGCGCCCTGACGGCGCCCGCGCTCGTCACCCTCATCCGCCCCGAGCGCGTGGTCCCGGCCGCCCTCGTCGCGCTCGGCGCGACCTACGCCGCGTACTCGACCGTGCGCGCATTCCTGCCGGCGGCGATCCTCATGGGGATCGCGGGCCTCGTCTTCGCGGTGTTCCTCGTCTCGCAGGGCCCGATCCTCCAGGCGGAGGCACCCGTCGGGACCATGGGCCGGGTCTCGTCGCTCACGTCGACGGTGCTGGCCGCGTCGTCGCTGCTGGCCACGGTCGTGACGGCGCAGGTGCTCGCCCTCCTGCCGCCGTCCGCGCAGCCGTCCGCGTACCCGGTGGCGGTCGCCACAGCCGCCGTCGTCATGGGCTCCGTCGGCCTCGCGCTCGTCGCGGGCGGCCTCAGTCGAGGAAGAGGACCCGCAGCCGCCGCGTCGTGAAGACCAGGCCGATGGCCGTCATCACCGCGAAGTAGAGCACGTGGCCGACGACCGCGAACGACAGCGCGCCCGTCGTGAACCCGCGCACGAGCTCCACCGCGTGCCAGAGCGGCAGCGCCTGGATCACCGTCTGGACCCACGCCGGGTACACCGACAGCGGATAGAAGGTCGCCGAGAACAGGAACATCGGCAGCAGGACGAAGTTGATCCAGTCCATCTGCTGGAACGTCTTCATGTAGCTCGTCACGGCCATGCCGAAGCTCGCGAACGCCAGCGCGATGAGCACCACGGACGGCAGCGCGAGGATCGCCCACCACGACAGGTTGAGGCCGAGCACCTGCATCACCACGAGGAAGCCCGACGAGTAGACGACGCCGCGCAGCAGCGCCAGCGAGATCTCGCCGAAGGCCACGTCGAGCGGGCCGAGCGAGGTCGCGAGCATGCCCTGGTAGAGCTTCGAGTGGTTCATCTTGAAGAAGACGTTCCACGTGGAGTCGTACACGGCGCCGTTCATGGCGGAGACCGCGAGGAGCGCGGGCGCGATGTAGGCGGCGTACGGCACGGGCTGGCCGGTGCTCGTGGTCACGTCGCCCACGAGCGAGCCGAGGCCGATCCCCATCGCGAGCAGGTAGAAGACGGGCTCGAAGAAGCCGGAGAGGACGATGGTCCAGTTGGTGCTGCGCGTGGCGAGCAGGCCACGGGAGAGCACGGAGCGGGCGTTGCCGGCGTAGAGCGATCGGGGGCCGCCGCGGCTGCGACGGGCGGCGGGCGCGGGCGCCGGGGCGTTCGCGGGCAACGTGGATCCGGTCATGCGCGCAGCCTCCTCGTCGCGACGCGGCGCGACAGCGTCCAGCCGACCGCGAGCCAGAGCAGCAGGTACGCGACGTGCGCGACCGTGAGCCAGAGCGGCTCCTGCATGCCGTAGGTCGCGACCCGGCCGAGCTCGGTGCCGTGCCAGAGCGGCGAGATCCTGCCGATCCACTGGAGCCAGACGGGGAACTGGGTGAGCGGGAAGAACGTGCCCGAGAACAGCGACAGCGGCGTGATGACGAAGCGCATCACCATCGCGATCTGCCCGCTGTCCTGCGTGAGGGTCGCGACGTAGGCCATCAGCATCACGCCGATCGCCATGCCCGTGAGCACGGCGGCGCCGATCGCGAGGAAGCCCGTACCGAGCGGCACCGCGCCGAACAGGAGCATGAACGCGAAGTAGGCGATGCACGTGGGCGCCATGCGGATCGCGACGCCGATGACCTGGCCGTCGATGATCTGGGCCGGCGTGAGCGGCGACGCGTTCATCGCCTGGAACACGGGGTTCCACTTGAACCCGCCGAAGATCGGGAAGCTGAACTCCTCGCTCGCGACCGTCATGGCGCTGGTCGCGAGGAGCGCGGGGGCCACGAACACGAGGAAGCTGACGCCGAGCGCCTGGTTCGCGTCCGTACCGCGGTCGACGACGGTCGCGAGGCCCACGCCGAGCGCGTAGAGGTAGACGTAGGGGCTCCCGATGCCGGTCGCGAGCGCGGTGCCGAGGTAGGCGCGGATCCCGAGCAGCCGGTGCTCGGCCGCGTACCAGGCGCCGAAGCGGCGGGGGCGGACGCCGCCGGCGACCGCGGCCTGCCGGGTGTCGACGGCGCTCACTCGACCAGGCTCCGTCCCGTGAGGCGGAGGAAGACGTCCTCGAGGCTGGAGCGGCGCACGAGCGTGGTGATGGGCTTCAGGCCTTGCTCGAGGATCCTGCTGAGCACGGCCTCGCCGTCGGACGCGTAGACGAGCACGCGGTCGGGCAGCACCTCGACCCGGTCGCCGTAGCCGGCGATCTCGCGGGATGCGGACTCGTTGCGGTCGGACCCGAAGCGCACCTCGAGCACCTCGCGGCTCGAGTGGTCGCGGATGAGGGACGCGGGCGACCCCTCGGCCATGATGCGGCCCTCGTCGACGACGACGATCCGGTCGCAGAGCTGCTCGGCCTCGTCCATGTAGTGCGTGGTGAGCACGAGCGTCGTGCCCTGCTCCTTGAGGCGGAACAGGCGGTCCCAGAGGATGTGGCGGGCCTGCGGGTCGAGGCCCGTGGTCGGCTCGTCGAGCAGCAGGATCCGCGGGTCGCTGATGAGGGCGCGCGCGATCGTGAGGCGCCGCTTCATGCCGCCGGACAGGTCGTCGACCTTCGCGTTCGCGCGGTCGCTCAGCTGCGCGAACTCGAGCAGCTCGTCGGCGCGGGCCGCGACCTGCTTCCGCGGCAGCCCGAAGTAGCGGCCGTAGACGATGAGGTTGTCGCGCGCCTTGAGCTCCATGTCGAGGTTGTCGGCCTGCGGCACGACGCCCAGCTGCGAGCGGATCTCGGGGCCATGGGTGTCGGGGTCGAGCCCGAGGATGTCGAGGGAGCCGCCCGTGCGCGAGGAGACCGCGCCGATCATGCGCATGGTCGTGGACTTGCCGGCGCCGTTCGGCCCGAGCAGCCCGAAGGACTCGCCGGGCGCGACCTCGAAGGAGAGGCCGTCGACGGCGGCGTGCTCGCCGTACTTCTTCACGAGGCGGTCTGCGGTGATGACGGGGGTGGGCACGACTCCACAGCCTAGGCATGGCCGGGGGTTTTCTCCACGAGCGGAATCACTCCCGGCGATCGTGCGGTGGCCGGCGCGTAGAGTCGCCACGGCGATGCGGCACGCGCGACGCTCCGCTCGTCGGACGCCCGACCGCTCGGCCGCCGTCCGCCCGGCTGGCCGCGCGCCGCATCGCGATCGCACCCACCACCCGGGAGAACACGCATGAGCACCGCCCGTCCCGAGACCGCCGCCGCCCCGCGCGCCCGGTCCCGCAGCCCGTTCGCGCGCCGCGACTCCGCCGACGACGGCCCCCGCGCGCGCTTCTCGGAGCTGCTGCCGTACATCCTCGAGCAGCGCGGGCTGATGGCCTTCGTCGTCGTGCTCAGCGTGCTGGGGGCCGCCGCGAGCCTCGCGCAGCCGCTCCTCGTGCAGCGCGTGGTGGGGGTCGTGCAGGCGGGCGGCGCGCTCGGCGCGCTCGTGTGGGCGCTCGTCGGCCTCGTAGTCGTGTCCGGGCTCCTCTCCGGCTACCAGCACTACCTGCTGCAGCGGATGGGCGAGGGCATCGTCCTCTCGTCGCGCCGCACGCTCGTGCGCCGGATCCTCCGCCTGCCCATCTCCGAGTTCGACACGCGCCGCACGGGCGACCTCGTCTCCCGCGTCGGCTCCGACACCACGCTCCTCCGCGCCGTGCTCACGCAGGGCCTCGTCGAGGCGATCGGCGGCGCGGTCACGTTCCTCGGCGCCATCATCGCGATGTTCATCATCGACCCCGTGCTCCTCGGCCTCACCGTGCTGGTCGTGGCCGTCTCGGTCGTCGCGGTCGTGGGCCTCTCCGGCCGGATCCGCATCGCCAGCCAGCGCGCGCAGCGCAAGGTCGGCGACCTGGCCGCGAGCGTGGAGCGGGCCATCGGCGCGATCCGCACCGTCCGCGCCAGCAACGCCACCGACCGCGAGATCCGCGCCATCGAGGCCGACGCCGAGGGCGCGTGGGAGATGGGCATCAAGGTCGCGAAGGCGTCGGCCGTCGTCGTGCCGATCGCGGGCATCGCCCTGCAGGCGTCGTTCCTCGTGGTGGTGGGGGTGGGCGGCTACCGCGTCGCGGCCGGGGCCATCACGGTCGGCGACCTCGTGGCGTTCATCCTGTTCCTCTTCCTCATGATCATGCCGCTCGGCCAGGCCTTCGGCGCCGTGACCGCGGTCAACCAGGCGCTCGGCGCGCTCGGCCGGATCCAGGAGATCGTGAAGCTGCCCGTCGAGACCGACGGCGACGCCGACCTCGCCGGTCGCCTCCGCGACGGCGCGCCCGCGGCGGAGGACCGCACCGACGCAGCCGCCGTCGAGCTCGTGGACGTGCGGTTCGCGTACTCGGTGGCGGCGGATGCGGACGCCACCGCAGATGGTGCCGCGACGACCGCGGCACCCGCATCTCCGGCCGACGCCGCGGACGCCGCCCCCGGCGCCGACCGCACGGGCGGCGGCGTCCTCCAGGGCATCAGCTTCCGCGCCGAGCGGGGCACGCGGATCGCGCTGGTCGGCCCCTCGGGCGCCGGCAAGAGCACGATCCTCGCCCTCATCGAGCGCTTCTACGACCCGACGTCGGGCGTCGTCCGCGTCGGCGGCCGCGACATCCGCACGCTCGACCGCGAGGACCTGCGCCGCCAGATCGGCTACGTCGAGCAGGACGCCCCCGTGCTCGCCGGGACCCTGCGCGAGAACCTGACGCTCACCGCCTTCGACGCCACCGACGAGGACTGCGTGCAGGTGCTGCACGCCGTGAACCTCACCGAGGTGCTCGCCCGCAACGAGCTCGGCCTCGACGCGCCCGTCGGCGAGGACGGCATCATGCTCTCGGGCGGCGAGCGCCAGCGCCTCGCCATCGCGCGCACGCTGCTCTCCGCCCCGCCGATCCTGCTGCTCGACGAGTCGACGTCCAGCCTCGACGGCCTCAACGAGCAGCTGCTCCGCAAGGCGATCGACGCGGTCGCCGAGCACCGCACGCTCATCGTGATCGCGCACCGGCTCTCGACCGTCGTCGACAGCGACCTCATCGTCGTCGTGGAGAAGGGCCGCGTCGTCGGCACCGGCACGCACGCGGAGCTCGTCGTCTCGACGCCGCTCTACCGCGACCTCGCGAAGCACCAGCTGCTCGTGTAGCGGGCGCCGACCGCGGGCGACGGACCGGCGCATGCGCGCTGCCGCTCCGCGCGCGTCGCGGCGCTCAGACCGGCGGCGTCGGCTCCGCCCGCCCTGGCGCGCTCAGGTGCATCTCCCGCGCCGCGAGGAACACCGGCAGGGCGACCGCGAACGCGACGAGCGGGGCGAGGAGCACGTAGATCCAGACCCGCCGCATCCGCAGCCTGCGCCCCTCGACGACGATGAAGACGACGCTCGCGACCGCGGCGATCAGCAGGTCCCACGAGAGCGACGAGACGGCCGGACCGCCGGCGGAGAGGTCCGCGAGGAAGTCGCGGCCCTCCGTGACCACGCGGATGTTCGCCGACCACGTGAGCACGAGGCCGGCTGCCGCGAGCACCAGGTAGACGACGGCGAGGCGCGTGGGGCGCCGGCGTGCGGGACGCGTGCTCATGGGACCCCATCTCATCGGTGAGGCAAGGCTATGCGGTGGCCCGCCGATCCGCGCGAGCGGGGCGGGATCGGTCGCGCGGCGGCGCGCGACGTGCCGCGTGTCGCGCGCTGCGCGTTCGAGGGGAGACGCGTCCGCGCCGCCCGCGGCGATCAGCCGGGCGACGCCTCCGTGCGCACCCGCATCTCGCGCCCGCCGAGGAGCAGCGGGAGGGCGGACGCGAGCGCGACGAGCGGGATGAGCACCACGAGGATCCACGCGAACCGGATGCCGAGGCGGCGCCCCTCCACGAGGATGAACAGGACGGCAGCGATCGCGGCGACGAGCACGTCGGCCGTGAGCGAGGACACCGACGGGCCGCTGCCGAACCAGTCGCCCAGGTGGTCGCGCCCGGACGTGATGTCGGTGATGTCGCAGGTCCACGTCACCACGACGCCGGCCAGCGCGAGCACGAGGTAGGCGGAGGCGAGCGGGGTGGGACGGCGTCAGGTCAGCGCGTAGAGCGCGACCGCGCTCGCTGCCGCCACGTTGAGCGAGTCGATGCCGTGCGCCATGGGGATCCGCACGACGGTGTCTGCCGAGCTGATCGCCTCCGCGGACAGGCCGGGCCCCTCCGACCCGAGCACGATGGCGAGCCGCTCGTGCTCCTCGGCCCGGAAGTCGCGGATCGAGACCGCGCCGGGGGTCAGCGCCAGCGCAGCGACGTGGAAGCCGGCGTCGGCGAGGGCGGCCCGCGTCTCCGGCCACTCCCCCGTGCGCGTCCACGGCACCTGCAGCACGGTGCCCATGCTGACGCGGATGGCGCGGCGGTAGAACGGATCCGTGCAGCGCGGCGTGACGAGCACCGCATCCGCCCCGATGGCCCCGACCGAGCGGAAGATCGCGCCGACGTTCGTGGGGTCCACGACGTCCTCGAGCACCACCACCCGCCGCGCGTCCTCGAGCAGCGACGCGATCGAGGGCAGCGCCGGTCGGTCGAGCGACGCGACGACGCCGCGGTGCAGCACGTAGCCGGTGAGCTCCGCGAGCAGCTCGCCCGGCCCGGTGAACACCGGAACGTCGCGGTCGCCGACCAGCGCCAGCGCCTCGTCGACCGTGCCGCCGAGCGCGAGCACGGACCGCGGCACGTGCCCGGCCTTGAGCGCCCGCTCGAGCACCAGCGCGGATTCCGCCAGGTAGATCCCGTGACCCCCGCCCGCGGCCTTGCGGAGCGCGACGTCGGTGCGGTGGCTGTAGTCGGCGAGCCGCGGATCCGCGAGGTCGTCGACCGGGACGACGTGCGCCACTACGACGCGAACGGGTCGGGCGTGAGCGTGTACTTCGTGTTCAGGTACTCGTGGATCCCCTCGAGCCCGCCCTCGCGGCCGAGCCCCGACTGCTTCACGCCGCCGAACGGCGCGGCCGCGTTGGAGATGACGCCCATGTTGAGGCCCGTCATGCCCGTCTCGAGCCGCTCGATCATGCGCTGCCCGCGCGCGAGGTCGCGCGTGAAGACGTAGGACACGAGGCCGAACTCGGTGTCGTTGGCGAGGCGCACCGCATCGTCCTCGTCGTCGTCATCGAAGGGCACGATCGCGACCACCGGCCCGAAGATCTCCTCGCGCAGGATGTCGCTGCCCTCGGCGACGCCCGTGATGAGGGTCGGCGGGTAGAAGTGGCCGGCGCCCTCCTGCGGCTCGCCGCCCGCGCGCACGGTCGCGCCGCGCTCCACGGCGTCGCGCACCAGCCGGTCGGCCTTGTCGACGGCGCGGCCGTCGATGAGCGGGCCGACCGTGACGCCGTCCTCGGTGCCGCGGCCGATGCGCATCCGGTCGATGCGCTCCTGCAGCCGGTCGGCGAAGGTCTCCGCGATCGACGCCTCCACGATGAAGCGGTTCGCCGCGGTGCACGCCTGCCCGACGTTGCGGAACTTCGCCGCCATGGCGCCGTCCACCGCCTTGTCGATGTCGGCGTCGGCGAAGACCACGAAGGGCGCGTTGCCGCCCAGCTCGAGCGAGACGCGCAGCACGTTCTGCGCTGCCTGCTCGCCGAGCTGGCGGCCGACGGGCGTGGATCCGGTGAAGCTCAGCTTGCGCAGCCGCGGGTCGGCGATGAGCGGGCCGGTGACGTCGGCGGCGCGGGTGGTGGGGATCACGTTGAGGACGCCAGCCGGCAGCCCCGCCTCCGCCAGCAGCTCGGCGAAGCGGAGAGTGGTGAGCGGCGTGAGGTCGGCTGGCTTGATGACCACGGTGCAGCCCGCGGCGAGCGCCGGCGCGATCTTGCGGGTCGCCATCGCGAGCGGGAAGTTCCAGGGCGTGATGAGCAGCACGGGTCCGACCGGGTGCTGCGACACGATCATGCGGCCGGTGCCCTCGGGGTTCGTGCCGTAGCGGCCCGTGATCCGCACCGCCTCCTCGGAGAACCAGCGGAGGAACTCGCCGCCGTAGGTCACCTCGCCGAGCGACTCGGCCAGCGGCTTGCCCATCTCGAGCGTCATGAGGAGCGCGAACTCGTCCTTGCGCTCCTGGAGCAGGTCGAACGCGCGACGGAGGATCTCGCCCCGGGCGCGCGGCGCGGTCGCCGCCCACGCCGCCTGCGCGTCGACCGCCGCGTCGAGGGCACGCGCGCCGTCCGCGGGGCTCGCGTCGGCCACCCGCGCGATGACGTCATCAGTCGCGGGATCCCGGACCTCGAACGTCGCGCCGCCCTCGGCGTCGACCCGCTCGCCCCCGATGAGCAGGGTGGTGGGCGTGCCCGACAGGAGGTCGGTCTCGGTGGATGCGGTCATGCTGTCCTCGCTTCTTCCGTGCTGTGTGGTGCTGATGCTCGTGGCCGCGGCCGCGGCGCCGCGGGCCGTGGTGCGGCCGGCCGTGGTGCCGCAGGCCGTGGTGCCGCAGGCCGCCTAGTCGGCTGTGCCCTCGACGATCTCGGCCCCGGCGTCGCGGAGGCGGTCGAGGGCAGCGGCGCTGGTGGCCGGTGCCACGCCCGCGACGAGGTCGGCCAGGATCCGCACCCGTTTGCCCTGGTGCACCGCATCGAGCGCCGAGGCGAGCACGCAGTAGTCGGTCGCCAGGCCGACGACGTCGATGTCGGTGATCTCGTGCAGCGCCAGCAGGTCCGCCAGCGGCACGCCGTCCTCCGTCGTGCCCTCGAAGATCGAGTAGGCGGGGGCGCCCTGGCCCTTGCGGAGGTGGAAGTCGACGGCGGTGACGTCGAGGTCGGGGTGGTACTCGGCTCCGTGGGTGCCCTGCACGCAGTGCTCGGGCCACGTGGTCGAGAAGTCGGGGACGACGCCGGCCGCGGCGAAGTGGCCGCCGTTGTCGCCCGTCGCCTCGTGCCAGTCACGCGACGCCAGCACGTGGTCGTAGCGGTACGGCTCCGCGGCGAGGAGCCGGGTGATCCCCCGCGCGACGTCGCCGCCGCCGTCGACGCCGAGCGCGCCGCCCTCCGTGAAGTCGTTCTGCACGTCGATGATGAACAGAGCACGGCTCATGTGCCGCTCCTTCCCCGGGCCGGGCCCGGTGCCGTGGATCCGCCGCCCGGGACCGGGCCGCGCGTCACTCGTCCCCCAGGTCCGCCCCGCAGCGGTACGCGCCCGCGGCCAGCGCGTCCAAGGCGATCTTCGCGTCGCCCGTCACGTTCCCGATGGCGTAGAAGGCGAAGGTCAGCTTCGTGCCGTCGGCCGCGTCGACGATGCCGGCGAGCGTGTAGCCGGTGTCGATCCAGCCGGTCTTGGCCACGATGTGCCCGCGTGCCACGGCGCTGTCGCCGGTGAACCGGCCCGCCAGGGTGCCGGTGCGGCCCGCGACGGGGAGCCCGTCGTGCAGGTACCCGAGCGCCTGCTGGCGCTGGTCCACCTGGATCATCAGCTGCGCGAGCAGCGACGGCGGGACGCGGTTCTCGGGGCTCAGCCCCTGGCCGTCGACGATCGTGAGCGTGGAGGTGTCGAGCCCGTACGCCTGCAGCGCCTTCGGGATCCCGGTCGCCAGCGACTGCTGCGAGTTCCCCGCGCCGACCTGGATGCTCACGAGCCGCGCGAGCGACTCCGCGAGCACGTTGTCGGAGTTGATGAGCGCGGTCTGGATGAGCGACGAGACCGGCTGCGACTCGACCTTGCCGAGCACGGCGGCGCCGGCCGGTGCCGAGCCCTGCGTGACCTCGGCCGACCCGCCCAGCATGGAGCGGAACGTGCTGCCGACGCGCGCCAGCGGATCCTCGCTGCGGGCGGAGACGACGGCGGCGGGATCCGCGCGGTCGGCGTCGAGCTGCAGCGGCGTCATGAAGCTGGAGTACCCCGCCTTCCGCTCGGAGGCGGCCCACGACGGGATCCACGTGTCCCCGGAGAAGAGCGAGGTGTCGAGCACGATGCGGGTGATGGGAGTGCCGGCCGTCGCGGGATCCGCCGCCCAGGCCGTGCGCACCTGCTGGGCGAGGTCGCTGAGGCGCGGCGCGCCCGGGTAGACGGAGCTGCCGGATGTCAGGCGCGACAGGGTCGGATCCCCGCCGCCCACGAGCACGACGGTGCCGGGCTCGGACCCGCGGACCACCGTGGTCGCGATGCGACGGTCGGGGCCGAGCGCCGCGAGGGCCGCGGCCGAGGTGATGACCTTCATGACGCTCGCCGTGCGCTCCGGGGTGCTGCCGTTCCGGTCGAACAGCACGCGTCCGGTGGCCGCGTCGCGGACCTGGCCCTCGAAGGTGGCGAGGCGCGGATCCTGCGCGAGGGTCGAGATGGAGCACATGCGGAGGTCGCGCACGGCGGCCGCGTCGGCGGGCGCGGGACGAGGCGGCGCCTCGGTGGGTGTCGGGCTCGGGGCGGGAGTCGGGTCGGCGGTGGCGGCGACGCTCGCCGAGGCGCTGCCCGCACGACCCGTGAGAGCGCCCGCGCCCACGGCGCCGGCGGCGAGCAGGGCGACCACCGCGACCGCGGCCGTCAGGGACCGGGTGCGATGGCGGTCACGCGTGCGGGCTCGGTCGCGAGTGCGGGCTCGGGACGCGGGCGCGTCCCGGTCGGTGCGGTCGGCGCGCGCGCGGTCGGGGCCGTCGGCAGGGGATCGCATGGGGCCATGTTAGACGGCGCACCCGAGGAGCCGTCCGGCCGCCGGGGCTCATGGGGGACGCACGCGAGGGGAGCGCCCTGTGGAGGACCTGCGACGCGGCTCCCTGCTCTCGCGGGAGACCGCGACGAGCGGGAGGGATGGTGGAGCCGCCTGTCAGAATCGAACTGACGACCTTCTCATTACGAGTGAGATGCTCTACCGACTGAGCTAAGGCGGCCCGGCCCGGACTCGACGAGTACCAGGCACGAGTAGAGAGCATACCGGATCCCGGAGGCCGCTCCCGCACACCGGCAGCGCGAGCCCCGCCCAGCCCCGTCCGCGGTCCGCCCTCGACGCGTCAGCCGCAGGTCGTGCCGGCGGCAGGCGGATCCCCGCCGAGCAGGTAGCCGTCCACCGCGGACACGATGCACGGATCCCGTTCGTCGTAGGCGATGTGCCCCTCCCCCTCGTAGGTGAGGAGCACGCCGGAGGCGAGCTGGCCCGCGAGCGCCTCCGCCCAGGTGTACGGCGTCGCGGGATCGCCCGTGGTGCCGACGACGACGATGGGGGCCGCGCCCTCCGCCGACACGGGCGCCGGGGTGTGCCGGGCGGGATAGGGCCAGTTGCCGCACAGCGGGTCGGGCTCGCCGTCGCGGGAGGTGTCGTCATCCGCCAGCTCGCCGGCCGCGGCGCGGAGCTCCGCCGCCTCCGTCACGAGCACTGCGGGATCCCGCTCCACCGGGTAGTCGATGCACTGGATCGCGAGGAAGGCCTCGTAGAAGTTGCCGGAGTAGGTGCCGTCCGGCTTCCGGCCGAAGTAGGAGTCGGCGAGCGAGAAGGCGGTGGCGGACTCGCCGCGGAGCGCCTCGGTGAACGCGGTCGTGAGCGCCGGCCACTGCTGCTCGCTGTAGAGCGCGGAATCGATGGCGCTGCGCATGACCTGCCCGTCGAGCTCCCGCCCGTCGCGGGCGCGCAGCGGGCTCTGGTCGAGCCGATCGAGGAGGCTCGCGACCGTCTGCTCGCCCTCGTCGACGGATCCGCGGAACGGGCACCCCTGCCCCGCCAGGCACGCAGCCATGTACGACTCGAACGAGGTGCGGAATCCCGTCGTCTGCGCGAGCACGACGTCGAACGTGCTCGCGGAGGGGTCCGTCGCGCCGTCCAGCACCATCCGGCCGACGTGCGCGGGGAAGTCCTGGGCGTACTGCGCGCCGATGCTCGTGCCGTACGAGTAGCCGAGGTAGTCCAGCTGCCTGTCCCCCACCAGGGCTCGCAGCATGTCCAGGTCGTGCACGGTGCTCTGGGTGTCGATGAACTGCAGCAGCGGGCCGGACCCGGCGGCGCAGGACTCCGCGAACGACTTCGACGCCTGCACCAGCTCCTCGTCGTGCGCGGGGGTGCCGGGCGGCGCCTCTGTCTCGCCGTAGAGGAAGGAGTCGAGCTGGGTGTCGTCGACGCAGTCGACGGCGGTGGACGCCCCCACGCCGCGGGGGTCCCAGCCGACGATGTCGTACGCGTCCTGCAGGTCGCGCGAGACCGCGTAGTCGACGCTCGCCTTCACGAAGTCGACGCCGGACGCACCCGGACCACCGGGGTTGACGAAGAGCGAGCCGCGCGGCCCGTCCGCGCCGCGGGCGGTGTGCCGCACGAGGGCGAGCTGGATGTCGGTGGCCGGATCGGGGGCCGTCCAGTCGAGGGGAGCCGTCGCGGTCGCGCACTGGGCGCCGTCCTCGCACGGGGACCACGTGAGGACCTGCTCGTAGTAGCGGGCCAGGTCGGGCGCGACCTCCTCCGTCGTGGGGCTCGAGGTCGAGCTGCGCGGCTCGGGGACGGGGATGAGGCCGCACCCGCTCAGGGCGACGGCCGCGGCGAGCAGGACCGCGCCCAGCGCTCCGGCTCGACGTCGGGCCCGAGCCTGCGTGCTCCTTCGCGTCACGCGCGACCCGCCGTGCGGGTGCGGGTGATGGAGACGAGCATCGCCTCCAGGGCGAGCGCCGGCGACACGTTGCCGTCGATCCGGCGGCGCGCGACGCCGACCGCGTCGAGGACCGCGAGCGACGCCGCCGCGGATCCGGCCTCAGCGGCCTCCGCGATCCGCGGGGCGATGGCCGCGTTCACCTGGGGCAGGTCCGCGCCCAGCTGGTGGAGGAGCACGTCGCGGTGCAGCGACATGAGGTCGACGAGGATCCGGTCGATGCCGTCGCGGAGGCTGCGCGTGGCGCGCCGCTTCTGGTCCTCCTCGAGCTGCCGGATCTGCGATCGCAGCTGCGGCGGGATGGATCCGCCCTCCTGCACGCCGAGCGACCGGAGCGCGCGCTCGCGCTCGTCGGCGTCGCGCTGCACCGTAAAGGCCTTGGCGTCCTGGCCGGCGAGCTCGAGCATCGCGGCGGCGGCGCGCACGGCGTCGCCGACGGTGCGGATCCCGAGCGCGAGCTCGAGGGTGCGGCTGCGGCGCTCGCGTGCCTCGGCGTCGGTGGCGAGCCGGTGCGCCATCCCGATGTGGCTCTGCGCCTCGCGGGCCGCGCGGGTGGCGGTGGCCGCGTCGACGCCGTCGCGTCGCTGGATGAGCGCGGCCACGTCCTCGACCGACGGGATGCGCAGCCGCACGCTGCGCACGCGGGAGCGGATGGTCGGGATCAGGTCGGCCTCGCTGGGCGCGCACAGGATCCAGATGGTGCGCTCCGGCGGCTCCTCGAGCGCCTTCAGCAAGAGGTTCGACGTGCGCTCGGTCATCCGGTCGGCGTCCTCGACGACCATGACGCGGTAGCGGCCGACCGACGGCGAGTACTGCGACGACGTGACCAGGGCGCGCACCTCGTCGATGGCGATGATGACCCGCTCGGTCGCGAGCACGCCGAGGTCAGGGTGGCTGCGGGCGGCGACCTGGCGCGCGGTCGCCGCGTCGCCCTCCGGCGTGCCGTCGCTGAGCAGCGCGGTCGCGAAGGCGTAGGCGAGGTTCGAGCGGCCGGATCCGGGGGGCCCGGTGATGAGCCACGAGTGCGCGAGCGCGGTGCCGGCGGCGTCACGCGCCGTGGCCCGCGGGCTGCTCGCCGCGGCGAGGAGCGCGACCGCCTCGGACTGGCCGGTGAGCTCGTCCCAGATCGCCCGCCCGTCGGGGCTCGCGGACGGGCCGTCCGCCGGCGCGGCAGCCTGCCGGTCCGTCGTCGCGTCGCTCACGCCGATGCTCCCGCCGCGATCAGCGCATGCGCTCTGGTCCGGATCTCCGCGGCGATCTCCTCGCGCGGGCGCGCGGCATCCACGACCAGGAAGCGCTCCGGCTCCGCGTCGGCGAGACCGAGGAACGCCTGGCGCACGCGCTCGTGGAACTCGGCGCGCTCGGCCTCGAGCCGGTCGAAGCGCGTGCGAGCCGCGTCGAGGCGGACGCGGGCCGCGGCCTGGTCGAGGTCGAGCAGCACCGTCAGGTCGGGCAGGAGCCCCTGGGCGGCCCAGAGCGACAGCTCGCGGATCTCGACGGCGTCCAGCACGCGACCCGCCCCCTGGTACGCGACGGACGAGTCGAGGTAGCGGTCCTGCAGGACCACGGCGCCCCGTTCGAGCGCCGGCCGGACGACCGTGTCGACGTGATGCGCGCGGTCGGCCGCATACAGGAGCGCCTCGGCGCGCGGCGCGATGTGGCCGCGACGGTGCAGCACGATCTCGCGGATCTCCACCCCGAGGTCGCTGCCCCCGGGCTCGCGGGTGACGACGACCTCGTGGCCCTCGTCCTCCAGCCATCCCCGGAGGAGCGCCGACTGCGTGGACTTCCCCACGCCGTCGCCGCCCTCCAGGGTGATGAAGACGCCGGTCACGTCGCGTCGGATGCCGTCGCCGCGGCAGCGGCCGCCTTGTTGGCGGCCCTGGTCGCCGCCGCCTTCGTGGCGGCGGCCGAGCGCGCGGCGGTCGTCGTCGCGGTGCCGGTCTTCGCGGTGGACGTCTTCGCCGCGGTGGACTTCGTTGCCGTCGTCTTCGCCTTCGCGGGTGCCTTGGCCTTCGCCTTGGCCGGGGCCTTGGCCTTGGTCTTCGGCTTCGCCGGCCCCTTGGCGCGCTTGTCGGCGAGCAGCTCGACCGCACGGTCGAAGTCGACGTCCTCGACGGACTCGCTCTTCGGGATCGTCGCGTTGGTCTCGCCGTCTGTGACGTACGGGCCGAAGCGTCCGTCCTTCACCTTGATGCCCTTGCCGCTCACGGGATCCGCGTCGAACTCCTTCAGCGCGCTCGACGGACGACGGGCGCCGTACTTGGGCTGTGCGAAGACCTCGAGGGCACCGGGCAGGTCGATCTCGAAGATCTGCTCCTCGCTCGTGAGCGAGCGCGAGTCCGTGCCCTTCTTCAGGTACGGGCCGTACTTGCCGTTCTGGGCGGTGATGGGGGTGGCCGTCTCCGGATCCTCGCCCACGACCCGCGGGAGGTCGAGCAGGCGCAGCGCCGTCTCGAGGTCGACCGTCGCGAGGTCCATCGACTTGAAGATGGAGGCGGTGCGCGGCTTGACGGCCGCCGCCTTCTTCGCCGCCGGCTTCTTGGCGGGCGCCTTCTTCGCGGGTGCGGCCGTGGTCGCCGCCGACGCGCTCTCGAGCACCTCGCCGGTCGCCGTGTCGGCACCGCCAGCGGGGGCCTCCGGTGCCACCTCGGGCTCGGGGTCGAGCTCGGTGACGTACGGGCCGTAACGACCGTCCTTCGCCACGACCTGCTTGCCGTTCTCGGGGTTGATGCCGATGACCCGGTCGGTGACGACCGGCGCGTCGATCAGCTCGCGGGCCTTGGCCGCGGTCAGCTCGTCCGGCGCGAGGTCCTCCGGCAGGTTGACGCGGCGGGGCGTCGCGTCCGCTGCGGCACCCTCCTCGTGGACCTCCAGGTAGGGGCCGTACTTGCCGATGCGCAGGGTGATGTCGTCCGCGATGCGCAGGGAGTTGATCTCCTTGGCGTCGATCTCGCCGAGGTTGTCGATCGTGGGGCGGAGCCCCTTGTGCGCGTCGTTGCCGTAGTAGAAGCCCTTCAGCCAGTCGACGCGCTCGGCCGAGCCCTCCGCGATGCGGTCGAGGTCGTCCTCCATGCCTGCGGTGAAGTCGTACTGCACGAGCTCCGTGAAGAACTCCTCGAGCAGCCGCACCACCGAGAAGGCGATCCAGTTCGGGACGAGGGCCGTGCCGCGCGGCGTGACGTAGCCGCGGTCGACGATCGTCGAGATGATGGCGGCATAGGTCGACGGACGACCGATCCCCAGCTCCTCGAGCGTCTTGACGAGGCTCGCCTCCGTGTAGCGCGGCGGCGGGCTGGTCTCGTGCCCCTTCGCGTCGACGTCGACGAGGCGCAGGTCCTGGCCATTCTTGAGGTCGGGCAGCTTGGCCTCGCGCGGCTCGGCGGCACCATGGCGCTCCTCGTCGCGGCTCTCCTCGTACGCGGCCAGGAACCCGCGGAATGTGATGACCGTGCCCGAGGCGGCGAACTCGGCGACCTCGCCCACGGACGTGGGGCCCGCGGCGATGACGACCGACGCGGTGGATCCCTTCGCGTCAGCCATCTGCGACGCGATGGTGCGCTTCCAGATGAGGTCGTAGAGCTTGTGGTCGTTGCCGCGCAGCGTGGATGCGAGCTGCTGGGGCGTGCGGAAGGTCTCCCCGGCGGGCCGGACGGCCTCGTGGGCCTCCTGCGCGTTCTTGCTCTTGCCCGCGTAGAGGCGCGGCTTGTCCGGCACGGTCTCGGGCCCGTAGAGCTCCGCGGCCTGCTTGCGCGCCGCGTTGATCGCCTGCTGCGAGAGCGAGGGCGAGTCGGTGCGCATGTACGTGATGTAGCCGTTCTCGTAGAGCGACTGCGCGACGCTCATGGTCTGCCGCGCGGAGAAGCGGAGCTTGCGCGCCGCCTCCTGCTGCAGCGTCGACGTGGTGAAGGGCGCGGCGGGGCGACGCGTGTACGGCTTCGACTCGACGCTCTGCACCTTCAGCGGCACGGACGGGTCGCGGAGCGCCTCGGCGAGCGCTTCCGCGCTGCTCGCGTCGAGCGGGCGCGAGTCGTTCTTGAGCGCGCCCTTGTCGTCGAAGTCGCGGCCCGTGGCGATGCGCGCACCGTCGATGCGGACGAGGCGGGCGTCGAACGGGAGCTGCTGGTCGACCGGCGAGAGCGACGCCGTCAGATCCCAGTACGAGGCGGTGACGAAGGCCAGCCGCTCGCGCTCGCGGTCCACGACCAGCCGCGTCGCGGCGGACTGCACGCGGCCAGCGGACAGGCCGGGCCCCACCTTGCGCCAGAGGACGGGCGACACCTCGTAGCCGTAGAGGCGGTCGAGGATGCGCCGCGTCTCCTGGGCGTCCACGAGGGCCGTGTCGATGTCGCGCGTGCTGTCGCGGGCCCGCTCGATGGCCTCCTTGGTGATCTCGTGGAACACCATGCGCTTGACCGGCACCTTCGGCTTCAGCACCTGCAGCAGGTGCCACGCGATGGCCTCGCCCTCGCGGTCCTCATCAGTCGCGAGGAAGAGCTCGTCGGCGTCCTTGAGCGCCCGCTTGAGGTCGGCGACCGTCTTCTTCTTCTGGTCGCTGACGACGTAGTAGGGCTCGAAGCCGTTCTCCACGTCGACGGAGAACTTGCCGAGCGTGCCCTTCTTCAGCTCGGGCGGCAGGTTCTTCGGCTCGATGAGGTCGCGGATGTGGCCGACGGAGGCCTGCACCTCGTAGCCGCTGCCCAGGTACTGGGCGATCGTCTTGGCCTTGGCCGGCGACTCGACGATGACCAACTTCTTCGTGCCGGGCACGTGACTCCTTATATATGCGTTCATGGGGGCCGGTGGCCGGCCCGGTGTCCGAGATGCGTGCCCGCTCGGATCGGATCCGATCCGGGGCGACGTGCGGCGGGGTCCCCGACAAGGCACACCATACACACGCGCACCGACCGGGCACCTAATCGCGGTGCCTCCCGGATGCACCGCGTCCGGGAGGCGCATCGGCCGGGCAGGAGCGCCCCCCGCGCACGTGGACGAGGACGCTCGACGGGGGCCCGACCCCTCTCGTGGGCCGCCTGCGAGATGCTCTCGAACAGCGCGCCTCGGCTCCGCCAGGAGGGCGAGGACGCCCCGGACGACCGGGCTGCCCCGGGTCATCCCGACGCCCGGGACGGCGGTTGACCGGCTCTCGCGCGCGCCGTGACCTGGAGGCCCATCGGGCCACCGCGACGCTCTGCGACCACGACCGCCGTCGTGCCCGTGATCTCGCAGCCCGCGAGCGCCGCCCCGGCGGCGACCACGACCTCCTCGGCCGCCGAGCAGGGAGAGCCGGCCGCGAACCCCGCGGCGACGTCCGCCGCGGCGAGCGCCCCGGAGTCCGCGGCGCCCGCCGCTGCCGCCCTCTCCACCAGCGCGGACGAGACGGCCACAGTGGCCAGCGCGAGCGCGGTGACCGCGCCGAGCAGGCCGACCGCGACCACGGTGCCCGAGCCGACGTCGCCGTCACGGGACACCCGGATCCTCCTGCCATGCGCAGCCCCGCGCCGACACGCGGAGCCCGGCAGCGCCAGCGGGGCCGAAGCGGCTGGGCGCCGTGAGCCGGACGCAGACGGTGTGACCCGACCGATCCACCGCCATCGACGCTCCCCCCGCCGCGCCGTCGATGCGCGCCGCCGCAGTGCCCGCGTCCTCCCCGCGTCCGATGCTCCGTGCCGCCTCCTCCGCCGCGGATGTCAGCACGACCTGCTGGCCGACCGTCTGCACCGCGCCCATGCACAGCCCGAGGACCAGCACGACCGCGGGCAGCACGACCGCCAGCTCCGCGGCCGCCGCCCCGCGATCCGCGACCGGGCAGGCACGCGGATCGCCGTGCGGAATCGCCTCCGCCGAGGTGGACGGGATCACCGGTCGTACGTCAGCGCGCGCCGCACGAGGTCGAGGAGCATCCCGCGGACCTCGTCGCTCTGCAGGATGACCACGAGCAGGCCCGCGAACGCCACCGCCGCCATGGTCGCGATGGCGTACTCGGCGGTGGCCGCACCCCCGTCGCCCGCTGGACGGCAGAGGAGCGCACGCCGCACCGCGCGAGCGACGCGAGCGGAACGCGACGGCGCGAGCCTCGGGGCCGCCGTGACCACCTCCCCGCCGCAGGCCCTCGCGCAGGTCATCACCCGCGCCGATGGACGCGACGGAGCGTCAGGCGCAGCCTCCGCCGCGGCCAGCGGCCATACGGCGCGGCCCTCCGCTGCCAACGCGGCTCCCGCCGTGCCGGATCCGCACCCCCGCGCGGCCGCGACCTCCGCGCCGCGCACGCCGATCCCGTGCGCCCGTTCCTCGACTCGTCCCATGTCCTCGTCCTCTCCCTCTGGCGGGCCATCCCCGCTGTCCTGTCCCTGCCGACCATCGGCCGGGACGCCACCATGCCCCGTCCGACGACGTCGGCCCGTGGCGGGATCCGCGATGGTGGATGCCCTCATCCGCGGCCGAGTGTTGAGGACACGACGGCCAGCAGCATCGGCACCACGCCCACCGCCAGGAACGCCGGCAGGATGCACACGCCCAGCGGCAGCATGAGCCGCGCCGCCAGACGCGCCGCCGCCCGCTCCGCCCAGGTGGCGGCGTCCCTGCGGATCCGCTCCGCCTCGCTCCCGAGGAGCACGGCCACGGGAGCACCGGTGCGGGCGGCCGCGTCGACGACCGGCCCGACGGCGTCGAGGTCGTCGCCAGCGCGCAGGCCGGCGCGCTCGCACGCACGTCGGACGACCGCGACCGCACGAGGCACGGACGCCCCACCAGACATGGCCATCGCCACCAGGTCGAGGACGAGCCCAGGTGCGGGTTCCCGCGGAAGGGCCCGGCTCACCAGACGGCGGTTCCACCGCCAGCCGATCGCCACGAGCGAGGAGCCCACCACGAGGCACACGAGCCCGGGCACGGTGGTGACGAGGACGCGGAGCGGATCGAACCCGAGCCCGGCCGCCAGGAGCAGACCGGCGCCGGGCATGAGGAGGACGGTGCGGCTGGTCGCCACCGGGCCGGCGAGCGCCGTCCCCGCCTCGCGGCGCACCCGGGCGATGTCGACGAGGGAGCCGGCGAGCCGATCGAGGGACCGCGCGAGCGGCGCTCCCGTGCGATCCGCGACCTCCAGCCCCGCGGCGAGCGCGGACCACGAACCCGCGGTGCCTCCGCCTGCCGCCTCGCACGCGGTGGCCGCCGCCACGACGCGGTCGGCGAGGGGAGCCGACCCTGCGCCCGCGGCCACGCGACGGACCAGGGCGGGAACCGCGCGCTCGCCGCGCCGGGCGCGCCCGCCCGGCGGCGCCAGCTGCGACCACGCGCGTTCGAGGTGCAGCCCCGCGCCGAGCAGCACCGCGAGTCGTCGCACGAACGCGGCGATCTCCTCGGCCTCCTCGACGACCGCCTCGTCGCCCGCGCCCCGCAGACGCGGACGCAGCCGCCGACGCAGCCCTGGGCGGAAGGGGTGCGCGTCCCGGATCATCCACGCCCCCCGCGCGCATCCGAGGCCCACACCGCCACCGCGGGCCGCGCCACCGGACCCGCGCCGGGATCCCAGCGCACCGGCACGATGCGGAGGCGGCCGTCGTCGCCCGTCGCGAGGCGTCCGGCGGCGGTCACCCGGCGTCCCCGCGGCGTCCGGGCGAGGTGGACGACCAGGCCGATCGCGCTCACCGCCTGGCGTGCCGTCGTGACCGCGTCCATGCCGGCGAGCGCGCCCAGCGCCTCGAGCCGGGCCGGCACGTCCGCGACGCCGTTGGCGTGCAGGGTGCCCGCGCCTCCGTCGTGCCCGGTGTTGAGCGCTCCGAGCAGGTCCCTGATCTCGCTGCCCCGGCACTCCCCCACCACCAGCCGGTCCGGACGCATCCTCAGCGCCTCCCGCACCAGGCGCGGCAGGGACAGCTCCCCGGCCCCCTCGATGTTCGCCTGCCTGGCCTCGAGCGACACGACGTGCGCATGACGCACGCGCAGCTCGGCGACGTCCTCGACGAGCACGATGCGCTCCCGCGGATCCGCTCGGGCGAGCAGCGCGCCGAGCAGGGTCGTCTTCCCGCTGCCGCCGGCCCCGGTGATCAGGAGGTTCGTGCGCCGTCGCACCGCCTCCTCGAGCAGAGCGCGGCATCCGGGCGGGAATGCCCCCGCCGCGTCGAGCGCGTCGAGCGTCGGCCTCGCCCGCGAGGGGAGCCGGATGGAGAGCAGCGTGCCGCGTGTCGACACGGGTGGCAGCACCGCGTGGATGCGCATCCCGTCACCCAGCCTCACGTCCACGCACGGCGCCGCCTCGTCCAGATGCCGCCCGCCCTCCGCGGCCAGCCGCACGGCCAGCGCGCGCACGGACGGCTCACCGCCGAGGTCGACGTCGGGTCGGCGTTCGGGGCCGGATCCGCGGTCGACCCAGACCTCGCCGTCGCCGTTGACGAACACGTCCGTCGTCCGGGGGTCCTGCGCCAGATGCGCGAGGGGACCGAGCGCGGACGGGACCCGGCGCAGGGTCGGGTGCGATGCGGGCTCGGCGACGACGCCGTCCGCCGGGAGACGGAGGACCCCGCCGACCCCCGTGCCCCGGGCGTCGGACGACGCGACGCCCCGACCAGCGCCGCCGGGCGTCCGGGTCCGAGGGACGAAGGCCGCGGGGGCGACGACGAGCGGACGATAGCCCGGCCCCGCGCCGCCCGCGGACCGGTGCCGCGACGCCTCCCCCGGGAGGACGCCTCGACCCACGACGGATGCCTGCCACTCGATCATGCGCGGACACTAGGCGCGGCCGCTCGCCGTCCTCGCGGGCCGGCACGAGCCGGTGAGGAGCCGTCATCGCGACACGTTGGGGAGGAAGAGGGGCGGCGCCCATCGGGGGAACGGGCGCCGCCACGTGACGAAGGATCGGGGGAATCCTGGATCCGCCACACGCCGGGCTTGACCCGACGGCATGAGCATACGCCGCGAGCCTCCCCCCAGGGGAGGGTCATGCGTGTTCTGGCCGTTCCCCCACCGTACTCCCGGGCAGCGGGGTCGCCGCATCCCCCTGTCGGCCGCGGTGGCGCACGACCCACCCGCTAACGTGGGTCGCGGAGAGGATGACGATGACGATGTCCACGAACCCCCGATCGACCCAGCCCGGAGCCTCGAGCCCCGCCGCGCCCGACCAGGACGAGGAGGGGACGGCCATCCCCTCGCGCCCGGCGACGACGGCGGAGTCGGGGCCCGTCCACCCGCCGTCGGACGCGTTCCGCGCCACCCGCGTGGCCGACGAGTCCCTCGCCGCGTCCGCCGCCGCCGACCGTCTCGGCTTCTGGGCCGACAGGGCCCGCGAGCTGGTGACCTGGGAGACCCCGTTCGAGACGGTCCTCGACTGGTCGGACGCGCCCGTCGCCCGCTGGTTCCCCGAGGGACGGCTCAACGTGGCCTACAACTGCCTCGACCGGCACGTGCTCGCCGGGCACGGCGACCGCGTCGCGCTGCACTGGGAGGGCGAGCCAGGCGACACCCGCGACCTCACCTACGCCGAGCTGACCGCGGAGGTCAAGCGCGCCGCGAACGCACTCAGCGACCTGGGCGTCGTCGCGGGTGACCGCGTCGCGATCTACCTGCCGATGATCCCGGAGGCCGTGATCGCGATGCTGGCCGTCGCGCGCATCGGAGCCGTCCACTCCGTCGTGTTCGGCGGCTTCAGCGCCGAGAGCCTGCGCGCGCGCATCGACGACGCCGCGGCCCGCGTGGTCATCACCGCGGACGGCGGCTGGCGCAAGGGCAAGGTCTTCCCGCTCAAGCCCGCCGTGGATGCCGCACTGGTCGGATCGGCCGGATCCGTCGAGCACGTCCTCGTCGTCAGGCGCGGCGAGAACGAGGTCGACTGGGACGAGAGCCGCGACCTCTGGTGGCACGAGCGCGTCGCCGCGGCGGATCCGGAGCACGAGGCCCAGGCCTTCGAGGCCGAGCACCCCCTCTTCATCCTCTACACGAGCGGCACGACCGGGAAGCCGAAGGGCATCCTGCACACCTCCGGCGGCTACCTCACGCAGGTCGCCTACACGCACCGCAACGTCTTCGACCTGCACCCCGAGACCGACGTCTACTGGTGCACGGCGGACGTCGGCTGGATCACCGGCCACAGCTACGTCGTCTACGGCCCGCTCGCGAACGGCGCCACGCAGGTCATCTACGAGGGCACGCCCGACGCCCCGCAGCCCGGCCGCTGGTGGGACATCGTGGAGAAGCACGGCGTGACGATCCTGTACGCGGCGCCCACGGCCATCCGCTCCTTCATGAAGACCGGCCGAGAGATCCCGGACGCGCGCGACCTCTCCTCCATCCGCCTGCTCGGCTCGGTCGGCGAGCCCATCAACCCGGAGGCGTGGCGCTGGTACCGGGACGTCGTCGGCGGCGGCGACGTGCCCGTCGTGGACACGTGGTGGCAGACGGAGACCGGCGGCATCATGATCTCCGCGCTCCCCGGCGTCACCGCGACGAAGCCCGGATCCGCGCAGTCCCCCATCCCCGGCATCCAGGTCGCCGTGGTCGACGACCAGGGCGAGCCCGTCGCGCGAGGCGAGAGCGGCCTCCTGGTCGTGACCGAGCCCTGGCCCGGGATGCTGCGCGGCATCTGGGGCGACCCGGAGCGCTACCGCGAGACGTACTGGGACCGCTTCGGCGACCGCTACTTCGCGGGCGACGGCGCGCGGCTCGACGAGGACGGCGACATCTGGCTGCTCGGCCGGGTCGACGACGTGATGAACGTCTCCGGCCATCGCCTGTCGACGGCGGAGATCGAGTCCTCGCTCGTCGCGCACCCGTACGTGGCCGAGGCTGCGGTCGTCGGCGCGTCCGACGAGGCGACCGGCCAGGCGGTCGTGGCCTTCGTGATCCTCCGCTCGGCCGAGGCGAGCGCGCTCGGCGACGAGGATCCGAACGAGGTCCTCCGCAAGCACGTCTCGGACCAGATCGGCGCCATCGCGAAGCCGCGCCGCGTGTTCGTCGTGCAGGAGCTGCCGAAGACGCGCTCGGGCAAGATCATGCGCCGGCTGCTGCGCGACGTGGCGGAGGGCCGGGCGATCGGCGACACCACCACGCTGGCGGACACGCAGGTGATGCAGGTCATCTCCGACCGCATGAGCGCGGGCTGATCCGACATCACGGCGCGGGACGACAGGAGGGCCGGGTGCGATGCGCACCCGGCCCTCCCCTGTCCGCCACGGCGGACGACGGCTACTCGACGAGCGCCACCACGAGCTCGACCTCGACGGGCGAGCCGAGCGGCAGCTCGGCGACGCCCACGGCAGAGCGGGCGTGGATCCCTGCATCGCCGAGGATCTCCCCCAGCACCTCGCTCGCGCCGTTGATGACGCCCGGCTGCCCGGTGAAGCCCTCGGCCGAGGCGACGAAGCCCGTGACCTTGATCACGCGCGCGATGCGGTCGACGCCGCCGGCCGCATCCGCCGCGGCCGCGAGCCCGTTCAGCGCGCACGTGCGGGCGTGCGCCTTGGCGTCCTCGGCCGACACCTCGGCACCGACCTTCCCGGTCGCGGCGAGCGCGCCGTCGACGAAGGGCAGCTGGCCGCTCGTGTAGACGAATCCGCCGTGCACGACCGCGGGGACGTAGGCGGCGACGGGGGCCGCGACCGCGGGCAGCTCGATGCCCAGCTCGGCCAGCCGGTCGGAGATCGCGCCCATCAGGCGCCGTGCTCCGCACCGGCGACCGGGCGCTTCATGTAGGCGACGAGCCCGCCCTCGGGGCCGGTGACGACCTGCACGAGCTCCCAGCCCTGCGATCCCCAGGTGTTGAGGATGGCGGCGGTGTTGTGGATCATCAGCGGCGTGGTGAGGTACTCCCACTGCGCGGGCGTTGCGGTCATCTCGGCTCCTTGCCGGTCGGGTCGGGTGCATGACGGGACGGGCGCGGGCGGCCGGCGCACAGGTCTCACGGGTTCCCATACACCCTTCCCGTACTCTGGAGTCTATGTCTGCTTCCAAGAACACGCCCGGCCGCGTCGCCGCCGCGCTCACGGGCGTCCTCGGCATGAGCGCCGTCGCCGGCGTGCTGGTCGCGGCTATGGTCACCCCCGCCATCGCCGTCACGAGCCTCGCGGCCAACAACACGATCGGCCTCTTCGAGGACCTGCCGGACTACCTGCAGATCGACAACCTCGCCCAGAAGACCGAGCTGTACGCCACGCAGGGCGGCCAGCCGGTCAAGTTCGCGGAGTTCTACGCGCAGAACCGCCAGGAGGTGAGCTGGGACGAGGTCTCCGACAACGCGAAGGCCGCGGCCGTCGACACGGAGGATCCCCGCTTCTACGAGCACGGCGGCGTCGACGTGCAGTCCACGTTCCGCGCGCTCGCCCAGAACGTCATCGGCGGCGGCGTCGAGTCGGGCGCCAGCACCATCACCATGCAGTACGTGAAGAACGTGCTCGTGCAGAAGGCGGAGACGCTCGCCGAGACGGACCCGGACGCGGGCAAGAAGGCGTATGCGGAGGCGACGCAGGAGTCGACCGCCCGCAAGCTCAAGGAGATGCGCCTCGCGATCGGCCTGGAGAAGAAGTTCTCGAAGAACGACATCCTCCTCGGCTACCTCAACATCGCGAACTACGGCGGCAGCGTCTACGGCATCCAGTCGGCTGCGAAGTACTACTACGGCGTGGACGCGAAGGACCTCAGCATCGCCCAGGCCGCGAGCCTCGTCGCCACGGTCAACTACCCCACGGCCCTGCGGATCGACGAGCCCGGGAACATCACGGCCAACCAGGAGCGCCGCGACGTGCTCATCGACAACATGCTCAAGCACCACAGCATCACGCAGCAACAGCACGACGAGGCGATCGCCACCCCCGTCACACCGGCGATCACCCCCTCGGTGAGCGGCTGCAACGCGGCCCAGCCCGCCAGCGCCGCGTACTTCTGCGACGCGGTGAAGTACACGGTCGAGAACTCGAAGGAGTTCGGCCAGACCCCCGACGAGGCCCGTCGGAACCTCAACCGCAACGGCTACAAGATCTACACGACGCTGAACCTCGACCTGCAGGCCAAGGCCACGGACGACCTGCGCAAGCAGATCCCCACGACGATGAACAGCATCCCGGAGCTCGGGTCGGCGATGACCAGCGTCGAGGCGAAGACCGGTCGCGTCATCGCCATGGTGCAGAACACCGACTACGGCAACGACGCGGGCGCTGGTGTGCAGAGCGTCAACTTCAACACCGACCAGGACATGGGCGGGTCGCGTGGCTTCCAGGTGGGATCGACGTACAAGATCGTCACCCTCCTCGAGTGGCTGAAGGAGGGGCACTCGGTGAACGAGGTCGTCAACTCCTCCAAGGGGACATGGGCCGGGAGCGACTTCCGCGACTCGTGCACGGGCGGGACGTTGAGCTCGAAGCCGCTGACGGTCACGAACGACGGTGCCGCGCCGGGTGCCAACCGGACCGTCATGTCCGGGACCGCGAACTCCACCAACACCGCGTTCATGGCCATGGCCTCCGAGCTCGACATGTGCGGCATCGTGCAGACCGCGAAGGACATCGGGATCCATCAGGCGGACAAGAGCAAGCCGCTCTCCGGCCTCGTGTCCGACATCATCGGGTCCGGTGGCAACAACATCGCGCCGCTCACGATGGCCTCGGCGTATGCCACGGTCGCGAACAACGGCACCACGTGCACGCCGATCCTGATCGACAAGGTCGTGCTGCCCGATGACACCGAGATCACGCCTCCCTCCGCGAACTGCACGGAGACCGTGAGCCCGGACGTCGCCCACACGGCCGCCTACGCGCTCGGCGGGGTCATGAGCGCGACCGGTGCCGCCGCCAACACGAACGACGGCACGCCCCTCATCGGCAAGACGGGTACCACGGACAGGGCCAAGGACACCTGGTTCGTGGGATCCAGCACCGAGGTCACCACCGCCATCTGGGTGGGCAGCTACGGCGGACAGGACATCCGCCAGCGCCTGACGAAGCTCCCGAACGGGCAGCTGATGTCCACCGCTCGCTTCGCCGTGTGGAAGCCGTTCATGCAGGCCGTCAACGCGGTCTACAAGGGGTCGGCGTTCCCCGGCCCGGCAGCGGACCTCACCCGCACGCCGACGGTCCAGGTGCCGGACGTGTCGGGCATGTCGCCCGCCGACGCCCAGTCGGCCATCGAGGGCGCGGGCCTGTCCTTCGCCCAGGGCGGCTCGCGGTCCTCCGCGAACGTGGCCGTCGGTCAGGTCGCCGGATCCGACCCGGGTGCCGGCGCCAACGCGGCGCGTGGATCGACCGTCACGGTGTTCATCAGCAGCGGGCCCGACCAGGGCCAGCAGCAGGGCACCCCGGGCACCGTCCCTGACGTGCGCGGGCAGGACATGACGAGCGCCCGGCAGACGCTCCGTGGCGCTGGATTCGACGTCACCATGGCGCAGGAGCAGGTGCAGGACAACTCGCAGATCGGGAAGGCGACCCGCACGGATCCCGCCGCCGGTCAACAGAGCAGCGGTCCCGTGACGCTCTACATCGGGCGCAGCTGATGAGCGTCGTCGGCACCATCGCACGCACCGTCGGCGGCGTCGCCGCGGCCGGCGCGGCGGTCTTCGCGTACGCGTCCTTCTACGAGCGCCGCCGCTTCACCCTCCGCGAGGTGACGGTGCCGGTGCTCCCCGTGGGCGCGGACCCCATCCGCGTGCTCCACCTGTCGGACATGCACATGGCACCGTGGCAGCACAAGAAGCAGCGCTGGGTTCGGGAGCTCGCGGACCTCGAGCCCGACCTCGTCGTCGACACCGGCGACAACACGGGCCACGAACAGGGCATCATCGCGGTCGAGGAGACGCTCGAGGCCTTCCGCGGGATCCCCGGCGTCTTCGTGCACGGCTCGAACGACTACTACGGGCCGATGCTCAAGAACCCGTTCAAGTACTTCACCGCCAACACGCACGCCACGCAGCGGCCCGCCGACCTCGACCTCGCGCGGCTCGAGCGGCTCTACGCGTCGCTCGGCTGGGTCGACCTCAACAACGCGGCCGGCGCGATCGAGGTCAACGGCACGCTGCTGGAGTTCTTCGGCGTGGACGACCCTCACCGGGACTTCGACCACCTCGAGGCGCTCCCCGGAGCCCTCGACGCGCTGCGCGAGGACGGGGACGCCTACCAGGGCGCCTCGGACGCGCCGGTCGTGTCGATCGGCGTCGCGCACGCGCCCTACCGCCGGGTGCTCGACTCGTTCGTCACCAACGGCGCCCGCATGATCTTCGCCGGGCACACGCACGGCGGCCAGGTCTGCGTGCCCGGCTACGGCGCGCTCGTCACCAACTGCGACATCCCGCGCCGCCAGGTGAAGGGCCTCAGCGTCTGGCCTCACGCCGACCGGGCGTCGTTCCTCCACGTGAGCGCTGGCCTCGGCACCTCGATCTACGCGCCCGTGCGCTTCGCCTGCTTCCCCGAGGCGACGCTGCTCACGCTCACGGCGGTCTGACCGCCCGCGGCGTACTCCGGACCCGCGAACATCGGGTATCGTAGAGCCCGGCCCTCGGGCCATCGGGGTGTGGCGCAGTTTGGTAGCGCGCTTCGTTCGGGACGAAGAGGTCGCAGGTTCAAATCCTGTTACCCCGACACACCGCCTCCTCCGGGAGGCACAGCAGGACAGGCACGAACGCCAAGGGCCGCTCCTCCGGGAGCGGCCCTTCGTCGTGCCGGGCCCGTGTCGCGGCGTGGTCTAGCGCGTGACGGCCTTCAGCCGCAGCGCCGGCCGCTCGATCGCGTAGTAGGTCGCCGCCGAGAGCGCGAGCGTCACCGCTCCGACCACGAGCGTGTTCAGGGCGAAGCCCGCGAGCGTGTCCGGCAGCACGAGGCCCGCGCGGCGGAGGAAGCGGATCACCGGCAGGTGCCAGAGGTACACGCTGAACGAGATCGTGCCGAGCCAGGCGATCCACCGCAGCTCGAGGAACCGCGTCACCGGGCCGAGGGATCCCCCGCGCCGCGGCAGCGCCACGAGCAGCAGCAGCATCGCGCACGAGGCGGCCACGATGCTCTCCTCGAACGCGCCCACGGGCGCCTCCGAGGCGACGACGATGAGCGCGGCGGCGACGATCCCGGCGGGCACCCGCCAGGCGGCGACGCGGTCGCGCAGCGCCTCGTCCGCCGACAGGGTGAGCAGGACGACGGCCGCCGCCATCCCGTAGGCGAAGAGGTCCGCGTGCACGAGGATGCTGCGGTTCGCAACTGCCTCCCACGTGACGCCCCACTCGCTCGCGAGGCGTCCGCGGTGACCGAGCGGGGCCTGGGCGATCATCGACCACACCTTGCCGGCCACGCCGATCAGCAGGAGCACGGCCGCGGGTGCGAGGGCGCGGATCCACGTGGCCCTCCCCCGCAGCAGCCGCGCCGCGAGGAGCGCCACGACGGGCAGCACCACGTAGAAGGACACCTCGACGGCGAGCGTCCACGCGACCTCGATCCCGCTGCGGAGCGTGCGCGGCGTGTAGCCCTGCAGCAGCAGCGCGTTCACGACCGTGTCGACCGGTCCGAGCGTGCCCACCGAGATGCCGGCGTCACGGGTCTCGCGCGGCAGGATCGCGATGCGCAGCACGAGGCTCACGAGCAGCAGCACCACGATGTAGCCCGGGAAGACGCGGAGGACGCGGTTGGCGGCGTAGCGCGACAGCCGCGGCATCGCGCCGCCGTCGACGAGTCCGCGCGCGAACGGCAGGAACAGCAGGAAGCCGCTCAGCACGAAGAACAGCGTGACGCCGTGGCTGAAGAAGGCGACCTCGCCGACGAGCGGGACGTCGGTGGTGGGCCGGGCCAGCTGGCGCTGCACGTGGTACAGCAGCACGGCGACGGCGGCGACCCCGCGGAGCCCCTCGATGCCGGGCAGGAGCGTGCGCACGCGCGCGGGTGCGGACGTCGGGGTCCCGGTCATGATGGCCTTCCCGGGTCGGTGGTGGAGCGGTCGTCCAGTCTACGAGTCGCGCGATCCGAGGCATCCGGGGCCCGGCGGCGCACAGCACGACGGCCGCCGCCCGGAGGCGACGGCCGTCGGCGCGCGCTCCCCATCGAGCGCGGGCTCACTCCTCCGCGGGAGGGGCGGGCTGGGCGGGCGCCGCCGGAGCGGCGGGCGCCTCGGGTGCCGTGGGCGCCGCCGACTGCGTGGGCTTCGGTGCCGGCGGCACGTACGGCTTCTTCGTCAGCGTGCTGCTCGGGGCGGGGAAGCCCTCCGCCGGGTAGCGGTCGTCGATGAACGTCTGCAGCGGCTTGAAGATCCGGTGACGCGCGCTGTCCGCGGCCGAGCCGTTGAGGACGTTGCGGCGCATGGACGCGAAGCCCTCGACGTTGCCGACCCAGACGGCCGTCGTGACCTCGGTCGAGGATCCGACGAACCAGGTGTCCTTCGAGCGGTCGGTCGTGCCGGTCTTGCCCATGATCTCGGTGCCGTCGCGCGGGTTCGACGCCGCGCCGGTGCCGCCCATGACCGCCTTGAGCGTGAAGGCGGCCGTGTTGGCGACCTCCGGGCTCATGGCCTGCGCGCACTCGCTCTTCGGGGTCACGAGCTCCGACTCGTCCGGGAGGACGACCTTGTCGATCGCGATGGGCGGGCACATCGTGCCCTGGTTCGCCACGGAGGCGAAGGCGGTCGCCATCTGGAGCGGGGCGACGTTGTTGCCGCCCGAGCCGACCACGTCCGGCGGGTAGTTCTGCAGATCGCGGTTGTCGGCGTTGTAGACGCCCATGTCCTTCGCCGTCTGGTTGATGTCGCAGATGTCGAGCTGGCTGGCCATGGCGATGAACGCCGAGTTCACGGACGCCACGGTCGCCTGGAGGACCGTCTGGTTCGAGGTCGCACCCGTGTTCGTGTCGTTGGTGACCGTGTACGGCTCGGATCCCACGCGCTCCCCGCAGGCGCGGAACTCGGACTGGTTCCACTTCGTCTTCGACGCGTTCACGGTCTGGTAGACGGACTTCCCGCTCTTCAGCCAGTCCACCAGGGTGAAGATCTTGTACGTGGATCCGACCTGGAACCCGGCGGAGCCGCCGTGGGCCTTGTCGGCCGAGTAGTTGATCTCCGTGACGCCGGCCTGGTCGGCCGCGACGCCGTAGTCGGTGTTCTGCGCCATCGCGATGATGCGGCCGGTCTTCACCTCGCGGGAGACCACCGATCCGCCGATCTTCGTGAACCGCGCGGTCGTCGGCACCTGCTTGCGCATCTGCTCCGCCGCGTTGCCCTGGATGTCGAGGTCGAGCGTCGTGTAGACCTGCATGCCGCCGCGCTTGAGCACGGCGTCGCGCTCGGCCGGGGTCGCGCCGAACTCCGGGTTCGTCAGGATCTCGTTCTTCACGTAGTCGCAGAAGTAGGCGGCCGAGATCGGGTTCGCCTGGATGCAGCCGCTCGTGGAGGGCGTGATCGTCGGCGTGATGGCGGCGGCAGACGCCGTGTCGTACTGCTCCTGCGTGATCTTCTGCTCCTTGAGCATGTTCCGCAGCAGCAGGTCGCGGCGCTCCTTGTTGCGCCCGAGGTTGTCCGGGTTGTCGATCTTGAAGACCTCGGGCGCGTTGACCGTGGCGATGAGGCTCGCGGCCTGCTCGAGGGTCAGGTCGGCGGCGGAGACGTTGAAGTAGTAGCGCGCCGCGGACTCGATGCCGTAGACCCGGCTGCCGAAGTTCGCGATGTTGAGGTAGGCGAGGAGGATCTCGTTCTTGGAGTACTTCTTCTCCACCCCGATCGCCATCCGCATCTCCTTGAGCTTGCGGGGCATGTCGGGCTGGGTGGCCTCCTGGAAGGCCTTGCGTCCCTCGGCCTGAGTGGCCTCGTCGGAGGAGTCGACCATGTTCTGGGCCTTCTGGACCAGGACGTTGCGGACGTACTGCATCGTGATGGTGGAGGCGCCGGACTGGACCTCCTTGTTCAGCACGTTCTGCGCGAGCGCGCGAGCGGCCGAGAGGACGTCGACGCCGCCGTGCTCGTAGTAGCGGGGGTCCTCGGTCGCGATCGCGGCGTCCTTCGCGTACGACGAGACGGCCTCCCACGGGACCTCCTCGCGGTCCTGCGAGAAGAACTCGGCGAAGGGGACCTGCTGGTCGCCCTGCTTGGCGTACAGCACGGTCTTCTGGGCGAGGTTGTCGATCTGCAGGTTGTCGGGGATGTCCTCGAAGACCCCGATCGTGCTGTTGGCCGCGATGCCGGAGACGGCGATGGCCGGGGTCACCATGGCGGCGACGAGCACGCCGGCGATCGTGCTCATGCCGACGAGTCCGAGGAACGCGCCCAACCGGGTCGAGATGGTCAGGTCAGTTTTCCTCATGGTACGAATCTAACCCGCGCCCGGAGGCGCGACATCCGCCTCAGGGAGGGTCTCAGCTCCCCGTGGCCGAAATGTGATGAGTGCACTCGCGATCAGGCCGCGCGAGCCTCCCCGATAGCCAGATCGCGCACGATGCGGAGCGTCTGGATGCGGTGCTCGAGCGTCGTGGACGACGGCGCGACGATGAGCTCGTCGGCGCCCGTGCTCGAGAGCAGGCGCTCGAGGCCGATGCGCACGGCGTCGGGAGAGCCGATCGCCTGGCGGCGGTCACGCGCCCCGATGATCTCGCGCTCGAGGTCGCTGAACGCATACGCGGCGGCCTTGGCCGGATCCACGGGCTGGGGCTTCCCGCCCTGCCGCATGCGGAGCCACGTGATGCGGCCCGCACGCGCCTCGCGCTCGACGACCTCGGGGTCCTCGTCGGCGATGACGTTCACCGCGATGGCGCTGTGCGGCGCGGCGAGGTCGTCGCTCGGCTCGAAGCGCTCGCGGTACAGCGCGAGCGCCTGCTCCGTGCGGTCGCCGGCGAAGTGGTGCGCGAAGGCGAACCGGATCCCGAGCGCGGCGGCGACCTGCGCGGAGTAGCCGCTGGATCCCAGGAGCCACATCTGCGGGCGGTCGCCGAGCCCCGGGACGGCCGTGATGCCACGCAGCGGGTTGTCGTCCGCCATGCCGCCCGAGAAGAAGCCGACCAGGTCGACGAGCTGCTGCGGGAAGTCGTCGACGCCGAGGCCCGCCTCGCTGCGGCGGAGCGCCATCGCGGTCGCGCCGTCGGTGCCGGGAGCCCGGCCGATGCCGAGGTCGATGCGGTCGCCGTAGAGGGCGCGGAGGGTCCCGAACTGCTCGGCGACGACGAGCGGCGTGTGGTTCGGCAGCATGACGCCCCCGCTGCCGACGCGGATGGTGGACGTGCGCGCGGCGATGCCGGCCAGCAGGACGGCGGGGGCGGAGCTCGCGATCCCGGGCATGCCGTGGTGCTCGGCCACCCAGAACCTCGAGTACCCCGCGGCCTCGGCGGCCTGCGCGAGCCGGATGCTGCCCGCGACGGCGTCGGCGTTCGTGCCGCCGAAGGGACGGGGAGCGAGGTCGAGGACGTCCAGGGGCACGCGTTCGAGGTGGGTCACCCCGGGGAGAACGGGCGCGATCCGCGGCGCATTCCCCGCCGGGGGCGCGTTGCCAGGCTGCGGCCCGATGGGTCCCGCCGCCCCCGCTCCCCGCCTGGCGCGACGGCCGATGGCACCGCGACCGGCCGTTCGGCCTGGGGCGCCCGGCGGGATCGCGAGCGCCGACGCATCCGCCGGCGGCAGGCCACCGTGCTGCTCCTGGCGTACGTCGCCCTGATCAGGCTGGTCACGCTCACCCCGGACAGCGTCGACCGCGGCGTCCATCCCCATCTGATGCGCGGCGTCGTGTTCGTGCAGCACCACGGGATGCCATGGTTCCGCTACACGATGCTCGAGGAGGCCGCGAACGTCGCCCTGTTCGCCCCGCTCGGCATGCTCGGCGTGCTCGCCTTCGGGGTTCCCCGCTGGTGGGTCGTCGTGCTCGCCGGGACCGCCATGTCGGCGACGGTGGAGCTCGCGCAGGGCGCGTTCCTGCCGGTGCGCGTGGCGTCCGTCACCGACGTGGCGGCCAACGGGGCAGGAGCTCTCCTCGGCGCGGCGACGGCGGCGCTCATCGGGGCGCGGACACGACGACGCGGGCGGATCCGGTCGTGATCGGATCCGCCCACGTCGGGTCGGGAGCGGCGTCGGGCGTCAGGAGGCGCGACGACGGCGAGCCGTCGCGATGCCCGCGGCCGCGGCGCCGGCGAGGAGCAGCCCGCCGCCGGTGATCGCGGGGCCGATGGGCAGCGTGCCGCCGGTGATGGGCAGCGAGCCCGCATCCGCCGCAGTGCGGGTGCTCGCCGGGACGACGGAGACGATGCCGCACCAGTGGTCGCCCGACGCGGCGGTCTGGTTGGCGCGCCAGGTGCCGGTCGCCGTCGTCGGGACGACGAGCGTGCCCGAGACGGAGCCGTCGGCGGCCGCGGTGAGGGATGCGGCGGGGTCGCCGGCTGCGGCGGGTGCGCCTGCCGCGGCGGAGAGGCGCACGGCGACGGTCTCGCCCGCGGTGAAGGATCCGGCGACGCCGGCGATCCGGACCGACTCGCCGGGGGCGACGGCGGCCGGGGTGACGGTCATGCCGCTGCAGGCGACGGTGGAGTCCTTGGGGACGTAGTTCTCCGCCTGGGCGGCGACGGGGACGGAAACGGTGATCACGAGCGCGACGAACGCGCCCGCCAGGGTCTTGGCGAGCATCTCGGGTGGGCCTTCTCTGATGCGCCCGGGACGGACGTGCGGGGGCACGACGGGTATCGCCTCGGAGCGGTGGTGTCCGCGGGGCGCGATTTCGGGTCGACGCCTTCAGGCAGACAGCGGGTCGGGTAAACCCACGTTGGAGATGCTAGCCGCGTCCGCCGCCCCTGCCGAGTGGACGGCGGGATCTGCCCCGGACTGGGGTCAACCGCCGCCTCGTCACGGCGCCCGGAGACGGCGGAAGGCCCCGAGGCGGATGCCTCGGGGCCTTCCGCCACCAGGCTCCGGGAGGGAGTCAGGCGACGCTGTCCGTGATGTGGGTCAGACCGTGGCGCGCTGGCGACGGACCGTGGCGAGCACGACCACGAGAGCGGCACCGAGCAGCAGCAGGCCGCCGCCGGTCCAGATGAGGACGACGGGCAGCTGTCCACCCGTGACGGGGAGGCCCGCGGCGCCGTCGGCGCTGGAGCCACCGGTCGCGGTGCCGTTGCCGGCGGCCGCGACGACCGAGATGGTCGTGGAGACGGTGTTGCCCTGGGCGTCCGTGCCGGTGAGGGCGTAGGAGCCCGCGGCGCTACCAGCCGGCAGCGTGACGGTGACGCGGAGGCTGCCGTCGTTGGCCGAGGTCTTGGTGATGGAGTTGGTCGTCACGGCCATGGGGGCCGTGCGGAAGGAGGCGAGCGTGGCGTTCGCCGCGTCCTCACCGGAGATGGTGATGGTGACGGGGCTGACGGGAGCGAACGAACCAGGCCCGAAGGACAGGACGGTGCTCTCGCCGGGCGCAACGGTCGGGTCGCTGACGGTGACGCCGCCCTCGGGCGTGTACGGGTCCGCGTTGGCGGCGGTGGCGACGGTGAACGTCGCGGCGAGGGCGATGGCCGCCCCGGCGAGGATCTTCTTGAGCATGTGGTTCCCCCAGTGTGAGTTGCGCGTGGTGCACAGGGGCCACTAGCGGACTCGGGTCCGCCGTCGTTCATTCCCCCACGGAGGAGACTACTGGGCCGGATCGCAGGACAGCGAGCGGAACTGCGTTGCGATCGTGTTAATTACGGGCGTCGTGACGATGGAGAGGGGGGTGTCGGTCTTTTTGTCACCCAGCGTGTCCACCGTTATGCGGACCTCCTGACCGGGCTTCAGCGTCACCTCGACCTGCGCGACGGCCCGCCCGCCCACGATCTCCGGCTGGAACTGCGTCTCCTGGCCGTCGATGTGCACCCGCAGCGGAACCGTGCCAGGGGGACCGTACACCGCCACGCGCGTCTTGACGTCACCGGGCGCGACGCCGTACACGCCTCCGCCCGTGACCACGAAGGGCAGCGAGGCCGCGTCGGCCGGCGCCGTGGATCCGAGGATCACCTCGGTGCGGTAGTCCGGCCTGCCGTCGTCCCGGCACATGGCCATCGCGAGCGTGGTCCGCAGCGAGAGGAAGTAGTCCATCTTCGCGCCGGTCGAGTCGTTGAGGAAAACGCCGAAGACCGTCGACTCGTCGTTGTCGGCGGGCAGCGAGCCCTGGAACGTGGTGCCGTCGAGGGTCGCCTGCTCGTCGGCGCGCGAGTTCCAGATCAGGATGCGACGCTCCTCGGCGGCGTGCCCCAGCGCCTTCACCAGCGCGGCCGGATCCACGTCCCCGGAGGAGACCTTCGCGAACACCGAGTCGGCGACGCTCGCGAAGACGGCGTCCTGGACGTCCGGGTTCGGGTAGCGCAGGTAGACGTCGTGCAGGAGCAGGTCGACGGCGTCGTCGGAGCGGAGCACGTCGCCGGTCGCGAGCGTGATGGGGCCGGTGGCCTCGAGCAGGTACGAGAGGGCGACCGGGTCGATGCTGATCACGCCGTCGACCGCCTGGCCGTGCTTGAGCCGCCACATCTCGGCGGCGAGCGGTGCGGCCTGGGGGAACTCGGGAGTCAGCGTGACGTCCTGCATGTAGCGGCCGGTGATCGTGCCGTAGAGGCCGGCGGTCTGGGGATCCAGCGGCAGGGCGGGCTCCGCGAGGCGCGGGAACGCGCGCGCCGAGTCCTGGGCGGCGAGCGAGAACGCGCCGCCGCCCGTGCGGACGAGCGCCAGGGCGCCGGGGATGCCTCCCGTGGAGCGCACCTCGGCGTTGTTCTGGAACATGAGCAGGTAGCTGCGGTCGCCGTCGGCGCCGAGCATGGCGGGCGCGAGGTCGGTGACGTGGCGCACGACGGCGAGCGTCTCGGCGGCCTTGCCCACCGTCTCCTCGAGGCGCGCGACGGCGTCGGCGACCGGGCG
This sequence comes from Clavibacter californiensis, assembly GCF_021952865.1. Classification (NCBI taxonomy): domain Bacteria; kingdom Bacillati; phylum Actinomycetota; class Actinomycetes; order Micrococcales; family Microbacteriaceae; genus Clavibacter; species Clavibacter californiensis. The sequence continues at coordinate 1,342,849 of NZ_CP040792.1, read as the reverse complement.
GATGGTGCTGCCGGTGTCGATGGCCGTCACGTCGGTCAGCGCCGCGTCGAGCGCGTCGTCGGCCTGGCGGACGGGCTCCTGCGCGGCCACGATGGGGTCGAGGTCGAGCCGCCCGTCCTTCGGCGTGAGGCTCGCGACGTCGAGCGTGCCGGCGATGCCGACGACGGGCTGGAGCGCCTCGCCGCCGATGCGGTCGACGATCCCGGCGATCTCGCGGAAGGCGCGGAGGTTGGGGCCCACGAACGGCACGTGCTCGGTGACGGCCCAGACCGGATCCCCCGTGAGCGACACCGCGCGCGCGGAGTGATCGCGCAGCTGCGCGACGTTCGCCGACGCTCCCGCGGGGTCGCCCGCCAGGAGGTCGCTCTGCACGGAGGACGCGAGCGGCACTGCCTGCTCGAGCTCCCCGCGGGCGAGGAGGGCGCGGGCGGCGACCCACGCGATCCAGAGGAGGAGGAGGACGGCGATCGCGGCGACGGCGACCGTCACGACACGGCGACGCGTCCAGGGGCGCCGAGCCCGGCGTCGACGCGGCGACGGCGCGAGGCCGGGCGCCGAGGTCACCAGGTGGCCCCTCCGTCGGCGGAGATGCTGACGGAGTCGCCGGTGAGCAGCCAGACGTCGCGACCCGCTGCCGAGATGGCGACGGATCCGCTGGTGGGGGCGGCCGCCGCGCAGCCGAGGACGCTCACGGCGCCCGAGGCCGGCACGATGCGGCCGACGCTCGTGCCCGCGCAGGATCCGGCGGTGCCCGCCGTGAGGATGCCGTCCGTGCCGAGCGCCAGCGCGAGGACACCGGGGGCGTCGACCTGGCGGAAGTCGCCGCTGCCCGAGCGGACGTGCAGCGCGCCGGATCCGCAGAGCACCGCCGCGGCCTGGCCGCTGTCGACGACCTGGACGGCGTCGTCGCACGGAGCCTCCCGCGGGCCCTGGACGAGCTGGACCGTGCCGGGCTGTGCCGGGTCGACGTACGCGGTCGTCGCCGTGAGCGCGGGCGCGTCGCGCCAGAACTCGCCGCCCGTGAAGCTCTGGAGCGTGGTGCGGGTGCACGCGGCGGTCACGTCGGCGACGATGCTGCCGACGTCCGGGCTCTCCACCTGCAGCGCGAGGATACGGCGCGCATCGAACGAGCCCGTCGAGCGGGTGTCCCAGGTGCGGCCCTCGTCGATGGTGGTCTGGATGCGGGCGGGCTCGCCCGTGCAGGAGCCACCCGTGGTGCGCCAGGCGACCTCGGCGTTCCCCGCCGCGAGGAAGACGGTGGGCGCGGCCACGGTCGTGCTCGGGGTGGCGCTCGGCGCGGGCGTCGGGCTCGCGGCGGCGTCGGTGCTGGTGGCGGACGGCGAAGGGGCTGCGGTGCCCTCGTCGGGGGATCCCCCGCCGGTGCGGGTCACGGCGGCCGAGACGAGGATCAGGTCGATGACGAGGAAGGCGACCACAGCGGTGACGCCGACCCCGGGGATGATGCGGCCGAGCGACGGACGACGCCGGCGGGTGCGTCCCGTGACGGCCATGGGCTTCCGGCCGTCCGGCGCCGACCTAGCCACGCGCGGCGCCCGCGGATCGAGTGGCGCGGTGGCCGGACGGACGTCGTGGGCGGCGCGGTCGCGCCTCGGCGTGAGCCGACATGGTGTCTCCCGGTGTGGCGGGCATCGTGCGGCCGCGGGCGGCTCACCCTCGCGGGGGGCCGGATCCGGTCCGCGTCCCGCCGACGAGCCGCGACCCGCTCCTCTCGGTGGAGCACGGGCCGCCGATCCGCGCGACGGGAGATGCGGGGTCGAGCGGTGGTGTCATCCGGATCGTACAGGCCCCCGCGGGACCAGCCGGGACGACACGGGTCGGCGGCGGGTCAGGGAGCGGCCGGGCTCGCGGTCTCGGCGCTGTCGGGGCGCACGTACGAGTAGCCGTACTGGCCGTACCCGTAGGCGTCGGGGCCCTTGGTCGGGAGCATGGTCAGCACGACGCCGAGCACCTCGGCGCCGACGCTGTTCAGCGACTCGATGGCCGCGTGGACCTGGCCGCGATGCGCGCGACCGGACGACACGATGAGGATCGCCCCGCCCGCGCTCTTCGACAGCACGGCGCTGTCCGTGACGGGGAGGAGGGGCGGCGCGGCGATGAGCACGGTGTCGAACTCGGCCTCGAGCTCCTTGAGGAGCGTGACCATGGTGCGCGATCCGAGCAGCTCGCTCGGGTTCGGCGGGATCTGCCCGGCCGGCAGCACGAACATGTTGCGGTTGCCCCACGGCTGCAGGACGTCCTTCAGCTCCGCGCGGCCGATGAGCACGTCGGTGAGCCCGACCGCCCCCTCGAGCCCGAGGTAGGACGCGAGCTTGGGACGGCGCAGGTCGGCGTCGATGACCGCGACCCGGGCGCCCGCGTCGCTCAGCGCGATGGCGAGGTTGGCGCTCGTGGTGGACTTGCCCTCGGACTCCACCGCGCTCGTGATGACGAAGCTGCGCGCGCGGCCGCCGAAGTCGAGGAACTGCAGGTTCGTGCGCAGGCTGCGGAAGGACTCGGCGCGCGGGCTGCGCGGATCCGACTGCACGATGAGCGGGCGATCCTTGGCCTTCGGGTCGTACGCGATGCCGCCGAGGATGGGTGCGTGCGTCACGAGACGCAGGTCGCGCTCGCCGCGGATCCGCGTGTCCAGCGTGGCGCGCAGCACGGCCGCCGCGACGCCGAGCGCGAGGCCGATGAGACCGCCCAGCGCGAGGTTCAGCGGGACCTGCGGGGAGACGGGCGACGCCGGGATCCGCGCCTCCTGCAGGGTGGTGATCTTCACCTGCGGCTGGCCGTTGACGTCCAGCGGCGTGAGGTCGGCGACGAAGTCGGTGAAGCTCCGGGCAACCGCGTTCGCGATGGTGGCGGCGGCCTCGGCCTGCTCGTCCTCCACGGAGATCTGGATGATGACGGTGTCGGCGGCCGCGGTGGCGGTGATCTTCGGTGCCAGCGACTCGGCGGTCGCGTCGAGGCCGAGCTGGGCGATGACCGGCTCGAGCACCGCGGGCGTCGCCACCACGTCGGCGTAGCTCTTGACCGCCTGCTGCGTGAACGTGCTGCCCTGGCTCAGGTCCTGCACGGTGCCCGCCGACTGCGTCGAGACGAAGACCTTGGACGACGCCCGGTACTCGGGGGTCTGCACGAGCGAGTAGCCGGCCGCGGCGCCCACGCCGAGCAGCAGGACCAGCAGGATGAGCACCCACGACCGTCGCAGGATCCGGATGTATTCACGCAGTTCCACAAGCGATCCCCCTCGTCGATGGAGCGCCCCCCAGCGGCGCCCGAGCCCCATGCTCCCACAGCCGCGGACCCGTCCCGGTTCCCCGGAGACGGGAATGACGCCCCGGGGACGACGCCCCAGCATCTGGGGCGGACCCATGGTGGGACGCTCGGTCTAGCGTGGCTGCAGGTCAGGCCACCCACCTGCCCCATGCATCGCCGCCCGCTCACCCGAAGACGAGGTCCGCCCCCATGCTCGACGCCTGCGCCGCCCTCCTGCCGCTCGTCACCCTGCTGATCACGGGGGTCCTCACCGCGTTCGGCCTCCGCTACCTGCGCGACTGACGACCCGCGCCGCCCGGCCCCCGGGTCGGATCAGGCGAAGTCGGCGTCGGGGCCCGCGGGGTAGCCGAAGGCCGACACGCCCGCCTCGACGGGCCGGCCGCTCGTGAGCACTCCCCCGCTCTCCGCGAGGTAGCAGGCGCCGCAGAGCGACATGTACGTGACGTCCTCGCCGTCGATCGCCACCTGGTCGCCGGCGAAGATGAACCGCTCGCCGACCTGGCGGGCGTTGAAGACGGCCTTGCGGCCGCAGCGGCAGATGGTCTTCATCTCCTCCAGGCTGTGCGCGATCTCCAGCAGCCGCCGGCTCCCGGGGAACGCGACCGTCTGGAAGTCGGTGCGGATCCCGTAGGCGATGACGGGCACGTCCTGCAGGATCGCGATGCGCAGCAGGTCGTCCACCTGCGACTCGCGGAGGAACTGCGCCTCGTCGACGAGGAGGCACGCCGTCGGGCCGCCCTTCTCCTGCAGGACGCGCTCGCGATGGATCCCGAACTCCTGCCAGACGTCCGCGTCCGGCTCGAGGAGGAAGTCCACCGGGCGACGGACGCCGAGGCGGGACACGATGTCGCGGTCGCCCTTGGTGTCGATCACGGGCTTCGTGAGCAGCACGTGCTGCCCGCGCTCCTCGTAGTTGTAGGCGGCCTGGAGCATCGAGGTGCTCTTGCCGCTGTTCATCGCGCCGAAACGGAAGTAGAGCTTGGCCATCTACCGAAGGTAGCCGTCCTCGGTGGCGCGATCGATCAGGTCGGACCGACGGCTCGCGATCCTCCCGACGAGGCGGTACTTCGCGCGGACGCGACGGAGGTACGTCTTCGCGGTCTCGTACTGGACGTTCATGGCCGTGGCGACGGCCAGGGTCGATCGACCCGTGACGTACAGGCGGAGCGCCTGCTCCTCGCCCTGGCTGAGGCGGGGGCTCGCGAAGTCGCGTGCGCCGACCTCGCCCGCCCCCGCGTCGTCGCGCCGCTGCCCGGATCGGGATCCCGCGGCGACGGCGCGGACGGCGGCCACGATGTCCGCCGCGGGCACGGGCCCGGTCAGCAGCGCGGCGGCCCCCGCGTCGACCACGCGACGGCGTACCTCCTCGGCACCCGAACGCGACAGGACCACGACGGCCGCTCCGGCCGCGCGGCAGGAGCGGATCCGGCCCTCGAGGCTGACCTCGTCGGCGAGGTCGTAGTCGACGACGACGACGTCCGTCGGGAAGCGCGGCGAGCGCACCAGCTGGAGCCAGCCCGTCGTGCTCACCACGACGTCGATCTCAGGAGCCCGGCGGCGGAGGATCGCGCAGACCTCGTCCAGCGCGGGCTCGTGGCCCATGAGCACGCCGACGCGCACGGGCTGCGGCGACGACCGCCCGGAGGCGTCGCGCGTGACCGCCCCGGGGTCGCGCAGCGTGGTCATGTCAGAACTTTAGCCAGGGGCGCGCCCGGACGGCATCCGGGGGCGTGGGCGGACACCCCGGGTCAGAACAGCGTGGCCTGCGTCGCCGAGGCGGCGGGCAGCGCCGCGGCGACCAGCGGGCCGGGGGTCGGCGCCTGCGTCCAGCTGCCGCGACCGCGTGCCGTCGTGGCGCGGCTGTCCGCGCCCTCCTGGCTCCAGCCGGGACGCGGCCGGACCCCGACCGGAGCGCGCGCGGCCTCGACGTCCGGGAGGTCTGCGCGGGACAGCACGCCGCCGGTGCGCGGATCCACCCGCCCGCCGCCGAGCCCGTGCCGGCGGACCAGCGGATCCATGCGCGCCTTCAGCCACGACCGGTACGCCTGCGGGGCGTACGCGCCGCGCGCGTAGAGGTCGAGGTAGCGGCCCACGAGATCCGGGCGCTCGCGCTCGAGCCACTGGAGGTACCACTCCTTCACGCCGGGCTTCAGGTACAGCGCGGAGTAGAGGACGCGCGTGCCGCCGGCCTCGCGGATGCGGGTGAGCGCGTGGTCCAGGTGCTCCACGCCGTCCGTGAGCATGGGCAGGATCGGCATCATGAACACGGTGCAGTCGAGGCCCGCATCGCGGATCGCCGTGACGGTCGCGAGCCGCGCGGTCGTCGTGGGGGTGCCGGGCTCCACCGACTGCTGCAGGTCGTCGTCGAGCACGGCGATGCTCATAGCGAGGTCCACCGGCACGCTCGTCGAGGCCTCGGCGAGCAGCGGGAGGTCGCGGCGCAGGAGCGTGCCCTTGGTGAGGATGGACAGCGGCGTGCCCGACGACGCGAGCGCCGCGATGATGCCGGGCATGAGCGCGTAGCGGCCCTCGGCCCGCTGGTACGGATCGGTGTTGGTGCCGAGCGCCACGGCGTCGTGCGTCCACGTGGGCTTCGCGAGCTCGCGGGCCAGCACCTCGGCGACGTTGACCTTGACGACGATCTGGTCGTCGAAGTCGCGGCCACCGTCGAGGTCGAGGTACTCGTGGGTGGGGCGCGCGAAGCAGTAGACGCAGGCGTGGGTGCAGCCGCGGTAGGGGTTGATGGTCCACCCGTACGGCATGACCTTCGACTCCCCCGGCACGCGGTTGAGGGCCGACTTGGCGAGCACCTCGTGGAAGGTGACGCCCTGGAACTCCGGGGTGCGGACGCTCTGCACGAGGTTGCTCAGGCGGGCGAGCCCGGGCAGCGCATCAGCGCTCGCGTCGGACAGCCTCTGCGCGCTCCATCTCATGCGCCCATTCGAACACACATTCGAACGGGATGCGAGCGGCCGGGCGCGATCTCGCGCCCGCCCGTCCGATCAGTGCTGGAGCTCGAGGACCTCGGCGGTCTCCTGGATGATCTTCGGCGTCTTCTTCGGGTCGGACGCCACGAGGGTCCCGTAGTTCGGGATCATGCGCGTGAGGGGCTTCTTCCATCCCGCGATGCGGTGGGGGAAGCAGCGCTCGAGGACGTCGAGCATGATCGGGACCGCCGTGGACGCGCCGGGCGAAGCACCGAGGAGGCCGGCGATGCTGCCGTCCGCGGCCGCGACGACCTCGGTGCCGAACTGCAGGACGCCCCCCTTCTTCGCGTCCTTCTTCATGACCTGGACGCGCTGGCCGGCCGTGACCTGGTACCAGTCCTTCGGGTCGGCCGTGGGCATGAACTCGCGGAGCGCGTCGAACTTCGTCTCCTTCGAGGCGATGAGCTGGCTGACGAGGTACTTGATGAGGCTCAGGTTGTCCTTCGCGACGGCGAGCATCGGGATGATGTTGTGCGGCCGGATCGACGCGAACAGGTCGAGCAGCGAGCCCTTCTTGAGGAAGCGCGGGCTGAAGCCGGCGTAGGGCCCGAAGAGCAGCGAGGTCTCGCCCCCCACCACGCGCGTGTCGAGGTGCGGCACGGACATGGGCGGCGAACCGATGGCCGCCTTGCCGTAGACCTTCGCGCGGTGCTTCGCGACGATCTCGGGGTCGTCCGTGCGGAACCACTCGCCGCTGATGGGGAACCCGCCGAAGCCCTTGATCTCGGGGATGCCCGACTTCTGCAGGAGGGGCAGAGCACCGCCGCCCGCGCCGATGAAGACGAACCTCGCATCCACCTGCACGGTCGAGCGGCCGACGTCGTTGCGGATGCGGAGGTGCCAGCTGCCGTCCGGGTTCTGCGACAGGCCGCGGACCTCGTGGTTGAGGTGCAGGGCAGCGCCGTGCTCCGTGAGGTAGTCGATGAGCTTGTTGGTGAGGGCGCCGAAGTCGACGTCGGTGCCGCCCTCGAAGCGCGTGGCCGCGATGACCTCGTCCTTCTCGCGCTGCAGCACGAGGAGCGGGGCCCAGGAGTGGATGACCGCGGGGTCCTCCGAGTACTCCATCGCCTCGAAGAGGGGATGGGCGCGCAACGCGTCGAAGCGACGGCGGAGGAACTCGGCGTTCTCCGTGCCGCGGACGAACGTCATGTGCGGGGTGGGGTTGATGAACTCCTTGGGCTCCGGCACGGCGCCGGCCGTGACCAGGTGCGCCCAGAACTGGCGGGAGAGCTGGAACTGCTCGTTGATGCGGGTCGCGGACCCGATCTCGATCTTCCCGTCCTTCTCCGGCGTGTAGTTCAGCTCGCAGAGGGCGGCGTGACCCGTTCCCGCGTTGTTCCACGGGTTGCTCGACTCCATGGCGACCTCGCCCAGGCGCTCGAAGATCTGGATGGTCCAGTCGGGTTCGAGCTGCTTGATGAGGGTGCCGAGCGTCGCGCTCATGATCCCGCCACCGACGAGGACGACGTCTACCGGTTCCGCTGATTCGCTCACCGGATCAGTCTACGCCCGCTCCTCGGGGCCCCCTCGGAGCTGCCGGGAGTGGTACGGGAACCCTCACGCGCGCCGGCCGGGCAGGGATCAGCGCCCTGCCGCGACGACCTCGGCGATCTGCACGGCGTTGAGCGCGGCGCCCTTCCGGAGGTTGTCGTTGCTGATGAAGAGGGCGAGGCCACGGCCCTCCGGCGCGCCCTCGTCGGCGCGGATCCGGCCCACGTAGCTGGGGTCGGTGCCGGCGGCCTGGAGAGGCGTGGGGATGTCCGACAGCTCGACGCCGGGCGCGGTCGACAGCAGCTCGACGGCGCGGGCCACGCTCAGCGGCGACGCGAACTCGGCGTTGACCGAGAGCGAGTGGCCGGTGAAGACGGGGACGCGCACGCACGTGCCGCTGACGAGGAGGTCGGGCAGCCCCAGGATCTTGCGGCTCTCGTTGCGGAGCTTCTTCTCCTCGTCGGTCTCGAAGAGGCCGTCGTCGACGATGCTGCCGGCGAGCGGGATCACGTCGAAGGCGATGGGGCGCTGGTACACGGCGGGCTCGGGGAGCTCGACCGCGCGGCCGTCGTGGACGAGGCGGCGGAGCGCCTCCGGGCCCGCGGCGACGGCGGCCTCGGCCTGGCCCGCGAGCTCCTCGGCGCCGACGAGGCCGGATCCGGAGACGGCCTGGTACGTGCTGACCACGAGGCGGGTGAGGCCGGCCTCCTCGTGCAGGACCTTGAGCACCGGCATCGCGGCCATGGTGGTGCAGTTCGGGTTCGCGATGATGCCGCGGCGGGCGTCGCCGATGGCCTCGGGGTTGACCTCGGAGACGACGAGCGGCACCTCGGGGTCCATGCGCCAGGCGCTGGAGTTGTCGATGACGAGCACGCCCGCCTCGGCGAAGCGGGGCGCCTGCGCGCGCGACGTCGTGGCGCCCGCGGAGAAGAGCGCGATGTCGAGGCCCGTGGGATCGGCGGTGGCCGCGTCCTCCACGACGACGTCGCGTCCGGCGAACGGCAGCGTCGTGCCGGCGGAACGCGCCGAGGCGAAGAAGCGGATCTCCGCGATCGGGAACGCGCGCTCCTCGAGGAGGCGGCGCATGACGGCGCCGACCTGGCCGGTGGCGCCGACGACGCCGACGCGGAGGCCGGGGGTCTCCGGGGCGGGGGCGGCGGATCCGGCGGATGCGGTGTCGGTCACGGGTGTCTCCTCCTGCGGTGCGCGGGCGTGCGGGTCGGGCGTGCGGGTCGGGCGTGTGCGGGTCAGCGGCCGGTGCCGGCGTGGACGACGGCGACGTCGTCCGCGTCGAGCCCGAACGCGTGGTGGACGACGCGGACGGCCTCGTCGATGGTGTCGGCGCGGGTGACGACCGAGATGCGGATCTCGCTGGTGGAGATCATCTCGATGTTGATGCCCGCGTCGGACAGCGCCGTGAAGAGCTGCGCCGAGACGCCCGCGTTCGTGCGCATGCCGGCCCCGACGAGCGCGAGCTTGCCGATCTGGTCGTCGTGCTGGAGGCCGGTGAAGCCGACCTCGTCCTTCTCGGCGGCGAGGACCGTGAGGACGCGCTGCGCGTCCGACTTCGGGAGCGTGAACGAGATGTCGGTGAGGCTCGTGGCGGCGGCCGACACGTTCTGCACGATCATGTCGATGTTGGCGCCGGTCTTGGCGACGATGGTGAAGATCTGCGCGGCCTTGCCCGGCACGTCGGGGACGCCGACCACCGTGACCTTGGCCTCGCTGAGGTCGGCGGCGACGCCGACGATGACGGGCTCTTCCACATTCTCTCCATCCGTGGGGTTGTAGACGATGGTGCCCTCGTTGTGCGTGAACGAGGAGCGGACGTGCAGCAGGACGCCGTGCCGTCGGGCGTACTCGACGGCGCGGATGTAGAGGACCTTCGCGCCGGACGCCGCGAGCTCCAGCATCTCCTCGCTCGTGATCCGGTCGATCTTGCGGGCGAGGGGCACGACGCGCGGGTCGGCCGTGAAGATGCCGTCGACGTCGGTGTAGATCTCGCAGACGTCGGCGCCGAGGGCCGCGGCGAGCGCGACCGCCGTGGTGTCGGATCCGCCGCGTCCGAGCGTGGTGATGTCGCCGGTGCCGCGGTTGAAGCCCTGGAAGCCCGCGACGATGGCGATGGCGCCCTCGCCGAGCGCGTCGCGGACGCGGCCGGGCGTGACGTCGACGATGCGGGCGGCGCCGTGCTGGGCGTCGGTGATCATGCCTGCCTGGCTGCCGGTGAACGAGCGCGCGTCGTAGCCCATGCTCTTGATGGCCATGGCGAGCAGTGCCATGGAGATGCGCTCGCCCGCGGTGAGGAGCATGTCGAGCTCGCGCGGCGCGGGGATGGGCGTGACCTCGTGGGCCAGGTCGAGCAGCTCGTCCGTGGAGTCGCCCATGGCGGAGACGGCGACGACCACGTCGTTGCCGGCCTTGCGGGTGGCGACGATGCGCTTCGCGACGCGCTTGATGCTCTCGGCATCGGCCACCGACGATCCGCCGAACTTCTGCACGATGAGGCTCACGGGCGACTCCTGGGGTTCGGGTGGGCGCGGGCGGCCCGGTTCACGATCATATGGGCGCGGCATCGGAGGATCCGCCGCGTGACGCGGTGCGCTCCGGTCACTCCCCCACGAGGCGCCGGCCCTCGAAGGCCCGGCCGAGGGTGACCTCGTCGGCGTACTCGAGGTCGCCGCCGACGGGGAGGCCCGAGGCGAGGCGCGTGACGCGGATGTCGAAGGTGGAGAGCAGCCGCGAGAGGTAGGTGGCGGTCGCCTCGCCCTCCAGGTTCGGATCCGTGGCGATGATGACCTCGGTGACCGTGGCGTCGGCGAGGCGCTGCATGAGCTGTCGGATGCGGAGGTCGTCCGGCCCGATGCCGTCGATGGGGCTGATGGCCCCGCCCAGCACATGGTAGAGCCCGCGGAACTCGCGCGTGCGCTCGATGGCGACGACGTCCTTCGCCTCCTCGACCACGCAGATGGTGGCGGGGCTGCGGCGGGGATCCCGGCAGATGCCGCAGGTCTCCTCCTCGCTGACGTTGCCGCAGATGGCGCAGAAGCGCACCTTGTCGCGGACCACCGTGAGCACCTCGGCCAGGCGCGAGACGTCGAACGTCTCGGTCTGCAGGATGTGGAACGCGATGCGCTGGGCGGACTTCGGGCCGATGCCCGGCAGACGGCCGAGCTCGTCGATGAGCTCCTGGACGATTCCCTCGTACATGCGGCGCTAGTCCTGACCTGTGGGGCGGATGGTGGGGCGGGCCTTGCGCTCGACGGGCTTCTCCTCGATGAAGGTCGCCTGGAGGAGCTCGCGGACGACCGACTCGCCGTAGCGCTGGGGCGCCGCGGACGCAGACGCGGCCGGGGCGGCGGCGGGCGTGTCCGGCCGTGGAGCGGATCCGGAGACGGCGGCGGCGGCGGGCTGCTGCTGCGCGGGGACGGATCGGGCCACGGGCGGGGCCGAGTCCGGAGAGGCACCGCCGGTGGCCCAGCCGGGCTCGGCGGGGCCGAACTCGTCGGGCTCGGGCTCCTCGAAGTCGGGGACGTGCGCGTCGGGCACGACCGACGATCCGCGGGCGGGCGCGCTCGGGGCCGCGGCTCGCGGTGCGGCGGCCGGTGCCGTCGGCGGGACCGCGGGGGCCGCGGGAGCGGACAGCTCGGGGCGGGAGGCGGGCGGCCGGACGGACCGGGCCTCTGATACGCCGGGATCGGAGGTGGGGATGGCCACGGTGGCCCAGCCGCCGCCTGCGGGGGTGGTCTTCGCGGGCGGTGCCTTCGCCGCTGGGGCCGTCACCGCGGGTGACGACGCCGCGGTCGACGCCGACGGGCTGGTCGGAGCGGACGTCGCGGTGGCGCTCCCGCCCTTCGATCGCGTGCCGTTCGACGTGCCGGGGGACGCCGCCGGTCGGGAGGCCTCGGGCGCGGTCGACGCGGATCCGCCGCCGGTGGGAGCGGGCGTGCCGGTGGGAGCCCCGGTGCCCCCGTGCGGCTCGACGCGGGCGATGAACTTCACGCGGATGCCGAGCACGTCGAGGATGGCGGTGCGCAGGATGTCGCTGACGCCCTGGCCGGGAGCGCCGCGCTCCTTGAACCTCTCCGCGTCGTTCGCGCTGACGAAGGACAGCGTGAGCACGTCGCCCGCGAGGGCGCGCGGCGTAGCCGTGACGGCGACGAGCCAGGCGCTGCGCTTGGCCTTCTCGACCGCCTCGACGACCGACGGCCAGGAGTCGCGCAGCTGCTCGAAGGTGACGGGGCCGACGGGCGCGGCGGATGCGGCGGATGCGGCGGATGCGGTCGCCGGCGGCACCTCCGCCGACGGCGCGCTCGTGCCGGACGAGGACGTGGAGGGCTCCTCGGGAGCGGATGCGGCCGATGCCGACGTGCCGGTCTCCGTGGGCTTCGTCTTGGGGGCCGGATCCGCAGCCGCGACCGGTGCGGGCGTGGCGACGGGAGCAGGCGTGGCGACGGGAGCAGGCGTGGCGACAGGCGCGGGAGCCGCTGCGGGCGCGGCAGCGGGCGTCGTGACGGGCGCGACCGCGGCGGGCGCCGGATCCGCCCCCGCGTCGGCCACGCCGACCCGGCGCTCGAGGCGCTCGACCCGCGCGAGGGCGCCGCGGTGCGTGTCGTCGCTCGCGGGCACGAGCACGCGCGCGACCAGGAGCTCGAGGTGGAGGCGCGGCGAGGTCGCGCCGGTCATCTCGGTGAGGGCGGCGTTGACCACGTCGGCGGCGCGCGACAGCTCGACGGCGCCGAAGGCGACGGCCTGCGCGCGCATGCGCTCGAGCTCGTCCTCCGGGGTGCCGCGCAGCACGGCGGCGGCGCCCTCGGCGGATGTGGCGCCCACGATGATGAGGTCGCGCAGCCGCTCGAGCAGGTCCTCCACGAAGCGGCGCGGATCCTGGCCGGTCTGGATGACCCGGTCCACCCCTGCGAACGCCGCGGCCGCGTCGTGCCGGGCGACCGCGTCGATGACCTCGTCGAGCAGCGCCGCGTGCGTGTAGCCGAGGAGGGCGACGGCGCGCTCGTACTCCACGCTCTCGTCCTCCGACCCGGCGATGAGCTGGTCGAGCAGGGAGAGGGTGTCGCGCACCGATCCGCCGCCGGCACGGACCACGAGCGGCAGCACGCCGGGCGCCACCTGCACGCTCTCCTCGCGGGACAGGTGCTCCACGTAGTCGAGCATCTGCGAGGGCGGCACGAGCCGGAACGGGTAGTGGTGCGTGCGGGAGCGGATGGTGCCGATGACCTTGTCGGGCTCGGTGGTGGCGAAGATGAACTTCACGTGCTCCGGCGGCTCCTCCACGATCTTCAGCAGCGCGTTGAAGCCCTGCGGCGTGACCATGTGCGCCTCGTCGAGGATGAAGATCTTGTAGCGGTCGCGCGCCGGGGCGAACACCGCGCGCTCGCGGATGTCGCGCGCGTCGTCGACGCCGTTGTGGCTCGCGGCGTCGATCTCGACCACGTCGAGGGATCCGCTGCCGTCCCGGCTGAGCTCGACGCAGCTGGGGCAGACGCCGCACGGGGTGTCGGTGGGGCCCTCGGCGCAGTTGAGGCAGCGCGCGAGGATGCGGGCCGACGTGGTCTTGCCGCATCCGCGCGGGCCGCTGAACAGGTACGCGTGGTTGACGCGGTTGGTGCGGAGGGCGGTGCGCAGCGGATCCGTCACCTGCGTCTGGCCGATGAGCTCGGCGAAGTTCTCTGGCCGGTAACGGCGATACAGGGCGGTGACCACGGTCCCGAGGATACCGGGCACCCCCGACCGTCCGGCCGCCCGCGGCGTCACGCCTCGGCCGGCACCTCCGCTGCCGGTGCTGGGGAGGAGCGACGCGCGTGCGCCGCCCGGATCCGGTCCGGCCTGTCCTCGCTCCAGCGCCCGATCAGCGCCCGCCCCTCGCGCCAGGTCGCGTCCCGGATGAAGAGGAAGTCGAGCGCGATCATCGCGAGCGAGAACGGCCAGAGTCCGAGCAGGAGCCCGATCATCAGGTGCATGCCGGTGATGGCGACGAGCGCGACGATCCGCGTCGGACGCCACAGGATGAGGAGCGGGAAGAGGCCCTGGAAGGTCACGGCGACGAAGCTCGCGACCACGATGCCGAGGCTCGACTGCACGAGGAGGTCGTTCAGCCACGGCCAGGGGCGGTAGCCGTCGAGGATGAGCGAGTAGTAGGTCGCGGTCCCGTCGCGCCACTCCGCGCCCTGCAGCTTGAGGAGGGCCGAGTTCACGTAGACGAGCATGATCTGGTAGGCGCAGAGCACCAGCGCGGTGTTGTGCAGGAGCACGGGGACCAGCCGCGGGATGCGGTCGATCTGCGCACGGGCGACCTGCACGAGGCCGACCGGAGCCCGGCCCGCGGTCCCGACAGCCGGCGTGACCGCCGCCCGCCTACGCCGTGCGGCGTCCATGGAGAAGTGCCGCGAGAGGTCGGCGAAGAGCGCGAAGAACAGCACGAGCCGCAGGACGGTGTCGCCCCCGTTCGTGAGCAGCGTGCTGTTCGTGGACAGGCCGACCCAGAAGACCAGGAGGAACGGCGTCACGATGCGCGTGCGCCAGCCGAGCGTGAAGAGGGCGGCCAGCACCACGAGGAGCAGGTAGGCCAGGTCGAAGAGCGTCGCGTCGGTCTTGGAGAACAGGCCCGTGAACAGGGGCAGCCACCCGCGGCGCGTGGACTCCGGGTCGATGAAGCGGGCGCCGACGCCCCAGAGGTAGTGGCGGTCGCTGAAGCACGTCACGAGCACCATGAGGATCACGGCGCCGATCGTGATGCGGAAGGCCGCGAAGCTGTACGTCGCGTGCTCGCGCTCCGTCATCCACGTCGCGATGCCGCGCGGCCAGCCTCGCGGGTCGCGGAGCGCGGTCAGGAGCTCGCGGTCCTGGAGCATCTGCCGGAGGCGGGCGGCGCGGACGCCGGACGCCCGGCGCGCGACGGCACCGCGGGGTCGTGACGACGCGTTGCGGGGATGGTGGCGACCGGTCCAGGATCCCGCGGCCGGCGCCTTCGGCTTCGTGGACGTCGTCGCGGTGGTCGCCTTCGCCGGCTTCTTCGCGGAGGCGGTCGTGCTCGCGCGCCCCGCCGGGGTGCTCTCGGCCGTCGACCGGTCGGGCTCGTGCTGATCCGCGCTCATCGTCCGTACCTCTCCATGACTCCCTGGTAGACGCTGAGCGCCTGCGGATCGATGATGTCGTCCGCCTCCCGCCATCCGAACGGGAGCACGTTCTGGCTGAACTGCTGCGTGGCGTCGTCCCGGTGCGCGAAGTCGTTGGGCCTGTCGGTCACGACCCGCCAGCGCACGCGCTCGATGTCGCGGCCGAACCAGGCGGTCGCCCAGTAGGTCGTGAACTCCTTCATCACGTAGTCCGCTCGGAGCAGCCGGATCACGCGGCCCTGGCTGCCCTCGTCCAGCGCGGTGAGCTGCTCGATGAGGGACGTGTCCGACTTCGCGGCGAAGCCCGAGTCGGTGTCCGCGCGGCGGATGAAGGTGTCCTGCACGATGGCCTTCTGCTCCGGCGTGAGGGTCTGGAACCGCTCGGTGTACGTCTTGAGCAGGTTGGCGCTCTGCTTCACCGTGCGGGATCCTTGCAGCGTCCCCTCCCCCGCGGCGTACTCGACGCCGGTGATGTCGGCCCAGTCGCTCTTGACCAGGGTCCCGGACGCGTCCCGCCACTGCGCCTGCATCTCGAGGTGGCGGTTGGTCTTCTGGATGGAGGGGGCGAACACGTTCCACTGCTGGCTGAAGTAGGGGCGCGCGGCGGCCGTGAGCGCGCGGGTGGCGTCGCCCTGCGGCACCACCATGAGGATCGAGGTGGCGACGTAGATCGCGATGGCGGCGGCGGCGACGGCCGTCCCGATGCGCGCGCCGCGGGTGAGGCCGGGGGGCGTGGACGGGCGCGTCGTGCCCGTGGGGGACGACGGCGCGTCGCCCGGGGCGCCGGTCTCGTGGTCGTCGGGATGCTCGTCCGCGGGATCCGCGGGATCCGCGGGGTCCGCGGGATCCTCGGGATCCGGCTGCTGCGGGGAGGCGGTGGCCTCCTCGAGATCCGCCTCCGCGTCGTGCTCGTGCTTCGTGTCGGTCATCTGCGCCGTCCCCTTCGTGCGTCGGGTGGGTCTCGGGTCGTGCCGGTCGTGCAGGTCGTGCGGGTCGTGCAGGTCACGCGCTCGAGCTGATCGAGTGGAGCGGGGCGGACGTCCCGGCAGGATCTGCCGGGACGCCCGCCCCTTCCGTGTTCAGTGCCGGAGCATCACACCCGACGGCTGCGGCTGCGGTGCAGGGCACCGGCGCCGGTCAGCATCATCAGGAGCGCGATCCCGCCGAGCAGCAGCAGCCCGTCGGCGTCGCCGCCCGTCACCGGGAGGATCCCGCCGCCGTAACCGCCTCCGCCGAGCACCGGGCCCGGCTGGCCGGCCGGGACCGTCGCGGCGACCACCTGGAACTGCGTGAGCATCTCGTCGGCCGGGCCGGATTCCGTACCCGTCACCGTGACCGAGTGCGCTCCGAGCTCGAAGTCGGCACCGACCGGGAAGGTGAAGGTCGCCCGCCCGTCCGCGTCCGCGATCTTCGGCTCCAGCGGCATCGGCGTGGAGTTGACCGTCGCCAGGATCGTCTCGCCAGGAGTGAAGTTCTCGGCGGTCACCTCCTGGACGACGCCCGTCCCGCGGACGATCACCGGAAGGGAGACGGTCGCCCGGGTGGGAGCGTCCGAGCCGTCCGTGGATCCATCGCTGGCGTCGCTGGCATCGGCGCCGGCCGCGTCGGAGGCGTCAGCCCCAGCAGCATCCGTCGCATCCGTACCGGCAGCGTCCGAAGCGTCAGCCCCAGCAGCATCCGTCGCATCCGTACCGGCCGCGTCCGAAGCGTCAGCCCCAGCAGCATCCATCGCATCCGTACCGGCAGCGTCCGAAGCGTCAGCCCCAGCAGCATCCGTCGCATCCGTTCCAGCAGCATCCGAAGCGTCAGTCCCGGCAGCGTCCGTTCCGGCAGCGTCCGTACCAGCCGCGTCAGTTCCAGCAGCGTCCGTCCCGGCCGCGTCAGTCCCGGCAGCATCCGTACCAGCCGCGTCCGTACCAGCCGCGTCCGTACCAGCAGCGTCCGTACCAGCAGCGTCCGTACCAGCAGCGTCCGTACCAGCAGCGTCCGTACCAGCAGCGTCCGTACCAGCAGCGTCCGTACCAGCAGCGTCCGTACCAGCAGCGTCCGTACCAGCCGCGTCAGTCCCGGCAGCATCCGTACCAGCCGCATCCGTACCAGCCGCATCCGTACCAGCCGCGTCAGTTCCGGCAGCGTCGGTTCCGGCAGCGTCAGTCCCGGCAGCGTCAGTTCCAGCAGCGTCGGTTCCGGCAGCGTCGGTTCCGGCAGCGTCCGTACCGGCAGCGTCCGTACCAGCCGCGTCAGTCCCGGCAGCGTCCGTACCAGCCGCGTCAGTCCCGGCAGCGTCCGTACCAGCCGCGTCAGTCCCGGCAGCGTCCGTACCAGCCGCGTCCGCACCGGCAGCATCCGTACCAGCCGCATCCGTACCAGCCGCGTCAGTTCCAGCAGCGTCGGTTCCGGCAGCGTCAGTCCCGGCAGCGTCAGTTCCAGCAGCGTCGGTTCCGGCAGCGTCGGTTCCGGCAGCGTCCGTACCAGCCGCATCCGTACCAGCCGCGTCAGTCCCGGCAGCGTCGGTTCCGGCAGCGTCCGTTCCGGCCGCATCCGTACCAGCCGCGTCAGTCCCGGCAGCGTCGGTTCCGGCAGCGTCCGTACCAGCCGCGTCCGTACCGGCAGCGTCCGTTCCAGCAGCGTCGGTTCCGGCCGCGTCGGTTCCGGCAGCGTCCGTCCCAGCAGCGTCCGTACCAGCCGCGTCCGTCCCAGCAGCGTCGGTTCCGGCAGCGTCGGTTCCGGCAGCGTCCGTACCGGCAGCGTCCGTTCCAGCAGCGTCGGTTCCGGCAGCGTCGGTTCCGGCAGCGTCCGTACCAGCAGCGTCCGTACCAGCCGCGTCCGTCCCAGCCGCGTCCGTCCCAGCAGCGTCCGTACCGGCAGCGTCAGTCCCGGCAGCGTCCGTCCCAGCAGCGTCAGTCCCGGCAGCGTCGGTCCCGGCAGCGTCGGTCCCAGCAGCGTCAGTTCCGGCGGCATCCGTTCCAGCCGCGTCGGTTCCGGCAGCGTCCGCTCCAGCCGCATCCGTTCCGGCAGCGTCTGTCCCAGCAGCGTCCGTACCAGCCGCGTCAGTGCCAGCCGCGTCAGTGCCAGCCGCGTCCGTACCAGCCGCGTCCGTACCAGCCGCGTCCGTACCAGCCGCGTCAGTCCCAGCCGCATCCGTTCCAGCCGCGTCCGTCCCAGCCGCATCCGCACCAGCCGCGTCCGCGCCGCCGTCGACATCCACGGCAGCGGTTGCGTCGGTGCCGCCGTCAGCAGCGCCGGCGGTGACGGTGAAGGTCACAGGGTCGGCGGATCCTGCCGCTGCGCCGCCGATCGTCTGGGTGGCGGTGGCGGTGTAGGAGCCGACGGGGACGCCCGTGAAGGTGGCCTCGTAGGTGCCGTCGTCGCCCACCTCGACCTCGATGGGCGTACGCCCGGTGATCGTGACCGTGACGGTCCCGATCGGGTCGGCCCGGCCGGAGACGGTCACGTCGACCCCGGTCGCGCCGGTGGGCAGCGTGTACTCCTGGCCGGCGGTCGGCGCCGTGATGGTCACCGGAGCGCCGATGGTGAAGGTCACGGTGTCGGATCCCACCGGCTGCCCGCCGATGGTCTGGGTGACGGTGGCCGTGTAGGTGCCCGCCGGGAGGGCAGGCGGCGTCAGCGTGAAGCCACCGTCGTCGTCCACCTCCACGGGGCCCGTCGTGGTGCCGCCGACGGTCAGCGTGACGGTCGCGGCCGGGTCGGCCGTTCCCGTCACCGGGACGACGACCGTCGTGGTGCCGGCGGCCAGCGGGATGAAGTCGCCGGGCTCGGGCGTCTCGATGACGACCTGCTCGATCCCTGCGATCTGGACGGTGAAGGAGGCGGTGTCCGAGCCGGCGGGCGCGCCGCCGATGGACTGCGTGACGGTCACGTCGTACGACGCGGCCGTCAGGCCGGTGAACGTCGTCTCGAAGCGGCCGTCGTCCCCGACGACCTGCGTGACGTCGTCGCGTCCCGGGAGGGAGATGACCACCGTGGCACGGGGATCCGCGCTGCCGTTCACGATCACGTCGGTCGTGGTGCCGCCCGCGGGGATCGTGAACGTCTGTCCGTTGGTCGGCGTGTCGATGACCACGTCCTCGGCGGGCGCGCCGACCACGAAGGTCACCATGTCCGTCCCCACCGCGACTCCGCCGATCGTCTGCGTCGCCGTGGCCGTGTAGGTGCCCACGGGCAGGTTCGGGAACAGGACGTCGAAGCGGCCGTTCGTGACCGTCGTGTCCGTCTGGGACGTCCGTCCGGGGATCGTCACCGTCACGGAGGCGCGGGGGTCCGCGGATCCGGTCACGGGGACGTCAGCGGTCGGGTTCGGCCCGGTCCCGCTGCTCGGGATCTCCTGGTCGTCGGTGGGCGAGTCGATCGCGATCCCCACTGCCGGGGCGCCCACCGTGAAGGTGACCGTCTCGGTTCCGCGGACCACGCCGTCGATCGACTGGGTGGCCGTCGCCGTGTACGTGCCGACCGGGAGGTCGGCGAAGACCACGTCGTAGCGGCCGTCCGTGCCGACCAGCTCGGTCTGCGCGGTCTGGCCGGGGATCGAGACGGTCACGGAGGCGCGGACGTCCGCTGCGCCCTCGACGGGCACGTCGACAGTCGGGTCCGTCGCGGTGGTCAGGAAGACCTGGCCAGCGGTGGGCGTCGTGATCGTGATGCCGGTGGCGGCCGGGGCGACGGTGAAGGTCACCGTCGCCGAGCCCGCGGCCTGGCCGTCGATCGTCTGGGTGACCGTGGCCGTGTACGTGCCCGCCGGGAGGGCGGGGGGCGTGAGCGTGTAGGCGTTCCCGGGGCCGACCGGCTGCGGGCCGACCGTCTGGCCGCCGACGGTCAGCGTGACCTCGGCATCCGGGTCGGCGGTGCCGGTGACGGGCACCACGACGGTCGTCTGCCCGGCGGGCAGCTCGATCACCTGGTTCGGCGTCGGGGTCGTGATGGTCACGTCGTCGGCGACGGGGGCCGGCACGGCACGCACGGTCGAGCGGGCCAGGTCGACGGTCGGCCCGCCGTTCCCGAGCAGCCGCACGCGGAGGGCGGTCACCGACGAGGATCCGGCGTCGACGCCGTCCTCGTCGATGAAGGCGTCCGGCGCCTGCTCGTTGACCGTGAGGCGCACCACCTGGTCGACGACCGGGAAGGCCGGGGCGAGCGCGGTGATGACCCCCGTGCTGACGCCGGTCAGCGCGGTGCCGATGGCCGGCAGCAGGTCGGTGTCGGCGTTGGAGCCGAGGAGCCCGGTCACGAGGTCGTCGAACAGCGGCGCGAGGGTCGTCAGGTTGACCGTGAGACCGATCAGGTTGGTCCGGGCGAGGCTGATCGTGGGCGCCGTGCCCGTCGTGCCGCCGAGGAGGCGGTCGAGCGACAGGTTGACGTCCACGCCGAGCGTGCCGGCGTTGGCATTGAGCAGCCCCGTCGTGAGCGGCGCGGTGACCGCGACGTTCACCGTGGTGGAGGTGCGGAGCGCGGTCACCAGGCGGTTCGGCAGCACCTCCGTGAAGATGTTCGTGATCGCGGAGTCGACGACGCCCGCGAGCAGCTCCGATGACAGGACCGAGGTGCCGGCCGGGCGGTCGTTGAGCGCCTGGATCCGGTCGAGGTCGACCGTGATCGTGCCGGCCGAGACGTCGATCGAGACCGTCCCGTCGGCGTTGGTGAGGGGCTGCGCGAGCGCGGCGTTCACCACGGCTGCCGTGTTGACGTTCGCCGTGGCGACGACGGTGGGGGTGCCGACCCGCAGGACGCTCGTGACGAGGTTCTCCCCGAGGATGCCCTCGAGGAGCGGCCCCGTGGCGGCCGAGACGTCGACCGATCCGGCGATGCCGGGCGCGATCCCGTTCACGGCCGTGGTGAGCCGCGAGCTGATCTGCGCGACGAGCGGGCTCGTGAGCACGGCCTCGGCCGACGCGATGTCGTAGTCCGAGGCGGGCGTCCCCGTGCCCGTCGAGGTGACGGTGGAGGAGATGGCGCCGAAGCGCAGCGAGAGGTCGGAGAGGGTGTTCTGCGCACCGATCGAGGCGATGGTGGAGCCGAGGTCGATGACCGTCTGCTGTCCGCCGCCGCCGGCGCCGACCGTGATGGCGCCGCTGTCCGAGACGGCTCCTGCCGCGCCCGTGGCGCCGGCCGGTCCCGCGGACGCGTATTGCTGGAGCACGCCGGCCGATGCGGCCTGGTCCAGGTCGAGGAGGGAGCCGAGGGTGACGCCAGCGGAGAGCTGCGCGTTCGCGAGCCCGTTCAGGACGTCCACGTCCAGGGGCGCGTCCTCCACCTGCGCGGCGGTGTCGCCGGGTCCGTAGGAGGTGTACGCGCCATCGAGGGCGATCACCTGCGGGACGTTCGTCAGGGTCAGGAATCGGCCCTCAGCTTCCGCCGTGTCCCCCGGTTCGGCGTTCGCGGGCGCGGTGCCCCCGAATGCGACGATCGCCGCGGCGAGCCCGAAGGCCGTCGCGGTCGCCAGCCTGCTTCTGCGGCTGGGCATGTGTAGTGCCATCTGCGTTCCCCTCGATTGCATGGCCGGCCGCGCTCGTGGACGCGGCCGTGCGTCACCACGGGGCGGCCCCCACCACTCCCACGGTCTTATGAGGCTTTCATCCGGTCGCGGAGCGGACAACACTGCGGGGCACTGGTCTGCCCGTGCGCAGAGCACGCACTCGCTTCAGTAGGCATCCCAGTAGCCCTACTGACCGCGCGGACCAGGGCACGACGACGCGAGGCCCGCGATCCGAGTGGATCGCGGGCCTCGCGGAGCGTGCGGGGAGAGCGGAGGGCGCGGCCGGATCAGCCCGCCGTCGCCGCGAACGACTGCCGGGCGATCTCGAGCTCCTCGTCGGTGGGGATCACCAGCACCGCGACGGGGGATCCCTCGGGGCTCACGAAGCGCGCCTCGGAGCTGATCAGCTCGTTGCGGTCGTCGTCGACCCCGATGCCCATGAACTCGAGGCCCGCGAGGGAGCGTCGCCGCACGAGCGGGTTGTTCTCGCCGACGCCGGCCGTGAAGACGACCGCGTCGACACCGCCGAGCTGGGCCGCGTACGCGCCCACGTAGTGGCGGATCCGGTGCCGGTACACGCCGAGCGCCGTCTGCGCGGCCTCGTCGCCATCGGCCGCCGCGCGCTGCACGTCGCGCATGTCGCCGAGACCGGTCAGCCCGAGCAGGCCGCTCCTCCGGTTGAGCAGCGTCTCGAGCTCGTCGAGGCCGAGGTCGGTGTGGCGGGCGAGGTGGAACAGGATCGCCGGGTCGATGTCGCCGGAGCGGGTCCCCATCACCAGGCCCTCGAGCGGCGTGAGGCCCATGGACGTGTCGATGGAGCGCCCGCCCTGCACGGCCGCGGCCGACGCGCCATTGCCGAGGTGCAGAACGATGATCCGCGTCTCCTCGAGCGGCTTGCCGAGCAGGCGCGCGGCGGCCTCCGAGACGAACTTGTGGCTCGTGCCGTGGAAGCCGTAGCGGCGGATGCGGTGCGCCGCGGCGAGCTCCCGGTCGATGGCGTAGGTGTACGCCTCGGCCGGCAGCGTCTGGTGGAACGCGGTGTCGAAGACGGCGACGTGCGGCACGTCGGGGAACGCGGTCTGCGCTGCCTCGATCCCCTGCAGCGCGCCCGGGTTGTGCAGCGGCGCCAGCGCGGAGAGGTCGTCGATGTCGGCCTTCACCTCGTCGGTGACGACGGTCGGCTCGACGAACACGTCGCCGCCGTGCACGACCCGGTGGCCGACCGCGACGGGCGGCTCCTCGTCGAGCGACGGCCCGTGCTCGGCGAACGCGTCGAGCATCGCCTGGAACCCGGCGGTGTGGTCCGCGATGGGCAGCTCGCGCTCCCACGAGTCGCCGCCGGCCTTGTGACGCGTGGATCCGGTCGGCTCGCCGATGCGCTCCACGAGCCCGGACGCGAGCACGGACTCCGTGTCCATCTCGATGAGCTGGTACTTGAACGACGACGATCCGGAGTTGACGACGAGGACGACGGGCACGGGGATTCTCCTGACGGTGCGGGTGCGAGTGCGGGCGGGACGGACGGGACGGACGGGCGCTCAGCCCGCCTCGATCCCCTCGGCCTGGATGGCGGTGATGGCGACGGTGTTGACGATGTCCTGCACGAGCGCGCCGCGCGACAGGTCGTTGATGGGCTTGCGGAGCCCCTGCAGGACGGGCCCGATGGCGACCGCGCCGGCCGAGCGCTGCACGGCCTTGTAGGTGTTGTTGCCCGTGTTGAGGTCCGGGAAGATGAACACCGTCGCGCGGCCGGCGACCGCCGAGCCGGGCATCTTCGTGGCCGCGACCGCCGCGTCCGCCGCAGCGTCGTACTGGATGGGGCCCTCGACCGCGAGGTCCGGCCGCAGCTCCCGCACGCGCGCCGTCGCCTGGCGCACCTTCTCCACGTCGGCGCCGGCGCCCGACTCCCCCGTCGAGTACGACAGCATCGCGATGCGCGGCTCGATGCCGAACTGCGCCGCGGTCTCGGCCGAGGAGATGGCGATGTCGGCGAGCTGGTCGGCCGTGGGATCCGGGTTCACGGCGCAGTCGCCGTAGACGAGCACGCGGTCGGCGAGCGCCATGAGGAACACGGACGAGACGACGGAGACGCCCTCGGTGGTCTTGATGATCTCGAAGCCCGGCCGGATGGTGTGCGCCGTCGTGTGCGCGGCCCCCGACACCATGCCGTCGGCGAGGCCCAGCTGGACCATCATCGTGCCGAAGTAGGACACGTCGGTCACGGTCTCGCGCGCGATGTCGAGCACCATGCCCTTGTGGGCGCGCAAGCGGACGTACTCCTCCGCGAAGCGCTCGCGGAGCACCGCGTCGAACGGGCTGAGCACGGTCGCGCGGCCGATGTCGATGCCGAGGCCGATGGCGCGGGAGCGCACCTCGATCTCCTCGCCCAGGATCGTGACGTCCGCGATGCCGCGGCTGAGGATCGTCCCGGCGGCGCGCAGCACGCGGTCGTCGGTGCCCTCGGGCAGCACGATCCGCTTGCCGGCCGTCCTGGCCCGCTCGATGAGGCCGTACTCGAACATGAGCGGCGTGACCACGTCGGAGCGGCTGACGTCCAGCAGCTCGAGCAGCCGCGACGTGTCGACGTGCTGCTCGAAGGCTGCGAGCGCCGTGTCCATCTTGCGGGTGGACTCGGGCGAGAGCCGGCCGCGGGTCTGCGTGATGCGCTTCGCGGTCTCGTAGGTGCCGAGCTCGGTGGAGATGATCGGCAGGGTCTGGTCGAGCCCGGCGATGAGCGTCTCGATGGTGGGCGACAGCGCGAACCCGCCGTTCAGCACGATGCCCGCGACCGTGGGGAAGGTCTCGGAGGCGTGCGCCGTGAGCACACCCAGGAGGACCTCGCTGCGGTCGCCGGGGATCACGACGATGGCGCCCTCGGTGAGGCGCGCGAGCACGTTCTCCATGGACATGGCCGAGACGACGACGCCGAGCGCCTCGCGGCTGAGGAGCGCCTGGTCGCCCTTGACGAGCGTGCCGTCGACCGCGTCGAGCAGCTCCGAGACCGTGGGGGCGACGAGGAACGCGTCCTCCGGGATCGCCCACACCGGCACGTGCGGCGCCCGCGCCTGGAGCGACGCGGGGACGGCAGCGGGGATCGCGGCCGTGATGGCGTCGAGCTGCTCGGGGTCGGCGCGGTTAACGACGACGCCGAGCAGGGCCGCGTGCGCGGTGACCAGCTCGGGGATGGCGAGGTCGGCGATCTGGCGCATCTCGTCGGGGCTGCGGCCGCCGGTCTCGTCCGCGCGGCGGCCGGTGAGCACCAGGAGCACGGGGGCGCCGAGGTTCGCGGCGATGCGCGCGTTGAAGGACAGCTCGGTGGGGCTGCCGACGTCGGTGTAGTCGCTGCCGACGATGACGACCGCGTCGCACTTCGCCTCGACGGCCTTGTAGCGCTCCACGATGCGCGAGAGGGCGGCCTCGGGATCCGCGTGCACGTCGTCGTAGGTGACGCCCACGCACTCGTCGTAGTCGAGGTCGACGCCGTCGTGCGCGAGCAGCGCCTGGAGCACGTAGTCGGGCTCCTCGATGGAGCGCGCGATGGGACGGAAGACGCCCACCCGCTGGATCTGGTGGGTGAGGGTGTCGAGCACGCCCAGCGCGACCGTCGACTTGCCCGAGTGCCCTTCGGCGGACGTGATGTAGATGCTCCGAGCCATGCCCGCAAGCCTATGGGCGTCGCCTGCGCGGCAGCCTGCGCGTGTTAAAAGGAGAAGACCCCTCGCGCACCTGCCAGAGCCCGGCTGCCCTTGCTGCGTCTCCGCCCTGGGGGAGTTCACCTGGATGGCACCACGCGAGGAGCCGACACCGAGTGTACCCGACGCGGGAGCCCGGTCGGGCGGGCGGCGGCGCCCAGGAGCCGGTCACCGCGCCGGGCGTAGCGTGGGCGGCATGCGCATCATCATCGCCGGAGGACACGGCCAGATCGCCCGACTGCTCGAACGACGCCTCGCCGACCAGGGCCACCAGCCCGTCGGCATCGTCCGCAACCCGGACCACGCGTCCGACCTCGCCGAGGCGGGCGCCGAGGCGCTCGTGCTGGATCTGGAGAAGAGCGACGTGGACCAGGTCGCCCAGGCGCTCCAGGGCGCCGACGCCGTGGTCTTCGCGGCCGGCGGCGGGCCCGACTCCGGTCCCGAGCGCAAGCTCACGATCGACCGCGACGGCGCCATCCTGCTGGCCGACGCCGCCGAGAAGGCGGGCGTCACGCGCTACGTGATGATCTCGGCCATGGCCGTCGACGGCTTCGACCCCGACAGCGACGACACGTACGAGATCTACCAGCGCGCCAAGTCCGAGGCGGACGCCGACCTCCGCGCCCGCGACATCGACTGGACCATCGTGCGTCCCGGCGGCCTCACCGACGACGCGGGAACCGGCCGCATCCAGGTGGGCACGTCCACGGGACGCGGCTCCATCCCGCGCGCCGACGTCGCCGAGATCGTCGCGACCGCGCTCGTGGACGGCACGGGCGTCCGCGTCCAGTTCGAGGCGATCTCGGGCGAGGAGCCCGTCGCCGAGGCCATCGCGGGCCTCCGCTACTAGCGGCACCCGCCTCGCGCGCGAGCCGCGCGGATCTGGATGACGGCCCCCTCCTCCATGGAGGGGGCCGTCATCCGCTTCCGGGCTGCTGAGGCACCCGGGTCGTGCCACGGGCGACGCTTCGGGCCGACGGCACCCGAAGCCGTCGTGGTCCCGTGCGTCGCACGCATGATGCGTCGGAGCGCACCGTCCGGAGCATCCCCATGCCCGGACATGTAGAAGACGTTAGGAGCGTCGGAGCGTGTCCCCCACAGTGCGGACTACTTATTTCCGCGACCCATCCGATCAGTAAACGTCGGTTCGCCTGGCTCGAACCCCGCATTCCGCGCAAGATGTACTCACAAGGACCGCGCAGCCTCGGGGGATGCGGCGTGGACCACCGCTTTGACGCGACGGGGGTCACATGAAGCAGATGACGCACACCTACATGCGGTCGAGCGGCCGCGTCGAGAGCCCGGCTGCCGCTCGGGGCGGCCGCGCCCGCGACCTGGAGACGCTCGAGCGGTGGCTCGCGGCCGGCACGAGCGCCGTGGTCACCGGCAGCGTCGGCTCGGGTCGCAGCTACGTCGCCGGTCGCGTCGCGGACGCCCTCACGCGCAACGGCCTCACCGTGATCCGCGCCCACGCCTCCACGCCCGACCTCGCCGACGTCCTGCGCCGGGTCGTCGACCAGGTCCCCGGGATCCGCACCGCGCGACCACTCCCCGCCGTGCGACCCGTCGTGGTCATCGACGACGGGCACCTGATGGCACCCGACCTGCGCGCCGCCCTCGTCGACGCGCGAGCGAGCGAGCGCTGCACGCTGCTCGTGACCGTCGACGACACGGGCGGCGATCCCCGCCACCTCCGCGCCAGGGACCTCGAGGCGGGCGGGGACCAGGCCGTGCGCAACGCGCAGGCGGCCCACGAGATCCTCGGCCTCTGGCGCAACGGCTACGCCGAGCGGCTCGACCTCGCCCCGCTGGATGCGGCCGAGGTCGACGCGATGATCGACTCGATCGCGGGCCACGTCGCGCTCGACCAGGCGACGCGTGTGCAGATCCAGCGGCGCAGCGGCGGACGGCCGTTCCTCGTCCGCGAGCTGACCTTCGAGGCGCTCGAGTCGGACGGCCCGGATCGCACCATCACGGGCTACGCCTTCCCGAGCCCGCACGCGCCGCGCGCCCGGATCCTCGAGCTGGTCTCCTCGCGCGTCTCGATGCTCGACGACGACGAGCGGAGCACGCTGGTGCTCCTCGCCCGCCTCGACGGCGTCCCCTACCAGCGTGCCGCCCGGCTGTTCGGCGAGACGATCCTGCGGGTGCTCGGCGCCCGCGGCCTCGCGCGCGTGCAGGGCCAGGGCGACCGGATCCTCCGCGCCGACCTGCTGGAGGCCGAGGCCGCGCTCGCCCGCACCGACCCGGAGGCCGTCGACGCCCTCACCCGTCGCGTCGTCGGGTCGCTCCTGCAGGAGGCGGCGCACGGCGTCCCCCTCAACCCCAAGGAGAGCCTGCTGATCGCGCGCACGCTCACCGAGGACGATCGCCGCGACGCCGTCGAGCGCTTCGGCGAGGACACGCTCGCGGTCGTGCACCTCGTCGCCTCGCGGCTCGCCAACGACGTCGGCATGACGCACGACGCGCTCGCCTTCGCGGAGATCGCCGGTCGCGGCGGCTCAGACGCGTACGCGGCCTGCGAGCGGGGACGCGCCCTGACCGTCCTCGGCAACCCGGCGCGCGCGATGGCGGTGCTGGAGTCGCTGGACACGACGTCCCTCACCGCGGCCGAGCGCGTCGAGGCGCTGCACTGGCGCGTCCTCTCGACGCATGCCGCGATGCCGGGGACCGACCGCGTCCGCCGCCTGCTCGACCAGATCGCGAACGGGGCCGACGCGGATCCCGACGAGCGCGCGCAGGCGGCCGTCATCGGCGCCGCCATGTCGCTCGGGCTGATGGAGTGGGAGTCCGCGCTCCGCGCCGCCCGGGACGCCTCCACCCTCACGGCCAGCCCGCTCGTGCGCCTCAGGGCCCAGCGCGCCGTCGTCCTCGCGCTCGGCCACCTCGGGCGCGGCGCCGAGCTCGGCGACGCCATCGACGAGGGGCTCGGCCTCGTCTCCCGCCGCTCCGACCGCCGCGGGACCTACGACGACATCCTCCTCGAGGAGGCGCGCCTCGAGCTCCTCTCGGCGAGCGCGTTCAGCCGCCGCCTGTGCCGCCTCGACCTGCCCGACCTCGAGCGCGAGCTCGACGCGTGGGTGGAGTCGGCGATCGCGCAGGACGCGCAGTGGTTCATCCCCGTCCTCGGCGCCATCACGGGCGGCGTCGCCCTCGACCTCGGCCGGCTCGACCGCGCGGAGGCCGAGCTGACCCTCGCGGACGACCGCCTGATCGGCCCGGACATCGGCACGTGGCGGCTCTGGATCGGCATGCAGCGCGCCCGCGTGCTCGCGCTCCGCGGCCGCACCGAGGAGGCCGAGCGCATCGCGACGGAGATCGCGCACCGGGCCGATCCGCGCTACCCGTACCAGCGCATGCTCGCCGAGGGCGTGCGCGTGGAGATCCTCGCGTCCCGCGGCCGGCCGGAGGAGGCGGCGACGCTGCTCCTCGACGTGGGCGACCTGAGCGGCGACGCCCACGCGCTCCGGGCGGGCATGCTGTTCCGGGCCTGGACGCTCGGATCCGCGGATCCCCGCCTCGTCTCGGGCGCCCGCCTGGTGCGCGATCGCACCGACGTGCCGGCCCTGCACGGCATGGCCGAGGTGGTGGAGGGATCCCGCACGGCGGACGCGGCGCTCGTCGCGCAGGGCGTCCGCACGCTCGAGGAGTCCGGCCTGCACCAGCAGGCCCTGACCGCATGCGAGGACCTCCTCCGCATGCTGGCGGGCGGCGAGACCGGGACCGCCCTCTCCGAGGCGCGGGCTACGCTGGCGCGGATCCAAGCGCGCATCGACCGTGGTGCGCCGGCCGCCGCCGCTGTGACGGTCACGCCCGTCCTCGACGTCAGCATGCTCACCCGCCGGGAGCTCGAGATCGGCGTGCTCGCGGCGCAGGGGCTGAGCAACCGGGAGATCGCCGGGCGCCTCTTCCTGTCCGTGCGCACGGTCGAGTCGCACCTGTACCAGGCGCGCGCCAAGCTCGGCGCGCCCTCCCGTCGGGCCCTCGCCGGGCTGCTCGACACCCCTGGTGCATCGAGCCTCCTCGCGGGCAGGTAGTATCGACGGGTGCCGCCGCGTTCCTGACGCCGCGGCACGCGTCATGGAGGATTCGCCTAGTGGCCTATGGCGCACGCTTGGAAAGCGTGTTGGGTGAAAGCCCTCAGGGGTTCGAATCCCCTATCCTCCGCCAGTCGCACGAGAGCCCCGACGGACCCCGGTCCGCCGGGGCTCTCGTGTACCCCGGCGGCCTCCCCGTGTCCCCCATAGCGCCTCTGCCCGCCGGGTCGGCACCCGCCTAGGCTGGACCGGTCGTCCCGCCCGCACCCGCGGGCGCCGCCCATCCCTGGATGCGCGGCGCGCCGGACGACGGCAGACGCGGCGACGGCGTCGGACGACCGGAGGCCACGTGCAGGACGACGGCGACGCGCCCCCCGCGGGCACGAGCACGCTCATCCGCCCTCGCGCGGCGCTGCTCCGGCAGCTCGGCCTCGCCACGCTCGCGCTCGTGATCCCGCTGGGCGCGGCGCTGCTCGTGCTCGCCGTCCCCACGGGGAACGCGGAGGCCGTGATCCTCGGCGTGGTCCTGATCGTGCTGCTGGGCGCCGTGCTCGCCGGCCTGTACCTCACCTCCTACGTGCGGATCTCGCACATCACGGGCGACGTCGAGTCCCGCTTCCTCGGGCGCCGCACGCGCATCCGCGGCAGCACCGTCCACGACCTCCTGGTCGTGCACGTCTACCAGGGCCTCACGCTCGACACGCGACCGCGCCTGTTCGTCATGGACGTCGACGGCCGGCTCCTCCTCCGCCTGAGCGGCCACGTGTACGACCTGTGGACCATGCGCTCGATGGCGGCCGACCTCGACCTCCCGCTGACGGAGCAGGCGAAGGTGCTCACGATGGCGGAGCTGCGCGGGGCCAGGCGCGGGATCCTGCCCTGGTACGAGCGGTCGCGGATCGCGATGGCGGGGGCGCTCGTGCTCCTGGGCGTGTGCGTGATCGGCGCCGTCGTCGGCATCATGGCGCTCACGGGCGTCCCCGTGTCGATCCGGCTGTGACGGACCCGGCCCCCTCGATGCTCGCGCCGCTGCTCGAGCGCTGGCGGCTGGATCAGGACGGCCCTGCCACGCGCACAGCCAGCAGCGTGCTCGCCCCGGTCCGCCGCGACGGCGCGCGCCTGATGCTCAAGGTGCCGCTCGTGGAGGAGGAGCGGCGCGGCGGGCGGCTGATGGCGGCCTGGGCCGGCCGCGGCGCCGCGCCCGTGCTCGAGTCGGACGCCGACGGCACCGTGCTCATGGCGCGCTCGGGCGACCCGGGGATCCTCGTGCGGGAGGCCTCGGCCGACGGGCCGGACGCGGACGCTCGCGACGACCGGGCCACGCGGATCCTCGCCCGCGCCGCCGCCCGGCTTCACCTGGTCCCGCTGGACGCGACGATGGTCGCCGAGGCCGTGCCGCTGACCGTCTGGTTCCGCGAGCTCCTCGAGCCCGTGCGCCCGCTCCCCCGGCCCCTGGACCGCGGCGCCGGCGTCGCCCGCGAGCTGCTCGCCGGATCCGGGCCGGGCGTCGTGCTGCACGGCGACGTCCACCACGGCAACGTCATGCGCTTCGGCGACGGCAACGGCGACGACGACCGCGACGACAGCGACAGCGACGCCTGGCGCGCCATCGACCCGAAGGCCCTCGTCGGCGACCCCGGCTTCGACACCGCGAACGTGCTCGCGAATCCCACCCCCGCGATCGCGCTGCGGCCGGGACGCCTGGCCCGCCGCGCGCGCGTGGTCGCCGAGGAGACGGGCGCCGACCTCGATGCCGTGCTCGCGTGGACGGAGGCGTGGTGCGCGCTGTCCGCCGCGTGGGACGTGGACGACGCCGCGAGCCTGTCCCGGGTGGACGCGCTCGGCCGGCTCGGGGCCGCCGCGCGCGACGCCCGAACCGGATCCGGCCCGCTGCTCTAACGGACGCCCTCCGGCTCGCGCTCCCCCGGCTCGCGCTCCCCCGTCCCGCGCTCCCCCGTCCCGCGCGGCGCGAGGGCGGACGCGCGCCCGGCGACCGCGCCCAGCGCGCGCTCGAACGGCCCGCGCCCGATGGTCCGCGTCCAGAGGAGGCAGAGCACGACGGTCACGACCACGAACGCCAGGTACGCGCCGTCGTCCGCGATGAGCTCGCCCTCGGGCGCGACGAGGTCGATGACCACGATGTGCACCGCGTACACGGTGAGCGCGAGCTGCCCCACCGCCTCGAGCGGCACGAGCACGGCCGGGAGCAGGGCGGCGACGCGCAGGCACAGGCCGATCACCGCGATGGCGAACCCGCCGGACCCCACGACCTCGAACGGCGAGCCCCCGTGCGGCGTCGTCGAGAGGATGAACTCCCACCCCGGCGGCGGCGCGGGCAGCGCGGCCTCGACGAGCGCCGAGCCGCCGTACGCGAGCACGGCGAGGCCGGCGCCGACGGTCACGAGCAGCAGCTGCACGCGCGCGGCTCCGAGCGCGAGCCGGCCGATCCCGAGGCCGACGATGGCGAACACCACCCAGGTGAGCGCCGGGTAGTGGCCCGTGACGACGAGCACCACGAACGGATCCGGCCGCATCAGCGCGCCGTCGAAGTGGATGGCGAGCGCGGTGGTCGTGACCGGCAGCGCGACGGCGGCGACCGCGGCCAGCGCCAGCAGCCGCGACGCGCGCCAGCGCAGCAGCGGCAGCACGGCCACGAACAGCACCGCGTAGACCTCGAGGATCACCGCGACGTACGTCTGCAGCGACGCCAGCAGCCCGCCGAGGAGGAACAGGCACGCGGCGCGCACGAGGATCCGCAGGCGCACGCGCGCGAGGTCGCTCCCGTCCGCCGGCCGCTCGCGCCCCGACATCAGCGCGATGGACAGCCCCGCGAGCGTCGCGAAGAGGATGGAGGAGCGGCCGTCCGTGATGGCGAGCCAGGTCGCCGGCTCGTCGAGCTCGAGGGTCCGCGGCACGGCGACGTGCGCCGCCATCATCCCGAGGACCGCGAGGCCCCGGGCGGCGTCGACGCCCCGGAGGCGGGCCGGGTCGCGGGCGGGGCTCATGGCCTCACCCTACCCAGCGCTCCCGGCCGGTCGACGGCCGTCAGTTCGTGAGCGCCGGCACCGTCCGCGGCTGGACGATGAGCCACATCGAGAGGATGGAGACGACCGCGCACGCCCCCATGACGGCCGCCATCGGCACGCCCGAGGTGATGCCGATCACGCCGACGATGGGCGAGATCGCACCCGCCAGCCCGAAGTTCACGGCACCGAGCAGCGACGCGGCCGTGCCGGCCTCGTGCCCGTGGTTGACGAGCCCGAGCACCTGCACGCACGGGAACCCGAAGCCGCACGCGAGGATGAAGAAGAACAGCGGGATCAGGGTGCCCAGCAGCCCCGCGTCGGTGAACGTCCCGAGCAGCACGATCGTCGCCGACGACAGGAACTGCACGGTGACGACGCCCGCGAGGATCCACTGCGGCCCGATGACCTTCGTGAGCCTGGCGGCGATCTGGTTGCCGATCACGACCCCGAGCGAGTTGATCCCGAACAGGATCCCGAACTGCTGCGCGTCGAATCCGTACACGTCCTGGAACAGGAACGACGAGCTGGAGAGGTAGGAGAACAGCCCCGCGAACTGCATCCCCCCGATGAGG
Organism: Clavibacter californiensis; assembly: GCF_021952865.1. NCBI lineage: Bacteria > Bacillati > Actinomycetota > Actinomycetes > Micrococcales > Microbacteriaceae > Clavibacter > Clavibacter californiensis. The sequence goes on along the minus strand of NZ_CP040792.1, from coordinate 1,310,139 downwards.
GCGACGCCGACGAACACGCGGTCACCGAGCACCGAGCGGTAGCGGCGGAGGAGCGTCCCCTTCTCCTCGATGCGCACGCGGTCCTTCGGCAGCGTCTCGACGATGAAGAAGGTGACGGCGATCACGACGAGGAGCGCGTAGGCGGTGAGCGCGTAGAACACGCCACGCCAGTCGACGAAGCGCAGCAGCTGCGAGCCGATCACGGGCGCGAGGATCGGCGCGAGCCCGGTCACGAGCGCGAGGCGCGAGAGCATGCGCACGAGCGGGCGGCCGCCGAAGAGGTCGCGGACCATGGCCATGGCGACGACCGCGCCGCCGGCGGCACCGGCGCCCTGGAGGATGCGGAAGACGAGCAGCGCCGTGACGTCGGGGGCGAGCGCGGCGCCGAGCGACGCGAGGATGTGCAGGCTCGTGGCGACGATGAGCGGCAGGCGCCGGCCCACGCGGTCGCTCCACGGGCCGACGACGAGCTGGCCGAGCGCGAACCCGACGGTGGTGCCCGTGAGGGTCAGCTGCACGGCCGCGTCCGAGACGCCGAACTGGTCCTTGATCACCGGGAAGGCGGGCAGGTAGAGGTCGATCGTGAACGGCCCGAGGCCGACGAGGGCGCCCAGCACGATGATGTAGACGATGCGCTCTCGACGGGAGAGCGCATCGCCGGGGTGGAGGACGGCAGACGACACGGAGCGTTCCTTCGGGATGAGGGGGGCGCGGGGCGCCGGAGGACGGAGGACGTGCGCGTGCGCCGCCTCGAAGTCCAACTGGCTCGCGCCCGGCATATTCCCAGCCCAGGGAATCGCCGCGCTGCCGCTCCTCAGCGCCGGAGCGCGCGGACGACCCGCTCCACGTCGTCCTCGTCGTTCCAGAGGTGGAACGCGATGCGCGCGCGGCCGGCGCGGCCCGAGGCGACGATCCCCGCCGCCCCGAGGGAGGCGAGGTCGGCGCCGTCCGCGTCCGGCCAGGTCACGATGGCCTGCCCGCGCGGCTCGATGCCGAGGCCCACGCTCACGAGGTCGCCGAGCTCGACGTTCCTGCGGTGCACGGCATCGAGGTCGAGGCGCGCGAAGAGCGCGATCGCCGGAGCGGCGCCCACCCACGCGCCGAACGCGGGCGAGACGTCGAACGCGCGCGCGTCCTCGGCGAGCGCCATCGCGGGCCCGTAGCAGGACGCCCACACGTCGGCTCCCGCGTACCAGTTCGCCTGCACGGGGACGAGGGTCCTGCGGTAGCGGTCGGACAGCGTGAGGAAGGCCGCGCCGCGCGGCGCGCAGAGCCACTTGTACGCGTGGCAGGCGGTCGCGTCGAACAGGCTCGCGTCGATGGGCATGGCGCCCGCCGCCTGCGTGGTGTCGCAGAGGGTGAGGGCGTCGTGGATCCGCGCGGCCTCCCGGATCGCGGCGACGTCGGCGACCCGGCCGTCGGCGGACTGCACGAGGGAGAACGCGACCAGGTGCGTGCGCGGGCCGATCTCGGCCGCGAGCTCCTCGAGCGGCACGTGCCGCACCACGACCCCGCGCGCCTCCGCCACCACGAACGGGTACGTGAGAGAGCTGAAGTCGCCCGTCACGCACAGCACCTCGGCGCCCGCGGGCACGGCGGCGGCGAGCACGCTCACGAAGGAGGCGGTCTGCGAGCCGACGGCGACGGATCCGACCGGCACGCCCACGAGCGACGCGTAGGACGCGCGCACGCCCTCGACGACGCCGCCGTAGCCGTGCGCGGTGGATCCGCCGGCCGACCACGTCGTGAGATCGGCGCGCAGGCGCTCGACCGTCGCGCGCGTGGGCAGGCCCATGGTGCAGGCGGACAGGTAGCCGGGCCCGGCCTCGAACAGGTCGCGCAGGTCGGCGGGCAGGGGCGCGGTCGTCATGCGTCCAGCGTGACGAGGGCGGATCCATCGAGCAAGACCCCGCCCGGCATGCGTCCCATAAGCCCGCGTTATGCTCCGTGAATGACCGACGCTCCCCCGACCGCGCGCGACCTCGACTCCGCCGCCCTCGCGGCGGTGCACGCCCTCGCCGTGCGCGGCTCGATCACCGCGGCTGCGGCCTCCCTCGGCGTCAGCCAGCCGGCCCTGTCGCAGACCCTCCGGCGCCTCGAGGCGCGCATCGGCGTGCCCGTCACGGCGCGCGCCGGCCGCGGCGTCGTCCTCACGGAGGCCGGCCGCGTCCTCGCGAGGCACGCCGAGACCGTGGTGCACGCCATCGACCAGGCCGCCGACGAGCTCGACGACCTGCGGGGCCTGCGCGCCGGGACCGTGCGCGTCGCGGCGTTCCCCTCCGCGTCGTCGACCGTCGTCCCGCGGCTGCTCGGCGGCCTCGCGGCGGCGCACCCGGGCCTCGGGTTCGGCTACCTCGAGGCCGAGCCGCCCGAGGCCGTCGCGGCCGTCCGTGCGCGCGAGGCCGACGTCGCCGTCACCTTCGCCTACCCGGACGACCCCGACGACCCGGGCGCGCGCTCCCTCGACGGCCTCGAGTCCCGGCCGCTCTGGCGCGAGACGCTGTGGGCCGTGCTGCCGGAGTCGCGGGCGCTGCGGCACCGCGGCCCGCTCGCGCTCCACGACCTGGCCGACGACAGGTGGATCGCCGGCTGCGTGCGCTGCCGCCGCCACCTCGTGAGCGCGTGCGCCCGCAGCGGCTTCGCGCCGGCGACGGCCTTCGAGACCGACAACGCGGCCGCCGCAGTGGGCATGGTGCAGGCGGGGCTCGGGGTCGCGCTCCTCCCGTCGCTCGCCCTCGCGACCGCGCCCCTCCCCCGCGGCGTCGTCCGGCGGCGGATCTCCGGCGTCGGCGAGCGCGTCGTCCACGTCGTCACGGCTCCGGGCGGATCCGCCTCGCCCGCCGTGCACGCCGCCGTCGCGGCGCTCGTCCGGCTGCGCGTCGGCGACTGGGAGCTCCGTCGGGCGTGAGCGCCCAGGGCCCGCACGCCGCCAGGACAGCCGCCCCTGGCGGATTGTCGGTGGCGCTACGTAATGTCTGAGGGGTCTGCCTCCGGTGTCCACCGCGGGCACCCTGACGCGGAGGAACGGTGACGCATGTCGGACGAGCACGGCGACGAGCTGCAGGACGAGGTCCAGGCCTCGGGCGGATCCACCGAGCGGTCGAACCGGCACCTGCAGCGCAGCCACTCGGAGCAGGCCAGGTACCTGTCGGCCTACTTCGGCTGGAGCCTGCACGGCGACCGCATCCGCTCCCACGGCACGACGGTGGCGATGTTCGTGGAGGACCTGGCCGACGCCATGCTCGCGCTGGGCTGGCTCGACGGCTCCGGCATCATCTGGGACGCGGTGCCGGTCGACGCCGACCGGGCCGTCGCCGAGGTGCGACGCCACCAGATGGAGCAGGGGTGGATGTCGCCCACGACCGAGTGATGACGCGCGCCTCCGCGCGCCCTGTGCGTGCGGACCCGGGTCGCGCCGCTGCTCGGTCTCGGGAGTAGCGTCCGAAGGGATCAGGCCGTCGGGGGACGCGTCCCGCGGACGGCCAGGAGGACACATGACGGACCACGACGGAGCGCTGCTCGACCGCGACATGGGACTGCTGCTCGCCGCCGCGTCCCGAGCGGTGATCTCGCTCTACAGGCCGTTGCTCAAGCCGTACAACCTGACGCACCCGCAGTACCTCGTCATGCTCGCCCTGCACGAGCACGACCCGCGTCGCGCGGGCGATCTGAGCGATGCCGTGCAGCTCACTCCGGGCACCCTGTCTCCGCTGTTCAAGCGCCTCGAGCTCCTCGGCTACATCACGCGCCAGCGTGACCTGGCCGACGAACGCCGCCTCCTCATCGCCCTCACCGGTCGCGGGCGCGGGATCCTGCCCGACCTCCTGCGGGTCGCCGAGCAGGTGCACGACGACGTCGTCCGCCGCAGCGGAGCCGACTCGACCGCGCAGGCGCGCCTGCGCAGCATGACCGAGCTGCTCCTCGAGGCCTGAGCGGACGCCGACCGACCCACGCGGCGCCCGTCAGTGCGCTCCGTCGACCACGCGCTGCCACAGCGTGTGGTCGCTCCACGCGCCGTCGATCCGCAGGTACGCCGGCGCGATCCCGATGGCGTCGAACCCGGCGCGCGTGAGCACCTCCTCGGATCCGCCGTTCCCCACCAGCGTCGACGCCTCCAGCCGGTGCAGCCCGGCGGCGCGGGCTATGCGGACCGCCTCCCGGGCAGCCGCCGTCGCGAGCCCGGCGCCCTGGCGCTCGCGGTCGATCCAGTAGCCGAGGCTCGCGCTCTGCGCCGCGCCGCGCTTCACCGCGAACAGGTCGCAGCGGCCGATGACGCGGTCGCGCTCCACGATGAGGTAAGGCAGGCCGGATCCGGCCGCCCGCTCGGCGATGCGCCCCGCGAGCTGTGCGCGCTGCCCCGCCGACGTGAAGAACGCGTCGGTGCGGGCGGGCTCGAACGGCCGGAGGTGCTCCCGGTTCTCGCGGTACGCCGCGGCGAGCGCTGCGGCGTCGGTGATCCGCGCGGGCCGCATCACGATCCCGGCGGCGAGCACCGCACGCTCGTCCGTGCCGGGCGCAGGCCCGCTCACGCCCCGGGGCGCACGTGGCGCTCGGGCCGCGCGTCGACCGCCGGGATGGTGCGGTCGGCGATGAGCCGCGCGTACCAGAGGGCGCTGTCCTTGGGCGTCCGCTCCTGGGTGGCGTAGTCCACGTGCACGATGCCGAACCGCTTCGAGTACCCGTATGCCCACTCGAAGTTGTCGAGGAGCGACCACACCTGGTAGCCGCGGAGGTCGACGCCGCGCTCGATCGCGCGGTGGGCCGCCGCGAAGTGGCGCGACAGGTAGTCGATCCGCTCGGGGTCGTGGACCGCGCGCACGCCGTCCTCCACGGTCACCTCGTCGTCGAACGCAGCGCCGTTCTCCGTCACCATGAGCGGCAGGTCGGGGAACTCGTCGTGCAGCGACACGAGCAGGTCCTCCAGGCCCTGGGGCTCGATGTTCCAGCCCATCGCCGTGTACGGGCCCGGCTGCTCGAGGAACTCGACGTCGTCGGTGCCGGGGAACGGCGTCGCGGCGACGTCGCCGTGGATGGAGGTGCCGCCGCCCGCGACGGAGCCGTCCCGCATCCGCACCCGGCTGGTGTTGTAGTAGTTGACGCCCAGCAGGTGCAGCGGCTGGCGGATGAGCTCGGTGTCGCCGGGGAGCACGAACGACCAGTCGGTGATCGAGGCGGTGTCCTCGAGCACGTCGGCCGGGTAGCGGCCGTGCAGCAGCGGGTCGAGGAACACGCGGTTGCCGACGCCGTCGACGCGGCGGACGGCCTCGGGCCCCGTGTCGCCCTCGCCGCGGATCACGTGCAGGTTCAGCGTGATGGAGAAGCGCGCGTCGGCCGGCACGACCTCCCGGAGCGCCCGGACCGCGAGGCCGTGCGCGAGGTTGAGGTGGTGCACGGCGCGGAACGAGTCCTCGGCGTCCGTGCGGCCCGGCGCGTGCACGCCGGCCGCGTAGCCGAGGTAGGCCGAGCACCACGGCTCGTTGAGCGTGGTCCAGGTGCCGACGCGGTCCCCGAGCGCCTCGCCCACGATCCGCGCGTAGTCGGCGAACGCGTACGCGGTGTCGCGGCTCGCCCAGCCGCCCTCGTCCTCGAGCGCCTGCGGGAGGTCCCAGTGGTAGAGCGTCGCGATGGGCGTGATCCCCCGGGCCACGAGCCCGTCGACCAGCCGCCCGTAGAACGCCAGGCCCTCCGCGTTCGCCGGCCCGCGCCCGGTCGGCTGGATGCGCGGCCACGCGATCGAGAAGCGGTACGCCTCCAGGCCGAGCGCCTGCATCAGGTCGAGGTCGGACTCGAGCCGGTGGTGGTGGTCGTCGGCGACGTCGCCCGTGTCCCCTCCGAGGACCTTCCCGGGCGTGCGGCTGAACGTGTCCCAGATGGAGGGGCCGCGCCCGCCCTCGTCGACCGCGCCCTCGATCTGGTAGGCGGCGGTGGCGGATCCGAAGAGGAAGCCGGGCGGGAACTCGAGGCCCTCGCCCCGGTCGTCGGCGGGATCCGCGTCCGGTCCGGCTGCGGCGGGCGATGCGTCGGTCATGTCGGGTGGACCTCTCCGTCGGGGCGATGGCAGGCCGGCGGATGCGCACGCGCGCGGTCGACGACGACCTCCTGCCATCCTGCCGGGGTGCCCGTCGCGCGTCCAGCCGACCCGCCCCAGCGTCGTGTCGGCGTTGTGCCCCGGCCGCGCTCCGGTTAGGTTGTAGTTAGCAACAAATCACCGACGACGCTGACAGGAGACACCATGGCGCTCACCCCCACCCGCGAGGACAAGTTCTCGTTCGGACTCTGGACCATCGGCTACACGGGGGCCGATCCCTTCGGCGGCCCGACCCGCTCCGACCTCGACGTGGTCGAGGGCGTCGAGCGCATCTCGGAGCTGGGCGCCTACGGCCTCACCTTCCACGACGACGACCTCTTCGCCTTCGGATCCACCGACGCGGAGCGCCAGACGCAGATCGACCGCCTCAAGGGCGCCCTCAGCGACACCGGCATCGTCGTGCCGATGGTCACCACCAACCTCTTCAGCGCGCCCGTCTTCAAGGACGGCGGCTTCACCAGCAACGACCGCGCCGTCCGCCGGTTCGCGATCCGCAAGGTGCTCCGCAACATCGACCTCGCCGCCGAGCTCGGCGCGCAGACGTTCGTCATGTGGGGCGGCCGCGAGGGCGCCGAGTACGACTCCGCCAAGGACGTCCGCGGCGCGCTCGAGCGCTACCGCGAGGCCGTCAACCTCCTCGGCGACTACGTCACCGACAAGGGCTACGACATCCGCTTCGCGATCGAGCCGAAGCCCAACGAGCCCCGCGGCGACATCCTGCTGCCCACCCTCGGCCACGCGCTCGCCTTCATCGAGACCCTCGAGCGCCCCGAGCTCGTCGGCGTGAACCCCGAGGTCGGCCACGAGCAGATGGCGGGCCTCAACTTCACCGCCGGCATCATGCAGGCGCTGTACCAGGGCAAGCTCTTCCACATCGACCTCAACGGCCAGCGCGGCATCAAGTACGACCAGGACCTCGTCTTCGGCCACGGCGACCTGCAGAACGCGTTCTCGCTCGTCGACCTGCTGGAGAACGGCGGCGTGGGCGGCGGCCGCTCCTACGACGGCCCCCGTCACTTCGACTACAAGCCCAGCCGCACCGAGGACATCACGGGCGTGTGGGACTCCGCCGCCGCGAACATGCGCATGTACCTGCTCCTCAAGGAGCGCGCGCAGGCGTTCCGCGCCGACCCCGAGGTCCAGGAGGCGCTCGCCGCCGCCAAGGTCGCCGACATCTACACGCCGACGCTGAACGAGGGCGAGTCGTACGACGACATCCTCGCCGACCGCTCCTCCTACGAGGACTTCGACGCCCCGTCGTACTTCGACGCGAAGGGCTTCGGCTTCGTCCGCCTCAACCAGCTGGCGCTCGAGCACCTGATGGGCGCGCGCTCCTAGAGTCCGCACCCGCACGACACGAGAGCCGCTCCCGGATCACGGGGGCGGCTCTCGTCGTCTGCGCTTCGCAGCGCCGGATGATTGCCTCAGCTCGTGCCCCATCCTGTCAACGGCGGACCGTGATGCCTCTTCTCAGCCCGGCGGACGTCTGCGCCGGGATAGCGACACGGCCAGGAGCACGAAGAGAACGAAGAGCGGGACGGTCACGAGGGCGACAAAACGGCTGCCATCCTGCCCGGCCAGGGCCCAACCTGCGATCAAGACAGAAGCAGTGCCGATGACCCACAACACCACGCGGGATCTCACGTCATGCACCCTCTTTCATCTCTGTAGACGCCTTTGCCTGATGAATTGTATCCTCGCGCGTCAGCACAGCATCCACGAAATGCGTCAGACACAACGACCCTGCAGAGTCGCAGTATAGATGCGGAGTTCCCCATTGCCCGCGCAGAGACCCTGATCGTTGATGTAGACCAGGGCGACCGCTATGATGGTTGCCGCGTTACCGCACGCTACCGGACCCGCGAAACAAATCGCAGCACCGAGCGCCGCGCCCGCCCCAGAAGCCAAAGCAGTTTGATCGGTCTTATTGAACGAGATGTATGCACCCCTTCTATTTTCGTAGCCGGCACCGATCAACGACGATGATAGGGGTGCGTGCCCGCTGCCCCCGAGGGCATCCGGAACGGATACGGTTAGACCGTTCCCTAGCCGATATTTCCGAACGACGACGCCGGACTCCACGGTGATTGATGCGGGCAGACGTGATGCATCCAACTCGTGAACCAATTCGCTGACGGACTCTGGCTTCACCGACGTGACGAGGGTTTCCATCGGCTGAGCCGCTCCTCCCGCAGCGGCATGTTCAGAGGCATGCGCGGGTGCTGCGTAGAGGAGGGATGCCGCGAGCACCATGACGACGAGCGACCCGAACCTGGCGACCGGTCGCCGGAAAGGTGTTTCGACCTCTTTGCTGAACGAGATGCGTTGTGAGGATGCGTTGTGCCTCGGGGTCCTCATGACCGGATCTTAGAGACGCGACCAACTCCACTCCAGAGTCTTCCACACCCCGGTCTCAATCCTGGTGCTCTCGAAGAAAGCCATACTGATATTTAGAGCTGCGCACGACGAAGGGCCCGGCATCCACTCGGATGCCGGGCCCTTCGTCTGCGCGTCAGAGCGGGTGGATCAGGTCGCGGACTTGGATCCGCGGCTCTTGTTGAACACGTCGAACGCGACGGCCAGCAGGAGCACGAGGCCCTTGATGAGCTGCTGGTACTCCGTGCCGAGGCCGAGCAGCGACATGCCGTTGTTGAGCACGCCCATGATCAGACCACCGATCATGGCGCCCGTCACGGTGCCGATGCCGCCGGTGACGGCCGCGCCGCCGATGAACACCGCGGCGATCGCGTCGAGCTCGAAGCCGTTGCCGGCGCTCGGGAGGGCGGAGTTGCTGCGCGCGGTGAAGGCGATGCCCGCGAGCGCCGCCAGGAAGCCCATGTTCACGAAGAGCAGGAAGTCCACGCGCTTCGTGTTGATGCCGGACAGCTGCGCGGCGTTGAGGTTGCCGCCTCGGGCGTAGATGTGACGACCGAAGATGCTGCGGTTCATCACCGCCGTGTAGACGAGCACGAGCACGGCGAGGATGAGCAGCACGATCGGCGTGCCCTGATAGCTGGCGAGCAGGTACGTGATGCCGAGCACGAGGATCGCGATGGTGGCGAGCTTCGTGATGAACCAGCCGAAGGGCTCGTCCTCGAGGTTGAGCTTGACGCGGGCACGACGCTCGCGGAGCTGCTGCGCGACGAGGAAGATCGCGGCCAGCACGCCCAGCGTGACGGTGACCCACTCGAGGTAGGAGGTGCCGCCCGAGGGGTCGGGCAGGAAGCCCGCGCCGACGGACACGTACTCGTCCGGGAACGGCGTGATGGGGCGGTTCTGGAGGACGATCTGCGCGAGGCCGCGGAACGTGAGCATGCCGGCGAGGGTCACGATGAACGCGGGGATGCCGACGTACGCCACCCAGAAGCCCTGCCAGGCGCCGATGAGGCCGCCGATCACGAGGCTCGCGATGATCGAGATGTACCAGGGCCATCCCCAGCTCACCGCGAACACGCCGGATACGGCGCCGATGAGGGCCACCACGGATCCGACCGACAGGTCGATGTGGCCGGCGATGATGATCATCACCATGCCGATCGCGAGGATCAGGATGTAGGCGTTCTGGACGACGATGCTCGTGACGTTGCGGGGCTCGAGGAGCGTCCCGTCGGTGAGGATCTGGAACAGCACCACGATCGCGATCAGCGCGATGAAGATGCCGATCTGCCTGAGGCGACTGACGAGGAAACCCGCCACACTGCTGAGACTGGACATGCTTGCTATTCCTTTTCCTTGGTCATGTAGGACATGAGGCTCTCGGGGGTCGCCTCGGCGATCGGCAGCTGTCCCGTGATCCGCCCGGCGGAGAGGGCGTAGATCCGGTCGCAGATGCCGAGCAGCTCGGGCAGCTCGCTGGAGATGACGATGACCGCCTTCCCCTGAGCGGCGAGCGCGTTGATGATCGTGTAGATCTCGTACTTGGCGCCGACGTCGATGCCGCGGGTGGGCTCGTCGAGGATGAGCACGTCCGGGTCGGAGAACATCCACTTGGAGAGGACGACCTTCTGCTGGTTGCCGCCGGAGAGCTTCCCGGTGATGGCGCCCACGCTCGGGGCCTTGATGTTCATCGACTTCCGGTAGCCGTCTGCCACCACGTACTCCTGGTTCGCGTCGACCCAGCCGGCCTTGGCCAGCTTGTCCAGGGCGGCGCCGGAGATGTTGCGCTTGATGTCGTCGATGAGGTTGAGGCCGTAGTGCTTGCGGTCCTCGGTGGCGTAGGCGATGCCGTGCTTGATGGCGTCGCCGACCGTCTTCGCCTGGATCTCCTTGCCCCGCTTGTAGAGCTTCCCGGAGATGTTCGCGCCGTAGGAGCGGCCGAAGACGCTCATCGCGAGCTCGGTGCGGCCCGCGCCCATGAGGCCGGCGATGCCGACGACCTCGCCCGCGCGGACGTTGAGGTTGGCGTGGTCGACGATGACGCGGGAGTGCTCCTGCGGGTGGTGGACCGTCCAGTCCTCGATGCGGAGGACCTCCTCGCCGATGTCCGGCGTGCGGTCGGGGTAGCGGCTCTGCAGGTCGCGGCCGACCATCCCCTTGATGATGCGCTCCTCGCTGATGGAGTCGCGTGCGAGGTCGAGGGTCTCGATGGTCTTGCCGTCGCGGATGATCGTCACCGCGTCGGCGATCGCCTTGATCTCGTTCAGCTTGTGGCTGATGATGATGCTCGTGATGCCCTGGCCCTTGAGGTGCTTGATCAGGTCGAGCAGGTGGGCGGAGTCCTCGTCGTTCAGCGCCGCGGTGGGCTCGTCGAGGATGAGGAGCTTCACCTCCTTGGAGAGGGCCTTCGCGATCTCCACGAGCTGCTGCTTGCCCACGCCGATGTCGGCGATCCTGGTGGCCGGGTTGTCACTCAGCCCGACGCGGGCGAGGAGCTTCGCGGCCTCCACGTTGGTGGCGTTCCAGTCGATGAAGCCGCCCTTGGAGATCTCGTTGCCGAGGAAGATGTTCTCCGCGATGGAGAGGAAGGGGCTCAGCGCGAGCTCCTGGTGGATGATCACCACGCCCGACTTCTCGCTGTCGCGGATGCTGGAGAACTTGACGACATCGTTCTCGAGGACGATGTCGCCGTCGTAGGAACCGGCCGGGTAGACGCCCGAGAGGACCTTCATCAGGGTCGACTTGCCCGCGCCGTTCTCGCCGCAGATCGCGTGGCACGTGCCGCGCGTGACCTCGAGAGTGACGTCCTGCAGCGCCTTGACGCCGGGGAACGTCTTGGTGATGCCGCGCATCTCGAGAATGTGGTTGGCCATGGCCTGCCTCACTTGTGTGGATGGTGGTGCCGGGTACCCGGCGGCGGTGCTGCGGGCGGCGGGTGACCGTCACCCGTGATCCGGCCGGCCGCGGTGCGCGGCCGGCCCGACCCGGTGGAGGCCGGTCGACGCGAGCGTCGACCGGCCGGGTGCGCCGCCGGGGCGGCGCGGGAGGGGACTACTCGCCCTTGTCGATCTCGTCCTGCGTGTAGTAGCCGCTGTCCACGATGACCTCGACGAGGTTGTCCTTCGTCACGGTCACGGGGGCGAACTGCTTGGTCGGGACGTCCTTCACCTTGTTGTTGTAGGAGTCAGGAGCGTCGGGCGTGCCGCCGGTGAGCAGGTCGTCGACCATCGTGACGGCCTCCTTGCCGAGCAGGCGCGTGTCCTTGAAGATCGTCGAGTACTGGACGCCGTCGAGGATGAGCTTGTCGGACGCCTTCTCGCCGTCCTGGCCCGTGATGATCGGCATGGCGTCGCTGGCGACGCCGGCCGAGGTCAGGGCCTGGATGATGCCGCGCGACAGGCCGTCGTACGGCGAGAGGACGCCGTCCGGCTTGGCGCCGCCGGGGTACGAGCCGGAGAGCAGGTTCTCCATGCGGGCCTGCGCGCCCTCCTGCTTCCACTGCTGGATCGCGACCTGGCTGAAGTCCGACTGGCCGGAGCCGATCGTGACCTGGCCGGACTCGAGGAACGGCTTGAGGACGCTCATCGCGCCGTCGTAGAAGAACTGCGCGTTGTTGTCGTCCGGGCTGCCGGCGAAGACCTCGATGGTCTTCTTCTCGGTGCTGCCGGTGGCCTTGCCGTCGGCGTCCACGAGACCGAGGCCCTGCAGGAGGGAGTTGCCCTGGAGCACGCCGACCTGCTGGTTGTCGAACGTCGTGTAGTAGTCGACGTCCTCGGTGCCGTTGATCAGGCGGTCGTACGCGATGACCTTGACGCCGTCGTCGGCCGCGGTCTTGAGGACCTGGGTCAGCGCGGTGCCGTCGATCGACGCGACGATGAGCGCCTTGGCGCCCTTGTTGAGCATCGTCTCGATCTGCGAGATCTGGTCCTGCACCTTGTCGTTGGCGTACTGCAGGTCGACCTTGTAGCCGAGCTTGGTGAGCTGGTCGTTGACGTTGTTGCCGTCGTCGACCCAGCGCTCGCTCGTCTTGGTGGGCATGGCGACGCCGACGAGGGCGCCCTTGTTGTCCTCGGTGCCGCCGGCGCTGCCGCCGCGGCCTCCGCCGCCGGAGCAGGCGGCGAGGGAGAGGGCGATGCTCGTGGCGGCGATGCCGACGAGGACCTTCTTCATCTTCACGGTCGTGTCCTTTCGTACTGCTGCTGTGAGGCGCTCTCCCGGCTTCTGCGCCGGATGCGCACCCCTGGTGTGGGTGTTACAGGCCCTGGGCCAGGCGGTGGTACGCCTGGTTCCAGCGGACTTCCTTGGTGAAACCCTTGAGGGTCGTGTCCTCGTCGATGACGAGGAGCTCGGTGCGCGCGATCTCGGCGAAGTCCTCGAAGACCTCGACGCCGACCTGCGTGCTCATGACCGTGTGGTGGGCGGCGCCGGCGGTGAGCCACGCCGCTGCGCTCGTCGCGAGATCCGGCGCGGGCTTCCACACGGCACGGGCGACGGGCAGGTTCGGGAGCGGCTCGTCGAGCGGCACGACCTCCACGACGTTGGCGACGATGCGGAACCGGTCGCGCATGTCGCTCATCGCGACGACGACCGCGGGGCCGGGGTCGGTGTCGAAGACGAGGCGCACGGGGTCCTCGCGCCCGCCGATGCCGAGCGGGTGGATCTCGAGGCTCGGTCGGCCGGTCGTGAGCGTGGGGCAGATCTCGAGCATGTGCGCGCCCAGGATCTTCTCCTCGCCGGGGACGAGGTGGTAGGTGTAGTCCTCCATGAGGCTCGCGCCACCCGGGAGCCCGGAGCCCATGACCTTCGCCGCGCGGATCAGCACGGCCGTCTTCCAGTCGCCCTCGGCGCCGAAGCCGTAGCCCTCGGCCATGAGCCGCTGCACGGCGAGGCCGGGGAGCTGGCGGAGGCCGCCGAGGTCCTCGAAGCTCGTGGTGAAGGCGCCGAAGCCGCCCTCCTCGAGGAAGGAGCGGAGGCCGACCTCGATGGCCGCTCCGTAGCGGAGCGACTCGTGGCGCTCACCGCCGCGCCGCAGCTCGGGCTGGATGTCGTAGAGGGTCTCGTACTCATCGACCAGCGCGTCGATCTCGGCGTCGGTCGCCGCGTCCACGCGCTCGACGAGGTCGTTGACGCCCCACGTGTTCACGGAGACGCCGAACTTGAGCTCGGCCTCCGTCTTGTCACCCTCGGTGACCGCGACGTTGCGCATGTTGTCGCCGAAGCGGGCGACCTTGAGCTCGTGCACGGCGGCCCAGCCGGCGGCGGCGCGCATCCACGTGCCGATGCCCTGCCGCACCGACTCGGTGCTCACGTGGCCGACGACGGTCTTGCGGACGACGCCGAGGCGCGACTGGATGTAGCCGAACTCGCGGTCGCCGTGCGCGGCCTGGTTGAGGTTCATGAAGTCCATGTCGATGCTGCTCCAGGGCAGCGCGACGTTGGCCTGCGTGTGCAGGTGGAGGAAGGGCTTCTGCAGGACGTCGAGGCCCTGGATCCACATCTTCGCGGGGCTGAACGTGTGCATCCACGCGATGAGGCCGATGGTGGCATCGCTCGCGTTGGCCTCGAGTGCCATGCGGCGGATGCTGTCGGAGTCCTTGAGGACGGGCTTCCAGACGACGCGGACGGGGATGTCCGACGCCTCCTCGAGCTGCCGGGCGATCTCCTGCGACTGCTCGGCGACCTGCTGGAGGGTCTCCTCGCCGTAGAGGTTCTGGCTGCCGGTGAGGAACCAGACCTCGTAGTGGTCGAGGGACGTGGTGATGCGGCTCACTTCAGGGCTCCTTGGGGTGCTTGTCCGTAGACGTTCTGGTAGCGGTCGAACAGGGAGTCGACGGCCTCCACGGGGAGGGGGGTCGGCTCGCCGAGCTGGCGGGAGATGTGCACGGTGCGCGCCACGTCCTCGACCATGACGGCGGCCTTCACGGCGTCCTTCGCGTCCTTGCCGATGGTGAAGGGCCCGTGACCGGCCATCAGCACGGCGCGCGAGCGGTGCCCGGTGAGCGTCTCGACGATGCCGCGGCCGATCGAGTCGTCGCCGATGATCGCGAACGGGCCGACGGGGATCTCGCCGCCGAACTCGTCCGCCATCGCGGTGATGACGCACGGGATGGGCTCGCGACGGGCCGCCCACGCCACCGCGTAGGTGGAGTGCGTGTGGACCACGCCGCCCACCTCGGGCATGTTGCGGTAGACGTACGCGTGCGCCGCGGTGTCGCTGGAGGGGGCGTTGCGGGAGCCGGGGGTGTCCGGGATCACGTTTCCGTCGAGGTCGCAGAGGATCATGTTCTCGGGGCTCAGGTCGTCGTAGCTGACGCCAGACGGCTTGATCACGAAGAGGTCGGCGCCGGGGACGCGGCCGGAGACGTTGCCGCCGGTCCAGACCACGAGGCCGTAGCGCACGAGCTCGCCGTGCAGGCGGGAGACCTCGGAGCGGACGCGGGCGACCGCGACCTCGATCTCGGGGGCGAAGTTGCTCACGCGCGGGCCTCTCTCTTCAGCGACTTGAGCCGCTTCATGACGTCGTTGGCGCCGCGACCGAAGTAGTCGTGCAGCGTGGAGTACTCCTCGTAGAGGCGGTCGTAGGCCAGCGCGCGCTCCTCGTCGGGCTGGTACCTGCCGCGCTCGACCTTGCCCATGGCGTCCCCCGCGACGCGCACGTCCGGGTAGGCGCCCGCGGCGACGGCGGCGTGGATGGCGGATCCGAGCGCCGGGCCCTGCTCGCTCGTGATGACCGAGATGGGGAGGCGGAGGATGTCGCTGTAGGCCTGCATGAGGAACGCGTTCTTCAGCAGGCCGCCCGCGACGATGAACTCGGTGACGGGGACGCCCGACGCGGCGAAGGTCTCCACGATCTTGCGCGTGCCGAACGCGGTGGCCTCGAGCAGCGCCCGGTAGACCTCCTCGGTGCGCGTGGTGAGCGTGGTGCCGACGACGAGTCCGGAGAGCTCGTGGTCGACGAGCACCGAGCGGTTGCCGGAGTGCCAGTCGAGCGCGACGAGGCCGTGGCCGCCGACGGGCTGGTCGGCCGCGAGGTCGGTGAGGTGCTGGTGCACGCTCTTGCCTGCGGCAGCGGCCTCCTCGGCGTAGCGCGCGGGCACCTGGTTCTTGACGTACCAGGCGAAGATGTCGCCGACGCCGGACTGGCCGGCCTCGTAGCCGTACAGCCCCGAGACGATGCCGCCGTCGACGACGCCGCACATGCCGGGGACCTCGGTGAGCACGTCGCTGTTCATCACGTGGCAGGTGCTCGTGCCCATGATCGCGACCATCTGGCCGGGCTCGACGGCGCGGGCGACCGGCGCGGTGACGTGCGCGTCGACGTTGCCGACCGCGACGGCGATGCCCTCGGGCAGGCCCGTCCAGGCTGCGGCCTCGGCCGAGAGCGTGCCGGCGGCGGATCCGAGCTGGCCGATCTCGTGCGCGACCTTGTCCTCGGCGAAGGACGCGAAGTCGGGGTTGAGCGCGCCGAGGAACTCAGCGGTCGGGTACTCGCCGTCCTGGAGGATGCCCTTGTACCCGGCGGTGCAGGCGTTGCGCACGTAGCTGCCGGTGAGCTGCCAGACGATCCAGTCGGCCGCCTCGACCCAGTGCTCCATGAGGCCGTACAGCTCCGGGTCCTCCTCGAGCAGCTGGAGGC
This sequence comes from Clavibacter californiensis, assembly GCF_021952865.1. NCBI lineage: Bacteria > Bacillati > Actinomycetota > Actinomycetes > Micrococcales > Microbacteriaceae > Clavibacter > Clavibacter californiensis. The sequence continues at coordinate 1,294,039 of NZ_CP040792.1, read as the reverse complement.
CCTTGGCGAACTCCCACTCGCTGGAGATGAGGCCGCCGTAGCGGGCCAGCCACTTCTCGCCGCGCTCCTCGGCCAGCGCGTTGATGCGGTCCGCGTGCGACTGCGCCGCGTGGTGCTTCCAGAGCTTGACGTAGGCGTGGGGGCGATCGGCGTATCCGTCGACCTCGTTGAGCGGGGTGCCGTCGGCGAGCGTGGGCACCATGGTGCACGCGGTGAAGTCGGTGCCGATGCCGATGACGCGGGCGGGGTCGATGCCGGCCTCGCGGATGGCGGCGGGGACGGCCTGCTTGAGCACGTCCACGTAGTCGCTCGGGACCTGCAGGGCCCACTCGGGCGGCAGCTGCGCGCCGGTCGCGGCGAGCGTGTCGTCCATCACCGCGTGCGGGTAGTCGAGGACGCCGGAGCCGAGCTCGACGCCGTCCGAGACGCGCACCACGACGGCACGGCCGGAGAGGGTGCCGTAGTCGACGCCGATGACGTAGCTCTCGGCCTCTGTGCCGGGCTGGGCCTCGGCTGCGGTGCTCGTGGGGGCGCTGGGCACGGGATCGACTCCTTCGTCTGCTGCGTGGCGATCCGGGAAGACCACCCTCCGATGTGAACGGTCACATCAGCGGATGTCACTCTACACACGCGCGGGATCGACCTGTCAACCCGAGAGGCCGCGCCCCCTCGAAGTGGGGCGTCGGCGGCTGGGAGGGGGCGTCGGCCGGGTCGCCGGGTCAGTACGAGGGCGGTCCCGTCGACGCCCGGACGACCAGCTCCGGTGTGATCGTGCCGCGGTACCTGTCCCCCGTGCCGCCCATGCCGTCGAGCAGCAGCGCGACGCAGCGGCGTCCGACCTCGGCGAAGTCCTGGCGGACGGTCGTGAGGGGCGGCCAGAAGTGCGACGCCTCCGGGATGTCGTCGAAGCCGACGATGCTGATGTCGCCCGGCACGTCGAGGCCCGCGTCGCGCACGGCGTGGATGAGCCCGAGGGCCATCTGGTCGTTGCTGGAGAAGATCGCCGTGAAGTCGCGGAGGCGCAGCATCTCGCGGCCCGCGTAGAACCCGAACTCCGCGGTCCAGTCGCCGAGGATGGGCGCGGTCGTGGGCACGTCGGCGGCCGACATCGCGTCGAGGAAGCCGCGCATCCGCGCCTCCGCCTCGACCCAGTCCTGCGGGCCGGCGAGGTGGTAGATGTCGCGGTGGCCGAGCTCGAGCAGGTGACGCGTGGCGAGTCGGGCGCCCGCGATCTGGTCGACCGAGAGGTCGTGCGCGTCGCCGCGGCCGTCGCTCTGCATGGTCACGTACGGGACGTCGAGCGACATGCTCGCGATCACCTCGCGCACGCGCACCTGCGGCGCCACTACCACGAGGCCCTCGACGGCCTGGTCGACGAGGTGGCCGAGCGCGACCTGGATCGCGGCCTCGTCGGACGAGGGCAGGTTGGTCGTCGTGACCAGGTACCCGGCCTCTCGGGCGGCCTCCTCGATGGCCGCGATGGACGACGCGGGACCGTACTGGGAGCTCTGGGCGGTGAGCACGCCGATCGTGCGGGACCGGCTGGTGACGAGGGCGCGGGCCGCGCGGTTCGGCCGGTACTGGATCTGCTCCATCACGTCGAGCACGCGCTGGCGGGTCTCCGCGCGGAGCGAGGGCGAGTCGTTGAGCACGCGCGAGACCGTCTGGTGCGACACCCCGGCGAGGCGCGCGACGTCGCGGATGCTGGGCGCCCTGCCGCGCGGCGTCTCCGTCGTCATCATCGACCCCGTCTCCGTGCGGGCATCCGCCCGACAGCGCCCCGTGGCGCAGGTGTCACATTGTCACATGTGACTGTCACATGCCGCATGCGGACGGAGGGGCCGCGGCCGGGAGGGGCGCGCGCCGGGGTCGGACGCCTGCGGCAGACTGGTCGTCCACCCGACGAGAGGCACCACCTGTGACGATCACCGCCGCGGCAGACGGATCCGCGCTCGGCAACCCCGGACCCGCCGGCTGGGCCTGGTACGTCGACGACGAGCACTGGGCCGCGGGCGGCTGGGCGCACGCGACCAACAACCAGGGCGAGCTCAAGGCCGTGCTGGAGCTGTTCCGGGCCACGGCCCACCTCGACGACGACCTGCTCGTGCTCTGCGACAGCCAGTACGTCATCAACTCGGTCACGAAGTGGATGCCCGGCTGGAAGCGCAAGGGCTGGCGGAAGGGCGACGGCAAGCCGGTGCTCAACGTCGAGCTGCTCAAGGAGATCGACGCCGAGATCCAAGGCCGCCGCTACCGCTTCGAGTGGGTCAAGGGCCACGCGAACCACCCGCTGAACGAGGCCGCCGACGTGCGGGCGCGCGCGGTGGCGACCGCGTTCCAGGGCCGGAGCACGATCCCCGCTGGCCCCGGCTGGGCGGGCCACGACGCCGACGCGTCCGGATCCCCCGACGACGCGACGGAGACCGCGGCCGTCGCGGCCGACGCCGAGCGCGCGGCCGATCCCGTGGCAGCGGCGGCGGAGGAGCTGGAGGCCGAGGCCCCCGCGCAGCCGGGCCTGTTCGACTTCGACGCGTTCGACGAGGAGATCGCGCCGGAGCCCGGCGACACCACGCTCACGATCGCGCTCGATCGCGACACGATGGCGCGCCTCAGCGCCCACGCCCGCGAGCGCGGAGTGAGCGTCGACGAGGCCGTGCGCGAGCTGCTGCCCTGAGGGCTGCGCGGCCCGCCGCCCATCGAGGCGGCGGGCCGTTCGCGACTAGTGCTTGCTCTGCTTGAGGGCCTTGCCGAGCGCGCGCTCGAGGTCGACGACGAGGTCCTCGACGGACTCGATGCCGACCGACAGGCGCACCAGGTCGTCCGGGACCTCGAGCGGCGTGCCCTTCACGGACGCGTGCGTCATCTCGGACGGGTAGCTGATGAGCGACTCGACGCCGCCGAGCGACTCCGCGAGCTGGAACACGCGCGTGCCCTCGACGACGCGGCGCGCGGCCTTCGCTCCCCCGCGCACCTGGAACGAGATCATGCCGCCGAAGCCCGCCATCTGGGCCTTCGCGATGTCGTGTCCCGGGTGCTCCGGGAGGCCCGGGTAATTAACGGCCGTGACGTCGGGGTGCTGCTGCAGGAACGCGGCGATCTCCTCGGCGTTCGCGGAGTGCCGCTCGACGCGGACGGCGAGGGTCTTGATCCCGCGCGTCGTGAGCCAGGCGTCCATGGGTCCGGAGACGGCGCCGACCGCGAACTGCAGGAAGCCGACCTTCTCGGCGAGCGCGTCGTCGTCGAGGACCACGGCTCCGCCGAGCACGTCGGAGTGGCCGCCCAGGTACTTGGTGGTGGAGTGCACGACAACGTCGGCGCCGAGCGTGAGCGGCTGCTGGAGGTACGGCGAGGCGAACGTGTTGTCGACGACGACCACCGCGCCCGCCGCGTGCCCGAGGTCGGCGAGCGCGCGGATGTCGCTGATCTTCATGAGCGGGTTGCTGGGCGTCTCGACCCAGAGGACCTTGGCGGGGCCCGATCCGAGCACCCGCTCCACCGCCGCGAGGTCGCTCATGTCGACCGTCTCGACGACGATCCCCCAGTCGCCGAGCACGCGCGTGAGGAGGCGGTAGGTGCCGCCGTACACGTCGTCGCTCAGCACGATGCGGTCGCCGGGGCGCGTGATCGCGCGCAGCAGCGTGTCCTCGGCGGCGAGTCCCGAGGCGAACGAGAACGCGTGCCTCCCCTTCTCGAGCGACGCGAGCAGCTCCTGCAGTCCGGTGCGCGTGGGGTTGGCGCTCCGCGCGTACTCGTAGCCCTCGCGGAGCCCGCCGATGCCGTCCTGCACGAAGGTGCTCGTGAGGTAGAGCGGCGGGATGACGGCGCCCGTGGTGGGATCCGGGTCCTGTCCGGCGTGGATCGCGCGGGTGTCGAAGTCGTGCTTGTCGCTCACGGGGACTCGTCTCTATGGGTCGGGAGGGGTGCTGGTGCTGCGCCGGTGGATCAGTCGGTGAGGTAGGTCAGGAGGTCGTGCCGCGTGAGCACGCCCACGGGCTTGCCGCCGTCGCTCACCATGAGGGCGTCGGCGGATCCGAGCGCGCTCCACGCGTCGGGCACGGTCTCGTTCACGCCGATGAGCCCGAACGCCGCGCCCGCGAACGGGCCGACCTGGTCGGACAGCTGCGCGCGGCCGCTGAAGACGAGCTCCAGCAGGCTGCGCTCGTCGACCGCGCCCGCGACCTCGCCCATGACGACGGGCGGCTCGGCCGAGAGGACCGGCAGCTGCGAGACGTCGTACTCGGTCATGATGCGGATCGCGTCGCGGATCGTGTCGTTCGGGTGCGCGTGCACGAGGTCGGGCAGGCTGCCGGTCTTGGCGCTCATGACGTCGGCGACCGTGCGCTGGCCGTTGACGCGGGCGAAGCCGTACGACTGCATCCACTTCTCGTTGAAGATCTTGCCGAGGTAGCCGCGGCCGCCGTCGGGCAGGAGGATCACCATGACGTCGTCGGGGCCGAGGTGCTTCGCGGCCTTGAGCGCGGAGACGACGGCCATGCCGCTGGATCCGCCGACGAGCAGGCCCTCCTCGCGGGCGAGCCGCAGGGTCATGTCGAACGACTCCTGGTCGCTGGATGCGATGACCTCGTCGACGACGTCGGGGTCGTAGGCCGCCGGCCAGAAGTCCTCGCCGACGCCCTCCACGAGGTAGGGGCGGCCGGTGCCGCCGGAGTAGACGGATCCCTCGGGGTCGGCGCCGACGATGCGCACGCGCCCCTCGGAGACCTCCTTGAGGTAGCGGCCGACGCCGCTGATCGTGCCGCCCGTGCCGACGCCCGCGACGAAGTGGGTGATCTGCCCCTCCGTGTCGCGCCAGATCTCGGGACCCGTGGTCTCGTAGTGGCTGAGCGGCCCGTTGGGGTTCGAGTACTGGTCGGGCTTGAAGGCGCCGGGGATCTCGCGCGCGAGCCGGTCGCTCACCGAGTAGTAGGAGTCGGGGTGGTCGGGCGCCACGGAGGTGGGCGTGACCACGATCTCGGCGCCGTACGCCGTGAGCACGTTCCGCTTGTCCTCGCCGACCTTGTCCGGCAGCACGAACACGCAGCGGTAGCCACGCTGCTGCGCGACGAGCGCCAGGCCGACGCCGGTGTTGCCCGAGGTGGGCTCGACGATCGTGCCGCCGGGCTCCAGCTTGCCGTCGCGCTCGGCGGCGTCGATGATGCGCGTCGCGATGCGGTCCTTGGCGCTGCCGCCGGGGTTCAGGTACTCGACCTTCACGAGCACGGTCGCCGAGATCCCCTCGACCACCTTGTTGAGCTTCACGAGCGGGGTGTTCCCGATGAGGTCGAGGATCGTGTCGGCGTACTTCACGTGAGGTGGCGCTCCCGGTGTCAGGTGTGCGGTCCGGTGGGCTCCGCTCGTCCAGTGTAGGCGCGCGCCTCCGCCGTGTTACGGGGCCGGAGCGCCCCGCGCGGGCAGGGTCCGTCCAGGCCGAGCCGGTATCCTGGCCGCACATTCCCCAGCAGAGAAGGACCCTCCGTGGCGCGACGCGACGACACCACGCCCTCCGGCGACGAGAGCGGGCGGCCCGTCCCGCCGACCGCCAAGCAGGCCCAGAAGGACCTCACGGTCAAGCAGCAGCGCGAGGCCCGCCGCGCCGAGAAGGTGGCGGCGCTGAAGAGGCAGCAGGACCGCGCGCGCCGCAACCGGCTCATCGGCATCATCACGGGATCCGTGGCCGCCGTCGCGGTGGTCGCCGTCGTCATCGGGGTGGTCGTCTCGACCGGCACACCGAAGCAGGATCCGGCCGACATCTCGATCGAGGGCCTCCGCACCTGGGACTCGCTGCCCAGCACCCACGTGCAGACCCCGGTCGACTACGCCGGCCTGTACGAGGGCATGAGCCCGCCCGCCGGCGGCGAGCACAACCCCATGTGGCTCAACTGCGGCATCTACGACCAGCCGCAGCCCAACGAGAACGCGGTGCACGACCTCGAGCACGGCGCCGTCTGGATCACCTACGACGCCGCGAAGATCACCGGCGACGACCTGTCGAAGCTCCAGAAGTACGCGGAGTCGTTCGGCGGCTACGTCACGATGTCGCCGTACGACGGCCTCGACACCCCCATCGCGCTGTCCGCGTGGGGCGCGCAGGTGAAGGTCGACTCGATCGACGACCAGCGCATCAAGGACTTCATGGCCAAGTACTGGAAGAGCCCGAACGCCCCCGAGGCCGGTGCGGCGTGCACCGGCGCCCTCGAGGGCGAGGGCCGGGTCGGCTGACCGTGACCGACCGCGGAACGGGCGGATCCGACCGCCAAGAGGACGGCGACGTCGTCGTCGACCACGTCCCGGACGACGACATCCGCGAGGAGGAGCTCGAGGGCCTCGTCGCGCACGGCGAGGCGACGCGCGCACGCGGCCGCCGGATCCGCATCGGCCTCGCCGCAGGCATCGTCGCGGTGGCCCTGGTGGTCGCCGGCCTCCTCGTCGGCCGCGTCACCGCGCCCGTCTCGGCCCTCACGCCCAGCACGAACAGCGCGGAGGCCGGCTTCTCCCGCGACATGCAGGTGCACCACGAGCAGGCCGTGCAGATGTCGCTCATGATCATCGACCGCACGGACGACCCCGAGGTCAAGCTCATCGCGCAGGACATCGCCCAGGCGCAGGCCCAGCAGGCCGGCCAGATGTACGCGTTCCTCACCTCGTGGGGCCTCGACCAGGCGCCGTCCCAGCCGCGCATGACGTGGATGACGCTGCCGACGCTCGACGGCAAGACCGACCACTCCTCCATGGACATGACCCCGGGCGCGACCATGCCGGGCCTTGCGTCGCAGGCCGACCTCGACGAGCTGCAGTCGCTCACGGGCGTGGAGGCCGAGCGCAAGTTCCTCACGCTGATGATCGCCCACCACCGCGGCGGCGTCGAGATGGCCCAGGGCCTCCTCGACCGCTCGCGGAACCCCCTGGTGACGGACCTCGCCAACGGCATGGTCATGATCCAGGACAAGGAGATCCTCTACATGCAGCAGCTGCTCGACGCCCGCTCCTGAGGCACACCGCCGCACCGCCCGTCCGCCGTCGCGGGCGGGCGGTCGTGCGTCCGGGTCAGGCGGCCGCCGTGCGCTGGTCGCTGTAGAGCCGCGCGTACTCGCCGCCGCGGGCGAGCAGCTCGACGTGCGTGCCGCGCTCGACGATGCGGCCGGCGACGACCACGAAGATCACGTCGGCGTCCACCACGGTCGAGAGCCGGTGCGCGATCGCGATCGTGGTGCGGCCGCGCGACGCCGTGTCGAGCGCACGCTGCACGACGCGCTCCGAGATCGCGTCGAGCGCGCTCGTGGCCTCGTCGAGGATCAGCACGGCCGGGTCCTTGAGCAGCACGCGGGCGATGGCGATGCGCTGCTTCTCGCCACCGGACAGCCGGTAGCCGCGCTCCCCCACGAGCGTCTCGTAGCCGTCGGGGAACGACTCGATGGTCTGGTGGATGTTCGCGGCGCGCGCCGCCTGCTCGATCTGCTCCTGCGTGGCGTCCGGGCGCGCGTAGCGGAGGTTCTCGCCGATGGTCGCGTGGAAGAGGTACGTCTCCTGGCTCACGATGCCGATGTTCTCCAGCAGCGACTCCTGCTCGAGGTCGCGCACGTCCTCGCCGGAGAACAGCACACACCCGCCGGTCACGTCGTGGAAGCGCGGGATGAGGTACGACACCGTGGTCTTGCCCGCGCCCGACGGCCCCACGAACGCCGCGAACTGGCCGGGCTGGATCTCGAACGACATGCCGTCGAGGGTGGGCCGCTCGCCGGGTCGCGTGTCGGGGTAGGAGAAGCGCACGTCGTCGAACGCGACGCGGCCGAGGGCGGGGCCTGCGGCCACACGACGGGCGTCGTGCCGGTCGCGGATCGCGGGCTCGAGGTCGAGGTACTCGAAGATGCGGGCGAACAGGGCGCCGGAGGTCTGGAGGTCGAGCGCGACGCGCATCAGGCCGATGAGCGGCCACATGAGCCGCGCCTGCACGGTCGTGAACGCCACGATGGTGCCCGCGGTGACGCTGACGCCGCCCGTGATGAGGAAGCCCGCGACCACGTAGACGATGGCCGGGATGATCGACAGGAAGATCTGCACGAGCGCGAAGAACCACTGGCCGCTCATCTGCTGGCTGACCTGCAGCCGGATCTGGGTGCGGTTCTCGGCCTCGTAGCGCTCGGTCTCCGCGGCCTGCCTGTTGAAGCTCTTCGACAGGAGGATGCCGGACACCGAGAGCGTCTCCTGCGTGATCGCCGTCATGTCCGACAGCGACTCCTGCGTCTTCGACGCGATCCGCGCCCGCACCTGGCCCACGCGCCGCTGCGCGATGACGAGCACGGGCATCAGCACGACGGCCACGAGGGTCAGCTGCCAGTTGAGCACGAGCATCGCGACGAGCGCCGCGATGACGGTCACGGTGTTGCCGAGCACGCTCGAGACGGTGTTGGTGAGGACCGCCGCCACTCCGCCCACGTCGTTCTGCAGCCTGGACTGGATCACGCCCGTCTTCGTGCGCGTGAAGAAGCCGAGCTCCATGCTCTGCAGGTGGCGGAACAGGTCGACCCGCATGGATCCCATGACCCGGTTGCCGACCGTCGCGGTGAGGTACGTCTGCCACACGCCGAGCCCGGCGCCCGCGACCCAGATGGCGATCATGATGGCGACGAGCTCGACCAGGACGGGGATGTCCGGGCCGCCGGTGGGCGGGAAGAGCCCGCGGTCGAAGGCCTGCTGCGTGAGCAGCGGCGGCACGACCGTGAGGCCCGCGCCGACCAGCACGAGCGCGATCGTGAGGACCAGCGCCCGGCGGTGGGGCTGGAAGAGCTCCACGATCCGGCCCAGCAGGTTCTCGACCCGCGGAGCCTCGGCGTTGGCCCTGCGCTGCGCCTCGGCGTCGGCCGCGCTCACCCGTCCGCCGCGTCCGCCGCCCCCGCGCATCCCGCCGCCCGCGGCGATGTCGCCCATCCTCGTCATTCCGGCGATTTTACGCCCGTGGGGGATCTCTTCCGACCACGCCTGCGCCCGCCACGACGACGGCCCGGCCGCCCGCGCGAGCGGACGACCGGGCCGGGTCGGGCGGGTGCGGATCAGCCCTTCGTGGAGCCCGCCAGCAGGCCACGGACGAAGTAGCGCTGGAGGCTGAAGAACACGATCAACGGCACGATGAGCGAGACGAACGCGGCGGCCGTGAGCCGCTGCCAGTCCTGCCCGCGCGTGCCCGTGAGCTCGGCGAGGCGCTGCGTGAGCGGCGCGACGTCCGGGGTGCCGCCCGAGAAGATCAGCGCCACCAGCAGGTCGTTCCAGACCCAGAGGAACTGGAAGATCGCGAACGACGCGATGGCCGGGAGGGCCAGCGGCAGCACGATGCGGAAGAACACCTGGCCGTGGCTCGCGCCGTCGACGCGCGCCGCCTCGATGACCTCGCCCGGGATCTCCGAGATGAAGTTGTGCAGCAGGAAGATCGCGAGCGGCAGCGCGAAGATCGTGTGCGCCACCCACACCGGCAGGTAGCCCTGGTCGGGGATGAGCGGGATCACGCTGTGCACGGCCTCCTGCAGCGGGCGCAGGGTCCGCGTGAACATCTGCAGCAGCGGGATGAGCGCCATCTGCAGCGGCACGATCTGCAGCGCGAAGATCAGCACGAACAGGAAGTTCGAGCCCTTGAACTTGATCCACGCGAACGCGTACGCCGCCATCGACGCGATGACGAGCGGGAACAGCGTCGCCGGGATCGCGATGGCGAGCGAGTTCACGAAGTAGGAGCCCAGCTGCGGCGACGACTGCGAGGTGGAGAGCAGCACGTCCTGGTAGTTGTCGAGCGTGAAGCCCGGGTTCTGGAAGATCGTCCACCAGCCCGTGGTCTGGATGAGGCCGGCCGGGCGGAACGACGAGACGAACAGGCCGAAGGTCGGCAGCGTCCAGAGCACCGCGATGACGAGCGCGGCGACCGTGGCGCGGCGTGACGTGAGCCGGTTCTTGACGCGGCGGCTCTTCGCCCCGACGCTGGCGGCCTGCTCGATGGTGCCGCGGCGCGTCCCGCGGTCCGCGACGGGCAGGTCGGCGGGTGCGACGCTCATCGGATCTCCTTCTGCTTGCTCATGACGCGGACGTTGTAGATGACGATCGGCAGCACCATCAGGAACAGCACGATCGCGAGCGCCGAGCCGCGGCCCTGCTCGCCCGCGCGGAACGCCTGCGTGTACATCTCGTTGGCGATGACGCTCGTGTCGAAGTTGCCCGCGGTCATGGTGCGGACGATGTCGAACACCTTGAGCGTCGCGATGGAGATGGTGGTGACCACCACGACGAGCGACCCGCGGATCCCGGGCAGCGTCACGTTCGTGAAGCGCTGCCAGGCGTTGGTGCCGTCGAGCTGGGCGGCCTCGATCTGCTCGGTCGGCACGCCCTTGATGCTCGCGGAGAGCACGACCATGGCGAAGCCGGTCTGGATCCAGATCATCACGATGATGAGCAGCGCCGTGTTGATGGGCGACGTCTGCAGCCACTGCACGGGCTCCTGGCCGAGCCAGACGAGGATCTGGTTGAGCAGGCCGATCTGCGCGTTGTCGCCCGACTTGTAGTCGTAGACGAAGCGCCAGATGATGCCGGCGCCGACGAACGAGATGGCCATCGGCATGAAGACGAGGGCCTTGAAGTACTTCTCGCCGCGCGACTTGTCGATGAAGACGGCATAGGCGAGGCCGATGGCCGTCGACAGCAGCGGCACGAAGATCACCCAGATCACCGTGTTGAGCAGCGTGCGGAGCGCAGACGGCTGGGTGAACATCCAGACGAAGTTGTCGAACCCGGCCCACTCCCCCGAGTTGTCGCGGAAGGCGAGGAGGGTCGTGCGGAACGCCGGGTAGATGAGGCCGACGGCCAGCAGGATCAGGGCGGGGAGCACGAACGCGCCGAGCTGGACCCAGTCCTTGCCGCGCTTCGGCGCCTTGTCGATGAGGAAGAGGATCAGCCCGATCACCACGGCGAAGACGGCGAGCGCCACCACCACCTGGAGGATCTTGCCGATCAGATCAGCGGTCGTCATGGACGTCTCGCCCTTCGGGTCGGAGGTATGTGGGAGCGGGGCCGCCGCGCGTGCGCGGCGGCCCCGCATGGCCCCGCACGGGTGCGGGAGCCGGTGCCGGCCCGATCAGGGCCGACGGTGGATCAGCCGGCGTCGATCAGCCGGCGTCGATCAGGACGCGGGCCAGCTCGACTCGATGGCGTCGACCGTCTTCTGGGTCGAGTCGCCGCTCAGCCAGCCGACGATCCCCTTCCAGAAGGAGTCGGTGCCGACCGCGCCGGGCATGAGGTCCGAGCCGTCGAAGCGGAACGTCGCGTTCGGGTCCTGCAGGATCTCGATGCTCTGCTTCAGGATGTCGCTCGACGCGTTCGCGGGGTCGAGCCCCTTGTTCGCGCTGATGACGCCCCCGAGGCTCACGCGGTTGTTCGCCCAGGTGTCGCTCGAGAGGTAGGAGAGCACCGCGGTGATCTCGTCGCTCGTCTTGAATGCGCCGACGAGCTCGCCGCCGCCGGTGACGCTCGTCGCGTCGCCCTCGTTCGTGGGCGGCAGGAGGAACGCGTAGACGTCGCCGTCGGGCGAGACCTTGGCGTCGGTGCCGTCGGCCTTCTTCCAGAAGCCCTCGTAGAACGAGGCCTGGTGGTGCAGCGAGCACTCGCCGTCCAGGATCGGGAGGCCGGCGTCGCCGAACTCCGTGGAGATGATCGACGAGACGTCGCCCAGGCCGCCGTTGACGTAGTCCGGGTTCTTGATGATGTCCCCGACCGCGTCGAACGCCTGCACGATGGCCGGGTCGTTGAACGGGATCTGGTGCGTGACCCACTTGTCGTAGGTCTCGGCGCCGGCCTGGCGGATGACGAAGCTCTCGACCCAGTCGGTGCCCGGCCAGCCGGTGGCGTCGCCGGAGCCGATGCCGACGCACCAGGGCTTGTGGTCGCCCTCGGCGGCGATCTTCTTGGTGAGGTCCATGAGCTGGGCGGTGGACTTGGGGATCTCGTAGCCCTTCTCCTCGAACTCCGCCGGCGAGTACCAGACGTAGCCCTTGACGCTCGCCATCAGCGGCGCGCCGTAGAAGGTGCCGTCGACGGTGCCGTAGCCCTTCCAGTCGGTGGACCAGTTCTTGTCGACGTTCTCCTCGACCGCCGCGGGGGCGGGCTGCAGGAAGCCCTTCGTGGCGAGCACGTTGAAGAGGCCCGGCTGCGGGATGATGCCGATGTCGGGTGCCGACTGGCCCTCGGCGAGCACCGCGATCTGCGCCTCGAACTCCTTGGTGCCCTGGTAGTTCACGGTGATGCCCGTGCAGGTCTCGAAGTCCTTCCACGACTCGACGAGGCGGTCGGCCTCGTCGTCCTGGATGGTGCCGCCGATGCTGACCTCGGGGCTGCCGTCGAACGTGCCGTACGACGAGTACGGCGAGCAGTCGGTGTCCGCGGCGTCCTCGGCCGCGATGTCGCCCGTGCAGCCCGTGAGCGCGAGGCCGGCGATGCCGACCGCTGCGAGGGGTGCCGCGAAGCGACGTCGGAATAGGGCGTGGCCCATGTGCGTCTCCTCTTCATCGAGTGGATGCGGGTCTGCCCCGCCGTCCTGTCATGCGCGCGTCGGCGGGTGAGGCGCCGTCGCCTGAAAACCTTTTCGCCATATGGGGAACCGGTTCCACAGGTCAACGTAGGGGAGCTCGCAGGTGACGGCAAGGTCGCTCAGGTAACGAAACGGTCTACCTCGTGGCGTCGGCGTGGGCGCGCGCGCCGCGGATGGTCCATCATCGGACTCGGCCCCCGCGCATCCTGGAACCGCTTCCAGTGCGCGCGTCCGGCGCGACGAGGCGCCGCGGGTCCCGATGGAGGGAGCGCGATGAGCGCCATCGCCGACGTCGCCCGGCTCGCCGGGGTCTCCAAGGCCACCGCCTCGCGCGCGCTCAGCGGCCGCGGCTACGTCTCCCCCGCGACGCGCGCCCGCGTCTCCGAGGCCGCGGCGCAGATCGGCTACGTCGTCTCCTCGAACGCGTCGAGCCTCGTCACCGGCCGGTCGAAGAACGTGGGCGTCGTCATGCCCTTCATCAACCGCTGGTTCTTCGCGGAGCTGCTCGAGGGGATCGAGGAGGCGCTCATCGAGGCCGACCACGACCTCACGCTGTACCGCCTCACCGCTGATCCCGAGCAGCGCCGGAAGGTCTTCGAGTACTTCCTGGTGCGGAAGCGCGTGGACGCGGTCATCGCCGTGAGCGTCGCGCTCACGCCCGCGGAGGTCGTGCGGCTGCGCGCGCTCGACAAGCCGCTCGTCGGGATCGGCGGGCCGGTCGAGGGCATGAGCACCCTGAGCATCGACGACGAGGCCGCGGCGCGCCTGGCCACCGAGCACCTCCTGAGCCTCGGGCACGCGCGCGTCGTGCACCTCGGCGGCGACCTGCACGCGCAGATGGCGTTCTTCGTGCACGCGAAGCGGCTCGCGGGCTACCGGGCCGCGATCGACGCGGATCCGCGCGGGCTCGAGGCGCGGTTCGCCACGGCCGAGTTCACGATCGACGGCGGCTTCCGCTCGGCCATGGCGCTGCTCGCCGATCCGCGCACGCGGCCGACGGCGATCTTCGCCGCATCCGACGAGATCGCCATCGGGACGATCCTCGCGGCCCGGCAGCTGGGCATCGCCGTTCCCGCGGAGCTCTCGGTCGCCGGTATCGACGGGCACGCGCTCGCGCCGCTGTTCGGGCTCACGACGGTCGAGCAGCACCCGCGGCTGCAGGGGCGGGCCGCCGTGGGCCTGGTGTTCGAGGGGCTCGCGGCGGAGGGCGCCGCGGATCGCACCGTGACGGTGCCCGTCGACTTCCAAGCGCGCACCAGCACGACAGCGCCCCCGGCCCCGCCTGCGCCGTGAGGGCGGGCGGGATCGGGGGCGGCGGGATGCGCGGGCCGTGCGTCAGGCGTCGCCGGCGGTGACGGCCTGCGCCTCGTCCAGGGCATCGACCGGCGCCTCGTCGACGCGGCGCAGCCACCGGTGGCCGGCCACCACGATCACGAGGGCGACGAGGACGGATCCGGCTGCGGCGTAGTACGGCGTCGCGTCCGAGAAGAGCTCCGCGAGCTCGGTCGCCGCGGGCGGGGCGATGGCGCCGCCGAGGAACCGCACGGACGAGTACGCGGAGGACGCGACGCTGCGCGGGTGGTCCGTGGCCTCCATCACGCACTCGGTGAGCACGGTGTTGAGGACACCGAGGAGGAGCCCGCCGACGATCACGCAGACCACCAGGCCGATCGAGGAGCGGACCACGAGCCCGGCGGCAGCGAGGTCGACGGCGAGCAGCGGGAGCACGAGCCGGAGGACGGAGGTGCGCGCCATCCGCCGGGTGAGGAGCGGCGCCACGAGCACCGACGTGATCGCGAGCCCGACTCCCCAGCCGAAGAACGTGAGTCCGAGGCCGATGGCGTCGAAGCCCAGCGGGAACGGGGTGTAGGCGAGCAGCACGAAGAAGCCGATGTTGTAGAACAGCGCGGCCGCGGCGAGCACCGCGAGGGCCGGGGTGCGGAGCGCGCGCAGCGGAGCCGAGAGGCGCATGGGCGCGCGGGGCGCGTCGTCCTTGCCGAGGAGGGCGAGGATCGCGACGAAGCCGACCGCCATGAGCGTCGCCGTGCCGAAGAACGGGCCCCGCCAGCTCCAGCTGCCGAGGAGGCCGCCGAGCAGCGGGCCGACCGCGATGCCGAGGCCGAGCGCCGCCTCGTAGAGCATGATCGCGGACGCGGTGCCGCCGGACGCGGATCCGACGATGGTCGCGAGGGCCGTGGAGATGAAGAGCGCGTTGCCGAGCCCCCAGCCGGCGCGGAAGCCGATGACCTGCTCCACGTCCTGAGAGAGCCCGGCCGCAGCGGCGAAGACCACGATGATCGCCAGCCCGATGAGGAGGGTGCGCTTGGCGCCGATGCGGCTGGAGATCCAGCTGGTGATGAGCATGGCGAGGCCGGTGACGAGCAGGTAGCTCGTGAACAGGAGCTCGGTCTCGGTGGCGGTGGCGTCGAGGCTCGAGGCGATGGCGGGGAGGATCGGGTCGACGAGCCCGATGCCCATGAACGCGATGACGCACGCGAAGGCGACGGCGAAGACGGAGCGGGGCTGGCGGAAGATGTCGCGGAACGACGCATGCGGCTGGGTGGACACGGGTGCGGTGTCGCCTCCTGGGATCGGTGCGGATGGATGGGTGCGGATGGGTCGTGCGGTGCCGGCGGTCAGTCGCCCGGAGGCACGTGAGCGCCGTCGACTCGCGCCAGGACCACCTCGACGGCGCGCGCGAGCGCGGCCACGTCGGCGGCCGGGAGGTCGGCGAAGCGCGGCACGAGCGCGGTGGCGAGGCGGTCGCGCCAGTCGTCGAGCGCGGCGCGGCCGGCCGGGGTGATCTCGAGCAGGGTCGCGCGCGCATCGGACGGGTCGGCCACCTGCGCGATCCAGCCCTGCCCGACGAGCGAGCGCACGATCTTGGTGGTCGTGGGCTGCGAGACGCGGCTCCGCTCGGCGAGCACGCCGAGGCGCATCCCGCCCGGCCACGTCACGAGCACCGAGAGGGTGCGCCAGACGGCGGGCGAGCTCGTGCCGCCGACCTCGTGCGCGGCGAGGCGGGTGAGCCGGTGCCCGGCGGTCACCAGGTCGCCGAGGAGGGCGCGAAGGTCGGGATCGGTCATGGGCCAATCATATAGCTCAGCTATGGATATGTCGACCGGGGTACGCGCGGCCCCCGAGCTGGGGGGCAGGGAGCGGATACGCGCACGGCCCGGCTCGCGTGCGGCGACCGCGAGCGGCCTAGCGTGGAGCCATCCCGGCCGGGGCGCTCCGGGCGGCGCGAGGAGGTGCGATGGCCGACAGCCCGACCGTCGACGACCTGCAGCGCGACGTGGACGAGGCCCTCGCGCGCGGGGACGCGACCGCGGCGGCGCAGGCCATCGCCGCGGCCTGGCCGCACCACGTCGATCTGCACCCGCATCGCATCCGCGCGCTCTACGACCGCGTGGCCGCGTCCGCCTGGGAGGACGACGCCTGGCTCGTCGCCGGGCTCGCCGCCTCCTATCGCGGCACCTCGGCGCACGACCGGCGGGCGTCGCTCCCCTACCGCTCGGCCGTCGACCTTCTGCTCACCGCCGACCCGCCACCCGCCCCGCTCGTGCGCGCCGCCGTCCTCGTGCACCGAGCCGCGGGAGACCGGCGGGTCGGGCGGCTCACGGAGGCCCGGGCATCGCTCGCGGAGGCGCGCGAGCTCCTCGACACGGAGCGCGACATGCCCCTGAGCGTGCGGATCAGCCTGCAAGCCGCGGTCGCGCTCCAGGGCGGCCTGGTGCTCGTCCACGTCGGCGCGTTCACCTCCGCGCGCGACGAGCTGCGCATCGCGCAGGGGCTCGCGGAGCGCCACCTCGTGCGCGCCGACCGGCTCGAGTGCTGCGGTGCCCTGGCGTACGTCGCCTACTGCCTGGGCGAGCTCGACGAGGCGCGGGAGCTCGTGGACCGCGCGCGCGCCCTGCTCGCGGATGCGGGCTCCGGGCCGGAGCTCGCGCGGAGCGGCTTCCGCGCCCCGGCGGAGATCGCGGCCACGCTCATCGCCGTCGACGCGACCCGCCGGGACGACGCCCGTACGCACCTCGACGACCTCCGACCCGCCTGCACGGGCACCGACTGGGAGCTGCTCGGCCGCTACGCCGAGGCGACGGTCGCCGCCATCCACGGCCTCCGCCTGGAGGCGCTCGAGCATCTGCGCCGCCTGCACAACCTCGGTACGGCGTGGCAGGAGCACGGTCCCGTGCCGATCATGGCCGACTCGCTGCGGGCATCCCTGCTCGCGCACCTGGGCCAGACCGGCGCCGCGTGGGACCTCGTCCGGACCCTCGCGCCGACCGAGCACCACTCCACGTGCCCGGCCATGGTCGCCGGCCGGCTGCGCGTGCTCGCCGACGACCACCAGGGGGCCCTCACGGAGATGGCCGACTGCCTCGCGCTCGGCGACGCGCACTCGGGGCGCACCCTCGCCGACGTGCTGCTCGTCGTCGCCGCCGCGCACAGCGGGCTCGGCGACCAGGCCCGCAGCGACCACGCCTACGACCGGGCGGCGCGGTACGCGACGACGACCGGGATCCTCCGGCCGTTCGCGGTGTTCCCGGCGGCCGCGTCGTCGGCGCTGCTCGACCGGGCGCTGGAGCGCGAGCAGCCGGCCGACGTGCGACGCATGCTGGAGGGCGTGCGCGCCGACCGCGGCGTCGCCGAGCCGGTGCGCATCGAGACGCTGACCGAGCGCGAGCGCGTCATCGTCGCGTGCCTCGCGGAGCGGCTGACCGTCGCGCAGATCGCGGGTCGCCTCTTCATCTCGCCGAACACGGTGAAGTCGCACGTGCGCAGCGCCTATCGGAAGCTCGACGCGTCGTCGCGCGCCGAGGCCGTCGACCGGGCGCGAGCGCTGGGGCACGACCTGCGCCCGGACGCCACCGCCTTACCCACGCCGTGGCGTCCCGGCGTCCCGCCGATCGCCGCCGGGGACGACGCAGGGCGCCGACCCCCTGAGGGGGGATCGGCGCCCTGAGCGCTGTGCTGTGCTGCGAGCTACTTGACGGTGACCGTCGCGCCCGCGGCCTCGAGCTGGGCCTTCGCCTTGTCGGCGGCCTCCTTGTTGGCGCCCTCCAGGACGGCCTTGGGGGCTCCGTCAACGAGGGCCTTCGCCTCACCGAGGCCGAGGCTGGTGAGGGCGCGCACCTCCTTGATGACCTGGATCTTCTTGTCGCCGGCGGCCTCGAGGATGACGTCGAACGCGGTCTTCTCCTCGACCTCCTCGGCGGGGGCAGCGGCGCCGGCGGCGGCGGCAGCGGCGACGGGGGCCGCGGCGGTGACCTCGAAGACCTCCTCGAACTTCTTGACGAAGTCGCTGAGCTCGATGAGCGTGAGCTCCTTGAAGGCCTCGATGAGCTCGTCGTTAGAGAGCTTTGCCATTGTGTATCTCCTTGGGTTGGTGTGGTGTCTCGTGGATCAGTGCATCGCGCCCCGGGGATGGGACCCGAGGGGTGCTACTGAGCCGATTCCTGCTTCTCGCGCAGCGCCTCGACGGTGCGTACGGCCTGCGAGAGCGGTGCGTTGAACAGGTACGCCGCGCCGAAGAGCGAGGCCTTGAAGGCGCCGGCGAGCTTGCCCAGCAGCACCTCCCGCGACTCGAGGTCGGCGAGCTTGTTCACCTCGTCCGCCGTCAGGGGGTTGCCGTCGAAGTAACCGCCCTTCACGACGAGAAGAGGGTTGGCCTTGGTGAAGGTGCGCAGCGCCTTCGCGACGGCGACGGTGTCGCCGTGCACGAACGCGATCGCGGACGGGCCGACGAGCTCGTCGTCGAACGACGAGATCCCCGCCTGGTTCGCCGCGATCTTGGTCAGCGTGTTCTTCACCACGGCGTAGGTCGCGTCTGCACTGATGCTCTTCCGCAGCTGCTTGAGCTGGGCAACGGTGAGACCGCGGTACTCGGTGAGCAGTACGGCGTTCGAGCTGCGGAACTTCTCCGCGAGCTCGGCGACCGAGGCTTCCTTGTTCGCCATGGCACTCCTTATCACGTGGTTCCCCGACACCGCGGAAGCGGTGCGAGGTGCTGGCAGCCCCCGGCTGCACACATGAGAAACGCTCCGGCACAGGAGGCCGGAGCGGGAGTGTCGCGCAGGCCCTCAGGGCATGCGCTGCATCGTGCTTCGATCACCTGCGCGGGCCTTCACCTGAGTGAACCTTCGTCCGGCGCATCCCCTCTGGGAGGCACGCCGACGACCAGCGGTCTGTGGCTTCGTTCAGAGTAGGGGGTCGGCGGCTCCCGCGCAACTCGGGCCGAGGACGCGGTTCGGGCCGCAGGGGTCAGGCCCGCCCCGATCGCCCGGCGTCGGACGGCGCCCGGCCGCTCCCGCCCTCCTCCGTGGCACTGAGCGGTGCCGCGATGTCCTCCAGTGAACGTCCGGCCGCCTCGACGCCGAGGGCGACCTCGACGAGTCCGGCGCCGATCATCAGCCCCGCGCCGATCAGGTAGCCGTTCGCGACCGCGCCGACGCTGTCCTCCACCAGCCGTCCGAACAGGAGCGGACCGACGATCCCGCCGAGGCCCGTGCCGAGCGCGTAGAAGAAGGCGATGGCCATGGCCCGCGTCTCCATGGGGAAGATCTCGCTCACCGTGAGGTAGGCGGCGCTCGCGCCGCACGACGCCAGGAAGAAGACGACGACCCAGCACGCCGTCAGGGAGACGGGGTCCAGCACCTCCGCCCGGAACAGGAGCGCCGTCACGACGAGGAGCACGCCCGATCCGATGTAGGAGATCGAGATCATGACCTTCCGGCCGACGCTGTCGAAGAGGCGGCCGAGGGTCAGCGGCCCGGCGAAGTTGCCGAGCGCGATCGGGACGAGCGCCCACGGGACGACGTCGTCGGGCACGTCGAGCAGCTGGCTGAGCACGAGCGAGTACGTGAAGAAGACGGCGTTGTAGAGGAACGCCTGGCCGGTGAACAGCGACAGCCCGAGGACGAACCGCTTCGGGTACCGCGTGACGGCGACCCGTGCGATCTCGCCGAAGCCGATGCTCCGGCGCTGGCGGATCTCCAGGAAGTCCGCGTCCGGGTCCGTCGGGTCGAGGCGCGAGCCGGTCTCCTCCTCGATGGTGGACTCGATCTCCCGCACGAGGCGCTCCGCCTCCTCGTCCTTCCCGTGGATGAACATCCAGCGCGGGGACTCGGGGACGTTCCGGCGCACCAGCAGGATCACCACGCCGAGGACGGCGCCGAGCCCGAAGGCCACGCGCCAGCCGACGTCGGCGGCGAGGAAGGACTCGTTGAGCAGCAGCACCGATATGACGGCGCCGAAGGCGGCGCCCAGCCAGTACGAGCCGTTGATGGCGAGGTCGACCATGCCGCGGCGCCGCGCGGGGATCAGCTCGTCGATGGCGGAGTTGATGGCCGCGTACTCGCCGCCGATGCCGGCGCCTGTGAAGAAGCGGCACACGAAGAAGAACACGGGATTGAACGAGAATGCCGTGGCGACCGTGGCGAGCAGGTACAGGCCGAGCGTGGCGATGAACAGCTTCTTCCGCCCGAAGCGGTCGGTGAGGTAGCCGAAGAAGAGCGAGCCCACGCACGCGCCGGCGACGTAGATCGCGGCGGCGAGGCCGATGTCCGAGGGCGAGAGGCCGAGTCCCGCCTCCGGGTCGGTCAACCGGCTGCCGATGGCGCCGATGATCGTGACCTCGAGCCCGTCGAGGATCCAGACGGTGCCGAGCCCCACCACGATGAGCCAGTGCCACCGTGCCCAGGGAAGCCGGTCCATCCGGGCGGGGATGTCGGTCCGGATGGTGGAGAGCCCGTCGCCGGTCATGTCGATCCCCTCGCCGTCGTGGTGTGACGGTGACGCTACTCCCGGCGGCGCGGGACGCCCAGGGGCGGCGGGAGGCGGTCCGGGCTGCCCTCGCGGACCGCCCGGACAGCTTCTCAGTACCCGACGACCGCGTGGGGCACGTAGTGCTCCTCGAGCAGGGACACCTCGTCGGCCGTGAGCTCGAGGTCCAGCGACGCGACCGCGTCCTCGATGTGCGCGACCTTCGTCCCGCCCACGATGGGCGCGGTGACGACGGGGTTCCGCGACACCCAGGCCAGCGCGACCTGCGCGCGGGGCACCCCGCGGGCCCCGGCCACCTCGGCGACCGCGGCCGCGACCCGGCGATCCGAGTCCTCCTGGGCCGCGTAGAGCGTCTTCCCGAACTCGTCCGTCTCGCTCCGGTCGGTCGTCGCGTCCCAGTCGCGCGTGAGGCGACCGCGGGCGAGCGGGCTCCACGGCAGGGATCCCACGCCCTCGTCCGCGCAGAGGGGCAGCATCTCGCGCTCCTCCTCGCGGTTCACGAGGTTGTAGTGGTCCTGCATCGTGACGAAGCGCGCCCAGCCACGGGCCCGCTGCAGGTGCAGCGCCTTCGAGAACCGCCACGCGTCCATCGACGAGGCGCCGAGGTAGCGCACCTTGCCGGCGCGCACGATGTCGTCGAGCGCCTCGAGCGTCTCCTCGAGCGGCGTCGCCGGGTCGAAGCGGTGGATCTGGTAGAGGTCCACGTAGTCCGTCCCGAGCCGCCGGAGGCTCTCGTCGATCTGCCACATGATGTGCTTCCGCGACAGCCCGCGCGAGTTCGGTCCCTCCCCCATGGCGCCGTGCACCTTGGTGGCGACCACGATCTCCTCCCGCTTCGTCATGGCCTTCAGCGCGCGACCCGTGATCTCCTCGCTCGAGCCGTCCGAGTACACGTTCGCGGTGTCGAAGAACGTGATCCCGAGCTCGACCGCGCGGCGGATGAGCGGGATCGAGTCCTCCTCCGAGAGCGTCCACGCGTGGTTGCCGCGCGTCGGCTCGCCGTAGCTCATGCAGCCGAGCGCGATGGCCGAGACCTCGGTGCCCGTGCTGCCCAGCTTCACGTACCTCACGACGGGTGCCCCGCGACCGGGTCGTCGCCGGTGGTGGCCGGGGCGTGGTCGCGCCAGGTGTGCTCGGGCTCGTAGCCGAGGATCCGGCGGGCCTTGTCGATGGACAGCAGCGTCTCGTGCTCGCCCAGCTCCTTGGTGACCTCGACGCCGGGGAAGACCTCGGCCGCGAGCCCGGCGCTGGAGCGGCTCATCACGGTGTCGGCGTTCGCGACGATGAAGCGGTCGAATCCGGTCCCGTCGTGCTCGAGCGCCTTGCGGACCGCCTGCGCGCCGTCACGGCCGTCGATGTAGCCCCACAGGTTCCACTTGCGCGCGAGCACGTCGTCGTCGAAGCCGGGGAACTCCTCGTAGTCGTCGACGTCCATGACGTTGGAGAAGCGGAGCGCGGTGACCTGGAGCTCGGGATCCCAACGGCACAGCTCGATCGCCATCTGCTCCTCGAGGTGCTTGACGAGCGAGTAGGTGCTGTTCGGCTGGGCCGGGTACTCCTCGTCGACCGGGATGTACGGCGGCGGGACGTCGAACGGGAGGCCGAGCACGGTCTCGCTGGACGCGTAGACGATCTTCGTGATGCCCGCCCGCCGCGCGGCCTGGAAGACGTTGAAGCTCGTGAGCATGTTGTTGTGGAACGTGGCCACGTCGCTCAGGATCGCGGGGGCCGGGATGGCGGCGAGGTGCACGACGGCGTCGAAGCCTTCGTGCAGGTCCTGGACGCCGAAGAGGGCGTCGATCACCTGCCCGTAGTCGGTGGTGTCGACGCGGACGTAGCCGGATCCGCGCTCCCCCACCTGGTCGATGTTGGTGACTTCGTGTCCGTGGGCGCGCAGGTCGGCCACTACGTGGCGGCCGAGCTTCCCCGAGCCTCCGGTGACGGCAATTCTCATCAGCGAGCATCTCCTTCGTGGGCGGTTCCGCCCGCATCCCATCCTGGCCTGCGGCCCGGGGAGGCGACAGCCACATGGAGGACACCCGCAGCAGCCCGCTGGCACGGCGACGGCCCGCCGCCCCTCTCGGGGACGACGGGCCGTCGGTGTCGTGCTGAGCTCGACCGCTACTCGCTCGTGATGGCGAGGTCCGGCGTCCCGGTCCCGGTGCCGATGCCGGCCGCGACCGAGATGCCCTCGCGCTGCGTCGTGACGAACGTGAACTGGCCGTCCACGTAGTCGACGTGCACGTGGTCGCCCGCGTTGAGCTCGCCCTGCAGGATCCGCTCGGAGAGACGGTCCTCGATCTCGTGCTGCACGGCGCGGCGCAGGGGCCGGGCGCCGAGCGACGGGTCGAAGCCGACCTCGATGAGGCGCTCCTTCGCGGCGGTCTCGAGCGTGATCGTCAGATCGCGGTCCATCATGCGGTCCGACAGGCGCTTGACGAACAGGTCCACGATCTGGAGCAGCTCGGGCTTCGACAGCTGCGGGAAGACGATGGTGTCGTCCACGCGGTTGAGGAACTCGGGCTTGAAGTTCTTCTTCAGCTCCTCGCTGACCTTGCCCTTCATGCGCTCGTAGGAGTTCGCGGCGTTGTTCTCGACTTGGAACCCGACCGGGGCACCCGTGATGTCCTTGGTGCCGAGGTTGGTGGTCATGATGATGACCGTGTTCTTGAAGTCGACCACGCGGCCCTGACCATCCGTCAGGCGCCCCTCCTCCAGGATCTGGAGTAGCGAGTTGAAGATGTCCGGGTGGGCCTTCTCGATCTCGTCGAAGAGCACGACGGAGAACGGCTTGCGGCGCACCTTCTCGGTGAGCTGGCCGCCCTCCTCGAAGCCGACGAACCCGGGAGGGGCGCCGAAGAGGCGGCTCACGGTGTGCTTCTCGCCGTACTCGCTCATGTCGAGCGAGATGAGGGCGTCCTCGTCGTCGAACAGGAACTCCGCCAGGGCCTTCGCGAGCTCCGTCTTGCCGACGCCCGTGGGGCCGGCGAAGATGAACGATCCCGAGGGACGACGCGGGTCCTTGAGCCCGGCGCGCGTGCGGCGGATGGTCTTGGACAGGGCCGAGATGGCCTCCTCCTGGCCGATGACCCTCTGGTGCAGGGCCTTCTCCATGAAGACGAGGCGCGAGGACTCCTCCTCCGTGAGCTTGAACACCGGGATGCCCGTGGCCTGCGCCAGCACCTCGGCGATCAGGCCCTCGTCGACCTCGGCGGTGGTGCGGACGTCGCCCGAGCGCCACTGCTTCTCGAGGCGGAGGCGCTCGCCGAGGAGGTTCTTCTCCTCGTCGCGCAGGCTCGCGGCCTTCTCGAAGTCCTGGTCCTCGATGGCGGTCTCCTTGGCCACGCGGACCGTGGAGATGCGCTCGTCGAACTCGCGCAGCTCCGGCGGCGCCGACAGGATCGAGAGGCGCAGGCGGGCGCCGGCCTCGTCGATCAGGTCGATGGCCTTGTCCGGGAGGAAGCGGTCCGCGATGTAGCGGTCGGCGAGGTTCGCCGCCGACACGATGGCGCCATCGGTGATGGACACCTTGTGGAACGCCTCGTACCGGTCGCGCAGGCCCTTGAGGATGTTGATGGTGTGGGGCAGCGAGGGCTCCTGCACCTGGATGGGCTGGAAGCGGCGCTCGAGGGCCGCGTCCTTCTCGAAGTGCTTGCGGTACTCGTCGAGCGTGGTGGCGCCGATGGTCTGCAGCTCGCCGCGCGCGAGGAGCGGCTTGAGGATGCTCGCCGCGTCGATCGCGCCCTCGGCGGCACCCGCGCCGACGAGCGTGTGGATCTCGTCGATGAAGGTGATGATGTCGCCGCGCGTGCGGATCTCCTTGGTGACCTTCTTGAGGCGCTCCTCGAAGTCGCCGCGGTAGCGGGATCCGGCGATGAGCGAGCCGAGGTCGAGCGTGTAGAGCTGCTTGTCCTTCAGCGTCTCCGGGACGTCGCCCTTGACGATGGCCTGCGCCAGGCCCTCGACGACGGCGGTCTTGCCGACGCCGGGCTCGCCGATGAGGACGGGGTTGTTCTTGGAACGGCGCGACAGGATCTGCATCACGCGCTCGATCTCCTTCTCGCGCCCGATGACGGGGTCGAGCTTGCCGTCGCGCGCGGCCTGCGTGAGGTTGCGCCCGAACTGGTCGAGGACCGTGGAGCCCGCCTGCTGGCTCTGCTGCGTCTCGCCGCCGACGGCGACCGCCTCCTTGCCCTGGTAGCCGGACAGGAGCTGGATGACCTGCTGGCGCACGCGGTTGAGGTCGGCGCCGAGCTTGACGAGCACCTGCGCGGCGACGCCCTCGCCCTCGCGGATCAGGCCGAGGAGGATGTGCTCGGTGCCGATGTAGTTGTGGCCGAGCTGGAGGGCCTCGCGGAGCGACAGCTCCAGGACCTTCTTCGCGCGCGGCGTGAACGGGATGTGTCCCGTGGGCTGCTGCTGGCCCTGGCCGATGATGTCCTGGACCTGTTCGCGGACGGCATCGAGGGAGATGCCGAGCGACTCCAGGGCCTTGGCGGCCACGCCTTCGCCCTCGTGGATGAGGCCGAGCAGGATGTGCTCGGTCCCGATGTAGTTGTGGTTGAGCATCTTGGCCTCTTCTTGGGCCAGGACGACGACGCGACGAGCGCGGTCGGTGAATCTCTCGAACATCTGTATCTCCCTGGGCACCGGGGCAGGGGGCCGGCGCCGATATGTAGAGAGTAACGACGGGTCCCGAGAGTGCATGCCCCTGTTCGCCGTGGGCGTGACGCGATGCGCGAGGCGGCGGATCGGGGTCCGCGGCGAGGGCGCGCCGGGGTCGGCGGTCGGCGCCGGCGGTCGGCGCTAGCGGTCCGCGTCGGGCGCGGGGACGCCCATGCGGGCGCGCTCCTTCGCCTCGATGGCGGCGTAGGCCTTGCGCTCCTGCTTGTCCGCCTGGATGACCGCTCGCATGATGAACCAGAAGATCAGGCCCACGCCGAGGGTGGGGAGGATCGACCAGATCGCGCTCGCCCAGAAATCATCCATGCGGCAAGGATACGCCGCGCTCTAGGTGAGGATGCCGTAGACGCCCTGGCCGATCATGACGACGGCGATGCCGCCCACGATGATCCAGAGGGCGTAACGCGCGGTGGTGGGCTTCTTCGGGTTCGAGCCGTCGGGGCCTAATGGCATGGTCGCCTACTTCACTAGGGGGAACAGGATGGTCTCGCGGATGCCGAGACCGGTGATGGCCATGAGGAGCCGGTCGACCCCCATGCCCATGCCGCCCGAGGGCGGCATGCCGTGCTCGAGGGCACGGAGGAACTCCTCGTCGAGCGGCATGGCCTCGTCGTCGCCGCGCGCCGACTGGCGCGCCTGGTCGACGAAGCGCTCGCGCTGCACGACGGGATCCACGAGCTCGGAGTAGCCGGTCGCCAGCTCGAAGCCGCGGATGTAGAGGTCCCATTTCTCGACGACGCCCTCGATGGAGCGGTGCGCGCGCGTGAGCGGGGAGGTCTCGACGGGGAAGTCGAGGACGAAGGTGGGGCGCTCGAGGCCGCCCTTGACGAAGTGCTCCCAGAGCTCCTCGACGAGCTTGCCGTGCGTGCTCAGCGGCACGACGACGCCCTCGCGGTCGGCGATCGCCTGGAGCTCGTCGACGGTGGTGGCGGGCGTGATGTCGACGCCCGCGGCCTCGCTCAGCGAGCCGTACATGGAGATGCGGTCCCACTCGCCTCCGAGGTCGTACTCGGTGCCGTCGGCCCACGTGACGACGTGGCTGCCGGCGACGGCCATGGCCGCGTCCTGCACGAGCGTCTGCGTGAGCTCGGCGATGGAGGTGTAGTCGCCGTAGGCCTCGTACGCCTCGAGCATCGCGAACTCGGGGCTGTGCGTCGAGTCCGCGCCCTCGTTGCGGAAGTTGCGGTTGATCTCGAAGACGCGGTCGATGCCGCCGACGACCGCGCGCTTGAGGTACAGCTCGGGCGCGATGCGGAGGTACATCTCGGTGTCGAAGGCGTTGGAGTGCGTGACGAACGGGCGGGCGGACGCGCCGCCGTGCATCACCTGCAGCATGGGGGTCTCGACCTCGACGTAGCCGCGCTGGCGGAACGTCTCGCGCATGGAGGCGTTGACCTTCGCGCGGTCGAGGACGTTCTTGCGGGCCTGGTCGCGCACGATCAGGTCGAGGTACCGGCTGCGGACGCGGGTCTCGTCCGAGAGCTCGGAATGGAGGTTCGGCAAGGGCAGCAGGGCCTTCGAGGCGATGCGCCACTCGGTGGCCATGATCGACAGCTCGCCCTTGCGGCTCGCGATGACGCGGCCGGCGACGAAGACGTGGTCGCCGAGGTCGACGAGCTCCTTCCACGCGGCGAGCGCCTCCTCGCCGACCTCGGCCAGCGAGATCATGGCCTGGATGCGCGTGCCGTCGCCCGCCTGGAGCGTGGCGAAGCAGAGCTTGCCGGTGTTGCGGAAGTGCACGACGCGGCCGGCGATGCCGACCACGTGGTCGGTCTCCTGGCCGGGCTCGAGGTGGCCGTACTCGGCGCGGACCGCGGGGATGGTCGTGGTGACCGGGACCTGCACGGGGTACGCGCCCTCGCCGGGGCCGCCCTGGGCGTTGAGGCGGGCGCGCTTGGCGAGGCGCACGGCCTTCTGCTCGGCGACGTCCTCGGCGGATCCCTCCACGGCGGGAGCGGGGGCGGTCTCGGGCGACGCGGGCGTTCCGGGGCTGTCGGTCATGTGCGGGCGGATCCTCGCGGGTCGTGGGTTCTCGGCGGCCGAGCGGCCTCCCGTCGATTCTCGCAGGTGCGGGCAGGGCCCGGGCACGCCCGCGGATCGGATGTCCGCGGCGTCAGGCGATGACGACGGTCGCGTTGTCGATGAGGCGCGTGCTGCCGACGCGGGCCGCGATGACGGCGAGCGCGACGCCCGTGAAGCCGTCGTCCACGGACTCGAAGGTGGTCGGATCCACGATCTGGAAGTGGTCGAGGGCCACCGCGGGCTCCCCCATCACCACGGACTGGGCGGCGGCGATGACGGCGTCGATGCCGCGGTCCCCGGCGCTCTGCGCGGCCTCGAGCGCGGCGGGGATGACGCGGGCGGCGCGGCGCTCGCGGTCGTCGAGGTAGCGGTTGCGGCTGGAGAGGGCGAGGCCGTCGGGCTCGCGCACCGTCTCCAGGTCCTCGATGCGGACGGGCAGGTCGAGGTCGCGCACCATGCGGCGGACGAGGTGCAGCTGCTGCGCGTCCTTGCGGCCGAAGGTGGCGACGTCGGGCGTCACGATATGGAGGAGCTTCGCCACGACGGTGAGCATGCCGTCGAAGTGGCCGGGGCGGGAGCGGCCCTCGAGCGTGAGGGCGACGGATCCGCCGGTGACGCGGACGCGCGCGGGCCCGTCCGGGTACATCTCGGCCGCGGACGGCGCGAAGACCAGGTCGACGCCGGTCTCCGCGAGCGCGGCCACGTCGGCGTCGAGCGTGCGCGGGTAGGCGTCGAGGTCCTCGCCCGCGCCGAACTGCAGCGGGTTGACGAAGATCGACACGACCACGAGGGATCCGAGCTCGCGGGCGCGGCGGGCGTGCGCCAGGTGGCCCTCGTGCAGCGCGCCCATGGTGGGGACGAGCACGACGACGGGCGCCTCCCCCGCCGCGGTGCGGGCGGCCCGGTGGTCGCGGACGCGGGCACGCAGCTCGGCGATGCCGGTGACGACGGTGGGCGCGGGGATCGTCATGGCTTCGGGCTCCTCGGTGCTGCGGGACGCGGACGCACAAGGTTAGTGCGCGTCGGGGCCCTCGTCCGCCGGCAGCGGGACGTCGCCGGACGTGAGGCGCGCGCCGCCCGCCGGGGAGGAGCGACGGAGCGCGTCATCGACGGCCGAGCGGATCAGCGGGCCGAGCACGCGGCCGGGCTCCTCCACGCCGATGCCCGCGAGGAGGCCGGCGGCCTGGTCGACGATCGCGGTGGAGAAGGTTGTCGCGGTGGCGATGGCCTCGGCGTACGCCGCGCGGTCCCGCTCCTCCACGACGACGGGCTCGCCGCCCATCTCGACGACGAGCACCTGCGCGATGGGGAGGACGGGCGCGGGCGCGGTGACGGCGAACCAGCTGTCGACCATGCGGCTGAGGTCCATGCTCGTGCCGGTGAACGACATCGCCGGGTGGATGGCGAGCGGGATGATGCCGGACGCGAACGCGGGCGCGAGCACCTGGATCCCGTGCGCCGCCGACGTGTGCACGACGAGCTGGCCCGCCTGCCACGCGCCCGTCGTGGCGAGTCCCGCGACGAGGCCGGGGAGCTCGGCGTCGGGGACGGCGAGGATCACGAGCTCGCTCCGCTCGATCAGGTCGGGGATCTCGAGGACCGGGACCCCGGGCAGCATCGCCTCCGCGCGCTCGCGGCTGGCGGCCGAGACCGCGGAGATGCCGGTGATCGCGTGGCCGGCGCCCGCGAGGGCGGCGCCGATGACCGGGCCGACGCGACCCGCGCCGACGATGCCGACGCCGAGACGGCCGGAGCGCTGGGACGGGACGGTCATGCGGGGTCCTCGGGGGCGGAGCGGTGGCGTGGGGCGTCGGTGGCCGGCGGCGGCGGCCAGGCGGCGTCGGGGGTGGGGTCGGGCAGTGCGGGTGCGGCGGGGCCGGGGTCGGCGGGTGCGGCGGGGCCGGGGTCGGGGGGTCCGGCGGGCGCAGGTGCGGCGGCGGCGGGCGCGGATCCCGGCGCCGGCCAGCTCGCGGCCTCGGCGCCCCAGTGCGCGGACGTGTCGGACCGGGCCGATGCGACGGCCGCCACGACCAGCCGGGTCGACAGCTCCATCCCGGTGGCGCGGTCGATGGCGCCGAGCCGCGTGTCCACGGGTCCGGCGACGGTGGCGGCGCGCACCGAGACGAGGTCGAGCCGGCGGTCGATGGGGCCCTGCGTGAGGTCGACCCCCTGCGTCCGCGCGTGCGGCACGATCACGAGGCGGCGCCAGATCACGCCGCGGCGGACGAGGAACGCCGACGCGTCGACCGCGAAGCCGGTGCGGCGCCAGGAGAAGGGCTTGAGGATCCAGGCCCGGCGCGGCGACGTGGTGAAGCCGTCGTCGACGCCGCCGCGGCCGGTCATGCCCACGGCGACGAGGGCGAGCGCCTGGTCGCCCACGAGGTCGGGCAGGACGAGGCCGAGCACGCGGTCGACGTCCCTGCGGTCGCCGACGGGGAGGATCGACGTGTTCTGCTGTCCGGCGGCGCCCGGCGACGAGGAGTGGGAGGCGCGCGTGATGCGGATCTCCCACCAGCCGGCGGCGCGCCAGAGCAGCGGCTGCACGACCTCGACCGCGTGGATCCGGCCGGGCGGGATGGTGTCGTTGCTCGTCGACAGCAGGCCGAAACCGACGCGGACCCCGTCGGGCGTGCCGGCGACGCTGTAGCGGAGCGAGCGCGTGATCCGGCGCACGAAGAAGCCGGCGGAACCGAGGAGCGTCGGCAGCAGCGGCACGAGCAGGTACCAGGCCTCGAACCGGACGATGAGCGGGATCCCAACCGCGACGAACAGCACCAGGACCACCGTGGGCGCCGA
This sequence comes from Clavibacter californiensis, assembly GCF_021952865.1. Lineage (NCBI taxonomy): Bacteria > Bacillati > Actinomycetota > Actinomycetes > Micrococcales > Microbacteriaceae > Clavibacter > Clavibacter californiensis. Next base: position 1,264,194 of record NZ_CP040792.1, on the reverse strand, counting down.
GAGCAGCACGGCGCCGACGAGGCGCGGGATGGGGATGCGGACGACCGACTGCGGCGGGGCCGCGTCCGGGTCGAGCTCGGGCGCGAGGAAGTCGTCGACCCGCGAGCCGACGAAGCCGCGGGCGGGAGCGCCGGGAGCGGCGGGCGCGGATCCCGCCGCCTCCGCCCGCGCGCCGGACGCGAGCCGCAGCACGCGGAGCCGGAAGGCGTCGGCGTCGCGCGAGCGGAGGTACTGCAGCGGCAGGTTGGCGTCGTTGCCCGCGACCTGGATCTCGAGCTTGGCCGCGCCGATGAGCCGAGCGATGAGCGGGCGCACGATGTTGACGCCCTGGATCCGATCGAGCCTCGCCCGTCGGTTCGTGCGCGAGAGGATCCCGCTGCGCACCTCGACGGTCTCCTCCGTGACGCGGAACGTGTGCATGCGCCACGAGAGGTAGGAGATGCCGACCGCGAGGAGGGTGAACGCGAGGAGGGCGAGGATCACCCAGATGAGGCTCCCGCTCTCCACGAGCATCGGGATGAGGTCCTGCTCGCCGTCGCGTCGCTGGCCGGGCACGAACTGCTCCACGAGCTGCTCGCGCAGGGACGAGACGAGGAAGCCGATCGCGACGATGAAGAGGACCCCGCCGCGGAGGACGGGGGTGGCCGGGTGGAGGCGGTGCCAGTCGCCGTCGGTGAGCTCCTCCGCGATCCGGGCCTCTGCGGCGGGGACGGGCCCGGCTGCCGTGGCGGGTGACGCGCCGTCGGGCGCGGAGTCACGCGGGCCGGCGGCCTGGTCCTCGGGCGTCGGGTCGCTCACAGCCCGGCCCGGCGCGTCTCGGCGAGGGCGACCAGCCGGTCGCGGAGCTCCTCGGCGTCGGCGTTCGTGAGCCCGGGGATCTGGATGCTCGCCGCGGCCGCCGCGGTCACGAGCTTAAGGTCGGCGAGGCCGAGCGCACGGCCGACGGGGCCGCGCGTGATGTCGACGAGCTGCATCCGGCCGTACGGCACCGCGACGACGCGCGTCCACATGATGCCGCGGCGGAAGACGAGGTCGTCCTCGCGCAGCTGGTACCCCATGGCGCGGACGCGGCGGGGGACGATCACGAGCGTCACGACCAGCTCGACGAGCGCGGCGGCGCCGAGCACGATCGGCAGCCAGCCGGGCGCGTCGACCGCGAAGAGGAAGGCCGCGATGCCGCCGAGCACGAGGGCGGTGATCACGCCGCCCACCAGCTCGACGCCGATGAGGCGCGGGGAGACGCGGCGCCACGAGACGCCGTGCGGGTCGACGTTCGGGGTCACGGTGCTCCTCCGGGTGGTGCGGGGTCCTACGAGGGCTCGCGCGCCGGATCCCCGGGGCGCGAGTCGTCCCGGTCGTCGGGCGGGACCGTGCACCAGTGCTCGGCGACCAGCCCGGCGACGAGGAGGACGACGGCTCCCACCGTACCGGCCACCGCGAGCCCGACGGAGGACGCGCCGGGCAGGACGGGCCGGGCCAGCACGAAGGCCAGCACCCCGCCGGTGATCCCGGTGAGCAGCGCGCCCGCGAGCGCCGACGCCTTGGCGAGCAGCACGACGCGCGTCGCGCGGAACGGGTCGACGCGTCCCGGGGTGCGCCCGAGCGTCGAGCGGCGGATGGGGCGGGCCAGCGCGAGCAGCACTATCCCGACGATCAGGAGGGTCGCGCCGAGCGTGAGCGGCGGGATGAGGAGCGCGCGTCCGCTCATGAGGAGCGCGTTCTCGGCGAACCAGCCGACGGCCGCGCCCGCGATGAGGAGGGCGATGAGGGTGGTGGAGCGCGTGCGGGTCATGCGCGGGTCTCCGCGGCAGCGGGCGCGGGTGCGGCAGCGGGTGCGGGTGCGGCAGCGGGTGCGGGTGCGGGTGCGGGTGCGGCAGCGGGCGCGGGTGCGGCAGCGGGCGCGGGCTCGAGCGCGGCGAGCAGCGCGTCGACGCGGCCGCGGCCGGGCAGCTCGGCGTCGGGATCCGCCTGCAGCCACGGCCCGAGCACGAAGGCGCGCTCGGCGGCGCGCGGGTGGGGCAGCGTGAGGCGCTCGTCGTGGATCCGCGCCTCGCCGTAGGAGATGACGTCGAGGTCGATCGTGCGGTCGCCCCAGCGCTCGGCGCGGACGCGGCCGAGGTCACGCTCGATCCCGGCCAGCGCGTCGAGCAGCGCGTGCGGACCGAGCGCGGAGTCGACCAGCGCGACGCCGTTGAGGTAGCCGGGCTTCGTCGCGTCCTCCCCCTCGGGCGTCACGGCGACGGACTCCACGAGATCCGAGGAGCGCACGACGCGGAGGCCGGGCACCTCGTCGACCAGGGCCAGCGCGCGCTCGATGGTCGCGCGCCGGTCGCCGAGGTTGGATCCCACGGCCACGACGGCGCGCACGGTCTCGCCCGGAGCGGGCTGCGCGGACGCCCGCTCGATGACGACCGCCACGTCGTCGAACGGCACCGCGATCGGCGCGTCCGGCTTGTGCACGGTGACGCGCACCCACCGGGCGACGGGATGCGCGAGCACGACGCCGGCGATGCGCTCGGCGAGCGTCTCGATGAGGTCGACGGGATCGCGCTCGGCCGCCGCGGCGACCTCGTCGGCCAGCTCGCCGTAGTGCAGCGTGCGGTCGAGCTCGTCGCTGCCGCCGGCCGGCGCGAGGTCGATGGCGACCTCGAGGTCGATCACGAACGGCTGGCCGTCGCGGCGCTCCTCGGCGAAGACGCCGTGGTGGGCGTGCACGCGCAGGCCGGTGAGGAGGATGCGGTCGGTCGGGAGCCTGGTCACCATGAGCGGCCCACGACGATGGACGGGAGGTCGCCCGGGGCGGCCGGGTCGTACCAGAGCGGCAGCTTGCCGCCGACGGCCGGGAGCAGGCGGTCGGCCGTGGTGACCGTGCGCGTGACGTGGTGGTCGCGGCCGTCGCCGTCGGTGAAGGCGACCGTGAGGCGCGCGCGGACGGCGTCGCCGGATCCGTCGAGGCGCTGGACGGCCGTGACGATCGCGGCGGTGCGGCGGCCGGTCTCGGTCACGCGGCGGGCGTTGGCGGCGAGGCGCGCGACACGGCGCTGGACGACGGCGCAGGCGACCGCGGCGGCGATCCCGAGGACCGCGAGCACGGCGGCGACCAGCGCCAGCACGGGGTCCGACGCGTCGCCCTCGGGGGCGACCGGCGCGAAGGCGAGGGCGCACACGATGCCGAGCGGCGTGCCGAGCAGCACCACGGCGGTCGGCCAGAGCAGGGCGCCGACGGTGGTGAGCACGGGAGACAGCAGCACGACGGACGCGTAGGCGCTGCCGAGCGAGCCGATCAGGCCCAGCACGATGGCGACGACCTTCCCCACGACGATCGCGGCACCCGAGTCGGCGGCGAGGTCGGCCGGGACGGTCAGGCCGACGCCCAGGATCACGGACGCGACGAGCGCGGCGACCGCGGTGCGGACGAGCACCGCCTGCGGGGCGACGACGACACGGTCCTGGCTCACGGCGCTCATGCTCCTACTCTGACAGACCGGCGGAGGACGGCCCGGCGGATCCGGCGTCGAGCGCCTCGGCACGGCCGCGCGCCCACGCGGCCTCGACCGCGAGCGCGGCGCGGGTGGAGGCGACGTCGTGCACGCGCACGGCCCACGCCCCGGAGCGCGCGGACAGGGCGCTGACGACCGCGGTCGGCACGTCGCGCTCCGCGACGCCCGCGCCCTCCGGGAGCAGCCGGCCGAGGAAGCGCTTGCGGGAGGCGCCCACGAGCACGCGGTGGCCGAGGCCGGTGAACGCGTCGAGGGAGCCGAGGAGATGCCAGTCGTGCGCCGCGTCCTTGGCGAAGCCGAGGCCGGGGTCGATGGCGATGCGGGCGGGATCCAGCCCCGCGGCGACGAGGGCGGCGACCCGCGCGAGCAGCTCGTCGCGCACCTCGGAGACCGTGTCGGCGTAGGTCGCGCGCTCGGTCATCGTGTCGCTGTGACCCCGCCAGTGCATCGCCACGTAGTCCACGTCGGTGCCGGCGACCACCGCGGCCATGCCCTGATCTGCGAGGCCCCCGGAGACGTCGTTGACGACACGCGCCCCCGCGCCGATGCAGGCCTCCGCGGTCGCGGCGCGCATGGTGTCGACGCTCACGACGATCCCCTCCGCGGCGAGCTCCCGGACCACGGGCAGCACGCGCCGGAGCTCCTCGTCGGCGTCCACGCGCTGGGCGCCCGGGCGGGTCGACTCCCCGCCCACGTCCACGAGGTCGGCACCCGCGGCGACCATCCGCCGGGCCTGCGCGAGCGCGTCGTCGAGGGCGAGGTGCCGGCCGCCGTCGCTGAAGGAGTCGGGGGTCGCGTTGAGGATCCCCATGACGAGCGTGCGCGGCGCGGCCACGATCACGCCCGGCCGGCCGAGGTGGGGAGCAGCGCGAGGACCTCGGCGCGTGCCGCGGGCTCGGCGAGTGTTCCGCGCGCCGCGATGGTGATGGTCGTGCTGCCGGCCTGCCGCGTGCCCCGGGCGGTGACGCAGCCGTGCGTCGCGTCGAGGATCACGGCCACGCCGCGCGCCCCCAACCCGTGCTCGAGCGCCTCGGCGATCTGCTCGCCCAGCCGTTCCTGCATCTGCGGTCGCGACGCGAGGTCGTCGACCACGCGCGGCAGGCGGCCGAGGCCGACGATCCGATCCCCCGGCACGTACGCCAGGTGCGCGACCCCCGTGAACGGCAGCAGGTGGTGCTCGCAGATGGAGCGGAACGCGATGCCCGTCACGATCACGGGCTGCGGCGCCGCGTCCGTCTCCGGCAGCGGGAACGTCTCGCGCAGGTGCCGGACCGGATCCGTCCCGACCCCCGAGAAGAACTCGCCGTACGCCTCGGCCACCCGCGCCGGGGTGGTCGCGAGGCCCTCCCGGCCCGGATCCTCGCCGATGGCAAGGATCAGCTCGGCCACGGCCGCCTCGATGCGCGCCCGGTCGACGCCCACCGGATCAGGCCGTCGCGGGGCGCGGGAAGGGCGAGCGCTTCGGCTTGCCGGCCGGCGGCTCCGAGTCGACCGCACCGTCGACGACGCCCTGGTCGATGGGCGCCTTCTGCGGCATGGCCACGGGGGGCAGGTCGGACAGCGGGCGCTTGTCGCTCGAGAGCCACTGCGGGCGCGGCGGCAGCTTCTTCACGTCCGCGAAGATCGCCGCGAGCTGGTCGTGGTCGAGCGTCTCCTTCTCGAGGAGCTCGGTGGCCAGGCGGTCGAGCACGTCGCGGTTGTCGTTGATGACCTGCCACGCCTCGTCGTGCGCGCCGTCGAGGAGCGCGCGCACCTCGGCGTCGACCGTCAGGGCCATGTCCTCCGAGTAGTCGCGGCTGCCGCCGAGGTCGCGCCCGAGGAACGGCTCGCCGGAGCTGGAGCCGAGCTTCACCGATCCGACCTTGGCGCTCATGCCGTACTCGGTGACCATGCGACGCGCGGTCGACGTGGCCTTCTCGATGTCGTTCGACGCGCCCGTGGTGGGGTCGTGGAAGACGATCTCCTCCGCGACGCGGCCGCCCATGGCGTACGCGAGCTGGTCGAGCAGCTCGTTGCGGGTGACGGAGTACTTGTCCTCGAGCGGGAGCACCATCGTGTAGCCGAGGGCGCGGCCGCGCGGCAGGATCGTGACCTTGGTCACGGGATCCGTGTTGTTCATGGCCGCCGCCGCGAGCGCGTGGCCGCCCTCGTGGTACGCGGTGATGAGCTTCTCGTGGTCGCGCATGATGCGGCTGCGGCGCTGGGGCCCGGCCATCACGCGGTCGACGGCCTCGTCGAGCGCGCGGTCGTCGATGAGCTGCGCGTTCGAGCGCGCCGTGAGGAGCGCGGCCTCGTTGAGGACGTTCGCGAGGTCGGCGCCCGTGAACCCCGGGGTCTTCCGCGCGAGGACCTCGAGGTCGACGCCCGCGGCGAGCGGCTTGCCGCGCCCGTGCACCTCGAGGATCTGCTTGCGGCCCTGCAGGTCGGGGGCGTCGACGCCGATCTGGCGGTCGAAGCGGCCGGGACGCAGGAGCGCGGGGTCGAGCACGTCGGGCCGGTTGGTGGCCGCGATGAGGATGACGTTGGTCTTGACGTCGAAGCCGTCCATCTCCACCAGGAGCTGGTTCAGGGTCTGCTCGCGCTCGTCGTTGCCGCCGCCGACGCCGGCGCCGCGGTGGCGGCCGACCGCGTCGATCTCGTCGACGAAGATGATGGCCGGCGCGTTCTGCTTGGCCTGCTCGAAGAGGTCGCGCACGCGGCTCGCGCCGACGCCCACGAACATCTCGACGAAGTCGGATCCGGAGATCGAGTAGAAGGGCACGCCCGCCTCGCCCGCGACGGCACGCGCGAGCAGGGTCTTGCCGGTGCCGGGAGGGCCGTAGAGCAGCACGCCCTTGGGGATCCGGGCACCGACGGCCTGGAACTTGGCGGGCTCCTTGAGGAAGTCCTTGATCTCCTCGAGCTCCTCGATGGCCTCGTCCGACCCGGCCACGTCGGCGAACGTCACCTTCGGGGAGTCCTTGGAGGCGAGCTTCGCCTTCGACTTGCCGAACTGCATGACGCGGTTCCCGCCGCCCTGCATGCCGGAGAACATGATCCAGATGAAGAAGCCGATGAGCAGCAGCGGCAGCAGGATGCTGAACGCCGACAGCAGCCAGCTCGGCTGCGGCACCTGGTCGTCGAAGCCCTCGGCGGGGTTCGCGGTCGTGATGGCGGACACGATCTCGCCGCCGCGCTGCGCGACGTAGTTGAACTGCACCATGGTGCCGTTGTCGCCGTCGGCGCTCGCGAGCGTGAGGTCGACCCGCTGCTCGCCGTCGATGATCTTGGCGGAGGCGACCTTGCCGTCCTGGATCAGCTCGAGGCCGTGCTGCGTGGTGATGGTCTTGTAGCCGGATCCGGTGATGAGGCTGAAGCCCACGGACACCACGACGATGGCGAGGACGACGATGAGGATCGGGCTGCGAAGGAGTTTCTTGAAGTTCATGAGCGTAGGGGCGCGGGCCCGACACCTTTCTGCCCGTGCCGCGCCGTACGGCGACGAGATGTCTCGAGGATACAAGCGGCCGTCTGAGCGTGGCCGCGGTGTTCGCCGCCAGCCGAACGTGCGCCGGCATGGAGGCGGGCAAGAGGAGCGGGGCGCCTCAGCTGTAGACGTGCGGCGCGAGGATCGCCACGTCGCGGAGGTTGCGGTAGCGCTCGGCGAAGTCGAGGCCGTAGCCGACCACGAAGTCGTCCGGGATCTCGAAGCCCACGTACTTCACGTCGACCGCGATCTTCGCGGCCTCGGGCTTGCGCAGGAGGGCGCACACCTCGACGCTCGCGGCCCCGCGCGAGCGCAGGTTGGCCAGCAGCCAGGAGAGCGTGAGGCCGGAGTCGATGATGTCCTCGACGATGAGCACGCGACGGCCGGTGAGGTCGGCGTCGAGGTCCTTGAGGATGCGGACGACGCCGCTCGACTTGGTGCCGGAGCCGTAGGAGCTGACCGCCATCCAGTCCATGTGGATCGGCAGCTCGAGCTCGCGCGCGAGGTCGGCCATGACCATGACCGCGCCCTTGAGCACGCCCACGAGGAGCAGCTCCTCCCCCGGGTTGTCGCGCTCGATCTCGCGGCACATCTCGGCGATGCGGCCGTGGATCTCCTCCTCGGTGTGGAGGACCTCGGTCAGGTCGTCGGCGATGTCGATGGATCTCATGTCACTCTTCCGTCGTCCTGGCGCTGAGGACGATGAGCCCGTCCTTGCGTACGACCCTAACGCCCGGCAGGTCGACGGGCCCCTGCCCGTGCCAGTCGGTGACGAGCCGCGCGACCTCCAGGACGTGCGTCCGCGACAGATGCGCCGCGAACTCCTCGCGCGCGGCGAGGCGGATCAGCCGGTGTCGCAGCGCGGGCGGCGCGGCCAGGAGCGAGGCGACCTCGAGGGAGATGCCGGCCTCGGCGTGGTCGGCGATCTCCTCGATCATCTCGGCGGCGAAGTGCTCGAGCGCGTCGTCGTCCTCGCGCAGCTGGTCGGCCGTGCGGGCGAGGGCCTCCGCGATCCCGGGGCCGAGCTCGCGCTCGAGCAGCGGCAGGACGTCGTGGCGGACGCGCACGCGGGCGTAGGCGGGATCCGCGTTGTGCGGGTCCTGCCAGGGGTCGAGGCCCTGGTCGGCGCACGCGGCGCGGGTGACGGCCGCGCGGATCCCGAGCAGCGGCCGCAGGTACACGGCGTCGGCCGCGCGCGCGGCCGTCGACGCGGCCATGCCGTGCAGGCTCGCGGCGCCGGATCCCCGGGCGAGCCCGAGCAGGACGGTCTCCGCCTGGTCGTCGAGGGTGTGGGCGAGGAGCAGCGCGCGGGATCCGGTCTCCCGGAGCGCGTCGTCGAACGCGGCGTAGCGGGCGGCCCGGGCGGCGGCCTCGGGACCGGATGGGCTCCTGTCCACCCGCACGAGCGTCACGACGACCGGAGCGAGGCCGAGGGCGCGCGCGGCGTCGGCAGCCCGTTCGGCGACGGCCGCGGATCCGTCCTGCAGCCCGTGGTCGATGACGACGGCACCCAGGGCGACGCCCGCGCGGGGACCCTCGAAGGCGGCGGCCGCGGCGAGGGCGAGCGAGTCGGCGCCGCCGGAGAGGGCGACGAGGACGGGTCCGGACGAGGACGGGTCGAGGCCGGCGAGCGTCTCGCGGACCGCCCGCCTGAGGTCCGCGACGGCGGGGGTGAGACGGGGGCGCTCAGAGGGCATCCACTAACGTTATGGCAGCAATCCGCCCACGTCAGAACCACGAGGAGCACGCGCATGGCCAGCTACGACGTCGTCGTCGAAATCCCCAAGGGGTCCCGCAACAAGTACGAGGTCGACCACGAGACAGGTCGCGTGTACCTGGACCGGGTGCTCTTCACGTCGTTCGTCTACCCCACCGACTACGGCTACTTCGAGAACACGCTGGGCCTCGACGGCGACCCCGTCGACGTGCTCGTGCTCCTCGAGTACCCGGTCTTCCCCGGCGTCGGCGTCTCCATCCGCCCGGTCGGCGTGTTCAACATGAGCGACGAGGCCGGCATCGACTCCAAGGTCATCGGCGTCCCCGCCAAGGACCCGCGCTGGGCGCACATCCAGGACATCGACGACGTGCCGCAGCAGACGCGCAACGAGATCGAGCACTTCTTCGAGCACTACAAGGACCTCGAGCCCGGCAAGTGGGTCAAGACGGAGGGGTGGGGAGACGCAGCCGAGGCCGAGCGCATCGTGCAGGCGGGCTTCGAGAAGCTCCAGGCCGAGGGCGACGGCCACGGCCACGGCGGCGAGCCGGACGAGGACGCCTGATCCGCGTCATCCCCTGAGCCCGCGCGGCTGACACGACGACGCCCGCCCCCGCAGCAGATGCGGTGAGGCGGGCGTCGTCGCGTCCGGGCCGGGATCGGCCGGATGGGGATCAGCCGGGTCGGCCGACGTAGGGCATGAGGTCACTGCCGCCCCAGAGGCTCTGGATCTTCACCACGTCGCCGGGCTTCGGCGCCGCGATGATGGTGTTCCCGCCCAGCGAGAGGGCGTCGTGGTAGAACCCGCTGCCGTTCTTCCAGAACACGATGTCGCCCGCCTGCCGCTGCGAGAACGGGACGAGCCGGCCCTGGGCCTGCATCTTGTTGTACTGGCTGCTCACGGAGTGGCCTCCGACGTCGATGCCGGCCGCGCGGTAGGCCATCATCACGAGGCCCGAGCAGTCCCAGCCGTTGCCCTCGCCGCCGAAGACGTACGGCTCGCCGAGCTGCGCCTTGGCGAACGAGATCGCGACCTGCGCGGCGTTGCCGGACGGGGCGGGAGCCGGCGCCGGTGCGGGCGCGGGGGCCGGAGCCGGACGCGAGGGCTGCTGCGGCGCCGGGGCCGGCGCGGGCTGCGCGGGAGCGGGAGCCGGGGCGCTGGAGGATCCGCCGCCACCGGACGAGGACCCGCCACCGGTGGAGGACCCGCCGCCCGATGCGGCGCCGCCCGATGGGGAACCACCGTCTGACGAGGAACCGCCGCCGGACGGCGCCGCCCCGGCGGCCGCGGGGATCGGCGGCTGCGTGATGCTCTGGATGTACTGCGCCTCGATCTCCGAGGTCGAGTCCTTGAGGAGCGCCAGCTGCGCGATGAGCTGGTCGCTGTTGCGCGTCTGCTCGGCCACCGCCGCCTGAGCCGTCGCTGCGGCCGCGTTCGCCTCGTCGAGCGACTTCTGCGCCTCGTCCGCGAGGCGCGCGAGCTCGTCCTTGGCGACCTGCGCCTGGTCGCTCAGCGACGCAGCGCTGTTGCGGTCCGCGAGGGCCTGCTGGTACACGGTCTGCGTGCTCTCGGAGAGCTTCGACATGGTGCCGAGGGAGCGCAGCAGCTCCTCCGCGTCGTCGCCGTCGGAGGCGAAGAGGCTCGCGGTGATGTCCTGGCCGCCGGCCCGCGCGAGGTGGCTCGCGAGGAGGCCGGCCCGCATCCGGCTGGTGAGGGCGGTGGCCTGCGCCTCGTCCGCCTTCTTCTCCAGCCGCGCGAGCTTGTCAGCCTGGGCGTCGCGCGCGGCCTGCGCCTCGGCGTACTTCTCGCCCGCGACCATGGCGGCTGTGTTGGCCTGGTCCGCGGAATCCTGCAGCCCCGTCACGAGCTGGGTCACGCGGTCGATGGCCGCCTGCGTCTGCGCCTGGTCCGCCTTGGCTGCCTGCACGTCGGCCCACGAGGGGTAGTCGGTCGCGGCGAACGCGGTCTGGGCGGCGACGCCGCTGGACACCGCGATCACGCCCACGGCGATCGTGGAGATGACGACCGTGGTCGGGCGGAGGTGTGTCATGTCGTTCCTCATGTCAATGCGTGCTGCTGATGGTGACGCCCTGGCCGTGCATGAACGCCACCGGGTCGACGGCGTTCCCGTTGATGCGGATCTCGAAGTGGAGGTGGCAGCCGGTCGATCCGCCCGTGGTCCCCGTGTAGGCGATGGGCTGGCCCGCGACGACCTGCTGGCCGGTGCGGACGAGGGTTCCGCCGTCCACGATGTGCCCGTAGGCCGAGGAGACGCCGCCGCCGTGGTCGATGCGGATGTAGTTGCCGTACCCGCCGTTGCGACCCGCGAAGGCCACGGTGCCCGAGTGCGCCGCGTACTGGGTCTCGCCGCAGCTGTAGCCGCGGACGAGGTCCTCGCCCGCGTGCATGATCTTGGTGTGGTAGATCGGGTGGATCCGGTACCCGAAGGGGCTGCTCGTGCTGGCTCCGAGAAGCGGCGCGGTCCAGCCGGATGCGCTGATGGCGCCGGTCGACACCCCGCCGCCCGAGGCGCCCTGGCTCGCGGCGAGCGCGTCCGCGTCCGCCTGGCGCTTGCGGACGCCCGCCTGGTAGTCGTCCTCGGTGGCCTCGCGGTTCTCCGTGATGACGGAGAGCTTCGCGTCGGCGTCGGCCTTCTGCGCGCTCTGGTCCTCGAGCGCCTGCTCGAGGTCCATCTGCGCCTGGGCGGCCTCCTCGAGGAGCTGCTCGGCCTTCGCGTTCAACGCGTCGAGCTCCGTGAGCGCCACCTGGGCCTGGTCGCTGAGGGACTTGGCGGCGTTGCGGTCCTGGAGCGCGATGGCGTAGATCTGGTCGGACTTCTCGGCGACCTTGCTCATGGTGCCGAGCTTGTCGAGGAGGTCGTCGGTGCCGTCGCCCTCACTGAGGAGGAGGGTGCCGGAGAGGTTCTGGCCGCCGGAGCGCATCAGCTGCTTGGCGAGGCCGGCAGCCTGCTCCTGGGACTTCGTGGCCTTCGCGGCGGCCGCGTCGACCTTCTCCTGGAGCAGGACGGTCTCGGCGTGCTTGTTGTCGGCGTCCTGCTGGGCCTTGTCGTGCTCGTCACCGCGCTGGACCACGAGGGCCTGCGCGTCGGCGACCTTCTGCTGGAGGGAGGCGATCTCGTCGTTGATCCGCTGCACGAGCGCCTGCTGCGCCTGCTCGTCACCGCGCGCCTTCTGCACGTCGTCCCAGGAGGCGAAGGTGTCGGCGTGGGCGGGAGCGGCGATCGAGCCGGTGAGGAGGACGGCGACGATGGCGACGACGGCCTGGAGGCCGCGGCGGCCGCGCGGGCGCGGACGTCGGGCGCCCGTGGCTCGCGCGCTCCGGAGGAGGTCATGGTGCATGGTGATCCCGATCATCGTGTCGCCCGGCTGGCCGGCTGCGCCTCCCTGCAGGGCCGGCGGGGAGCGCGGATGACATCCGTCACGCCTTCACCGGCTCTCACAGTAGCAACGGGGTCCGGCGGCGCACAGCGCGCCGACGCGGGGATCCACCACGGGGATCCCCTCCCCGGGAGGGTCGAGCGAAGGCTAACCCCGCGGAAGGGGCACATCGCGGCAGCGCGCTGGCCGTGTCGTGAACCTGGCAGGAGGCCAGGACGGGCGCCCGCAGCCCGCTGCCGAGCCCGCGCATGAGGAGGCGACACGCCGCTCGATCCGCATGCCCGCGGGGCGAGGCGGCGCATGGGGACGGCCGATTTGAGTCCTTGCCCGGAGTGCGGTTATGCTGACGTGTCGGTTGCTGCGAGACCTGGGAGACCAGGGCGAGCGGCCCCATCGTTTAGTGGCCTAGGACGGCGCCCTTTCACGGCGTTAACACGGGTTCGAATCCCGTTGGGGTCACCAGGCAATGTGATCGACAAGCAATGTGATCGACAAGCAAGGCCCTGTAGCGCAGCTGGTTAGCGTGCCGCCCTGTCACGGCGGAGGTCGCGGGTTCAAGTCCCGTCAGGGTCGCCACGGATATGAGCCCTCTCTCACGAGAGGGCTTCTGTCCGATGTGGGCGTCTTCTCGCAAGTCGCCCGCTCGCCTGGGTAGCTCAGTTGGTAGAGCGTTCGACTGAAAATCGAAAGGTCCGCGGATCGACGCCGCGTCCAGGCACATCACGCCGGTCCCCGTCCTCGACGGCAGGGCCGGCGTTCGTCTTCCCCGGCTCGCGTCGCGCCGCTCCGATCCGGCTCAGGCGTCGGACGCGAGCGCCGCCTCGAACTCCGCGAGCACCTCGTCGGAGAACAGCACGAAGCGCACCAGCTCGATCCCGTCGCCCGCTCCGTCGGCGATCGCCTCGCGCACCGTGGACACCGCCACGCGCGCCGCGTCGTCGACCGGCCAGCCGTAGACGCCCGCCGAGATGGCGGGGAAGGCGATGCTGCGGATCGCAGCCTCCGCCGCCACCTCTATCGACCGGCGGTAGGCGCTCGCGAGCACAGCGGTGCGGTCGTCGGATGACGACCAGACCGGGCCGACCGTGTGGATGACGTGGCGCGCCGGCAGCCCGAAGCCGGGCGTCGCGATCGCGTCGCCCGCGCGCAGGCCGTCGGGCAGCTCGTCCTCGCGGATGCGTCGGCAGGCGGCGAGGAGCTCGGGGCCGGCCGCCCGGTGGATCGCGCCGTCCACTCCCCCGCCGCCGAGGAGCGACGAGTTCGCCGCGTTCACGACCGCGTCCACGTCCTGCCGGGTGATGTCGCCGCGCACGGCCTCGATCAGGGTCATGGGTGGAGTCTGGCCCGGATCGGGAGGGGCGACCCGCGGAGACGACGCTGTCCGGCGAGCGGCGACCGGAACCGTTCGGGTTGGCTCCGGGCCCATCAGCACCATTCGGAACCCGGGGAAGAACGGATGGGACGGCTCGTCGCGGCGGCCGGTAGCGGGATCCCGAGCCGATCGCCGCGTCCGCGGCGGGACCGCGACCCGGTCGCGCGGGGGCGACCCGGGGATACTGGAGGGGTCGGTGCCCTCCTGCCGGCGTCGACAGGAGTCCCATGGCCACCCCCGCATCCCGCCCCGCACCCGAGCGCATCGACGGCTACGTCGCGCTCCGCAGCTACGCCGCCATCGGGGACGGGCGCACCGTCGCGCTCATCGCGGAGGACGGCGACATCGACTGGCTCCCGCTGCCCGACCTGCACACGCCGCCCGCGTTCGCCGCGATCCTCGACGCCCCGCACGGCGGCCGGATCACACTGCGGCCCGACGAGGACTTCGAGGTGACGCGCGCCTACGTCCCCGGCACCAACGTGCTCACCACCACGTTCACCACGGCGTCCGGCAGCGTGCGCGTGACCGACGCGCTGGTCACCGGCGTCGCCGGGCGGCTGCCGTGGTCGGAGCTGGGGCGGCGGATCGACGGGCTGACCGGCGAGGTCGCCATGAGCTGGCTCGTCGCCCCCGGCACGGCGCTCGGCACGTCGTCGCCGTGGGTGCAGTCGACGCACAACGGGCCCGTGATCCGTGTGGACGGCGTGACGCTCGCGGTCGTCGGCCTCGACCACGGGCCCGCCGAGCCCGGCACGCAGTCGGTGTCCGGCGCGTTCACGACGACGGAGGGGTCGCGTCACGTCATCACGCTGGTCGGGACCGAGCGGGAGCCCGTGCGGATCCCGAACCCGGCGATCGTGGACGAGGGCATCGACCGCACCATCCGCAACTGGGAGGGCTGGAGCGCCGAGTTCCGCTACGAGGGCGAGTGGGCCGAGGCAGTGCAGCGCAGCGCCCTCGCGCTCAAGCTGCTCGTGCACGCGCCCACCGGATCCATCGCCGCGGCCGCGACGACCTCGCTGCCCGAGCGGATGGGCGGCGGCAAGAACTGGGACTACCGCTTCGCCTGGGTGCGCGACCTCGCCTACACGGTGAACGCGCTCGTGAAGTTCGGCCTCCGCGAGGAGACGCACGCGGCGGTGTCGTGGATGCTCCGCACCATCCGCGACAACGGCCCCGACCTCCACGTCTTCTACTCGCTCAAGGGCGCCGTGCCCGAGGGCAGCTCGAACCCCGAGGTGCCGGGCTGGCGCGGGGTCGGCCCCGTGGTCGACGGCAACGACGCGCAGTCCCAGCTCCAGCTCGGCGTCTTCGGCGACCTGTTCGACGTGGTGCGCACGTACGTCCGCGACGGCAACGTGCTCGATGCCGACACCGGCCGCCTGCTCGCGACCTTCGCCGACCGCACCTGCGACACGTGGCAGAAGCGCGACGCCGGCATGTGGGAGCTCGAGGACGAGCAGCACTACACGACCTCGAAGCTCGGGTGCTGGCAGGCGCTCGACTGCGCCGTCGAGCTCGCCGAGGTGGGCCAGATCCCCGGCGACCCCGACAGGTGGCGTGCCGAGCGTGACCGGATCCGCACGTGGGTCGAGGAGGAGTGCTGGGACGAGGGGCGCGGCGCCTACGTCATGCACCCGGGCAGCCAGCGGCTCGACGCGAGCATCCTGCTGCACTCGATCTCCGGCTTCGACCGCGGCGAGCGCATGTCCCGCACGCTCGACGCGCTCCGCTCCGAGCTCGGCCGTGGGCCGCTGCTGTACCGCTACTCCGGGATGCCGGAGGAGGAGGGCACGTTCACCGCATGCGGGTTCTGGATGGCGGGCGCGCTCGCGTGCGTCGGCCGGATGGACGAGGCGCGCGAGCTCATGGACCAGCTGGTCGACCTCGGCAACGACGTCGGACTGTACTCCGAGATGATCGACGCCGACGGCCACGCGTTCCTCGGGAACCTGCCGCAGGGGCTCAGCCACCTCGCGCTCGTGAGCGCGGCGCTCACGATCGACGAGCTGTCGCACGGACGGACGCGGTCGACGCGGACGCCGCGCGCGAAGCGGTAGGCGTTCACCGGCGCCGGGCCCGAGCAGGGCGCCGGGCCCGAGCAGGGCGACGGACTCGATCGGCATCGTCGGACTCCATGACGACCACGAGCGATCAGTCCCGGAGGACCTCCGTCCACTGGTGGCTGCTGGCGGCGGCGGTCATTTCCTGCGTGTTCCTGCTGGGGTCAGCGTGGTCGCTCGTCGCGCAGCTGGCGGTCCTCGTGGCCTCGGTGCATCGGCTGACCCGGAGGCCCTCGAAGCAGGAGGCCGTCGTGCTCTGGGCGGCGGTCGCCGTCATCGTCGTCACCTTGATCGCGGTGGCGGCCATCTCCATCGCGACGGCGAGCGTGTCGGGCTCCTTCACCTCCACGACGGTGCCCCTGGACTAGCGCCGTGGACTACGCGCGCGGGCGGAGCGGTCCGGCGAACTCCGTGCGGACGCCGCGGGAGAACAGCACGGAGTCGGGCGCGCGGTCGACGATCCCCGGGAGGCCCGCTGCCGCGACCAGCTCGTCCTCGAGGTCGACGAGCTCCGCGCGCTGGAGGGTCCACGCGTCGTGCGTGTTCGGCCAGTAGCGCGTGACGCCGCCGCGGGCCACGTGCATGCCCCAGCGCGCGGTGAGGAAGTCGGCGAGCGGATCCCCCTCCACCTCCTCGCCGAGCGGGCGGACGGAGATGCGCGACGACGGGCGGGTGCCCGTGTGTCGGCGGGACGTGTAGGTGACGACGCCGTCGTGCTCCTCGTGCGTCATCGACGCCCACATGTACGGCAGGCCGAGGCCGACACGCGCGCCGATCGTCGGCAGGAGCTTCGCGGCCTCGAGCGAGCGGAAGACCACGCCGCGGCGGCCGTCGTCGCCCACGCTGTAGAGGCGCACGTTGAGCTCGGCGAACGTGCCGGCCCACGGCACGGCGGGCAGCGGCGGGAAGGCGCTGCGGGACAGGACGAAGGGGATGAGGCCGACCCAGCTGGATCCGTCGTGGACGTCGGGGCGCGTGCCCGGCGGCAGGAGCGGCGCGACGAGGGCGGGATCCACGCGCCAGTGCACGAACGCGAGGTCGCTCCAGACCTGGCGGATGACGGCGCGGCCGGGGAGGTCGGGCGCGGCGGCGGAGACGGGATCGGCGGGGCGGCTCATCGGCCGCGCTCCGCGGCGGCGGGGGCCGGGCGGCCGGCCGCGCGGATCACGTCGATGAGGCCCCGGCGCATCTCCTCCGAGCGGGCGAGCTCGGGGACGACGTCCTGCTCGAGCGCCTGCGCGCGCTCCCACGCCTCGGCGCCTGCGTCGGTGCGGGCGACGACGTGGCGGCGGCGGTCGGCGGGATCCGGGGCGCGGGACACGAGGCCCTCCCGCTCCAGCCGCTCGAGCGTGCGCGACATGGTCTGCGTCTCGACGTGCGCGGAGCGGGCGAGCTGGATCTGGCTGAGCGGCCCGTCGCGCAGCAGGTGCAGCGCGATGAGCCCCGCGTGCGTGACGCCGAGGGTGGCGAGCGCCTCGGACCACGCGTGCTCGACCGCGCGCGCGGCCGTGGACAGCAGCCGACCCGTGGGCCAGCTGCCGAGCTCGTCCTCGGCGGACATCCCTCCGGCCATGGGCGACACCTCCTGCTACAGTGATCGTCAGCAGGCTTACTATCCGCCTGCTGACTTTCCCATCGTAGAGGAGCAGGCCGCATGGGCACCGTGAAGGACATCGTCCGCCAGATCGTCGTCATCTCGAGCATGGCGTTCGCCGTCATCGGCTCCGCCTTCGGGTCGGGCGCGTTCAGCGACCAGAGCATCCAGAACGCGTCGAGCGGCGCCCTCAGCGCGAGCTACACGCCCGTCGCGCCGGACGGCCCCGCGTTCTCGATCTGGAGCGTGATCTACCTCGGCCTCGTCGCGTACACGATCTGGCAGGCGCTCCCCGCGCAGCGCGCCGACGAGCGCCAGCGCCGGGTCGGCTACCCCGTCGCCGTGACCCTCGTGCTCAACGCCGCCTGGATCCTCAGCGCGCAGGCGGGCTTCCTCGTGCTGAGCGGCGTGGTCATCGTCGCGCTGCTCGTGACGCTGATGTGGGTCTTCCGCGCGCTCATGGCGACCCGGCCCCGGAACCTCGTCGAGGGCGTCGTGCTCGACGGCACCATGGGCCTGTACCTCGGCTGGGTGAGCGTCGCGACCATCGCGAACGTCACCTCGATCCTCACGGCGTCGGGCTTCCAGCCGGGCACGACGGGGCGCGACGCCTGGGCGGTCGCGCTGCTCGCGGTCGCCGGCGTCGTCGGCGTGCTGCTCGCGCTCCGCGACGGCGGGCGCCTGGCGCCCTCCGCGGCCATCGCCTGGGGCCTCGCGTGGGTCGCCGTCGGACGCCTCACGGGCGAGCTGCTCTCGACGCCGGCCGCCGTGGCCGCGGTCGTGGCGGCCGCCGCGGTCGTCGTCGTGACGCTCGTCGCTCGCGTCCGCGCCGGGTGGGCCGGACGGGTCGCCGCGCGTCCCGCGGTCGCCGCCCGCTAGCGCCTCGATCAGCACGGCCGCCGCGGGTCAGCCCGCCGCGGCCGCCCGGTACGCGGCGTCGGCGGCGTGCTTCGCGTCGACGAGCCGCTGGATCCGGCGGTCGATGTCCGCGTCCGGCCGCGTGAGCTCGGGGTGGGCCGCCCGCCAGGCGACGATGCCGCGGACGGCGAGGTGGAACGGGATCCGCGGCTGGAACGCGGGCACGAGCCGGCGGATCCGGGTCGTGTCGAAGACGGCGCTGTGCGAGAGGTCGCCCAGCACGAGCTCCGACCAGCCCCAGTCGGGCTCGACGACCGGGAACTGCTCGGCGGGCACGTGCACCAGCCGCGCCTCGACGCCGAGCGCGTCGGCGACGAGGTGGTGGATCCGGTCCCACGTCGAGACGTCGTCGCTCGTGATGTGCAGCGCCTCGCCGACCGCCCGCTCGTCGCCGAGGATCCCGACGAGGCCGACCGCGAAGTCGTCCGCGTGCGTGAGCGTCCAGAGCGAGGTGCCGTCGCCCGGGACCACGACCTCGTCGCCGCGCGCGATGCGGTCGACGACCGTCCAGTCGCCCGCCAGCGGCGGGCTCGCCTCGTCGTAGGTGTGCGACGGGCGCACGATGACGACCGGGAAGCCGCTCTCTCGGTGGTGGCGGACGAAGGCGTCCTCCATGGCGATCTTGTCGCGCGCGTAGGAGAGGAACGGGTTGGCGCGGAGCGTCGACTCGGTGATGGGCGTCTGGAGCGCGGGCTTCCGGTAGATCGACGCCGAGCTGATGGCGACGAACTGGCGGGTGCGGCCGGCGAAGAGCTCGACGCGGCCGTCGGCGCCCGCGGCGTCGAAGGACAGGAAGTCGACGACCGCGTCGAACGCGCGGTCGCCGATCGCGGCGAGCAGCGCGACCGGATCCGTCACGTCGGCGACGCGGCTCGTCACCCCCTCGGGCGTGCCGCGGCCCCGGGAGTCGGCGCCGCGGTTGACGACCGTGACGTCCATCCCGGCGGCGACGGAGGCCCGGACGCAGGCGGAGCTGATGGTGCCCGTCCCGCCGAGGTAGAGCACGGACAGGGTGGCGGCGCCTGGGGTCACAAGGGTCCTCGTCATCGAAGGGGGCGCCGGTGGATCCGCGCCCTGCGTGCACGCTACGCCCGCGCCGGCCCCGCGCCGCCCGGGGTGGAGGGGGAAAGGTTGCGGACCTCGGGGGGCGCGGACGCCCGTCGCGCAGGGGCTAGGACGGGACGCGGGCGTCGGCCGGCGAGTCGGCGACCGCATCGGCGGGAGACGCCTCCGGGTCGGATCCCGGGACGGCGGCGGGCGCGGCGCCGCGGCGGGCCCGCGGCAGCACGCGCGCGAGGTCGAGCACCCCGCGCACATCCCGTCGGACGGGCGGGACGAGCGCGACGGCGAGCACGTAGAGCACCGCGGTCGTGCCGACGCCCGCGAGGAGCTGGAGCACGGCGGATCCGGTGTCGACCATGGCGAGGAGCGCGCCCGTCGCGACGCTCACGGTGCCCACGACGCCGATGATCCGGAGGGCGCCCATGTACAGCCGGCGCGTGGGGATGGGAGCCTTCCGCGACAGCCACCAGAGCGAGATCGGCCAACAGATGGCGGGTGCCGCGGCGTACCCGGCGGCGATGCCGACGATGCCGCCGGTGGATCCGACGAGGATGCAGCTGACCTTGATCACCGCGCTCAGCAGCGAGAACCGGAACAGGTCGCCCGTCAGGCCGCGCGAGACGTAGACCCAGTAGCCGACGAAGGCGAGCGTGTCGAAGATCCCGGCGATGGCGAGGAGCCGGAGGATCGGCGCGACGCTGTCCCACTGCGGCCCGAGGAACACCGCGGTGATCGGCACGGCGGTGGCCGCGACGAGGCCGAGGCCCGCGCCGAGCGTGTAGCCGAGGGCGAGCTGGCCGCGCGCGACGTAGTCGGCGAAGCGGCGCTGCTCGTCGGCGAGGCGCGAGAGCACGGGGATCGCGACCGTGGTGAGGGGGCTGCGGATCTGCGCGAGCGGCGTCATCAGCAGCTGGAACGCGCGGTTGTAGATGCCGAGCGAGCCGGCGCCGAAGCGAAGGCCCACGAGGAACGTGTCGATGTTGTTGCTGACGTAGCCAACCATCTGGCTCGAGACCATGTTCCAGCCGAAGCGCAGCAGCGGGCCCATGGGCTCGCCGCGGCTCGGGAGGCGCGGGATCCAGCGGGCGAAGCCGACCGCGAGCGCCAGCAGCACGAGCGTCTGCGTGAGCTGCTGCGCGACGAGCGCCCAGTAGCCCCAGCCGAGGAGCGCGCCGCCGATGGCGACGAGGAGGGCCACCGCGGGAGCCGTGACGTCGGCTGTCGCGAGCGCGCGGAAGCGGAGGCTGCGGGTGAGGCTCGCGCGGTACTGCGTCGCGAGGCCGTTGAAGACGAAGGTGAGGCTGAGGGCATGCGCGATGGGGATCAGCTCGTCGTGGCCGAAGACCGCCGCGAGCGGCCAGGCGGCGCAGAAGACGAGCGCGGCGAGCACGAGGCCGATGCCGGCGTTGATCCACCAGAGGTTGTCGCGCTGGCCGCGGCTGAGGTCGCGCGCCTGGATGGCCGCGTTGGACAGGCCGAAGTCGCGGAAGATCTCGCCGACGCCGATGATGGCGAGCACCATCGCGAGCAGGCCGTAGTCGGTGGGCGTGAGCAGGCGGGCGAGGACGACGACGGACGCGACCTGGATGAGGATCCGGACGAGCTGCGCGCCGATCGTGACGATCGCGCCGCGGGCCGCGCGCGCGCCGAGACCCTGCGTCGCGGCGGGCGGCGTCTCGGGCGCGGGCGCTGGCGCGGCGGAGGGGTCGCCGGGCAGGGCGGATGGCATGTGGGCTTCCGTCGTCGGGTCGAGGAGGGGGTGGCGATCGGGTCGGCTGCGGGTGACAGCCGGATCACCGCGAGCTCGGTGTCGGGAGGACCGCCGGGTATGCGGGCCCTATCCGATGCTAGCCGGGAGGGCGCGCGGAGCCAGCCCCAGAACGGGTGGCGCGGCTCAGCCCCGCTCGACGCCGCGGCGGATGCGGAGCGCGCGCCGGTACGCGGACGCGTGCGCCGTGCCCGCCCGGTCCCAGTCGCGGTCGGCGAGGTCGGGCGACGCCGCGCGCGCTCCCGTGCGGACGGCCTCGGTCGCGCGGAGCAGCTCCTCGGGGGTGAGGTCGCCGTCGAACAGGTGGATCCAGCCCGGGCCGACCTCCTCGGCGAGCGCGCGGTTCACGGCGTTGTCGGGCACGAGCACCGGCCGGTCGAGCGAGAGGGCCGCGAGCGCGCCGCCGGAGTTGTGCATGAACCGGTACGGGAGCACGACGAGCTCGGAGGAGGTGACGATGTCGACGAGCTCGGCGTCGGACTGGAAGCGCAGGTCGAGGCGGATCCGGTCGTCGCCCGCGGCGAGCGCGCGGATCGTCCCGGCGAGCTCCTCGGAGGACGGGTTGCCGCCGATGCGGAGCGACAGGTCCGCGCCCGCGTCGCCCGCGCCGCGGAACGCCGCGACGAGCTGCTCGACGCCCTTGTACCGGCGGACGAGGCCGACGTAGCCGAGGCGGCCGGGCACGACGTCGGCGCGCGGCTCGTCGCGGAACCAGTCGCGGTAGTGGCCGTGCAGGATCGTGGCGACCGGCTGGTGGGCGGGAATCTCCGTGATCGGGTTGACGCGCACCCGCAGCGTCGTCATCCGCTCCATGAGCGCGAGGAGCAGCGTCTCGCGGCGGCTGATGCCCGTCGGCCGCTCGAGGTTGTGCACGGTGCGGACGATCGGGATCCGCCCGAGCGCCAGCTTCGCGAGGAGCGCGACGGTGAACGCCTGGCGGACCGCCTTCTTCAGCGGGCTGTGCCCGTCGACGAGGATCTCGGGCCAGTGCACGTGGAAGACGTCGTAGCGGCCGAGCAGCGCGGCGCGCCAGCTGAAGTGCAGCGGGCGGACGCCGGGGGTGGCCGCGAGCGCGCGGCCGAGCATCACGATGTACGGGTTCGTCGTGGGGCGGGGCGCCTGCGACGACTGGAGGACGACGAGGTCGCGGCCGGGCGGACGGGAGGGGACGGTCATGGCGCTCCTGGCGGGATGACCGGCAGCGGCTCGTCGGGCACGGCCACGGCGTCATCGGTCGAGGAAATAGACTATGCCACCACCCGCCCGCACCCGGGGCGGCCCGGCCGGCGCCGCCCGCCGCCCGCCCGACCGATGGGACCCGCATGCCCCGCCCCGCCCTCCTCGCCGTCGTGGTCGTCAACTACGGATCCGCCGACCTCGTGCGCGAGAACGTGCTGCCGCTGATCGAGCACCTCGACGACGCGCTGCTCGTGGTCGTCGACAACCGCACGACCGACGCGGAGCGCGCGCACGTGCGGGAGCTGGCGGCGCACCCGTCCACGCGCGTGCACGGCGTGTACCCGGACGGCAACACGGGCTTCGGCACCGGCATGAACATCGGGGTCGACGCGGCGCGCGGCCTGGGCGCGCGCGAGTTCCTGCTGCTGAACCCCGACGCGACCATCGCCCCCGACCAGCTCGCCGTGCTGCGTGGCGTCGTCGCGGCGGATCCGCTCACGCTCGCGGCCCCGACCATCCTCCGGCCGGACGGCAGCACGTGGTTCCGCGGCTCCGACCTCTACCTCGCCGACGGCCGGATCCGCGGCGCCGCCCGCCGCGCCCAGCACCCCGGACTCGAGGTCGAGCCGTGGCTCACGGGCGCGTGCCTGCTCGTGACCGACGAGCTGTGGACGCGCGTCGGCGGCTTCTCGGACGACTACTTCCTCTACTGGGAGGACGTCGACCTCTCGCGCAAGGTCGTGGAGGCGGGCGGACGGCTGCGCGTCGTGGACGACGCCGTGGCCGTGCACGCCGAGGGCGGCACGCAGAGCGCCGGCCACGCGAGCGCGGGGCAGGCCAAGTCGGCCACGTACTACTACCACAACATCCGGAACCGGCTCCTCTACGGGGCCAGGCACCTCGACGCCCCGACGCTCCGCCGCTGGCGGCGGCTGACGCCGGTCATCGCCTACGAGGTGCTGCTGCAGGGCGGGCGGCGGCAGTTCGCGCACCCGGTGGCACCCGTGTCGGCGGCCGTCCGCGGTATCGTCGACGGCTACCGGCTCTCCGGGGGCTGGCGCGCGGTGCCCTCCCCCGCGCCGACGGCGCGGCCCGCCCGCCCGGTCGTCCCCGCATCCTCGCTCGCGATCGCGATCCTCACCTACCGGCGCCCCGACGACATCCGCGCCGTGCTCCCGCTCGTCGCCGCGCAGGCGGCCGGGCTGCGGGAGGCGGCCGAGGCCGACCCCGCGCTCCCCCGCTCCGTGCGGATCGTCGTCGTCGACAACGACCCGGCGGGCGGCGCGGGCGCGGCGGTGGAGGACGCGGCAGCGGACTCCCCCGTCCCGATCGCCTACGTGCACGAGCCGACGCCCGGCATCTCCGCCGCCCGCAACCGGGCGCTCGACGCCGCGGGCGACGCCGACCTCCTCGTCTTCCTCGACGACGACGAGCGGCCGGATCCCGGCTGGCTCGCCGCCCTCGTCCGCGCCCGGCACGCGACGGGCAGCGCGGGCGTGGCCGGACCGGTGCGCAGCGAGTACGAGGTCGAGCCCGACGCGTGGGTGCGCGCCGGCGGCTTCTTCACGCGCCGCCGCCCCGCGACCGGCACGCGGCTCGAGGTCGCCGCGACCAACAACCTCCTGCTCGACGTCCGCGCCGTGCGCGCGGCGGACTTGCGCTTCGACGTGGACCTCGGCACGCAGGGCGGCGAGGACACGCTCTTCACCCGCCAGCTCGTCGCGTCCGGCGGGCTGCTCACCTGGTGCGCCGAGGCGGGCGTCGTCGACGTCGTGCCGCGCGCCCGGACGACGCGCCGCTGGGTCGTGCTCCGCGCCTTCAGCAGCGGGAACTCGTGGAGCCTCACGTCGGTCGCGCTCGCGCCGGCCTCGCCCGTGGCACGCGCGCGGATCCGGGCCGGGGCGACCGCGCGCGGCGCCGTGCGGGCGCTCGGCGGCACCGGACGGATCGCCGTGGGCGCCGTCACGGGCAGCGTCGCGCACCGCGCGAAGGGCACGCGCACGCTCGCGCGCGGCGCCGGCATGGTGGCCGGCGCGTTCGGCTGGTCGTACCAGGAGTACGCGCGGCGCGACTGACCGGATCCGCCCGACGCGACCCTCCCCTGGACGGGGGGCTCGTCGCCGGGCGGCGCCGGACGTACGATGCGAGGGCAGAAGACCCGGAACCCTGCGTCGGACGACCACCCATCGTCCGCCCGCCCCGCGCCGCCGACCCGCCCTGGTCGTCGGGCCCGTCTTCCGCCGTACCCGACGAGCGAAGAAGGCCATGCCCGCACCCGAGAGCACCACGTCCGACCTGCGTCCGCGCCGCGAGCGCCGTCGCCGCAGCCGCACCACCACCGTCGCCGTCATCGGCGCCGCGTCCGTCCTCGCCGTCGCCGCCGTGGTCGGCACGGTCGTGGCGAGCGGATCCGGATCCGACTCCCCCGCGTCCGCCGCCGACACGAAGGACTGGTCGGAGGTCGCGCCCACCGCGGGCGCCACCGAGGCCCCCGCCCCGCTCCCCGACGGCGACACCCGGGCGCTCGGCCAGGAGGTCGCGACCACCGTCGGCCTCGACGCGACCGCGACGTTCCCCGGCTCGATCCAGGCCCGCATCGTCTCCGTCACGCCGACGAGCACCGACGGCGGCCGCGTGGGCGAGCTGAGCGGCGACGCGCTCGACGTGCGGCTCGAGCTCGTGAACGTCACGGGCGAGGCCGTCGCGGTCGACAGCGTGGCCGTCAACGTCTTCTACGGCGCGGACCGCACGCCCGCGACGCCCGCCGACTCCGACACCGTGATCCGCGGCTCCCTCGAGCCCGGCGCGTCCGCGACCGGCGACTACGTGTTCAGCGTCCCTGCGGCGTCCGCCGACGCGATCAGCGTGGTCGTGGCGCGCGACGCCGGCTCGCCGGTGGTCGTCTTCCAGTAGCGCGGGCGCACGACGAAGCGGGGCGCGGCCGGACCACCGGCCGCGCCCCGCGTCGTCGTGCCCGCGATCAGCTCCGGTCGGAGGGCTCCGACGCCTCCGGCGTCGCCTCGTCCGCCGTCGCCTCGTCCGCCGTCGCCTCGTCCGCCGTCGCCTCGTCCGCGGCCGCCTCGTCCGCGATCGCCTCGTCCGCGATCGCCTTGCCCGCCGTCGCCTCGTCCGCGGCCGCCTCGTCCGCCGTCGCCTCGTCCGCCGTCGCCTCGTCCGCGGTCGCCTTGCCCGCCGCCGCCTTGTCGGCGGCGCGCGCGGCGCGACCCGTCAGCTCGACCTCCGCGCGGTAGTACGCGCGCTTGTCCTTCGTGGGACGCACCTTGTTGAGCACGACGCCCAGCACGGATCCGCCCGACTTCTCGACCGCGTCGAGCGCCTCGGACAGCTGGCCGCGGTGCACGCGCGTCTGGTCGGCGACCACGATCGCGCCGTCCGTCATGCGCGCCACGAACGCGGCGTCGGCGA
This sequence comes from Clavibacter californiensis, assembly GCF_021952865.1. NCBI lineage: Bacteria > Bacillati > Actinomycetota > Actinomycetes > Micrococcales > Microbacteriaceae > Clavibacter > Clavibacter californiensis. Next base: position 1,238,730 of record NZ_CP040792.1, on the reverse strand, counting down.
CGGCGATGAGCGGCGCGGTGTCGATCACGATGACGTCGTAGGCCGCCTTCGCCTGCGTCACGAGGTACTCCATGCGCGAGGACGCGAGAAGCTCGCTCGGGTTCGGCGGGATCTCGCCGCTGGTCAGCACGTGCAGCGTGCCGTCGCCCCACGGCTGCACGACGTCCTCGAGGAGCGCCTGGCCGACGAGCACGGTCGTGAGGCCCGCGTCGCCCTCGAGCCCGAGGTACTGCGCGACCACGGGACGGCGGAGGTCGGCGTCGACGAGCAGCACGCGGCGCCCGCCCTCGCTGAGCGACAGCGCCAGGTTCGCGGCGACCGTGGACTTCCCCTCGCCGGGGATCGACGAGGTCACGACGATGCTCGACGACCGGTCGCCGAGGAGCACGAACCGCAGGTTCGCCTTCAGCTGGCGGAAGCCCTCGGCCGCGGTCGACAGAGGCCGGACCGCCATCGCGAGGCCCGTGACGCCGCGCTCGCGCTCGAGCGACCCGAGCAGCGGCGCGGTCGTCAGGTGCGCCACGGTCTCGGCGGAGCGGACGCGCGTGTCGAGCAGGCGCACGAGCGCGAGGCCGAGGAGCCCCGCGAGGAGCCCGAGGAGGAGGCCGGCGAGCGTGTTGGTGCGGCCGTTCGGCGCGGACTGGAACTCGGGCTCGGGAGCCTCCTGGATCACGCGCACGGAGACGGTGGGCGAGCCCTCCGCCCCCGTCGGCGCGTACGCCTCCGCCGTGTCGCGCAGGCTCGTGGCCACGGCGTTGGCGATGTCGGCGGCCTGTGCGGGCGACGGCTCCGTGACGCTGATCTCCATGATCACGGTGTTCTGCGGCGTGGTCACCGTCACCGAGCGCGCGAGCTCCTGCGGCGTGGAGTCGAGGCCCAGGCGCGCGATGACGGGCTCCAGCACGGCCGGCGACTCGGCGAGCTCGCCGAAGGACAGCATCTGGCTCTGCGTGTAGGTGGCGCCCTGGTTGAGGTCGCTCGCGCTGGATCCGCTGCTCAGCGAGAAGTACAGCCGCGACTGCGCGGTGAACACGGGCGTCGCGAGCTGGGACAGGCCGAACGCGACCGCCCCACCCGCGAGCGTCGCGGCGACCACGACGTACCAGAGTCGGCGGAGCAGGGCGGTGAACTCGTGGAGCGTCATCGTGAGGGGGTTCTCTCGGATAGGAGCGGCGGGGCGGTGGTGCGGGTGGTGTCCAGGATGTGTTCGGCGCCGTGGGCCCGGTCGAGGGGATCGGGCGGTGGGGCGGGAGGCGCGTCCCGGCGGAGGATCTGGCTCGTCGCCGCCACCCCCGCGAGGAACCACACGAGCGTCGCGTACTGCGTGATGAGCGCAACCGAGGCGAGCGCGGGGATCTGCGCGACGAGCGCGATGGTGGCCGCCGTCGCGTGGCCGCGCAGCACGAGCCACACGCCGACCGCGAGGGCGACGAGCACCGCGCCCGCGACCAGCAGGCCGAAGGTGAGGCCCGTGAGCACCAGCTGGCTGTCGATGGAGCGGAACGGCCCGTAGAACACGCGGCCGTCGCTGCCGCGGTGCGCGTCGGGGGTCGTGCCGAGGATCCCCATCCCCGGGACGAGGCTGTAGAGGTCGCCGCGGTAGTCGGAGCTGTTACTCGCCTCCGTGCCGGCATCGTCGAACACGGCCTGCACGAAGGGGGCGACGGCGGCCGCGACCACGACGACGCCCGCGGTGACCGTGGCACGCACGCGGAGCGAGATGGCGTCGCGGAGGAACACGATCGACAGCGCGAGGCCAAGGACCGCCCCGAGCATGCCGACGCGGCTGAACGTGAGGACCGCGGCGAGCAGCATGACGGACGTCATGACCAGGCGGACGGGGAGCCGGAAGCGCGACGCCAGGGTCAGCGGTATCGCGATGGCGAGCGCCGATCCGAGCGCGATCGAGTGGCCGTAGGCGCCCTCGGCCCGGAGGATGCCGCCGCGACCCTGCAGCGAGGCCCACGTCTCGCGGAGCCCCGCGTTGCCGGGCAGGAGCACGAACGGGTTCCAGCCGGTGGCGAACTCCACGATCGCGAGGGCGGCGACGATCGTGAAGACCACGGCGACGATGCGCTCGAGCGACGCCATGCCGATGCGGTGCGCCGCGAGGCGCCCGAGCAGGTACCCGGGCAGCGCGTAGGTGAGGAAGGTCACGAGCGTGGACATGCCGATGCCCGCGCTCCCGCCGACGACGACGCCGGCGAGCCCGGCCGCACCCATCAGCACCACGAACGCGTCCAGCGGTGACACCCGGAAGCCGGTCACGGGCACGATCGCGAGGATCACGAGGACGGCCGCGACCGTGGACGGCGGCAGGTAGTAGCCGCCGAGCGGCACCCCCGACCAGACGGGGACGAAGGAGAGCACGACGAGCCAGAGGGCGACGGCCGTCCGCGGCAGGCGACGCAGGACGAGCAGGAGGAGTCCCCCGCCCGCGAGCGCGATGCCCAGGACGAGCAGGGTCTGGAGGCCGGATCCGGCGAGCAGGCTCGTCATCGCGCCCCCTCCCCCGGGAGCGCACGCAGGCGCGATGCCGCCATGTGTCCCCCTCCTTCATTCCCCCGGCCGTGGAACGGCCCTGTAGATCATGTCAGTGCGACGCCCCGGCGTGCAGGTCCGTGGGGACCCGCATGCCGGGGCGTCGTCGTCTCGCGTCAGATCACCGGGCGGTGCCGTCCGTCACCAGCAGGTCGTCGAGGGTGAACGCGACGGGTCCCGCTGCCGAGCTCGACAGGTACGACTGGATCCCGAACGTGCCCGCGGTCTGCAGGGCGGCCAGGGTCCCGGTGGTCGTCGACTGCCACGCGGTCGGCTCGGCCTGGCCGACGGGCCAGACCTTCGCGTTCATCGTGGTGGGCGACGTGCCCGTGACCTGCACGCGGACCCGCAGCTGCTGCCCGGCCGTGTACGTGAGGTTCGGAACGACCACCGACTTCAGGTTGGTGCCGTTCTCGGACTGCACGATCATGACCTGCCCGGTCGACCGCACCCAGACCTGCGTCTGGTAGTACGACGTGCCGACCTGGCGGGAGTTGATCCGCACGTAGGCGCCGCCGCCCGTGGGCACCTTGTCGAGCGCGAAGGAGACCTGCGCGTCCGAGGTGGTGGTGCTCACGGCGTCGAGGCTCGCGGTGCGGGTCTCGCCGGCGGGGCTCGTCACCTGCGCGCGCCCGTCCGCCACCTTGAGGATGGAGGCGTTGCCCGTGATGCGCCAGGCGCCCCCGGTCTCCGCCGTGCCCCAGCCGTTGGCCGCGGTGCGGGTGAAGGTGTCCTGGGCGAGGATCCCGGCGGCGGGCGGCGTGACGACCGGGGCGGTCACCGTGACCGTGCCGTCCTTCTTCGCCGAGACGAGGCCCTTGTCATCCGTCACCGTGAGCGACGCCGTGTACGTGCCGGCCTTCGCGTAGGCGTGGTCGACCGTCTTCCCGGTGCCCGTCGTGCCGTCCCCGAACGCCCAGGCGTACGAGGCGACCGTGCCGTCCGCGTCGGCGGAGGTGGATCCGTCGAACGAGGCCGTCAGGTCCTTCGCCGTCGACGTGAACGCCGCCGTCGGAGCCTGGTTCGCCGGCGTGACGACCGGTGCGGTCACCGTGACCGTGCCGTCCTTCTTCGCCGAGACGAGGCCCTTGTCATCCGTCACCGTGAGCGACGCCGTGTACGTGCCGGCCTTCGCGTAGGCGTGGTCGACCGTCTTCCCGGTGCCCGTCGTGCCGTCCCCGAACGCCCAGGCGTACGAGGCGACCGTGCCGTCCGCGTCGGCGGAGGTGGATCCGTCGAACGAGGCCGTCAGGTCCTTCGCCGTCGACGTGAACGCCGCCGTCGGAGCCTGGTTCGCCGGGGCGGGTGCCTGGCCGTCGCGGGCGACGACGAGGTCGTCGATCCGCGTCGTGACGGGCGCCGTCGCCGACCCCGAGAGGTAGGTCTGGATCGCGACGGAGCCGGCGGCCTGCAGCGCGGCGGTCGAGCTGGTGACGCTCGTCTGCCAGGCGGCGGGCTCGGCCTGACCGGCGACCCACACCTTCGCCTTGACGGTGGTCGGCGAGGTGCCGGTCGTCAGGACGCGGACGCGGAGCTGCTGGCCGGCCTGGTACGTGGTGCCGGGGAGGATGTACGACCCGATGGTCGACGCCCCCTCCGACTGCACCAGCTGGATCTGCCCGGTCGCCTTGATCCAGACCTGCGTCTGGTAGAAGGCGGAGCCGACCTGACGGGAGGTGACCCGCGTGTAGGAGCCGCCGCCCGTGGGGACGGAGTCGAGCGAGAGGGTCGCGCTGACGTCCGACGACGTGGTGGACACCGCGTCGAGGGTCATCGTGCGGGTCTCGCCCTTCGGCGAGACGACCTGGCCCGTGCCGTCCTGCACCTTGACGATGTTCGTGCCGCCCGTGACGCGCCAGGCGCCGCCGAGCTCGGCGGTGCCCCAGCCCGTCGCGACCGTGCGGCCGAACGAGTCCTGCGCGAGCACGTTCGACGCGGGCGCCTGGACGGTCACCTGCGAGGTGGTCGTCGTGGCGAGGCCCTTGTCGTCCGTGACCGTGAGCGACACCGCGAAGGTGCCGGCGGCCGCGTAGGCGTGGGTCGTGGTGCGGCCCGTGCCGGTGGTCCCGTCGCCGAAGGTCCAGGCGTAGGACGCCACGGTGCCGTCGGGGTCGGTCGACGCGGAGGCGTCGAGCGAGGCGACGAGGTTCGCCGCGGTGCTCGTGAAGCGGGCGACGGGCGCCTGGTTCACGGGCGGGGCGGTGACCGTGACGCTCGCGGTCGTGCGACCGGTCGCGCCCTTGTCGTCCGTCACCGTCAGCGCGACCGCGTACGTGCCGGCCGTCGCGTACGGGTGGGCGATGGAGGCCCCTGTCCCGGTCGTCCCGTCGCCGAACTCCCACGCCCAGGACGCGATGGTGCCGTCCGGGTCGGAGGAGGCGCGTCCGTCGAGGTTCGCGACCAGGTCGGTCGTGGTCGAGGCGATCACCGCGGTGGGCTCCCGGTTCACGGGGGGCGCCACGACCGTGACCTGCGTGGACGCGGTGCCCGTGAGGCCCTTGTCGTCCGTGACCGTCAGCGCCACCGTGTAGGTGCCGCCCGCGGCGTAGGCGTGCGTCGGCGTCGGGCCGGTGCCCGTGCTGCCGTCGCCGAAGTCCCACGCGTAGGAGGCGACGGTGCCGTCGGCGTCCGTGGAGGCGGATCCGTCGAGCTTCGCGGTGAGGTCCGTCGCGGTGGCGGTCACCACGGCGGTCGGCGCGACGTTGGCGGGGGCCGCCTGCACCGTGACCTGCTGCTGCGTGCGGTTCGTCGTGCCGCGGTCGTCCGTCACCGTGAGCGTCACCGTGTAGGCGCCGGCCTGGGCGTACGTGTGCGCCTGCTGCGCGCCGGCCGCCTGGACGCCGTCGCCGAAGTCCCAGGCGTAGCCCGTGACCGTGCCGTCGGCGTCGGTGGACCCGGACGCGTCGAACGACGCGGCCAGGAAGTCCGCCCGCTGCGTGAACGCGGCCTTCGGGGCCTGGTTCGGCACGCGGCCGCTGGTCCCGAGCGAGTAGTGCGTCGCGACGGCGGTGGGCGTGAGCACGGTCGGGTAGACCGCGACCTCGTCCATGCGGCCCTCGAAGGTGCCGCTGGAGGAGCCCCACGTGTTGTCGCCGCCGATGCGCCAGTAGCCGTCGTAGGACTGCGCCTGCGTCTGGCCGTTCTGGCCGACGAGGTCGCCGTCCACGTAGAGCTTCAGGCCGTCGGATCCCTGCGACGCGACCATGTGGTGCCACTGGCCGTCGTTGTACGCGCGGTCGGAGGTGGCGAGGTTGCTCTGGCCGGTCCAGACGCCGAACTGCAGGCGTCCGTCGTCCTGCATGTAGACGTGACGGTCGTAGTTGCCGGAGAAGTTGAACGGATCGGCGTTGTCGCCGAAGCCGATCAGCTTGCCGCCGCGCGTGGTGGTCGTCTGGAACCACATCTCGAGCGAGTACGTCAGCGGGTTGGAGATCCGCTGCTGGCTCACCGCGATGCTGTCGGAGAACGCCGCCGCCTGCCCGACCGGGCCGGTGAGGGCGCCCGCCTGGCCGAAGCGCACGTTGCGTCCGACGTTGGCGCCGACGTCGTTCTGGCCGGCGTCCTTCAGGGTCGTCGAGCCGTCGGCGTCGTCGAGGCGCCAGTAGGACGACGGGTCGGCCGCGTAGACGGCCTTGCCGTACGCGTCCGAGGGAGCGGCGGGGATCGGCGAGGTGCGGCCGGAGGCGACCAGGTGGTCGACCACGTCGGCGCGCGTGAGGGCGGTCGGGTAGACCGCGACCTGCGCGATGTCGCCGGCGAGGTAGTAGCTCCGGGGCTGGTTGGGCCAGCCGCCGAGGTTGTCGCCGCCGACGCGCCAGTAGCCCACGTAGTCCTGGCCGATGGTCGTGTCCGCACGCTGGCCGGCGAGCTTGCCGTCGACGAACAGCTTCATGCCGGCGGAGCTCATCGTGGCGACGATCTGGTGCCACTTCCCGTCGTTGAACCCGGGGGTCGAGCTCAGCGTCTGGGTCTGGCCCGTGTAGACGCCGAAGAGGATCCGGCCGTCGTTGTCGAGGTAGACCATGCGGTCGTAGTTGCCCGACGTGCCCGTGCTGCTGCCGCCGAAGCCGACGACCTTGCCGCCGTTCGTGGAGGTCGTCTTGACCCACGACTCGACGCTGAACGTGTCCGGCGCCTTCACCGCCTGCGGCGTGACCGCGAACGACCCGTCCTGGCCGGAGAAGGTGGTGGCGGTGGATCCGTCGATGGGGCCTGCGGCGCCGCGCGTCGCGTTGTCCACGCGGAGGTCCTCGAACGCGACGTGGTCGAGCCCGGCGGTGCCGTCCTTCTCGTCGAGCGGGTAGTACGCGGTCGCGCCGTCGTCCTTCACGCTCGTGGCGTACGCGTCGCTGCCCGACTGGTCGGTGATGACCACGGGAGCGGCGGCGTTGCGGTCGACGGAGTTGCCCGCCGAGTCCGTGACGACGACCTTGTACGTGTGCGAGCTGCCGGGTGCGAGGCCCTTGTCGATGAAGCCCATCGACGGCCGCTGCCAGAAGGTGGAGTCCTGCGTGACCTGGTAGACGGGCGTCGCCGTCTTGCCGTCGCGGATCACCTTGTAGGTGAGGCGCGAGTTGTCGCGGTCGAAGGTGGCCTGCCACGAGACGCGGGCCTCGCCCTTCGTGTACGAGATCGTCTTGGGGACGAGCTGGTCGTTGCCGTTCGGGCCGACCTTGTTCGGGGCGTCCTTGGCCATGGCGTAGCGGACGAGGCCCTGCTGCGCGGTGGTGTTCACGAACGGGAACTCGCCGCCGACGACGATGTAGTCCTCGTTGCCGTTGACGCTCCAGGCCGCCTGGCCCTGGCCCGTGAAGGAGCCGGTGACGTACTTGGGGAACCAGTTGAGCAGCGACGGGGACGGCGTGCCGGCCCAGTTGTGGTAGCCGTACGGGTCGGCCGTGGCCGTGCCCGTGGTGGTCTTCGAGAAGGCGAGGCTGTGCTGGAAGGTCCAGGGCTCGGTCTGCGGGAAGCCGCCGATGTTGCCGCAGTAGTGCGGGTGGCCCGCGACGTACGCGACCTTGCTCGTCGCGAAGACCGAGTACGTGTCACCGTGGCAGTCCTCGACCCAGTTCACGACGCCCGTGTTGGGGTCGGCCGAGAAGGCGCCCTCGAGGTTGCCGCCGTTGCCGAACGTGTAGCCGGATCCGTAGACGCGGTCGTCGGTCGCGTAGAGGCTCGTGATCGAGGACTCGGTGCCGGCGTTCTTCACCTGCTGGTTCGCGGCCCACGGGAGCGCGGCGCCCGTGGCGGGATCCACCGCGCCGAGCCCGTAGGTCGGCGTGCCGGACAGCTGCGTGAAGCGGCCGCCGACGATGAGCTTGGACGCGTCCTTCGTGAGGGTGAGCGCGTCCACGACGGTGTCCGCATCCGCGACGAACGGCTTCGTGCTGCCGTCGGTCGCGGACACCGCGGCGAGGTACTTCCGAGCGGCGCCGTTGACGCTCTGGAAGGTCCCGCCGAGGTACACGGTGTCGTTCGAGGCGCTCACCGTGCGGGTCTGGCTGCCCATGATGGGGCGGAACCCGGGGACGATCTTGCCCGTCGCGGTGCTGAACGCCGCCGCGCGGTAGTAGCCCTGGCCGTCGATGTCGGTGAAGTCGCCGACCACGTAGATGCGCGAGCCGTCGGGCGACGCGGTGACCGAGAGGGCCTGCGCGTTGAGCTTCGGCGCGAAGGACGTGATGAGCGCGCCCGTGCGGATGTCGTACGCGAGCAGGTTGCTGCGGGGCGTGAGGTTCGTGCCGGCCGCGGCGCCCGCGGGGCGCGCGTTCTGGAACTTGCCGGCGACGTAGACCGTGTTGCCGACGACGACCTGGGACCAGGCGACGCCGTCGATCTGGGTCGTGGGCAGCGGGTCTGCGGTGACCGTGACGGGCGTCTTCGGGTCGGTCGGGTCGACCGGCGCGGAGTCGGCCATCGCGGGCTGCGCGATGACGACCGCGGAGAGGATGACCGCGGCGGCCGCGGTCATCGCGGCCATGCGACGTCCCGCGGAGGAGAGGATGCTCATTGTGTCCTTGCTTCGGGTGAGGGAGGAGCGGGTGAGGGAGGTGCCGGTGGTCAACGTGCGCTGGCCGGTCGGGGGCTGCCGCGGCGCTGGGTGGCGCTGAGCATCGCGCCCACCGACCGCGCGATGCGCTGCCGGTAGAGCTCGGGTCCGTGCCGGTGCTCGGCGCGGAAGCGATCGCGAGCGGCCCGGGCGCGGTACGCGTCCCAGTCCGTCCGGATGTCCTGGAGGGCGTCCGCGAGGGCGGCCGGGTCCGAGGGCGGCACCAGCTGCGCCGACTCGTACCCGCCGGCGGCCTCGCGGAGGCCGGAGGTGTCGCTGACCACCACGGGCCGCGCGGCCAGCAGTGCCTCGACGGCCGTGTTGCCGAACGGCTCGTCCACCCGGGAGGGGACGACGCACGCGTCGGCGGCGGCGAGGAACGGCGTCACGTCGGCGTGGAAGCCGTGCATCGTGACCAGGTCGTCGAGGCCGAGCACGCGGATCGTGGTGCGCAGCTGCTCCTCGTATTCCTCGTAGCCGGGGAAGACGGCGCCCACGATGTCGAGGGTCGCCGGGACGCCGCGGTCGCGGAGCTCGACGATCGCCTCGACGGCGACGTCCACGCCCTTGCGGTCGGACAGCCGGCCGACGTAGAGGACCCGGAGGCCCCCGTCGAGCGCCTCGCGCGCCGGCGCGACCTCGGCGGGGCCGGGCACGCCGTTGTAGACGACCTCGGCGCGGTGCGCGACCCGCGGGAGGGCACGGCCGAGCACGTCGACGCTGTAGCGGCTGTTCGCGACGACGCTCGTGGCGAGCGCGAGCGGCAGGGCGAGCGCGGTGCCGACGACGCGCGACGCGGATCCCTCGGCCTCGTGCACGTGGGCGAGGACCGGGCGGCCGGCGAGGCGGCCGACGAGGATCCACAGCGGGATGGTGACGGTGTTGACGTACACGGCGTCCGGGCGCGTGCGGCGCACGAGGCCGAGCCCCGCGGACAGGCCGCGGGCGGACTGGCCGACGAGGGCCGCGAAGCCGCGGGGGCGCAGCATCGACTTCCGCAGCACGGGCGTGGGCGTGCGGTGCACGGTCGCGCCGACGCCCGTGAGAGCGGCGACGAGCGGGCCGTCGGAGGGCAGGGTCACGACGGTGCGGGCGCCGGCGGACACGAGGCCCGCGACGCTCTCGAGCAGCACGCGGTCGGATCCGTAGAGCTCGGCGCTCGGGTGCGCGACGAGGATCGTGCGGCCGCGGAGGTCCGCGCCCTCCTCGACGGCCCCGGCGAGCGCGTGCTCCGTGCCGGTGGACGCGGTCACGCGGTCACCCGCGCGGATCCGGCGCCGGACGACGCGGACGCCGCCTCGGCACGACGCGCGTCGAGCGCGCCCATGTCGCGGAACCACTTGACCGACGCGAGAGCGAGGTGCCCGGCGTTCGCCACCATCATCAGGGCGTAGACCGCGAGGAAGACGACGGGGGCGCCGAGCAGCGCGAACACGATGCAGAGGAAGCCGTAGTCGGTGGGGATCACGAGCAGCGAGCGCAGCAGCGTCGAGCGGCCCGCCTCGGGGGCGGAGGCGCCCGTGACCTGGTGCACGCGCTTCAGCTGGTCGTTGAGGATCATCGCGAAGAAGCTCGCGGCCGCGACGATCGCGTAGACGACGGGCACGAGCAGCCACGCGTCGGAGTCCGTGGCGGGCCAGCGGAACATCGACACGAGCACCGCGAGGTGCAGCGACGAGATCTTGATGCAGTCGACGACGTGGTCGAGCCACTCCCCCGACAGCGAGCCGCCGCCGCGGAGGCGCGCGACCTGGCCGTCGGCCGAGTCGAACGCGTAGCCGACGGCGAGCAGCAACCACACGGCGATGCCGAGCCAGGCGGCGGGCTGCACGAGCGCGATCAGGGCGATCCCGGTGAACGTGAAGGCGGCGCTGATCGCGGTCACCTGGTTCGGCGTCAGCCCCCGGCGGTACGCCCACGCGGCGAGCAGGCGGCCGGCCGGGCGGTTGACGCGGATCGAGTAGGCGGGCGCGCCGCGGGCGGCCTTCTTCTGGGCGCTCGCCAGGCGGCGGACGACGTCGGCGTACGACTCGTCGCGCGCGGGCGCCGTGGTGCCGGTCGCGGCGGTCATCGGCTCTCCTCGAGGAGGAAGGACGTCCGGCTCGCGTCGCTGGCGCGCAGCTCCGGCTCCCAGCGGGTGGCCGAGCGGACGCCGCGGCTCATGCCGTGCGTCGAGTAGCCGCGGGTCATGCGGGCGGCGAGCTCCTCGTAGCCGTCGGCGATGGCGTCCCAGTCGTAGGTCTCCTCGGCGCGCTCCTGCAGGCGGCGGCCGATCGCGACGGCCTCGTCCGCGTTCGCCTCGGCGCCCTCGACGAGCGCGGCGACGCCGGCGGCGTCCGACCAGAAGCGGCCGTCCTCGCCGAGCACGTCGCGGTTGAACACGTTGTCGTTGGCGAGCGTCGCGGTCGCGGCGCCCATGGCGCGCAGCAGCGACGGGTTGGTGCCGCCGACCGAGTGGCCGTGGACGTAGGTGAGCGCGTGGGCGTAGAGCTGGTCGAGCTGCTCCTGGTCCCACACCCCGCCGAGGCGCTGGATGCGCGGGTCGGCGGTGGCGACCTGCTCGATGCGGTCGGTGTACGCGGCGGAGTACGGCGCGGATCCGACGACGACGAGCGGCAGGGTCGCCTTCGAGGCGGTGTACCCGTCGACGATGACGTCGACGTGGTTCTCCGGCTCGAAGCGCGCGACGACGAGGTGGTACTGGCCGGGCTCGAGGCCGAGCTCGGCGAGGCGGTCGCTCGCGGGGTCGCGCAGGATGTTGGCGCCGTAGGTGAGCAGCTCCGTGGGGATCCCGAACTCGTGGTCGTAGTAGTCCGCGATGCCCTGGGCGTCGGAGATGAGCGCGTCGGCGTTCTTCACGGCCATCTGCTCGGCGATCCGGTAGTAGTTCTTCCCCATGCGGCCCCACTTGCCGCGCTTCCACTCGAGGCCGTCCACGTGCACGGCCGTGGCCGTGCCGCGCGAGCGGATGAGGGGGACGAACGGCGCGTTGGCGGCGTTGAACACGAAGGCCGCGTCCTGGCGCTTGCCGAGGGCCAGATGGATCGCGGACAGCGCGGTGTGGCTGAGCGTCTCGATCGACTTGGTCTTGAGCGCGGGCAGGTGCACGAGCGTCATGCCGAGGTGGGTGCGCGGGCGTGCGCGGTTCGCGGAACGGCAGTAGACGGTGACGTCGTGGCCGCGGGCGGCGAGGCGCTGCCCGATCTCCTCGATGGCGGTCTCGAATCCGCCGTACGCGGCGGGGACCCCCCGGGTCCCGACCATGGCGATGCGGAGTCGACGCGGTTCGATAGCAGACATTGTTAGTAGGCCCCCACGGGTCGGGTGAGCACACGGAAGGTGCGCCACATGATCATGACGTCGCCGGTCAGGGACCAGTTCTCGACGTAGTACAGGTCGAGCCGGACGCTCTCGTCCCAGCTCAGGTCGCTCCGGCCGTTCACCTGCCACATGCCGGTGAGGCCCGGCTTGATGAACAGACGGCGGTGCACGTGGCTCTCGTAGCCCTGCACCTCGCGGCGCAGCGGCGGGCGCGGGCCCACCAGGCTCATGTCGCCGACGAGGATGTTCCACAGCTGCGGGAGCTCGTCGAGCGAGTAGCGGCGGAGGACGGCGCCCACGCGGGTGACGCGGGGGTCCTTCCGCATCTTGAACAGCGGGCCGGATCCCTCGTTGGCCGCCGTCAGGGCCGCGAGCTCCGACTCGGCGGTCACCCGCATCGAGCGGAACTTCAGCATGTGGAACTCCTGGCCGCTCTTGCCCACGCGCTCCTGGCGGAAGATGGCGCCGCCGGGGCTGTCGACGCGCACGACGACCGCGAGCACGAGCATCACGGGCGCGAGGATCACGAGCGCGACGCCCGCCACGGCGATGTCGAGGGCCCGCTTCATCACGTGCTTGCCGCCCTCGAACTGCGGGATCTCCACGTGGATGAGCGGGAGGCCCTCGACCGGGCGGAAGTGGATCCGCGGGCCGGCGACGTCCGTGAGGCGCGACGCGAGCACGAGCTCGATCGACGAGCCCTCGAGCTCCCAGCCGAGCGTGCGGACGGCGTTGCTGCCGGCGCGCGGCTGGCTGGCGACGATGACGGCGTCGGCGGCGGTGCGGGCGGCGGCCGCGGCGACGGATCCGAGGTCGGAGACCACGGGGATCGTGCGCCCGGCGACCTCGAGGCCGTCGAGGTGCTCGTCGATCGCGACGCCGACGACCGCGTAGCCGGAGGCGGGACGCAGCAGGATCTGCGCGGCCACGTCCTCCACGTCGGCCCGGGCGCCCACGACGACGACGCGGGAGAGGTGCGCGCCCTGGAGCCGGCGGCGGATGAGCCACTGGCGCCAGGTCCACCGGGCCAGCAGCAGCGCGACGACGCCGAGCGGGAACGCGATGACGACGTAGCCGCGGGCGATGTCGACCTTGAGGAGCAGGAAGCCGATCGCGAGCGCGCCGAACGTGATGGCCGACGCGTTGACGACCCGCTTGTACTCGGAGACGCCGACGCCCACGATGCGGGCGTCGCGGGTGCGGAAGGCGCCGAGGACGGCGATCCACGCGGCCACGACGACCACCGAGACGACGCGGTAGTCGAGCTGCGTCGAGCCGGCCTCGACCGCCGCCTCCCCCGTGCCGAAGCGCGTGAGCTGGGCGACGAGGACGGTGGCGATGATGATCGTCCAGTCGCTGGCGATGAGGCGGGTGCGGTAGTCGCGGGCCCAACGGCGGCCCGAGGGCACGGCGGGGGCGGCGGGCGAGACGCCGGATCCGATGATCGGGCGGTGCGCCGAGCGGCGATCGGTGCGCAGGCGGGTGCGTGCGCCCCGGGTCGCGGGACGGTTCCTCGTGGTGCTCATCGCGTGCCGGGCAGCGCGTCGAGGGGTCGCGGGGTGTAGTGGGGGCGGGTGGGCGCGTTCGGGCGCGTACGGCGGGTACGGTCCTGCGCCGATGACGGGTTCATCGGTGTCTGCCTGCGTTTCGGGTTACAGGTGGGTGATGCGGTGTGCGACGCGGTCCGGGAAGACCTCGTCAGGTCCACGGCTCCGGGTCGGACGGGCTGGGTGGGCCTCGTCCGGGAGCGTCCATCGCGGGTACGACGGGTGAACAGCGGGTGGTGACGGTGGCAATGCTAAACGCTCCCTGTGCCCCGTCGCCCGTCCCCCTTCGGGGGACGGACGCCCGGTGCGCCTCCCCGTCAGCCGGTCGACGCCCCCAGCACGCGGGCGCCCGTAGCCACCCGGCGCAGGGCCGCGACCGCGTCGGGCACCGGGACGGCGACCGCCGCCTGCTGCGCCTGGATCTCGCTCGTGAGCCGCCCGTCGGATCCGAGCACCCTCCGCCCCACGACGTCGAGGCTCGTCTGATCGTTCCCCGTGGCCGCGGTGAACGCCCCGACCGTGTCGTGGACGGCGGGATCGCCGGGACCGCGGGCCCACACGATCGCCCACCTGGGGCTCGAGGCGACGTCGCGCTGGTAGACGTTGCCCGCGGTCGTGATCCCCATCTGCGTGGCGGAGCGCTCGTGCGAGTGGTCCTCCACCGCGAGCAGCGCGTTGCCGGTGCTGCCCTGCATCACGTTGTCGGCGACGGTGATGTCGGTGACGATCCACGTGACCGTGGGGTCGGGCAGCTGCTGCCGCGGATCGTGGCCGGCGTCGCCGAGGTTCGCCGCACGCCGGGTGCCCTGCGCGATGTCGACGTCGCGCCTGTTGCCGGAGAAGGTGTTGGCCCAGACCTGCGCGTGCCCGGAGTCGTCGATCCAGAGGCCCGCGGCGCCGTTGCCCGCGACGACGTTGTCGACGAAGGCGAGCTGCGCGGAGAGCTCGAACACCACCCCGCCGCCCGTGTTCGCGAGCACGTCGTTGCCCGCCACCGTCGCGTCGTGGACGGACTCGTCGAACCAGAGGCCGTTGCCCGCGCTGCGGAGGAACGCGCTGTCGGTCACGTCCACGTCGCGGCTGCGGGTGATCTTGAACCCGCCCGAGACGGGCGCCCGGTTGAAGCCCTCGGTGTTGTCGTCCGCGACGAGCAGCTGCGACGCGCGGAGCCGGTCGGCGTAGTTGGCGTGGATCCCGAGCATGCCGTTGCGCGCCGAGGTCACCGCCCGGAGGGTCGTGTCGGTCGCCTGGACCGAGAGGCCCGTGGTCGCGTTGTCGGTGATCGCGACGTCGGCGATGGTCACGTTCCGGCCGGTGACGACGACCGCGCCCATGTCGGGCACGGACGGCGCGTACCGGCGCACGCCGATGCCCCGCACGGTGCTGCCGTCGCCACGGACGGCGAGGGCGCTGACGCGATCGCTGGCGCGCACGGTCTGGCTGCCCGGATCCGAGCCGAGGTGGAGGCGGTCAGCGGCGGTGTCCACGAAGAACGTGCCCGCGGTCACCTGCGCGAGCGACGCGACCTGCCGCTGGGCGGACTGGCCGATCCAGACCTGGTCGGGATGCGCGGCCATCGGGCGCGCCGGGTCCACGAACGCCCAGCCCTCCTGCGTGCCGTCGGGCGCGCCGCGCGTGTAGGTGGGGCTCGCGTCGAAGGTGACGTCCCAGCCGGCGGCGTAGCGGGTGGATCCGGACGCGGTCCACGAGGAGAGCGTCCGGCTCCCGTCGAGCCAGACCGCCTCGCCCGGGTACGACTGCAGCGTGAGCGCCTTGCCGGCGGGCATCACGACGGTCTCGAGGTAGGTGCCGGCGCGGACGACGATCGTGCGCCCCGACGGAGCGGCATCGACGGCCTTCTGGATGCTCGCGTACGGGGACGCCTTCGTGCCCGCGCCCGCGTTCGAGCCGGCGGGCGACACGTAGATGCCGTCGATGGGCGCCGGGTAGGTCGTGGTGCCGACCGCGGCGGCGCCGGATCCCGTCCCGGGGCGCGCGTCACCGCGCGGCACCGCCTGCTCCGGGTCGGACGAGGTCGGCGCGGGCGCGGTCGGGGTCGGCGTCGGCGTGGGCGTCGGCGTCGGCGTCGGGGTGGGCGTGGGCGATGCCGCCGTCGTCAGCGGACGGACCGTCACGTCGTCGAACGCGAGGGCCTGCGTGGGCGACGACGAGGAGAGGTACGACCAGACGCGGGTAGCGGATCCGGAGACGAGACGGGCGGCGCTGGAGTCGACCGCGGACGCCTGCCAGGCGGGCACGGCTGCGCCCAGCGGCCAGACCCGGGCGTCGACGGCGACCGGGGACGAGCCCGACACCCGCGACTGCACGTTGAGCACCTTCCCCGGCACCACGCCACGCGCCACCACGACGTCGCCCACGACCGTGGTCTGCGCGGCCGTGGATCCGCTCACCCGCACGATGGACAGCCGCGCGTCCCCCGCCGGATCGACGCGGACGCTCGTCTGGTAGTACGACGAGCCCGTCACCCGCTGCTGCAGCCCTGCGTAGACGCCGCCGCCCGCGGCCGGGATCCGCGGCAGCATCACCTTCATCGTCGCCTCCGCGTCGGCGGACACCGCGGCCGGCAGCGTCGCGGAGACGGAGGCACCGGAGCGCGGCAGGTCGACGACACCCTGCGTCCCGTTGACCCGGAAGACCGACGGCTGGTCATAGACGTACGCCGCGGATCCGGGGGCCGTGCCCCAGCCGCCGGTCGCGCTGCGCGTGAAGGCGTCCGAGAAGACCGGGGCGCCCGCGACCAGGTCCTGGCCGCCCGCCGCGGCGGAGGGATCGGCGGCGGCGAGCGCGGCGGGCAGGACGAGCCCGGCGGCGACCGCGAGCGCGATCGCGTGCCGGGGGCGGACGGTCGGGCGGATGGAGCGGGTGGAGCGGGACGTACCGTTCATGGGACGGTCCTTGCGTTCGCGAGACGGCGGATGGCGGTGGATGCCCGTCCTCAGACGGGCTCGTGGGTGCCATCCCAGGTTCCGTCGCGGCCGCTCGCCGGTCGCGGCTCCGGAGCCAGTAGTGCTACTCATCCGCCGCGACGGCGCACTGATTCACGCCCTGACGCCGCCTTCCCTCCACCCGCGGCGGTACCGGCGGCAGTACCGGCGCCGGTACCGGCGCCCGGCGCCCCCGCTCGGGGACGCCGGGCGGACGACGGACGGGCCGGCCCCCGAGGGGATCGGCCCGTCCTGTCGTGCGCGCGGGGATCAGCCCACGTCGGCCCCGAGCTCGCGGGCACCGGTCAGCCAGCCGAGGAGGCCGGCGATCGCACCGACGAGCGGCACGGCCACCTGCGTCTCCACGCGGCGCACCTCGTCGGTGAGCCGGAAGCCGGAGCCCACGACGGGGCGGCCGTCGATCGCGAGGGCGGTGCGGTCGTTGCCGGTCGCCGCGCTGAACTCCTGCACGGATCCGTAGACGGCGGGGTCCCCGGCGCCCCGCGACCAGATGACGGCCCACCCGGGGCGGTTCCCCGCCTCGCGCTGGTACACGTTGCCGGAGGTCGTGATGCCCATCTGGCCGGCCGAGCGCTGGTGCGAGTGGTCCTCGACCGCGAGCAGGGCGTTGCCCGTGGATCCCTGCATCACGTTGTTCGCGATGTCGATGTCGGTCACCACCCACGTCACGGTGGGATCCGGCAGCTTCTGGCGCGGGTCGTGCCCGGGCGTGGAGAGGTCGGACGCGCGGCGGGTGCCCTGCGAGATGTCGATGTCCCGGTCGTTCGCGACGAACGTGTTGTTCCAGATGTCCACGTGGCCGGTGTCGTCGATCCAGACGCCCTCCTCGTCGTTCCGGGCCACGACGTTGTCCACGATCGAGATGGTGGCCGACAGCTCGAACGCGACGCCGGATCCGGTGTTGTCCATCACGTCGTTCCCGGCGACGACCGCGTCGTAGACGGACTCGTCGAACCACAGGCCGTTGCCCGCGTTGCGCAGGAACGCGCTGTCCTTCACGTCCACGTCGCGGCTGCGGGTGATCTTGAACCCGCCGGAGACGGGCGCCCGGTTGAAGCGCTCGGTGTTGTTGTCGGTCACCAGCAGCCGCGAGGCGCGCAGCCCGTCGGCGTAGTTCGCGTGCATCCCGAGCATGCCGTTGCGGGCCACGGTGAGCGCTGTGGCCTTCGCGCCGGTCGCCGTGATGGAGATGCCCGTGGTGGCGTTGTCGGTGATCACGAGGTTCTCGACCGTGACGTCCCGGGCCTGCACGACGACCGCGCCGAGGTCCGGCACCGAGGGCGCGAAGCGGCGGATCCCGATGCCGCGCACCGTGCTGCCGTCGCCGCGGACGCTCAGCGCCTGCACGAGGTCGCTCGAGCGCACGGTCTGGCTGCCGGGGTCGGAGCCGATGTAGAGGCGGTCCGCCGCGGTGTCGACGAAGAACGTGCCGGCGACGAGCTTGTCGCGTGACGCGACCTGCTTCTGGGCGGTCTGCCCGATCCACACCTGGTCGGGGTGGGCGGCCATCGGGTACGACGGGTTCACGAACTGCCAGCCGGTCGCGGTGCCGTCGGGCTTGCCGCGCGTGTAGGTGGGGCTCGCGTCGAACGCGACGGTCCAGCCGCTCGCGTAGCGGGTGGATCCCGAGGCCGTCCAGGAGGAGACCTGGCGGCTCCCGTCGAGCCACACCTTCTCGCCCGGGTACGACTGCAGCGTGAGGGCCTTGCCCTGCGGCATCACGACCGACTCGTGGTACGTGCCGGCGCGGACGACGACGGTGCGCCCGGCGGGGGCGGCGTCGACGGCCTTCTGGATGGTGGCGTAGGGGGACGACTTCGAGCCGGAGCCGCCGTTCGAGCCGGTCGGCGCGACGAACACCGCATCGGAAGGGACCGCGTAGGAGGTGGATCCGACGGGAGCGGAGCCGGAGCCCGTGCGCGCGTCGCCGAGGGCGACGCCCTGCTCGGCGTCGGAGGAGCCGGTGCTGGTGCCGGGCGCGGGTGCCGGTGCGGGCGCAGGGGTCGTCGGCGCGGGGGTGGGGGTCGGGGCGGGTGCCGTGGTCGACGCCGTGAGCGGGCGGACCGCCACGTCGTCGAACGCGACGGCCTGCGGTCCGGAGGACTTCGAGAGGTACGACCACAGGCGCGTGCCCGTGCCCGACGCGACGCGCGACGCGCTCGTGTCGACGGCGGCGGCCTGCCAGGCGGGGACGGCCTGGCCGTCCATCCAGGCGCGGGCGTCGATCGCGACCGCGGTCGAGCCGGAGACGCGCGACTGGATGTTCACCACGCGGCCGGGCACGATGCCCCGGGCGACGACCGTGTCGCCGACCACGGTGGCCTGCGACGCGGTGGATCCGTTGACGCGCACGACCGAGAGCCGGGCGTCGCCCGCGCTGTCGACCCGCACGCTCGACTGGTAGTACGAGGAGCCCGTGACGCGCTGCTGGAGTCCCACGTAGACGCCGTTGCCCTGCGCGGGGACGCGGGGGATCATCACGCGCACGGTGGTCTCGCTGTCGACGGGGGCCGCCACAGGGACGCCGGCCGACGCGGCGGTGCCGGCGCGGGAGAGGTCGATGACGCCCTGCCCGCCGTTGGCGCGGAACGGCGAGACGCCGTCGTAGGAGTACGCGGCGGCGCCGTCGGCGGCGCCCCATCCGCCGGTCGCGCTGCGGGTGAAGGAGTCGGAGAAGACGGGGCTGCCGGCGGTGAGGTCCTGGCCGGTCACCGCTCCCGCGGTCTGCGGGGCGATGAGGGCGGCGGAGACCGCCAGGCCGATCGCGGCGGCGAGCGCGAGCAGGTGGCGGCCGCGTGCGGATCGTGGTGCGGGTGCCGGTGCGGGTGCGACGTGCCGGGCGGCGCGGCGGGGTGTGGATCGGGTGGATGGTGTGCGGTGGCGCATGCGGGCGGGTCCTCGGTCGGATCGATCCGTCAGCAGGGCTGATGAATGCCCACCAGACGGGTGGGGTTGGTCGAATGTAACCCAGCAACAGCCTGTTGTGTCCCCCGAACGGAGGTCATGGCCGCCGCGACGGGGGCGCGCCCCCGGGATCACCGGGATGCCCCCCGTTCGGGTATCCCGCTTCCGCGGCCGGACGGGTCGCCCGTAAGATCGCCGGAGGTCCACCCGCTCCCCGCCGTCCCCACCCAGGTCGGCCGTCGTACCCGCGTCGCGGAGCAGGCCCTCCGCCCGGCGTACCCGCACCGGGCTGCACCCGATCCCGCCTCCGCGCGTTCCCGCGCCCGGACGGCGGACGACCCGAGACACGTGTGCCATGACCCGAATCGGCTACGCCGCCGGTGCCTTCGACCTCTTCCACGTCGGGCACCTCAACATCCTCAAGCACGCCAAGAGCCGGTGCGACCACCTCATCGCAGGCGTCGTCTCCGACGAGATGCTCGAGCTCACCAAGGGCATCACGCCCGTGGTGCCGCTCGCCGAGCGCCTGGAGATCGTGAGCCACATCAGCTACGTCGACCAGGCCCGCGCGGAGACGCTGCCGGACAAGCTCGACACCTGGCGCGAGGTCGGCTTCGACGTCTTCTTCAAGGGCGACGACTGGCGCGGCACCCCGAAGGGCGAGCGCCTCGAGGCGGAGTTCGCGGCCGTCGGCGTGGAGGTCGTGTACTTCCCGTACACGATGCACACCTCGAGCACCCGGCTGCGACGCGCGCTCGACATCCTGAGCGGCACGGGCGCGCCGGCCGCGGCACCCGCCGCGACGCTCGCGCAGCCGGCCGGGCACGGATCCCCCGCGCTGGTCAGCCGCTAGCCGCCCCCGGCCGCTCCCCGCCGCGCCGCTTCCCGCGAGCCCATGCCCGCGAGCCGATGCCCGGTCAGCCCGCCAGCCGGTCCGCCGCGCGCTCCGTCGCCTCGATGAGCGCGTCGAGGATCCCCGGCTCGTCGAACGCGTGCCCGGCGTCGGGCACCATCGTGAAGCGGGCGTCGGGCAGCGCCCGGTGGAGGTCCCACGCGGTGACAGCCGGCGTGCACATGTCGTAGCGGCCCTGGACGATCTCGGTCGGGATGCCGGCCAGCAGGTGCGCGTCGCGGATCAGCTGGCCGTCCTCCATCCAGCCGCCGTGCATGAAGTAGTGGTTCTCGATGCGCGCGAACGCGAGCGCGTACGTCGGCTCCGCGAAGCGCGCAACGACCTCGGGCTTCGGCAGCAGCGTGATGCCCGAGGCCTCCCACGTGGACCACGCGACCGCGGCAGGCCCGTGCACCTCGGGGTCGGGATCCGCGAGCAGCCGCGCGTACGCCGCGATGATCCCGCCGCGCTCCACCCCGGGGACGGGCGCCGTGAACGCCTCCCAGCCGTCGGGGTAGACCATGCCGGCCGGCCCCTCGTAGAACCAGTCGAGCTCGGTCGCGCGGAGGGTGAATATGCCGCGCAGGATGAGGCCGGTCACGCGGGCCGGGTGCGTCTCGGCGTAGGCGAGCGCGAGGGTCGAGCCCCAGGATCCGCCGAACACCAGCCAGCGCTCGACCCCGAGGTGCTCGCGCAGCCGCTCGAGGTCGGCCACGAGGTGCCACGTGGTGTTGACGGAGAGATCGGCCGACGGCTCGGAGACGTGCGGCGCGCTCCGGCCGCAGCCCCGCTGGTCGACGAGCACGATGCGGTACCTGGCCGGGTCGAAGAGGCGCCGGTGCGTCGGGCTCGTGCCGCCGCCGGGGCCGCCGTGCAGGAAGACGACGGGGATCCCGTCCGGGTTCCCCGAGACCTCCCAGTAGAGGAGCTGGCCGTCCCCCACGTCGAGCATGCCGGTGTCGTGCGGGTCGATCTCGGGGAAGAGGCTCTGCATGCGACGAGCCTACGGGCGGGCGACGCGGGTCCGCGGGGCGACGACGGGCGGCCGGACCGCGCTGTCCGGGCGCCGCAGACGAGGGCGTGGATCCGCGGGTCGCGGTGGGCGCTGCGGCCGGCTCCGCATACCCTGTGAGGGACCCGGCCGCTTCCCCGCCTGGAGACGAGGACCCATTTGCCCGCCCTGCCCCCGAGGCGACCCTCTCCGCGGGCCGTCGCCCGTGCCGCGCTCCGGCCCCTGACGCCGCTGACCCGCGGCGCCGTGGCCGCCGTGGCGCGGCCCTCCCTGCGGCTGTACCTCCTCCTCTACATGCGCGAGATGGAGGCCGGGATCTTCCCGCAGCACGACGACGTCTCCACGGCCCCGGGGCCGGATCCCGAGCGCGTCCTGTTCATCGGCGACATCGGCGTCGCCGGGTACGGCGTGCTGCTCGCCGGGATGGCCATGCCCGCGCAGATCGCGGCCCGGCGCGCGGCGCAGACGGGCCGGGGCGTGGAGTGGGAGAGCATCGCGGCGTACGACATGACGGCGCGCAAGGCCGCCGCCGTCATCGCCGGCCGGGCCCCCGCACCCCTCGACCTCGCCGTGGTGGCGCTCGGCATCCCCGACGTGCTCGTCGCGACCTCCGTGGAGGAGTGGATCGACCGGCTCACCGTCATCGTCCGCACCGTCCGCGGGCAGGCCGGCGACGGGTGCCGCATCGTCGTCACGGGCATCCCGCCCATGGACCGGTTCCAGCCGAGTCCGATGGTCGGTCGGAAGCTCCTCCAGGCTCAGATCTCCCGATTGAACCGGGCGACCACCCGCCTCCACGACCCGGAGCACGGCGTGAGCCACGCGCCCTACCCCGACATCTCCGGCAGGCGCCTGCTCGTGCGCGACCGCTTCTCCTACCGCATGCTGCACGCCTACTGGGCCGAGGCGATCATGCCGTTCCTGGGCGATCCGCGGCCGGTGGCCGACTGACGGGCATGACCGCGGGCCACTCGTAAGAGGGGCTGGGCGGCAGGGCGGCATGACCGGTGAGCCTCACCCCGTCGGCCGTCTCCCCCTTCACGCGATGGGCGAGATCGCCACCGGCATCCGTCTCGTGCTCGGGGTGTGACGATCCGCGCGCGGCCCTAGCCTCGTCCCATGACCGACTCCCCCGCGTCCGACTCCGCCCTCGTCGACGTCCCCTGGTCCCGCGGCACCTGGACCACCGAGCCGGAGGCAGTGCGCATCCATGACGACGGCATGGACGTGACCGCCCGCGAGGGCAGCGACGCGTGGCGGATCACGTCCTACGGCTTCGTGCACGACACCGAGCACGCGCTCGTCGCGCCGCTGGCGCAGGACTCGGCCGTGGAGGTCGCGTTCCGGCTCGAGCTCGCCGAGCAGTTCGACCAGGCCGGGGTGTTCGTGCGGGTCGACGCGGAGACGTGGATCAAGGCGGGCGTCGAGCGCAGCGACGGCGAGGACGGCCTCGGCGCGGTCGTCACGCACGGCGTCTCGGACTGGTCGCTCGCGCCGGTCCCGGGCTGGTCGGGCCGACTCGTGACGATCCGCGCCAGCCGCTCCGGCGACGCCCTCACCGTGCGCGCCCGGGTCGACGAGGAGCCGTGGCGTCTCGTGCGGGTCGCCCCGCTGGATCCCGACGCCGCCGTCACCGCGGGCCCCTTCTGCTGCGCGCCGACGCGCGCGGACTTCACGACCCGCTTCGCGTCATGGCGCACGGGCCCGGCGGACCAGGCGCTGCACGCGTAGGCCCGCCCCGCGCTACCGCCCCTTCTTCGTGCCGCTCTTCTCCATGCGGGGTGCTGAGCCGTCGGCGATCCGGGCGTCGCGGTGCGCGCGGGCCTCGTCCTGGCGGTCCCGCTCCTCGCCCGACGCCACGGCCGCGCGGACGTGGGCCTTGGTGTAGCCGAAGGAGTCGACGAGGTCCTGCGCGTGCGGGCGCAGGCGGGCGACGAGCCGGTCGACGTAGGCCGTGACGGCGCGGGCGCGCGCGGAGCTGATGCGGCCGTGGATCAGGTACCAGGCCAGGTCGTCCTCGATGAGGCGGAGGCCGAACAGGTCGCGGGTCCAGGTGAGGATGCGGCGCGTGCCGTCGTCCATCGCGCGGCCGGTCTCCGACGCGGGATCCAGCGCCTCGGTGAACGCCTCCCACTGCAGCAGCTGCGCGTGCGCGCGGGCCGCCTCGATGAGCGCGTCCTGGTGCCGGTTGAAGAGCGCCGCGGCCTCGGCCGGCGGCATCTTGCGGGTGGCGCGGAGCGCGGTCGCGATCTCGCCGACCATGGTCTCGACCCGGCCCGTCAGGAGCGCGCGCTGGGTGTCCGGCTCGCGGAGCTGGCCGACGGAGCGGGCGGTGGATCCGCGGTCCGCGAGCGCCTGCCCGAGCGTGCGCAGGCCCGTGGAGCGCAGCGTCCGATCCGCGGCCTGCTCCACGGCGTAGCGCGCGAGCACCCCGAAGTCGGCCTTCGCGAACCGGCGGTTCACGTCGGTGAGCAGGCGCTTCGCGACGAGCTGCAGGAGCACGGTGTTGTCGCCCTCGAAGGTCGCGTACACGTCGAGGTCCGCGCGGAGCCCGACGAGCCGGTTCTCCGCGAGGAAGCCCTGGCCGCCGCACGCCTCGCGCGCCTCCTGGATGGTGTCGAGCGCGTGCCACGTGCTGAGGGGCTTGAACGCGGCGGCGAGGGTCTCGAGGTCCTGCCGGTCCTGGTCGGTGTCGGTCTTCCCGGAGAACACCGAGTCGAACTGGACGAGCAGCTTCTCGTGCGCGAAGGACGCGGCGTAGGTGGTGGCGATCCGCGGGATCAGCCGGCGCTGGTGGCGCTGGTAGTCGAGCAGCACCTCCTCGTCGGTGCCGCCCGCGACGAACTGGCGGCGCTGGTTGCCGTACGTGATCGCGATCTGCAGCGCGATCTTGGCGGCGCTGGTCGCCGCGCCGTCGAGCGAGACGCGGCCCTGCACGAGCGTGCCGAGCATCGTGAAGAAGCGGCGGCCGGGGCTCGCGATCTCGGACGTGTAGGTGCCGTCCTCGGCGACGTCGCCGTAGCGGTTGAGGAGGTTCGCGCGCGGCACGCGCACGTGGTCGAAGTGGAGCCGGCCGTTGTCGATCCCGTTGAGGCCGCCCTTGAGGCCGTCGTCCTCGCCGCCGACGCCCGGCAGGAACGCGCCGGTCTCGTCGCGGAGCGGCACGAAGAAGCAGTGCACGCCGTGGTTGACGCCCTGGGTCACGAGCTGCGCGAACACCGTCGCGGCACGACCGTCGACGGCCGCGTTGCCGAGGTAGTCCTTCCACGCCGCGCGGAACGGGGTGTGGAGGTCGAACTCACCCGTCGCGGGGTCGTAGGTCGCGGTCGTGCCGATGCTCGCGACGTCGGAGCCGTGCCCGGTCTCGGTCATCGCGAACGCGCCGGGCGTCTCGAGCGTCATGATGCCGGGCAGCAGCTCGCGGTGGTGGCGTTCGGTGCCGAGGTGCATCACCGCGGAGCCGAACAGGCCCCACTGCACGCCGGCCTTGATCTGGAGCGACGGATCCGCCGCCACGAGCTCCTCGAAGCCCGCGATGTTGCCGCCGTGGTCCTCGAGGCCGCCGACGATCTTCGGGAACGCCCGGTGCACGCCCCCGTGCTCGACCAGGATCCTCAGCTGCTCGGTGACGCGCGCCCGGTGCTGGTGCATGTCGAGCCCCTCGACCCTGTGCAGCTCGGGACGGCTGGTCAGCTCGCGCGACGAGCGGCGGACGTCCGCCCAGCGGCCGAGGAGGACGCGCCCGAGCGCCTCCACGTCGACGCGCGGACCGGTCCCCGTGTCCGCCGTGCCGTCGGTGCGGTCGAGATCGCGCGCGACCTCGGCGTCGACATCCCCCGCGACCGGGACGCCCGCCTCGCGGAGCGCGCCCTCGGGGGCCGAGCCCCCGTGGCGTGCGCCGTCCTGCGGGCCCACGGCGGGGCCTCGTCCCCTCGTGCCGCGGGTGGTGCGTCCTCGTGCCGCCGTGTCGACCATGGATCCTCCGTGCCGTCGCCTGCGCCGGCATCCCTGCCGGCACCGGCCACGCTATGCACGGATCCTCCACCTGCCGAAAAACACGTCGCGGGCCTCCAACGCGGTCCCGCGGCAGGCGGTCGCGGGTTGTGGGAACCCTCAGCGGCGGGGTGGTCCGGCGGCCCGATCGGCGGCGGCGCGGGCGCCGCGGGTCAGGCGCGGGCGCCGCGCGCGCTCACCCGCTGGGGCACGCCCCACGGGTTCGCGGTGCGCAGCGGCTCCGGCAGCAGCGCGTCGGGGACGCCCTGGAACGCGACGCCGCGGAGCAGCCGGTCGAGCGACGCGGTGCCGACGCTCGTGCCGCGGTCGAGCGTGGTGGAGGGCCAGGGTCCGCCATGCTGCTGCGCGTCGGTGACGGAGACGCCCGTGGGCCAGGCGTCGACGAGCACGCGGCCGGCACGCGCGGCCAGCACGCGGATCAGCTCGGCCGCGGCCGCGTCGGCCTCCTCGGTGCCGAGGTGGACGCTCGCGGTCAGCTCGCCCTGGAACGTGCGGGCAGCGAGGTCGGCGAGGTCGGTGCCCGCGGGGTACTCGACGAGGAGCGCGAACGGCCCGAAGACCTCGTGGCGCAGCACGTCCTGGGCGGCCTCGAAGTCGGCGAGCGCGACGGCGGCGATGGTGGGGGTCACGGATCCGTCGTCGCCCGCGGGCGCGCGGCCCTCCGCGACGAGTCGGACGCCGTCGACCGCGATGGCGGCGGCGCGGCCTCCGGCGTAGCCCTCGGCGATCCTCTCGTTGAGCATCCCGTGCGGCGCGACGGCGCCGGCCTCCTCCGCGAGCACGGCGTCGAGGCCGTGGCCCGCGGGGATGAGCACGATGCCGGGCGCGGTGCAGAGCTGCCCGGCGGATCCGGCGGCGCTCGCCACGAGGGCCGCGGCGATGTCCTCGCCGCGCTCGGCGGCGGCGCGCTCGGTGATGACGACGGGGTTGACGCTGCCGAGCTCGCCGAAGAACGGGATCGGGTCGGGGCGGGCGGCGGCGACGTCGGCCAGGAAGCGGCCGGCGCGGAGCGATCCCGTGAAGGTGGCGGCGCGGATCCGCGGGTCGCGCAGCATGGCGAGCCCCGCCTCCTCGCCCTCGACGAGCTGGAGTGCGCCATCAGGCAGCCCCGCCGCGACGAGCGCGGCGGACGCGGCCGCGGCGACCCGGCGCGACAGCTCCGGGTGGCCCGGGTGCGCCTTCACGACCACCGGGCAGCCGACCGCGAGCGCCGACGCGGTGTCGCCGCCCGCGACGGAGAACGCGAACGGGAAGTTCGACGCCGCGAAGTTCAGCACCGGGCCGACGGGCACGAGGTAGCGGCGGATGTCGGGGCGCGGGGCGGGTGCCGCGTCGGCATCCGCGTGGTCGATGCGGGCGTCGAGGTAGCGGCCGTCGCGGGTGGCTGCCGCGAGGATCCGCAGCTGCACGGTCGTGCGCGTCAGCTCCCCGGCGAGGCGGCCGGGCGCGAGCGCGGTCTCCCGCTCGGCGACGGGCAGCAGCTCGGGACGGATCGCCTCGAGCGCGTCGGCGACGGCGTCGAGCGCGCGGGCACGGTCGGCGGGCGCCAGGGCGGCGAGCGGCGCGGCGGCCTCGGCGGCGCGCGCGGCGACGGCGTCGACGGTCGCGGCGACGGCGGGATCCACGGTCGGGTCGGTGGTCGTGCCGGTCTCATGCGGGGTCATGTCTCTCCTCGGTGGGGACGTCGGGTTCAGAACCGGAAGCCGCTCGGGAACGGGTCGGTGGGATCCAGCAGGTACTGTCCCATGCCGGTGATCCACGCGCGCCCGGTGATGGCGGGGACGATGGCGGGCCGGCCGGCGACGGTCGTCTCCCGCAGGATCCGGCCGGTGAAGCGGCTGCCGATGAAGGACTCGTTCACGAACTCGTCGCCGACCGCGAGCTCGCCGCGCGCCCACAGCTCGGCCATGCGCGCGGACGTGCCGGTGCCGCACGGCGAGCGGTCGAACCACCCGGGGTGGATCGCCATGGCGTGCCGCGAGAGCCTGGCGTCCGATCCGGGCGCCAGGAATTCCACGTGGTGGCAGTGGTCGACCCCGGAGATCTCCGGATGCGAGGGCGCGTCCTGGTCGTTGACGGCCCCCATGATCGCGAGCCCCGCCTGGAGGATCTCCTGCTGCCGCTCCCGGTCGAACGGCAGCCCCAGCGCGTCGAGCTCGACGACCGCATAGAAGTTGCCGCCGAACGCCAGGCTGTACGGGACCGTGCCGTAGCCCGGCACGTCGATGGAGGCGTCCAGCCGCTCCACGTAGGACGGGACGTTCTCGATCGTGACGGACGCGGCCCGCCCGTCCTCCACGTCGACGCGCGCGATCACGAGCCCCGCCGGGGTGTCGAGCCGGATCGTGGTGACCGGCTCCTGCACCTCGACGAGCCCGGTCTCCACCAGCACGGTCGCGACGCCGATGGTGCCGTGGCCGCACATCGGCAGGCAGCCGGACACCTCTATGTAGAGGACGCCCCAGTCGCAGTCGTCGCGCGTGGGCGGCTGCAGGATCGCGCCGCTCATCGCCGCGTGCCCGCGCGGCTCCGTCATGAGCAGGAGCCGCAGGTGGTCCAGGTGCTCGATCAGGTGCAGGCGGCGCTCGTTCATGGTGGAGCCGGGGATCACGCCGAAGCCGCTCGTGACGACGCGGGTCGGCATGCCCTCCGTGTGCGAGTCGACGGCGTGGAAGACGCGGGAGGACCTCATCCCTCGATCATCGCCCGGCGAGGTGGTCGAGCGCGCGGCGCGTGTCGCGCGTGACCTGCTCCGCGATGGCGGCGGGCAGCGGCGCGCGCGGCGGACGCGTGGGGCCGCCCGTGCTCTCGCCTGCCACGTCGATCGACAGCTTGATGGCCTGCACGAACTCGGTGCGCGAGTCCCAGCGGAACACGGGCACGAGGTGCTCGTACAGCTCCTTCGCCTCGTCGATGCGGCCGCTCGTCGCCAGCCCGTACAGCTCGACGGCCTCGCGCGGGAACGCGTTCGGGTAGCCCGCGAACCAGCCGACGGCGCCCATGATGAGCGACTCGAGCAGCAGGTCGTCGGCGCCCGCGATCACGTCGAGGCCCGTGAGGTCCTGGATCTCCGTCACGCGCCGGATGTCGCCCGAGAACTCCTTGATCGCCACGACGTTCTCGAGCGCGTCCAGGCGCTGGAGGAGCTGCGGCGTGAGGTCGACCTTGGTGTCGAACGGGTTGTTGTAGGCCATGATCGGCAGGCCCACCTCGTCGACGCGCGCGTAGTGCTCGACGACCTCGTCGTCGCTCGCCCGGTAGATGGTGGGCGGCAGGAGCAGCACGCCGTCGGCGCCGTCCTCGGCCGCGATCTCGGCCCACTTCCTCGCCTGGTGCCAGCCGACGCCGTGCACGCCGGCCACGACGATCCCGCGGTCGCCGACGGTCTCGACCGCGACCTGCACGACCTTGCGGCGCTCCTCGTCGGTGAGCGAGGAGTACTCGCCGAGCGATCCGTTCGGGCCGACGCCGCGGCAGCCGTTCGACATGAGCCAGTCGCAGTGGGCGGCGTACGCGTCGTAGTCGACGGCGAGGCCGGCGGGGGCCGACGCGTCCTCGCGGAACGGCAGCGTGGTGGCGACGACGACGCCTCCGAGGTCCAGGGCGGGTGCGGTCAAGGGGTGTCCTTCCGGTCGGTGGTGCGGGGAGGTGCTGGGGTGGTCGGGGGCGCGGGTTCGCGCGGCGGGTCGGCGGCGGGCGGCGGATCCGCGACGCGGGCGGGCGGTCCGTCGACGCCGGGTGCGGCCGCGGCGAGGGACGGGGGTCCGGCGTCGCGGCGCTCGTAGGCGGCGGCGAGCTCGCCGAGGCGCACGGGCGAGGCGATGGGGCGGCGGTCGGATCCGGGGCCGGGCACGGCCGGGGCGACCGCGGCGGGCGCGGATCCGGCAGGCGCGGATCCGGCAGGCGCGGATCCGCACGCCGGCGCCTCCGCCGCGAGCAGCTGCTCGACGGTGCGCCCGCAGACGCGGCCCTGGCAGGTGCCGAGGCCGGCGCGGGTGGCGAGCTTCATGGAGCGGAGGTCGGTGGAGCGCGCGGCGCGGGCGGTCGCACGGATCCGACCCACGGGCACCTCCTCGCAGCGGCACGCGAGCGTGTCGTCGCGGAGCCAGCCGGTCCAGCCCGGGCGGATGCCGTGCGCGGCCTCGATGCGGCCGGCCACGTCGTGCGCGACGGCCCGGCGGCGGACCGCCGGGGCGACGGCGGTGTCGGACGGGGATCCGCCCGCGGCGCAGTGCCCCGCGACCTCGCCCTCCGCGAGCGCCTGGTCCACTCCCCCGATGCCGGTGATCTCCCCGGCCGCGAACACGCCAGCCGGCCCGGCGCCCTGGGACGCGTCGACCTCGACGAAGCGGTCGGCGCCGATGCGGCAGCCCGCGGCGATCGGCAGCTCGAGCCGGGGCGTGAACCCGTGGCCGACGCACACGGCGTCCACCTCGATCCGCCGCTCGGTGCCCGGGATCGGCGCCCACGAGGCGTCGAGTCGCTGCACGGTGACGGCCTCGACGCGGTCGGTGCCGTGCGCCGCGACCACCGCGCTGCCGGTGGAGTAGCCGATGCGCTCGCGCGCCAGCACGGAGACGTACCCGGCGAGCTCGGCGGCCTTGTGCGGCGCGCGGGCGAGCCCGAGCGGACTGCGCAGCCACCCGCGGGCGAGCCCGGGCACGCGTGCGGCCTCGTGGATCCCGACGACGCGCGCCCCCGCCTGCACGAGCGAGACGGCGACGGGCAGGAGGAAGGGGCCGGCGCCCGCGACGATCACGCGGTCGCCTACGCGCACGCGCTCGCCCTTCGCGAGGGCCTGCGCGGCGCCCGCGGTGAAGACGCCGGGCAGGTCCCAGCCGGGGAAGGGCAACGTGCGGTCGTGCGCGCCGGTGGCGAGCACGAGCGCGTCCGGGCGGAGGGTCAGGAGCTCGCGGCCGGATCCGTCGACCTGGCCGACGAGGACGTGCACGACGGCGGCGGGCGCGGGCACGTCTGCGGTGGCGGGCGCGTCATCGGGCGCTGTCGCGTCCGGCTCCGGCCGCTCGATCGCCCACACCTGCGCGCCGGTCACGATCTCGCAGCCGGCGTCGGCCGCGAGCCGCCCGCGGAGCGCCGTGAACGCGTCCCAGCCGTGGTGCAGGATCCGCTCGCGCGCGGCGGGCCGCGTCGCCGGCAGGTGCCGCCAGTACTGCCCGCCGAGCTCGTCGGACGCGTCGAGCAGCGTGACGCGCGCCCCGCGACCGCGGGCGGCGACCGCGGCGGCCAGCCCAGCCGGTCCCGCGCCGATCACGACGACGTGCCGCCGTTCGTCCGCGCCGCTCACGACGCCTCCCCCGCGCGCGCGTCGGGCACGGTCGCGCCCGGCCCGGTCTCGACCACGTCGCCCTCGACCGCGCGGCGCTGGCAGGCACGGACGTCCGGCAGCCCGTTCACGGTCACGGTGCAGTCGAAGCACACGCCGATCCCGCAGAAGACGCCGCGGGGCCGGCCTGCGCTCGCGGTCGTCCGCCAGGCGAGCGTGCCGGAGGCGAGCAGCGCGCCCGCGATGGTCTGGCCGCTGACGCCCTCGACGGGATCCCCGTCCACGGTGAAGCGGACGGCTGCGGCCGGCTCCGGGCGGATCGGGTCGCGCGCCGGGTCCACGCGCCGCGGCGTCATGCGCGCGCTCCGGCCGCGTCGGTCGGCAGCGCGACGCCGGGCGCGGCGGCACCGGGCATCAGCAGCCCGAGCGACGCGCGCGCGACGGAGAAGGGCTCCACGTCGAGCGGGGTCGCGACACCCGTCATCTGCGCCACGATGAGGTCCGCAGTCGCGACCGACAGGCCGATCCCCGCGCCCTCGTGGCCGCTCGCGTGCCAGAGGCCGGGCAGTCGCGGATCCGGCCCGACGACAGGCAGGTGGTCGGGCAGGTACGGGCGGAAGCCGCCGTAGGAGCGCATCGCATTCGCCTCGACGAGGAAGGGGAAGAGCCGCACGGCCTTCGCGGCGAGCTCCTCGAGCACGGCCACGCGCAGCGACGCGTCGAAGCCCACGCGCTCGCGGCTGGATCCGATGAGCACCGTGCCCGACGGCGTCGACTCCACGACGCCCGAGGTCTGCAGCGCCCCGTCGCCGGATCCGACCGCTCCCACGTAGTCGCCGTCGTAGACCTTGTGGTGGATGCGGTACGGCATGCGCGTGGTCACGAGCACGACGCCGCGGCGCGGCAGCACGGGCAGCTCGACGCCGAGGGCCCGCGCCACCCCGCCCGACCACGGTCCCGCCGCGATCAGCACGTCGTCCGCGGGGATGTCGCCCGCGCTCGTCCGCACGCCGCGGAGCGCGCCGTCGGCGTCGAGCAGCGGCCCGATGACCTCGACCCCGGTGCGCACGACCGCGCCCGCGCGCCGGGCCGACGCGGCGAGCGCCTCGGTCGCGATCGCGGGTTGCACCTGCGCGTCCTCGGGGTAGTGCACGGCCGCGGTGATCGCGGGGTTCAGCCACGGCTCGAGCTCGAGCGCCCGGCGCCGGTCGACGGGCACGGCGTCGACGCCCGCGGAGCGCTGGGTGGCGGCGAAGGCGAGGAGCGGATCCGCGCCCTCGTCGGTGGTCGTGACGACGAGCCCGCCCTTGGGCTCGTACTCGATGGAGGGCAGCGCGTCGCCCAGCTCGTCCGCGAGCTCCGCGGCCACCTCGGGCCAGCGGCGGGCGGCCAGCTGCGCGAGCTCGAGCTCGGCGCCCGGGCCCTTGTCGGAGACGAGGATGTTGCCCTCGCCCTGCGCGCTCGTGCCGGACGCGACGGCGGCGCGTTCGACGACCGTGACGCGGATCCCGGCCCGGGCGAGCGACCGGGCGCACGCGGCCCCGACGATGCCCCCGCCGACGACGACCACGTGACGCGTCATGGTGTCCCTGCTCTCACGGGTGGATGCGCCTCGGGGAGGCGGGTGGCGAACGGCGGTGACAGTAATATGTCACACATCGTCGCCGAGGGGAAGCGGGGCGGCGCCGGACGGATCAGGCGTCGTCTTCGGCCCGGGAGGCATCTGCATCCCCCGCGGGCTCGTCCTCGCCGCGCCCCGCCCACCAGCCGGAGGCATGCCGGATGTGCCGCACCATCAGCTCGTGCGCCCCGGATCCGTCGCCGGCGACCAGCGCCCGCAGCAGCTCGTGGTGCTCGGCCGCCGAGGCGTCGAGGAGGCTGCTCTCCTTCATCGACGCGAGTCCGACGAGGCGGGTGCGCGAGCGGAGGTCGGCGATGGACGCCGTGAGCACGGGGTTGCCGAGCATGCGCGTGAGGGTGAGGTGCAGCTCCTGGTCGGCCTCGAGGTACGCGCGGAGGTCGCCCTCGCGCGCGCCCTGCTCGATGCGGTCGGCGAGCGCCTCGAGGCCGGGCAGCGCGCCCTCGGGCAGGTGCCCGGCGAGCCGCTCCATGGCCGGCGCCTCGAGGAGCTGGCGCACCTGCACCAGGTGGCCGAGCTCCTCGTCGCTCACCGCGGTGACGCGGAAGCCCTTGTTGCGGACCGTCTCCACGAAGCCGCGCTTCTCGAGCTCGAGCACCGCCTCGCGGACGGGCGTGGCCGAGACGTCGAAGCGCACGGCGAGCGTGGGCACGGTGATGAGCGTGCCCGGCTCCAGCTCGCCCGAGACGATGGCCGCGGACAGGGCCTGGTGCACGTGCTCGCGCAGGCTCTCGCGCGGGGGTGCGGGACGCAGTGCGGAGAGGCTCACGCGGGTCCTCCTCTGTGTCAGGACGGGGACCGCTGCTCCCGCATCCAGGACTCCAGGCCCTGGGCGTCGATCGGCAGCGCGTCCGACAGCACGTCGGACCCCGTCTGCGTCACCACGATATCGTCTTCGATCCGCACCCCGATGCCCCGCAGCTCCGGCGGTACCATCCCGTCGTCCGGCGCGAAGTAGAGGCCGGGCTCCACGGTCAGCACCATGCCCGGCTCGACCGCGCGGTCGTAGCCCGCGACCCCGGCGCCCGAGCAGTCGTGCACGTCGAGCCCGAGGTGGTGGCCGATCCCGCACACCAGCCAGCGCCGGTGGTGCTGCCCGGCGGGCGAGAGCGCCTCGTCGACCGAGACCGGCAGGATCCCCAGGTCGTGCAGGCCCTGGGCGATGACCTCCATGGACGCGTGGTGGAAGTCGACGAGCGGCCGACCGGGCGCGACGGCCTCGAGGCCCGCGCGGTGGCTGCGCTCCACGATGTCGTGAACGAGCCGCTGCTCGGGGGTGAACGTGCCGTCGACGGGGATCGTGCGGGTGACGTCGGCCGTGTAGAGGCTGCGCGCCTCCACGCCCATGTCGAGCAGCACGAGCTCGCCGTCGCGGAGCGGGCCGTCGCAGCGCACCCAGTGCAGCGTCGTCGCGTGCCCGCCGCCGCCCACGATGGTGGCGTAGCCGGGGCCGTTGCCGACCGTCCGCGCGTGCCGATCGAACGTGCCCTGCAGCCACCGCTCCCCGCCGTGCGCGCGCGCCCGCGGGATCGCGCGCACGACCTCGGCGAAGCCCTCGACGGTGTCGTCGACCGCGCGCCGCAGCTCCTCGATCTCCCACGCGTCCTTGATCACGCGCAGCTCGCCGAGCGCCGCCACGAGCGCCGGGTCGCGGGGCACGTCGGCGAGCGAGGCCGGCACGCCGGTGACGGCGCCCGCGCGGCGGACGTCGCGGACGCCGGCGAGGTCGGGCGCGATGCGGTCGGGATCGCGCACGGGGATCCCGAGCACCCGCTGCCAGTCGGCGTGCGCGGGCGCGGGGCCGACCCAGAGCTCGCCGTGGTCGGCGTCGGAGTAGAAGCGCGGATCCCCCGGGTGCGCGGGCGCGGGCACGTGCAGCACGGCGTCGTGGCCTCCCGACACCGCGTGCATCACGAGCACCGCGCCCTCGATCTGCACGCCCGTGAGCCACACGAAGTCGCTGTCGGCGCGGAACGCGTATCGGCAGTCGTCGTTGCGCGTCGGCGCGTACCCGCTCACCACCGCGAGGGTGACGCCGGGCATAGCGTCGCTCAACCGGGCGCGGTGCGCGGCGGCCGCCTCGACGGCACCGGGCACGGTGGTCGGCGTGCGGTCCGGGGTGATCCAGCCGCCCGCCATGAGGTCCTGGAAGGCGGGCAGCTCCGCGAGGCGCGGCGGGCGGCGCTCCTCGGGAGCGAAGGGGACGCGCGGCGCGCCGGGGTCAGTGGCGGGCGTCGTGGCGGGCGTCGTGGCGGGCGTCGTGTCGTGGGTCGTGTCGGTCATCGGGGCAGGCCTCCTCCATCGCGGGCGATCGTGTCCATCAGCCGCCCGAGCACGCCGGGCGCTCCGAGGCCGTCGTGCTCGTGCTCGTTCGTGATCCACGCGCGGGCGTTCCCCACGCGCGCGACCGTGTCCTGCTGCAGGCCCGCGTCCACGTACATGTCGTCGTGGTAGATCGCGGCGGCGAGCGGCACCTCGTTGGCAGCGAGGCGGGCCGGGTCGTAGAGCTCCGGCCAGTCGTCGCGGCGGGCCATCTCCTCCACCGCGCCGCGGAACGGGCGCAGCAGGCGGATCTCCTCGAACATCCAGGGGTACATCATCTCGCCGGTGAGCAGCAGCGGCCGGGCGGTCGGCGCGAACGCCGGGTGCCTGCCGCGCTCCCGCTCGGCGGCCCACGCGGTGGCCGGCCGGGTGCCGGACGCGTAGATGCTCTCCTGCATCGCCGCGAACAGCGGGTTCGCCGCGTAGGAGGTGAGGCGCATCGCCTCGGCGAGCAGCACGTCGGTGGGCTCGCCGCGGTCGTCGAGGGCCTCGTCGAGCAGCGCGTGGATCCGCTCGCGCCCCGGCGCCATGCCGAGGTCGATGCCGATCGTCTGCAGGCGCTTCACGGTGAGGACGTCGCCGTCGGGCAGGGTCACGTCGCCGACCTGGAGCCGGTCCGCGAGGCGGGACAGGATCGCCACGTCGCCCGGGTAGCGCGCGTGGTAGCCGGCGTTCTTCCGGACCGTGCGCGGGTAGGTCCGGCGGTAGACCTCCTCGGCGTCGGGGTCGAGGGAGGCGAGGCCGCCCGTCACGTAGCAGGCCGACAGCGCCTCCGGCGCGAGCGACAGGTAAGTGAGGGTGAGGAACCCGCCGTAGCTCTGGCCGAGAGTCGACCAGCGGCGCCCGCCCTCGAGGTGCTGCCGCAGCGCCTCGGCGTCCTGCACGATCGCGTCGGCGCGGAACAGCGCGAGGTACCGGGCCGCGGCGGCGTGGTCGTCGCCGAACCGGATCATCGTGCGCGCCGTCACGGGCGTGCTCCGCCCGGTGCCGCGCTGGTCGAGGAGAACGACGCGGTGCGTGCGGAGGGCGTGGCCGATCCACCCGCCGTCGTCGAGCACGCGCGGCGACTTCCCGCCCGGGCCGCCCTGGAGGTAGAGGAGCGCGGGCAGGTCGTCGCCGCGGCGGTCGGGCGCGACGAGCTCGCGGGCGAACACCGTGATCGTCGCGGTGGGCTCGCCGGCGCGCGCCGCGGCCCAGTCGAGTGGGACCTCGATCTCGTGGTCGGTGACGTGGACGCCGGGGACGGTCGCGGATCCGACGATCACGCGGCCGACCCGCCGGCCGTCTCGATCGCCGTGGTGTCGAGGCCGGCGGCGGCGCGCGCGACCTGGCGCTTGCGATCCCACTCCGGGTCGATCCGCGGCACGGCGTCGAGCAGCGAGCGCGTGTACGGGTGCTGTGGCCGCTCGAACACGTCGTCGCGCGTCCCCTCCTCCACGACCTTCCCCGAGCTCATCACGGCGACGCGGTCGGAGAGCTGCCGCACGACCGCGAGGTCGTGCGCGATGAAGACGTAGCTGAGCCCGCGCTCGCGCTGGAGGTCGCGGAGCAGGGCGATGACGCGCGCCTGCACCGTCACGTCGAGCGCGGAGACCGCCTCGTCGCACACGATGAGGCCCGGGCTCACGGCGAGCGCCCGGGCGATCCCGATGCGCTGGCACTGCCCACCCGAGAACTGCGCGGGGTAGCGCTGCGCGTGATCCGGGTTCAACCCCACGCGGTCGAGCAGGTCGCGCACGAGCTGCCCGTGGCCGCCGGGCGTCGTGATGCCCTGGTACCGCAGGGGCGCGCTGATGATCTGCTCCACCGTGTGCCGCGGGTTGAGCGACGACGCCGGATCCTGGAACACCACCTGCACCTGCCGCCGGAACTCGCGGAGCGCGGCGCCCTTCGCGTGCGTCATGTCCTCGCCCTTGAGCGCGAACGTGCCGGAGGTCGGGTCGAGCAGGTGCGCGATGATCCGCGCGGTCGTCGACTTGCCGGATCCGGACTCCCCCACGATGGAGAGCGTCTGCCCGGTCGGCACGTCGAGGCTCACGCCGTCGACCGCGAGGAAGCGGCGCACCGGCGGCCGGAGCCCGCGACCGCCGCGCGTCACGTACTCCTTGGTGAGGTCGCGCGCGGAGAGGAACGGCTCGGGCGTCGCCGCGGCGGGCGCGGTCGGGGCGGATGCGGGCGCGGAGGCGTCGTGGGGGCTCATGAGGCGGATCCCGTCGTCTGGCGGTCGTAGGCGGCGTCGATGCGGGGGATCGCCTCGAGCAGGGCGTGCGTGTACGGATCCTCCGGCGCGGTGAACACGCGCTCGGTGGTGCCGCTCTCGACGCGGTGCCCACCCTGCATGACGAGCACCTCGTCGGCGAGGGAGGACACGACGGCGAGGTCGTGGGTGATGACGAGCATCCCCATCCCCGTCTCCGCGCGGATGGAGCGCATGAGGTCGAGGATCTGCGCCTGCACCGTCACGTCGAGCGCGGTGGTCGGCTCGTCGGCGATGAGCAGCTCGGGCTCGAGGCACAGCGCCATCGCGATCATGATGCGCTGCCGCATGCCGCCCGAGAACTGGTGCGGGTAGTGGTCGACGCGGGTCGCGGCCTCCTTGATCCCGACCCGGTCGAGCGCCGCGACCACGGTGGACCGCACGGCCTTCCGGGATCCGGAGCGATGCGACCGGTAGGCCTCCTCGATCTGCAGCCCCACCGTGTAGTAGGGGTTGAGCGAGGAGAGCGGATCCTGGAAGACCATCGCCATGCGATCGCCGCGCATGGCCCGCAGCTCCTTGTCGCTCCGGCCGACGAGCTCCTCGCCCGCCAGCTTGATGGACCCGGTGACCTTCCCGCCGCGCGGCACGAGGCCCATCACGGCGAGCGAGGTCATCGACTTCCCGGAGCCCGACTCCCCCACGATGCCGAGGGTGCTGTCCGGCTCCACCCGGAAGGAGAGGTCCTTCACCACCTCCACCGGCCCCCGGGAGGTGGGGAACGCGATGGTGAGGTGGTCGACCTCGAGGAGCGGCGTCCCGGGGACGGCGCGGGCGGGCGGGCGGTGCGGTGCGGTGGCGGTCACGAGGTGATCCTCACTCGGGGGTCGAGCACGGTGTAGAGCACGTCGACGACCACGTTCCCGACGACCACGAAGGTGGCGGCGAGGAGCGTGACGCCCATGATGACGGGCTGGTCGTTCTTGGCGATGGAGTCGGCGGCGAGCTTGCCGACGCCGTTGAGGCCGAAGACGCTCTCGGTGATCACGGCTCCGCCGAGCAGCCCGGCGAAGTCCATGCCGAACAGCGTCACGACGGGCGTGAGCGACGGGCGGAGGGCGTGGCGGCGGATCACGAGCGCCGCCGACAGGCCCTTGGCGCGCGCGGTCCGCAGGTAGTCCTCCTGCAGCGTGTCGATCACGTTCGCCCTCACGATGCGCGCGTAGATCGCCGCGTAGCCGAGCGCGAGCACCAGCCACGGCATGAGGTAGGACTCGAACCACAGGACGGGGTCGTCGGAGAACGCGACGGACTGCGGGAACGGCAGGATCTGCAGCTGCACCACGAGCACGTACTGCAGGAGCAGCGCCGCGAAGGTGATCGGGACGCTGATCCCGGTGAGCGCCGCCGCCATCGCGGTCCGGTCCCACACGCTGCCCTGCCGGATGGCGCTGACGAGGCCGCCGGCGACGCCGAACACGACCCAGAGGACGGCCGCGCCGACCGCGATCGTGACGCTCACGGGGAGGCGGGACAGCATCAGGTCGAGCACGGGCTGCTGCGTCTGGAAGCTGAAGCCCAGGCAGGGCGCGGAGCACTGGATCGCGGTCGGGCCGTCCCCGTAGGTGCGACCGGTGAAGATGCCCGTGATGAAGTCGCCGTACTGCGCCCAGAACGGCCGGTCGAGGCCGAGGAGCTGGCGGATGGAGTCGATCTTGTCCGGCGTGCAGGTCTTGCCGCAGATGGTGACGGCGGGGTCCGGCTGGAGCAGGAAGAAGATCATGTAGGTGAACAGGCTGATGAGCGCGAGCACGATCAGCGCGGCTCCGGCACGGCGGACGAGGTAGCCGATCATGCCGCCTCCCCCTGCTCGAGCGCGGTGCGGAGGTGGTCGCCGAAGACCGTGAACGCCAGCACCGTGAGGAAGAGGAACGAACCCGGCACGACGAAGTACGCGGGATCCACCGTGTACCAGGTCACCGAGTCGGCGATCATCTGGCCCCACGACGGCGTCGGCGGCAGCACGCCCACGCCGAGGAACG